>NZ_CGBP01000004.1 GCF_001053095.1 Yersinia similis | reverse complement strand
CTTTTCCGGGCAACAAACATGGGCTAACAAAAGTGTAGCGGTATTAAGCGCAGTTATTTAGCATACGCTATCCCATGAATTAAAAAAAGTAATGACAAGATGATTTCTTTGTTTTTTTCATTTATTTCAACTGGTTTTTATTTGTAATGTGAAGTGTAACGTTATTTAATATAATTTATGTCGAATCCTAAAATATTCCTATAACCTATTTTTATTGATGAATCTTTACGCGTTATAGGTGTGACTTTGTGCCATATTGTAGAGTTTTTATCTATATGGAATAGTCCTTCTCCTTTGCTCAGTGTGTGAGATTTAATGACTTCTTTTTTTTCAGAGCAATATAGTTCACTTGTTTCTCCTATTATATTGTATTTGTCAATAACTAATGCGGAGATGATATAATCGCTTCCATCTTGATGTAATCCTTCCGGAGAGTTACTTACTGACGCCTCTGCGTTATCTAAAATTAATGAGATCTGATGGCAAGTCACTGCTACTTTTTTTATTTCTCTTTGGGATTCACATTCCTTTAGCATCTTTACGATATTTATAATTATGACTGTTAATTCAGGTGAGTGAACGATCATTGGGTCCATTGGTGAAAACCTACGTGTTAATCTTCTTAGATCTGTAAAGTGATCGGCGGGCTGTGTAAACGTGGTAAGTTGTGGAAGCTCAATATTTTTTACTTCCCATTGGTTGTTTGTCAATTCAACGATGAACTGGCTAATACTTCTTTTCCTAAAAGGTTTATAGGAATAGAAAGTTTGTTTATCTATTTTAGATAAACAAGATATGAGTTTTTTTATTTTCTCTGGTATAAAAATATCATCTAAATAACATTGTGCTTCCTCCAGAATAATTTTTTTTCAGCAATTAACTTTTTCATAAGAAATCTTAATTGAGACAATTTTACATCATTATGATCCCATGGTAATAATTCAAAGGAGAATGCCTTGTTAGCTAAATTAATATCTATTCCTAGCTCATTAATTTCAAACTGAATTATGTTATATTTAATTCCCATAAAGATTCTATCCTGTTTCATTAGAATGTCATTGGTGGATAATGCTAATAATAATATATGTATACTCAAGTTAATTAAAGCTACATATAACGTTAAAATCTGCTCGTGACATTAAGTGTCAATAACAGTTATCATTCTAATAATTTACTCATTTAAGCTCATTAGGGTTCTCTCGCTTGCCTCACTTCTGCAATTAGAATTATTTATGGTGTAAATTATATTCTTAATAATAAAATATGAGCATGTGATCTAATTATAATTATTACCCTGTGGTTTATATTTTTGAGTGGTGGCTTTGGATGAACTATTTTTATATCTAAAATATATAAATTAAACAAGTGGTAATAACTTATTATTTCTCCTAAAATTAATTAAATATATTTCATCGATAATCATTTTCCTGTAACACCATGCCGTTATAAATAATGGTTAGATATATGACTAATGGCTTATTTACTTGTTTATTTATATCTATTGTTAATAGAAATCTGGCAAAACTTGATTTTTATCATAGATAGATAAAAGTGTGATCCACTTAAATGGAATGGCGTTTCATTTTGTGTAGAGTAGGCTTTCGTCATTGAACTTGACGTGCTTTTTATCAACAGCTAGACGTGATTTTTATCAATGCTAATAGCGAACAATCGATTTTAATCTGCTGGATGTTAAAAACTGAGGGTAATTCATGCCAATTAATGCTCTGAGTAAGACACTATTATTAGGATTGATATCATTTGCCGTTTTAGGTGAAGTCAGCGCGGCACAGTACAATGCCGTGGTTTCTGCCATGGCGCAGGGCAATGAGTTCTCTTCAATTAATGCAGCGTTACAATCAGCACCGACAGATAATTCTCCGTTTGTTATTTTCCTTAAAAAAGGCGTTTATACCGAACGGCTTGAGGTCAATCGTGACAATGTGACGCTGAAAGGTGAGGAGCGTGATACGACGGTGATTGGCGCGAATACCGCCGCGGGTATGCTCAACCCACAAGGGATGAAATGGGGAACCTCTGGCAGCAGCACGGTATTGGTGAATGCAGCCAATTTTACTGCAGAAAATTTGACGATTCGTAATGACTTTGATTTCCCTGCTAATCAGGCGAAAGCAGAGGGTGACCCGACGAAATTAAAAGACACGCAAGCGGTGGCGCTGTTATTAGCGGAAAAAAGTGATAAAGCTCGCTTTAGGCAAGTCAAACTTGAGGGGTACCAAGATACGCTTTACAGCAAAACGGGCAGTCGCAGTTACTTTACCGATTGTGACATCAGTGGCCACGTCGATTTTATTTTTGGCTCAGGGGTGACGGTATTTGATCGCTGCAATATCATTGCCCGTGATCGCAATGATATCTCCCCACCTTATGGTTACATTACGGCACCCAGTACCCAAAACACCGTACCTTATGGCCTGATTGTTCTCAATAGCCGTTTAACCAAAGAGCCAGGAGTACCTGCTAAAAGTTTTGCGTTAGGGCGTCCGTGGCACCCCACTACAGCGTTTGATGATGGCCGTTATGCTGATCCTGCGGCTATTGGACAGGCGGTATTTATCAATACCGTAATGGATGATCACATTTATGGCTGGGATAAAATGTCTGGAAAAGATAAGCAAGGCGAGAAAATCTGGTTCTATCCGCAAGACTCACGCTTCTTTGAGGCGAACAGTCAGGGGCCGGGGGCTGAAATTAATGAAGGGCGGCGTCAGTTGTCTGCTGAGCAACTAAAAGCGTTCACATTGCCCATGATTTTCCCTGATTGGACTGTACAGTAGCCTCATATTAATCGCGGTTTACTGCCTTTAAGCTGGCGGATAATCCAAAAAGTGGCGTTTCACCATGATCGTTTCACTTCTCATCTGGTGCGGCCTATACCCAATAAGGCCGCCTTCTTGCATCTTGAAGGACAACGGGTATATATCGACAAATAGTTTTATATTGACGCAGAGACGCTGATGATTAGTTTAGTCATATCCCGAATTATAGGGTATGGCATTTCCCTGTTGAATATTATTCAAGATCATAAGTGGTTGAGTGCGATGATTGAGGTGTCACCAAGAAGGGTAAATGGGGTGTTAAAATGAAAACCTGTGAGTCAGTTTTTTATTAAAAAGGCTATTTTCTCTGTTTTTTAAACAGAGTGATCTGCTTAAATAAATCGGATAAACCAACTGATAAACCGATTAAATTATCTTGAATGAATAATAAGACTGTTTAAGAACGTAATAGAAGTGAAATTAAATGTGCAGTATTTAACTCGATAATTAATCATTAAAAATAACAACCAGCATGGAGTGTCCGCATGTTCAGCTATTTAATTAAGGCGAAGACTGCACATTTGATAATTCATCTTTAGCAAACTCGATGCTATTACGGCCATTTTTCTTGGCCCGGTAGAGCGCTTCATCCGCGGCTTTCAATGAAGCGGCCAAGTCATAGGCTTGCAGGGGGGAAATACCCGCACTCAAGGTGACTGTCGTCGAGACCTTATGATTAAATACATGTGGAATATCCAGGCCTAAAACGCGCTGGCGTACACGCTCTGCCAGTTGGCTGGCATACTCTTCACTGACATGTGTCAGGAGTACGAGAAACTCTTCACCACCGTAGCGCACCACGATATCTCTTGAGCGCACAGCATCACGAATAGCCGCCGAAACCCGTACCAGAGCCTGATCGCCCATGGTATGGCCATAGTTGTCGTTATAGGCTTTAAAGTGATCGATATCGAGCAGCAGAACATAATGATTTCCCGGTGACTGAGATAACAATGTTTCGAGTTTGCTCTCCAGCCCACGGCGATTATACAAACTAGTCAGAGGGTCTATCATGCTTAAATCACTGAATTTTTCTCTTTCGTTGGAAAGGTGATCAACCAGCTTACGGGTAAAGTTATCAGTTCGACGCAACATCAAGTGATGTAAAGAAAAACCAATCAGCGGTAACATGATGGTAAATATAATGCGGAAAATATTATGAAAATCATCCAGTAAGATAACAGTTATTGCCGAAGGTGCCGTATGCAGACAAAACGCGAAAAAATTATCAGACAAAGCAATGGTACTGATAAAAAAGATCGTAAACAGACTGAGTAATAAGTAATTATCTTCGTTAGTCTCTAGATATTCATATTTAAGAATGATTTGCCATGCCCAAAGTACACCGATGATGATTGAAAATAAATTCAATTTATTCGCATAGTCATTTTTGTCAACATAGCTCTTTTTATCAATATAGTTCTTTGAAATAAAAATCAGATAAGCCGCCGCGCTCAAGTTTATAACAGCAATCATCACCACGGGGAACGTTACCGGGGGGGTTTTAGGCGACGATGATAGCATGCTGAAAATAGCTGATGATGCATTAAGAAATAGGAAAAGCAGTAGAGAGAGCCGATGCTTGCTTTTCAAAAGCTGATCGTAGGAGTGGCTATTCATATTCAATTCACTCTGCATAATATCGTGCTGTCAGTAGACTAATAAATCATATCCTCGTGAGGTATTTATTCAGACATCACGACAAATAATTTTTGTTGGGAATTATTATTGTTTAAATCGTTTTAACATTTCTTTAGGATTTTTCTTAGCCAAAATTACCATTTTTGTTTCAGCCTGTCATCATGATGTCGTTCAACTGCGCAAAATGATGCATATGACATGAGAGTGTAGATAACGACATGGTCAGACTGCTGACAAACCTCGATGACTCATTCTTGAACGGTGAGGATAGGCAGAAGAGTAAAGAGTCCGCGCCAAGGATGGCGCGGCTCGAGCCCCCAGGGAAGGGTTTATGGCGTCTTTACGATCTGCCTGTTCTCTCCGTCGCGGGCACTTTGTCAATAACCTCATGGTGCAGAGCACCATAGAGTGATATATGATATTGGTTATCATTATCACTTGAGGCCATCATCATGATTGCATCGACACTTGCAGCTTACCGTTCGTGGGGGATCACCGGGTTGCTCAGCCGTGGCATGTCCAGTGGCTGGGGGATATTACTGCCTTTTACCTTGTTACCTGTACTGGGCTGGGTAGATATCTCTGTCGGCCAATTGCGCATTCTTATCGTCGTGGCGATGCTGGCAACCGTCAGCATGTTGTACCACGCGCGGTTGCGGCACTTTTTGTTACTGCCATCTTGTATGGCGCTGTTAGGCGGTTTGGTCGCGTTAATGCTAATGCACAGTGGTGTGTCTTGATAGGGGGTATCAGATAATCGGGGATAATATAAATATAAAAAATTAGGTAATACAGTAAGTAACAGTGTGGGTTATTTACGTTGAAATGGATAAATATGTATATATTGTGGGATTTGCTACATGTGTGAAGGTGGGGTCAGTGTATAGCGGAGGTTACGGAAAAACTGAAATCATCGTGGTGCGAAGGGAGGGACTTGAACCCTCACGTCCGTAAGAACACTAACACCTGAAGCTAGCGCGTCTACCAATTCCGCCACCATCGCCCAAATGATTTCTTACTATTAATTTCTTACTATCAATTTATAGCTAGCACTTCTACTTAGGATTTATATCACCAGCTTGGTGCGAAGGGAGGGACTTGAACCCTCACGTCCGTAAGAACACTAACACCTGAAGCTAGCGCGTCTACCAATTCCGCCACCATCGCATGTGCTGCGTAATATAAATCTTACTGCTATTTTGGGGCTGTTTACCCGTTATACTTCACGTTGCCGATGTGTTGACTGCCTTCCTGCAACCCGAACTATTTAGGATTAATACCAATCTGATACACAGATTTGCTACAAAAGACTGTTTGGTGCGAAGGGAGGGACTTGAACCCTCACGTCCGTAAGAACACTAACACCTGAAGCTAGCGCGTCTACCAATTCCGCCACCATCGCGTACCGGGAACATGACTTTTGTGATACAACCACGGAGGCGAATTCTAGAGACTTTCACGTACAGGTCAATAGTTATTTCCCCTAAGCGGGATGTTTGCTGTAAAAAGCATCATCTGTTGATTCATTGGCTTGATAAATGAATGGCATAGCGCGTGAGTTGTACTGGATGTGATGTTCCCGTCCCATACCGTAGCGAATGAATGCTACGGCATGGAAGAGGTGGCTTGTCTTACTGTTTGAATCTTACTGCTTTAATACTAACGTTTTTTCTTCGGATCCCGTGGCGGGCGCCCGACAGTTGCTTGATATACTTTAAAGCGGCCATTCTGTGCCAGCACTTCGTGGCTACCAAATGCGGCATCCAGCAAGGCAGGATACGGCAGGAAGGAGTTCGCTACGATGCGCAACTTTCCCCCCACATGCAGGTGAGCGGTCGCTCCACGGATCAGCATCTCAGCGGCGGTCAGGCTGGTTTGGATCCCATCATGGAAAGGTGGGTTCGAAATGATCATCTCAAAGCGACCTTTGATGTCGGAATAGACGTTACTGGCAATCACTTGCGCCTCAATATTATTCACCGCCAATGTGGCCCGGCTGGCTTCAATGGCAGCGGCGCTGACATCACTCAACGTCCATTTGATTTTTGGCGATTGCTGAGCTAGGACCGAGGCTAACACCCCAGCACCACAACCGACATCCAATACGCTGCCTTTAAATGGCTCGCTAAAGGTGGACAGCAACAGATGACTACCCGAGTCCAGTGAATCGCGGCTGAAGACACCTGGCAATGTTTTGACCGTCACACCACCGACCTGATAGCTTTCCCACCAGGCATCGGCATCAAATTCTGTCTGTTTGTCTAGACGGCCATGGTACAAACCACAGCGGCGAGCGCTGTCTATCTTGGTTAACTGCGCGAAGTCTGCCAACATTTCTTCCGCGCTGCGTACACCACTGCGGTTTTCACCCACAACAAAAATATCGGTGCCAACAGGCAGTATAGAAAGCAGATTAGCCAACTGGAACTGGGCTTCTTGTTTGCTTTTGGGCCAGTAGTAAACCAGGGTGTCGCAAGTCGCGAGAGTTTCTGCAGTGGCTAAAAGACCGAATTGCACATTCTCTTCCAGCGTGTTGCTCAGTAATTGCCAGTGGTGATATTGATTGGTGTGAACCCGTACCCCGGCTGCATCAAATTGCGCTGGCAGCGCATCTTGTAAATCACCGGCAAACAGTACGTGGCGGGCTATAAATTCATCACTATGGCGCAGTATCACTTCACTGGCTGGGGTTAATGCTGACATCAGTCTTTGGCTCCTTAATAATATAATCGGGGATTATAGAGGTTTGTTGGCGCATGTTCGATGGGTTTGCTAGCATAGCGCCAAATTACGGCTTGCTCTGACAGGAAATAGCATGGCATCAAGACGAGACTTGCTGTTACAACAGCTTGGTATTACGCAGTGGGTATTGCGCCGTCCTGCCGTCTTGCAGGGTGAGATTGCAATACATTTACCTGAAGATACCCGCCTGCTGATTGTGGCACAGCAACTGCCTGAACATAGTGATCCACTGCTGTGCGATGTGCTGCGCAGTTTGGGCCTCACGCCCCACCAGGTTTATGCCTTGACGCCGGATCAGGTCGCGATGTTGCCGGAAGATACGCAGTGCAACAGTTGGCGATTGGGCATCAGTGAACCGCTTGCGGTGGCCGGTGCGCAATTACATAGCCCGGAATTAGCTGGGCTTTATCAAGATGCGGGCGCTAAGCGCGCACTTTGGCAGCAGATTTGTCATTATGAAGCAGATTTCTATCCTGACGCCAGACGATCTGGCCACAGCGTACCAAATTGAGCAAGCCAGCCATGCGTTCCCATGGACGGAAAAAACTTTCGTCAGTAATCAGGGCGACCGGTACCTCAATTTTAAGTTGAGCATCGGCCAGGAAATGGCGGGCTTCGCTATTACCCAAATAGTGTTGGATGAAGCCACACTGTTCAATATCGCCATCGATCCACAGTATCAGCGCCAAGGTTATGGCCGTTTGCTGCTCGAACATCTGATTGAACAGTTGGAGGCGCGTAATATTGTCACGCTTTGGCTTGAGGTTCGGGCTTCAAACGCACGGGCGATCGCCTTGTATGAAAGCCTGGGGTTTAACGAAGTGTCTGTGCGCCGTAACTATTACCCAAGTGCGAATGGGCGTGAAGATGCCATTATGATGGCGTTGCCAATGGCATAGCGCCGTTTTATTGTTTTTTTATCGTCATCTTAGACGTGCTGATGCTTTCGCCGATTGTCTATCTCGCATAAATCAGGGAAAATATCGCGCAATAATCAATGTCTCGCTTTGCCTGACCCACATAGCAATAAAATGTGAGGCTCAGAGCAGGGCGGCCTAAAAGTAGAAACTTCAACTATGTCTCCTAGTGAATATGCTCTGGAAGTCGCGAAAAGACGTACTTTTGCGATCATTTCCCACCCCGATGCCGGTAAAACAACCATTACCGAAAAAGTGTTGCTGTTCGGACATGCAATTCAGACTGCCGGGACAGTAAAAGGCCGTGGCTCAAGTCATCATGCCAAATCTGACTGGATGGAAATGGAAAAACAACGTGGTATCTCCATTACCACGTCTGTAATGCAGTTTCCGTATGGCGGCTGTCTGGTCAATCTGCTTGATACCCCAGGGCATGAAGACTTCTCCGAAGATACGTATCGCACACTGACGGCGGTTGACTGCTGTTTGATGGTGATCGATGCGGCCAAAGGGGTAGAAGACCGGACCCGAAAATTGATGGAAGTGACCCGTCTGCGCGATACGCCAATTCTGACCTTTATGAACAAATTGGACCGCGAAATTCGTGATCCAATGGAAGTTCTGGATGAAGTCGAGCGTGAGCTGAAGATCGCCTGCTCCCCCATCACCTGGCCGATTGGCTGTGGTAAGTTGTTTAAAGGGGTTTATCACCTTTATAAAGACGAAACTTATCTGTATCAAAGCGGTAAAGGCCATACCATTCAGGAAGTCCGCATCGTTAAAGGGCTGAATAACCCAGATCTGGATGTGGCTGTTGGCGAAGACTTGGCCAAGCAGTTCCGTCAGGAGCTGGAACTGGTTCAGGGCGCTTCCCACGAGTTTGATCATGAGGCTTTCCTGTCCGGTGATTTAACCCCCGTCTTTTTTGGTACTGCGTTGGGTAACTTCGGTGTGGACCATATGCTAGATGGCTTGGTCGAATGGGCACCGGCACCGATGCCACGTAAAACTGATACCCGCGTAGTGGTCGCCTCTGAAGAAAAGTTCACTGGTTTCGTTTTCAAAATTCAGGCCAATATGGATCCGAAACACCGTGACCGTGTGGCCTTTATGCGCGTGGTGTCTGGCCGTTTTGAGAAAGGGATGAAGCTGCGTCAGGTACGGACCAAGAAAGACGTGGTGATTTCAGATGCACTGACCTTTATGGCCGGTGACCGTTCTCACGTTGAAGAGGCCTATGCTGGCGATATTATCGGCTTACATAACCATGGCACTATCCAGATCGGTGATACCTTCACTCAAGGTGAAGATATGAAATTCACCGGTATTCCTAACTTTGCCCCTGAATTGTTCCGCCGCATTCGCCTGCGTGATCCATTAAAGCAGAAGCAGTTGTTAAAAGGCTTGGTTCAGTTGTCAGAAGAGGGAGCCGTTCAGGTGTTCCGCCCACTGAGCAACAACGATTTGATCGTGGGTGCTGTGGGGGTGCTACAGTTTGAAGTGGTCTCTTCCCGCTTGAAGAGTGAATACAACGTGGAAGCGGTGTATGAATCAGTTAACGTTTCTACCGCGCGTTGGGTCGAATGTAATGACGTGAAGAAATTCGAGGAGTTCAAACGTAAGAATGAACTTAATTTGGCCTTAGACGGTGGTGATAATTTAAGTTACATCGCGCCCACGATGGTTAATCTCAATATTACACAAGAGCGTTACCCGGACGTTATTTTCCGCAAAACACGCGAGCACTAAGTTTACTGCTAACGAACCTGCTGCAAGCCGCATTCTATCGGGGTATCTATTACCCCGATTCATCAATCTTATTCGATATGTTCTTCCTAAGATAATTCCTACTTAGCGATAAAAATCCTGTTTTAGTCCGATTCCGACTGTATTTCTTCTGTGATGCTCTATCTTTAATAGGTACAGGCAGGATTGACTTGCATCAAACTTAGCTCAATAAACCTGCAATAACTGTAACTATTCGTTTAGGGGTCACCGCCTTAAGGTGGTGTAAGGATCCTCTTGTTGGGGTTTCATAACCCATGAAAGGATTCATAACAAAAAAGGAAAATATCGATGAAGAACACACAATTTTCCCGTTCAGTGATGACGGTTGTTTTAGGTTCTGCCCTTATCAGTGGCAGTGTTCTGGCCGAAGACACGTTACTGAATAAAGCAGCCAGCACAGTGGACAGTACTGGTGCCAAAATCGATAGCTCCATGAAGAAAGTTGATAATTACATGAGCGATAGCGCAGTCACGGCGAAAGTAAAAAGCGCGTTATTGGAAGAAAAATCACTTAAAAGCACCGATATTTCTGTCGAAACGAGCAATGGCGTCGTGACACTGAGTGGTTTTCTTAATTCTCAGGCCGAAATTGAAACCGCGGTTGAAATTGCCGGTAACGTTGAAGGGGTTAAATCTGTCAGCGACAAATTGCACGTAAAAGACCAGAAATCACAGTCGGTCAGTGAATATGCGGGCGATGCTGCGACCACCAGCAGTGTTAAAGCAAAATTACTGGCGGATGATATCGTACCGTCACGTAAAATTAAGGTAGAAACGACCGATGGTGTCGTACAGCTATCGGGTGATGTTGAGAATAAAGCCCAATCTGAACGTGCAGAAAGTATTGCTAAAGCGGTAAACGGCGTAAAAAGCGTTAAAAACGACTTGAACATCAATCCTTAATAATTATTCAGCTGGCGACGTATGGCATGGAATATATCCTGTTGGATATCGATAAATAAGGTATCCCCCACGCCGTTCGTCAGCTGAGTTAATTTCCTCTGAGAGCCAAATGAAATGGTGTCTGTTTAATCAGGCACCTTATCTTTAAACCGGAAGGAGAAGCTTATGTTTCGCTGGGGCATTATTTTTCTGATTATTGCGTTAATCGCGGCCGCATTAGGTTTTGGTGGATTGGCAGGTACTGCGGCTTGGGCGGCAAAAGTGGTCTTTGTGGTGGGGATTATTTTGTTCCTCATCAGTCTGTTTACGGGACGTAAACACCTTTAACAAGGCAGTAGGGGTGACAGCAAAGGGCAATAAGGGGTATCGTCAACACCTGTTCGTCATGAATTAAGGATAGATGGTGGGATACAGAATACCTATTACGCTCGGTAATATTGAGCCACTTGCCTATAAATCCTATAAACCCTATCAACCCGGTAAAATGGCGTTAGTCTGTGAGGGCGGCGGGCAACGGGGGATTTTTACAGCCGGTGTGCTGGATGAATTCCAACGTGCTCGCTTTAACCCTTTTGATCTCATGATTGGCACCTCAGCAGGGGCGCAAAATTTATCTGCCTTTATTTGTGGGCAACCCGGTTACGCACGGCGAGTTATTACCCGTTACACCACCACAGCCAATTTTTTTAACCCCTTACGCTTTGTACGTGGGGGTAATTTAATTGATCTCGATTGGCTAGTGGATATCACTTCCCAACAGTACCCTCTGGCATTCGATCACGCTGAACAATATTTGCGTCAGGGGCGCGAGTTTTTAATGTGCGCTTGTCGTAGTGATGATTTCGAACCAACGTATATTTCCCCAACCCGGGAAAACTGGCTAACAGCGATTAAAGCCTCCAGTGCCATCCCCGGTTTATATCGGCAGGGCGTTGAGTTGGATGGTGTGAGTTATCTGGATGGGGGTATCAGCGATGCGATCCCGGTAGAAGAGGCTTATCGCCGTGGTGCAGAGACGATAGTGGTGATCCGCACGGTTCCTTCGCAGGCTAATTATGCGCCGCAATGGCTTAAGCGGATTGAACAATGGCTGAGTGAAAGCAGCTTGCAGCAATTGGTGCGGATTATGCAGCAGCATGAGCGGAGTTATCATCGTATTCAGCAATTTATCGAGAAACCGCCGGGCGATGTACGAATTTTCGAAATTTTCCCATCAAAACCACTCGCCAGCAAGGCATTGGGGAGCGGGGCGGTGGCTCTGAATCGTGACTATCATTTAGGCCGTCGCTGTGGCCGCTATTTTCTGGCAACTATTGGGCGTTGGTTATTACCTCGTGAGTCGTTGGGGGATAGTGATAAAACCTCCATTCCTCTCTCGCGCCGCATTATCCAGCCACAGAATATTAATCAGCCGAATGATAGATATGAGTATAGTCGGCCTAAAGAACGTTTTACCGCTGTACTCTCCACAGAGCCGCCTGTCACGTTATCTGATCTCACCGCGCCTTCCGAGGTGCAGACAACGGCAAAGGCAGTGCAAATAAATGGGGCGCTTGATCCTGTATCGCTGACTGATACTGAACAAGTGAAGTCTAGCTCTTTACCCGTCGATATCACTTTGCCACCGGATCTGACAAAAAAA
The DNA here is from genome assembly GCF_001053095.1 of Yersinia similis. Lineage (GTDB taxonomy): Bacteria > Pseudomonadota > Gammaproteobacteria > Enterobacterales > Enterobacteriaceae > Yersinia > Yersinia similis. The sequence goes on along the minus strand of NZ_CGBP01000004.1, from coordinate 249,325 downwards.
TAAAGGTAATACTGTGTGATGAGAGCGCCAGATAAGCCGATGCCGTATTTTATCGATACCCACTGTCATTTTGATTTCCCTCCGTTCACCGGTGATGAAGCCGCGAGTTTAGCCTGTGCGGCAGAGGCGAATGTCAGGCAATTGATTGTTCCTTCGGTCAAGGCAGCATATTTTTCCCGTATTTTGGCGTTAGCCAATTGTTATCCCCCATTGTTTGCGGCTCTTGGCTTACACCCTCTGTATATTGCTGAACATGAGGATGCCGATATGGCAACATTGGCATCTCTTTTGGCAGATAAATCACCGAAACTGGTGGCAATAGGTGAGATTGGCCTCGATCTGTATATGGATGAGCCGCAGTTTCCACATCAGTTAGTAATCCTGAATATGCAGCTTGAACTGGCCAAACAGCATGATTTGCCAGTTATTTTGCATTCACGCCGCTCACACGATCCACTGGCTGCGGCATTGCGTAAAGCCGCGTTGCCGCGCGCGGGTGTGATACATGGTTTTGCGGGCAGTTTAGCGCAGGCGCAAGCCTTTATTCGCCTAGGTTATTACATTGGTGTGGGGGGGACCATCACTTATGAACGAGCGCAGAAAACCCGTCATGTTATGGCCTCATTGCCGCTCTCCTCGTTGCTCTTGGAAACCGATGCACCCGATATGCCTGTGGCGAGTTTTCAAGGGCAAGCCAATCGCCCTGAACGAGCAGCCAATGTGTTTGCCGCCTTGTGTGAGCTGCGCCCAGAGCCAGCCGATGAGATTGCGGCTGAGTTGATGTGTAATAGCCAGCGTTTATTTTCCCTGCCTCCCCTTCGTCCTTGACGCTGCAGCGGCGTTAGCTTCACTCACTCACCCGAATCACTTACTTGAGTAAGCTCATCGGGATTTGTTCGCTTGCTGCCTTGCTGCAACGCCAATGACGTTGGGGTCTTCCTTTTATCTTCGTCCTTGACGCTGCAGCGGTGTTAGCTTTTATCTTTACTCGGCCCATTCATGCTAACAGTAAGCATACATATTGTTCGTTATTGAACTTTAATGTGACGGTTATCACATTTATATCTTTGTAGTTGCTTCCGCTTGTGTTTATTTGTGACGGGGATTGCTTGATGGCTAGGTGATGACGCTATAATTGCCGGCATCATTTCAATGTGACTAATAGCCTTATTATTAATAGGAATATCGACATGCTCATGAGTTTGGTCGGGATGGCAGTACTGATATTAATCGCCGTACTGCTTTCAAGTAATGCCAGGGCGATTAATCTTCGCACTGTCATCGGTGCATTTATTATCCAAGTGGTGATTGGTGCGCTGGTGCTATATGTACCGGTTGGCCGCCGTATTCTGGGGGGGATGTCGGAAGGGGTCGCTAATGTTATTGCTTATGGTAATGAAGGGATCTCATTTATTTTTGGCGGATTGGTTTCCGACAAAATGTTTGAAGTTTTTGGCGGAGGGGGGTTTGTATTCGCCCTACGTGTATTACCGGTAATTGTATTCTTCTCGTCATTGATTGCGGTGTTGTATTACCTCGGCATTATGCAAATTGTTATTAAAGTATTAGGCGGTGGTTTACAAAAACTGCTGGGTACCTCGCGGACGGAGTCTCTTTCTGCCACAGCCAATATTTTCGTTGGGCAGACAGAAGCGCCGTTAGTTGTTCGCCCCTATATTGCGACTATGACCCAGTCAGAACTGTTTGCGGTCATGTGTGGTGGCCTGGCCTCGGTTGCTGGCTCAGTATTGGCCGGGTATGCGCAAATGGGCGTACCATTGGAATATTTGATTGCCGCCTCCTTTATGGCAGCACCAGGCGGGTTACTGTTCGCCAAGTTAATGGTGCCTGAAACCGAGCAAACCCGCGATAAAGTTGATGCTACCGCACTGATTGCGGAAGAAGATCGTCCGGCTAACGTCATTGATGCTGCGGCCTCTGGGGCAGCCTCTGGTATGCAACTGGCGCTGAATGTCGGGGCGATGTTATTGGCCTTTATCGCATTGATTGCACTGCTTAATGGCATTCTGGGGGGGATTGGCGGTTGGTTCGATTATCCGCAACTCTCGCTGGAATTGATTCTGGGCTGGGTGTTCTCACCAATCGCTTATCTGATCGGCGTGCCATGGAGCGAAGCAATGGTGGCGGGCTCCTTTATCGGCCAAAAGATTATTGTTAACGAGTTCGTGGCCTTCATGAACTTTGGTGAGTATTTGCAGGCGGACGAGCTGGTGAAAGCGGCCGGTTTACAGGTGCTCTCTGATCACACCAAAGCAATCATCTCTTTTGCCCTATGTGGGTTCGCCAACTTGTCTTCGGTGGCTATTCTATTGGGTGGGTTAGGCAGCATGGCACCTAGCCGTCGTCATGATATAGCGCGCTTTGGCCTGAAAGCGGTGGCCGCAGGGACGTTGTCGAATTTGATGAGTGCGACGATCGCCGGCTTCTTCTTGGCACTGTGATGTATAAGGTGCCGTTTTTGTAAAACGGCACCGGCTATCCGGCGTATTCCCAGTAATAAGCTATTCTTGATACGAATAGCGTAATCGAGGTCAATAGACCATAAATGGGGTTATTTTGTGATTTAAATCACATATAATTCCATTCCGTTACATGGTTCCATTGATTAATGTGAAATTAAACACATCTCAGGGCGTGCTAACGTGCTCAAATAGTACCATTGGTTTGCTGATTGGATGCCGGAGCTTGTGTAGAAAATCATATGACAGAACTGATTAATACATGACCGAAATTATTACATATCAGAACCCGTTAATAGTGCGGTGAGATGGATCTCAATTGCCACCCAGGGGAGTCCCCTGGGGCTATCTTCAAGGAACCAAGTCCGCTCGCCAACGTATTGAGCTTAACCACTGAGAGAGACTGCCAAGGATCTTTTCTGCTCATAATTACATGCTCAGTTTTTGGCAAACTGCCGGAGCTGAAACAGTGTTGGAGAGTTTTATGACCGATTTAACCGCCTGCGCGCATTTGAACGATTACGCTAAACGCGCGCTAAGTTTGATGGATTTAACCACCCTGAATGACAACGATACCGATGAAAAAGTGATCGCGCTATGTCATCAGGCTAAAAGCCCGGCCGGTAATACCGCGGCAATTTGTATTTATCCTCGCTTTATCCCGGTTGCCCGTAAGGCTTTACGTGAGCAGGGTACTCCTGAGATCCGTATCGCCACGGTGACCAATTTCCCTCATGGTAATGATGATATTGCGATTGCGTTGGCTGAAACCCGTGCTGCCATTGCTTATGGTGCCGATGAAGTGGATGTGGTTTTCCCTTATCGCGCATTAATGGCCGGTAACGATAAAGTTGGCTTCGAATTAGTGAAAACGTGTAAAGAAGCTTGCGTTACCGCGAATGTATTACTGAAAGTCATCATTGAAACTGGTGAACTTAAGCAAGCGCATTTAATTCGTCAGGCCTCTGAAATTGCAATCAAAGCGGGTGCCGATTTTATTAAAACCTCTACCGGTAAAGTGCCGGTGAATGCCACGTTGGAAAGTGCAGACATTATGATCCGCACTATCCGTGAGTTAGGCGTAGGTGAAACGGTTGGCTTCAAACCGGCGGGTGGTGTCCGTACCGCCGAAGATGCCGCGCAATTTTTGCAATTGGCTGATCAACTGATGGGTGAAGGCTGGGCTGATGCTCGCCATTTCCGCTTTGGTGCTTCCAGTCTACTCGCCAGTTTGTTGACCACATTGGGTCACCAGAGCGACGCCAAGAGCAGCGGTTACTAACGTTATTATCATTACACTGAATTGATGCACTGCAGGCTGCTGGCCTGCTGTGTCGCTATTTCCGAAAGCAGGCTACGGGCGGCTTTCATCCCATATTCAGGTCAAGCAGGGGGATGCCTTGTTTCTGGCACAAGAAATTATTCGTAAAAAACGCGACGGTCAGCCACTGAGCGAAGAAGAGATTCGTTTCTTTATCAATGGGATCCGCGACAACGTTGTTTCTGAAGGGCAAATTGCCGCTTTAGCGATGACCATTTATTTCCACGACATGAGTATGCCTGAGCGCGTTGCGCTGACCATGGCGATGCGTGATTCCGGTACCGTGCTGAATTGGAAGAGTCTGAATTTGAACGGCCCGCTGGTAGATAAGCACTCCACTGGTGGCGTGGGTGATGTGACGTCATTGATGCTTGGCCCGATGGTGGCAGCCTGTGGCGGTTATGTGCCGATGATCTCTGGCCGTGGTCTTGGTCATACCGGTGGCACACTGGACAAACTGGAGGCGATCCCCGGTTTTGATATTTTCCCAGATGATAATGCGTTCCGAAAAATCATTCAGAATGTTGGTGTGGCAATTATCGGCCAGACCAGCTCGCTGGCCCCCGCCGATAAGCGCTTTTACGCGACCCGCGATATTACGGCGACGGTGGATTCGATTCCATTGATTACGGCCTCCATTTTGGCCAAAAAATTGGCGGAAGGACTGGATGCATTGGTCATGGATGTGAAAGTCGGTTCCGGTGCCTTTATGCCAACTTACTCGTTGTCGGCTGATTTGGCGCAGGCGATTGTTGGCGTGGCAAACGGCGCGGGTTGCAAAACCACGGCGCTACTGACGGACATGAACCAAGTCCTGGCATCCAGCGCCGGTAATGGGGTAGAAGTCCGCGAAGCTGTGCGTTTCCTGACGGGCGAATATCGCAACCCACGTTTGCTGGAAGTGACTATGGCGCTGTGTGTTGAAATGTTGCTATCCGGCGGTTTAGCGCATGATGAAGCCGATGCCCGTGCCAAGCTGCAAGCGGTTTTGGATAATGGCAAAGCGGCGGAAGTCTTTGGCCGTATGGTGGCCGCGCAAAAAGGCCCGGTAGACTTTGTTGAACGCTATGACAGCTACCTGCCCGTTGCTACCCTAAGCAAACCGGTATTTGCTGAACAGACGGGAATCATTACTGCAATGGATACCCGCGCATTGGGTATGGCGGTGGTCGCCCTCGGCGGGGGACGCCGTCGGGCAACGGATCCCATTGATTATAGTGTAGGGTTGACGGATATGGCCCGTTTGGGGACCTGTGTTGATGGGCAGCAGCCACTTGCGGTGATCCATGCCAATAACGAAGATGACTGGCAGCAGGCGGCAGAGGCTGTGCGTGCGGCCATCACCTTAGGGAATGACGCGCCAGAAGAAACACCAGTGATTTATCGCCGTATCACTGAATAAACGTCATACTTTTGTTATCGGCGGCCCGTGTTACGGCGCATAAACGGATCGGCAATTAATTATGGATGTGGGGTGGTGGAGCGAATGAATATCGCCGCCCCCAGAGCGTGAATCCACGCAGGAGAGAGCAATGAAACGTACATTTATTATGGTATTAGATTCTTTTGGTATTGGTGCTAGCGCAGATGCCAAAAAATTTGGTGACGAAGGCGCAGATACATTAGGTCATATCGCAGAAGCCTGTGCGCGTGGTGAAGCCAACGTGGGCCGTAGTGGCCCGTTGACACTGCCTAACCTGAGCCGTTTAGGGCTGGGTAAAGCGGCAGAAGAATCAACCGGGACTTTCCCAGTTGGCTTGGATAAGAACGCGGATATTATTGGTGCTTATGGTTACGCCAGCGAGCTGTCTTCTGGTAAAGATACGCCGTCAGGTCACTGGGAAATTGCAGGTGTCCCGGTGTTGTTCGATTGGGGGTATTTCAGCGATGTGGAAAACAGCTTCCCACAGGAATTGCTGGATAAACTGGTAAAACGCGCCAACCTGCCGGGCTATTTGGGTAACTGCCACTCTTCCGGTACGGTGATCCTTGACCAACTGGGTGAAGAGCATATGAAAACCGGGAAGCCGATTTTCTACACCTCCGCTGACTCAGTATTCCAGATTGCCTGCCATGAAGAGACCTTTGGTCTGGATCGTCTGTATGAGCTGTGCGAAATTGCCCGTGAAGAGCTGACCGACGGTGGCTATAACATTGGTCGTGTGATTGCACGTCCGTTTATCGGCGATAAGCCGGGACACTTCCAACGTACCGGTAATCGTCATGATCTGGCGGTTGAACCACCAGCACCGACTATGCTGAAAAAACTGGTTGATGAGAAGGGCGGTGAAGTGGTGTCTATCGGTAAAATTGCCGATATTTACGCGCATGTTGGTATCACACAGAAAGTGAAGGCCACAGGGCTGGATGCGTTGTTCGATGCCACGATAGAAGAGATGAAAAAAGCGGGCGATAATACCATCGTTTTCACTAACTTCGTTGATTTTGACTCTTCTTACGGCCACCGCCGTGATGTTGCTGGTTATGCTGCCGCGTTAGAACTATTCGACCGCCGCCTACCGGAATTGATGGCATTGGTCAAAGAAGATGACATCCTGATCCTGACCGCTGACCACGGTTGTGACCCAACCTGGCCGGGCACTGACCATACCCGTGAGCACATTCCGGTTTTGGTTTACGGCCCGAAAGTTAAACCGGGTTCATTGGGGCATCGTGAGACCTTTGCCGATATCGGGCAGACGGTAGCGACGTATTTTGGGTTGTCGCCAATGGATTACGGCAAGAACATGCTTTAGAGCACAAGGCTAAGCTGAGCGAGCCAGTTCGGCGATTAACATTTCAATTAGGTTAAAAATTTAATTATCTGATTTTTAAGGAAAGTGATTATGGCAACGCCACATATTAATGCTGAAATGGGTGATTTCGCAGACGTTGTATTAATGCCAGGGGACCCACTGCGGGCAAAGTTTATTGCAGAAACTTTCCTGCAAGACGTGCGTGAAGTGAATAACGTGCGTGGCATGTTGGGTTTCACCGGCACCTATAAAGGCCGTAAGATTTCTGTTATGGGCCATGGTATGGGGATCCCATCCTGTTCTATCTATGCTAAAGAGCTGATAACTGATTTTGGCGTAAAGAAAATCATCCGCGTGGGCTCCTGTGGTGCCGTACGTACTGATGTTAAACTGCGTGATGTAGTGATCGGGATGGGGGCGTGCACGGATTCTAAAGTTAACCGTATGCGTTTTAAAGATCACGACTATGCGGCGATTGCTGATTTTGAGATGACCCGTAATGCGGTTGATGCAGCCAAAGCGAAAGGGCTCAATGTTCGTGTCGGTAACCTCTTCTCCGCTGATCTTTTCTACACACCAGACCCGCAAATGTTTGATGTGATGGAAAAATACGGTATCTTAGGCGTAGAAATGGAAGCTGCCGGTATCTACGGCGTAGCGGCAGAGTTTGGTGCGAAGGCACTGACTATTTGTACCGTTTCTGACCATATCCGTACCGGTGAGCAGACTACCGCTGCTGAACGTCAGACCACCTTTAATGACATGATTGAGATCGCACTGGAATCTGTATTGCTGGGTGATAAAGCGTAATCTCGTCTCAAGCTTCTCCCTTTCCAACGGCTTTTTCTTTCTTCAGCGGTAGAGATCTCTGCCGCTGAATTGATTTATTCATGTCTGAATCACTAACGTGTCCCCGAGAGGCTATTTATCGGCAGGCTTATGGTCGGTTTCCGCCTGACTGACGAGAGCTTCTGGCGCATCATCTTCACTTTCATCTTCTTCTTTAACCGGGGTATTGGCCGTCAGCAGATAAGGGGATTGCTGCCAACGGCTACGGCGGCCTTGTAACAGGGTGCGGGCCAGAATAATCCCCACGGCCAGAGCCACCAGAATCATCAGGCGCAGTAAGTTAGTGGTATTATCTACTTGCTTGGATTCCGTCGCCAACACGTGAGTGTCCAGTGTCATGCGCAGAAAACCACTTGGCCCACTGTTACCCGCGATCATTTCAACTATTTGGTGGTTGAAATAGCTGCCAGGGCGTTTACCATCCAGTGCCAGCCGGTCACGTACTTTCACGTTCTCTCCGGCGCTGGCAACCAACGTACCGTCAATCTGATACACACTGGCATCTAAAATACGGCTGGATTGCGTCAGTTGTTGAAGAATGGCATCGACTTTCTGGCTATCAATATTGTCGTCACCGCTATCCATAATGGGCGACAAGCTAAAAGCAACCTGTTTGGCGAGTGTTTGTGCCAGCTCTTCGACCTGCTCTGAACGTGCTAACTGGTGACTAAGGCTGAAATAAGATGCGCCTTGCATCAGCAAGACCAATAATGCCAAACAGATCAGTACAATAGCTGTTCGATGTAGTCGAAATTTTAATTTAGCCCGTGCCATACCGGTTCCTTACGAGAATGATACCCTTCATACTTGATGTTGCTGCGTTGCGAGCGGTTCTAGCTCACCTTCTATTTACTGATTGGCTACAACGTCAATTCTTTTGGGTATGGTGACTTTATGTTGCCAGAAGCAAGGGCGATAGGATAGCTTGATGCGTTGTTTTACTTGATGCGTTAGGTTTTAAATGAGCCGTTTATATATTGCGTTGTCCCGGTTTCTACAGGAGTAATTCATGTCTAATAGTCTGACCTATTGCGATCTGCCCTCGGAGATCTATCAATGGCCGGGTCTGCCACTTTCACTCAGTGGCGATGAAGTGATGCCGCTGGATTATCGTGCCGGTCACACAGGTTGGCTGTTGTACGGTAGAAAACTAGATAAACAGCGGATCACCGATTTTCAACGTCATCTCGGTGCTGCCATGGTGATTGTTTCTGCCTGGTGTGTGGAAGATTATCAGGTGATCCGGTTAGCGGGTAGCCTAACACCACGAATTAAAACGCTGGCTGATGAGAGCGGCCTTGATGTCGCGCCACTGGGGGCGATACCGCATCTGCGTACTCCCGGCCTGCTGGTCATGGATATGGATTCCACCGCGATCCAAATAGAATGTATTGATGAAATTGCCAAACTGGCGGGTGTGGGCGATGAGGTGGCGGCAGTCACTGAACGCGCCATGCAAGGTGAGTTGGATTTCTCGGCCAGTCTGCGCCAACGGGTGGCGGCGCTGAAAGGGGCTGATGCCAATATTTTGAAGCAAGTTCGTGATGATTTGCCATTGATGCCGGGGTTGGTCAGCCTGGTGCGTAAACTTCAGGCGTTGGATTGGCATGTGGCCATTGCTTCTGGCGGTTTTACCTATTATGCCGAATACCTGCGTGACAAATTGCGGTTGGTACATGTTGCCGCTAATGAGCTTGAAATCAAAGACGGCAAACTGACCGGGTGTGTGTTGGGGCCAATTGTTGATGCGCAATATAAAGCGGATACCCTGATCAAACTGGCGGAGAAATTGAATATCCCACTGGCACAGACTATTGCTATCGGCGACGGCGCTAATGACCTGAAAATGATGCAGGTAGCGGGTTTAGGTTTGGCTTTCCACGCCAAGCCGAAGGTTTATGCCAAAGCGAAAGTGGCGATCCGTCACGGTGATTTACTGAGTGTTTTATGTATTTTGACCGGTAGCTTAAAACACGAGAGTGGTAAGTAGGTTATTCGTTTATAAGTTATTTATTCATAAATCATTTATTTATAATCAAGTGTTTAATGATATTTTTTTCGTAAAATATGCGCTCATAAGATTGAGGTGATGACATGGCGAAAGCACCCAAACGGGCGTTTGTCTGTAATGAATGTGGTGCCGATTACCCACGTTGGCAGGGGCAATGCAGTGCCTGTAACGCTTGGAATACCATTACCGAGGTCAGGCTGGCGGCGGTAGCTTCATCATCCCGTAATGACCGTTTTGTCGGCTATGCTGGTGATGCAGGTGTCAGCCGGGTACAAAAGCTGTCCGATATTAGCCTGGAGGAGCTGCCACGCTTCTCAACCGGTTTTCTCGAATTTGATCGGGTGCTGGGGGGCGGGGTGGTACCGGGCAGTGCCATTTTGATTGGCGGTAACCCCGGTGCGGGCAAAAGTACTTTATTACTGCAAACCCTCTGCAAACTGTCGGAAAGCATGAAAACCCTGTATGTCACTGGCGAAGAGTCGTTGCAGCAGGTCGCCATGCGCGCGCACCGTCTGGGCCTGCCCACGGCGGGGCTGAATATGTTGTCGGAAACCAGTATTGAGCAGATTTGCCTGATAGCAGAGCAAGAACAGCCACGACTGATGGTCATCGACTCTATTCAGGTGATGCATATGGCGGATATCCAATCGTCACCGGGCAGTGTGGCGCAAGTACGCGAAACCGCGGCTTATCTGACTCGTTTTGCTAAAACCCGGGGTGTCGCCATCGTGATGGTGGGGCATGTGACCAAAGACGGTTCGCTGGCTGGGCCGAAGGTATTAGAACACTGTATTGATTGCTCCGTAATGCTCGATGGTGATGGCGACTCACGCTTCCGTACTCTGCGTAGCCACAAAAACCGCTTTGGTGCTGTTAACGAACTGGGCGTGTTTGCCATGACCGAGCAAGGCCTACGAGAAGTCAGTAATCCATCGGCTATCTTTTTGAGCCGTGGCGATGAAGTGACCGCGGGCAGCTCAGTGATGGTGGTGTGGGAAGGGACTCGCCCATTGCTGGTGGAGATCCAAGCGCTGGTGGATCATTCGATGATGTCGAATCCACGCCGGGTAGCTGTCGGGCTGGAGCAAAACCGCTTGGCCATCTTATTGGCTGTTTTACACCGCCACGGTGGTTTGCAGATGTCAGATCAAGACGTGTTCGTTAACGTCGTTGGCGGGGTGAAAGTCACTGAGACTAGCGCTGATCTGGCGTTATTGATGTCGTTGGTCTCCAGCCTGCGTGACCGCCCATTACCGCAAGATTTAGTGGTATTTGGCGAAGTGGGGCTGGCCGGTGAAATCCGCCCGGTACCAAGTGGTCAGGAGCGTATCTCCGAGGCGGCAAAGCACGGTTTTAAACGTGCCATCGTGCCTTATGCCAATATGCCCAAAAAACCATTACCCAATATGCAGGTCTTCGGGGTAAAAAAACTGGCCGATGCGTTGGCTGTTTTAGAAGATTTATAACCGAATATGCCCTAAATAACTCATGTTGCAGGTGGGCGACCAACGCATAGGTCGCTTGAATTATGACGGGATATTTATGGGTAATGCATATTTAGTAGTGCCAATGCCGCAGCATCCTGTGTTATTTTTGTTTAGTACGCTAAACAAGGAGACCGCATGCTGCAGTTCGACTATCTCAAAACGGCAATTAAGCAAAAAGGCTGCACCTTACAGCAGGTAGCTGAGGCCAGCGGCATGACCAAAGGCTATTTAAGCCAGCTACTTAACGATAAAATCAAAAGCCCCAGCGCACAAAAATTAGAGGCCCTACACCGTTTTCTCGGGTTGGAATTCCCGCGCCGTGAGAAAAAAGTCGGTGTAGTGTTTGGTAAATTTTACCCTCTGCATACTGGTCATATTTATCTTATCCAGCGCGCCTGTAGCCAGGTCGATGAACTGCACGTCATTCTTTGCCACGATGAGCCGCGTGATAAGGAGTTATTTGAGAACAGCTCGATGTCGCAACAACCAACGGTTAGTGACCGCCTGCGTTGGTTGTTACAAACCTTTAAGTATCAGAAAAATATCCACATTCACTCTTTTGATGAGCACGGAATTGAGCCTTATCCTCACGGTTGGGATGTGTGGAGCCGTGGCGTAAAAGCTTTCATGAATGAAAAGGGTATTGTCCCCAGCTTTATCTATTCCAGCGAGAGTCAGGATGCGCCGCGTTACCGAGAGCAACTGGGTATCGAAACCATTTTGATTGACCCACAGCGCTCATTTATGAACATCAGTGGCCGCCAGATCCGCCGCGACCCTTTCCGCTATTGGGATTATATCCCGACCGAAGTAAAACCCTTCTTTGTGCGTACGGTAGCCATCCTCGGTGGTGAATCCAGTGGTAAATCGACACTGGTTAATAAGTTAGCCAATATCTTCAATACCACCAGTGCGTGGGAATATGGCCGTGATTATGTTTTCTCTCATCTGGGGGGGGATGAGATGGCACTGCAATATTCAGACTATGACAAAATTGCGCTGGGGCAGGCGCAGTATGTGGATTTTGCCGTGAAATACGCCAATAAAGTGGCGTTTATTGATACTGATTTCGTCACCACGCAGGCATTTTGTAAGAAATATGAAGGGCGGGAGCACCCCTTCGTTCAGGCTCTGATTGATGAATACCGTTTTGATCTGGTGATCTTATTGGAAAATAATACCCCGTGGGTAGCAGATGGGTTGCGTAGCCTCGGCAGTGACCGTGATCGAAAATCCTTCCAAAATTTACTCGAGCAGATGTTGCGCGACAATAATATTGAATACGTTCATGTCGAGTCAGCCGATTATGACGCCCGCTTCCTACGCTGCGTCGAACTGGTTCAGCAACTGCTGGCCGCTGATCCGCAACGGCTTGCCCGCCCTTCAGTATTAACGGATGCGTAATAAGGTGAGTTTTCCCGAGTATCAGTGGGGGAGTTGAGCGTCTGATCACTCTCTACGTGCTGGATATCATCACATGAGCCGAATAATGAGGCTAATCGGCTCACTCTCGGGTTGGGAGATCACTATGGGTGAAAATATTTGGGTATGGCAGCAAAAGAAATGGCCCAATTTTTTATTGGGATGAGGCGCTTATTCAGCCACAGTTGCGTCATGCCAGATTTAAACTCGGGCAACTCCTTGGCGAGAACCGGACGAATACCTCGGCAGAAAACGCGACCAAAACATTAGATATATTATTGGCAAATATTATTGCTTCATCAAAAATCGAAAATGAACCACTGAATATAAGATCGGTACGGTCATCTCTGGCGAAGCGGCTGGGCATGATTTTAGAGGATAATTATCCAACGTCTGATCGAACCGATGGTTTAGCCGCTATGATGCTGGACGCCATCAATGAGTGTAAGGCAGATTTAACACTTGAGCGGTTGTATCAATGGCATTAATGGCTTTTCTGCTGGGATCAATGCGTCACAATATCAGAAAGTCGCAAAGGTGAGTAAAGCAACAGCCACGCGTCATCTTGCTGATTTACTGGCACGTGAATGTATTGAAAAACTGCCAGGCGGTGGACGAAGCACGCGGTATCAGGTGAAATACCCTGACTAAAAAGGCCTGCGATTGCAGGCCATTCTATCTGTCAGACTTCTACCCGCCAGCCACTTACTGATGTAAGTTTTTGGGAATGTACTCAGTTACCGCCTTCCTGCAACTCGACTTATTTAGGGTATCTCAAAAACTATTTGGTCATTTTCTTATACTTAATACGGTGTGGCTCAAGTGCTTCAGCCCCCAGAGTACGTTTCTTCCACTCTTCGTATTCAGTAAAGTTACCCTCAAAGAATTCTACCTTACCCTCATCCTGATAATCGATGATGTGGGTGGCAATCCGGTCAAGGAACCAACGGTCATGGGAAATAACCATGGCGCAGCCTGGGAACTCCAGCAAGGCGTTTTCCAGCGCTCGCAGGGTTTCGATATCCAGGTCGTTGGTAGGTTCATCGAGCAGCAACATGTTACCGCCAACCTGTAGCAGCTTAGCCAAATGAATGCGGCCGCGCTCACCACCGGACAACTCACCGATGCGCTTACCCTGATCGACACCTTTGAAGTTGAAACGGCCGACATACGCGCGGCTTGGCAGCTCAAAGTTACCGATTTTCATGATGTCCTGACCACCGGAAACTTCTTCCCAAACCGTTTTGCTGTCATCCATGTTGTCACGGAACTGATCAACTGACGCCAGTTGCACCGTATCACCGAGCGAGATAGTGCCTGAATCGGGTTGTTCCTGGCCGGATAGCATACGGAACAGGGTTGATTTACCGGCTCCGTTCGGCCCGATGATCCCAACGATTGCGCCTTTCGGCAGTGCAAAAGTCAGATCGTCAATCAGCAGGCGGTCACCGTAAGATTTGCTCAGATGCTCCACTTCCAGCACTTTGTCGCCTAAGCGTGGACCCGGTGGAATGAACAGCTCGCTGGTTTCGTTACGTTTTTGATATTCAACACTGTTAAGTTCTTCAAAGCGGGCCAGACGAGCTTTACCCTTCGCCTGACGGCCTTTAGGATTCTGACGAACCCACTCCAGTTCTTTCTCAATGGATTTGCGACGTGCGGCTTCAGAAGAGGCTTCTTGCGCCAGACGGGCATTTTTTTGTTCCAGCCAAGAGGAGTAGTTGCCTTCCCATGGAATGCCTTCACCACGGTCCAGTTCCAGAATCCAGCCAGCAACGTTATCGAGGAAGTAACGGTCATGGGTGATCGCCACTACAGTGCCTTCGTAGTCATGCAGGAAGCGCTCCAGCCAGGCCACAGATTCTGCATCCAAGTGGTTGGTTGGTTCGTCCAGCAGCAGCATGTCTGGTTTTTCCAGCAGTAGGCGGCAAATCGCGACACGGCGGCGCTCACCACCGGACAGGTTGGCGATTTTAGCATCCCACGGTGGCAGACGCAGGGCATCGGCGGCGCGCTCTAGCTGGTTATCCAGATTATGGCCGTCATGGGATTGGATAATTGCTTCCAACTCGCCTTGCTCTTTTGCCAGCTTATCGAAATCCGCATCAGGATCGGCATATAGCGCATAAACTTCATCCAGACGGGTCAGCGCACGTTTGACTTCACCCACGGCTTCTTCAACCGATTCACGGACCGTTTGTTCAAGATTCAGTTTAGGTTCCTGTGGCAGATAGCCAATTTTGATCCCAGGTTGTGGACGAGCTTCGCCCTCAATCTCGGTATCAAGGCCAGCCATGATGCGCAACAGGGTCGATTTACCGGAGCCGTTCAGGCCCAGTACACCAATTTTTGCCCCTGGGAAAAAACTCAGGGAGATGTTTTTCAGGATATGCCGTTTCGGTGGAACAACTTTACCGACGCGGTGCATGGTATAGACGTATTGAGCCACGTTGAGTCTGCCTCTCTATATCAGTTTTTTATAGGGTACAAGTGTAGCCCGTTTTGAGAATGGATCCCAGCGATCCACTTCATCCTTGATGCTGGCTGCTTAGCTGCATTGTCAATGACTCTGGGTCTATATCTGAGCAGAATAAATGCAGAAACCGGGTTACGGCAGCAAACCAGTAAATAAAGGAAATTAGGGTGCGGTGATAATAATGGCGACGCGGCGGTTTTCGGCTCGGCCTTTACTGGTGCGATTATCTGCGACGGGCTCTAACTTGCCACGGCCACGAACATCAATATTATTCTTTGGAATACCGACGGTAACTAGAGTATCGGCTACTGCTAAGGCGCGCTGGTAGGATAATTGTTGATTATAGTCCTCCTCCCCGATGGAATCGGTATGACCATCAACCCGCATATTTTTAATACCCACATCTGACAATATCCGACCAATTTTTTGTACGGTTTGCATACCCTCAGGATTTAATTTTTTCACATCGCTGTCGAATAGCACTTTATTTTCCATGCCAAATTCCCAGCCATTATCGGTTAATTTAAACCCCTGCTCTTGCAATGCGGCGATTTGCTCAGGTGTTAGCCCTTGTGGTTTAGCCTGACACCCCACTAATAGCACTAAACCCATTGCCAGGAAACTGAGCCAAATACGTTGTATTAAACGCTTATTTTTCATCTTCTGCATGTCACCTATCCTAAACTTTCTGTGTGAGTTGTATTCGGCTGATAGACAAAAATACGCTTGCCAGACCGGAAGTTTTTCTTCGCCTGATACATCGCTTCGTCCGCTCGTTGTAATAACTTTTCCGGCGTTTGTGCATGATCAGGATAAACAGCAATACCAATACTGAGTGAGACGGTAATTTCACCGCCTTCAGCCAGTATTATTGGTAGGGCCATACTGCCGATAATATGATCGGCAATAGTTAAAACATCATCCAAGTGGTGGATAGGGGTCAGTAACACCGCAAACTCATCGCCGCCTAAACGAGCCACTAAATCAGTTTCACGTAATAAGGCGCGGATACGGACGGCAATTGCCGTGAGCACAAGATCGCCTGCGGCATGGCCATAATTATCATTTACGTCTTTAAAATGGTCGCCATCCAGGAATAACACGGCGGTGTACTCGCCGGGCTGGCAATCATTAAGCGCCCGGCTCAAGCGCCCTTCAAAAAACGCACGATTTGCTAGCCCGGTCAGGCTGTCATGGGCGGCGCGGTAAGCCAGTGAGTCATTTTCTTGCGTCAGATGTTTTTGCCACACCTCAAGCTCTTCCAGCAACCCGTTAAAGTCATTACTTAGCTCGTTCAATTCAGCTACCTTTGCTGAAGGAACCCGTTGACCAAAACTGCGGTGGCGGCTGACATTATGAGCAACCTCGGTGATCCTATTAAGTGAGCCAACAATGCCAAGCAACATCCGCCGTGATAGGAAGAGTGCGACCAATGTACTGACCGTCAGGCACGCCAACATCCCCGCCAGACCTTGTAGCAAGAAACGCAACAAGCTGCCGCCATGTCCAACAATGACAATTTTGCCAATCTCATCGCCAGCATGAAACATCGGTAACACGACAGGGGCAGGCAGTATCCAATGAGCAACAATTTGCTCCATATGATGGATAGGCCCATCGTCAGGTAGCGTCCAGTAAGCTATTTGACGATTATGTTTATTAATGATCTTTGCTTCTGCCACTTCTTCATTCGATGCAATCAGCGCCAATAACTCGTTAGCCGCCACGTTATCACCAAAAACGACGGCGGCCTCGGTGGTATAACTGATGGCGCGGGCGATCAAATGCAGGTTGTGATCAACATAAACCCGTAAGGCGAATAGCGCGGCGACGGTCAGGAAAATACTGGCTGTTACTACAGATACAATGGCGACAGACAAATGTATGCGCCGCAATACGCCAGCAAGTGTCGGGAGTTTTTCTGCGCTATTGTGATTTTTTTTCGGCTTCATAGATTGGTTTGTTATCGTGTTCATAGCGCATTAGCCTTTTTACGGGCAAGTTGCAACACACTCGGGTGAACACGTACACCACCGCGTGCTAATGCATCCATATTGACCTTAAAAGAGACTTGTTTATCATTCAGAAGTAAGCAAAACACGCTGCCAAGTGTGCATTCATTATAATCCTCACTGATGGTGAGAATTGGGGTTCCGTTGAGCTGGATGGATAACTGCTGGCGCTGTTGCAATTCAATATGGCCTAAATAAACCACATCGCATTCACTGCTTAGTGAATTATTGGGAAGTGAATAACGTTGGGTTTGAACCGGATGTGTGGTTTCCATCAGTGCTGGATTAAATAACATTTCAGCATAGTCCGTCGGGGCGATAACACACAACCTGATCACTGGCAGAGCAGCCGGCCAGCGTGAATAACTGATAATACCTAACACCATCTTGGCAGCAGAATCGCTACGTTCACGCAGAATATCTGCATTAATATTACTGGCGGCCAATGATGGGATTGGTACAGCCACCAATAATGAAAGTAATAATAGATAAACGCTCCACCAATGTGACCGTACAATCAGTCTGTGCGAGGGGGCATGATCTTCATCACTGACGTGGTTGGTTGCGCAAGTCGCTGTCTTCATTTTTGCGCTTCCAGTTGGGATAAAAGGGATGCTAAATGTGGTGGCTGAATAGGAATTAGGTGCAACGTCATTATAAGATTTATATGAAGTAATAATAGTCATGTTATCGGAAACTTAAGATTTATCTTAAATCTTATTTATGTTACTTGAAATAAGAGTGTAAAAGCCCGATTGTTTTTCGGGTTTTGTCAGGCAGTTGATCACGTCAGATGAAGGTGAAACGTGCTGTTGGGGGCGTAATGTCATTAGCCACTGAAGTGCCAGTAGGGGCGGTAAGCCCTTTGTTCACAGGCCTATAAAACGGGGGGGATTTACTTCAAAAACCCCGGAGTTTCACCGGGGTTTTATCTCTTCTGACTGATGTTAAACGGATTTATTTACGCTTTTAAAGCGCCCGATAACCCATTTCTCTATTTCAACAACAATAAAGATGGCAATAGCAACCAGTAATGTTATGCCCCAGTAATATGCAGGTAATGGCGCGGTACCGAAGGCGGTATTCATAAACGGCAGGTAGATTATGGCTAGCTGCAACAGCACCAGTACGCCAGAGACTAACCACAGCCCTTTATTAACGAACACTTCTTTATTCAGTGGGAAACGATCCATCACACGGCAGTTAAACATGTAGATCCACTGCGCGGTCACCAGTGTTTGCATGAGAACCGTACGGATAAATTCGGTACTGTAGCCACGGGGTTCCAAATAGGCTTCCAGGGCGAAAGCACTACAAGCAATCAGGGTCCCGACAAAACCAATACGCCAAATGGCATGGCCATCCAATACATGGCGGGATGGGTCACGTGGTTTGCGGCGCATAATGCCTCTTTCCGCTGGTTCAAATGCCAGACCGAAGGAGAGGGTGGTGGAGGTTGCCATGTTCATCCACAGGATTTGTAGTGGTGTTAATGGGATCACCGCACCAGCAAGGATAGCAAAGATGATTAATAAACCTTGCGCCAGGTTAGTTGGCAAAACAAACAGAATGGTTTTTTTCAGGTTATCGTAAACCCGGCGGCCTTCTTCAACCGCACTGGCAATGGTGGCGAAGTTATCATCGGATAACACCATGTCGGCGGCTTCTTTCGTCACCTCGGTGCCTTTGATACCCATAGCAATGCCGACATCGGCCTGTTTCAGCGCCGGAGCATCGTTAACCCCATCACCGGTCATACCTACGATTTCACCTTTCTCCTGCAAGGCTTTTACCAGACGCAGTTTATGTTCCGGGCTGGTGCGGGCAAAAATATCATAACGAACAGCGGCTTCTGCCAGTTGTTTGTCATCCATATGCTCCAGTTGGTTGCCAGTGATGGAGTCTGTACCGTTGCCAATACCCAACATGGCCCCGATCGCCATCGCCGTTTCCTGATGATCGCCAGTGATCATTTTCACCCGAATGCCGGCCTGTTGGCAGGTGGCAATCGCATCGATAGCTTCAGGTCGTGGTGGATCCATCATGCCGGCGATACCAACAAACACCATGCCTTGTTGGATATCTTTGTGATCTAATTCGTTGACCGGTTGGTCCGTTGGGCGGAATGCCGCTGCCACCATACGCAAGCCTTGTTTGGCATAGCGCGCCATTTCTGCTTCCCAATAATCACGACGGAACGGCGCAACACCGCTGTCGGTCAGTTCTTGTTGGCAGAAGGTGAACAAGACATCCGGTGCACCGGTTAGGAAGATACTGTTATCTGACTGAACCTGATGGCTGGTAGCCATGTATTTATAGGCAGAGTCGAAAGGAATTTTGCCGTGTTGGGTAACGTGTTCCAGCTTGATCCCAGATTTTGCCGCCAGAACTTTCAGCGCCCCTTCAGTTGGCCCACCAGTAATGGTCCAATGGCCTTGTTCGTTTTTCTGAATCTGGCTGTCATTACATAGATTGACCGCAGTAATAAATGTTTTTAGCGCCTTATTGGTGCCCAACTCAGCTTGCTGCTCACTACCTTCTGGGTAAATATTACCTACTGGCTCATAGCTTTCACCTTCCACGCGGTAGCAATGATCTGCCAGAATCACGGCTTTAACCGTCATTTCGTTCATCGTCAGCGTACCGGTTTTATCGGAGCAAACGACGGTCATGGCACCTAAGGTTTCTACCGTTGGCAACTTGCGGATAATTGCGCGGTTGCGCGCCATCGCTTGCACACCCAGAGACAGAATAATCGAAATGATCGCCGGTAAACCTTCCGGTACTGATGCGACAGCCAAGCTGATTAAGGCCAGCAGCAGTTCATCGACCGGTAGGTCACGTAAGATAAAGGCGAAGACGAACAATATCGCCATCATCACCAAAATCAGGATGAAAATGGCTTTTCCCAGACGGTCCATCTGTTGTAACAAAGGGGTGCGGGTCGACTCCACGGTCGCCATCATCTGATTGATATGGCCCAGCTCGGTATCTCCACCGCTGGCGATGACGACGCCTTTGGCCGTACCGGCACTGATGGTGGTGCCCGAGAATAGTAGGTTCTTGCGATCACCGATGACGGATTCACTCTCAATGACGCCGATCTGCTTTTCAACAACCGTAGATTCACCGGTCAGAATAGCTTCTTCAATCTGGAGATTATGGGCCTCCAGTAAACGCAGGTCTGCGGGGATTTTATCCCCTGGTCGCAAGGTGACAATATCTCCCGGCACCAGATTCTGCGCATCAATAGTTTGTGCCTTGCCATCCCGAATGACCACGGCTTTGCTGGAAAGCATGTTTTGGATGCTTTTCAACGATTTTTCAGCTTTATTTTCCTGAATAAAGCCAATTAACGCGTTAATCACCGCGACACAAAGGATAATAATGGTATCAACTGAGTGCCCCATCAAACCTTTTACTAACGCTGCGGCCAACAGAATATAAATCAGGACATCGTTAAAGTGTGCTAAGAATTGCAGTAGAGGATGTTTTGTTTTTCTGGCTGGTAGTGCATTGGGACCATATTGCGCGAGGCGCTCTTGTGCCTCTTTCTGGCTTAATCCTTCTTCGCGGCTATTTAGATGCTGCAAAGATTCTTCCACAGTAAGTTGATACCAAGCCTTACCATCTGGAGGGGGGGCGGCACTTTTAGGGTTTGATGAGTTTTGCATTGAAAGAACCTTCTAAAAATTAATAAATCTATCTAACCGTTTTCATCTATTCAGCGGCACGAAAAAGGAAGAATAATCTTGACTCTCCCTTACAAAATTTTATTTCTGAATGATAAGACTTTTATTAAAAATCAAAAAAATTATGTTGAATGAGATATTTACAACAGCATAGTTATATTCAGCAAGGATAGTAGGTTTTTATCAAAATACTGCCTTGAGCTAAGATAATAAATACGAGGCACTTAGTGATGGCTATACTATAACTAAATGAATAATAAGTAATTAATAACTTCATTATCCCGCCAATTATCTTTTGTCTTGTTCTGAGTACTCTTACCTTGGTAAACCATAGCCCATAAAGATTAATCTTCCTTTTCTATTAGCTTGTGTAATCGCTGGCTATCAGGTGAAACTCTTAGTTAGTATGTCTTACTGCCTACCCGCGACGCGGGGATCAGGCGGTGTGAGTGCGGCAAGAAAGAAGATGAAACCGTAGTCGGTAAAGCATTCGGTAAAATACCGTGGCCGGTAAAATGTAGTGCCAACAACCAGTGAGGAAAAGGTAAATATGGGTAAGTGGCGATATCTGGCGATTGGCGTGTGTCTGATGGCGACTTCAGGAGTGACATTCGCCGACTCTCTTGATGCTCAGCGGCAGCGCTATCAGCAAGTTAAATTAGCTTGGGACAGCAATCAGATGGATACCGTGGCACAACTGATGCCAACGTTACGTGATTATCCTCTGTACCCTTATTTGGAATACCGTCAGTTGACGCAAGATTTAAGCCAGGTGAGTACGGCGCAAGTGAAGGATTTTCTGAACCGTCACCCCACATTACCACCGGCGAAATCACTGCCATCTCGCTTTGTGAATGAATTGGCTCGCCGCGAAGATTGGCGCGGGTTGTTAACGTTCAGCCCGACAGCGCCTAAACCGGTTGCCGCCCGTTGTAACTATTACTATGCCAAATGGGCCACTGGTGAGCAGTCCGTTGCTTGGGAAGGGGCCAGTGAAGTCTGGCTCAATGGCCAGTCATTACCGGGCAGCTGCGATAAACTATTCAGTGTCTGGCAACAAGCCGGGCACCAGACACCACTGGCAACACTGGCACGTATGAAGCTCGCGCTTAAAGAGGGTAATGCCAGCCTGGTGAGTTACTTACTCAAACAACTTCCTGCGGATTACCAAACCATGGGGACTGCGCTGGCAAAACTGCAAAGTGACCCCAGCAGTGTAGAAAACTTTGCCCGCACCGTCGGGCCGACCGATTTTACCCGTTCAGCGACAACAATTGCTTTCACCCGTTTGGCACGACAGGATGTGGAAAATGCGCGATTGATGATCCCAACATTAGCGCGGTTACAAAAAATGAGTGACAGCGAGAAGCTGGAACTGGAGGAAGTCGTCGCTTGGCGTTTGATGGGTAATGATGCGACTTACGAACAAGCTAAATGGCGGGATCAGGTTGCATTACGCAGCCATTCAACCTCGCTGCTGGAGCGTCGTATCCGTATGTCACTGGGCAGTGGTGATCGGCAGGGGCTGGCAACTTGGCTGGCTCGCCTCCCGCCAGATGCGCAAGATAAAGATGAGTGGCGTTATTGGCGTGCATCGTTGTTGTTGGAACAAGGGAAAAAAGCGGAAGGTGAGGCGATACTGCGTAGCCTGACGAAAGAACGGGGTTTCTATCCGATGGTGGCAGCCCAAAAACTGAATATTCCTTACCCGATTAAGGTTCAGGTGGCGACCAAGCCAGATTTGTCGCTGGCGCAACGGCCTGAAATCGCCAGAGTTCGCGAGTTAATGTATTGGAATATGGATAACCAGGCGCGCGCTGAATGGAGCTATTTGGTGGCCAGCCGTAGTAAAGCTGAGCAAGAGGCTCTGGCACGCTACGCATTTGACCAGAACTGGGCTGATCTGAGTGTGCAAGCTACCATTGTTGCCAAGCTTTGGGATCATCTGGAGGAGCGATTCCCAATGGCATGGACGAAAGAGTTCCGTCAGTCTACGGAAGATAAGGGGATCACGCCGAGTTATGCGATGGCTATTGCACGTCAGGAAAGTGCCTGGAACCCGAAAGCACAATCACCAGTAGGAGCAACGGGGTTAATGCAGGTGATGCCGCGTACCGCAGAACATACCGTAAAACGAAATAATATCAGTGGGTATCTGAATAGCAGCCAGTTGCTGGATCCGGTGACTAATATTGAGATAGGTACCTACTATCTGGAGGAGGTTTATCAGCAATTTGGGCGTAACCGTATTTTATCCAGCGCGGCTTATAATGCGGGTCCGTCACGGGTGAATACTTGGTTGGGTAACAGTGGTGGGCAGGTGGATGCAGTGGCTTTCATTGAAAGTATCCCGTTCTCTGAAACACGTGGCTACGTGAAGAATGTGTTGGCTTATGACGCTTTTTACCGTCACTTTATGAATCGCCCCGCAAAAGTGCTGAGTGACGCCGAGTGGCAGAGGCGTTATTGATCGATACCCATTGTCTTTATTGATACCTATTGTCTTTATCGATACCTATTGTCTTTTAAGTTGCAGGTGTGTTGGCGGGTGTTAGTTACTTGCCTATCCACGGGCCTCGTCGTTACGAGGCCGTTGCAAGCAGCGTCCAATCTGTTTGTCGTAGTTAACTAAAATTGCACCTTCTTACATCTTGAAATCTATTGGGTATAGATAACTCTATGGTATGCTTGCTGTACTAGTTAAATAGTACTTTTGGGGGCCTATCATGACAAAACAATCTTTGACTGACGAAAAGCAAGTGTCGAATTTACTTAATGTGCAGACGGCTGGGAACCATTACTCCGTCGCTGATCCGGCATTGTCTGCTGAAGATAATCAGCAGTGGTTGAGCTTTGTGGCGCTGCTGCAAAACGCGATTACACAAGATCTTCATCTGCCTTTACTGCAATTGATGCTAACACCTGATGAGCGAACCGCCTTGGGGACGCGTGTGCGCATTATTGAAGAGTTAATGCGCGGTAAGCTAAGCCAGCGTGAGCTGAAAAGTCAGTTGGGTGCAGGTATTGCGACGATCACCCGTGGTTCTAATAGCCTGAAAACGGCTCCACCACAGTTGAAAAGCTGGCTCGAAGCCCAGTTGCTAGCCAACAAACGCTAAATGGCCGGTTTAGAGGGCGATAGGTGTTGGTAAATCTCATTGTGGAACGGCACCAGTGCCAACAATAGGGCCTGGTGATAGACACTGGTTCGGGTTAATTTACCTTGGGTAAAAATCCCGATCGCGCCGCCTTGCTGTTTTACATTTGAAATACCGCTTAAAGCCGCCATTTCGTCGCCCAGCTCACGTCCTTGGCGGATCCCTTGTAATATAATGCCAGGCAGCATTAAGCTGGCAGAACGGGATTCTCCCCGTGCCTGCAAGTGTTCAATTACCATCCACGCAAAGGTCATATTATCTTCAATGCCCGCTTCAATCCCAACCCAAAAATCAGCCTCCGGGCGAGCCTGGCGCGCGTTCTTAACCCGTTGACGGGCACCAATACGTGTCTCAGTGCTGCCTATGGGTTGCAGGGGAACACCGCTGTCGACATTGACACCTTCAATGCGATATTGGCCTGGGCCGTAAACATCATCAAAGGCGAGGGTAATAGCTTTAATTTTTGCAGGATTGGTAGTTGCAGCGACAACATGGTACATAATGAGTGTGAGTATCCTTAAAAGCCTATTTAAGATAAATTTTATCTAAGATAAGTTTTGTGCTTATTTTACGCAGTATAACGGAAAAATGACATGTTACAGGTATACCTCGTGCGTCACGGCGAAACCTTATGGAACGCGGCACGCCGTATTCAGGGCCAATCAGACAGTCCACTGACCGAGATTGGTATTCGTCAGGCTCACTTAGTGGCGCAGCGGGTTCGTAACCAAGGTATCACGCATATTATCAGCAGTGATCTTGGGCGTACTCAGCAGACGGCAAAAATTATCGCCGATGCTTGCGGGCTAACAATGGTGACAGACCCTCGACTACGTGAGTTGAACATGGGGGTGTTGGAAAACCGTCCTATTGACAGCCTAACACCCGAAGAAGAGCAATGGCGTAAGCAAATGATCAACGGCACCGAGGGGGCTCGCATCCCCGAAGGCGAATCAATGACGGAACTGGGGCGGAGGATGCATGCCGCGTTGGATAGCTGCCTAGAGTTACCTGCTGGCAGTAAACCGCTGTTAGTTAGCCATGGTATGGCGCTGGGGTGTTTGTTGAGCACGTTGCTGGGGTTGCCTGCTCATGCTGAGCGGCGTTTACGTTTACGCAACTGCTCGTTATCCTGCGTTGATTATCAGGAAAGCCCGTGGCTGGCGTCAGGTTGGGTGATTGAAAGTGCTGGCGATACCGCTCATTTAGATATGCCAGCACTTGATGAGTTACAGCGTTAACGGCGAATAGGAATGAGATAGTCACATTTCAGCGTAGTAGGAGGCCCGTCTTTCGGCCTCCCCTGCGGGAAGAAACGTTCAATATCATAGCCATGTCTGCGGATCAGAGCCAACTGAGGCAGAATAGTGCCATACAGTGTCAGTATGAAATTTTGTAACCCATCGAGCGGCCCATCATAGCTGAACTGTACATACTCACCTCCCTGCAAGATAACCGGCTGACCCTCGGGTACGTTACACGGAACATGCTGTGGCTCAATTGCCGTCGTGTAGAAAATTTCTTGCTCGTCATCTTTCTCCGGACTTGGCCGGGAGTGATGTAATCCATAGAGAACTGGGGGTAATTGATCGGCTTCGCCGAGGTATTCTTGCCAAAAACATAAGCGTAATTCAGCACGGTGTGTTGAAATTTGTTCAAGCGTACAAGAATAACTTTGGGTTATCCCTACCAAATGTTGCTCGGGTAAGGTAATAAATTCAGGTTGAGGTAGGGTATATGTTCCCAAGCGGATAGGTGGGCATATTCCAGATGAGTGCCAGTCTTCAGCCCGTCGGTATAATGCGGGAGTCTGTGCAAATTGTTTTTTAAACGCACGGGTAAACGTTTGCTGCGAATCAAAACGATATTGCAGAGCGATATCCAAAATAGGGCGACTGGTTAAACGTAACGCGACAGCGGCTTTTGATAGCCTTCTTGCACGGATATAAGCACCGATAGCATTTCCGGTGACATCCTTGAACATTCGCTGCAAATGCCATTTCGAATAACCCGCTTTGGCAGCAACATTGTCCAGAGCTAAAGGCTGGTCTAAATGACTTTCTAGCCAGCTAAGCAAGTCACGAATGATACTGGCTTGATCCATAAAACTTCCTCGTAAAACAGCTTAAATTTAGGGTATTAGTAATATGAACAGAATAGCTCTGGCGCATAGTAGCAACTTTTTATGTTCCCGACTGCTTAAGAATTTACTGGTACAGTGTGTTAAAAAGCGTCTAGATTTTAATAGAAAGGCTTTTAACAAGTCCTTAATTACGAGTACAAAAAAATTAACGTTGAATAACGTTGTTCAATGGAATGGAGTAAGTGTATGAAAAAAAGTTGGATATTCCTTGGCGGTTTACTTTCTTTGGTGGCGATAACTGCTCATGCGGAGGAAATTGGTTCAGTTGATACGGTATTTAAATTGCTGGGACCCGATCATAAAATCGTAATTGAAGCCTTTGATGACCCAGATGTTAAAAATGTAACTTGTTATATCAGCCGGGCAAAAACCGGCGGTATTAAAGGCGGATTGGGGCTGGCAGAAGATACGGCTGATGCGGCAATTTCCTGCCAGCAAGTTGGGCCGATTGAGCTAAGTGATAAAATTAAGAACAAAAAATCAGAAGGTGCCGTGGTGTTCCAAAAACGCACGTCTCTGGTATTTAAAAAGCTACAGGTTGTCCGTTTTTACGATCCCAAACGTAATTCATTGGTCTATCTGACATATTCGGATCGAATTGTTGATGGTTCACCGAAAAATGCTATTAGTGCCGTGCCGATCATGCCTTGGTAATAAAATTAGCCAGGGCGATACCTGCCATATTTTAAGTTACCTTCGTTAGAGGTTTTGATTCACCCCAGTGATATCATCGATGTGGGCTTCTGGGGATTGGCTCTGCCGCCTTGATATAAAGACAAAAAAGCCCAGACTGCTGACAAACCCCGATGACGCGATCTTGAACGGTGAGGATAGGCAGAGGAGTAAAGAGTCCGCGCCAAGGATGGCGCGGCTCGAGCCTACATGGATGTATTTACGGCGTCTTTACGATCTGCCTGTTCTCTCCGTCGCGGGCACTTTGTCAATAACCTCAAAGCCAGCATCTGTGTGCTGGCTTTTTTAGTCTATATTTGCGAAAGATTACTCTTCTAGATCGCCACAGAAACGATAGCCTTCACCGTGGATGGTGGCGATAATTTCTGGTGTATCCGGTGTAGATTCGAAGTGTTTACGAATACGGCGGATAGTGACATCGACAGTACGGTCATGAGGTTTCAACTCGCGACCGGTCATTTTTTTCAACAATTCACCGCGGGATTGAATTTTCCCTGGGTTTTCGCAGAAATGCAGCATGGCACGGAATTCACTACGTGGCAGTTTGTAATGCTCACCCGTAGGGCTGACCAGTGAGCGGCTGTTGATATCCAGCTCCCAACCATTAAATTTGTAGCTTTCAACCAAACGGCGTTCTTCACCTACACTGCTCAGATTCATGGTGCGTGATAGCAGGTTACGGGCACGGATGGTTAATTCACGTGGGTTGAAAGGTTTCGTGATGTAATCATCAGCACCAATTTCTAAACCAAGGATCTTATCAACTTCGTTATCACGACCAGTGAGGAACATCAGAGCGACACTGGCTTGCTCACGGAGCTCCCGTGCCAGCAACAGGCCATTTTTGCCTGGTAGATTAATGTCCATGATCACTAAGTTGATGTCATTTCCGGACAGGATATGGTGCATTTCTGCCCCATCATTGGCTTCATGAACAACGTAGCCTTCCGCCTCGAAAATGCTCTTCAGTGTGTTGCGAGTGACTATCTCGTCTTCTACGATCAGAATGTGGGGGGTCTGCATGTTTGCTACCTAAAATTGCCAACAAAATAGAAATAGGAAGTACAGAAGTCTTTGTTATATCAGGATTTTTATTGACTGATTACTCGTCATCCCATTCATCACATGACTAAAGTACGTAAACGCGTTCTTGATGCACTTTCCATCAACGTCAACAACATCGCTAGCTTGGTCAGGGTGTTACTCCCTACAGCCCCAAAGGTGACAAAAGCGGCGCATATCCTAACCTTATTAACAGCAATATAACAGTGCGAACCGAATTTACCACCCAACAAAATTACGCTTTGTTGACATATATCAAATTCAATTGTAGCACGTTAACACTTTTGTGAAAAAGACTTACAAGAATACTAGCTTAAGGGATAGTAGACTAAATTATGTGACTGATTTTCACTACTATTAACATTAAAATCAGAAGTTCACTCATATTCAGAAAGAGTGATTTCTAATATATTGATTTTTATTGGTAAAAATCAATATTCTCTTGGCATTATGGCTATAAGTAGTTTTATCTCTTCAGTACCTTATTTAGCACGAAAGTGTAAGAGAAATTATTGCTAATGTTAGAGGAATGTAAAGGTAATAGCAGGGTATCTTATTTTACTATTTTTAAAATCACTAACGCCAATAAGCCTTCTTGGCACGTCAATGGTTCTGAGTGTGAGTAATATATTTTCAGTAAATAGCAGTAAAAAAAGTTAAAAAAATATTATAGGGAATAATCGACTTAGAATGGATTTATCATCTGCTTTTTTGGGGTATTTTTTCATCAAATCCCCTGATAATTTCCTGCTGGTTAGTGAATTACGCAGAAATACCCTCTTAATTTATTTGGCTGTTTAGATGAAAAAATTTGACTTGAGGGGGCGATTGCTTTAACCAATAGGGGGACAGCTTCAATAATGAGACAGACAGATAGCATGCGATACATCAGCCTGAACACAACAATTATTACCACCACCGAAACCACAGGTTACGGGGCGGGCTGACGCGTATAGGAACAACAGAAAAAAGCCCGCACCTAGACAGTGCGGGCTTTTTTTTTCAATCAAATCTTTGCAAAAAAGTTTGCGATAAAAAGCGCGAAAGCGGGAGAGAATCAGAAATGCGAGTGCTGAAATTTGGCGGGACATCAGTGGCAAATGCAGAGCGCTTTATGCGTGTTGCCGATATCATCGAAAGTAATGCGCGTCAGGGACAAGTGGCGACGGTGTTATCCGCTCCCGCGAAGATAACGAACCATCTCGTTGCCATGATCGATAAAATGGTCGCAGGGCAAGATATCTCCCCGAACATCAGCGATGCTGAGCGGATTTTTGCTGAGCTATTGCGTGGATTAGCTGATGCTCAGCCAGGCTTTGATTACGATCGCCTAAAAGCCTTGGTCGCCCATGAGTTTGCGCAACTCAAACACCTACTACACGGCATTTCGTTGTTGGGGCAGTGCCCGGACAGCATTAATGCTTCAATCATTTGCCGTGGCGAAAAACTCTCCATCGCCATTATGGAGGCGTTATTTCAGGCTAAGGGCTATCATGTTACGGTGATTAATCCAGTCGAGAAATTGTTGGCGCAAGGCCATTATCTCGAATCCACTGTTGATATCACGGAGTCTACCCGCCGTATCGGTGCCAGTGGTATTCCATCTGACCACATTATCCTAATGGCAGGCTTTACCGCGGGTAATGATAAAGGTGAATTAGTGGTGTTGGGGCGTAATGGCTCTGATTATTCTGCCGCGGTGCTAGCTGCCTGCTTACGGGCAGATTGTTGTGAGATCTGGACCGATGTTGACGGAGTCTATACTTGTGACCCACGTACCGTACCAGATGCCAGATTACTGAAATCTATGTCATACCAAGAGGCAATGGAGCTTTCCTATTTTGGTGCTAAAGTTCTTCACCCCCGCACTATCGCTCCTATCGCCCGCTTCCAAATCCCTTGCCTGATAAAGAATACCTCTAACCCGCAAGCCCCCGGTACTTTGATTGGTGGCGAAAGTATTGATGAAGACTCCCCAGTCAAAGGTATTACCAACCTGAATAATATGGCGATGATTAACGTTTCAGGGCCTGGCATGAAAGGGATGGTCGGTATGGCCGCCCGCGTTTTTGCGGTGATGTCGCGCAGCGGTATTTCAGTGGTGCTAATAACTCAATCCTCTTCTGAATACAGCATCAGTTTTTGTGTGCCACAAGGTGAGTTATTGCGCGCCCGCAGAGCGCTGGAAGATGAGTTTTATCTGGAGTTGAAAGATGGTGTCTTGGATCCTCTGGATGTGATGGAACATCTGGCGATTATCTCTGTAGTCGGTGATGGTATGCGCACCTTGCGCGGTATTTCTGCCCGTTTCTTCTCGGCTCTGGCGCGCGCCAACATCAATATTATTGCTATCGCTCAAGGCTCGTCTGAGCGCTCTATTTCTGTGGTTGTTAATAATGATGCGGTCACCACCGGGGTGCGAGTTTGCCACCAGATGCTGTTTAATACGGATCAAGTCATTGAGGTGTTTGTCATTGGTGTGGGTGGTGTGGGGGGGGCATTAATCGAACAAATCTATCGTCAGCAACCGTGGTTGAAACAGCGTCATATCGATTTACGTGTTTGTGGTATCGCGAATTCAAAAGCTATGCTGACTAACGTGCATGGCATTGCATTAGATAACTGGCGTCAGGAACTGGCTGAAGTCCAGGAGCCATTTAACCTGAGTCGCTTGATCCGTCTGGTTAAAGAGTATCACTTACTGAACCCAGTCATTGTTGACTGTACCTCAAGCCAGGCGGTTGCTGATCAATATGCTGATTTTCTGACCGATGGCTTCCATGTGGTGACGCCAAACAAGAAAGCCAACACTTCATCAATGAATTATTACCGCCAAATGCGCGCCGCCGCGACAAAATCGTGCCGTAAATTCTTGTATGACACTAACGTTGGGGCTGGGCTACCGGTGATCGAGAACTTACAGAACCTGCTCAATGCGGGTGATGAGCTGATGCGCTTCACCGGCATTCTGTCCGGGTCACTTTCCTTTATCTTCGGTAAATTGGATGAAGGGATGTCATTGTCAGAGGCAACACGGCAAGCCAAGGCGCTGGGGTATACCGAACCCGATCCACGTGATGACCTCTCTGGTATGGATGTCGCCCGTAAATTGTTGATTTTGGCCCGTGAAGCAGGGTACAAACTTGAGTTGGCTGATATCGAGGTTGAGTCCGTCTTGCCAACAAGCTTTGATGCTTCAGGTGATGCTGATACCTTCCTGGCGCGCCTGCCATCACTGGATGCTGAATTTACCCGCTTGGTAGCGAATGCTGCGGAGCAGGGCAAAGTGCTGCGTTATGTCGGGGTGATTGAAGACGGGCGTTGTAAAGTGCGGATGGAGGCAGTTGACGGTAACGACCCGTTGTATAAAGTTAAGAATGGCGAGAATGCGTTGGCTTTCTATACCCGCTATTATCAGCCAATTCCGTTGGTGCTACGCGGTTATGGCGCGGGTAATGACGTGACTGCCGCTGGGGTGTTTGCCGATCTTTTACGCACATTATCATGGAAGTTGGGAGTTTAAATATGGTTAAAATCTATGCTCCTGCATCGATTGGCAATGTCAGCGTCGGCTTCGATGTATTGGGTGCGGCGGTTTCGCCGATAGATGGCACATTGCTCGGTGATTGTGTCAGCGTAACGGCCGCAGAGCGTTTTAGTCTGCATAATGAAGGCCGTTTTGTCAGCAAATTGCCTGATGATCCCAAACAGAATATCGTTTATCAGTGTTGGGAACGCTTTTGCCAGGAGATGGGCAAAGAGATCCCCGTCGCCATGGTGTTGGAAAAGAATATGCCGATCGGATCGGGGCTAGGTTCCAGCGCCTGTTCAGTGGTCGCAGGCTTGATGGCGATGAATGAGTTCTGCGGTCAACCGTTGGATAAAGTCACATTACTCGGCATGATGGGGGAACTGGAAGGGCGGGTCTCGGGCAGTATTCATTTCGATAATGTCGCACCTTGTTATTTAGGGGGCATGCAGCTGATCCTTGAGCAGGAAGGTTATATCAGTCAGGATGTTCCTGGTTTTAGCGATTGGTTATGGGTGATGGCCTATCCGGGGATCAAAGTGTCTACCGCAGAGGCGCGGGCGATTTTACCGGCGCAGTACCGCCGTCAGGATTGCATCACTCATGGGCGTAATTTGGCGGGGTTCATTCACGCTTGCCACACTCAGCAGCCAGATTTAGCCGCTAAAATGATGAAGGATGTTATCGCGGAACCTTATCGCACTCAATTGCTGCCAGGTTTTGCTGCTGCACGACAAGCAGCACAAGATATCGGTGCGCTGGCCTGTGGTATTTCCGGATCCGGCCCCACGTTGTTTGCCGTCTGTAACGACCAGGCAACCGCACAACGCATGGCGGGCTGGCTACAAAATCATTACCTGCAAAACGACGAAGGTTTTGTTCATATTTGCCGTCTGGATACCGCAGGCGCACGACTACTGGGATAACGCATGAAACTGTATAACCTTAAAGATCATAACGAGCAGGTCAGCTTCGCACAGGCGATCAAACAAGGCTTGGGCAAACAGCAGGGGCTATTTTTCCCGTTGGAGTTGCCCGAGTTCGAACTGACTGAGATCGATAAACTGCTGGATCTGGATTTTGTGACCCGCAGTAGCCGCATTTTGTCGGCTTTTATTGGTAGCGAAATCGCACCAGATGTCTTAACCAAACGTGTACAGGCGGCTTTTGAATTCCCAGCCCCTGTTGCACAGGTTGAAAATGATATCGCCGTTCTGGAGCTGTTCCACGGCCCGACCTTGGCGTTTAAAGACTTTGGCGCACGTTTTATGGCACAGATGCTGGCCGAAGTTGCTGGCGATCAACCCGTCACTATTTTAACGGCAACATCGGGTGATACCGGTGCGGCGGTGGCCCATGCATTCTACGGGCTGAAAAATGTCCGAGTGGTTATCCTTTATCCACGTGGCAAGATTAGTCCGCTGCAAGAAAAGCTGTTTTGTACTCTGGGCGGTAATATTCACACGGTGGCGATTGATGGCGATTTTGATGCTTGTCAGGCACTGGTTAAGCAAGCTTTTGATGATGAAGAACTGAAAACCGCGCTGAGTTTGAATTCCGCTAACTCAATTAATATCAGCCGGTTACTGGCACAAATTTGTTACTACTTTGAAGCTATAGCCCAGTTGCCACAAGAGGCGCGCAACCAACTGGTTATCTCTGTACCAAGCGGTAACTTTGGTGATTTGACTGCCGGTTTGTTGGCAAAATCTTTAGGGCTACCGGTGAAGCGCTTTATTGCAGCCACTAATGCTAACGACACCGTGCCACGCTTTTTGGTTAACGGCCAGTGGCAGCCAAAGCCAACTGTTGCCACGTTATCGAATGCCATGGATGTCAGTCAGCCAAATAACTGGCCACGTGTGGAAGAGCTATATCGTCGCAAAATCTGGCAGTTGAAGGATTTAGGGCATGGCGCGGTTAGCGATAAAACCACAAAAGATACGATGCGTGAATTAGCTGGTTTGGGGTATATCTCTGAGCCTCACGCGGCGATTGCTTACCGTGTATTGCGTGATCAGTTGCAAGATGGTGAATTTGGCTTGTTTATCGGAACCGCACATCCCGCGAAATTCAAAGAGAGCGTAGAGGCAATTCTGGGTCAGGAATTACCTTTACCAAAACCACTGGCCGTGAGAGCGCAATTACCGTTGCTATCCCATGATTTGCCCGCAGACTTTGCACAAATGCGGGCATTTTTGATGGCATTGCCGAAGTGATCGGTTATTAGCGTTAAAGATTCTGCCATTAGCGTTAAAAGATAAAGGAGCCATTGATTGGCTCCTATAGCTCAGAAAGTAAAGGGGTCACCGCACATTTTAGTGCTGTTCAGCCCGTTTAAACACGAGTTCGTTTTTCGCCGATAATCCCGCATCAAATTCATAGCCTTCCAGATTAAAATCAACCAATTGCTCTGGTTTGGTTAACTTATTCTGAATAATAAAGCGGCTCATCAGGCCACGGGCTTTCTTCGCGTAGAAACTGATTATTTTGTACTTACCGTTTTTCTCATCCAAAAATACCGGTTTAATCAGTGAACCGCTTAATTTAGCGGGTTTAACAGCCTTAAAATACTCATCGGACGCCAAATTAATCAGAATATTATCGCCTTGCAGTTCCAGCGCCTGATTAAGTTTCTCGGTTATCTGATCGCCCCAAAAGGCATAAAGATCTTTGCCGCGTGGGTTAGCCAGCTTAGTCCCCATCTCTAAACGATAAGGTTGCATTAAATCTAGCGGGCGCAGCAGACCGTATAAACCTGACAACATACGCAAATGCTGTTGTGCAAAGTCAAAATCAGCTTCACTAAAACTTTCGGCCTGCATCCCGGTATAGACGTCGCCTTTAAAAGCCAGAATAGCCTGACGCGCATTTGCGGGTGTGAAATCAGGCTGCCATTCACTGAATCGAGCGGCATTTAAACCTGCCAGTTTATCGCTAATCCCCATAAGGCTACTGATTTGAGCTGGGGTTAGCTCGCGGCATATCTCAATCAATGCTTGTGATTTGTCCAACATTTCAGGTTGGCTAAATTTCGTTGTCGCTAAGGGGCTTTGATAATCAAGCGTTTTGGCCGGGGAGATAATAATAAGCATCACGACATCCTATTTATACCGTCATACTTCAAGCTGCATATGCGTTTGGCGATCTTCGTTTATCCCAGTCACTTGACTTAAGTCAGCGCGCTAGGGTTCGCTCTGTTGCTATCTGCCTGCAATTCGAATTATTTAGGGTATATCCAAATAATACACTGTAGCAAAAAGTACCGGCTAGCCAAAAAAAGATTAGACGATTGCTAAGATAGGCAAGCGGGTGGGTAAGAGATGATATAGTTTATCGTAAATATAGCTTGGCTAAATCGTCTCAGCACAGCAATAGTGGACGAGTTTGCTATTAACCTACTCGTTTTCAGCTATTTTAGTCAGCGAAAACGGTTGCGAGCGGAAAACGACAAAATTGGTTTTTTTTTAATCAATTTAACGGCCTTGCACCAAGGCTTCCGCATGTTATTATCAAGACAAGGCAAGGCTTCGAAATCGCCAATATTGCGAAATGGCTAACATTTCGAAAGGCCAGAATGTAATGACATGCCAAAAGTTCATGCACAAACGATGAGAAACGACAACATGACCGATAAACTTACTTCCCTACGTCAAATCACCACTGTAGTCGCCGATACTGGGGATATTGCGGCGATGAAACTGTATCAGCCGCAAGATGCAACGACTAACCCATCGATTATTCTGAATGCTGCCCAGATCCCTGAATACCGTAAATTGATCGATGAAGCTATTACCTGGGCGCGTGAACAAAGCAGCGAGCATGCTCAGCAGATCGTTGATGCGACGGATAAACTGGCGGTAAATATTGGTTTGGAAATTCTGAAACTGATCCCAGGCCGTATTTCTACCGAAGTTGATGCTCGCTTGTCTTATGACACCGTCGCCAGTGTGGCAAAAGCCAAACGTCTGATCAAGCTGTATAACG
Organism: Yersinia similis; assembly: GCF_001053095.1. Lineage (GTDB taxonomy): Bacteria > Pseudomonadota > Gammaproteobacteria > Enterobacterales > Enterobacteriaceae > Yersinia > Yersinia similis. Next base: position 214,247 of record NZ_CGBP01000004.1, on the reverse strand, counting down.
AAGCCGGTATCAGCAATGATCGCATTCTGATCAAATTGGCCTCAACCTGGCAGGGCATCCGCGCTGCGGAGCAACTGGAAAAAGAAGGTATCAACTGTAACCTGACACTGTTGTTCTCCTTTGCGCAGGCACGTGCTTGTGCTGAAGCGGGTGTGTTCCTTATTTCTCCTTTTGTTGGTCGTATTCTTGATTGGTACAAAGCCAATGGCGATCAAAAAGAGTTCGCACCAAGCGAAGATCCAGGTGTTGTTTCCGTCACCGAGATTTACCAATACTACAAAAAACACGGTTATAAGACTGTGGTGATGGGCGCAAGCTTCCGTAACTTGGGTGAAATCATTGAATTAGCCGGTTGTGACCGTTTGACTATCGCGCCTTCACTACTGAAAGAGTTAGCAGAGAGCGAAGGCCCGGTAGAACGTAAACTGGCTTACACCGGTGAAGTTCAGGCGAAGCCTGCTCCATTGACTGAAGCGGAATTCTACTGGCAGCATAATCAGGATCCAATGGCGGTTGATAAACTGGCAGACGGCATCCGGAAGTTTGCTATCGACCAAGGCAAACTTGAGAAAATGATCTCCGACTTGTTGTAATTGACACCGCTGTGGGTTACTTGCAGATCAGTATCTGAATGAGGTGGCGCAAGCCACCTTTTTTATTGCCGATTTACCGGTTCAGGTGGCTTATGAAGCCAGCAAAAATAGGCTAAATACAGCTATGCTTGCATTAATACGGTTTTTTTATCCATGTAATGTCATCGCTGAATAGTGAATTTTGTGAACGCCAGCGGTTGAGCTAATCCGGTCACGTAGTATCATCCACTCCAGATAAAAAGGCATTTCGTTGAGGTAATTACATGAATATATTGCGTATAGGTTTAGTCTCAGTTTCAGATCGGGCATCCAGTGGGATTTATCAGGATAAAGGTATTCCCGCATTGGAAGAGTGGCTGACGAGTGCGTTAACCACACCTTTTGAAGTAGAAACTCGTCTTATTCCCGATGAACAAAGCCTAATTGAACAAACACTCTGTGAATTAGTCGATGAGATGGGCTGCCATTTGGTATTGACGACAGGTGGAACTGGCCCGGCAAGGCGTGATGTCACTCCCGATGCGACATTGGCTATTGCAGATCGGCAGATGCCAGGTTTTGGCGAGCAAATGCGTCAAATTAGCCTGCATTATGTGCCAACCGCGATTTTATCCCGTCAGGTAGGTGTTATTCGTAAACAAGCACTTATCATCAATTTGCCGGGGCAGCCTAAATCAATTAAAGAAACCTTAGAAGGTGTTAAAGACGCTCAGTCTAACGTGGTGGTGGCTGGTATCTTCGCCAGTGTGCCTTACTGCATTCAACTCTTAGATGGGCCTTATATAGAAACTAATACTGATGTGGTAGTGGCTTTTCGCCCAAAAAGTGCCATTATCGATATAAAAAACTAAATAGAAAATTTCTATGATATAAGATGCCATTGTGTGCGTGTGGGGAATTTTGTACGGTATAGTAATGTTAACTTTACAAAGAGTAGAAAACTTTTTCTTCCCCAACTCTGGCTTACAACGGTGTCATATGTCTCAAGATCACAATTCATCTCAAGTCGGCTCATCCCAAATCGACTCATCTCAACATCATGTTGATCAACAACATAATCATAATCGTCGATTGAATAAGCAAGATTACAAAACACTCACCTTAGCCGCATTAGGTGGAGCGTTAGAGTTCTATGATTTTATTATTTTTGTCTTCTTTGCTGCGGTTATTGGTGATCTTTTCTTCCCGGTTGACATGCCTGAATGGCTCCGTCAGGTGCAGACGTTCGGTATTTTTGCTGCTGGTTACTTGGCTCGCCCATTGGGTGGCATCATCATGGCGCACTTTGGTGATTTGGTTGGGCGTAAAAAGATGTTTACCCTTAGCATCTTATTAATGGCGTTGCCAACACTGGCTATTGGCATGTTGCCGACATATGCCACTATCGGTATCACAGCACCTTTACTGCTACTGTTAATGCGGGTATTACAAGGTGCTGCTATTGGTGGCGAAGTTCCCGGTGCATGGGTCTTTGTGGCAGAACATGTGCCACGTAAACGTATTGGCATTGCCTGCGGTACCTTAACCGCCGGTCTGACTGCTGGGATTTTGTTAGGATCGCTGGTTGCCACAGTGATGAACACTACGCTGGGCCATCAGGCTATTTTGGAGGGGGGTTGGCGTATACCGTTCTTCTTGGGCGGTATTTTCGGTTTGTTTGCCATGTACTTACGCCGTTGGTTGCAGGAAACCCCGATCTTTAAAGAAATGCAGGCGCGTAAAACATTGGCTGAAGAATTGCCGCTGAAATCGGTGGTGGTAAACCATAAGAAAGAGGTGATTGTTTCGATGCTGCTGACTTGGTTACTTTCCGCTGGCATCGTCGTCGTTATTTTGATGACACCAACCTATCTACAGAAGCAATTTAATGTACTGCCAGAGTTGGCATTGCAGGCAAACAGCTTGGCGATTATCGCATTGGTTATCGGTTGTGTGGTTGCCGGATTGGCAATTGACCGCTTTGGGGCCAGTAAAACTTTTATCGTTGGCAGCCTGATGTTAGCGATATCGACATGGGCGTTCTATCATACCAATCTGACCAATCCAGCTCAGTTATTTCCCCACTATATGTTGGCTGGCTTCTGTGTCGGTATTGTTGGTGCAGTGCCTTATGTCATGGTGCGTGCCTTCCCGGCAGAAGTCCGCTTCACGGGCATCTCTTTCTCGTACAATGTGGCCTATGCCATTTTTGGTGGTTTAACGCCTATTCTGGTGACCTTATGGATGAAGTCATCTGCAATGGCTCCGGCGTATTACATGCTGGTGCTATCGCTGGTGGGGTTGTTATTGGGAATTTATCTGCGTAACGACATTAATAGTGAAGTGAAAGTTCAGATGCCTAAGAGGGTGATGAACTGAGTTAATTAAGTCAATTCTCCTTAAAAAGCCCATAATTTTATCAATAAGTTATGGGCTTTTATCTTTTCTGCTATACCTTAAAATTCTGATTTAAAGGTAAATCCGACTTTTTGTTTGACACGGGCTGATGGCTGGGAAATAGTCTCAGAAAATAATGTCTTGGCACCTTGTTGTTGTAAGTATCGAGCTAGTTCGTAAACTGCGGCAGTGCCTGCCCCTCTTACTGTACCTTCATTATCGGGCGATAAGACATAGTCAGGCAACGTTGCTGAGGCTACCAGTTCAACTTCATCCCTATTATTAAAACGATCTGCCAAGACAATTGCGATTATCTCTCCCCTTAATTTTGCCACTACATAAATTTCCCCAGGGCGGTTAAGAATTAATCTACGATGAATAATGCCAGTAACAATATGTCCGGCATGGAGAAGTTTACTTAAGGCGGCATTTTCATCAGAGTTGATCTCTGTATCAACATCATCATTTATATGAGCACCTTGGTACTGCTGCCCCCATTGAGCGATAGTTTCACTGATTTTTTGTCGCAATTCTCGGGCATGTTCAATTTCAGTATCGGAAAGTCTTGCATCTTCAGGGAATGGGCTTGGTGAAATTTCTATTTCAAAAGCTAACTCATTTTGTTCTACTCGTTCGCTATTTTCAATAATAGTTGGTGGTATTGGTCTATAGATGAACGATGATAATAATAGCTCATAGATACCGAGTGGTAGTTGTTCTACCTGAGATGGCGTATCTTCTGACATATAAAAAAGGTTATAGTCAAAGTAAGTTAGCTGAGCATAGTCAAATGCAGTCTTAATGTGGTCAAGAGTGCTATCTATTGATAGTGACATAATGGATTTTTTTACCGCATGACTGAGCCTTTTTTCTGCCTCTGTATTTTCTACTGCAACACCGGTACTTCCTGTTGTAATAATAGACTGTATAATTCTACCGAAATATTCTGTATTCCAAGTCCGTAGACTGCTACCGAATAATAATGTGAAGTCAGTCATTATTTCTAGCGTCCAATCGATACACGGAGGTCTAATTTGGCGAGTCTGGCGCGTGCTAAGTAGAGAGTGAATCGATACCCCACAAGTTTTTGCAACAGCAGGTAAACTGAGCGACTGATTGTTATTTACACTGTCAATATAAGTTAACATCATTTTATTTTTATGTCGCCCATCAGTGCTTGCTTCTGTTAATAAACTAGGTTTTAATGGGAGGCTTTTTCCTGCTATATGTAACGTTTTTCCTTTCGTATTACTGTTGAAGTATTGATCTGCGTTGAAAATAATTCCATCTAGTTGTTGGCATGTTCCTTGTACAATATAATTATAAAGGTTTAGGAATGGAGTGAATGCACATATTATTTTACTTGTATTTGTGATATCTCTCTTGTCCCAGTTTCTATCACCTGTATCTGCGGTAATAATGGATTTGTTAAGAATTAATGGGGTGTTTGTATTTTTATTTGTGAAGGTTAGTATGAGTGTATTACCAATCGTGTGTTGCCATTTAAATGAGATAATAGGTGATAGATCGATTAGTTGATCATCTAATGTTTGGATATATTGAACTTGCACGATATCTTTTTCTATTTGTAAAATAAATGAAAGTTTATCCAATTTATCAATGCGATCAAAAGAAAATTTAGTAATCATATTATAGTCAGAAAAAATAATTTCATTTTTTAATATGCTAATACTAGGGCCATTTGTTAAATTAATTGTATAGTCATCATTAATTCCATTTTCTTGACTATTAAAAGACAGTATAACTTGTTTGTTTACTAAACGAGGATCATGCCAGTACTCACCGAAAGCCTCAGGTAAATTTATTTCGTGTTTTTCTAAAATAATACATTTTTGATTACAGTGTAGACCTTTTATTTCCGATGCCTTAAGGCTTGTGAGTTGGTTATCCATATCCAGAGTTTTTAATGTTTCTAAGTTAATACTTTCTGTTAATTCGAAGAAAGGAGCATTGAAATGGTCATGCTTATATATTGTTGTCATCATTCCAGGAGGAACTTTTATTGATTTTATGCTGTCATTATTAATAGGTAACACGATACGATTAGAGTTAGCAAACCCTTCTGTATCACTATATAAATCTATATGTTGACTTGACGCTAAACAAGTACTGTCTCCTTGAAATTCATCTTCTGTATAAAAACATACTGCAGGTTCTATACGATATGAATTTATTTTGTTATATAACCCAAATGTTTTTATATCATTAAGATTAGTGTCGTTTTTTAATTTTTTTTCGACTCCAGAAAAATTAATGCCATCATAAAGAGTGATTACCATCCCTGGAGGAATTGAAATTGATTTAATTTTGTTGTCAAAATCACTATTGATAGGGGATTGTGATTCGTTCTCATAGGCGCAAAATGATTCACCAGAAAAATTTTCCAACTCATAAAAACAGACCTTTGCATCATTTATATCATTTGAGTAAGCTGAGAATGATATTGCGGAAACAATACTGATTAATAGTTTGTTGGTTGTTTTCATCGGCGCTCCTTGTCTGTGTTAGTTTAAATATTACTTTTCGCTATCGAGTCGCCGAGGATTATATGATGATTCGTTTTTTTTACTTTATCTATTTTTCGTTACTAGGATTGACTATTCTATAGTGTGTTTGCCATTGGGATGTTAATTAAGTGGGGTTGTACTTGGATTTGATAGGTAATTAATGGGGGCGTATTTTAAATGGCTGATAGGGAAAGTAAAAGCACCTTGAGTATTAATTTTTACCTAACATTCAAAGTGCTTTGTAATACAAGCTTTCTAATTGTGTTGTAATTAAATTACAGCTTGGGTTTGTAAGGTTTGGCTCGGTTCACCAATAGGTAATATAGTACGGCCATACTGTTCGTTCAGTACTTCTGCCATTGCTAAATAAATCGCGCTGGCGCCACAGATAATGCCTTCAAAACCGGCGAACATTAACAGCGCATGATTATCGGTGAAGTTCCCCACGGCCAATAGAGCAAACAATATCGTCAGGCTGCCGAAAACAAACTGTAATGCGCGGTTAGCGGGTAATGTGCCGATGAACATAAACAGTGTGAAAATACCCCACAGACCTAAATACACGCCCAAGAACTGGGTATCAGTAGCTTCTGCCAAGCCCATTTTAGGCAGCATCAACAGGCCGACTAAGCTTAACCAGAATGCGCCATAAGAGGTAAATGCGGTAGCGGCAAATGTGTTGCCTTTTTTATACTCCAATAGACCCGCGAGAATTTGTGCCAGGCCGCCGTAAAAAATACCCATGCTCAAAATAACAGAGCTCAGTGGGAAGAAACCTGCGTTGTGCAGGTTTAGCAAGACGGTAGTCATCCCAAAGCCCATAAGGCCTAATGGGCCAGGATTCGCCAACTTGATGGTGTTCATAAGTCCTCTGCAATTAACAGAACGCTAAAAAATGGATATTTATCCGAATAAGTATAAGGCTACTGAATGAACGAAAAGTCGTCGAAATCCCTCAGTGCGCGCCGCATCATAATGATCCGCGTCGCTAGAGACAATGATCTTGAGTGGGATAAAAAGTAATTTTTTTTCATCATCCCCCTTGATGCTGAGTTTCGTGGCCCCATCTTATTTCCAACCACAAGGACTAATCGTGGATCAGCGGATACATACATCAGTAAAATGCTGGGTGTGAAAAACATTGATTATGAGAATGCGGGCAGTTGAAAATAAACAATCCGCCCATATATAGATTAGTAACTTGACCGAATATGACTTTTTAGTGGAGGCGTTTTAGATGGGTAAAATTATTGGTATCGACTTGGGTACTACCAACTCTTGTGTAGCAATTATGGATGGTACTAAAGCACGTGTGCTGGAAAACAGCGAAGGCGATCGCACAACGCCTTCTATCATCGCTTATACCCAAGATGGTGAAACTCTGGTTGGTCAACCGGCTAAGCGTCAGGCTGTCACTAACCCTCAAAATACACTGTTTGCCATCAAGCGTTTGATTGGCCGTCGTTTCCAAGACGAAGAAGCACAGCGTGATAAAGACATCATGCCGTACAAAATTATTGCTGCAGATAATGGTGATGCTTGGCTGGAAGTTAAAGGCCAGAAAATGGCACCGCCGCAGATCTCTGCTGAAGTGCTGAAAAAAATGAAGAAAACGGCTGAAGATTATCTGGGTGAGCCAGTAACTGAAGCGGTTATTACCGTACCTGCTTACTTTAACGATGCGCAACGTCAGGCAACTAAAGATGCGGGCCGTATTGCAGGTCTGGAAGTAAAACGTATCATCAACGAACCAACCGCAGCTGCACTGGCATACGGTCTGGATAAAGAAGTTGGTAACCGTACTATCGCGGTCTATGACCTCGGTGGTGGTACTTTCGATATCTCAATTATCGAAATCGACGAAGTTGATGGCGAAAAGACCTTCGAAGTATTGGCAACCAACGGTGATACCCACTTGGGTGGTGAAGACTTCGATAGCCGTTTGATCAACTATCTGGTTGAAGAATTCAAGAAAGACCAGGGTATGGATCTGCGTACCGATCCACTGGCAATGCAGCGTTTGAAAGAAGCCGCTGAAAAAGCAAAAATCGAGCTGTCTTCTGCACAGCAGACCGATGTTAACCTGCCGTACATCACGGCGGATGGCAGCGGTCCAAAACACATGAACATCAAAGTGACTCGCGCTAAATTGGAGTCACTGGTAGAAGATTTGGTAAACCGCTCTATTGAACCACTGAAAGTGGCTCTGCAAGATGCTGGTTTGTCTGTTTCCGACATTCAGGACGTTATCCTGGTGGGTGGTCAGACTCGTATGCCAATGGTTCAGAAGAAAGTGGCTGACTTCTTCGGTAAAGAACCACGTAAAGATGTGAACCCAGATGAAGCGGTAGCAATTGGTGCCGCTGTGCAGGGTGGGGTTCTGTCTGGTGAAGTGAAAGACGTTCTGCTGTTGGACGTTACTCCACTGTCACTGGGTATCGAAACCATGGGTGGTGTGATGACTCCGCTTATCACTAAAAACACCACTATCCCGACCAAGCACAGTCAGGTGTTCTCTACTGCTGAAGACAACCAGTCTGCGGTAACTATCCATGTGCTGCAGGGTGAGCGTAAACGTGCTCAGGATAATAAATCTCTGGGTCAGTTCAATCTGGATGGTATTCAGGCTGCACCTCGTGGCATGGCGCAAATCGAAGTCACCTTCGATATCGACGCCGACGGTATTTTACATGTGTCTGCTAAAGACAAGAATACTGGTCGTGAGCAGAAGATCACCATTAAGGCCTCTTCTGGTTTGAACGAGGAAGAGATTCAAAAAATGGTACGTGATGCTGAAGCAAACGCAGAAGCTGACCGTAAGTTTGAAGAACTGGTTCAGACCCGTAACCAGGCTGACCACCTGATCCACGGAACTCGTAAGCAGTTGGAAGAAGCCGGTGATAAATTACCAGCAGAAGACAAAACCGCTATCGAAGAAGCAATGAAAGGCTTGGAAGCTGCACTGAAAGGTGAAGATAAAGCTGAAATCGAAGCGAAAACTCAGGCTCTGGTACAGGTTTCCGGGAAATTGCTGGAAATGGCTCAACAGCAACAAGCTGCCGCAGGCGGCGATGCTGGCGATACCAGTGCCAAGAAAGAAGACGACGTTGTAGACGCCGAATTCGAAGAAGTAAAAGACAAAAAATAATCGCCCTTAAGCGGGCACGGCAGTGGTAGACCTTACTGTTGCTGGAAACCAGCACGGGCGTCGAGGAAACTCTACGCCCGTGCACGCATGTTAAGGGTAGGAAAAAAGAGAATGGCGAAGAGAGATTATTACGAGGTTTTAGGCGTCAGCAGGGACGCCGAAGAGCGTGAAATCAAAAAAGCCTATAAACGCCTGGCAATGAAATTCCATCCGGATCGTAAATCGGAGGATAAGAACGCCGAAGAGAAGTTTAAAGAAGCCAAAGAAGCCTATGAAATTCTGACCGACGCACAAAAGCGTGCGGCATATGATCAATACGGTCATGCAGCCTTTGAACAAGGTGGTATGGGAGGCGGTGGTTTCGGTGGTGGTGGCGGCGGCGGCGGTGCTGATTTCTCCGATATCTTCGGTGATGTTTTTGGTGACATTTTTGGTGGTGGCCGGCGTCAGCAGCGTGCATCCCGTGGTTCAGATCTACGTTACAATATGGATCTTACACTGGAAGAAGCCGTACGTGGTGTAACCAAAGAGATCCGAATCCCAACGCTGGATGAATGTGATGTTTGTCACGGTAGCGGCGCTAAACCGGGGAGTTCACCGGTCACTTGTCCAACTTGCCATGGGGCAGGTCAGGTACAGATGCGCCAAGGGTTCTTTACCGTACAACAGGCGTGTCCTCATTGTCATGGCCGTGGTCAAATCATTAAAGACCCGTGCAACAAGTGCCATGGGCATGGTCGTGTTGAGAAATCTAAAACGCTGTCGGTCAAAATTCCGGCGGGTGTTGATACTGGTGATCGCATTCGCTTAAGTGGTGAAGGTGAGGCGGGTGAGCATGGCGCACCGTCAGGTGATTTGTACGTCCAGGTACAAGTTAAGGCGCATCCAATCTTCGAGCGCGAAGGCAACAATCTGTATTGTGAGGTTCCTATTAACTTTGCAATGGCGGCATTGGGCGGCGAAATCGAAGTCCCTACATTGGATGGGCGGGTTAAGTTGAAAATCCCTGCTGAAACCCAAACAGGTAAAATGTTCCGCATGCGCGGCAAAGGCGTTAAGTCTGTTCGTGGCGGTAGCCAAGGCGATTTGTTATGCCGAGTTGTGGTTGAAACGCCGGTTAGCCTGAGCGAAAAACAAAAACAACTGCTGCGTGAGCTGGAAGAGAGCTTTGTAGGTGCTGCTGGTGAAAAAAATAGCCCGCGAGCTAAAAGCTTCTTAGATGGCGTTAAAAAATTCTTTGACGACCTGACACGCTAATTGCGTGGTTAATTAGCGGCTAGCTAGCTAATAAAGTAAAATTAAAGAAATCCTCGATTTATATCGAGGATTTTTTTCATTATTTGAATATGGGTAAAGTGATATGCGTTATCAATAGATCGGTTTTTACGATCATTGTGCGTGATAAAAATGAATTTTTTCGATCTGATAATTATCTTAAAATTCGTGACTTGATTTGTCGAGCAACAGCTCTCTGTCCGATGTAAGGAGTTATTCATTGTGACAAATATCATTCGTCAATTTTTACGCCAAGAGGCAGCCGGCGGCCTGATTCTGATTATTGCTGCCGCTATCGCGTTGTTGATGGCGAACAGCTCCCTACAAGGGGTTTATCAATCATTTCTTGATATACCCGTCTCGATAAAAATAGCTTCGCTGGATATCAGTAAGCCGTTATTGCTGTGGATTAACGATGGTCTAATGGCTGTGTTTTTCCTGGTGGTAGGGCTGGAAGTTAAACGTGAGTTGATGGAAGGCTCTCTGGCGGGCCGCGATAAAGCAGTTTTCCCCGCGATAGCTGCATTGGGGGGGATGTTAGCCCCAGCGCTGATTTACTTACTGTTCAATGGAGCTGATGAGGTGACTCGCCAAGGGTGGGCGATCCCGGCAGCGACTGATATTGCGTTTGCATTGGGAGTGATGGCGCTATTAGGTAACCGGGTTCCAACCGGGCTGAAGGTCTTTTTACTGGCATTAGCCATTATTGATGACCTTGGCGTCATTATTATTATTGCGTTGTTCTATACCCAGCAGGTTTCATTGCAATCCTTGGGTATTGCTGCTGCGGCTATTGCTTTGCTGGCGTATATGAACTGGCGTGGTGTAGGGAAAACATCAGCTTATCTGCTGGTCGGCTTGGTGTTGTGGGTCTGTATTCTTAAATCGGGTGTACATGCGACTTTGGCTGGGGTGATTGTTGGCTTTATGATCCCGCTGCATACCAAAGACCAACGATCTCCTTCTGAATCGCTGGAGCATGGTTTACATCCGTGGGTTGCCTATTTAATTTTGCCACTGTTTGCTTTTGCCAATGCGGGTGTCTCTTTACAAGGAGTCTCTCTTGCAGGGCTGACGTCACTACTGCCGATGGGGATTGCAACAGGTCTGTTTATCGGTAAACCGTTGGGAATTTTCGCTTTTAGTTGGCTCGCGGTTAAGTTAGGGATTGCTAAACTGCCCGATGCAATAAACTTTAAGCAAATTTTTGCAGTTTCAGTGTTGTGTGGGATCGGCTTTACTATGTCGATATTTATCGCATCACTGGCATTTGAAGGCACAGATATCGCTCTGACGACCTATTCCAAACTAGGTATATTACTAGGCTCTACTACCGCGGCTGTTGTGGGTTACAGCTTACTGCGTTTGGCTTTACCCGCTCGTCGGAAGGCCGTTAACGTAAGGTAATGTACCATCACGTTATTGATCCAGCATTGCTGCCAATATGCAGGCAGCAATGCCTGGTGGAGTTTTAGACTCTCGTTATGCGTAGTCTCATAACAAAGATGGTTTGTCGTGCATGAGGCCATGTATCTGGCTTGGCGGTATGTTAAGGAGATAACAACATGCGAATGTCACATATTAATTTCAATCATCTTTATTATTTTTGGCAGGTTTGTAAAGAAGGCTCGGTTGTTGGAGCCGCAGAGGCACTGTTTCTGACTCCACAAACAATCACCGGCCAAATTAAAGCGCTGGAAGGGCGCTTAGGCGGTAAGTTATTTAAACGGCGGGGGCGGGGATTGGTCCCTTCAGAACTGGGGCAACTGGTTTTCCGCTACGCGGATAAAATGTTTATGCTTAGCCAGGAAATGCTGGATATCGTTAACTACCGTAAAGAATCCCACCTGTTATTCGATGTCGGCGTCGCCGATGCATTATCGAAGCGTTTAGTGAGTCAGGTACTGGAAACTGCTGTGGTTGAGCATGAAAAAATTCATCTACGCTGTTTTGAATCCACCCATGAGATGTTGTTAGAACAGCTCAGCCAGCACAAATTGGATATGATTTTGTCTGATTGCCCGGTTGACTCCAGTCAGCAAGAGGGGTTGTTTTCAGTAAAATTGGGGGAGTGCAGTGTCAGTTTCTATTGTCGCCAGCCTGTCCCTGATCTACCTTTCCCTGCCAGTTTGCAGCAAAAGCGTTTGTTGATCCCTGGCCGCCGCTCAATGTTAGGGCGAAAATTACTCAACTGGATTAACAGTAAAGGCCTGCAGGTAGAGGTTTTGGGTGAATTTGATGATGCTGCCCTGATGAATGCATTTGCTGTTTATCACGATGCTATTTTTGTCGCCCCAACGATATACGCCGCTGATACTTATGCTAAAGATAGTGAAATTATTGAAATTGGCCGTTTAGATAACGTACAGGAAGAGTACTACGTTATTTTTGCTGAGCGCATGATCCAACATCCGGCAGTACAGCGGGTATGTAACAAAGATTTTTCAGCGTTGTTTAACTGTTAAGTCAAGTCGTTGTAAACAGGCCCACTGCTGCTGAGTGGTGGGAACATCACTGAACATCGTAATGGCCAAACGATAGATATAAAAAAACCGGCCTAAGCCGGTCTTTTTACAAGCACACTCAATGTAATGCAATTACTGCATTGCGTTGATTTGCGCGACCAAGTTTGACTTATGACGCGCTGCTTTGTTTTTGTGGATCAGACCTTTACAGGACTGACGATCCACGATTGGTTGCATTTCATTAAATGCTTTTTGCGCTGCGTCTTTATCGCCAGCTGCAATTGCCGCATACACCTTCTTAATGAAGGTACGCACCATTGAGCGACGGCTAGCGTTATGCTTGCGGCGTTTCTCAGACTGTACGGCGCGTTTCTTAGCTGATTTGATATTAGCCAAGGTCCAACTCCCAAATATATTCTATTGAGGACAATTCAAAGGCCGAGGAATATGCCCTTTTAGCCTTCGTTTGTCAATGGATTTGTGCAAATAAGCGCCGTTTGTACGGGCGGCACTTGCTACGTTGTGATGGAGCGGGATTTTACCAGCTTCGCGCTGCGGAATACAGTCTTTCGAAAGAAAATTCCACAGTTCACTGCCTCGAAGGGATTCGACGGTGGTTCTTGTAAAAATCTCAGCCTGCTTCTGTATTCAACGGCGTACGTATTCTACAGGATAAAGTGAGTAAAAGGGATTTTACCTGCAGATTATTGGCAAAATGGTATGACTTTCGGTTAAAGGTGCCAATCGCGGGTTAACCTTAACCGCTGTACAAGGTATAATCCGGCGATTTCCACTGTTTTGAGCCAGCTATGGAGCTAATTCGCGGTATACATAATATCCGGGCACGCCACCATGGTTGCGTGCTGACTATCGGTAACTTTGATGGTGTCCACCGTGGACATCAGGCTTTATTAGAGCAACTAAAGCGCGAGGGGCAGCGTTTAGGCTTACCCGCTATGGTGATGATATTTGAACCGCAACCACTGGAATTGTTTGCAGCAGATAAAGCACCAGCCCGATTGACACGCTTGCGTGATAAAGCCAAATATCTGGCTCAGGCTGGGGTTGATTATTTATTGTGCGTTAAGTTTGACCCACGTTTTGCCGCCAATACAGCACAAGCTTTTGTTGCTCAGTTGCTGGTAGAGAAGTTGGGTGTTAAATTTTTAACGGTAGGTGATGACTTCCGCTTTGGCGCAGGGCGTCAGGGGGATTTTCAACTACTGCAGCAAGCCGGTGCTGAGTTTGGTTTTGATGTTATCAGCACCGACAGTTTTTGTGATGGCGGCTTGCGAATCAGCAGCACCGCGATTCGTCAGGCACTGCATGATGATGATTTGGTGTTGGCCGAAACGTTATTGGGTCACCCGTACAGTATTTCGGGCCGAGTGGTTCACGGTGATGAACTGGGGCGGACGATAGGTTTCCCTACGGCGAATTTGCCGTTAAAACGTTTAGTTGCTCCGGTGAAAGGGGTGTATGCAGTAGATGTGTATGGCTTGGATTCAACGCCATTGTACGGTGTCGCGAATATCGGCACCCGGCCTACCGTTGCTGGCGTCCGTCAGCAGCTTGAGGTTCATCTGCTTGATGTAACTATGGATCTTTATGGGTGCCATATTGATGTGGTGCTACGCGCAAAACTGCGCAACGAACAGCGTTTTGCTTCGCTCGATGCCTTAAAGCAGCAAATCGCCAACGATGTGGTGACGGCCCGAACATTTTTCGGGCTAAAGACACCGGTTTAATATTTCTAGCCGAAACGGAACCGAGAATCTAATGAGTGACTACAAGAATACCCTGAACTTGCCTGAAACAGGGTTCCCGATGCGCGGCGATCTGGCTAAGCGTGAACCTGACATGCTGAAACGTTGGTATGAGCAGGATTTATACGGGATTATTCGTGCGGCCAAGAAAGGTAAAAAGACCTTTATTTTGCACGATGGCCCCCCTTATGCGAACGGCAACATTCATATTGGTCACTCTGTTAACAAAATTCTCAAAGATATTATTGTTAAATCAAAAGGAATGGCTGGATATGATTCACCGTATATACCCGGTTGGGATTGCCATGGTTTGCCGATCGAACTAAAAGTTGAACAATTAATTGGTAAGCCGGGCGAGAAAGTCAGCGCTGCGGAGTTCCGTACTGCTTGCCGTAAATATGCCGCTGAGCAGGTTGAAGGCCAGAAGAAAGATTTTATTCGCCTGGGCGTGTTGGGTGATTGGGACCATCCTTACCTAACGATGGATTTCAAAACTGAAGCCAATATCATCCGCGCATTAAGCAAAATCATTGATAACGGTCATCTGCATAAAGGTGCCAAACCTGTGCATTGGTGTACCGATTGCGGTTCGTCGCTGGCTGAAGCAGAAGTTGAATATTACGATAAAACGTCACAATCTATTGATGTGCGTTTTAACGCGGTTGATACGGAAACTGTTGCGGCCAAATTTGGTGTGTCTGCCGTTAACGGCCCAATCTCACTGGTTATCTGGACTACCACGCCATGGACTCTGCCTGCTAACCGGGCTATTTCACTGAATGCCGAATATCTTTACCAGTTGGTTCAGGTTGAGGGCGAGTGCCTGATTCTGGCAGCCGATCTGGTTGAGAGCGTCATGAAGCGCGCTGGCATTACTCAGTGGGTTGTGTTGGGAAGTTGCACAGGCTCAGATCTGGAACTGTTGCGCTTTACCCATCCCTTTATGGGCTTTGATGTTCCAGCCATTTTAGGTGACCACGTTACATTGGATGCCGGTACCGGTGCGGTTCACACAGCACCAGGTCACGGCCCGGATGACTTTGTTATCGGCCAAAAATATGGCTTAGAAGTGGCGAACCCTGTGGGTCCAAACGGTTGCTATCTGGCGGGTACTTATCCAACGCTGGACGGCCTGTTTGTGTTT
Organism: Yersinia similis; assembly: GCF_001053095.1. GTDB lineage: Bacteria > Pseudomonadota > Gammaproteobacteria > Enterobacterales > Enterobacteriaceae > Yersinia > Yersinia similis. Next base: position 198,952 of record NZ_CGBP01000004.1, on the reverse strand, counting down.
AAAGCCAACGATATAGTTGTCGAGTTACTGCGTGAGAAAGGCGCGCTGCTGCACGTTGAAAAACTGCTCCACAGCTACCCATGCTGCTGGCGTCACAAAACCCCTATTATCTTCCGTGCAACGCCGCAGTGGTTTATCAGCATGGATCAGAAGGGTTTGCGTAAGCAGTCACTTCAAGAGATCAAAGACGTGCAATGGATCCCGGATTGGGGTCAGGCGCGTATCGAAACCATGGTAGCAAACCGCCCAGACTGGTGTATCTCTCGTCAGCGTACTTGGGGTGTGCCGATGTCTCTGTTCGTTCACAAAGAGACCGAACAACTTCATCCACGCAGTATTGAACTGATGGAAGAAGTGGCCAAACGTGTTGAGCAAGATGGCATTCAAGCGTGGTGGGATCTGGATCCGGCAGAGATTTTAGGTGCCGATGCAGCGGATTATGTCAAAGTGCCAGATACGCTGGACGTATGGTTTGACTCTGGCTCCACCCATTCTTCGGTCGTTGACGCCCGCCCTGAATTTGGTGGTCATAGTCCGGATATGTATCTGGAAGGTTCTGACCAGCACCGCGGCTGGTTTATGTCTTCACTGATGATTGCTACCGCGATGAAAGGCAAAGCGCCTTACCGCCAGGTACTGACCCACGGCTTTACGGTGGATGGTCAGGGTCGCAAAATGTCCAAATCCATTGGTAACACCATCAGCCCACAAGATGTAATGAATAAGCTGGGTGGTGACATTCTGCGCCTATGGGTGGCATCAACCGATTATACCGGTGAGATTGCCGTTTCTGACGAAATTCTGAAACGCTCTGCAGACTCCTATCGCCGTATCCGTAATACTGCACGTTTCCTCTTAGCTAACCTAAATGGTTTTGATCCGGCACAGGATCAAGTGAAACCGGAAGAGATGGTTGTGGTCGATCGCTGGGCGGTTGGCCGTGCGCAAGCAGCTCAGGCAGAGATTATGGAAGCGTATGAGAATTACGATTTCCATTTGGTGGTACAACGGCTGATGCAGTTCTGCTCGGTTGAGATGGGGTCCTTCTATCTGGATATCATTAAAGACCGTCAGTACACCGCGAAAGGCGACAGCATCGCACGCCGTAGCTGTCAGACAGCATTGTTCCATATTGCAGAAGCGTTGGTTCGCTGGATGGCCCCAATTATGTCCTTTACTGCGGATGAAATCTGGAATCATCTACCAGGCGAGCGTCAGCAATATGTCTTCACTGAAGAATGGTATGACGGTCTGTTTGGTCTGGCGGACAACGAAAGTATGAATGATGCTTTCTGGGCTGAATTGTTGAAAGTGCGCGGCGAAGTGAACAAAGTGTTGGAGCAGGCCCGTAGCGATAAACGCATTGGTGGCTCATTAGAGGCAGCCGTGACGTTATACGCAGAGCCTGAACTGGCAGCTCGTTTGAATAGTTTGCAAGATGAACTGCGCTTTGTTCTACTGACTTCTGCCGCTAAAGTGGCCGCTTATGCTGATGCGGGCAATGATGCTCAGCAAAGTGAATTAATTGCCGGATTGAAAATTACCTTTAATAAGGCTGACGGTGAGAAGTGCCCACGTTGCTGGCATTACACGCAAGATGTCGGTTTGGTAGCAGAGCACGCTGAACTGTGTGGCCGCTGTGTCACTAACGTTGCTGGTGATGGTGAGGAGCGTAAGTTCGCCTGATGAATAAATCTATTTGCTCGACCGGATTGCGCTGGTTATGGCTGGCAGTTGTCGTTGTCATCTTGGATATCAGTAGCAAGCAGTGGGTCATGGCCCACTTTGCTCTGTATGAATCGGTGCCACTGATTCCTTTTTTCAACCTAACCTATGCGCAGAATTTTGGCGCAGCATTTAGCTTCTTGGCGGATAAAAGTGGTTGGCAGCGTTGGTTCTTTGCCGGTATTGCGATAGGCATCTCCGTCGTATTAATGGCCATGATGTATCGCTCAACGGCAAAGCAACGCCTGATAAATTGTGCTTATGCATTAATTATCGGTGGTGCACTCGGGAATTTATATGACCGTTTAGTGCATGGCGCAGTCAACGATTTTCTCGATTTTTACATCAATAACTGGCATTTCCCGACGTTCAATCTGGCCGATGTGGCGATATGCATTGGTGCAGCGTTGGTTATCTTTGAAGGCTTCTTAAGTCCGGCAGAAAAAAACGCGGTGAATAAAGATGAGTGATATGTCTGAATCTGTACAAGATACCGAATCGGTACAACATACTGGAACGGTAAAAACGACTGAATCGGTGCAAAATAATAGCGCTGTTTTAGTGCATTTCACTCTAAAGCTTGAAGATGGTTCAACGGCTGAGTCAACACACACTCACGGTAAACCGGCGCTCTTTCGTTTAGGTGATAACAGCCTTTCTGATGCACTGGAACAGCAATTGTTGGGGCTGACCGTGGGCGATAAGCACGCTTTTACATTACGGCCTGAAGATGCTTTTGGTGTGGAAAATCCGGATCTTATTCAGTATTTCACCCCACGTGATTTTTCTGAGACCGGTGTGCCTGATGCCGGCACCATCATGTTATTCAGCTCTCGCGATGGCAGTGAAATGCCGGGTGTCGTGCGGGAAGTCGCAGAAGAGTCTATTACTGTTGATTTTAATCACCCGTTGGCTGGGCACTCTGTCAGTTTTGAACTTGAAATACTGGAGATTGACCCCCAACAGGAGGTTGTCTATGCAGATATTGCTGGCTAATCCACGTGGCTTTTGTGCCGGTGTTGACCGGGCTATCAGTATTGTTGAACGCGCGATAGAAATGTATGGCGCGCCAATTTATGTACGCCATGAGGTAGTACATAACCGCTATGTAGTTGATAGCCTGTGCGAGCGCGGTGCTATCTTTATCGAGGAAATTTCAGAGGTGCCAGATGGCTCCATTTTGATTTTCTCGGCCCATGGTGTGTCACAGGCTGTTCGGGCAGAGGCCCGTTCGCGTAATTTGACGATGCTGTTTGATGCGACCTGTCCATTGGTTACCAAAGTCCATATGGAAGTTGCCCGTGCGAGCCGTAAGGGTAAAGAAGCTATTTTGATCGGCCATGCAGGTCATCCAGAAGTAGAAGGGACTATGGGGCAATACAGCAACCCTAACGGGGGTATGTATTTGGTTGAATCGCCTGATGACGTTTGGCAGTTGAACGTCAAAGATGAGAATAATCTGTGTTTTATGACGCAGACCACCTTATCGGTCGATGATACCTCCGCTGTGATCGATGCGTTGAACACGCGTTTCCCAAAGATAGTCGGCCCACGCAAAGATGATATTTGCTATGCCACAACCAATCGGCAAGAGGCAGTACGTAATCTGGCAAATGATGCCGATATCGTATTGGTCGTGGGGTCGAAAAACTCCTCTAACTCTAACCGATTGGCCGAGCTGGTACAGCGAATGGGCAAGCCCGCTTATCTGATTGATTCTGCCGCAGATATTCAGGAATTTTGGTTACAGGGTGCCAAGTGTATCGGTGTTACCGCTGGCGCATCCGCCCCCGATATTTTGGTACAGCAAGTGATTGCACGCTTAAAAGATCTCGGCGCTGGTGAATCGATTGAACTCAGTGGCCGCGAAGAAAGTATTGTTTTTGAAGTACCAAAAGAATTACGTGTTGAGGTTAAACAGATCGACTGATTAAGGTGTTTCTTTGCCGATCAGATAGGTGTTTACTCGATATGTATTTACTGATGAAAGCAGCCCTTTGCGGCTGCTTTTTTATTGGAGCACTAAGGGGAGATTGATATTGTCCCTGTGGAAATCTAACCATCATGTAGATGCGGCATGAAAAAATAGTGTGCAAAATAATTGCATGAATATGCGAAATAGCAACAAAAGGCATATAAATAGTTGGAGAGCCTTAGCAGAATAAAGAAGGTCTTTACTTACCCGTAAAATTTCACTAACTGCTGTTTATTCAGTGTTATGTAACGGATTGAGTGGTTTCACTGATAAAAATGCACGAGTATCATTTTTTTCTAATACAGATTAAATAGGCTGGTAGAGTCAATAGCAGGCGGCTAATCTGAACCCTGGTCAGGGTAGAGGACACATTTTAAGGGGACGTATGACTGATTCAACAATTCGTATTGCTATTGTCGGCGCGGGCGGACGGATGGGGCGGCAATTAATTCAGGCAGTTACGCAGACGGAAGGCGTTGTATTAGGGGGGGCTATCGAGCGTAAAGGGTCCACGTTGATAGGCAGTGATGCGGGAGAACTGGCGGGTGTTGGCTTGTTAAATGTCATTGTCGGCGATGATTTATCCCAACTTACTGATAATTTTGACGTACTGATCGACTTTACCCGCCCAGAAGGTACGTTGGAACATTTAGCTATTTGCCGTCAGCATCGGAAAGCGATGGTGATTGGTACCACAGGTTTTGATGATGCAGGTAAAGCGGCCATTAGTGAGGCTGCAGCAGACATTGGTATTGTATTCGCAGCGAACTTCAGTGTTGGGGTGAATGTGGTACTGAAATTGCTGGAAAAGGCCGCAAAAGTCATGGGCGATTATACTGATATTGAAATTATCGAAGCCCATCACCGCCACAAAGTAGATGCACCATCAGGAACGGCGCTGGCAATGGGGGAGGCGATTGCTGATGCTATGGGGCGCTCCTTGAACGATTGTGCAGTTTATAGCCGTGAAGGCTATACCGGTGAACGTAAACCGGGGACTATCGGTTTCGCGACCGTGCGTGCTGGCGATATTGTGGGTGAACACACGGCGATGTTTGCTGATATCGGCGAACGGGTTGAGATCACTCATAAAGCGACGAGCAGGATGACTTTTGCCCATGGGGCGGTTAAGTCTGCCATTTGGCTTGGTAAGCATGATAATGGCTTGTTTGATATGCGTGATGTGCTGAATCTTAACGAGCTTTAATGCTGTAAAATACGGCCAGTGATGTGGTTTTTTATCATAATCTATTGATTGTAGGGCAATATTTTATTGTCCTTTTTTATTTTAAATTTAAAATAAGCACTTGGTGTGCTTTTAGTTAAATAATGTATTTTTTATTGTGTTTAATCTCGATTTCATCTCTTTAAACCCTTCGTTTAAGCCATCGGGTGTATTTTTGACTGCTTAGAACGATATTTTTCAGTGAGCCGCCATCGCAACCGTTTACTATGCTAAGTTAGCTTGTGTTTTTACCGCTATAATCCGCACATTTTGATGAGAACGGCAAAAAATAGAGAAAAAATGGTGCTTTGGCTAGACAAAAGCGTTACTCATCATTAAAATGCGCCCAATTTGCCAAAAATTAGCTTTGAGAGCAGTTTTTGCATTGATTTAGAACACTAGATATGAATTAATATGCAGATAATGTGACTGTTTATTCCCCTGGAGGATGTTTTGATTAAGTCAGCGCTATTGGTTCTCGAAGACGGAACCCAATTCCACGGTCGGGCCATCGGGGCAGAAGGTACGGCAGTGGGGGAAGTGGTCTTCAATACGTCGATGACCGGTTATCAAGAAATCCTCACTGATCCTTCCTACTCCCGCCAAATCGTTACTCTTACTTATCCTCATATCGGCAATGTCGGCACTAATGCCTCCGATGAAGAATCCTCCGCAGTACACGCCCAAGGTCTTGTTATTCGTGACCTGCCATTGATTGCCAGCAACTACCGTAATGAAGAAGGCTTATCCGAGTATCTCAAGCGGCACAATATTGTGGCGATTGCCGATATCGATACTCGTAAGCTGACTCGCTTGCTGCGCGAAAAAGGGGCACAGAACGGCTGTATTATTGTTGGGAGCTTGTCCGACGCGGCCCTGGCATTGGAAAAAGCGAAAGCATTTCCAGGCTTGAAAGGGATGGATCTGGCGAAAGAAGTGACCACCAAAGAGATGTATCACTGGTTGCAAGGCAGTTGGACACTGGAAGGTGATTTGCCTGCGGCGAAGCAACCAGAAGATTTGCCATTCCATGTGGTAGCTTACGATTATGGTGTGAAGCGTAATATTCTGCGTATGTTGGTTGATCGCGGTTGCCGTCTGACCGTTGTTCCGGCGCAGACACCCGCTGAGGACGTTCTGAAACTGAATCCAGATGGCATCTTCTTATCCAATGGTCCTGGGGATCCAGAGCCATGTGATTACGCGATCGCCGCCATCAAGCGCTTCCTGGAAACGGATATCCCGGTATTCGGCATCTGTCTGGGCCACCAATTGCTGGCGCTGGCGAGTGGTGCTAAAACAGTAAAAATGAAGTTCGGTCACCACGGAGGTAACCATCCGGTGAAAGATCTGGATGCTAGCTGTGTGATGATTACTGCGCAAAACCATGGCTTCGCAGTTGATGAAACCTCATTGCCGTCCAACCTGCGGACTACGCATGTCTCTTTATTTGATGGTTCTCTGCAAGGGCTTCACCGTACGGATAAAGCGGCGTTCAGCTTTCAGGGGCACCCAGAAGCCAGCCCCGGCCCGCATGATGCCGCGCCATTGTTTGATCATTTTATCGAACTGATTGAGGCTTACCGAGCTTCATCCGCGTGCCTTAACCGTAGTAACAGCCATAAATAATCAGGAGCGAAGACCATGCCAAAACGTACAGATATAAAAAGCATCCTGATTCTGGGCGCAGGCCCGATCGTTATCGGCCAGGCTTGTGAGTTTGACTACTCAGGTGCCCAAGCGTGTAAAGCACTGCGCGAAGAGGGCTACCGTGTCATTTTGGTGAACTCCAATCCGGCGACTATCATGACTGACCCGGAAATGGCCGATGCAACTTATATTGAGCCAATTCATTGGGAAGTGGTGCGTAAGATTATCGAAAAAGAGCGTCCAGATGCAGTTTTGCCTACGATGGGTGGCCAAACTGCACTGAACTGTGCATTGGAACTGGAGCGTCAGGGCGTTCTGGCAGAATTTGGCGTCACCATGATTGGTGCGACCGCTGATGCCATTGATAAAGCTGAAGACCGCCGTCGCTTTGATATCGCGATGAAGAAAATTGGTCTGGATACAGCCCGCTCAGGTATCGCGCATAACATGGAAGAAGCACTGGCTGTTGCAGCCGATGTGGGCTTCCCGTGCATTATCCGCCCATCCTTTACTATGGGGGGCACTGGTGGCGGTATCGCTTATAACCGTGAAGAGTTCGAAGAGATCTGCGAGCGCGGTCTGGATTTGTCACCAACCAAAGAGTTGTTGATTGACGAATCGCTGATTGGCTGGAAAGAGTACGAGATGGAAGTTGTTCGCGATAAAAACGACAACTGCATCATCGTCTGTTCCATTGAGAACTTCGATGCTATGGGGATTCACACCGGCGACTCTATCACTGTCGCACCGGCTCAGACCCTGACTGACAAAGAGTACCAAATCATGCGTAATGCCTCTATGGCGGTACTGCGTGAAATCGGGGTGGAAACCGGGGGCTCTAACGTACAGTTCTCAGTCAACCCAAAAAATGGTCGTTTGATTGTCATTGAGATGAACCCGCGTGTTTCCCGCTCTTCAGCGCTGGCCTCTAAAGCAACCGGTTTCCCGATTGCTAAAATTGCCGCAAAACTGGCTGTCGGTTACACACTGGATGAATTGATGAATGACATCACCGGTGGCCGCACCCCGGCATCCTTTGAGCCTTCCATCGACTATGTTGTTACCAAGATCCCACGCTTTAACTTTGAAAAATTTGCGGGTGCCAACGACCGTTTGACCACGCAAATGAAATCTGTGGGTGAAGTGATGGCCATTGGCCGCACGCAGCAAGAATCACTGCAAAAAGCACTGCGCGGGCTGGAAGTGGGCGCGACCGGTTTTGACCCGAAAGTGAGCCTGGATGATCCAGAAGCACTGACTAAAATTCGTCGTGAACTGAAAGAAGCGGGTGCAGAACGTATCTGGTATATCGCTGATGCTTTCCGTGCGGGCATGTCGGTTGATGGTGTGTTCAATCTGACCAATGTTGATCGCTGGTTCCTGGTACAGATTGAAGAGCTGGTTCGTTTGGAAGAGAGCGTAGCAGAACTTGGTATCAACGGCTTGACTGCTGAATTTATGCGTCACTTGAAACGTAAAGGTTTCGCCGATGCTCGTTTGGCTAAATTGGTCGGCGCAGCAGAAAGTGAAGTCCGTAAACTGCGTTACAAATATGGTTTACACCCGGTTTATAAGCGTGTCGATACCTGCGCGGCAGAGTTCTCGACGGATACGGCTTACATGTACTCCACCTACGAGGAAGAGTGCGAATCTAACCCAACCAGCGATCGTCCGAAAGTGATGGTGCTGGGTGGTGGCCCGAATCGTATCGGACAAGGTATTGAGTTCGACTATTGCTGCGTACACGCTTCACTGGCACTGCGTGAAGACGGTTACGAAACCATCATGGTGAACTGTAACCCTGAGACGGTTTCAACCGATTATGACACCTCTGATCGTCTCTACTTTGAGTCAGTCACACTGGAAGATGTGTTGGAAATCGTCCGTATTGAGAAGCCACAGGGCGTTATCGTGCAGTACGGTGGTCAGACACCATTGAAATTGGCCCGTGAGTTGGAAGCGGCTGGCGTACCCATTATTGGGACCAGCCCGGATGCCATTGACCGTGCCGAAGACCGTGAGCGTTTCCAGCAGGCGGTAAATCGTCTGGGCCTGAAACAGCCAGCGAATGCCACCGTAGCGACTATCGAGCAGGCAGTGGAAAAAGCCACTGGTCTGGGCTATCCACTGGTCGTACGCCCTTCTTATGTTTTGGGTGGCCGCGCGATGGAAATCGTTTATGACGAGATTGACCTGCGCCGTTACTTCCAGAATGCCGTCAGTGTATCGAATGATGCGCCGGTATTGCTTGACCGCTTCCTTGATGATGCCGTTGAAGTGGATGTCGATGCCATTTGTGATGGTGAACGCGTGTTGATCGGCGGCATTATGGAACACATAGAGCAAGCCGGGGTTCACTCTGGTGACTCAGCCTGTTCATTGCCTGCTTACACCCTGAGCAAAGAAATTCAGGATGTGATGCGCCAACAAGTGGAAAAACTGGCCTTTGAACTCTGTGTCCGCGGCCTGATGAATGTGCAGTTTGCGGTGAAAAACAACGAAGTTTACCTGATTGAGGTTAACCCCCGTGCTGCCCGTACTGTACCTTTCGTGTCTAAAGCGACCGGTATGCCACTGGCAAAAATTGCAGCTCGTGTGATGGTCGGTCAGTCACTGGCGGAGCAGGGTATTCTGGAAGAAATTATCCCGCCTTACTACTCAGTCAAAGAAGTGGTACTGCCGTTTAACAAATTCCCCGGCGTTGACCCAATTTTAGGGCCAGAAATGCGCTCTACCGGTGAAGTCATGGGGGTTGGCCGTACCTTCGCTGAGGCGTTCTCTAAAGCGATGTTGGGCAGTCAATCTGGCATGAAAAAGAGTGGGCGTGCGCTATTATCCGTCCGTGAAGGGGATAAGCACCGGGTGGTAGATCTGGCAGCGAAGCTGCTAAAACAAGGCTTTGAACTGGATGCAACACATGGCACTGCGGTTGTACTGGGCGAGGCGGGGATAAATCCACGTTTGGTTAATAAGGTGCATGAAGGTCGTCCGCACATTCAGGACCGTATTAAGAATGGCGAGTACACCTATATCGTGAATACCACCGCTGGGCGTCAGGCGATTGAAGATTCCAAGCTGATCCGTCGCAGTGCTTTACAATATAAAGTACATTACGATACGACCTTGAACGGTGGCTTTGCCACGGCGATGGCATTAAATGCGGATCCAACCGAGCAAGTGATTTCGGTGCAAGAGATGCATGCTAAGATTAAGAATATGAAAGCGTAATTGACGTTTTCATCCGTGGCGAAAATCAAGGGCGATGGCGACATCGCCCTTTTTTACGTCCGCAGTTTAGCCATGGTGTGTGTGGCAATACATGGTGTGTGTAGCAATAAAGGCAAGATTTCTCTTAAGCAACCTTGGTGAAGATCAATGTTATCGCCAACACTATTGTGGATAGTAGACAGTCATTGTAGACGGCCATCTCAATAGTGGAATGCTTTACTCAGATTTAGCGGTGTTAACCCAATGCGACTTTGATGCCAAGGCCGATCAACAGGCCACCTAACACTTTATCGACAATTTTTTGTGTTTTGGCTAAACCGCGGCGTACTGGCGCGCTTTGGATCAGGATCACCAGCAAAGGCCACCAAATTACGGCCAGTACCCAGATGATTGAGGCATACCATAGTTTTTCTCCTATGCCGGAGTTTATCTGCAATATTTGCGTGAAAACGGCGAGGAAGAAAAGAGTCGCTTTTGGATTTAATAGATTGCAGAGGTACCCTTGCAAAAATGCGGCTTTGAGCGAGATGGGATACTGTGTAGCGTTATCAATACTAAGCTTACTTTCTCCCCGTGATAGCAGTGCTTGAATACCAATCCAGATCAGGTAGCAGGCCCCGGCATATTTCAGCAAATTGAATAACCATGGCGTGGTTGTGATAACGACCGCCAGACCGGCCACACAGTAAGACATATGCGTCGCAACACCCAAAATCACACCAAGTGCCGTCATCATGGCGGCAGTGCGGCGATAGCGAGCAGCGTTTTTGATCACCAGAAAAAAATCAGGTCCGGGGGAGAGCATCCCCAATGTCGCGAGTGTCGCGACAAATAACGAAGTTTCAAGCATCTTGATTACCGAATGGGTGTGAAGCAATCTGGCGATAATAACGCCACTTAGCATTCCTTGCATTATTCTTATTGGTTATCTGATGCCATTTTGTTGTTAGCAGTGACGGGATTTAGCATTTATGTCTTTTTGACTGGACTTGACTTGACGTTACAGCGCAGCGAGCAGCTAAATCACCGATATGAGTCAGTTTATTGAAATTAATGAATTTTATCCTATGGGCTAGCATAAATGTGGTTCAAATAGGTTCCTGACGATTTGTCATTCGCTTGCTGTAATGCCAATAACGTTGGAGCTCTCTTCTACTCTTTTGACGGATAGTGATGCACAAATATGAGCCTGGGGAATGTAATAAACAGTGATGTGCCGCATCATCAGCAGCGAGATATTACTCGGTTATGTATCAAATGTGCCTTATTGCTGTTGCAACATGGTGCGGAAAGTATGCTGGTTGAGCAGTTATCGGCGCGTCTTGGTATGGCTCTGGGTATGGATAGCGTTGAAAGTTCTATTTCGGCCAATGCGGTGGTGCTAACCACGATTAGCCAGGGAAATTGCCTGACATCAACCCGCAAGAATACGGATCGTGGCATTAATATGCAGGTAGTCACTGAGGTCCAGCATATTGTGATCCTCGCAGAGCACCGTTTGCTGGATGCGAAAGACGTAGAGAAACGTTTTGAAAATATTAAACCTCTACGTTATCCGCGCTGGCTGGTGGTCATCATGGTAGCGCTCTCCTGCGGTTGTTTCAGTAAATTGAACGGCGGTGGTTGGGATGCCTTCTCTATCAGCTTTGTAGCCAGTGGGCTGGCGATGTTTGTACGCCAAAGCCTGACGGCCCGCCATATGAATCCATTAATTAATTTTTGCATTACCGCTTTTGTGGCGACATCAACCTCTGGTCTATTAATGCGCTTACCGTTTTTCGAACAGGCTTCCAGTGTGGCGATGGCGGCCAGTGTCTTGCTATTGGTTCCGGGCTTCCCACTGATTAATGCGGTGGCAGATATGTTTAAAGGACATGTTAATACGGGATTGGCGCGTTGGGCGATGGCCAGCTTACTGACCCTATCAACTTGTATTGGGGTGGTATTCGCGATGGCACTTTGGGGTTTGCGGGGGTGGGCGTGAGTTTACTGTGGGCATTACTACAGGACATGGTGCTAGCTGCGATCCCGGCGTTGGGCTTTGCCATGGTATTCAATGTACCGGTCCGTGCGCTGCGTTATTGCGCACTATTGGGTGCAATCGGTCATGGTTCACGTATGTTGATGATCCATTTTGGTATGAATATAGAGCTGGCTTCACTATTGGCTTCAATTATGATTGGGGTGATTGGGATCAATTGGTCACGTTGGCTGCTTGCACACCCTAAAGTTTTCACCGTTGCGGCTGTCATTCCCATGTTCCCTGGAATTTCCGCTTATACCGCCATGATATCGGTGGTTGAGATTTCTCATCTGGGTTATACCGAAGCATTAATGTCCACTATGGTGACGAATTTCTTGAAAGCCTCATTTATCGTTGGAGCGTTGTCGATTGGTTTATCATTGCCAGGACTATGGTTATATCGTAAACGCCCTGGTGTATAAGGCTTTTTTTTAAATCGGCCGCTACACTAGGCTAAGAGCAGTCCTATATGTATCATTCGCTTACTTATCGCTATCGACGCTTGATTAGGCTTTACGTATAGTGTGAACAATTTTTCGGGACTGGCTCTTGCAGCCTACAGGGTTTAACAATGATTATCAGCCTGATCGCTGCATTAGCAGCAGATCGCGTTATTGGTATGGAAAACGCTATGCCATGGCATTTACCGGCTGATTTAGCGTGGTTCAAACGTAACACGCTAAACAAACCGGTAATTATGGGTCGTAAGACCTTCGAATCTATTGGTCGTCCCCTGCCGGGAAGATTGAATATTGTCATCAGTAGCCAACCTGGTTCTGATGAACGTGTGACATGGGCGGCCTCAATTGAAGAAGCATTGGTGTTTGCCAGCGATGTGGAAGAAGTGATGGTCATGGGCGGTGGCCGTGTCTATCAGCAATTCTTAGACCGCGCAAATCGTATGTATCTCACACATATTGATGCGGAGGTTGGTGGTGATACTCACTTCCCTGATTATGAGCCAGACGAATGGGAAAGCGTATTCAGTGAGTTTCATGATGCCGATGAAGCTAACTCACACAGTTATTGCTTCGAAATTCTAGAGCGCCGCTAATAATATATTCACATCAAAACAATTAGAAAACAGGCCCATTAGGTAATAATGGGCCTGAGGTTATTGACAAAGTGCCTGCAACGGAGAGAACAGGCAGATCGTAAAGACGCCGGCTTCCCTGTATAAAAATAGCCTTCCCTGGGGCTCGAGCCGCGCCCTCCCCTGGCGCGGACGCTTTACTCCTCTGCCTATCCTCACCGTTCAAGATTGAGTCATCGGGGTTTGTCAGCAGTCTGAGGCCCATTAGGTAATAATGGGCCTGTTTCATTTAGAAAAATAAATTTATTACTTAATGGATAAACGTCATTATTATTTAATATTTTTAGCTTTCGTTCTACATGATAAATTCTAATTTCTGGTTTACATAAGGTTTTAATTCTATTTTTAATTCTATTTTTAATTTTATTGCCAATGAGGTGTAAAATGAAAAAATCAACATTACTAACACTATCATCTTTATTTTTACTTTCCCCTTTTACTTCTGCTATAGAAATAACAAGATGCCCAGAAGCGAATGAAATTAACCATGTGTTGAGCGATTATAAATCGGCTAATCTACGTTGGTATGGTACGACGCAAGGAGGTGAGAATAAAGGTAATGTAGCTCATTTTTTGCAAGCATTTTATTATCCTCATGGAGGGAATGATCGGGCGCTAGGTGTTTTAGTTCAATGCAGTTACCTGCTGGATGCCGGTATTTTACAAATGAAAATGAGAGATAATAAAGTTCTGGTAAATAAAGGATTGTATATATCTATTGTTGATAATCCAACGTGGATAAAAAATACAGATAATGTTCCCTATACAAGCTACACCTGTAGTGCGGATAAAGCCGAAGACTGCTCTTTTACACGTCCATCTGATGCGAAAATTGCAGAAATCGCGCCAGATATTCCGGTCCTCTTGCCTAGGGTGACTGCCGAGTAATAATGTTAACAATATCACCACAAATAAAATAATCTTATTATTCAGTTAGATAATTTAAATTATTAATTCTATTAAATTGAAATGATTATTTTTTATGGGGTAAATAATAAGTGTGAGGAAAATAAATGAAAAAATCTATGCTGTTTTTATCTCTAATATTGTCTGCGCCATATGTTATGGCGAATGAACTCTCTTCCTGCCCAAATAAATCTGAAATAAATCATCAGAAGGGGGTTTATACAACACCTGATGGTAAATGGTTAGGGGGGGCTGTTGGCGTGGAAAATAGCGGGGATGTACGACATTTCCTATATGTAAAGTATATTCCTTATAATGAATTTAATATGGATATTGGCAAGTTAAACAATTGCACTTACGCTTTAGAATCAGGCAGTGTTGATATGTATTTTCATGATGAGCGAGCATTAGCTCTCGAAGGTGTATTTGTTTCACTTATGGGGCATATGTTCTGGGAAAAAACAACCACATCAGGTAAGGAATATTATATTTGTACTGGAACATCAGTAAATGACTGTACATTTACACGGCTTGACGATGATATTGTAGATGATTATAAAAATAGACAGTGATGCTGTTAATTATAGGTGAAATCTAAAGACGCATAGGCTCATGCGTCTTTAATTAGCGTCTTTACAAGATTAATTTGGCATTACACCAATTAGTGTTGTACTTTTTCGCCCGCTGCAAATCCATTGCTATTATTAATTTCAGCCTCGGCTTTGAAAGCGCGCTGTGTGAAATAACGTTTATCTTCCCAACGAAGTAGGGTTAAATCCCCTCCCCAGCAACAGCCAGTATCCAGTCCATATATCCCCTCTGGTACACCTTTACCTTCCAATGATGCCCAATGACCAAAAATAATTGAATATTCAGGGTCAACGAGCCTTGGTAGTTCAAACCAAGGTTTGAGAGGGGCTGGCGCATTTTCTGGCGTGTCTTTGCAAATCATATCAAGTTGCCCATTCGGGAAGCAAAAGCGCATCCGCGTAAGTGCATTGGTACTAAAGCGTAAACGTGCCAGCCCTGTGAGCTCTGGTAACCAGTTGTTTGGCATATCGCCGTACATCGCATCCAAAAATAGCGGATAACTGTCACTGCTCAATACCGCTTCAACTTCTCGAGCGCACATTTTGGCTGTTTCAATATCCCACTGTGGTGTGATGCCTGCGTGGGCCATAATCAATTTAAGCTGGTCATCAACTTGCAAAACGGGTTGGCGACGTAGCCAATTAATCAGCTCATCAGCATCGGGTGCATCCAGCAGTGGGGTAATACGATCTTTCGGTTTATTACGGCTGATACCCGCGTAAACGGCCAGCAAATGCAGGTCATGGTTACCCAGCACCATACGAACAGCGGGTCCTAACGAACGTACATAACGTAAAACATCCAATGAAGCGGGACCACGGGCAACTAAATCGCCCGTCAGCCATAAAGTATCCTGCTGTGGATCGAAGTTCACCTGGGCTAAAAGCGCAAGTAATTCATCGAGGCAGCCATGAATATCACCAATAAGATAAGTAGACATAGTTAATTAGTCAGGGTTAATGGATCAGGGCTGGGATCGCTAAGCGGAATACCGGAATTGCAGTACGGAAGGCCTGTCCAAGGTGATCAATCATTTCGTAATGCCCTTCCATAGTACCCAGCGGGGTTTCCAGAACAGCACCGCTGGTATATTGAAATTCATTACCTGGCAGGATAAGTGGTTGTTCGCCGATAACCCCTTCTCCCTGAACTTCAGTCTGGCGGCCATTGCTATTGGTGATTAACCAATAGCGGCCAAGCAGTTGCACGTTTGAACGCCCTAAATTACGAACGGTAACGGTATAGGCGAAGACGAAACGCTCCTCTTCGGGTATCGATTGCGTTTCCACATAGATACTTTGTACCTGCACACAAATACGGGGCTGTTCAATCATGATGTGCTCCTGCTTATTTTTGCGGTGTCGATTGAGCTGAAAGCCAGTTAGCTAGCTTACAGTACTGCGCTACCGAAATATTTTCTGCCCTGAGTATCGGGTCGATACCTAATTCGATTAATTGCTCTGAAGTGAATAAATCACCTAAGCTATTGCGCACCGTTTTTCTACGTTGGTTAAATGCTTGCGTAGTAATACGGCTCAGCATACGAACGTCACCGACCGGGTGAGGCATTTGCACATGTGGAATGAGGCGCACAACTGCGGAATCAACTTTAGGGGCTGGAGTAAACGCAGTCGGCGGTACTTCCAAAACTGGGATCACATTGCAATAGTATTGCGCCATGACGGTCAGACGGCCATAAGCTTTACTGTTGGGGCCAGCAACCAAGCGGTTAACAACCTCTTTTTGCAACATGAAATGCATGTCGCGGATAGCATCAGTATAGCTGAAAAGATGGAACATCAGCGGTGTAGAAATATTGTATGGCAGGTTACCAAATACCCGTAATGGTTGCCCCGCTTGCTCTGACAGTTCGGAGAAGTTTACTTTCATCGCATCTTGCTGATGAATGGTTAGCTTATCTTTCAGTTGAGGATGGCTAGCCAGGCGTGCCGCCAGATCGCGATCCAGCTCAATGACGGTCATGTGATCCATACGAGCCGCGACGGGTTCGGTTAAGGCACCTAAACCGGGGCCGATCTCAACGACCGCTTCGCCAGGAACTGGGTGGATCGCGGAGACAATACTGTCGATGACAAACTGATCGTTTAAAAAGTTTTGTCCAAAGCGTTTGCGGGCAAAATGCCCTTGGTGGACTCTATTATTCATTGCTGTTATTTATCATTTTGATGGCTAAGTTTAATGCCGTAATGAAACTGCCAACATCGGCAGTACCGGTTGCGGCGAGTTCTAAAGCGGTACCGTGATCCACAGAAGTGCGGATAAAGGGCAAACCGAGAGTGATATTGACGGCTCGGCCAAACCCTTGATATTTCAATACTGGCAGTCCCTGATCGTGATACATAGCGAGAACGGCATCTGCATGTTGCAGATATTTCGGTTGAAACAGGGTATCTGCCGGTAGTGGGCCAACGAGGTTTATCCCTTGCTGACGCAGTGTATTTAGGGCAGGAATAATCGTATCGATCTCTTCATGGCCCATATGACCACCTTCGCCAGCATGAGGATTAAGCCCACAAACATAAATCTGCGGCTGAGCAATACCAAACTTGGTTTTTAGGTCGTTATCAAGGATGGTGATTACTTCATGTAAGCTGGCTTGCGTAATGGCACCTGGCACCGCCAATAATGGCAAGTGGGTGGTCGCTAAAGCCACGCGCAACTCTTCAGTTGCCAGCATCATCACCACCCTCTGGCAGTGGCTGCGGTCAGCAAAGAATTCGGTATGCCCAATGAAGGGGATGCCGGCATCATTGATAATACTTTTTTGTACCGGGCCCGTGACCAATGCAGCGAATTCACCACTGATCGCGCCATCACAAGCCTTGGCTAAGGTCTCAACAACATAGTGACTGTTACCGACATCAAGCTTGCCAGGGACTACATTAACGGCTGTTTTTACAGGTAAAATAGTCAGTGACCCTGCTTGCTGTGCTATTGCAGGCTGGTCAGCTTGGTACTCACGCAATTGCAGGGGCAGATTAAGTTGGCTGGCTCGGGCCAATAGTAAGGCCGGATCCGCGCATACTATCAGTTCAACGGGCCAATCCTGTTGAGCCAGAGCAACGGCTAAATCTGGCCCAACCCCGGCTGGCTCGCCGGGGGTGATGACTATACGATTATTGTGGTTGTGCATTACTACCATCAAGAATTTTTACATAAGCAGCAGCACGCTGCTCTTGCATCCAGGTTTGTGCTTCTTCAGCAAATTTACGGTTGAAGAGCATGCGGTACGCCCGATCTTTCTGTGCGGCATCCGTTTTATCTACTTGACGGGTATCGACAACCTGAATGAGGTGCCAGCCGAAGGAAGAGTGAACAGGGGGACTGATTTCACCTTTCTTCAGTTTCATCAATGCATCACGGAATGCTGGATCGTAAATATCGGGTGATGCCCAACCCAGTTCCCCGCCTTGCATCGCGGATCCGGGATCCTGCGAAATTTCTTTGGCGATAGTCGCGAAGCTTGTTTTTCCGCTTTTAATCTCAGCGGCGGCGGCTTCCAACTTAGCGCGAGCTTGCTCGTCGGTCATCATTGGTGAAGGCTTCAACAGGATGTGCCGGGCATTCACTTCAGTAACCGAAATGGTTTGATCCGCACCACGCATGTCATTCACTTTCAAAATATGGAACCCGACACCTGAACGGATAGGGCCGACAATCTCGCCTTTACTCGCCGATTGCAGTCTCTCGGCAAACAGTGAAGGTAACTCCTGCAATTTTCCCCACCCCATTTGGCCACCTTTCAGGGCTTGAGAGTCAGCTGAGTTCGCGATAGCTAATTTACCAAAATCCGCGCCACCTTTAATGTCAGCAACCAATTTGTTCGCCAGATCTTCAGCTTGATCAACTTGCTGCTGCGTTGGGTTTTCTGGCAATGGAATCAGGATGTGGCTGAGATTCAGTTCGGTATCACCACTGACTTGATTACCCATCTGCTTAGCCAGAGATTCAACTTCTTGTGGCAAAATGGTTATCCGGCGACGTACTTCATTGTTACGGACTTCTGATGTCAGCATTTCTTTGCGGATTTGCTCACGGTAAGTCTCGTAACTAAGGCCATCAGCGGCTAAGCGGCTGCGCATCTGAGCTAGCGTCATGCGGTTTTGGGCCGCAATATCTGCAATGGCCTTATCCAGCGCCTGATCAGTGATGGTAATCCCCATTTTCTTGGCCATCTGCAGTTGGATATTATCCATGATGAGGCGTTCAAGAATTTGGTGGCGCAATGTCGAATCATCCGGAACCTGCTGCCCAGATTGTTGCGCGTTCATTTTTACCGATTGTAGCAGGCCGTCGATATCACTTTGTAACACAACACCGTTATCAACCACCGCGGCAACTTTATCAACTTCTTGTGGTGCTGCGAACGCGGTATTGGCACAAATGACCAATCCGAGAATAAGCGTTCTCCAGTTCTTCATACCTTTTCCATTTATGTAATCCGCTATCGCGGGTTAAAATTCACTGTATTCAGTGTGTTAAACAGTATCAGAATGCACTTTGATAAGGCAGAATACCCGAGTTCAGCATTTGAGCCGTACCAAGGCTATGGCCGCCGCTCAAACCACGTAATTCGATGTTAAAGCCTATTTTGTTGTCGTACTTACTGGTTTGGGCTTGTGCATTCCAGCCAGTTATTTTGCGTTCGTAGCCAAGGTTTACCGCCCAGCAACAGGTGTTGTATTGTAGGCCAACTAACTGACTGGCAGGCTGTTTGGCTTTGGTATCGTAATAATACGCCCCGACGATCGCCCAACGGTCAGCTATTGGCCAACTGGCAGTGGTACCTACCTGAGAGATGCCTTGCTGGTAGTCAGGGTTGTATACTTTAGGGACAGCAGCCTGAATATATTTTGGGCTCGCGTAGCGGTAATTCAATTGAATCATACGATCAGCGTCTTTTCTATATTCCATTATAGCGTTACCTAAGGTCAAACTCCCCAGCCGCGTATCATACTGTGCGCCGCCCTTCAGGCCCAGTTGATCGTTGATCCGCCAAAAAGTATCACCAGCCCAAACTAGGCTCCCTGTATCGTTACTGTCATCGATGGCTTCGGTATTACCTGTGCGTGATCGACTAAAGTAATAGATTTGACCTACAGAGACATTAAAACGTTCAACCCGTGCATCATCATATATGCGAGAGGTTAAACCGGTAGATACCTGATTAGCCGATGCAATACGGTCCAAGCCACTATAGGTACGATCACGGAACAGGCCAGAGTAGTCCGACTGCATCAACGTGGTGTCATATATATAGATATCATCTTGGTTCCGGTAAGGGACGTAGAGATATTGTGCGCGAGGCTCCAATGTTTGGGTAAAACCCGTCGCCCAGTCCATTGACCTATCGAATACCACCTTACCATCCATTTTAAACTGTGGTAGGACTCGGGTTACTGAGTCTTTCAGTTTGGGGTTGCTAGCATTGTCAGCAAAACTGGCCGGAATATCCTGTTGATAATGGGTGGCCAACAGCTTGGTTTCTGTATTTATGCTTCCCCAGCTATTAGATAAGGGTAGGTTAACCGTAGGTTCAATATGGAAACGGCTGGCTTCCGGGTTATTCGGATTGACACTAGTGAATTTGGCCGCCTGACCATAGACATGCATATCAAATGGACCAACATCGTTTTTATAGTAGTTCATGTCCAACTGTGGCTGGGCACGGTAGGCATTGCTGTTACCTGCAGCAGTAAATACCTGGAACTGCTTGGAAGACAGAGTCGCATTCCAGTTTTCATTGGCATAGCCGGCAGTGAATATTTGTGTCGCGTAGCCATCGGTTGTCGAACCGTACTGAGAGGTTAAATCAGTAAAGTAAGCGGGGTCGCTGACTCGGGTATAGTTGATGTTGAAGCGCCAAACTTGATCCATCACACCAGAATGGCCCCAGTAGTATAACCAGCGGGTGGCATTTTTATCTGTGCCGTCAGGCCCTGTATAGATACGGTCATTGGGCAACCAGTCTAATGCCATGGTGCCTGAACCCGGTGCCAGCAAATAGCGGAACTCGTTTTGCCATTGCAACCCGCGCCTTTCCATATAGTGTGGCGTAATGGTGGCATCAAAGTTGGGGGCAATATTCCAGTAATAAGGGAGTGAAAACTCAAAACCATTGTTACTGGTGAATTTAGCATTTGGGATCAAGAAACCCGAACGGCGTTTATCACCTACTGGCAATTGCATATAAGGGCTGTAAAACACCGGGACTTTGCCAATTTTAAAACGAGCATTCCAGACTTCAACCACTTGTTCTTCGCGGTCATGAATGACCTCTGAGCCAACCACGCTCCAACTGTTATCTCCGGGTAGGCAAGAGGTAAATGTGCCGTTTTCCAAAATGGTGTAGCGGCTCTGATCGCGCAATTTCATCAAATCTGCATCACCACGGCCCTGACGGCCCACCATCTGATATTTACCTTTGTCCATATCAGTATCTTTGGTGTTCAGATTTGACCAGCCTTTTGGTCCTTTCAGTTTGATTTGCGGATCGTCATAGTTTACATCGCCGGTGGCGGTAACGGTACGAAGGGGAATGACTTCACCGGGTTTCTGTACCTGTGTCAGTTCCACCTGGTTCGCCGTTAGGGTGCTATTGCCTTGCTGAACAATAACATTGCCAGTAAACAGGGCGTTATCCGGATAATTCGCTTCGGTTTTATCCGCATTAATACGGACCGGCAGTTGATTCGGATCACCTGTGACCAGTGGTTGATCATATGTTGGTACACCGAGCATACATTGCTCCGCAAGGTCTGCCAGTGTGTGTTGACTATATAGTGCCGTCCAAATCAATGTGGCCAGCAGTGTTGGGAATCTTTTTTTCATACGCGGTTTTGGTGTTCCGTCATCGGGGGGCATCATGCCGGCAAACGGTTTGAGACTATATCACTCATCACAGTTGCGCTAGTGTTAAATCTGACCGTTTACTCGTCTCGCCGTTAGGCGCTGAGCTAATTGCCGAGTATGATAATGCAAATTTTGGCTGACGGCATGGTGAATTGAGGAGTATATGCGGTATTGGGGAAAACTGCTCGGTCTGGTATTGGGCGTAATGTATGCTCCTGGCTTTATTGGAGCGCTATTGGGGCTGCTTGTTGGCCATATGGTAGACAGGGCGCTTGGCGCAAAACGCCGCGGTTTTTTTGCTGATCAACAGACACGGCAATTACTTTTTTTCCGTACCACTTTTCAAGTCATGGGGCATTTAACCAAGGCTAAAGGGCGTGTTACGGAGGTTGATATCCAGCTCGCTAGCCAATTAATGGATAGGATGCAATTACATGGCGCAGCCAGAACAGCGGCACAGCAAGCGTTTCGTGAAGGGAAAGAAAGTCACTTTCCGTTGCGAAAGACGTTGCAGGAATTTCGCCGTGTTTGCTTTGGTCGCTTTGACTTAATTCGGATATTTCTGGAAATTCAATTACAGGCCGCATTTGCCGATGGCTCTTTGCATCCAAATGAGCGTCAGGTGCTGTATGTGATTGCTGAAGAGTTGGGGATCTCCCGTGGTCAATTCGATCAATTCCTGAGCATGTTCGATGGAGGGCGTCAATTTGGTGGTCATGGGGGGGGACAAGGTCAGTACTCCCAAGGTGGTTACCAGCGAGCGGCCCAAGGCCCGACTCTGGAAGATGCATGTAAAGTTTTGGGGGTAAATAGCAGTGATGACAGTGTGGCCATCAAGCGTGCTTACCGTAAGCTTATGGGGGAACATCACCCGGATAAGCTGGTTGCCAAGGGGTTACCCCCAGAGATGATGGAAATGGCGAAGCAAAAAGCGCAGGAAATTCAGGCTGCGTATGATTTGATCAAACGCGAGAAAGGGTTTAAGTGACTTTTTTATCGGTAATTAAGATAATTTTCATCGGTGATTAAGACAATATACCCAAAATAATTCGAGTTGCAGGAAGGCGGCAACGGAGTAAGTCCCCAGGCTCTTACATCAGTAAGTGACTAGGGTGAACGAAAGCAGCCAATACACAGGCAGTTTGAAATATGACGGGTATATAGTGATCGGTTTCAGTTGCTGGAGCATTGTGTTCTGACAACTGAAACCTGATCTGTTCTTAGCGTCGCTGATGCGGTAGGGCGCTGATAGGGTGAGGATAAAACCTAAGCTCTACATTTGGTGCTCATTTCCTGTGCCCTGCGATGCCTTTTGCTGCACTGCTATATCTCTCGCGGCACGACAATATCAAAACTCCGCTTCACAGTGGAAATGCATTGGCGTCCCAAACTCTGGATGGGTAATACATAACTGCTGTGCATGTAGCTGCAACCGCGGTGCCATCGCTTTAGCTTCTGGATGGGCATAGAAACCATCACCGAGGATAGGGTGCCCCATGGCTAACATATGGACCCGTAATTGATGCGAACGCCCTGTAATGGGTGATAGCTTCACTCTGGTGCTGCCGTCGTCATCACGTGAGATCACTTGGTATTCTGTTTGCGCAGACTTACCGGTTTCATAGCAGACTTTCTGTTTTGGCCGATTCGGCCAGTCACAAATTAAGGGTAAATCAATCAGCCCTTCATCTTGAGCTAAATGGCCCCAAACCCGTGCAATATAGGTCTTCTTGGGTTCACGCTCACGAAACTGGCGCTTAAGCTCACGCTCAGCGGCTTTGGTTAATGCAACCACTATCACACCACTGGTCGCCATATCTAGCCGATGTACAGACTCTGCGGTGGGGAAATCACTCTGAACACGCATCATGACGCTGTCTTTATTCTCTGGTGCGCGACCCGGCACGGAAAGCAACCCACTGGGTTTATTGACTACCATGATGTGCTTATCTTGATACAAAACGATCATATATACCCATTTTTACATGCTTATATACCCGTCATACTTCAAGTTGCATGTGCGTTGGCTGCCTTCGTTCAGCCCAGTCACTTACTGATGTAAGCCCCTGGGAACTCCCTCTGTTCGCCTTCCTGCCACTCGAATTATTTTGGGTATAACGCATTAAATTAATTTACTTATTTAGACTTTTAACGAGTCAATAAAGTTTGAGCGGTTACTCTTGTTCGAGAGTATATCATTAAATAATAAAATTTTTTATAGGTTAAAATGTAGGTTTTAAAATGAGTTAAAATCAGCATGTTACATTTATATTTCTGATTAATTCAAGTGATAACAAAAGAGTAATATCGTCGATAACCTGTGCAGAATAGCATTGTCGCCAGTGACGATTATTTATTTTAGATGCTATTATTGATTAGAGAAACTGTAAATAAAATAGCCTGATTAAACTAAGGGAGACAGTAGAGTAATACGTTCAAGCCACAAGAAAATAAAATGTATACTGCAACATATTCCTCTTTTTATTTGTCTTTAGGTAGTCGAGTTTGCCATGTATTTCTTGTTGAATATTAACTTAGTTAAACCTTATTAATAAGTGACCATAATTGAATTAAAAATGATATGTAGCCTAAGTTGTTATTCCAAAGTGCACAATGCTGTCATTCAACTCTTTAAATTATTAATTAAAATAAATGTCATTCCAGATTATAGGCGGAATAAATGTAATGTTCCATTTAATATACTTCTTTATTTATAGCGCAGTGTATAATATGTCATACCAATTTTAACTTAATTAGGTCAAACAAAAATGTAGTCAAAGTCTGGGGATAATTTATCGAGTCGAATAATGAATTTTTACCTTCTTTTTATAAAGATGATAAAAGCATTCACTCTGAGGATAGCCGCGCAGTTCGGGCGCTGAGAGACTGTGGGCCATTTTTATTTATTACTATGTGGCCTTGGAGAGTGGATAGCACCAGGGAGCTTAATCCGATAAGTTTTAACGTTGGCAGAGAGGTGAGATTAAGCTGACGCTGAATGTATATATTTGGGATAATAGTGTCCATAACAATAATGGACACTATTTGTCAGATACGTGTATGACCAAAAGCGAGGTATTGGGAGATTATACTATTGAAATGACTAATTATATCCAGTGATAATACCTCTTAATATCCAGAGATTTTAGATCCTTTTGCATGCCAGATAGGACACTAGAGGAAGTTCAGGTAGCCGTAATTAATAAGTGCATTCGCCTTCTTTATACGATAGCGGATTTTTGCTCTGACCCAACTGTCAGCAGACCATTCATTTTTTACCAGTTCCTTACCAAAAATATCTGAAGCGATATCCCGGTGTGAGAAACCTTGTTTTCTGTCATCGATGGTCTTCAAAAGACCTAAGTATTGCTCCTCTTTGCATTCCACCTCTATCTTGTGATTGACAATACTCTGTAATAACTCAATATTTTTAGCGAAAACATCAGATTCAAGGTTCAAAGGGATATAGATATAGAGGTTTGAATCATCTTTTAATGCATCTGCACTCTCGATAAAAAGCTGAAAGTACCCATTCTGACTAAATATTTTTACGCACAGTGTATTGTCATGCATTAGAAGACGTTGATGTTTTACTCCCGGTAGGTTGGACATATCTCCCCATGTATATCCCCCTTTGACGTTTCCAGTATTACTGAGTTTAACTCTGACTGAACGGTTACTTAATTTTAGTGACCAAAAAACATTTGTTGGGTCAGAGTTATAAGGGTCAATATATTTCATCACTCCCCATTTTTTTTCCGCATTCAAATCTAGCTCTGATTGGATTAATTCAGAATCATCTGGTATGCCCCCTCTATTAGTAAGAGTATTTTTCATAAATAATTCCCAATCGCTGATATATTGTGGATTTCGCCGCAGGCATTCCCACGCGAAGTCATTATATAGCTTCTTTCTCATATCTATGTCCTCTTATTTTGGCTATTCATCCACGTCATCGTGCTAATGGTTATGTAAATTTAATAAATGTATGAAGGGTGAAAAAATCTGCGAATAAGTTTATCCCTACTACTGTTTTTTGTCCTAGGTTATTTCTTAAATAAGAAAAAAATAAAGACATAATAGCTATAACCTATGACAACAGAGAATAGCTATAACCTATAACAGGTATCTTAATCAGGATGATTATAAATTATACAAACAGGGAGGTTATAAATCATGTACTTGACTTTTAAATCCTACATAAGGTTAGCCTCAACCAGCGAATAGCAAGGAATAGCAAGCTATTTTTGATTTTAAAACGGATGGACAATAATATGAGTGATATATTTCCTCAAGCATTATTTGGCGTTGAATATGATCCGGCCTATGGCGAGATTGAGTCCATCCTCTCTCAATTAGATGAGTCTGCGGACCCGCTTTCTCGCCCGCATGAACCTCCCCAAATAAACTGGCACCATATCAGTGAACAAGCCAATAAATTGCTAGAACAATGTTTTGACTTACGTGTAATGCTTTGGTTTATAAGGGCTAATATTCATATAAAAGGAATATCGGCCCTCTATGATGGCTTTATGCGCATCAATGCACAAACCCAAGATACTGATGTTGTTATCTATCCTCAGTCGGAAGAACCACCGTTAAATAGCGGGCATGCCGCCGCATTAGGTTGGTTATCTACAGCACAATGTATTGCAGAGTTTAAAACTGCACGCCTTACAGAAGAGCACCCTTACATTTTACAAGATCTTATTACGATGGAAGCATTGCCAAATGGTCAGGAGCGATATTTTGTTACATCTTCGACATTACTTTTAACTGTCAATAATTATTTCCAACAGAATGGATTGCCAGATTTAAAAGACCAATTGACAAAAGTAGATATGTTGTTGGAACAAATTGAGTCATATGCAAATCAATCCACAGAGAGTTACCAACTGCATTGTGAACAATTACGTATTTTCTTAAAAAATAACATTTCTCAGCTTTCACAATTGAATGCTCCAACACATGACGATCCAGAAACTGTTTATCAAAAAATAGATAGTCATGAACCTCTTGATACTCAATCCTTTAATTCAAATGATAGGAGCATTCGCTCTCGGCAAGAGATCATTATGATGCTGGACCGTATTCTGGAGTACTTTCAACATTATGAGCCTAGTCATCCAGCTCCAATATTCATTCGCCGCACCAAAGAGATGATAGGTATGGATTTTTATTCCATTGTTGAAGAAATTCTGCCTGAAGCTGTAATTACATTAAAACAGTTTACCGGAAAAACTAACCTACCGTTTCGATGAGGGTATTTAAATGGCCAAAGATGCGAGCTCGCAAAAATTTATTGGTAGAAATAATGCACCTAGAGTGCAAATTGAATATGACGTCGAAATATATGGTTCAAATAAGAAAGTAGAGTTGCCTTTTGTTACCGGCGTGATGGCTGATCTTTCTGGCCACAGAGCAAAGCCTCTTCCCGCCGTTGAAGATCGTAAATTCCTTACTTTTGATCAGGACAATTTCGATGCCCGGATGAGAGCAATTAAGCCTCGCCTTAAATTCTACGTCGATAACACCTTGAGTGAGGATAACGAACTCCTGGATATCGAACTGGATTTTGAGTCAATGGATGATTTTTCTCCCGGATCGTTAGCACGGCGTATTCCTCAAATGGAAAAACTGCTTGAAGCACGTACCCATCTGGCTGAATTGATCACCTATATGGATGGTAAAACCAGTGCGGAAGAGGTGGTTAAACAACTGCTTGAACAACCTGATTTTTTACAAAATCTTGCGACCGATGCACAGGGAACGATTTCGAAGCTCAGCCAGGATGATGATGCTTTAGTGGAAGATGACGACGGAGAAAAATAGTGGAGAACATGCAGAAAGCCCAACTCAATGACACGCCAGACATCAACGTCGATCTTGCTGAAAACGAGTTAGATGACATTTTAAAACGTTCTTTTCGCCCTCGAACTGACGAAGCTTCCGCCACAGTACGTCGTGCTATAGGTACGCTTGCTGCGTATGCCAATAAAGGTCAGGTGAAAGTCAATCGTGATGTGGTACTGACCATTGAGTCTTTAGTCGCTGAAATTGACGAAAAACTTTCCGAGCAAATGAACCTTATTCTGCACCATAAAGAGTTCCAAAAGCTGGAGTCAGCTTGGCGAGGGCTTAGCTATCTTGTTGATAATACAGATGCTAATGAAACCTTAAAAATACGGGTACTTAATATTAGCCAAGATGAGCTAGGGAAAACGCTTCGCCGCTATCGTGGCTCTGCATGGGATCAAAGCCCGATATTTAAACAGGTCTATGAACATGAATATGGGCAGTTTGGTGGGGAACCTTTTGGCTGCATGATCGGCGATTATGAGTTCGATCACAGCCCACAGAGTGTGGCTCTGCTGACTGAATTAGCCAAGGTGGCCGCCGCCGCTCACTGTCCTTTCATTACCTCTTCTTCCCCAAGCATCATGCAGATGAATAACTGGAGGGAGCTGGGTAACCCTAGGGATATCGGCAAAATCTTTACCACACCTGAATATGCGCCATGGAGACGTTTACGTGAGAGTAATGACTCCCGCTATCTGGTACTGACTCTGCCACGTTTTCTTTCGCGTCTGCCGTATGGTGCCAAAAATCATCCTATTGATGATTTTGCCTTTGAAGAAGTGGTTAGCCCTCATGCCAGTGAGGATTTCACTTGGGCGAATGCGGCCTATGCCATGGGCGTCAATATTAACCGTGCCTTCAATGAATACGGTTGGTGTTCAAGGATCCGCGGTATTGAGTCGGGTGGTTCCGTGGAAGAACTTCCGGCCTATGCTTTTCCTTCTGACGAAGGCGGATATGAACTCACTTGTCCGACAGAATTGGCAATTTCGGACCGTCGTGAGAACGAGTTATCCAATGCTGGATTTTTACCGCTGGTCTACCGTAAAAACTCAGACTTCGCCGCCTTTATCGGATCGTGCACCTTGCATGCACCGGCAAACTATGATGACCCCGATGCGACGGCGAACGCCAGATTATCGGCCCGTTTACCTTACATTTTTGCCACCTGCCGTTTCGCCCATTACCTCAAATGTATTGTGCGCGACAAAATCGGTTCGTTCCGCTCGCGGGATGATATGCAACTTTGGCTTAACGACTGGGTGATGAACTACGTCGATGGTGACCCCTCCATTTCAACAGAAGCCACTAAAGCTAAACGCCCACTGGCCGCTGCTGAAGTTCAAGTTGAAGACGTAGAGGATGATCCTGGTTTTTACCGCGCTCACTTCTATTTACGTCCTCACTACCAACTTGAAGGTATGACGGTTTCTCTACGGCTGGTTTCTAAACTTCCATCCAACAAGGAAAGCGAAAAGAAATAAGCGCTGTGAATATCACTCGCTTCTTAGAGAGGAATATAAACATAAATATCAAGGAGGTAAGGCCAAAATTAAATAGGAAAGTACATTTTTGACGGGGCAACTTTTGGTTGCCGAATACTGATTTAACCCAACTTTAATGACATTAATTCAGGAGTGAAAAAATGGCAGCTTTAGTCGATTACTTTCTCCATATCGAAGGTGTAGATGGTGAGTCTCCCGATCAGCAGTATAACGGATGGATCCAAGTGCAGGCCTGGCAGTGGGCCGAGGAAAATGCGGGGCGCTGGGGACTAGGTGGCGGTGGTGGTTCTGGGAAAGTCGAAATGAAGGACTTCGAATTTCGCATGGTGAGTAACAAAGCATCACCAAAACTATTTTTGATGTGTGCCATCGGTGAACACATTCCTCAGGCCAAGTTGGTGTGTCGTAAATCGGGTCAGGGTCAACAAGACTTCCTGATCGTTACCTTCAGTAACTGTCTGGTGTCCTCTTTTAAGACTGTCGGCAACATGCCTATTGGTAAAGGGGACGCAGTATTCACCGACACGGTGCTGCCAACGGATGCCATTAGCCTTAACTTTGCACGTATCGAAGTGGAATACAAAGAACAGCAACCTGATGGCTCTATGGGGGCCGTGATTAAGGCTGGTTACGATCTGAAATTGAACAGCCGCATTTAAGTCAGAAATGCATTAAGACTGCTCTCGCGGGTTAGGAGAGCAGTCTTCCAAACGGGATTGGGGAGGGCTAATTATGGACATTTCAGCACCGATACTTTTTGACAAATTAAGTCTCCGTCATGAACACGTTCGCTTACCTCATTGGCGTGAAGTGATTGTGCGCGATATTGAATCTTTATTGAATGACTCCGCACACAGTGCCCGGTTGAAGTTAAAAAAGTATCCGCATTGTGAGTCTTCCGTATTGAATTATGGGCTGCCTTCGCTCAGCCAGCAGGTACCGGTAATCACCGACTTGCTGGAACTGGCCAGACATATACAGCGGATCATCGCCACGTTTGAGTCACGTCTGGATCCGCGCTCAATAAAAGTGGTGCCGCTGATTAATAAAGGCGAAACCTGGGTGCTGGCCATCCTGTTTGACATCCATGCCCGGTGCAACCTACCGGGCGAAGAGCACTTGGTCAATTTACGCATCGCGCTCGATTACTCCTATGGAATGGTTCGCGTTCTCTAAATAACGCACAGAGATAAAACAGGGAAACCGTCATGCCCAACGAAAGTTTTCTGGCTCTATACAACGAAGAGTTGCGTTATCTGCGCGAAGATGGGCAGCGCTTCGCTCATATGCATCCGCAAGTCGCCCAACACCTTGGGTTACATGCTGATGGTGTGCTCGATCCTTTCGTCGAACGGCTACTAGAAGGCACTGCCTTCTTGAGTTCCCGTATCCAACAGCGTTTGAACAACGAGCATCCTGAATTTGCTTTGCAAATGCTTGGGCGTTTGGCCCCACTTTGGTATACGCCCCTGCCGTCGATTGCCACCATTGCCATGGCTCCAGATCTCACGTCACCGCAATGGCACTCGCGCGTTGTATTGCCTAAAGGTAGCCGCGTGACACTGAGTGACAGTTCGCTGAACAACCGGTTGGCGAATTTCTCTACTGGCCGCACTCTGAAAATACAGCCATTGGTCATTGAAAATGCCGAGTGTGCCAGCACGCCACCGGCGTATTTACCGCAATCTGTGGCTTCACAATTGCAAGCTGGTCAAGCCCATTTGCGTCTACGTCTGACCACTCAGGGGGTCGCTTCTTTATCCGAGCTGGATTTCGCCCCGATGAACCTGACGCTGGCGGGGGGAATAATTCAGTCAAATCAGTTACTCACGACACTGTTGAATAACACCTTACACATTGTTTTGTGGGCCAACACGGATGGGAAACCTCTGGTCAAAGTTCTTACCAAAGAACATCTTCGCCAGGGAGGGCTGGATGAGCAAGAAGCACTTTTACCTGTGGCGATCAGCGAAATGCCTGGAAACCGTTTACTACGGGAATATTTTGCTGCTCCTTCGCGTTTTTTCGATCTGGAACTGCATGGCCTCAACGACTTCCTGCAACAAGGGGACGGCATTCATACCTTTGAGGTGCTGTTTGTACTGGATCAGCGTCCCCTACATTTGATTGACAGGGTCACTGGCAATGACTTCCGACTCTTCGCCACACCTATTATTAACCTGTTCAAACGCCGTTGTAGCCCGGTGCTGATTAATGGTGAACATACCGAATATCCCGTCATTGTTGACCCACTGAACCCCCGCTTGTACGAAGTCCATCATGTACTTGGGGTCAACGGTTTGTTGAGCGAAGGGGGGAGTGTGCAGTTTTCTTCCCTTCATGGCCATGCCCGTTTTGATGATGACGATAAAGTGGCGGGTTACAGCATTCGCCGTCGCCGTGACTTCACGGATAAAAATCATCAGAAAAATTCACCTTTACCTCATGACAGCTTATTCATTTCCCTTTCACCGGGGACCAGCGGGATTGATATTGATCACGTCAAGTCGCTGTCGATTGAAGCCATGGTGTGCGAACGCCACTTAATTCCCAGCCAATTACAGCATCCGGAATTCAAGCTGGAAATTGCCCTGCCAGTGGGGCAGATAGAAATGCTGCGCCACCCGGCAAAACCACAAGGTGTGCCGAATATTGATCAAGCCTGGCGGGCGTTACAACTGATTGCTAACAATCCGCTGCGTTATGCGCTGCCTGATGTCACCGATTGCTCGCCGCTGCTAAAAGATTGGCTATCGATATTTTGTCAGCATGAAGAAGCTAGCCAGCATAAGAGGATCACTAGCCTGACTCACGCCAGTGTGGCGCATAATTTTGAACGTCATACCGCTCCAGGGCCGATAGCCTGGAGCCGGGGGGTTGAAGCCACACTGGATTTCAACAGCAGCCACCACAGTGATAAAGGCGCATTCCTTTTTGCGCGGATCCTGCATCACGCGCTGTCAGAATATTGTGAATTAGGGCAGACCCTGAGATTGCACATGCAGGTTGATGGTGAAACCTTCGCCAAATGGGGGCCTGTCAACTATGGCTAGCCTCCAGACGCTGAAAAACACGTTTCTGCCGGGTATCTCGGCCAGTCAGGACTTTTTCGAGTTGCTGCGTCGGATTGAGCGTGCCACTCCAGAGCAAGGCCGGCTTGGTACCCAACGTGATCGTAGCCATCTGCGGCTACGTATTATTCAGCCTGCCGATATGGGATTTGCACCGCGTGAAGTGAGTGATATCAGGCAAACGCTGAACACTCATCAGCACCTGGCAGAGATCACCATTTTCTGCCGCCATTTTGGTTTATTTGCCCCGTATGGCCCGTTGCCAATACATGTTACCGAACATGCTCGTAACGAAGCGTTGGCTAAACGTAATCAGGCCTTTGAACATTTTGCGGGCATTCTCAGCCAGCGAATGGCGATCTTGCATTATCGCTCTTGGGCCCAAATGCACGTCGCCGTGGGGCATGATCGCGCGTCAGCCAATCCCTTTATGAACCATGTGCGTCAAATCGTGGGCCTAACACCACAGCAAGCGCTGAATTCACATGTGGATCGGGTACGGCGTTGCTTTCCGGGGGTGTATCTGCCGGGAAGAGGGTCATTACGCAAATTACAGGAGATCCTGAGCCTGTATTTCTCGGTTCCTATCCGTGTTGAAGCCCACAAAGGATTGTGGATTGACGACTCGCGCAATGTAGAAAGTCAACGCATGGGGCGGTTGGGTAACACGCGTATTGGCAGCCGTTTCTTCGATGTGCAGCACAGCCTGGTGTTATCTATTGGTCCGGTATCTGACCCCCAATATCTGGATTTTCAACGCAACAGCAAACGCATTAACACTCTGGTGCAAATCTGCCATGACTTTGTCCGCCATCGGATGGTGCTGGACGTGCAATTAATCATACAGACCTCACCCAATATGGCTTGTCGTCTTGGCGGTGGAACGCTCAGCCGCCATAGCTGGTTAAAGCCAGGCTCAGCCTTGAGTATACAGCCAATTTATAGAACGGTTACCTAGCTATGGGAGCGATAACGGTGTATCAACGCGAACGTCTTTTTAATCGATTGGGCACTTTTGCCTATAAAACTTTTGTTGAAGCCACCCGTCTTTGCCGCAGTCATCGGCATGAGTATGTGGAGCTTGAACATTGGTTAAAAATTCTCATGGATCAACAGCGTGGGGATATTCCTGCTCTACTGACGCATTACGGACTGAGCCAAACGGTTATCTCCACGCAATTGGATCGCATTATTCAGCATATGCCCGTCACCAAAGCATCGGTGCAGGATTTATCATCACGCTTGGAGTCCGTGGTCGAAGGCGGGTTGGTGTTGAGCCAATTGATGGCGTCACCTTCTCCTATCCGTACCTCACATATTTTGCTGGCACTATTGCAGGATACCCAGCATCAGCGCTGGTTATACCGCCTGTGTGATGAATTCAAAAAGCTGCCGGTTCCACAGGTTGCAGAGGAATATGAAGGCCTGCTGGTTAACTCCATTGAACATACCAACGAGGTTCAGGGAGGCGATACATTAGTGACAGAAACGCACAGCAGCTCGTCAAAAGAAGCGCATGCGGCATTGAATAAATGGTGTAACGACCTTACCCAGCAAGCCCGTGACGGTGAGATTGACCCCGTTATTGGTCGTGAAGCAGAACTACGTCAAGTGATTGATATTTTACTCCGTCGCCGTCAGAACAACCCTATTTTGGTTGGGGAAGCGGGGGTTGGTAAAACGGCGGTGGTTGAAGCGCTAGCGCGAAAACTGGCCAGTGGCGATGTACCTCCGCTGTTGCAAGGGGCTCGTCTGCTTTCTCTGGATTTGGGGAGGATGCAAGCCGGTGCCAGTATGCGCGGTGAGTTTGAGTCACGTCTTAAATCCCTGATAGATGGCATCAGCCAATCGGATACCCCGGTTATTTTGTTTTGTGATGAAGCCCATACGTTGGTGGGGGCTGGTGGGCAGGCGGGTACGGGTGATGCGGTCAACCTGCTTAAACCTATGCTGGCGAGGGGCGCATTGCGCATGATCGCCGCCACCACCTGGTCAGAGTATAAACAGTTTATTGAACCTGATGCCGCGCTGACCCGGCGTTTCCAGCGGGTATTGATTGGCGAGCCAAACGAATCTACCGCCGTCGATATGCTACGGGCGATTGCGCCACATTTTGCTCAACATCATAACGTCACTATCCGCGACGGTGCTATTCACGCGGCGGTGCGCCTGTCATTACGCAACCTGCCTTCCCGGCAGTTGCCTGATAAAGCTATCAGCCTGCTCGACACCGCTTGCGCGCGGGTCGCGCTCAGCCAATATGCCCAACCACAGGCGATTGAACAGCTATCAGCCCAACTGGATGTGCTCAAAACCGAGCATCAATATCTGGTACGGGAGAAGCAACTGGGCGAAGCGGTTGATCAACGGCTAGATGAAGTTCAGACACAGATTCAGGCGTTTGAACATGAACTGACCGTCTTGCAAAGCCGCCATCTGCATGAGCAACAGCTAGTGAGGGATGTTCTGCCGGAGACAGAAGGCAGTGGCATGATGACGGAAAATGCCCGCTGGGGTGAACTGATGGCGTTACAGGAAGAGTCGCCACTGGTCTATCCATGGGTTGATGAGCAGAGCATCGCCGCGGTGCTTTCCGATTGGACCGGGATCCCTTCCGGCAAAATGTTGCAGGATGATATTGAATGCGTGCTGAATCTTGAACAGCGTCTCGGTGATCATATTTTCGGGCAACGCAACGCTATCAAAGAGATTTCACAGGCGATACGTATTGCTCGGGCGGGCATCCAGTCTCAGGAGCGGCCACTTGGAATCTTCCTGCTGGCGGGGTCAACCGGTACGGGCAAAACAGAAACGGCCAATGTACTGGTCGAAACCTTGTATGGCGGTGCCCATAACCTTATCACCTTCAATATGAGTGAGTTCCAAGAGGCGCATACCTTATCCACGCTGAAAGGCGCACCTCCGGGCTATGTCGGCTATGGCAAGGGGGGGAAATTAACCGAAGCGGTAAGGCGCAAACCTTACTCGGTCATCCTGCTTGATGAGTTTGATAAAGCTCACGCCGATATTCAGGACGCCTTTTATCAAGTCTTCGACAAAGGGTGGATGGAAGATGCCGAAGGGCGTCGGGTCAGTTTCCGCCAGTGTTTCATCTTACTGACCTGCAATCAGGGCGCTGAAGAGATCGAACAGGCTTACCTCACTGCCAACGATATCAAACCAGGTGCATTAAAACCGTTGGTATACGACGCCCTGTTGCGCCGCTTTGCGCCAGCGCTGTTAGCCAGGGTCAATATCATTCCTTATATCCCATTAGATCAGGACGCTCTGGCACAGATCGCCTCTCATCATCTTGCGCGCTTACAAACGCGACTGTGGGACGAAATTGGTGCCACTTTGGTGACAGAGGGGGATATCCCCGCCTGGATAGCCTCACGGGTTTGCAGCCATCCGAACCATGGTCGTGCGGTGGAAGAACTCTTGCGTCAAACCTTACTTCCCGCTGTTGGCAATGAAGTGTTGAAGCGTCGCCATGAGGCTGAACCGCTGAGAGAGATACGCCTGATTGTTGAGGATACAGAACTGAGTATTGAGTTCGCGTAGCTGATGTTTAGTCGACAACGGTTGTTGAGCTAAAAGCTGCCGTTGGGCTGACGTGAGTACACATTTATTTTAAACGGGGCCGTTATGCAATTAATTGAGATAGAGAATGAGGTTTTATCGGGCCAGGATGCTTTTCCTCTCTCCTTCAAGACCCAGGAAAAAGTGTCAGGGAATCCATCCTACCAACTGGTATTTCAGGTAGCAGAAGCGGACCTCGATCTGGTCAGTCTGCTGGGGGAAATCATCAAAGTCAGGATTGAGTTACCTGACTCAGCCGGCTACCGGACCTTTTTTACCTATGTGATCGCCGGTGCTGATGAAGGGCAACGGCAAGACAAATTTGTTTACAGCCTGGAACTGAGTACCTGGACGTGGTTTTTGATGCAAAACCGTAACTGCCGGATATTTCAGGACCTGAATATTATCGATATTATCGAACAGGTATTTTCCAAATATAACTTTGCGGATTACCGTTTTGATATTGTCGGTAACTATCGGTTACGTGAGTACTGCGTACAGTTTGCAGAAACCGATTTCGACTTTGTTAATCGTCTGATGGAAGACGAAGGTGTTTGGTATTACTTCGAACATAATGAAGATAAGCACACGCTGGTCATGACAGATCAGCAACAATTCCCCGTATTGGAAGGGAATTATGCAGAACTGAGTTTCCTGCCTGACAGTGAAGAGATGCGCGCCATCCGTGAGGGGATACAGCGTATTCAACGCTCACAACGCATCCACTCCAGCGAAATTGTCTTACGTGACTTCGATTTCCTTAATCCACGCAATACATTACAAACCCATATCGAAGAAAGCCGCCAACACCTGCAAGGCGTGCCACTGGAATGGTATGACTACGCGGCGGGTTATACCGATCCCCAGCATGGTGAGAGCATCGCCCGTTTACGCCTTGAAGCTATACAGAGTAATGGGCAGCTCTTGTCTGGTGAAAGTAATGCCACAGGATTAGTGCCAGGGCGCTCTTTTGCTCTGGTACAGCACCCTGATAACAACCGTAATCGGGGATTCAAACTGATCAGTTGTGACTACAGTTTTGTCCAGGATGGGCCGGACAGTGCGAGCCAGGGCCGTAATGTCGCCTGTAAGTTTAAGGCATTGAATGATGACGTCGTTTATCGTCCACAATGTGTCACGCCACCGCCAAAGGTCCCTGGTGTGCAAAGTGCCACGGTGGTCGGCGCGCGTGAATCAGAAGTGCATACCGATAAGTTCGCCCGTATTCGTGTTCACTTTCACTGGGATCGTTATAAAACCACTGAAGATGATAGCTCCTGCTGGATCCGCGTAGTACAGGCGTGGGCCGGTAAAGGCTGGGGCGTCCTGGCGATGCCTCGGGTTGGGCAAGAAGTGCTGGTCAATTACGTTGACGGCGACCTTGATCGCCCAATGGTGACCGGGATCGTCTACAACGGCGAGAATCCACCGCCTTACCGTTTACCAGACCACATTAACTACTCAGGTTTTGTTTCACGCTCACTGCGCTTTGGTCAGCCACAACACGCCAGCCAGCTTACCTTCGATGATAATCGGGGCAATGAGCGGATCATGCTACATGCTGAGCGCGACTTACAAAGAACCGTTGAACGTAACAGTGCGACGGCCGTTGGTCAGGATAAATACGACACGGTAGAACGTACGGCCACGGAGTGGATCAACAACCATATCTCCTACAAAGACTTCAGTTTCTCGGTGACGGGCATGAGTGTCTCCGCGACTGGCATCAGTGTATCGACAACGGGAACGAGCTTATCTGTCACCGGAATGAGCACCAGCGTCACGGGTGTCAGTGTCGGTTTCACCTTGATAGGTACCTCTTTTACTGGCGTGAGCGCGTCGTTTACTGGTGTCAGTACCTCTTTCACCGGGGCCAGCAACTCGCTAACCGGTGTCAGCAACTCGATGACCGGGTGTAGCTCCTCGTTTACAGGTACCAGCAATAGCATGACAGGCAGTAGCCATAGCATGACTGGAATGAGCACCAGCATCACCGGGCATAGTATGAGTCAGACGGGTTCCAGTAGCAGCATCACCGGTGATAGCACCTCCTTTACTGGCAGCAGTGTCAGCAGTACGGGCAGCAGCGTCAGTACTACTGGTGTCAGCACCAGTACTACGGGTAGCAGCACCTCTACTACCGGTAATTCAGTCAGCATGACCGGTAACAGCACCAGTACCACGGGATGCAGTATTTCCACGACGGGCAGCAGTATAGGGACGGTAGGAAGCAGTATCAGCACCACGGGCAGTAGCGTCAGTACTACCGGTAGCAGTATCAGCACCACGGGATTATCCGTCAGTTATACCGGCGCTCAGTATTCCGATGTGGGTGTCGATCTGAAAACCGTTGGCATGCAAAGCAAAAACTGAAAAGGAAGCATTATGCGCATCATTCGCCCGCAACAGCTCGTGGTCCTGAAAAGCAGTTACCAGATAGGCCATGAAAGCCATATGGGGATCAGTGTCGTTGCTGGCTGTTATCTCTCTAAACCTGAGCATATGGTGACGGAGTCACAGATCTGGCAGGCATGGAAAGCGGCACCGCTCTCTTTCCGCATGTTGGACACTGCTGAGCCAAAACCCTTTGCTGAGTTTTTGCTGGCCGGTCATGCCGGTATTGGGGAAGAGGTTACCTCGCTGAGTGCAGAGGTTAGTGTTGGCTCACTAACCCGGCGCTGGTGTATTGAGGGCGAAAGCAACAAAACGGGGCTGGTCATTAAACCTTTCTTACGTATGTCGATGGACCATACACAAAGCTGGGGAGGCAAAGGCTGTAAGGAGAATCCACTGGGACGTGGGTATAACGATGAGCGAAAACCGACGATTATGTCTTTAGGCTTGGACGGCTCTGCTATCGTTCGCTCACCGCTGGCGTCCCCGTCACCAGTACCCCATGATTTCCAACTGCGTAAAGTGCATATCAATGAGGTCGCCTCGACCATGACCGATCCTCAATATCTGGAAACATTTTATCCCGGTTTGCCACCGAAAATTGACCGTCGTTATTTCCAAATGGCTCCGCCAGGGCAGTGGCTGAAGAAAAGCGCCTGGCCTGATAACGTGCCGTTCAAACTCACCGGCTTTCGCCCGGACAATGCGGAGATCAGCGGCACGTTTCCTGCGGTCAGTGCGAGGGCGTTTGTTTGGGATAACCCTTCAGCGCCACCTAGTGAGGTGACCTTGCTGCGGAAAACATTGTGGCTGTTACCGGATAACGACATGGGGCTAATGGTGTTTACCGGTAGCGTGCCACTGACCCACCTTTTTGATGAGCCTATCGATACGTTGCTGGTGGGATTGGATTACTCCCATTCGCTACGTGAGTTGGAATATTACCAACAGGTCTATAAAAGTCGCAGCGTTGAAGGTGTCGCGAGTTTTGAATTCCTCAAA
Source organism: Yersinia similis (assembly GCF_001053095.1). Classification (GTDB taxonomy): domain Bacteria; phylum Pseudomonadota; class Gammaproteobacteria; order Enterobacterales; family Enterobacteriaceae; genus Yersinia; species Yersinia similis. The sequence goes on along the minus strand of NZ_CGBP01000004.1, from coordinate 160,250 downwards.
GATCCGCAACTGATGCCAGAAGGTATGTCGCTGAACGTGATTCGGGATCTGGCAGATCACCCAGACTCGCTGCGTTATAGCGCCTCCGCCATGTCTGAAGCAGAGTCCGAACGTTTCTATCAGGATGTTCAGGATGCTATCGATCGGCAGGAACAGCAGAAGAGTGAAGAACAAGAGACGCTGGGTGATTTGAACGTCCCCGCCGCCGGTAAAGAGGAAGCGGGAACCCAATGGCTGGAAAGCAAAGAAGATACGGCAACCAACGTCACATTTTTAGGGACTGACTTCTCTGGAATGACCTTGGACAACAAGCAGTTCCGCTATTGCATGTTTACCGGTTGCCATTTCGATAAGACGACATTTAAAGACTGTACCTTCGAGCATTGCCAGTTTACGCAAAGTGATTTTGAAAACTCCCGTTGGAACAATGTGCATTTAAGTAGCTGTTTGTTTAAACAGGCTGAGTGGCAAAAAGCTGCCTTTACCCACTGTAAATGGGAGAAATCTACCTTTGAGCATGGGTTGTTTAAACAGTGTCATTTTATCGACAATACATTAGATAACTGCCTGATTAACCACAGTGACTTCAGCCTTGGCACGTTTGAGCATTGTACGCTGAATGGCTGTTTCTTATCCGAAACACATTGTGATCAAACACAATTTAATCAGGTCATCATTACGTCTTGCATATTTGAAAAATGCGACGGTTCGAAGGCTTGTTTCTCCGAAAGTACGATAGAGAAAACCTCGTTTATTAGCAGCAGTTGGGTGGGCGCGCGCTTGAGTCATTGTTATCTCAACAGCCTGACTACGGGCCTGAATACCGATCTCTCTGAATCGCATTTTGAGCAGTGCAGCCTGAATAAAATGGGCTTCCTCAAGGTCAATTTACAATCCAGTACCTTTATTAATTGTTCGATGTTGGAGAGTTGCTGCGATAAGGCTGATTTCTCGCAGGCGACGTTGATTGCCTGTGATATGACCGCGGTGCGGCTGAAAGACGCCAACTTAGTCCATAGCCACTGGCAGAACACCAGCTTACAGCAAAGCATGTTTTACAACGCTGATTTACGTGATGCCAGTTTCCAGCGCTGCAATCTGGCGGGCGCCAATCTGGCAATGATCAGCCAAAACATGGACACCCGATTTGAACATTGTTTGACGGAAAAGACGCACTGGATCCCGCGTCGTTACACCGTCCCGGCATAAATATCATGTTTCAAAGGAGCATGGAATGACACCGTCTGACACCCCTATTATGCCTCCCGACGGCCCACGTCGGATCATTGGCCGGCACTTTACGCAGCGTCAGTTGCAGCAGTTTACGCTGTCCGAGGTTTATTTTATTCAATGCACCTTCACGGATATTTCATTTGCCGAGATTGCGGTACGCAATATTCATTTTGAAAGTTGTCATTTTACGCACCTGCGACTGGACGGTGGCAGAGTGGAAAACTGCAGTTTCCGTTTCTGTAAATTCAATGACGTTTCAGCGCAAGGCGTTTCTATACTCAATGCCTCATGTATAGAGGTGCAATGGCAGGGATGCTACCTCACGGGGTGCTTAATTGAGCGCTGGTTGCTCACCAGTTGTCAGCTCGATGATGCCCAATTGCAGGATATCCAGCTTAATTATTGGACAGTGCAAGACACCCCGATGACTCACCTGACGATGAGTGATAGCAAAATGCAAGATTCCAGCTGGCATGGATGCACTATCCAACAGTCAGTGTGGAAAAACAGCGATCTCATACGTCAGGTGATGGGCAGTTGTGTACTGAAAGAGTGCCAATATCAAGCGATTCGTAGCGATACGGTGGTATGGAGTCAGTGCCAACTTGAGCAAGTGGATTTTCGTCACCAGCCGCTAGAAAACAGTAATTTTCACAAAAGCACGCTAACACAGTGCGGGTTCAGTGACGCTAATTTGGCCGCCGCGCTGTTCAGTGAAGCGACACTCGAGGGCTGTGACTTCAACATGGCGCAATTAGCGGCGGCGCAGTTTGTTGATGCCACATTGCGCGATTGCAATTTTGACACCGCCGATTTGCAAAACGCCTCTTTGCTACGGGCCAATCTGACGCGATGTCACTTAACGCAGGTCAATTTAACCAAAGCTGATTTGCGCAGTTGCATGTTGAGCGAGTCGTCGTTACAGGCCAGTAAACTTAGCAAAACCCGTATCCACGGCGCGCAAATACCCACGCTGGACACACCGCTACAAATGCCGGATCCCTTGCTGAGCCAGATTGATAACTGGTATGGCCATCATCAACCCGGTCCAAAAAATAACCCTAAATTTCCTTCGATACCTTCAGGAGCCAGCCGCTATGTCTAGATTAACCACGTTGCTAAAACCCAAAAATCCGTTACCCAACTATCTGTCTTATTCGCCACGGACGCCGTTGCCAGCCGTATCTGCACCACCACAGGTGATAACCGCGAAGGTTATCCGCCCAGGTAACGCCAGCGTATCACTGCTCGGGTATGAAACGTTGCCCGTAATCACGGCGTCCAGTTGTCTATTTCAGCCAGAAAACGGTGATCTGGTCAGTGCCGTTATTGACCAGCAGCAGATCTACATTACGGCCATTTTATACCGTACCAGCCCTGACGCTCCGTTGGTGATGAACAGTGGTGACGTGCCTTTGCACCTTGTTACCACCGCATTAGAGATCCACAGCCCGGATCGCGTTGAGATCCACACGCGTCATTTTTCATTGCTGACTCGCACCACCCTATGGGTGGCTAAAACGATGCATCAGGTTGCTGACTCTCTATTCGTGAGAGCCAAGCAAGCGAGTCGAGAAGTTGAAAATACCGACGATGTACATGCCCGCCACATTAATCAGTTAGCTGATCAAAGCTTGATGATTAATAGCCGTATCGGATCATTAAATGCCTCTGCCGTGCTTAAAATCGACGGCGGACAGGTTCATATGGGGTAATCACGATGACAGCAGCCAATACTCGCGCAGGTGGGATCAGCTTTACCGGTAGTGACCCGATGATCCCGATATCTGCTCCCAACACCGCGCCCAACGCCAATGGTATTCCTAATGTCAGTAACTATTTTTGCTGTGGGGGTAACGAACAGAATCTCAACACCATTCGTCCAGCAACGATAGACGGAGGATCTGTGATGGGGGCGGCCTCGGGGACACATTCGGCCAAGATGGATCCTATGCAGGGATCAGGAAAGTATTTCATTCAGGGAAGCCCAGCAACACGTTTAGGAGATATGAGTATGACCAATAATTACAACGCGCCTTCGACGCAAATTGCACCCAGCCAGACCAAGTATTTTGTCAATGCGTAGCCTCTTTCGTGTGTTGCCTATTTTTATCCTGACAGGTTGCGTCCTGCTCAGCGGCTGTAGCTGGTTTTCCTCGTCCTCGGAAGCGGCGTTACAGAAACGGCGGATTGACTTGCAGGTTATTGCGGCTCCTCTCATCAATCCTGGGCCCAACGGTCAGGCACAGCCCTTGAAGGTGTGCATTATTGAGCTGAATAAAGAGGGGTGGTCACCCCCTGGTTTGTATCAGGGGACGCTATGCAGTGGCATCAGTGTAGGAGGTGAAGTCGTTAGCGTGACGGAATACATCCTTGCGCCGGCGGAGGAGCGTCAATATTCCCGCGATGTTCCCTTTGAACAAGAGCGCTGGTGGGCAATCGCGGCTGAGTTTCAGGAGATGAGTAACGGTAAAAGCCTATTAATGCTGAAATCTGATGCCCGTGCTGATTTCAACCGTGTGGTGCTCGTTGATGGTAAGGCCCTGTCATTAAAAGCGTCAACAAAGTAGGTCATCAAAAGCGTCAACAGACTGGCAAGTGTCAACAGACTGGAAAGCGTCAATAGACTAAAAAGTTTCAACAGACTAAAAAGTTGCAAAGGACTTATAATATGCTGCCAAAACAACGTGTTGCTTGGGTGGAAGGGATGCTGATGGAACCCCAGCATTTTCAACAACAGGAACGATATCTAGAACATTTAACTGAAATGCGGGCGCGTAGCCTCAGCGCGCTGGCGTGGGGCTTCCATAGCCTGAGTATCAATCAAGGGCTGCTGGATCAGGGCAAGATCGCCCTCAATCAGGCCAGTGGTGTTTTCCCTGACGGTACACCTTTTCATATGGCGGGTGATGAGCCATTACCGCTGCCCTTTGATCCGGGGGAGAACTGCCAAGGCAGTGTCGTGTGCCTTTCGGTCCTGATGGATATACCCGGCAATACCTATATAGATCTGAAAAAGAGTAACCAAGGTAGCCGTTTCGTTGCGCTGGATGCTGAAGTTCAAGACCGAAACCATGGCGTCGCTGCTGAAGGAACGCCATTGATCGCCACCCTTCAACTGGGGCAATTGCAATCCAAGCTCAGCTTACGTGCCAGCGTCAGTGATGCAGAGTCGATGCTGCCTGTAGCCTATATCAAAGAGCGCACCCGCGATGGGCGTCTGATTCTGGATGATAAATTCCTGCCCCCGATGTTGGATTTTCGCGCCATAGGGTGGATCGATAATGCGGTAACCGAATTGCTAGGGTTGATCGTTCAGCGACTGGAGTCGGTTTACCGGCCAGATGTGACGCTCTCAGTCGGTGGGTTATCGGAGTTACTGGAACTGCTATTACTGCAAACACTCAGTGAATATAACCTGAAAATTTCACATGTGTTGATGCAAAAACAGGTACACCCTGAGCAGTTGTTCCAATTATTGCTTGGGTTGTTGGGGCGTCTCAGTACTATCCCCGGCGGAGAAAAACCTTGGTCGAGACAAGATCTGCTTTATACGCATCATGAACCGCACAACGGGTATTTCTCGCTGTTTGCCGCCTTACGTCGCGCACTCTCATTGGTGATCGAAGCACCGGCAGTGGCTCTACCGTTTATCGAACGTGGCGACAATATTTACCTGTGCCAGAACGATTCACAACTGCGTCTGGAAAAACTGATCTTCACCGTCAGTTCCAAACTGCCTTCCGAGACCATTCGCACTTACTTCCCGGCGCAAACCAAACTGGGGCCGGTGGAGAAAATTGTACAATTGATCGACCTACAATTGCCTGGCGCACGGATGATCCCGATGTCATCACCGCCAAGATATATTCCTTATTACCCGAATAGCGTCTATTTCGAAGTTGACCATGATGATCCTATGTATAAAGAAATGATGTCTGGTTCAGCTATCGCACTCAGCATCGTGGGTGATTTCCCAGAGTTGCGTTTTGAAGTATGGGGCTTGCGACAAGGAAGGCTCGGATGAACGAATTTGAACGCCAGATCCGTGCAGCCATTTCCGCAGCACGCAATGGCGCAAAACATGCGGAACAGTCACTGACTACACCAATGTGGCAAGCCAAAAGCACCGTAGCCTCATTGGGTGGGATTGTCCCTAGAAGTGGCTCTTCGTCAACGTCACAGGCGGAGAACTATGAGGAAGATCTCGCGGACCAGGCTGCCTCGGGCAACAACATGGCGCGCACGAGTGCGCCACCGGTAACTTTGTATCAGCAACAGCCAAATGCGAATAACAACAATCCAAATGCGAATAACAACAATATAGCGAAGGTACAGCGTATGCCGCATGGCATTTCCAGGGGCTTATATGAGCGCCCTGGGATGTTATTGGGTGCCTGGGATAACGCCTATATTGCTGCGGCTATGCCTTTGCTGCTGCTGGTAGAAAATATCCGTAGCTGGCCGACGCGTAACGCCGCAGAGGTCAGGCCACCGATTGTGCGGGAATTACAATATTTCCAGCAACATTTGCAGAAAAAGAACTACCCGCAAGAAGACATTAACCACCTGTCTTACCTGCTATGTACCTATATCGATGGCATTTTTAACGGGCTGCAAACCCCAGACTCCTACAACCAAAGTCTGTTAGTTGAGTTTCACCGTGATGCCTGGGGGGGTGAGGACTGCTTCGAACATCTGCGGGTCTATATGAACTCGCCGAAACAGTACCGGGAAGTTCTGGAATTCTATGATCTGATTATGTGCCTTGGTTTTGACGGTAAATACCAGATGATAGAGCACGGTGCGGTTCTGCTGATGGATTTACGCAGCCGTCTCCACACGCAACTTTACGGCCAGGACGCCACACAATCTTTGGCCATCGCGCAAGCGGTTAAAGGTTCTCCGCGTCGCCAATATATCAAGGCGCTGAAAATCTTCACCTACGGTTTCGCACTGTGCCTTTGTGCTTACGGCGTCACGGCGTGGTATCTCCATCAGCAATCCCAACAGATCCGCAGCAACATTCTGACTTGGGTACTACCTGAACCGCGGAAAATCAACATCATGGAGACCTTGCCGAATCCTCTATCCAATATCCTGAATGAAGGGTGGTTGGAGGTCAGGAAAGATCCGCGTGGATGGCTATTAATCTTCACCTCCGACGGCGCGTTCCGCACGGGTGAAGCGACCCTCTCGGAAGAGTTTATCAACAAGAAGAATATCGAACGTCTTGGGCAGGCATTAGCCCCATGGCCGGGAGATATCGAGGTTATTGGTCATACGGATAACAAACCGTTCCGCAGCACTTCCGGTAACAACAACCTCAAACTTTCCGCGGCCAGAGCATCGGTGGTGGCAGATAAACTGCGGGAATCCACTCAAATCAACGAAACCCATCAACGAGAAATAAGTGCCATCGGACGGGGGGAGAGCGATCCTTTAGCTGACAATGCAACGGAAGAAGGACGCAAGCGTAACCGGCGTGTGGATATCCTATGGAAAATTGGCCAGCGCGATGCCGATAAGGCCATGAAGCAATTCCTGGAGAACCCGACACCAGAAGTTCAAGGAACGAATACCCAACAATAGGAATTGCTATGATACGCAGAATGTTGATTTTAATCATTGCCCTAGTGCTTTGTTATATTGTGTGGTGGATAGGGCCGCTGATCGCTATTGGCCCCTATTTCCCTCTGGGGGGGGTATGGGTTCGTAAGATCATTATTGCTCTGATTTTATTTTGGGCACTGTGGCCATTTGTTGCAATTTTCTTCAGTTGGATTTTTCGTTATGCTCGTGCGCCGCTTCCCAAGCGCAAGAAAAAAACGGTTCAGCTTGATCGCGTTTCTGCACGTTTTCATGATGCGATGCTCACCTTGCAACATGCGGATCTTTCGAGCCAGAAAACACGCTGGCAGCGCTGGCGTCAACGGCGTAAGCGCCAATATATCGATGCTAAACCGTGGTTTCTGGTCATGGGGCCACCCGGATGCGGTAAAACGTCGATAGTCTATGAGAGTAGCGAGAAGTTCCTACTCTCAGAACAGTATGGTTTAGCGCAGACCACGGATATTGGGCCAACACAGGACTGTAATTGGTGGCTGACGGATCGTGCTGTTTACATCGACACGGCGGGGGAATGGATCCTGCTGCATGGTCAGAGCGAAGAAGCTGGAACGGCTCGGCAAAAATTGTTCTCTATGATCCGCAAATATCGCCGTTATCCGGGGGTTGATGGGATTGTTCTTTGCCTTGACGTCAGCGTGCTTTTGAACTCTTCGGTGACTGAACGTAAGTCACTGGCTGATACGTTGCGCCTGCGGATCCTGGAAGTTGCCTCGACATTTCAGGCCGATATTGCGGTGTACTTGCTCCTCAACAATATCGATAAGTTACCCGGTGGCGAAACCTTCCTCTCGCTAATGAATGACGAGCTTCTGGCTGGAGGGCTTGGGATTAGCATGACCCATAATGAAAAGGGTCAGAACAATTTCGTTGCCGATGAAGAACGTTACCGTGAACTCCTGACACGTGTTAGCCGCTATGTGTTGGAAATACTACACGATTCGCCCAACATGGAGATGCGCCACCAATTGCTGCTGTTTACTGAAAGCCTGGGAGCGCTACAAAAACCCCTGTTTGGCTTATTCGAACAAATGTTTCCGGCGACACCTATTGGCTATACCGGTTGTTTGCGGCAGTTCTGGTTTGGCAGTACCCAAAATCTGACATCATGGGAGGCGTTGTATTACCCGTCATCGACCAGCACCTTTGAAAGCCGGCCTGCTGGGCAGATGTATTTCCCGGCACTGAGTCAAGCGATCACCGAAAGGGGGGTATTACACGCCACCGGCCCAATGCCTCTGCGAAATCGTCTGTTAAACATCGGTAAGTATGTGTTCGTGGCCCTTGTGCTCTGCATCTTATTGTTGATGCTGAGCGCCCGCTATTTTTGGGAATATGACTATATTGGCTATGCGACAGCTCGGTTTGAAGAAACCCGACGGATCGTGCGTGACATCCCAATAACGAATCAGGTCAACGATAATCTGGTCGCAGCTTACGAACAGTTGGGGTATATCAACACCCATTATCTGGAAAGCTCTCCGCCACTGCTGACACCTTACTTCGAGCACCGTTTACTGAATCAGGCGATGTTGCAGACCTACCATCGTCACCTGAATAAAGTATTCTGGCCTGCGGTACAAAACTATGTCACCAACGAGCTGAAAAAGGACACTCAATCTCCTGACGGTGACAACTATGACACGCTGAAAGTTTACCTGATGCTCGGACAACCTGATCACCGCTCTCAGGAGGCATTGGTGCAATGGTTTATGTCGCGCTGGGAAAGTTTTGCCCCTCAGGGATATGGGCAAAATGACCGCAAACTCTTCAGTTATCATTTGAGTGAACTGTTTTCTGACACCGCCTCAGCGGCCCCGAAAGTTAAGCTGAATGATGAGCTGATCCGTGAATCACGCATTAAAGCGATGAAAACACCGATACACATCCGGGTGATTAATCGTATTCATGACGCCCCACTGCCCGCGAGGATTGAGGATCTTAGTCTGGCTGATGCAGCCGGCCCTAGCGTAACACTGATGCTGAGACGTAAAAGCCCCAGTACAGTAACGGATTTGGCGATCCCTGCTTTCTACACTCGGGCCAGCTACCACGATGTGGTTAACCCACAACTTCAGGACGCATCGGAAGCGATGATTAATGAGGAAGCGTGGGTGTTGAGTGACGGTAAAGCTTCGGTTAGTCAGGTCAGTTTACTGGCTGCGGCGCAAAAACTGTCCGATGAAGCGCGCAAGTATTATCTGATGGAGTATGCCAACCAATGGGATGCATTCTTCAATGATATCAGGGTGCGCCCGATCAACGGACTTGATGATGCGGCCCTGCTGGCAAGGCAACTCTCAGACCCGTCATCCCCGTTGGCTAATCTGGTGCGTTTCTCTACACGTGAAATAACCCTGACCACTGACAATAATGGTAAAGGGGCGATGTCGTCAGGTTGGTTCAGTATCCAACGTAATAAACTCACCACTGCCCGTCGTAGCATCATTGACGAAATGTCGGGTGAGCGTTCTCGTTTTCGACTGACGCCAGAAAAAGCGGTGGAGGATCGCTTTGAACTGCTAAGACGTCTGGGATATGCCCTGCAAAGTGCGTCTACCAGCAATTCTGATCCATTGGGCCGAACCTTCGAGCAGATTTATAACCAGTTGATAACGCTCTCGACCTCCCTTCGGGCAGGGCAGATTTTGCCGCAAAATAACGATTTTAGTCGCTTGCAAATCGATATGGCCCGTCAGCCAGAGCCGGTGCGCAGCATTATGATGGATCTGCTGTCCGTCGGACAAACACAAAGTCTGCAACAAAGTAAGGCCAACCTCAGCAAGGGCGTCTCTTCAATTGCCTCTGATTTATGCAGCAACGCCGTCAGTGGCCGTTATCCCTTTAATCGTTTGGCCCGCGAAGAGATAGGTATTGGCGATTTCAACCGTATGTTTGGTCGTTCTGGGGCGATGCAAAGCTTCTTTGATCAGAATCTCGCACCGTATGTCGATACTAACGGCAACCGCTGGAAGGTGAAACCTGACAGTAATGGTGTGGTGACCCCTAAAACTCTGCGTTCGTTTGAAAACTCAGCACAAATCCGCGACACCTTCTTTGATGCCTCCGGCAAGATGGCGATGTCGATGATCATTCGCCCTATCTCACTGACGCCATCAATTTTGGAAGCGGTTCTTGATGTCGATGGCCAGATTATTAACTACAGCCATGGTTCTAACCAACCGGTAAAAGTTGATTGGCCAGGACCGAAAGGTGGGGTGTATATCCGCCTGACGTTCAAAACTCAGGATGGAAATGTGGAAACCGTTAGCTTCAATGGTCCGTGGGCTATTTTCCGCATGTATGACGTTAGTAACCCTAGGCCACTCGGGGTCAATAGCCGTGAACTCATGATGGTGATGGATAACGTGAGTGGCGTCTTCAAAATTGAGTTGAGTTCCACCATGAAAGATTATCCGCTGTGGTCAAAAGCATTGGCACAGTTCTCATGTCCTAAGAATCTCTAACCGCGAAATAAGGAAATGCAAATGCTAGATCCTAAAAACATCCAGAATGTATTGAAGTCATCTACTGACCTTGGTCAGCAATCTCAATCTGATTTGCAGAAACCTTTTGTAAAAGGAATGCAAAATATGGAGATGTCAGGGGCCGATGCCGCTCGCAGTATCATGCAATCGGTTAATCAATCCTGCGAAACCATGATGAGCGATATGAATAAGATATTGGGAGGATTGCAGGACAATGTTGATGCTCACCAGAAAATGCAAAGTGAGGAGCGTCCGAAGGACTTCGAGAGAGCCATGAGTGATCTTCGCAGTACACTCTCCAATGGTTTCCCAGAGGAAATGAAAAGTATGTTTGATAAATTGCCCAAAATGTAGCGGGCAGTCGTCAGACAAAAAAATATCCGGGGGAATGCCCCGGATATTTCAGATTGCTGACAAACCCCGATGACTTACTCTTGAACGGTGAGGATAGGCAGAAGAGTAAAGCGTCCGCGCCAGGGATGGCGCGGCTCGAGCCTACATGGATGTATTTACGGCGTCTTTACGATCTGCCTGTTCTCTCCGTCGCGGGCACTTTGTCAATAACCTCGGATATTTTCATTGATGCCAAAGAGCGATTTTATTTCAAAGAACTACTGATGTGTTACCACCACCAGCCGGATAGCATCTAAACGCCAGCCTGCTTGATTCAAGTTTTCCAGCACCATCTTACGGTTATGCTCAAGCGCCTCTATTTCGTCATCACGAATATTCGGGTTAACCGCTTTCAACGCTTCCAGACGCGCCAGTTCAGTACTCAACTTATCATCGGCCTCGCGTTTTGCCGTTTCAATCAGAGCCTGCGCTTGCGCTTCTACCAGTGCTTCGGCTTGTTGCAACATGGTGTGAACTTCTTGCTGAACCGCATTGACCAGCTTGCTGGAGGTATGGCGGTTTACCGCATTCAGTTGGCGATTGAAACTTTCAAATTCAACCTGTGCCGCCAGGTTAGTGCCGTTGCGATCCATGAGCATACGCACGGGGGTCGGTGGCAAGAAACGGGTCAGTTGCAAGTGTTTCGGTGCTTGTGCCTCGACCACGTAAACCAACTCAGCCAGCAGGGTACCGACGGGTAAGGCTTTATTTTTCAATAAAGACACCGCGCAACTGCCGGTATCGCCAGACAGGATCAAATCCAACCCATTACGGATGATGGGGTGCTCCCAACTGACAAACTGGGCATCTTCCCGCGAGAGCGCCTGTTCACGATCAAAGGTGACGGTGCAGCCATCTGGTGGCAAACCGGGGAAATCGGGCACCAGCATGTGATCGGACGGAGTCAGCACGATCAGGTTATCGCTGCGATCTTCCTGGTTGATCCCGACAATATCGAACAGGTTGAGTGCGAAACTGACTAAATTGATGTCATTATCTTGTTCAGCAATAGTCTGTGCCAGCTCCTGCCCATGTTCGCCGCCGTTAGAGTGCATCTCCAGTAAGCGGTCACGGCCCTGTTCCAACTGAAGTTTTAACCCTTCGTGCTGCTGACGGCAGGTGTGGATAAACTCATCCAACCCTTCCTGCTCACTTGGCGTGGCCAAATAGCTAATCAGTTCCTGATAGCTGCTGTCATAAATGGTACGACCCGTTGGACAGGTGTGTTCGAACGCATCCAAACCTTCGTGATACCAACGAACCAGTATTGCCTGCGCGGTGTCTTCCAAATAAGGCACCATAATCTGGATTTCACGGTTCTGGCCGATACGATCCAAACGGCCAATACGTTGCTCCAGCAGATCTGGGTTGAATGGCAAATCGAACATGACCAATTGGCAGGCAAATTGGAAGTTACGCCCCTCTGAACCAATTTCGGAACACAGCAAGACCTGAGCACCATCTTCTTCTGAGGCAAAATAGGCGGCGGCACGGTCACGTTCAATCAGCGATAAACCTTCATGGAAGACGGCGGCCCGAATAGCTTCACGCTCACGTAACACTTGTTCAAGCTGCAAAGCTGTAGCGGCTTGTGCGCAGATCACCAACACTTTCTCACCCCGGTTGGCAACCAGATAGTTGAGTAGCCATTCAACCCGTGGGTCAAAGTTCCACCAGGTGGCGTTTTCGCCTTCAAACTCCTGATAGATTTGTTCGGGATAAAGCATATCTTTTGCACGTGCATCAAGGGTTTTCTTCGCCCCCATGATGCCAGAGACCTTAATTGCAGTTTGGTACTGTGTCGGTAATGGCAGCTTAATCTGATGTAAGACGCGGTGCGGGAAGCCTTTCACCCCATTACGGGTATTACGGAACAGTACCCGGCTAGTGCCGTGCCTATCCATCAGCATGGTGACTAATTCTTGACGCGCTGCTTCACTGTCTTCACGTTGGCTATTGGCTGCCTTCAGTAGTGGCTCAATATCTTGTTCATCAATCAGTTCGCCTAACAGATTCAGCTTATCATCGGTTAAACGCTCGCCCCCTAACAGCAAGGTGACAGCATCGGCGATTGGCCGGTATTTCTGCTGTTCATTGACGAACTCTTCGTAATCATGGAAGCGATCTGGATCCAGCAAACGCAGGCGGGCAAAGTGACTTTGTTGGCCCAATTGCTCTGGTGTTGCCGTTAATAACAACACGCCGGGGATATGCTCGGCCAATTGTTCAATCACTTGATATTCACGGCTTGGAGCCTCTTCGCTCCAGGCCAGATGGTGCGCTTCATCCACCACCAGCAGATCCCAGGAAGCATCGGCCAGTTGTTCTAACCGCTGCTTATTCCGACGAACAAAATCCAGCGAGCAAATCACCATCTGTTCGGTATCAAACGGATTGCTACTGTCCAACAAGGCTTCGGAATAACGGCTGTCATCAAACAGTGAGAAGCGCAGGTTGAAGCGGCGTAACATCTCTACTAGCCACTGATGTTGCAGGCTCTCAGGTACCACGATCAGCACCCGTTCAGCACGGCCAGCCAGCAGTTGCTGGTGGATAATCATCCCGGCCTCGATGGTTTTACCCAACCCCACTTCATCGGCCAGTAATACCCGTGGCGCGTGGCGCTGACCCACTTCATAAGCGATATGTAGCTGGTGTGGGATCAGGCTGGCACGGATACCGCGCAGGCCGCTCCACGGCAAACGGAACTGCTCGCTTTGATATTTACGGGCGCGAAAACGCAGGGCAAAGCGATCCATACGATCGATCTGACCGGCGAATAAGCGATCCTGTGGTTTACTAAAAGTCAGTTTGCTATCGAGCAAAACTTCACGCATGGCAACGCCGGTTTCCTCAGTATCCAAACGGGTACCGATATAGGTAATCAGCCCATTTTCTTGAGTCACGTCTTCCACTTTCAGCTGCCAGCCTTCGTGGTGAGTGATGGTATCGCCTGGATTAAACATGACCCGGGTGATTGGCGAGTCATTTCTGGCGTAAAGGCGGTTTTCACCGGTTGCAGGGAACAGTAAGGTGATCATGCGTACGTCAATGGCAACGACGGTACCCAATCCAAGTTCGCTTTCTGTGTCGCTGATCCAGCGTTGACCAAGTGTAAAAGGCATAAATTATCGGCTCGATTTTTTTGTTGGACAGTGAGTTAGAGAATTCTTTGTCGATCAATGTCTTATAGAACAATTTTGGGGTAAAACAATCTTTTTGTAGAACAGTATCTTATATAGCAACGTCTTGTAGAAAACTCTGGGTAAATAATCTCTTATAGAGAACGGTACTAAAATGGCTGGCGATAGCTTTTTATCCACGCAACTCGCTTTTATCCATGCAACTAAATTTTTATCCGTGCAACTGGCTTTTTATCTATACAAATAGCGTCCTATCTGCACAAATAGCGCGAACCACGGCAATAGTCTTCTATCCGCGATAGTCTTCTATTATCCGCATAAGTGGTGCGGCCTGAATGTCTGTCTGAGAAGGTACGGTTCACAGGCAGAATCCGGTTGCGCGGATAACAACGATCAGTCGGTTATGTAAATATGATTGATACAAATTTTGGCAAGGGCGCTATGGTAAAGGAAGGCGAGCGCTTCGTCACCTCTAAAACAGCTCTATTATCATTAAAAAAGTCCCATCTGGCCGGTGATCAGTGTGGTGAAATCATCCTGAGTGAAGGGAAGTATAGCGTCTGCTACGGGTTGTAGCTGGCGTGTCAGATAGTGATCATAATCGATGGGCGATTGCCGCGTTTCTAAAGGTTCGGGGCCTGCGGTGGTCATCACATAGCTGATCCACCCTCCATTTTGATATTGCAGTGGCCGGCCAAGCTTACGGTTAAACTCATCGGCCAGACGTGCCGCCCTAGCGTGCGGAGGGACGTTGCGCTGATAGTCATCTAACCGTCGGCGCAGGCGTTTGCGGTAAACCAGTTGCTCATCCAACTCGCCATTCAGGGTACGGGCCACGTAATCCCGCACATAATCTTGATAAGGTTGTTGCTGAAAGATACGCAGATACAGCTCGCGCTGGAATTGCTGTGCCAGTGGGGTCCAATCGGTACGGACGGTTTCCAGCCCTTTATAAACCATTTGATCTCCAGTTGGGGTGGAGATCAGCCCCGCATAGCGTTTTTTACTGCCTTGCTCCGCACCCCGGATGGTAGGCATTAAAAAACGACGGTAGTGGATTTCAAACTCCAACTCTAATGCACAGGGCAGATTAAAGTTTTGCTGTATATGGTTTTGCCACCATTGATTCACCAACTGTACCAGCTCGTTACCGATGCGTGTTGCCTGCTCCTCGCTGTGGGCGCTTTTCAGCCAAACAAAGGTTGAATCGGTGTCACCATAAATCACCTGATAGCCCTGTGCTTCAATTAACTCACGGGTTTGGCGCATGATCTCATGACCACGCAGGGTAATGGATGACGCCAGCCGGGGATCGAAAAAACGGCAGCCACTGGAACCCAGTACGCCATAAAAGGCATTCATAATGATTTTCAGCGCCTGTGACAGCGGCTTGTTTTGCTGGCGTTTTGCCGCTTCCCGTCCTTGCCAGATTTGGTTAACAATGGCGGGCAGGCAATGTTTCTCGCGTGAGAACCAGGCCCCACGAAACCCCGGTACCGAGTGCTGAATATCAGGTTGCTGCATCCCCGCCACCAGACCGACCGGATCGATTAAAAAGGTGCGGATAATCGATGGGTACAGGCTTTTATAGTCAAGTACCAGCACTGAATCATACAAACCGGGCTGGGAATCCATTACAAAACCACCGGGGCTGTGCTCTTCCGGCAATTCACCTAAATTGGGGGCAACATAGCCGATACGGTGCATTCGTGGCAGATAAAGGTGGGTAAACGCGGCTACCGAACCGCCACTGCGATCGGCTGCCAGCCCGGTCACGGTTGAGCGTTCAAGTAAGAAACTTAGCAACTCCGTTTTGGCAAAAATCCGCGTGACCAACTCACAGTCTTTCAGGTTATAACGGGCCAGTGCCGGTTTATCATGGGCGAAGCGCTGATTAATTTCATCCATCCTCTGATAGGGGCTATCGCTGGCTTTGCCCTCGCCAAGTAAAGTTTGCGAGACAGATTCCAGACTGAAGGAAGGGAAGTTCCACGTGGCGGATTTCAGTGCTTCAATACCATCAATAATTAAGCGCCCGGCGGCGGAAGCAAAAAAATGCCCTTGCTTAAAGCCGTGCTCACGCCACTCGAGCAGGTTACCGCCACGGCCAAAGCGCAACGGGATTTGGTAGCGATCCGCGTGTTTCTGTAATACCCGTAAATCGAACTGCACCAGATTCCAACCAATAATGGCATCGGGATCATGCACTGCCAGCCATTGGTTGAGTTTTTCTAATAGTAATGGGCGGCTGGCAACATATTCCAGATTAAAATCGAGCGAGGTGGTACCCGTGGTATCCCCATTGGGTGGCCCCAACATGTAGACCTGACGTTGTCCACACCCTTCCAGCCCAACACAGTACAGTTCGCCATGTTCACTGGTTTCGATATCCAGGGAAACCAGTTTGAGGGTTGGGCGATAGTCATCAGCGGGTTTTAGTTGTGTATTGAGTAGTGGGCCATGGCCATTTTCCTGTCCACTAAACCATACGGGGGCAGTAATAAACCGCTCCATCAGAAAGCGTTCTGGCGGGCGAATATCACCTTCGTAAACATTCACGCCACTTTCGCGTAGCAGTTTTTCCAGGCGGATCAACTGGCGATGCTGAGTGCAATACAGGCCAAGAACCGGGCGTTGGTGAAAATCAGTCAGCGCGAGAGGGCGCAGTTGCCAATGGCGTTCTGCGCGTAATAGGGTTTCTACCCGTTGCCGCTGTTCGGCTGGGATAAAGGCGACCGATGGCTGGGGTGGCAGCCTGACATGCTGTGGCCCTTCATCCGTTGCCAACCAGAATTCAACTTCGGTGCCTGCTGGTGTATCCCGCCAGTGGCGGGTTAGCAGGAAGCCCTGACGGGTTTGCCCCACGCTGTTACCTTAAATAAGATGTGAATGAATAACGCCTGAAGATTTATACTGTATTAGTATGGGTTTTTATACAGGTATTGTCTATTTCAATAGCAAATTGAAATCTATTTACGCAAATCGCTGATTGACTCATTTCGCGTTGCGCTGGACAATCCTCGCGCCTCAGTCCTGAGTGCTAACTAACGGACAACTTTATGGAAGCCTATTTATTACATTTATTAACGCAATCCCTGGCTTTTACGCTATTTATCGTCATGTTAGTCACTTTTCTCGAATCTTTAGCGCTGGTGGGCATGTTATTACCGGGAACGGTGATGATGACCAGCGTGGGCGCGCTGATTGGCAGTGGCGAAGTGGATTTTTATTTCGCTTGGGCTGCCGCGACCTTCGGTTGCCTGTTAGGGGATTGGATATCGTATTTCATTGGCCGCCGTTTTAAAGCGCCGCTACACAATTGGTCTTTCCTGCAAAAACATAAATCGTTGCTGAATAAAACTGAGCATGCATTGCATAACCACAGCATGGCAACGGTACTCTTGGGGCGTTTTATTGGCCCGACACGGCCCATCGTACCCATGGTGGCTGGGATGCTGAACTTGCCAACGGCAAAGTTTGCCTTACCCAGTGTGATTGGTGGCCTGACATGGCCGCCGATTTATCTCTTCCCCGGTATATTGGCTGGGGTTGCCATTGATATCCCGCCGAGCAGTAATAGCTTTATGTTTAAGTGCCTACTGTTTGTGGTAGTGGTACTGATTTGGCTGTCGTTGTGGTTATCATGGCGCTGGTGGCGTTTTGGTAAGCGCAGCCCAGACCGCCTGAGTGTGTGGCTCCCCTTGGCCCGCTTGCGTTGGGTGACGCTGTTAACCATTGCGGTCGCTATCGCCAGCTTTATCTGGCTACATATGCAGCCACTGATGCCAATATATCGCCATCTTTTGTGGAAAGTCTTGGCTGGGTAAACCCCGGACACGGTGACTGACAACCCTATTCTATCGTGTGTTAGTCGCCGAGGTTACCGCAGCGAGGGATCAAGAGATAACGGCACTTTTGATACCCAGTACGCTGGCTTTCGCCGCACTGCCGTCCACCAAGGCCTGTGTGGGGCCATCGTAGTCAATACGGCCCTCGACAATCAACAACGTGCGCGGTGCAATACGTGCGGCATCATCTAAATTGTGTGACACCATCAGCAGCGTCAACTGGCGGTTTACGCACACCTGATCAACCAATTGCAGCATTTCATTACGCAGTGCCGGATCCAGCGCTGAAAAAGGTTCATCCAGTAACAAAATAGGTTGGCTACGCACCAGGCAGCGGGCCAATGCCGCCCGTTGGCGTTGCCCCCCCGAGAGTTGTGCGGGTAGCCGGTCGAGGCAGCTTTCCAATCCAACTTGCTGGGCAATTTGTTGTAACAGCAATTGCTGTTCACCACTGAGCTTCAACCCCGGATGTAAACCTAGCCCGATATTCTGTTCGACGGTGAGATGTGCAAACAGGTTATTCTCCTGAAACAGCATCGATACCGGTCTTTTGGCAGGGGCGCTGGCTGTATGATCTTGATTATTCAGCAGCATATGACCACCGGTCGGGGCGAGAAAACCGGCAATCAAGCTCAGCAGAGTACTTTTACCTGCGCCGCTTGGGCCAAGGATCGCCACCCGCTCGCCGGGTTGAATGCGCAGATCAAAACACATTGGTAAGTGGTCATACAAATAGGTGATTTTCTCAAGCTTTAGCATGGCGGCTCGGCAGTCGTTCAATAAGGGTAAACAGCAGGAAGCAGAGCATCAATAGCAACAGCGCAGTCACTGCGCCATCATTGCTGCGGTAGGAACCTATTTGCTGATAAAGATAAAATGGCAGGGTGCGGAAGTGTTCATTACCAAATAACGCGACTACGCCAAAATCACCGATAGATAACACACTGGCAAAGGCCAGTGCCTGAGCCAATGGGCGTTTCAGGGCGCGTAGCTCGATATAACGTAAACGGTGCCAGCCACGGATATCCAGTGATAAACATAACGGTGTGTAGCGCTCAGCCAGATCACGCATCGGGTTATCCAGCACTTTTAATGCGTAGGGCACGGCCATCAGGGCATTGGTGAGGATCACCAACCCATAAGGAGATTGCGGCAATCCCAGCGTATCATTCAGCAACAAGAAGAAACCGGTTGCCAACACAATGCCGGGCATCGCCAGAATAACCATGCCGCTGACCTCCAATGCCTGACCGTAAGCCGCGCGTTGGCGTAATTTCAGTTCGCGGCTACTCCATAGCAGCATCATGGTTAGGGTGACACACAATAGCCCAGCACCAATAGCGATGGTCACTGAAGTAAAGAACGCCTGCCAGAGTGCGGGCTGTTGTAACACGGTCAGCATTGTTTTATTACTGCCATCAATCACAACTGCTAGCAATGGCGGTACCATCAAGAGTAATGCGCTGCAAATCAGCAGGGTATCGCCAAGGCGCGCCCAGCCGCTGTCTTGCGGATTACGCCATATTTGCCCATGCGTATTACCTACCGTCAACACGCTGTTTAGCCGCTGACTGAGTACCACTAAACCCAGGCAGCAGCCCAGTTGTATCAGCGCCAATAATGCGGCACGGCCTAAATCATAGTCGTAGCTCAATGCCTGATAGATGGCCAGTTCAATGGTCGTTGCCTGTGGCCCGCCACCCAGTGACAGCACGGTGGCAAAGCTGGCAAAGCACAGCATAAATATCAAAGCGGCAGTGGGCAGGATTTGACGACGTAGATAAGGCCACTCTACCCAGCGAAAATGCTGCCAGCCGTTCATGCCCAGTTGTGCGGCCAGTTGGCGTTGTTCCACGGCGATGCCTTCTAGCGACTGTAACAACAAGCGGGTTGCCAGTGGCAGGTTAAAGAAGATATGCGCTAACAAAATACCTTGCAAGCCATAGGGGGAGAAGCGGTAATCCACCCCCAGCCAGCCAAACAGATGAGCCAGCCACCCCTGACGGCCATAGACCGTCAGAATGCCGAATAGCGCGACTAACACTGGCAGAACCAACGTCATGGCACATAAACGCAGCATGAACTGGCGGCCAGGAAAGTTACGGCGGTACAGCGCGCGCGCCAGGAAAATGGCGGGTATCACCGACAGTAGGGCAGATAAAAATGCCTGCCAGAAAGTAAAGCGGATCACGTGCCACAGATAACTGTCATGCCAGACACTTTGCCAATCTGCCGTGGGTGCATGGTGCCAGATAGCGGCGAACGCCAGCAAGGCGACCACGACAATCAGCCCGGCGGCCAGCACCCCCGGCCATAGCCAGGGAGCGATTAACGGCTGACGGCGGATTGCCATGCCTGAATCCATTTACTGCGGTTATCCGCCACGTCTTTAGCATCAAATTGCAACGCTTTTTGTGGCACGGTCAGTGTCTCGAACCCGGCGGGTAGATCCATTTTGATCACTGGATACATCCAGTTGCCGGTTGGAATGTAGTTTTGGAATGCAGGGGTCACGATAAATTGCATAAAGCGCTGCGCCAGTTCAGGTTGTTTACTGGCGGCCAGTTGACCGGCGACTTCTACTTGTAAATAGTGACCTTCACTGAAATCGGCGGCTGCATAGTTGTTATTCTTTTCTGCAATCAAATGGTAAGCCGGAGACGTGGTGTAGCTCAGTACTAAATCCGCTTCCCCCTTAAGGAACAAGCCATATGCCTCGCTCCAGCCTTTGGTGACCGTGACAGTTTTTTGCGCCAGTTGTTGCCATGCTTGCGGGGCTTGATCGCCATAGACTTTTTGCATCCACAGCATCAGACCCAGACCCGGAGTGCTGGTACGTGGGTCTTGATAAATCACTTTCCACGGTTCTTTACTGCTGATCAATTCGTGCAGACTTTTTGGCGGGTTTTTCAGTTTTTCTTTGTTATACACAAAGGCAAAATAGCCATAATCATAAGGGACAAACGTCTTATTCTGCCACGGTTCTGGCAGGGTCAGGTTACGGGTATCAACCTGGCTTGGGGTAAACAAGCCGGTTTGTTCTGCCGCCTGTACCAGATTGTTATCCAACCCTAAAATCACATCGGCCTGGCTGTTTTTACCTTCCATCCGCAGGCGGTTCAGCAGTGAAACACCATCTTCCAGTGCCACAAATTTTAGCTGGCAATCGCATTCAGCTTCAAAGGCTTGCTTAATCGCCGGGCCTGGACCCCAATCTGCAGCAAAGGAGTCGTAGGTATATACCGTCAGAGTGGGTTTCTCTGCGGCAAGCACGGAGGTGGCTGATATCAGTAATAAGCAGGAAATAATGTGTTTAAACACTTTGCACTCCTTGAACATAAAGGTGGCAAAGGTATCTGAGGCGGTAGTTAACATTGGTATCCGTGATGATACGGTCGTTATCATTCTCAAATCCCTCCGCCGGGGTTAACCGGATCAGGTTCGACGGGTTTACTCTCAGCGAAAAAAATTGCGGCGGTTAGGTGGTTCCAGTATTGAGCAGTATGGGTGATCCGCGCATCGCCATGATTGATAAAGTCATGGTGTATGTTCCGGTCACTCCGCGCTGTTCGCCACTGTCATAACCCGGTTCGCTGGGTTTTGACACCTGCGATACCGAGTTAAACCGAGCTGGCAATATTTTGCACCCCGTTGAGACGACGCCATTGTAGAGTTTAATCCAAGCCGGTGAAAGGGCGATGTTTGTGCGGAGGAGGGGGTGTAGGGGGATTTCCCTCATTCGAAAATGTCTCATCATCAACCAGATGTATCTCACCTTGAGGATTACCGTAATATCAGGACAAAACTAAATAGTTACTATTGTTGTGGGTTGATAAAGAAATATCTGAAAAATGAAAAATTTACATGATTGAACTGTAGTCCCTCCGGTTTTAGTACCACTGCCATTGAGGGTTCCCGGCCAGTTTTCTGTTAAATGCCGTACTTCTGATAGTATTCGGAACCTGAGGAATCCCCACAAAAAAAGGAAATAATTGGGGGGCACTTTTACATCATAATTCCCCGATCTCTTTGGTCTACTTTTGCACAATATTTAACACTTTATTACTGGCACTATCGATCAATGATGATAAAAAGTATTTTAGGCGTTTTACCTCGCATTGCTTAATGCCTTGGTGGATTTCAATGCTGGCGAGGAGCTGTCGAATTGTGTGAATAATATAAAATTTGTATTAATGTAAGAATGTGTTAAACAAAAGTGAGTTAAATTATGAAGACATTTTATCAATTTCGTGATGAACAAAAGAAAAAGCTTGAAGAACATGTTTTTTATGATCTGATTAGCACAGATAAAATCGAATTCAATAATAAACTTATGTTTATGCCTGCTATGGTTCATTTTATCATGAATTTTAGAGATATGAATAAATGGGTTATTAGATTTGAGACTCCTGATACTAGTTTCAAATCGGTAATCAACGGTGGCACCATTGAAGATGAAACACACTCCAGATTATTTCTTGAGGACTGGAGGAAGCTACATATTGATGATAAGTTAAAATGGAATTCCAGTGATATTATTTACTGGTTATTTATCAGCTCGGAGATGGAGTGTTTCAGAAAATATGGAATTGATTTCATGAGGCTCTGTATAGATGATGAAAGTGATCCTATTTTACGTTATGCTCATTCTGAATCAGGAGAAACATGCGGTAACGTGTTTTTTTCGAGAATAAGTCCTATTGCCGATAGAATAGCTGTGAATTTAAATATATCACTTCGTTACTTTGGAACATTTCATCTCAATCTTGAGAATGGACATGTCTGGGAATCGGAAGGTGTGTTCGAGAATATAGTATTGGAGCAAGATGCCAATGAAAAAGTCAGGAGCCTCTCACAGCGCATGTTTGATATTTTTCATGGGATTCACAATGCATTTTACAATTATACGTCTAATTATATTCTGACACAGTCCTACCCAAAATTCCCAGAAATGTTAACTATTATAGGTAACAATGAGTACCCACAGTATCCTGACCTTTTCCTTATCACCGGGAATAACCATAGTAACGATATAATCCAACATATAAATAATTATCTTGAACAGATATCCAAGCATCCATTTTATGAATGGCTAAAATCTACTTCTATTAATCCGTTAATAAAGTTAAAAAGTTTTATCCCTCTGTGGACCGTGGACATTATGGGGTACAGAGATATTAACAGGTACGTCTTTCCTTATGAGCGGATAGAATCTGAGAGTGAAAGACTCATAACTGAATATGCATTACTTCTTTCAGAGCATAGTTATTTATTTTATAATGATTGGAAATCACTGCAGCTTGATGAAATGTTACGTTGGACAGCAAGTGACACACTTGATTTTATATTTCTTAATGCAGATATGGATACCCATCGAGAAAACTTGGTTAAGTTTTCATTGTGTGGGTTAAAAAATTCAGAACCGTTAATCAGATTCTGGTTTATGATGATCCTTGAGTTAAGTGGTAAATCATTCTTTTCGTATGTTGGTAATGTGGCTAAATTGGCAGAGAAGGAATATAACATCAGTCTCCCATATTTAAGTGGGAAACACTCATCAGTAAAAGAACTTAATGTTTTTAACGAGCTCTATACTCATTTTATCTCACAGGAACTAAACCAGGAACAAAAAATAAAAATCAAGGAAATAGCTGATATGGTGCTGACAGCTTTGTTAAAGAATCTCGATATATCGTACAAATATGCAGTAAATAATCTATTTGCTGCTCGTTGACTGCTCCCGCTGTCTGTAATTCCAATATGCACTTGCTCTGGATGTTGAGTGTCGCGTTAATATCGCGGTCACGTTCAGTGTCACGGTAAGGGCATTGCCAGATACGTGTATAAAGAGAACAGCTAGCGAGCGCTGGCTGTGAGGTTATTGACAAAGTGCTTGCAACGGAGAGAACAGGCAGATCGTAAAGACGCCGGCTTCCCTGTATAAAAATAGCCTTCCCTGGGGGCTCGAGCCGCGCCCTCCCTGGCGCGGACGCTTTACTCCTCTGCCTATCCTCACCGTTCAAGATTGAGTCATCGGGGTTTGTCAGCAGTCTGACAGCTAGCGAGCGCTAGCTGTTAAAATACTTAATGGTGGATTTGCGCCAAATCGTCTTCGGAAAGGCCGGTCGCTTCTTGTGCCGATTCGCGCAACATTCCCATTTTTAGCAAACTGTGCGCTACTTCGAGTTTACCTTCCTGTCGACCAAGCTGAATGCCCTTCTCGATACCTTTCTGTTCGAGCTGCTGTGCGATGGTCATAAGTGCGTCTCCGTGTTGCAGCACACGCTGTGCCAGTTCGCGTACCAGGACCATTATTCATCCGCATTTTCAGCGAATACCTACGATTTGCCACGTTCCTGTCCAGCACACACAACCCGTTGTGCCGGAATATTCAGGTCAATTTCAATAGCCAGAGCTTCGTGGTTAAAGTCATCCACGACATTGAACGTCCTGAATCGTCTGCCACAGACCAGTGCATCATGCATAAAATCAATCGACCAGCTCTGATTCAGCTGCTCCGGCGTTGCCAGTGATGCCGGATTACGCACCGGCAGGCGTTGTTTTCCCTTCCGACGAAAATTTAATTTCAGCAGACAATAAATTCGGTGAACTCGTTTATGGCTCCAGCGTTGACTCTGCCTGCGCAGTATCTGAAACAGCTTCTTAAAGCCGTATCGCGGATAGCGTTCTGCTGCCTCTGTTAACCCCTGAATCACCGGTTCATCATCGCATATAAAAAATTTTACAATAAAAAATGAGAGTATTTAAATACATCTCATAAATGGAGTTATTGAAAGGGGGTAGTGCAGCCCGTTTGTATAATAAATTCAGGGGGAGCGCAGTGTAAGTCAACGCCGCCCTATGCCTCTGGTGGGGTAAACCATGCGGATTTAAAATCAAACCAGCCGAGTGTATTCATACGCACTCCCCGCATACTGTGTTGACCGTATAATTCTAACCAATGATGAAATAGCGGATGGAATTGATGCTGGCTTACCAGTCGTTGGCACCAATCGGCCATGAGTAAAGTGTTATTACGCCAGGATTCAATATCTTGATGCAGTTCTTCGTTCAGACAATGTTGTAGCAGTGGCAATTCATAGAGGGTGGAAAATAGTGAGAACTCCAGTGGCAAGTAAAAGTTAGCACTGCCGAGCCAGATATCGCTTTGTGCATCCCCCTGATACCAGCGGGTGTAGTCCAAGACCTGTATCTTTAACATCACGCCCTGAGCGGCCAATAATTTTGTGAGTGTCTGGCTGATGGCATCAAACTCTGAATGTTCGCTGTAAAACGTCAGTGTTAGCTCGGTCAGCTCTTCGGGTTTTGGCTCTTGAGTGGTCAGTCGGTTATGGTGCCAGCGTGGTAACATGCCATAGGCCGGTGACCAATAACGTTGATAAAAGGGGTCTGCGTGGCTGAGTAGCGCTATCGGTGTGATCAACTCACATAACCAACGGCGGATTTCCGGGGTGCAGGCCTGAGGGGAGCGCTGGTCGAACAGTAAGAAGTAGCAACCTTCCTCTAAACGGCTCTCCAGCTTATTTTTACCGGTATCGTCGGCTTGCAATTGTACCCCGGAATACACCAATTCTTCTGAGAGTTCTGGGAGCACCCAGATATTGACCTCGTCAATCAGTGCTCGGAAACCAAAATAGTTATCGAATGCCTGAATTTTCAACTGGCTGTGATGATTGCGGATCACGGAATAGGGGCCGGTACCAATAGGCTGCCGGTGAAAATCGGGCTGAGTTTCCCACTCTTGCGGCAAAATCATCGCGTGAACGCTGCCCAGTAGCCATGGCAACCAGTGATCTGGCGAACGGAGATAAACATCAATCACATAAGGTGTCGGTGAACGCACCTCCGTAATATGAGAAAACAGGGGCTGGGGGATCAGGCGGGTCAGGCTGCTAATCACATCACTCATTTCCAGTTCTCGTCCATGGTGGAAATGAATGGCTGGTCGCAAATAAAAGCGCCAATGTAAGGGAGTGATAGCTTGCCAGTGATGAGATAAGTCTGGTTCGAGTTCCCCATTTTCCTCATTTATCCGTGTCAGCCCGTTAAAAATTTGCCGCACCATATGGGTTTCAGATCGGCGTAGGGCCGTGCCGGGTAATAAGTTCTCGAATGGGCGGTAATAGAGCACCCGCAGAATATGTTTTCCTTGCCGGAAGCTACGTCCCAACTGGGATAGCAACATTTGGCGTACCGCTTTTTTATCGCCGACCAACTGGACTAACTGATCAATATGATCCTGCTCGAGCAACTCTTCAGCCCGTTGTTGTTGCAACGCTAGCCCGGAACGCAAGAAGATCAATTGTGAGCGTTTTCCTCGGCCAGCTTCAGCCTGCCAGTCGAGCCAGCCCGCTTGTTGCATCTTGCCCAGCAGAGAACGTACATAGCGGCGTGAACAATTAAGTACCTCTGCCAGCGCCTGCAATGTGGTTTCCGTTGACTGGCCGTTATAGCGTTGCCAGAGACGAATAAATTGTTGTTGCAGGCGCGAAGTAGACATAAAAGAGGAACTCCTTGGGAAATCTCATCAGTTTTTCTTTCCCTATATTACGCAGATACTAACCCCCAAGAAAAGCGGGTTATCGTGACAATGTCTATGCAGTCACAGCCGAAAGTAATGAGTTGCCCCCTGTCCTACCGAATACCCAACAAATTCTGAGTAATGGTGTTTTTCACCAGCCAGTAGGTTTTTCTGCTGGCTTTTTTCTCTTTCCCCTTCGGCCTTGACGCTGCAGGGTTGTTAGCTGTGCGCACTCACCCGAATCACTTACTGGTTGTTGACCTTAAAATAAATAGCCTCATCGGGATTATGAGCCTCATCAGAGTCTCACCCTGCGGNCCAGCGCAAGCGCTGTTCAAAATGGTTGAACCAATTTGTCGTTTGCTGGCTGCCCCATGTGTAACGCCAATGATTTATATATAAAAGCCTATATCACTTCTTTATGTATAAGAGCTTCTGTAGCATAGGGCACCATTATGATTATGCTAATAATAGCTTTTTCTGGCGCTGGAGCCTGGAATGAGATCTGCACGAGCCTTTTCCCGTCGTATCAACCCGGTTTTCCTCGCTTTCTTTGTGGTGGCTTTTCTTTCCGGCATCGCGGGTGCGTTGCAAGCCCCGACATTAAGCCTGTTTTTAAGCACCGAGTTAAAAGTGCGTCCGCTGTGGGTCGGATTGTTTTATACCGTGAATGCCATTGCCGGTATCACCGTAAGTTTCTTACTGGCCAAACGCTCAGATCTGGGTGGGGATCGGCGTAAATTAATTCTGGTCTGCTATCTGATGGCGGTTGGAAATTGCCTGCTATTCGCCTTTAATCGTGATTATCTGACCTTGATCACCTTAGGTGTTCTGATGGCCTCGGTGGCGAATACCGCGATGCCGCAAATTTTCGCCTTGGCGCGGGAATATGCTGATAACTCTGCGCGTGAAGTGGTGATGTTCAGCTCGATTATGCGTGCGCAATTATCATTGGCTTGGGTTATCGGGCCACCGCTGTCATTTATGTTAGCGCTGAATTATGGCTTTACGCTGATGTTTAGCATTGCCGCCGGTATTTTTGTCATTAGTGCGCTGATGGTCTGGTTTATCCTACCGTCGGTTAAACGGCCTGAACCAGTAGCCGATGCTCCCGTGGTGGCACAAGGCAGTTTGTTCGCCGATAAAAATGTCTTACTGCTGTTCATTGCCTCGATGCTGATGTGGACGTGTAATACCATGTACATCATTGATATGCCGCTCTATATTACCGCTAATTTAGGGCTGCCTGAACGGTTGGCTGGCTTGTTAATGGGGACCGCCGCCGGGCTAGAAATTCCTATCATGTTGCTGGCGGGTTACTCGGTTAGGCGTTTTGGTAAACGTAAAATAATGCTGTTTGCTGTGATGGCGGGGGTGCTGTTTTATACCGGGTTGGTGCTGTTTAAATTCAAAACCGCGCTGATGCTATTGCAGATTTTTAATGCCATCTTTATCGGCATCGTCGCTGGTATCGGTATGCTCTATTTTCAGGATCTCATGCCAGGCCGGGCAGGTGCTGCAACCACGTTATTTACCAACAGTATTTCTAGTGGGGTGATTTTGGCCGGGGTACTGCAAGGCGTATTGACCGAAACATGGGGACATAATGCGGTTTATGTCGCTGCGATGGTGCTGGTTATTCTGGCGTTGATCATTTGTGCCAAAGTGAGAGAAGCTTAGATGAGAGCAGTTTAGGTCAGAGCAGCTTAGCTGTTTGCCCCTGCTTAGCGCCAGAAGCGGCGGGGGGGTAAGCTGGCTGTAGGATGAGTTAAACGTGTTACTTGTTGGGCCGGTACGACCCGGCACCAACAATCCATTTTACTTAACAATCTATTCCACTAACAATCCATTCACTACTAACAATCCATTCACTACTAACAATAACGATATATTCACTAAATAGGCTGACATTTTAGTTCTGCTAGCCTTAAAGGTTATTTAACGTAGAAATTCAGGCTGTTGTTTTTCGTATGCTGAAATATTGTGCTCATGCTGCAACGTTAAGCCAATGCTATCCAACCCATTAATCATACAATGGCGGCGGAAAGGATCGATTTCGAAAGCATAGCTTTTACCACCGGCATTAACCATTTGCTGTTCCAGATCAACCACAAACTCAATACCTTCATTATCTTTCACCAATTTGAATAAGGTATTAACATCCGCTTCGCTTAATGTCACTGGTAATAATTGGTTATTAAACGAGTTACCATAAAAAATATCAGCAAAACTCGGGGCGATAACCACTTTAAAACCAAAATCCGTCAGCGCCCATGGTGCATGTTCACGTGAGGAGCCACAGCCAAAATTCTCACGGGCTAACAAAATAGTTGCACCCTGATAGCGTGGCTGGTTCAGGACAAAGTCAGGATTCGGTACCTGGCCGGCATCATCCAGAAAACGCCAGTCGTTAAACAGGTGTTGACCAAAGCCAGTGCGAGTCACTTTCTGCAAAAACTGCTTAGGGATAATCGCGTCGGTATCGACGTTTGCTGCATCTAACGGCGCAACCAAACCAATGTGTTGAATAAATTTTGCCATGGTGGTGTCTCCGGTTAGTGGGTGGCGGTGGATAATTCGCGAACATCAGCAAAGTGGCCACTGACGGCAGCGGCAGCGGCCATTGCCGGGCTGACTAAATGTGTGCGCCCCCCACGGCCCTGACGGCCTTCAAAATTACGGTTGCTGGTGGAGGCACAACGTTCACCTGGCTCCAGACGGTCATTATTCATGGCCAGACACATAGAGCAACCGGGCAGACGCCACTCAAAACCTGCGGCGATAAAGATCTTATCCAAACCTTCCGCTTCTGCCTGCGCTTTCACCGGGCCGGAGCCTGGCACCACGATAGCTTGCACGCCCTTGGCGACTTTACGCCCTTGGGCAATAGCCGCTGCCGCACGTAAATCTTCAATGCGTGAGTTAGTGCAAGAGCCGATAAAAACTTTATCTATCGCCACTTCAGTCAACTTAATGCCGGGGCGCAAGTCCATATAAGCCAAAGCTTTTTCTGCTGATGCACGTTCGACCGGATCGCTGAAAGACTCAGGGGCAGGGATGATTTGATTAACCGCAATGACCTGACCCGGATTGGTTCCCCACGTCACTTGTGGCGCGATATCTGCGGCATCCAGTGTCACGATGGTATCGAATTGGGCATCAGCATCAGATTTCAGGGTACGCCAGTAGGTAACACCTTGTTCCCATTGCTCGCCAGTTGGGGCGAACTGACGGCCTTTCAGATAGGCAAAGGTAGTGTCATCGGGGGCAACCAAACCCGCTTTAGCCCCCATTTCGATTGCCATGTTACATAATGTCATCCGGCCTTCCATGCTCAACGCTTCAATCGCGCTGCCACAGAACTCCACTACATGACCAGTTCCGCCTGCGCTACCGGTTTTACCGATAATAGCCAGCACGATATCTTTGGCTGTTATGCCCGCGCCGACCGTGCCATTCACTTCGATTTTCATGGTTTTGGCTCGCCCCTGCTTCAGGGTTTGGGTTGCCAAAACATGCTCAACTTCTGAGGTGCCGATACCAAAAGCCAAGGAGCCAAATGCGCCGTGAGTGGCGGTATGTGAGTCACCACACACGATGGTCATGCCCGGTAACGTCATGCCTTGTTCAGGGCCAATAACATGCACTATCCCTTGGAAAGGGTGGTTCAGGTCATATAATGAGACACCGAATTCAGCGCAGTTTTTAATTAACTCCTGCATCTGGATACGGGCCATTTCACCACTGGCGTTAATGTCTTTTGTTTGGGTAGAAACGTTGTGATCCATGGTAGCGAAAGTCTTACCCGGTTGACGCACCGGGCGGCCCATGGCACGCAAACCATCAAAGGCTTGCGGTGAGGTGACCTCATGCACTAAATGGCGGTCGATATACAGCAACGGGGTTTCATTTGGTGCTTCATGCACAATGTGCGCATCGTACAATTTTTGGTATAACGTTTTGCTTTGAGATGACGTTGTGCCCATTTTATACCCCCTCAACCACGAATTTAGCGATGATATCGCCCATTTCGTGAGTGCCGATTGCGTTACCATCCCCGGCTAAATCTGCAGTGCGATAGCCTTGTTCCAATGCCTGATTGATCGCACGCTCAATGGCGTCAGCGGCGTCATCTTTACCTAAGCTAAAACGCAGCAGCAGAGTTAATGACAGGATCTGAGCGATAGGGTTGGCAATGTTCTTACCCGCGATATCCGGTGCGGAACCACCTGCGGGTTCATATAAACCAAAACCTTGTTCATTCAAACTGGCTGATGGCAACATGCCCATGGAGCCGGTGATCATGGCACACTCATCGGACAAGATATCGCCAAACAAGTTAGAGCACAGCAACACATCAAATTGGGAAGGATCTTTGATTAACTGCATGGTGGCGTTATCAATGTACATATGGGACAACGCAACATCCGGGTAATCCGCCGCAATCCCGTTGACCACTTCACGCCACAAGATTGAGCTTTGCAACACGTTGGCTTTATCAATGGACGTCACTTTACTACGACGTTTGCGGGCTGATTCGAAAGCAATACGGGCGATACGTTCAATTTCGAAGCGATGATAAACTTCGGTGTCAAAGGCTCGCTCGTGCATGCCTTGGCC
The DNA here is from genome assembly GCF_001053095.1 of Yersinia similis. Taxonomy (GTDB): domain Bacteria; phylum Pseudomonadota; class Gammaproteobacteria; order Enterobacterales; family Enterobacteriaceae; genus Yersinia; species Yersinia similis. Next base: position 129,355 of record NZ_CGBP01000004.1, on the reverse strand, counting down.
TTCCCGGCCTTTCGGCTGACCGAAATAGATACCGCCAGTTAATTCACGGACACACAGGATATCAAAACCTCTGGCAGCGATATCACTGCGCAACGGACAGAAATCCTCCAATCCTTGATACAAACGGGCAGGGCGCAAGTTGCTGAATAATTTAAAATGTTTACGCAAAGGCAACAATGCGCCACGCTCAGGTTGTTCTGCTGGGGGCAGGTGTTCCCATTTGGGGCCGCCCACGGAGCCAAATAAAATGGCATCAGCCTGTTCACACCCAGTGACCGTTGCTGCCGGTAATGGGCTACCATGACGGTCAATGGCGGCACCACCAACATCATAAACACTGGTTGAAATCTTGATGCCGAAGCGCTGACGCACCGCATCCAATACTTTACTTGCCTGAGCCATTACTTCAGGGCCAATACCGTCGCCGGGCAACACCGCAATATGATAAGTCTTCGTCATGTTCACACCATTTCCTGATTATTTTGTTGCAGACGCAGCTTCTCTTTTTCTACCTGATGGGCGCGCCAGATGTTATTTAATACGTGAACCAACGCCTTAGCGGATGACTCAACAATGTCAGTTGCCAAACCCACACCATGGAAGCGACGGCCCTTGTGGTCAACCACGATATCAACCTGACCCAATGCGTCTTTGCCCTGGCCTTTGGCAGACAGTTCATATTTCACCAGTTCAATTGGGTAGTCGGTAATGCGATTGATGGCCTGATACACCGCATCAACCGGGCCGTTACCGGTGGCTGCTTCTGATTTTATTTCTTCACCACAGACCAATTTTACTGAGGCAGTCGCCATGACACTGGAACCTGACTGGACGCTGAAATAGTCCAAACGATAATATTCAGGCTCTTCCTGCTGCTTATTAATGAAGGCCAATGCTTCCAAATCGTAGTCAAAGACCTGACCTTTTTTATCGGCTAATTTCAAGAAGGCATCGTACAAAGAGTCTAAATTGTAATCTTTATCCTGATAACCCATCTCTTCCATCCGGTGCTTCACTGCCGCACGACCTGAGCGGGATGTCAGGTTCAATTGGACTTCTTTCAGACCGATGGATTCCGGGGTCATGATTTCGTAGTTTTCACGATTTTTCAGGACACCATCCTGATGAATACCGGAAGAGTGAGCGAATGCATTACTGCCAACAATGGCTTTATTGCCAGGAATAGGCATATTGCAAATTTTACTGACCAACTGGCTGGTACGGTAAATTTCCTGATGATTGATATTGGTGTGCACGCCCAACATTTCATGGCGTACTTTAATGGCCATGATCACCTCTTCCAATGAACAGTTGCCCGCACGTTCACCTAAGCCGTTGATGGTCCCTTCGACCTGACGCGCCCCGGCTTGTACTGCGGTAATGGAGTTGGCAACGGACATGCCCAAGTCATCATGGCAATGAACAGAGATAATGGCTTTATCAATATTGGGAACACGTTCATACAACTCAGTGATGATGCCACCAAATTGATAAGGAGTGGTGTAACCGACGGTATCCGGGATATTGATCGTGGTGGCACCGGCCGTAATCGCGGCCTCGACGACACGGCATAAGTTATCAATTGGAGTGCGGCCTGCATCTTCACAAGAAAACTCGACGTCATCAGTATAGTTGCGAGCGCGTTTCACTGAGTGGACCGCCATCGCCAGTACATCGTCAAACGAACGCTTTAACTTGGACTCGATATGCAATGTTGAGGTCGCTAAAAACACATGAATACGGAAAGCTTCCGCAATTCGCAATGCCTCCGCCGCGACATCAATATCTTTATCCACACAACGTGCCAAGGCGCAAACCCGGCTATTTTTCACTTGCTGAGCGATAGTGCGAACCGACTCAAAATCACCAGGGGAGGAGACAGGGAAACCCACCTCCATGATATCAACCCCCATTCTTTCCAATGCCAGCGCGATTTGCAGCTTCTCTTTCACACTCAGGCTGGCTTGCAATGCTTGTTCGCCGTCGCGCAATGTTGTATCGAAAATAATGACTTGTTGGCTCATGGGTTGTTCCTTTGTTTACATCTGCGCTCAGCGGATAAAAAAAAACCCGCGCATTTGCGCGGGCTTGTTAATCTTGATGACTGAATCAGTTCTGATTTCCGTCCACCAACATACCGCGCAAGAGAGATGCGTTAAGTAGTAGGCTTAGTAGACGGGTTGAGTAGAACATAAATTTCAGCTTCTCATCAGTTAAAATATTGCGTTGCCTAAATTGATACGTGAATTCTATGTTTGTGTCAACAATTGTTTAAAATGGCGACTTCAACTGGTTGGGCCGATTTAAACTTCTTTGAATTAGGATTAAAATCTAAAACAACCCCATTATAAGAACTTTATTCTGCAAAAAACGCTCATTGTTTTTTTATTATTTGGCATAATTACCATTATCTGGGTTATTGTGCTTCCTGTTTTTTTATTAGGCTACTTATCGCCCTGCCCAACATGAATGCTGATGATTTTTCATATTCGATTCGATTTTTTTATGGGTTAATGAGAGTGATAGGGCAGTGTTGAGATGTATAAGATAAGTTGATCTATGTAAAACATGACTCTTTATTCATTTTATTTCGTGATAATTTTTAAGGATGAATAACATATTTTATATGAGTTGTGTATTTATCGCCTTGATATTTTTTGACTAAATAAATTAATTATAATTAAATCAAATGAAGTACTTTTAGTTATTCAATGAGTTTCTGCGTAAAATTAAGAAATGATAAGTTTTAATTGATGAATTTATTATTTATTAATGGCATAGTTGTCAATCATCTCATTTTGTGATGTGATCATCTCGTTGATTTTATTATTGGTGATTATAATTAAAATATTTATATTGCCAATATAAATTGGTTGTGATGACTATATAAATGACTTTGTATAGGTTTTTTGTTTATGTGTTTTTTATGGAGACTTACTGACAACAGAATGCATTAGGTGTGAACCGTATCTCACATTTATACAAGGATGAAACTCAAATTTACCCTACAACGGTAATACAAGAGAACATTGGTGTTATTAATAGTAAGAGATTAAGGATATTGCAACAGCGTCTACCCATAGCCATTGGTGTTACAGCAAGAAAAAATGAGCGAATTTCGATGCGCTAACTCACGTGAGTGAGCGGCACGAGCAACGCTGAAACGTTGAAGAATAAGGGTATGTCAATATCAGAGAAGTCCTTTTATTAATCGCGCCATCTGCATAAAGCTTAGTGGAGTTAAGCATGTCTGAATACAACTTAGTAACTAACAGTCAAGCAACTAAAAAAGAATCTATTGATGTCCATTTAAGAAGTGTCGACCTAAATTTGTTGACTGTTTTCGATGCTGTGATGCAAATGCAAAATGTGACACGTGCGGCACAGTCTCTTGGTATGTCCCAGCCTGCTGTAAGTAATGCTGTTGCCCGTTTGAAAGTCATGTTCAATGATGAGCTCTTTGTCCGTTATGGTCGTGGTATTCAGCCTACAGCCAGAGCCCGTCAGCTCTTCGGGCCGGTACGCCAGGCATTGCAGTTAGTACAAAATGAGTTACCAGGTGCAGGGTTTGAAGCGAAAAACAGTGAACGGCTGTTTAATCTGTCGATTTGTAGCCCGTTAGATGTTCGGCTGGCGGCTCAGATTGTTCAGCGGGTAAAACAATCAGCACCTAATGTTCAACTGGTCATCAAATCTTATCTTAATGACAACATTGAGCATCAGCTACGTTATCAGGAGACCGAGTTTGTCATCGGCTATACCGAGTTCGACCGCCCAGATTTTCATCGCATCCCTTTATTTAAAGATGAATTAGTGCTGGCCGTTTCTAAAGATCACCCACGTATTAATGATTCAATTACTGAAAATCAACTCCTTTCCGAATCTCACGCTGTTGTGTCATTAGATAAAAAAGGGTCATTCAGTGAGCCTTATTACGACTCGACAGCCAGTACCCAATCTATTGCTTATGAAAGTACTGATATGAACAGTGTGCTGAATATTGTTTCTCAGACTTATTTTGTGGCTATTGCCCCCCGCTGGTTGGTTAAAAAATACAGCGAGGCGCTGAATCTAAAATTAATTTCATTACCTTGGGAAAATACTTCGCGCGCCTGTTATCTCACATGGCATGAATCTACGGATAGAGATAAAGGCCATCAATGGATGAAAGCGTTACTCGGGCAATTTAGTACACCCGTTTAATTATTTATTATTAAGTTCTGATCATTAAGTCCTGCTGCTGAGATCATCTTGTTATTGGCAGCAGGCAATCATTCCCTAACCGTATCTCATCTTTCTGTCTCAAAAAATCGCATCGCTCACGGCAATGCATACTGTTTATCGAAACTGATATCGTACACAACAACTCATATTGCACATGGCAGCTCGTACAGTTCAATGCAATGACGGTGACGCCCTCTAATCTATCGCCCAGACCGTTGTGTTTTTCATCAAAACCACATCTCCAAGCTGAATATTATTTGCCATAGCGCACAGAGTGAGTAGACTGCGCGAAAAAAAAGTGAACACCTGTACGCTGAATGTTGTCGTACAAATCTTACAGTACACTTTAATGAATATTTCACCAGCGAGCGGTAATTCTTTATGATTCATAAATTACATCAATATCACCTGGTACGTAGGTTGCGTCAGCAAGTCAGTGACCGCTCAGAGCAGATAGCCTTTCGTGAATGGTCACCAGAGGGTGAAAAGCAGCTCAACTGGCAGCAAATTGACGAGCATGTCACTCGGATTTCTACTGCATTGCTCTCTTTGGGGGCTGCAATACAAGAGCGCATTGGTATCTTTGCTAATAACAGTATGGCGTGGTCACTTGTCGATCTGGCTATTTTACAGCTACGTGGCGTCAGTGTTCCCTTGTATGCCACCAATACCGCCACTCAGGCAGCATATATCGTCAATGATGCTGATGTGCGGATTTTGTTTGTCGGCGAGCAATCCCAATTTGATGTTGCCATTACGCTGCAACCTCTCTGTCCGCAACTGGCCCATATCATTGTATTGAATCCTTCGGTGGACCTACGTGGCTGTGAGTACGCCCAGCACTTGGCTGACTTTGAGCAGCAACCCGATACCGTGCAACAGCACCTGTTAACTACGCGCATTGAAGGCTGTGATTTAGACGATCTGTTTACGCTGATTTATACATCGGGTACCACGGGAGAGCCAAAAGGCGTGATGTTGGATTACCGTAATATGGCAGCGCAACTCTACTTGCATGATCAGCGGTTAACCCTCACACCACAAGATGTGTCCCTCAGTTTCTTACCGTTATCTCATGTTTTTGAAAGGGCATGGAGTTTCTATGTGATGCATACCGGTGCTCAGAACGTTTATATCTGTAATACGGATTGGGTGCGCTCCGCTATGCAGGTAGTGAAACCGACGGTGATGTGTGCGGTGCCTCGCTTCTACGAGAAAGTATTCAGCGCGATTAATGACAAAGTCGCCTTGGCAAAGTGGCATCGACGCGTGCTATTCCACTGGGCGGTGGGGTGCGGTGAACGTAAATTTAAACGTTTGCAGCAGGAGCAGCCATTACCTTGGTTCTCAGAGCAGATGTACAAACTGGCAGATCGTTTAGTATTGAGCAAATTACGCGGTGTGCTAGGGGGGCGGGTACGTTTCCTACCCGCGGCTGGCGCACGGTTAGATGACAATATCATCCTGTTTTTCCAGGCGATTGGGGTCAATATTAAATACGGTTATGGCATGACTGAAACCTGTGCCACGGTTTCTTGTTGGGAAGAGCAAAACTTCCGCTTTGGTTCTATCGGCAAGCCATTACCGGGTATTGATGTCCGCTTAGGGGCGGAGAATGAAATTCAGGTGCGTGGGCCTATCGTGATGCGTGGCTATTTCAATAAGCCACAAGAGACGCTAGAAACCTTCACTGAGGATGGATGGCTTAAGACGGGGGATGCGGGTGCTCTGGATGCTCAGGGTCATCTATTTATTACCGAACGTCTGAAAGACTTGATGAAAACATCAGGGGGTAAATATATTGCCCCGCAAATGATTGAAGGCACACTCGGACAGGATCGTTTTATCGAGCAGGTAGCGATTATTGCGGATACCCGCAAGTTTGTATCGGCGTTGATTGTCCCAAGTTTTGAATCGCTGGAAGAGTATGCCCGTTCCATCAATTTGAAATACCACGATCGGTTGGAGCTATTGCGCCATAGCCACATTGTTAACTTGTTTGAGCAACGGCTGAAAGAGATACAAAAAGAGCTGGCACTGTTTGAGCAAGTTAAACGGTTTACGCTGTTACCTAAGGCGTTCACTATGGAAACCGGTGAGTTAACGCCTACGATGAAGTTGCGGCGGAAAATAATTCTTCAGCGCTATCAGAATGAAATTGACTTGATGTATAGCGATTAATTTGTTCACCATTCTCTCCAAGAGCGACCAGTGTTAAGTCTCACTCTGGTTGCTGCCGTCTTTCTGACCATTCTGCTGTGTTTAGCCGTTAGCCTACCTATTTCTGTGTAACCCTCATCATTTTACTGAGTCCAATGTATGAAAATTATTAGCCTGATTTAGTTCCATAGTTATTCACTGATTCGACGTTATAAGCCGGTTTTAACTTGTTTATTGGTGAATTGTTCCTTTAATCGGCGTAAGTTCAGAGAGTGACCAATATAATTATCTTTAGTGCGGAGAATTGCTGTTTGCCTGCCAGAAATTCTGACGTTATGTTAATAAATTCGTTACGTTAAAAACGCTCAACAAGTAAGAAGCCACGAATAAGAATAAAGAGGCGTTGTGCCTTTACTACAGGATATTGTGGAAATGAACTCCCGTTATCCAATGAGCAAACTAAGCCCGGAGGCAAAACCCATGGAGATGTTGTCAGGAGCCGAGATGGTGGTCCGATCGTTAATCGATCAGGGCGTTAAGCATGTATTCGGTTATCCCGGCGGGGCCGTACTTGATATTTACGATGCCCTGCACACGGTCGGAGGCATCGATCACGTGCTGGTGCGCCATGAACAAGGTGCGGTTCACATGGCCGATGGTTATGCACGGGCAACGGGCGAGGTCGGTGTTGTACTGGTCACGTCTGGTCCTGGTGCAACCAATGCAATTACCGGTATTGCGACCGCCTATATGGATTCAGTACCAATGGTGGTGCTTTCAGGCCAAGTGCCAAGCTCATTGATTGGTTTTGATGCCTTCCAAGAATGTGACATGGTGGGGATCTCCCGCCCAGTGGTCAAACATAGCTTCTTGGTTAAGCGCACAGAAGACATCCCGATGGTGTTGAAAAAAGCCTTCTATCTGGCATCCACTGGCCGTCCCGGCCCGGTGGTTATCGATTTGCCAAAAGACATTGTCGGCCCGGCAATAAAAATGCCTTATGCCTATCCAGAGCAAGTCAGTTTGCGCTCCTATAATCCTACGGTGCAAGGCCACCGTGGACAGATTAAACGCGCACTGCAAACGATTATGGCGGCTAAACGGCCCATTATGTATGTCGGTGGTGGTGCGATTAACGCTGCTTGCCATAAAGAATTACTGATATTGGCAGAGAAACTGAACTTACCGGTAACCAGCTCTCTGATGGGGTTAGGTAGTTTCCCTGGTACGCATCGCCAAAGTGTCGGCATGTTGGGGATGCATGGCACCTTTGAAGCCAACATGGCCATGCACAATACGGATCTGATTTTTGCCGTCGGAGTCCGTTTTGACGATCGAACCACCAATAATTTGGCGAAATATTGCCCTGATGCCACGGTGCTACACATTGATATCGATCCGACATCGATCTCGAAGACGGTCACAGCCGATATCCCGATAGTGGGTGATGCCAAACAAGTACTGACACAAATGCTAGATTTGTTGTCGCAGGTCGGTTGCACACAAGATTTTGATAGCTTGCGCGATTGGTGGCAATCCATTGAACAATGGCGCGCCCGTAATTGCTTGGGGTACAACAAAGACAGTGGAAAAATCAAGCCACAGGCGGTGATTGAAGCCTTACATCGCCTGACTAAAGGCGATGCTTACGTTACCTCTGATGTGGGTCAACATCAGATGTTTGCGGCCCTTTACTATCCCTTTGATAAGCCACGTCGTTGGATTAACTCCGGTGGCTTGGGCACGATGGGCTTTGGCTTGCCAGCGGCGCTTGGGGTTAAATTGGCTTTACCTAATGAAACCGTCGTTTGTGTGACCGGTGATGGCAGTATCCAGATGAATATCCAGGAGTTATCGACCGCACTGCAATATAACTTGCCCGTGTTGGTGTTAAATCTGAATAACCGCTATCTGGGGATGGTGAAACAATGGCAGGACATGATTTACTCAGGCCGTCACTCTCAGTCGTATATGGATTCGTTGCCTGATTTTGTCAAATTGGCTGAAGCCTATGGTCATATTGGTGTGGCTATTAATACGCCGGATGAGCTGGAAAGTAAGCTGGCAGACGCACTGACACAATTATCCGAAACCAATCGTTTGGTCTTTGTGGATGTGACTGTCGATGAAACAGAACATGTTTACCCGATGCAGATTCGTGGTGGTGGCATGGACGAAATGTGGCTAAGCAAAACGGAGAGGACTTAATTATGCGCCGTCGGATTTTATCAGTACTGCTGGAAAATGAGTCAGGTGCACTCTCACGGGTTGTGGGGCTGTTTTCTCAGCGTGGCTATAACATCGAAAGCCTGACGGTCGCACCAACCGATGACCCAACGCTTTCCCGAATGACCATCCAGACCGTGGGTGATGCCAAGGTTCTGGAGCAGATTGAAAAACAGTTGCACAAGCTGGTGGACGTCTTACGTGTCAGTGAGTTGGTTGCTGGCTCACATGTTGAGCGCGAAATCATGTTGGTGAAGTTGCAAGCCAGTGGCTATGGGCGTGAAGAAGTGAAGCGTTGTGCAGAAATCTTCCGTGGGCAAATTGTGGATGTGACCGCAACGCTCTATACCGTTCAATTAGCGGGTACCAGCGAGAAGCTGGATGCATTTTTGAATGCGGTGCGAGAAGTTGCTGAAATAGTGGAAGTTGCTCGCTCCGGGATTGTCGGCGTATCGCGTGGTGACAAAATCATGCGTTAATTAATGCTGATTACGTTCTAATTATCAGGCTCAGCGCATGGCGTTGAGCTTTTTTCTTATTTTTAACCTAAGTAGCGTTATATAACCGTTAAAGCGGTTGCTCAATAGTGTGTTCTGCGGTTAGATCTATAATGGGTTATATCCATAGTTAAACTATGTCTATAGCCTTCTTATCTGGAGATCAAATTGTTTTGGAGATCAAATTGTTCTGAAGGACAGATTATTGGCTAGTGGCTCTTGCTCACTTAAATCATTTGATCTAAATCAGTTCATCAGGATCGTTTGCTTGCTGTCTGGCTGCAACGCTGATAACTCTGGGTAGGCAAATTTTTTAGGTTCACTTATCATCCTCAGGGTTGATAAGTTCGGCTGAAAAGGCACAGGGATGCTGGCTCTCGGCAGAGCGCTCTGCTTTTCATCACTTTACTGGGTTTATAAGGGGTTAACGTGAAACTGGATGAGATCGCGCGCCTTGCGGGCGTTTCGCGCACAACGGCCAGTTATGTCATTAATGGCAAAGCGAAACAGTACCGGGTCAGCGATAAAACAGTAGAGAAAGTTATGGCAGTTGTCAGGGAACATAACTATCACCCGAATGCTGTCGCGGCAGGTTTGCGCGCGGGCAGAACCCGCTCGATTGGTTTGGTGATCCCAGACCTGGAAAATACCAGCTACACCCGTATTGCAAATTATCTGGAGCGTCAGGCTCGGCAACGCGGTTACCAGTTGCTGATAGCCTGTTCAGAAGACCAGCCGGATAATGAAATGCGCTGCGTTGAGCACCTGTTACAGCGCCAGGTTGATGCAATCATTGTGTCGACGGCATTGCCGCCAGAACACCCTTTCTATCAGCGTTGGGCCAAAGATCCATTCCCGATCATTGCCTTGGATCGGGCGCTTGATCGTGAGCATTTTATCAGTGTGGTCGGGGCGGATCAGGAAGATGCGCAGATGTTAGCGCAAGAACTGCGCTCCTTCCCGGCTGAATCGGTGCTTTATCTGGGAGCGCTACCTGAGCTGTCGGTCAGTTTTCTGCGTGAGATGGGCTTTCGTGAAGCGTGGAAGGACGATCCGCGCAAAGTGGAATACCTATATGCCAACAGCTATGAACGCGAAGCCGCAGGTGTGTTGTTTGCTGAATGGCTGAAAACGCACCCAATGCCACAGGCACTGTTTACCACGTCATTCCAACTTTTACAGGGTGTTATGGATGTCACCCTAAAGCAAAGTGGCCGCTTACCCAGCAATCTGGCCATTGCGACTTTTGGTGATAACGAGCTGTTAGATTTCCTTGAATGCCCAGTATTGGCAGTGGCACAGCGCCACCGTGATGTTGCTGAACGGGTGCTGGAGCTGGTATTGGCCAGTCTGGACGAACCCCATAAGCCAAAACCGGGGCTGACGCGGATCCGCCGCAATTTATTCCGCCGTGGCACTCTAAGCCTAAGCCGTAAGTAAGTAGTTCACTATAACGAATCAGGGCTCCCGCCCTGATTCAGATCGCTGACAAACCCCGATAACGTGATCTTAAAACACTGATGATAGGCCGGGGAGTCATGCGCCCATGCCATAAAAGATAACGAATAGGTATATCAAACATAACCTGCAACGCGGAATAGCCGGCGACAATATTCCAAAAAATAGCCATAAGCCACCCCCATAACCATAGAAACCAAGGTGTTACTGGCGACCGCTGATATAATTTGCTCGAAATCAGCCCCAACCGACCACAAAATCATGGCATAAACCGGTGATTGGAAACTGACATAAGCCAATAAATCAGCCAAATTACGTGCCCAAAAACGTTGGCCAGCATGGTGGTGGGCAAAACGTATAAAAGCATCCCGATACATGCCATAAGGCCAGGCAATAAGAATATTGACGGGTATCGAGACCAGGCGCGAAGAAAGCGATTGCTGAAAGGTCATTCCCGAGATAATCACTTCAATTATCATACCGATGACAAAACAGTACACGACGAGCGCAAAGGTATCGGCTACAGCGCCACGCAAACGAGACTCAGTTGAAAACATTGTCATAAACTCCATGCTTAGGAGATAAATCGGCCAAAAAGCCTTTCATCAAAATAATTATCAAGATTTATATTTTGATTGCCATTTAAATTTTGGATTATTATGTTGTATTTTTGCTGATAATGTAGTCTACATTACCGCCATGGCTAATATAACTAGCGTAAAATTTTTATTTTTAACATTTGACTGATTTTTATACTTTATCCTGCACGGAAACGTGCTTTTTTTGGTGATTCAAACAACAGGGAATAAGATTTTCTTTAAAAAACAGTTGGTTGTTGTTTTTATAAAGAACGCGGGTATTTCCCTCCGTTTAAGTCAAACTGCAAACAGAAGAAGATAAAACACACACATATTTAGCCTGTTTTTTAATTTAAGATTTATCTGTCTGAAGGGATTCATATTTCAATCGTGACAAAAAATATGCACTAATAATTTATTTCAAAATAGATAAATCCCTCGGCGGCTAATTGACGTAAAATGACGCCGCTGTAATGCTGATAATCTGCAAGGGTATTATTCTGTAAGCGTGGTTTTGAGCGTCAGTTTCTGCGGATGCGCATTAGGGAAGGCCAGTATTAACAGGATTTGCACTCAGTTCGCTTCATTTCGAGTAGTGTAATTTTCATGCTGAAAGTGAGACCTTCCTTGCAGAAGGAAATAATGAGACAATTAATTGACAATTTATTGTTTATTTAAGTAGCCAGAATTAATGGCGGAAAAATAGCCCGTTTATCATGACGTTATTTTCTATTTCATCCCTTAAAATATCCTCTTCTATGGGATATATCGCAAAAACAACCCATAAATATTGTTAAACCGCATCGGCTCTGGCTTGACAAGGTTTTCATACCATCCGTAAACTCTTAAATGTGGGGATTTGTGGGGTAAAGTGGTGAATTGGGTCGTGAAGGGGTAACTCAGTCATGTTTCGTGGTGCAACAATGGTTAACCTCGACAGTAAAGGGCGGCTTGCCGTACCTACCCGTTATCGGGAGTCACTGAATGAGGAATCGCAAGGCCAAATGGTCTGTACCATAGACCTTCACCAGCCATGCCTGTTGCTTTACCCACTGCCTGAATGGGAAGTCATTGAACAAAAGTTATCGCGTCTGTCGAGCATGAACCCTGCTGAACGTCGAGTTCAGCGTTTGCTGTTAGGGCATGCCAGTGAATGTCAGATGGACGGCGCAGGGCGCTTACTGATTGCAGGGACACTGCGTCAGCACGCCGGGCTAAACAAAGAAGTGATGCTGGTTGGGCAGTTCAATAAATTTGAGCTGTGGGATGAACAGACCTGGTATCAACAAGTCAAGGATGACATCGACGCAGAACAGTCAACTCAGGAACCTTTGTCTGAGCGGCTACAGGACTTATCGCTATAAGCATGGTAGACAACAACAAAATTGTAGATAACAACTACAAACATACCAGTGTATTGCTGGATGAGGCCGTAAAGGGCCTGAATATCCGTGATAACGGTATCTACATTGACGGCACTTTTGGCCGCGGCGGCCATTCGCGTTTGATTTTGTCCCAACTTGGGTCAGAAGGTCGCTTGATCGCAATTGATCGTGACCCAGAAGCTATCGAAGCGGCGAAACTGATCACCGACCCCCGTTTCTCTATCGTACATGGTCCTTTTTCTGATTTAGCACATTATGTGCGGGATCTGGATTTAGTCGGTCGTATAGACGGTGTATTGCTGGATTTGGGCGTTTCATCACCACAACTTGATGATGCTGAACGCGGCTTCTCTTTTATGCGTGATGGGCCGCTGGATATGCGGATGGACCCTTCCCGTGGTCTGTCTGCCGCTGAGTGGCTGATGAAAGCCAGCGCTGATGACATTGCCTGGGTGCTGAAAACCTTCGGCGAAGAGCGCTTTGCCAAGCGTTTGGCCAAGGCGATTGTTGAGCGTAACCTCACTCAGCCCATGACACGGACCAAAGAGCTGGCTGACCTGATCGCTAATGCCAGTCCGTTTCGGGATAAACATAAACATCCAGCCACCCGTAGCTTCCAGGCTATCCGTATTTACATTAACAGTGAATTGGAAGAGATCGAACGTGCACTCGATGGCGCGCACGAGGTTCTGGCCCCTGAAGGTCGTTTGTCAGTGATCAGCTTCCACTCCCTTGAAGATCGTATTGTGAAAAACTTTATTCGTCACCATAGCCGTGGGCCACAGGTTCCCGCGGGCTTGCCATTGACGGAGGCACAACTGCGCAGTATGGGGGGGCGCACACTGAAATCAGTTGGCAAAATGATGCCAGGAGATGCGGAAATTTCCGAAAACCCACGCGCTCGCAGCTCGGTATTACGTTTTGCTGAGAGGATCGGTGAGTGATAGGCAACGAGCGTCATGGTTTAGTCGGGGTCATTGGGGCAGATCTTATCCGCAATGCCAAAATCCCGTTAATCCTACTGGTCGCGGTGTTGGTCTCTGCCGTGCTCGTCGTGACCACGGCGCATCGTACTCGCTTACTGACCGCCGAGCGTGAGCAGTTGGTATTAGAAAGGGATGCGCTGGATATTGAGTGGCGCAACCTGATTTTAGAAGAGAATGCATTAGGCGATCACAGTCGCGTTGAAAGTATCGCTATTGAAAAACTGAAAATGCAGCATGTCGATCCATCACAAGAAAACATTGTGATTAAATAATAGGTTGTTTTTTAACCAATACAGGAATCAGTGACCATCATGACTCGCAGTCGCCAAGGTAATACATGAAGACGGCGCGCCCCGGGAAGTTAAAGCGTCAGGAAGAACAAGCCAGCTTTATTAGCTGGCGTTTTGCGTTGCTGTGCGGTTGTATTTTACTGGCATTGGTCGGGCTGATGATGCGTACCGCATACCTGCAAGTGATCAACCCCGATAAGCTAGTGCGCGAGGGTGATATGCGCTCGTTGCGAGTACAAGAGGTTCCAACGGCTCGTGGCATGATAAGCGATCGCTCTGGCCGCCCTTTGGCGGTCAGTGTACCCGTCAATGCGGTTTGGGCTGATCCAAAAGAACTGATCGAACAGGGGGGGATTTCACTGGATACCCGCTGGAAAGCCCTGTCGGATGCATTAGAGATTCCTTTGGATCAACTTGCCACGCGCATTAATGCCAATCCGAAAGGCCGCTTTGTCTATCTGGCCCGTCAGGTGAACCCCGCAATTGGCGACTATATCCGTAAGCTGAAATTGCCCGGTATCTATCTACGTCAGGAATCTCGTCGCTACTATCCGGCAGGCCAGGTGATGGCTCACATTATTGGTGTGACCAATATAGATGGGCAAGGCATTGAAGGTGTTGAAAAAAGTTTTGATCGCTGGCTCACCGGCCAACCGGGCGAACGAACGGTACGCAAAGACCGGTACGGTCGTGTTATTGAAGATATCTCCTCCGTTGACAGCCAGGCGGCACATAACCTGGTGCTGAGTGTGGATGAGCGTTTACAGGCGCTGGTGTACCGCGAACTTAATAATGCGGTGGCGTTTAACAAAGCAGAATCAGGTACAGCGGTATTAGTCGATGTGAACACGGGCGAGGTACTGGCGATGGCGAACAGCCCGTCTTACAACCCGAATAACCTAACCGGTACGCCGAAAGACGCGATGCGTAACCGGGCAATAACCGATATTTTTGAACCCGGCTCGACAGTGAAGCCAATGGTAGTGATGACGGCCTTACAGCATGGTGTTGTGAAAGAAAACAGTGTGCTGAATACCTTGCCGTACTTTGTTAACGGCCACCAGATTAAAGACGTGGCCCGTTATGCTGAGTTGTCCGTAACCGGGATCTTACAGAAGTCGAGTAACGTCGGTGTTTCTAAACTGGCGTTAGCGATGCCATCCTCAGCGTTAGTAGATACTTACTCACGGTTTGGGCTTGGGAAAGCGACCAATTTGGGGTTGGTCGGAGAAAGTAGTGGCTTATATCCTAAAAAACAACGGTGGTCTGACATAGAGAGGGCCACCTTCTCTTTCGGCTACGGGCTAATGGTAACACCGTTACAACTAGCGCGAGTCTATGCAACTATCGGCAGCATGGGGGTCTATCGCCCGCTGTCGATAACCCGAGTTGACCCGCCCGTCGCCGGTGAACGCATCTTCCCTGAACCCTTGGTACGCACCGTGGTTCACATGATGGAAAGCGTGGCACTGCCTGGCGGTGGTGGTACCAAAGCGGCCATCAAAGGTTACCGTATCGCCATTAAAACCGGTACGGCCAAAAAAGTCGGTCCCGATGGTAAGTATATGGATCGATATCTCGCTTACACCGCTGGCGTTGCGCCGGCGAGTAACCCTCGATTTGCTCTGGTTGTGGTGATCAATGACCCTCAGGCAGGGAAATATTACGGTGGTGCGGTTTCCGCACCGGTATTCGGTGCCATCATGGGCGGTGTTTTACGTACCATGAACATTGAGCCAGATGCGTTACCCACCGGTGATAAAAGCGAATTAGTGATTAATACAAAAGAGGGTTCAGGTGGCAGATCGTAATTTGCGCGACTTATTCGCTCCTTGGGGGCTAGAGGTCCCGGAGCGGGCGCTACGGGAAATGACATTAGACAGCCGTATTGCCGCTGCCGGCGATTTATTTGTTGCGGTTGTTGGCCACCAGACGGATGGGCGTCGCTATATCCCGCAAGCTATCGCCCAAGGTGTGGCTGCAATTGTGGCCGAAGCCGATGGTGTCGCACCGGATGTCAGCGTTTCCGAGATACATGGCGTTCCTGTTATTTATTTGCGTAATTTGAATCAGCGCCTATCCACGCTGGCTGGGCAGTTTTACCATCAGCCCGGAGCAGCATTGCGTTTGGTCGGTGTAACCGGAACTAATGGCAAAACCACCACCACGCAATTGTTAGCACAATGGAGCCAGGCGCTGGGCGAAACCAGTGCGGTAATGGGCACCGTAGGTAATGGTTTATTAGGGCAGGTGATACCCACAGAGAACACCACGGGTTCTGCGGTGGATATTCAACATTTGCTGCGCAATCTGGTTGATCAAGGTGCGACTTTTGCCGCCATGGAAGTTTCCTCCCACGGTTTGATTCAAAACCGTGTTGCTGCATTACCCTTTGCAGCCGTAGTGTTCACTAACTTAAGCCGTGATCATCTGGATTATCATGGCAATATGACGAGTTATGAGGCGGCTAAATGGCAACTGTTCTCCACGCATCAATCCGAACACAAAATTATCAATGCTGATGATGAAGTTGGCCGCCGTTGGTTAAGCCAATTGCCGCAGGCTGTCGCGGTCAGTATGGCAGGCAATATTCCCGCAGGCTGGAATGGCCCGTGGTTATCTGCTAGCAAGGTGATTTATCACGATAATGGTGCCAGCATCGCTTTTGACTCAAGCTGGGGTGAAGGCGAGCTAGAAAGCCGCCTGATGGGCGCTTTCAACGTCAGTAATCTGTTGGTGGCATTAGCGACATTACTGGTTCAGGGGTATCCCATGGCGCAGTTGTTGGCCGCCGCTCCTCATTTGCAACCGGTTTGTGGGCGCATGGAAGTGTTTAATGCCCCAGGTAAACCAACGGTTGTGGTGGATTATGCCCACACGCCCGATGCATTAGAAAAAGCCTTGGCCGCTGCCCGTTTACATTGCACCGGCAAGCTATGGTGTGTGTTTGGCTGCGGCGGTGACCGTGATAAAGGTAAGCGCCCACTTATGGGCGGTATTGCAGAACAACTGGCTGACCATGTCGTAGTGACCGATGATAACCCACGCAGTGAAGAGCCACAGGCGATTGTTACTGACATTCTCAGTGGCTTGCTGGACGCGGGGCGTGTGCAGGCGATACATGGCCGTGCCGAAGCCGTAACCAGTGCCATTATGCAAGCTAAAGAAGACGACGTTGTCCTGATTGCCGGTAAAGGTCATGAAGATTATCAATTAGTTGGCAATCGCCGCTTAGATTATTCAGATCGCGTCACCGTCGCGCGTTTGTTAGGGAGGCCGGCATGATTAAGGTCTCTCTACGTTTGTTGGCGAACTTACTTAATGCTGAATATATCGTTGCTGAATCAGTCAGCGATGATATCGAGATAACCGAAGTGACCATTGATACCCGCAAGGTCACTGCTGGTTGTCTGTTTGTTGCGCTGAAAGGCGAGCGTTTTGATGGGCATGATTTTGCCGAAGATGCTATTGCCGCAGGTGCTGGCGCTTTGCTGGTAAGTAAACGCTTACTGGTGGGGGGGCCGCAGTTAGTCGTCAAAGACACGCGCTTGGCGTTAGGGCAATTTGCGGCCTGGGTTCGCCAGCAAGTTCCGGCTCGGATAGTGGCATTAACCGGTTCATCGGGTAAAACCTCGGTAAAAGAAATGGCGGCAGCGATTTTGCGCCAATGCGGCAATGTGTTGTATACCGCTGGTAACTTTAATAACGATATCGGTGTCCCGCTAACATTGCTGCGCCTAACGGCCGAACATGATTTTGCTGTTATTGAACTTGGGGCCAACCATGTTGGTGAAATTGCCTATACCACTGATTTAAGCCGTCCAGAAAGCGCTTTGGTGAATAATTTAGCCGCCGCTCATCTGGAAGGGTTTGGTTCGCTAGCCGGTGTGGCTCAAGCCAAAGGTGAGATCTTCGCCGGCCTGCCTGCCAACGGCACGGCGATTATCAATGCTGACAGTAACGACTGGCCTCACTGGCAAGAAACGCTGTATGACAAACGGGTTTGGCGCTTCTCGCCCCATGCCGCAGAACATATTGATTTCTATGTCAGTGACGTGCGGATCACCCCTCAACTCACCTATTTTACTTTGCATTCACCGCTTGGAGCTGTGGCTATCGCATTGCCTCTACCGGGGCAGCATAACATCGCCAATGCGCTAGCAGCGGCAGCATTAGCCATGTCGGTCGGGGCTGATTTAGCCGCAGTACGCCAAGGGTTAGCACAGTTACAGGCAGTGCCTGGCCGGTTATTCCCCGTCCCATTAGCGGAGGGTAAATTGTTGTTGGATGACAGCTACAACGCCAACGTGGGTTCCATGATTGCCGCCGCACAGGTCTTGGCCGAGATGCCCGGTTACCGGGTGATGGTGGTGGGTGACATGGCGGAATTGGGCGAAACCGCGGCAGATTGCCATCGTCAGGTCGGTGAAGCCGCGAAACACGCGGGTGTCGATAAAGTATTAAGCGTTGGCACATTAAGTCAGATACTGAGCAGCGCCAGCGGGAATGGCGAACACTTTCAGGATCAAAACACATTGAGCGTCCGTGTAAACGCGTTGCTGAACGAATATCCGGTTATCACTGTTTTAATTAAAGGTTCACGTAGCGCCGCTATGGAAAATGTCGTGCGTGCGTTACAGGAGAAGGCATCATGTTAGTTTGGTTGGCTGAATACTTAGTGAAATTTTACTCAGGCTTTAACGTCTTTTCCTATTTGACGTTCCGCGCCATCGTGAGTCTGTTGACCGCACTGTTTATTTCATTGTGGATGGGGCCGCATTTGATTGCCTGGTTGCAAAAGCTGCAAATCGGTCAAGTTGTGCGTAACGATGGACCAGAGTCACATTTCAGTAAGCGCGGTACGCCAACCATGGGCGGCCTGATGATCCTTTTCTCCATCACCATTTCGGTTCTGATGTGGGCCTACCCCTCTAACCCGTATGTCTGGTGTGTACTGTTCATTTTGGTGGGTTATGGCGTTGTCGGTTTTATCGATGATTATCGCAAAGTTGTGCGTAAAAACACCAAGGGACTGATCGCGCGCTGGAAGTATTTCTGGCAATCAATTATCGCATTGGCTGCAGCATTCACCATGTACAGCATTGGCAAAGATACCTCGGCCACTGAATTGGTTGTGCCCTTCTTTAAAGACATCATGCCGCAATTGGGCTTGCTGTATATCCTGCTGGCGTATTTCGTGATCGTGGGTACCAGTAACGCGGTTAACCTGACGGATGGATTGGATGGGCTGGCAATCATGCCGACGGTGTTCGTCGCGGCAGGCTTTGCTTTAGTCGCTTGGGCGACCGGTAATGTGAATTTTGCTGCTTATCTGCATATTCCTTACCTGCGCCATGCGGGTGAACTGGTCATTGTCTGTACCGCGATTGTCGGTGCAGGTTTAGGTTTCTTATGGTTTAACACCTATCCGGCACAAGTGTTCATGGGCGATGTCGGCTCACTGGCGCTGGGTGGTGCATTAGGCACTATCGCCGTATTACTGCGCCAGGAATTCTTATTAGTGATTATGGGCGGGGTCTTCGTGGTTGAAACCCTGTCAGTTATCTTGCAGGTTGGGTCCTTTAAGTTACGTGGGCAGCGTATTTTCCGCATGGCCCCGATTCACCATCACTACGAACTTAAAGGCTGGCCAGAACCACGGGTGATCGTGCGTTTCTGGATTATTTCGCTGATGCTGGTGCTGATTGGCCTAGCGACGCTGAAGGTGCGGTAATTATGGTTGATTATCAGGGTAAAAAAGTGGTCATCATCGGGCTGGGGCTAACCGGCCTTTCCTGCGTTGATTTCTTTATAGCGCGTGGTGTCACGCCGCGCGTGATGGATACCCGCATCAATCCACCGGGCTTAGATCAATTACCCGAAAGTGTCGAACAGCATGTGGGTGATTTGAACCAACAATGGCTACTGGACGCCGATTTAATTGTTGTTAGCCCCGGTATGGCTCTGGCACATCCTGCATTAAGTGAAGCCGCCGAGGCCGGTGTCGAGATTATTGGTGATATCGAACTGTTCTGCCGCGAGAATCAAGCACCGGTTGTGGCTATTACTGGCTCCAATGGCAAAAGTACCGTGACCACGCTGGTCGGTGAGATGGCAAAAGCGGCAGGTTGGTCAGTGGGCGTCGGCGGTAATATTGGTGTTCCGGCACTGACATTGCTGAAGCAAGATAACCAATTAATCGTATTGGAATTATCAAGTTTCCAACTGGAAACTACCCAGAGCTTGCGGGCCTCTTCCGCGACTATTCTGAACGTGACGGAAGATCATACTGATCGTTACCCGCTCGGCTTGCAGCAATACCGTGCGGCGAAACTGCGGGTGTATGAAAATGCCAAGGTTTGTGTTGTGAATGCCGATGACGCACTCACCATGCCTGTTCGTGGTGCTGATAGCCGTTGCATCAGCTTTGGGGTCGATGTCGGTGACTACCACCTGAATAAGCAGCAGGGTGAAATTTGGTTACGGGTTCGTGGTGAAAAAGTGCTGAACACCCGTGAAATGAAATTAAGTGGGCGTCATAACTATACCAATGCGCTGGCCGCCTTGGCATTAGCTGATGCAGTCGGTATCCCACGGGCATCCAGCCTGAAAGCTTTGACGACCTTTTCTGGCTTGCCACACCGCTTTCAATTAGTGCTTGAGCGTAATGGTGTGCGCTGGATAAATGACTCCAAAGCGACCAACGTCGGCAGCACTGAAGCCGCATTGGATGGTTTACAGGTTGATGGCACCTTGCATTTATTGTTGGGGGGCGATGGCAAATCTGCTGATTTCTCCGGGTTGACGCGTTTCCTGCAAGGGGAGCGTATCAAAGTTTACTGTTTTGGCCACGATGGTGGTCAATTGGCAGCGTTACGTCCTGACGTCTCTCAACGTACCGAGACGATGGCGCAGGCCATGGTGTTGGTGGCAAAAGCTGTATTACCCGGCGATAGGGTGCTGCTGTCGCCTGCGTGTGCCAGCCTGGATCAATTCCGCAGCTTTGAACATCGTGGTAATGAGTTTGCTCGTCTGGCAGAGGAGTTAGGCTGATGCGTATGCCGGGGCTGGGGCTGTTTAATACCTTAAAACATTATGTCATGGGGTCGCGGGAGAGCGACACCACCAGCATGGTGCTTTACGACAGAACCTTGCTGTGGCTGACATTTGGTTTGGCGATCATTGGTTTTGTGATGGTGACGTCGGCGTCAATGCCAATCGGTCAGCGTCTGGCTAATGACCCTTTCCTATTTGCTAAGCGTGATGCGCTCTATTTGGCACTGGCGTTTGGTTTGTCACTGGTGACGTTGCGTATCCCAATGGATGTCTGGCAGCGCTATAGCAATATCATGTTATTGATTTCCATTGTGCTGTTGCTCGTCGTTCTTGTGGTCGGTAGTTCGGTAAACGGGGCATCACGTTGGATTGCACTGGGGCCGTTGCGTATCCAGCCGGCGGAATTATCCAAGTTGTCTCTGTTTTGTTATTTGGCCAGTTATCTGGTGCGTAAGGTTGAAGAAGTCCGCAGTAACTTCTGGGGCTTTTGTAAACCCATGGGCGTGATGGTCATTCTGGCCGTGCTATTGCTGGCCCAGCCCGATTTAGGGACGGTGGTGGTGCTATTTATCACTACACTGGCGATGCTATTCCTGGCGGGAGCCAAGATGTGGCAGTTTATGGCGATTATCGGTTCTGGTGCCTTCGCCGTTTGTTTGCTGATTATCGCCGAGCCTTATCGTATGCGCCGTGTAACATCATTCTGGAATCCGTGGGCCGATCCCTTTGGCAGCGGCTATCAGTTAACCCAGTCATTGATGGCATTTGGCCGTGGTGAGTTTTGGGGGCAAGGTTTAGGCAATTCAGTACAAAAACTGGAGTATTTACCGGAGGCGCACACCGATTTTATTTTCTCTATTTTAGGTGAAGAACTCGGCTATTTCGGTGTGGTTTTGGCCCTGTTGATGGTATTCTTCGTCGCTTTTCGCGCAATGTCCATCGGCCGCCGTGCATTAGAGATTGGTCAACGATTCTCTGGCTTTTTGGCTTGTTCAATTGGTATCTGGTTCAGTTTCCAGACGCTGGTTAACGTTGGTGCCGCCGCCGGAATGTTGCCGACGAAAGGCCTGACGTTGCCCCTGATAAGTTACGGTGGTTCAAGCCTGATAATTATGTCAACGGCGATAGTGCTGCTGTTACGTATTGATTTTGAAACGCGGCTGGCAAAAGCCCAGGCGTTTGTAAGGAGTACCCGATGAGTGGGAAGACCAAGCGTTTGATGGTGATGGCCGGTGGAACCGGGGGGCATGTTTTCCCCGGTTTGGCCGTGGCACATCATCTGATGGCGCAAGGCTGGCAGGTGCGTTGGTTAGGCACTGCGGACAGAATGGAAGCTTCACTGGTTCCCAAACATGGCATTGAAATTGATTTTATTAAAATTTCTGGTTTGCGTGGCAAAGGGCTGATGGCCCAATTGACAGCACCGATACGTATTTATCGTGCGGTGCGTCAGGCGCAGAAAATCATGCGAGATTACCAACCAGATGTGGTGTTGGGTATGGGTGGGTATGTTTCTGGCCCCGGCGGTTTGGCCGCATGGCTGTGTGGCGTACCAGTGGTATTGCATGAGCAGAATGGGATTGCGGGTCTGACTAACCGTTGGTTGGCCAGGATCGCCAAAAAAGTTTTACAGGCATTTCCAGGGGCATTCCCCAATGCAGATGTCGTGGGGAATCCGGTTCGAACCGATGTGCTGGCATTGCCATTACCCGCAGTGCGTTTGAGCGGCCGTGAAGGGCCGATTCGGGTCTTGGTCATCGGTGGTAGCCAAGGTGCTCGAGTACTGAATCAGACCATGCCTTTGGTTGCCGCAAATCTGGGCGAACAAATAACGCTGTGGCATCAGGTCGGTAAAGGCGCATTGCCAGAGGTATCGCAGGCTTACCAACAAGCGCGGCAGGCCGGGCACCAAGTGGTTGAATTTATAGACGATATGGCCGCGGCTTATGCCTGGGCTGATGTAGTGGTGTGCCGTTCAGGTGCACTGACGGTCAGCGAAGTGGCTGCGGCGGGGCTACCCGCGATTTTTGTGCCATTCCAGCATAAAGATCGCCAGCAATATTGGAATGCGTTGCCGCTAGAGAAAGCGGGGGCAGCAAAAATTATTGAGCAGCCACAATTTACGGCAACCAGCGTTAGCACCCTGCTGGCGGATTGGGATCGTGCAACATTACTGACGATGGCCGAACGGGCCAGATCGGTTGCCATCCCTGACGCTACTGAGCGCGTTGCGGCTGAAGTGGTTGCAGCCAGTAAGTCACCATGAAATAGCGATGACCTTGAAATAAACAGTGATCAGTTGGCGATGAATGCAGGCTGTGAATACATGACAGACAAAAAAGTGAAGAGAAACGTGAATACACAACAACTGGCGAAACTGCGTACTATCGTGCCCGAGATGCGACGTGTCCGGCACATTCACTTTGTTGGCATCGGTGGTGCCGGCATGGGTGGTATCGCCGAAGTGTTGGCCAACGAAGGTTATCAGATTAGTGGTTCAGATTTAGCACCTAACCCGGTAACTCAGCATTTGACCGCCTTGGGTGCACAGATTTATTTCCATCATCGCCCAGAAAACGTGCTGGATGCGAGTGTAGTCGTGGTTTCTACCGCAATCTCTGCGGATAACCCAGAGATTGTCGCGGCCCGTGAGGCGAGAATACCGGTGATCCGTCGCGCAGAAATGTTGGCTGAATTGATGCGCTACCGCCATGGGATTGCCGTTGCTGGCACCCACGGCAAAACCACCACAACGGCGATGTTATCCAGTATTTATGCCGAAGCAGGGTTAGATCCAACGTTCGTCAATGGTGGGTTAGTCAAGGCCGCTGGTACACATGCCCGTTTGGGTTCCAGCCGTTACCTGATTGCAGAAGCCGATGAAAGCGACGCGTCATTCCTGCATTTGCAACCGATGGTGGCGATTGTCACCAATATCGAAGCTGATCATATGGATACCTACCAAGGCGACTTCGAAAATTTAAAACAGACATTCATTAACTTTTTGCACAATTTGCCCTTTTATGGCCGTGCGGTGATGTGTATCGATGACCCGGTGGTGCGTGAATTATTACCGCGTGTTGGCCGTCACATCACAACCTATGGTTTCAGTGATGATGCTGATGTGCAGATCGCCAGTTATCGGCAGGAAGGCCCACAAGGGCACTTCACGTTACGCCGCCAGGATAAATCGTTGATAGAGGTGACCTTGAATGCACCAGGCCGCCACAATGCACTGAATGCGGCAGCAGCGGTAGCTGTCGCAACAGAAGAAGGCATTGAAGACGAAGACATCCTGCGCGCATTAGCGGGTTTCCAAGGGACGGGGCGCCGTTTTGATTTCCTCGGCAACTTCTCACTGGCACCGGTTAACGGTAAAGAAGGCAGTGCGATGCTGGTTGATGATTATGGACATCACCCTACCGAAGTGGATGCTACCATTAAAGCCGCGCGTGCTGGTTGGCCGGATAAACGCATTGTCATGCTCTTTCAGCCACACCGCTATACTCGAACCCGCGATCTGTATGACGATTTCGCTAATGTGCTGTCACAGGTCGATGTTTTATTGATGCTGGATGTGTATGCCGCAGGTGAGCCACCGATCCCAGGGGCGGATAGCCGCTCGTTGTGCCGAACGATTCGTAATCGCGGCAAGTTGGACCCTATTTTAGTACCAGACAGTGAATCAGCACCTGAAATGTTGGCGCAAATACTGAACGGGGAAGACCTGATCTTGGTCCAGGGCGCAGGCAACATCGGTAAAATTGCCCGTAAATTGGCTGAGCATAAATTGCAGCCACAGTTAAAAGACGAGGAACATCATGGCTGAGAAAGTCGCGGTATTGCTGGGTGGGACCTCTGCGGAGCGTGAAGTGTCATTACTATCAGGTCAGGCGGTATTGGCAGGCTTGAAGGAAGCCGGTATCGACGCTTATGGTGTGGATACCAAAGATTTTCCGGTAACTCAGCTTAAAGAACAGGGCTTTGATAAAGTTTTTATCGCCCTGCATGGTCGTGGTGGCGAAGACGGTACGTTACAAGGCGTATTGGAGTTTCTACAACTGCCGTATACCGGCAGTGGTGTAATGGCTTCCGCCCTGACAATGGACAAATTGCGCACCAAATTAGTCTGGCAAGCCTTGGGTTTGCCTATTTCGCCTTATGTCGCGTTGAATCGCCAACAGTTTGAAACACTTTCACCAGAGGAATTGGTGGCGTGTGTCACTAAGCTTGGCCTGCCACTTATTGTCAAGCCAAGCCATGAAGGCTCTAGCGTTGGGATGAGTAAAGTTGATCACGCCAGCGAATTGCAGAAGGCATTGGTTGAAGCTTTCCAACATGATAGCGATGTACTGATTGAGAAATGGCTGAGCGGGCCAGAATTCACCGTCGCGATCCTTGGGGATGAAGTTTTACCTTCTATTCGTATTCAGCCTCCAGGCGTGTTTTACGATTATGACGCCAAGTATTTGTCAGATAAAACACAATACTTCTGCCCAAGCGGTTTAAGTGATGAGTCGGAGCAACAATTGGCAGAGCTGGCATTGCAGGCTTACCAAGCGCTGGATTGCAGCGGTTGGGGGCGGGTAGATGTGATGCAAGACAGCGATGGCCGTTTTTACCTGCTTGAAGTGAACACTTCACCGGGTATGACCAGCCATAGTTTGGTTCCAATGGCTGCCCGCCAGTATGGGTTGAGTTTCTCCCAATTGGTGGCGCGCATTCTGATGTTGGCTGACTGATATGTCGCAAGCTGCCTTAAATGCGCGAGAGCGTGCGGCGGAGAAAAATGCAGCCCGGCGCAGTAATGGGAGCCAATTGGCAGGGGTAATTTTTCTGCTGATGGTCCTGGGGACAATACTCTGGGGGGGCTGGGTCGTTATTGGTTGGATGAAAGATGCCAGCCGGCTACCACTTTCGAAACTTGTGGTAACCGGTGAGCGCCATTACACCACTAATGACGATATTCGGCAGGCGATTCTGGCATTGGGCGCACCAGGTACTTTTATGACGCAGGATGTGAATATCATCCAGCAGCAGATTGAACGGTTACCTTGGATCCAGCAGGTCAGTGTCCGCAAGCAGTGGCCGGATGAACTTAAAATCCACCTGGTGGAGTACGTGCCCTTCGCCCGTTGGAATGACTTGCATATGATTGATGAGCAGGGGCGATCATTTAGCGTGCCTTCTGAGCGAATGGGTAAGCTGGTATTGCCGCTACTGTATGGTCCTGAAGGCAGTGAGCGGGATGTTCTGGAAGGTTATCGAGCAATAAATAAGGTGTTAGCGGCCAATAAATATCAGCTAAAAATGGTGGCGATGAGTGCCAGGCATTCTTGGCAGTTGGCTTTAGATAATGATGTTCGGCTGGAGCTGGGGCGGAGTGACCGAATGGGGCGTCTGCAACGTTTCATCGAGTTATATCCGATGTTGCAACAGCAGCCAGATAAACGGGTCAGTTATATTGATTTGCGTTATGACACCGGGGCTTCAGTAGGTTGGGCGCCGGTTTTTATCGACAATCAGGGTGGAGAACCACCGATTAATGGCCAGCAGAACAGTAATCCGTAACAAAATCAGGCACAGGCAAAACAACAATGATCAAGTCGACGGACAGAAAACTGGTAGTAGGTCTCGAGATCGGAACGGCAAAGGTCTCCGCATTGGTAGGGGAAGTTCTGCCTGATGGCATGGTCAATATTATTGGGGTAGGCAGTTGCCCATCCCGTGGCATGGATAAAGGGGGCGTTAACGACCTTGAATCGGTAGTGAAATGCGTTCAGCGCGCTATCGATCAAGCTGAGTTAATGGCGGATTGCCAAATTTCCTCTGTTTATCTGGCATTATCGGGTAAACACATCAGTTGCCAGAATGAGATAGGGATGGTTCCTATTTCAGAAGAAGAAGTTACTCAGGAAGATGTTGAGAACGTAGTGCATACCGCGAAGTCAGTACGTGTACGTGATGAACATCGTATCCTGCACGTCATTCCGCAGGAGTATGCCATCGATTATCAGGAAGGCATCAAGAATCCTGTTGGGCTTTCTGGCGTGCGGATGCAAGCCAAAGTGCACCTGATTACCTGCCATAACGATATGGCAAAAAATATTGTTAAAGCGGTGGAACGTTGTGGCCTAAAAGTGGACCAACTGATCTTTGCCGGTTTAGCCGCAAGTTATGCCGTCTTGACCGAAGATGAGCGTGAGCTGGGTGTCTGTGTTGTCGACATCGGCGGTGGCACCATGGATATGGCGGTTTATACCGGTGGGGCGTTACGGCACACCAAAGTGATCCCCTACGCCGGGAATGTGGTTACCAGTGATATTGCTTATGCCTTCGGTACACCGCCAACAGATGCGGAAGCGATTAAAGTTCGACACGGCTGTGCGCTCGGGTCGATAGTCAGCAAGGACGAAAGTGTTGAAGTGCCAAGTGTTGGCGGACGGCCTCCTCGTAGTTTGCAAAGACAAACACTCGCTGAGGTTATTGAACCACGCTACACCGAATTGCTGAATTTGGTTAATGACGAGATTTTACAACTGCAGGAGCAACTACGTCAGCAAGGCGTAAAGCACCATCTGGCGGCAGGTATTGTGCTAACCGGTGGCGCTGCACAAATTGATGGTTTAGCTGAATGTGCACAACGGGTGTTCCATGCCCAGGTCCGAATTGGTCAGCCACTTAATATCACCGGGCTGACGGATTATGCGCAAGAGCCTTATTACTCCACTGCTGTTGGGTTATTGCATTACGGTAAAGAATCTCATCTCAGTGGTGAGTCAGAAGTAGAAAAACGTGCCTCAGTGGGCAATTGGTTCAAACGTATCAATAGCTGGCTGAGAAAAGAGTTTTAATGTTTCAACAAAGAGATCAAGCTGAACTTATTTTTTTGATCTCGAAGCGACAGGCACAAAACGGAGAGAAACTATGTTTGAACCTATGGAACTAACCAATGACGCGGTGATTAAAGTCATCGGCGTCGGTGGTGGCGGTGGTAATGCCGTCGAACACATGGTGCGCGAGCGCATTGAAGGTGTTGAATTCTTCGCCGTTAATACAGACGCTCAGGCGCTACGTAAGACGGCTGTTGGCCAAACCATCCAAATCGGTAGCGGTATTACCAAAGGTTTGGGGGCTGGCGCGAACCCTGAAGTGGGCCGCAATTCAGCAGAAGAAGACCGTGAAGCTCTGCGTGCAGCACTTGACGGTGCAGATATGGTCTTTATCGCAGCTGGCATGGGTGGTGGTACCGGTACTGGTGCAGCACCTGTTGTTGCTGAAGTTGCGAAAGAGCTGGGTATTCTGACAGTTGCTGTGGTTACCAAGCCTTTTAATTTTGAAGGCAAGAAACGCATGGCATTTGCTGAGCAGGGTATTGCTGAATTGTCCAAGCATGTGGACTCACTGATCACTATCCCGAACGATAAGCTATTGAAAGTTCTGGGACGTGGTATCTCCTTACTGGATGCATTCGGTGCAGCGAATGACGTGCTGAAAGGTGCGGTTCAGGGGATCGCGGAACTGATTACCCGCCCTGGTCTGATGAACGTCGACTTCGCGGATGTGCGCACAGTTATGTCCGAAATGGGTTATGCCATGATGGGCTCAGGTGTGGCTTGCGGTGAAGACCGTGCGGAAGAAGCAGCAGAAATGGCTATCTCCAGTCCGTTGCTGGAAGATATTGACCTGTCTGGTGCCCGTGGCGTGCTGGTTAACATCACGGCGGGTTTCGACTTACGTTTGGATGAATTCGAGACCGTGGGTAACACTATCCGTGCTTTCGCGTCTGACAATGCAACCGTGGTTATCGGTACATCATTAGACCCGGAAATGAACGACGAACTGCGGGTGACAGTGGTTGCGACCGGTATCGGCATGGATAAACGTCCAGAAATCACACTGGTGACTAACAAGAAAACCCAGCCTGTGATGGACCACCGTTACCAGCAGCATGGCATGTCACCTTTACCTCAGGAAGTTAAACCTGCGGCTAAAGTGGTCAATGATACTACTGCTCAAACCAATAAAGAGCCCGATTATTTGGACATCCCGGCGTTTTTGCGCAAGCAAGCCGATTAATTTCCGAATATTTGGAATCTCCGCTCTTTGTGCTAAACTGTCCCACCGATCTTGTTATAAGCTTGGTCGGTAGGATGGATAACATTGCGAGATAAAATGATGATCAAACAAAGGACTTTAAAACGTATTGTTCAGGCGACTGGTGTCGGTTTGCACACCGGTAAAAAAGTCACGCTGACAATGCGACCCGCGCCGGCTAATACCGGGGTCATCTATCGTCGCACTGACTTGAATCCACCGGTTGATTTTCCGGCAGATGCAAAATCCGTGCGTGATACCATGCTCTGTACTTGCCTGGTCAATGAGCATGACGTGCGTATTTCTACTGTTGAACATCTCAACGCTGCTTTGGCAGGGTTAGGGATTGATAACATTATTATTGAAGTTAACGCCCCTGAAGTACCGATCATGGACGGCAGCGCCAGCCCATTCGTGTACTTGTTGCTGGATGCCGGTATTGAAGAGTTAAACTCAGCGAAGAAATTTCTGCGTTTGAAAGAGACAGTACGGGTTGAAGATGGTGATAAATGGGCTGAATTGTCTCCATTCAATGGATTCCGTTTGGACTTTACCATTGATTTTAATCACCCGGCGATTGACTCAAGTACACAGCGTTATTGCTTAGATTTCTCGGCCGATTCTTTCGTCCGCCAAATCAGCCGTGCGCGTACTTTTGGTTTCATGCGTGATATCGAATATCTGCAGTCCCGCGGTTTGTGCCTGGGCGGTAGTTTCGATTGTGCCATCGTGGTAGATGATTACCGCGTATTAAATGAAGATGGCCTGCGTTTTGAAGATGAGTTTGTTCGTCACAAAATGCTGGACGCTATTGGCGACCTGTTTATGTGCGGCCACAATATTATTGGCGCATTTACTGCGTACAAATCTGGTCATGCCTTAAATAACAAGTTGTTGCAGGCTGTTCTAGCGAAGCAAGAAGCTTGGGAATTTGTGACGTTCCAAGATGAAGCCGAAATGCCTTTGGCATTCAAAGCTCCGTCGACAGTATTGGCTTACTAAGTATACTTACACCCAAAGTTATTGGAGTTGAAGTAATTGAAGTTGTAGCCAGGCAGCAAACGAACAGATCCCACTGAGCTGATGTAAATTAGTGATTCGGGTGAATGGAATAGCTACCGCATCATTGATGCAAACAGGGCTGCAACTTCAAGTAAGAAAGGTAGGCTACTTATCACGCTTGGTTGCGTTGGCACCCTCTCCGGCCAACGCAGCCAGTCGTTCCAATATCACTTTCAGTTTTTCAGGGCTACGGCTCGCTAATCCTCTTAGTTCCTTAGCACTTTCCAAACTTAAATGACGTACTGGCGGTGATTTTACAAGATCTTGCGGCGATTTTGCGGCATCTTGTGTCACGTTATGGCCTTTCGCCATTAACGATGGATTAATCCTGATGTCGATTGAAGACAATGATGGTAGAATTTGCGCTCGTAGTGCGGATAGCAACGCGGGTTGTTCGTAGCGTAAGCGCATCAACCAACTGGCATTCGCTGTCTCTAGCACTAAAACACTCTGTCGATAGTTTGCGACACGGCACCACGGCTGTAATTGTGAAGGGAGTAATCCTTTTACTGCACGGTTAAGTTTTAACAGTGCAGTCGCGCGTTGTTGTACGTTATGTAGCGGTCCGTTTTCTGCTGCAACCGCATCATCGAACAGAACATCTAATAATTGTGGGCGGTTTTCACGCATTGACAAGGCTCCGGCGGATTTTAAACTCGTGATCGGTATTCTAAATCGTTGGCGACAATTTGGCAGACGTTATTTCTGGCCGCATCTCCTGTTGGGGATGGTCGCGGCGAGTCTTGGTGTGCCATCAAATCTGTCTGGCGTTCCAGACCATGCGGCATTAGCGAACACATCATCCAGCCAAAGTCGTCAGAATCATGGTACGACAAACTTCAACAGTTTGGCACTGTTGCATGATATACACCGTCGCCCCTCATTCAGTGTAGATTACTGGCAACAGCATGCACTGCGCACGGTCATCCGTCATCTCTCTTTTGCTCTGGCACCACAAGCGGCATATGCACGCGTGCAAGAAGTGATAGAAGTAGAACGGGTTGCACCATCAAAAATTCAGCAACTCGCGTTACTGGATACGCTAAATGCACTACTGACACATGAATTTAAGCCACCGGCCATTATTCGCTATACAGAACAGGTTAAACGGCCTGTTCTTTCGCCATATAAACCCGGGCTCTGGCTTGCACAAGTGCAAGGCATTCGTGCCGGTCCTGCCAACTTAAGCTAATTATTCTCTTGGTTTATCCCAATTTTATACAACCTTTGGCCGCCGGTTTGGTGGTCTTGTAAGAGATATTAAGAATCATGCTAATCAAATTATTAACCAAAGTTTTTGGTAGCCGTAACGATCGTACTCTGCGCCGCATGCAAAAAGTGGTTGATGTCATCAACCGTATGGAACCTGATATTGAAAAACTGACAGACACCGAATTGCGCGCTAAAACGGATGAGTTCCGTGAGCGTTTGGCGAAAGGTGAAGTGTTGGAAAACTTAATTCCTGAAGCCTTTGCGGTCGTTCGTGAAGCGAGTAAGCGAGTATTCGGTATGCGTCACTTCGACGTGCAGCTGCTGGGCGGGATGGTCCTGAATGAGCGTTGTATCGCAGAAATGCGCACAGGTGAAGGTAAAACCTTGACTGCAACCCTACCAGCTTACCTGAATGCGTTGAGTGGTCGTGGTGTGCACGTGGTTACCGTCAACGACTATTTGGCTCAGCGTGACGCCGAAAATAACCGCCCATTGTTTGAGTTTTTGGGGCTGAGTATTGGTATCAATTTACCGAATATGACTGCGCCAGCCAAACGTGCAGCTTATGCCGCTGATATCACTTACGGTACTAACAACGAATTCGGTTTCGACTATTTGCGCGATAATATGGCGTTCAGTCCTGAAGAGCGTGTGCAGCGTAAACTTCACTATGCGTTAGTAGATGAAGTCGACTCCATCCTGATTGATGAAGCTCGGACCCCGCTGATTATCTCCGGCCCAGCCGAAGACAGTTCCGAAATGTATATTCGGGTTAACAAACTGATTCCAAAACTGATTCGTCAGGAAAAAGAAGACTCGGACAGCTTCCAGGGGGAAGGTCACTTCTCGGTAGATGAGAAGTCACGTCAGGTTCATTTGACTGAGCGTGGTCTGATTCTGATTGAACAGATGTTGGTTGAAGCGGACATCATGGATGAAGGCGAATCGCTGTATTCCCCTGCTAACATTATGTTGATGCACCATGTCACAGCAGCTTTGCGTGCTCACGTACTGTTTACCCGTGACGTTGACTATATCGTGAAAGACGGTGAAGTTATTATTGTTGACGAACACACCGGTCGTACGATGCAAGGTCGCCGCTGGTCTGATGGTTTACATCAGGCGGTTGAAGCGAAGGAAGGCGTGGAAATCCAGAATGAAAACCAGACACTGGCTTCTATCACTTTCCAGAACTATTTCCGTATCTATGAAAAACTGGCTGGGATGACGGGTACCGCGGATACCGAAGCATTTGAATTCAGCTCAATTTACAAGTTGGATACGATTGTCGTTCCTACTAACCGTCCTATGATCCGTAAGGATTTGGCCGACCTGGTCTATATGACCGAGCAGGAAAAGATCGGCGCGATTATCGAGGATATCCGCGAACGTACAGCGAATGGCCAGCCAGTGTTGGTCGGGACCATCTCGATTGAAAAATCCGAGGTTGTTTCTGCTGAGTTAACCAAAGCCGGTATTGAACACAAAGTGTTGAACGCTAAATTCCACGCCATGGAAGCAGATATTGTTTCTCAAGCTGGTCAGCCAGGCGCGGTAACCATCGCCACAAACATGGCGGGTCGTGGTACTGACATTGTGCTCGGTGGGAGTTGGCAGAGCGAGATTGCTTCGCTGGAAGATCCAACTGAAGATCAAATTGCGGCAATTAAAGCCGCCTGGCAGATTCGCCATGATGCAGTATTGGCATCGGGCGGTTTACATATCATTGGTACCGAGCGCCATGAGTCACGCCGTATCGATAACCAGTTACGTGGCCGTGCGGGTCGTCAGGGTGATGCGGGTTCTTCACGCTTCTACCTGTCAATGGAAGATGCCTTGATGCGTATTTTTGCCTCTGACCGTGTGTCTGGCATGATGCGTAAATTGGGTATGAAGCCAGGTGAGGCGATTGAGCATCCATGGGTGACCAAGGCCATTGCTAACGCACAACGTAAAGTTGAAAGCCGCAACTTTGATATTCGTAAGCAACTACTTGAATATGATGACGTAGCAAATGATCAGCGTCGGGCGATCTACAGTCAGCGTAATGAACTGTTGGATGTGTCTGATGTCAGCGAAACCATCAATAGTATTCGCGAGGATGTCTTCAAAACCACCATTGACAGCTACATTCCAACCCAGTCACTGGAGGAAATGTGGGATATCGAGGGCCTGGAACAGCGCCTGAAAAATGATTTTGACTTAGATATGCCGATTGCTAAATGGCTGGAAGATGAGCCGCAACTGCATGAGGAAACCTTGCGTGAACGTATTCTTCAGCAAGCTATTGAGACTTATCAACGCAAAGAGGAAGTTGTTGGCATTGATATGATGCGTAACTTCGAGAAAGGCGTGATGCTGCAAACACTCGATTCCTTATGGAAAGAGCATTTGGCTGCAATGGATTACCTGCGTCAGGGTATCCATTTACGTGGTTATGCGCAGAAAGATCCTAAGCAGGAATATAAGCGTGAATCTTTCGCCATGTTCGCCGCAATGCTGGAATCACTGAAATATGAAGTGATTAGCGTTCTGAGCAAAGTACAAGTGCGGATGCCGGAAGAGGTCGAAGCGCTGGAAGTGCAGCGCCGCGAAGAAGCCGAGCGTTTGGCTAGACAGCAGCAACTGAGCCATCAGACTGACAACAGTGCATTGATGTCAGAAGAAGAGGTAAAAGTTGCTAACAGCCTTGAGCGTAAAGTGGGGCGTAATGATCCATGCCCATGTGGTTCGGGTAAGAAATATAAACAGTGTCATGGCCGCTTGCAGTAATACTTGCGCTAACCTGTAATATAGATAACGAGGGCGGCTAATACCGCCCTTTATTTTAAGTTTTTTTCGTTAATAAGTCGGTCATTGAAGCGCCCTGACCAGGAGAAAAAATGAAACACTTACAAATTGCTGTTGGGATCATTCGGAACCCGAAACAGGAAATTTTTATCACTCAGCGTGCTGCTGACTCACATATGGCTGGCTTTTGGGAGTTCCCCGGCGGCAAGATTGAGCAGGGTGAAACACCCGAAATTGCATTAAAACGTGAATTGCTGGAAGAAACGGGAATTGTGGTACAGCAGGCGACTTTATTAAAAGTGCTGGAACATACTTTTAGTGATCGAATCGTCACATTGCACTTCTATTGGGTAGAGGTGTGGGATGGTGAACCCTTTGGCCGTGAAGGGCAGCCTATGCGCTGGGTATTGCAATCGGAACTACGAATTGACGAATTCCCTCCCGCTAATGCCGCAATTATTGAATTATTAACAAAATAAATGATTAACTGCATAGCGCCGCTGTACCTGCTTTATTTTAATGGAGCAAGACGTTGTCTGCTCCATTTTTTAAGAAACAATAACGCTTAAGACACATCTCGGTTAAAGACATATTACCGTTAAAAATAGACAGCGGTTAATGCTTGAGAGGATCTTCCTCGCTCCATTCGTCACTGTCAGACAGCTCTGTATCGCTAGAGATCCGTTTTTCTTCGTCTGCCCACTCACCTAAATCAATAAGCTGGCAGCGCTTGCAACAAAAAGGGCGAAAAGGGCTTTGTTCACCCCAGATAACGACTTTTCCACAGGTGGGGCAGTTAACCTGTATTTGTTCTGATTCCATGTTCTCTCCTAAAATCTATCGATACCCTTCATCTTTCAAGTAGTAGATGTATTGGCGGTTCCCGTTCACCCGTATTATTTGCTGATGTCAATGATGCGGGATTCACTCCTTTGCAGCCTTCCTACGCCTTGAAATCTATTGGGTATCACACTTATTACAAAATCAGCAGCAGGCTAATTCAAACGATAAACGGGCCGGAACGGTACCATTTTCACTATCAAGCGCTAAAAAGCGAATGGCATACCGTGTTTTATGGCCGGAAATCTGTGGATACAGTTGTGGATCGAGCGGTAGACGTAATCTGAGCAGATCAGCCCCCCCAGCATTATCCTGAAAGAAACCATTTAAACTTATCTGGCTACGTAAAGGGCATGACTGGCGAATTAAGTCCAAAATGATCGTCAGTGACTGGTGAAGAGGGGCCAGACTCGCTAGCAATTTATTGATGTGCAGGTCTCGTTGTTCTGGCGGTTGATGTAACCAGACATGTAACGTCGGTAAATCAAAACTACAACATCCTCCAGGGATACTCAGACGCTGGCGGATCACACTGATCAAGCGATCTTCTTTTAGTGATTGCCCGATACGCGGGGCTGACATTAATATGGCGGCACGGCTTTTTAGCTGATTGCGAAGAGAGTCTACCAATGACACGTCAACACCGGGTATATCAGCCCATTGCTGTAGTTTTTGCTGTTGGCGCTCAAGTTCTTTTAACAGATCAGTACGGACTTCACCGCGTTCAAGTACATCAATTAAATCCGATGCGGTACGGAAAAAGGTTAATGCATTGGCAATATTATCTAATGAGCGGTGGCTTTCTAGCTGTTGTAATAAAAACTCCATTCTTAGCCAAGTGCGCATTTTTTCATTGAGCGGATGTTCAAAAAGTATTGTTGAGGTAAGGTCACTCATTGATGTAGATCCTGTTGGGCCGCAGTTGCCAATTTTAAGTACCGTTGGTGTAGTGAGGCAACATGTTGGGCGAGCATTAACGGGTCGCCGCTATTGTCAATAATGTCATCAGCACAGGCCAAGCGTTGTTGCCGCGAAACCTGTGAAGCCAAAATATTTTCTGCCTGTTGGCGTGTAATACCATCTCTCGCCATGGTCCGTGCGAGCTGTATGTCTGGTGTTACGTCGACTACTAACACACGATCTGCCCGGTGATGTAAACCATTTTCAACCAGTAGAGGTACAACCCAAAGGGCATAAGGTTGATCAATACCGGCTAATTGGCGTTGCGTTTCCTGCTGAATAAGGGGGTGTAACAGTGAATTTAACCATGCTTTTTCCTGTTGCTCACTGAAAATTTTTTGTCGCAATGTCGCTCTATCTAATGAGCCATCTTGCTGCAAAATATTTTCACCATAACGGGATACAATGGCCGCTAGTGCAGATGTCCCTGGTTCAACAACCTGACGAGCAATAATATCAGCATCAACCAACGGCACACCGAAATTGGCGAATGTATTTGCTACCGTACTTTTTCCACTGCCGATCCCACCGGTAAGAGCCACAATATAGGTCATTTATTCGCCTTGTTTACTGCCATTGGGTGCTCGAATTGTATCTGAAAGCTTGGGCGAAGGCATAGGCAAGGTATGCATTCTATCTGTGTGGCGCAGTAAAATAAGCGGAGAAAACTCACGGATAAGAGCGTGGTTAGTCATATTCAGGTAATTTGTGGGATTGTAGCGCAAATAAAGGTTAATTCGCAGTCTTGCCGAAGAATTATTCATGCGTATGATAGCTCCACTGGGATGGCGTGTTTTACGCCCGATCACATTTTGCGATCTATCGCCAATAACCAGGGAATAATAAGTCATGCGCATTGAAGAAGGTTTGAAATTAGGCTTTAAGGATGTGTTAATCCGTCCGAAACGTTCAACGCTGAAAAGCCGTTCTGAAGTTGCTCTGGAACGTCAGTTTACTTTCAAACATTCAGGTTGGAATTGGTCCGGTGTTCCTATCATAGCCGCTAATATGGATACCGTTGGTACCTTCCGCATGGCTGAGGTTTTGGCTTCATTTGATATTCTTACCGCTGTTCATAAGCATTACACTCTCGAACAATGGGCAGAGTTCGTTAAGCGTTCTCCAGAATCAGTGTTACGCCATGTCATGGTATCAACTGGCACTTCTTCTGCTGATTTCGACAAAATGAAACAAATTTTGGCGTTATCACCATCATTAAAATTTATCTGTATTGATGTCGCGAACGGCTACTCAGAACACTTTGTTTCTTTCCTGCAAAGAGCGCGTGACGCTTGTCCTGATAAAGTTATTTGTGCGGGTAATGTCGTGACGGGCGAAATGGTAGAGGAACTGATCCTCTCTGGTGCTGATATTGTTAAAGTCGGTATTGGCCCTGGTTCTGTTTGTACCACTCGAGTTAAGACCGGCGTTGGTTACCCACAACTGTCTGCTGTCATTGAGTGCGCTGATGCTGCTCATGGACTTGGGGGACAAATTGTCAGCGATGGCGGTTGTTCTGTTCCAGGTGATGTGGCTAAAGCTTTTGGTGGTGGTGCCGATTTCGTGATGCTAGGTGGCATGTTGGCAGGCCATGATGAGTGTGAAGGGCGCGTTGTCGAAGAGAATGGCGAGAAGTTCATGCTATTTTACGGTATGAGTTCTGAATCTGCGATGAAACGTCATGTCGGTGGTGTTGCACAATACCGTGCGGCAGAAGGTAAAACGGTTAAGTTGCCACTGCGTGGTTCAGTCGATAATACCGTGCGTGACATCATGGGAGGCCTACGTTCTGCATGTACTTATGTGGGCGCTTCACATCTGAAAGAATTAACGAAACGCACAACGTTTATCCGCGTAGCAGAACAAGAAAACCGTGTATTTGGCACTGATTGATGTGGGTTATTACGGCATGATAATTTGCTGGTAATAGCGTCATCATGATACCTGAGCGCTGAGTGACAGGGTACCAACGCAATTCAATATAGGATTGCATGGTAGATAAGGGACTAATTTGTGCCCTTATCTACTGGTCAGGCGATGAGCCGTTTTATTATCGAGTTCGGTGACCGTATTGACGGTCACCTTTAAATTAATATGGTGGCAGTTACACCGAATTATTTATAGGGTCCAGACGAACCCGTCTCAGATCATTATTCCAGGCCGTTGTATGTGTCTGTATTCCATAGACAATTTTTATTTATCTGCTCTACATCCTCCCCCTTAGCCTGTTATATCCACCATGCCCAGCATATCCACCATGTCTGTAATGAGGTTATCCGATAACATCGCCCAACTGGAATATGGGTAAATACATAGCGATTACTAGTACACCTACAATACTGCCAATAATAAGCATCAGAAGTGGCTCTAGCATTTGAGTGACGTTGTCTGCCAAATTCTGAGTTTGTTGCTGATGCCAACAGGCCAACTTTTCCAGCAACACATCCAGTGAACCTGATTCTTCACCAACCCTAATGAGTTGCTGACAAATGGCGGGAAATAAAGGATGTTGAGCAAGAGTGGTATACAGCGGTATACCTTGGCTAATCTGTTTTTGAATACACCTTAAGGCTTGCTGATAATTGTAATTGTGAATGGATCGGGCTGCTGCATCTAATCCGGCCGATAAGGGCAGCCCCGCTTGTTGCGTGATGGCTAACGTTTGAAAAATTTGGCTAAGGCAGCTACCACGGATTAATGTTGAGACCAAGGGAATGCTTAATAGAATGGTCTGTTCCCATTGTTGCCAACGGGCTTTTTTTCGTAATGTATAGAAATACCCAATACACAGTACCGCTATTATCAGCGCCAGATAGGGGCCATAAAAAGTGAGAAAGGTTGATAGCCACAGCAAGCTCGCAGTTAGCCCCGGCAGAGGGGTATCAAACGATTGATATATTTGTGCAAATTCGGGTAACACCATGACTAACATAATGATACTGACTACCAATGCGACGATGCAGACTACAACGGGGTATTTCAGCGCTTTTATGACTTTTTTGTGTAAATTTTGCTGCCGCTCCTGATGGTGTACTAATTGAATACAACATTGCTCAAGATTACCAGTAAGCTCCCCGACGGCAATCACTGGAGGATATAGTCGGGGAAATGCGTGTGGATACAGCTCCATCACTTCCGATAGTGACTGGCCTTGTGCAACTTGCTGACTTATTTCATCTAATAGGCAACGCCATGCTGAGTCATCTGCCTCTTTTGCCAATAACTGTAAACTGTTGACCAACGGTAAACCTGCTTGCAATAAAGTTGCTAATTGGCGGGTCATTGCCACTAACCGTTCCCCTTGCCAGTAGCGTGCAGATAGCCGCCTTCCCCCTTTCACTCCTAGAGGCTGTAAACCATGCTGGATGATATGTTCATAGACACTGTTTCTCTCAGTTGCTAGTAGCATACCCGTCTGTAGCTCCCCTGTTTTGTTTAGAGCTGTCCAATTGAATAAACGATGGTAGCTCAAGAGGTGGCCTCTGTTTCTGCTACGAAGCCCACAACACGATTAATTTCACTAAGGGTAGTGATGCCTTTCTCGATTAAAGCTAAACCTGCGCAGAGTAAGGCTGTTTGTTCTTGTTTCTGGGCAATTTGTACCAGTTTTGCAGGGCTGGCATTATTGAGTAAGGCCTGCTGAATCTGCGGTGTTACATTCAGCATTTCATAAACGCCTGTTCGGCCATAATACCCAGCACAACAGTGCTCACAACCTACAGCTAGATAGTGTTGGATCGGACCAGACCTTATGTGACCTGGTGGAAAAAAGGGGTGAGATGCAGCCTGACGGCAATGTAAGCATAGGCGGCGCACCAAACGTTGAGCAACGACGAGTTTTAGACTTGATGCGATTAAATGGCGTTCTATTCCCATTTGCGTCATGCGTATTAGCGTTTCTGCTGTTGAGTTAGTGTGCAGCGTCGATAGGACCAGATGCCCTGTTTGGGCCGCGTTAACTGCGATACTGGCGGTTTCATTATCACGAATTTCGCCAACCATAATGACATCTGGATCCTGACGTAGGATGGCTCGTAGTACTCGAGAAAAATCCAGACCGATCTTGCTGTTTACCTGGGTTTGGTTAATGCCATCAACGGGGATCTCAATAGGATCTTCGACGCTACAGATGTTTCTTTGTGTCTGATTCAGCCGCGCTAAACTGCAGTATAGCGTAATGGTTTTTCCACTACCTGTGGGGCCAGTGACCAGAATCAACCCTTGCGGTACTGATAATGCCTGCGTTAATTGTTTCAGTGCCGCATCCGTCATCCCCAACTTTTCCAACGTGGTTTGCTGCTGTATTTGAAGAATACGCAACACCACTTTTTCACCATATTGCGTAGGGAGGGTCGCTATACGCATTGAATAGCGTGAATCACCAAAGGGTAAGGTTAGTTGACCATCTTGTGGTAATCGTCGTTCAGCAATATTTAATTTCGCCATGACTTTCAGGCAACTGCTAATCCGAGCTGCCCATTCTGCCTCGGGTGGGGTAAATTCATGCAAGACACCATCAATTCTTAAACGAACACGATAGTGGTGTTGATAAGGCTCAAAATGGATATCTGAAGCGCGTTTTTGAATGGCTAGACTTAGCGTCTGCGTTATGAATTGAATGACAGGTATGTCACTCTCATTATCAAACAAAGTATCATCTATTGGCTGTTGCTGATTGTGCGGTTTTAGTCGTGACGGATCACCTCCTTTTGGGGATAAAGAAGTGCTATTTAGCCCGTTGTTAACACTACTATTTAGGTTGTTTTTCGTCGTACTCCCCAAATACAATGATTGTTCAATCTTGGCTTCGGGCCAATATTCCACTCTTACTTGACGGCCACATGTGAAACGCAGCGCGGTCAATAATGCTTCATCAACGGTCTGGGCTGATGCTATCAAAAGGCTTTTACCATCAAGTGTGAGTGCAACTGCCCGATAACGCCGACAGAGAAGGTGTAATTCATCACTAATTGTCTCAAATGAGGACATCATAAAT
This sequence comes from Yersinia similis, assembly GCF_001053095.1. GTDB lineage: Bacteria > Pseudomonadota > Gammaproteobacteria > Enterobacterales > Enterobacteriaceae > Yersinia > Yersinia similis. The sequence goes on along the minus strand of NZ_CGBP01000004.1, from coordinate 88,538 downwards.
TCAGCCATTTGATGGGTCCTTATCATTAAAGCGGAATACCATTTTACAGCTATCAGTCATGGCACTATCTGTTGCCGTACACGTTCTGGTCCAGATTAAATTTCCATTGCTGTTTCGGGTTGGTGATATTGCCAATGTCAGGCCAGTAAGTGTGTGTTGTCCGCTTAATGTAATAACACCTTTGGCAATATTTATTGCATTGATATAACGCGATATTTGCCCTGCTGGGATTCCATTACTGCCTGCGTTGCAGCTATCAAGGTTAGATTGCTCGAGAGCGCAAAGCTCTACTGCCATCTTGTAGGGGACAATGGCTTGTAGCATGTCGGTGAGTGCTGCTTTTTGGATATAACGCTGATACGAGGGAATTCCAATACCACTGAGGACCGCGATGATAGCAATCGCAACCATCAGTTCAATTAATGTAAAACCTTTCTGTAATGTTAAACCCTGATGTTTAGTCATTTTACCCCTCCATGTGTTTTAGCAACTGGAGGTAGGGTGCCGTTTTTTAATTCATATCAACAGGGGCTTTGCGCTGAATTGCGGGACGTATTGACGGATATTTAGGTTGTTACAATGACGTGACAGATAACTTCGGCGGTACTCGCAAAACAGGATATTGACCTGATAATAATTGCTATCCGCCGAAGATAGTTTGGTAGGGTTACTGGAAACGCATTGAGAGGTCTAACGCTGTTATGTGCTTGGTAAGCGCTCCTACTGAGATGAAGTCAATGCCGGTTTCAGCGTAACTGCGTAACGTTTCTAAAGTGACATTACCCGAGACCTCCAATTGTGCACTGCCTTGAGTCTTAGCCTGTTCATCGCGCATTTTGACGGCATCACGCATCATTGGAATGGTAAAGTTATCTAACATAATGATGTCTGCACCTGCTTCCAGTGCTTGCTGTAATTCATCGAGGGATTCAACTTCAACCTCAATAGGGACATCGGCATGTATCCAAAAGGCTTTGGCGACGGCTTCTTTAATCGAACCGGCCGCAATAATATGATTCTCTTTAATAAGGAAGGCGTCAGATAGACCGAGCCGATGGTTATTACCACCACCACAGAGGACGGCATATTTTAATGCAGTACGCAGGCCTGGTAGTGTCTTGCGGGTATCGAGTAGTTGTGTCTTCAGCCCAGCGAGTTGTACAACATAGCGGCTGACTTCGGTGGCCACCCCTGATAGCGTTTGCAGGAAGTTAAGTGCGGTGCGCTCACCTGTCAGCAGAATGCGAGCAGGCCCGGTCAAATGGCAAAGTGTTTGATTGGCTGTCAGTTTATCGCCATCTGTAACCAGCCACTGAATTGAGGTTTGTGCACCCAGTTGAATAAAGACTTCATTCAACCAGCGTTGTCCACAAAAGATACCGGCTTCACGGGTAATAATCGTGGCGGTAGCCTGTTTATCTGCGGGGAGTAATTGTGCGGTGAGATCACGATCTGCATTGACCTCCCCGCCTAGGTCTTCACTCAGTGCCTGAGCAACAGTCGCAGGTATATCACTTTGAATTCGTTCCAATAGCGCTACGCGGCGGCTGTTGGAATTGTAGCGGCGGGGCGGCATATAAACTCCGAAATGGCGAATAGACAATCGTCTAAACATGCTACCCTGTTGCAGGCTGAAGTGCTATCAAAGAGCCGCTCAAAGTGAACGATCAGGATGACTGGAGTAAATGATGCTACTGGAAAACGGCTGGATTGTCGGGGTTAAACAGGTGCTTTCCCCCCATTTTGATCAGCGGCCAGAGGGCGAAACGCCCTCTCTGCTGGTGATTCATAGTATCAGTCTACCGCCCAGTGAGTTTGGTGGCCCCTATATCGATCAGCTCTTCACCGGGACACTCAATGCCGATGAGCATCCCTATTTTGCTGATATTGTACATTTACGCGTCTCGGCCCATTGTTTGATTCGCCGTGATGGTGAAATCATTCAGTATATTCCGTTTGATAAACGGGCCAGGCATGCAGGTGTTTCAGTATTTTCTGGGCGTGAGCGATGTAACGATTTTTCTATTGGGATCGAGCTGGAAGGGACAGATGTGTTACCGTTTACTCCCGTGCAATATCAACGGCTGACTGAGATCAGTGCAGTTTTATTTGCCCACTATCCAATAACGGTAGAGCGGGTGACTGGTCACAGTGATATCGCACCAGGGCGTAAAACAGATCCAGGGCCAGCCTTTGATTGGTTTTTTTATCAACAAAGTTTAGCTAAGTTGCTTGTATGATCAGGTTGTCGGTGGCATCACATAGCCAGTGTAATTGCATGATCTATTTAACTATATGATCTATTTAACTACATACTCTGTACAACCATATAATCTCTGTAACTCAGTAAAGTTAATGCAGTCTTATTATCAGGCAGGTATTTATCGCTAGGGGATAGATCCATCCCGAATGCTGTCTGGTTCTGTCATTCATGAATGCCATAGGGTATATGCCCTGTCTCAGGATAGGTTCAATCGAAGGGAGAATAAGAACTAATGACATTGTTTACGCTGTTACTGGTGCTGGCATGGGAGCGCTTGTTTAAACTGGGCGAACATTGGCAGTTAGATCACCGCCTTGAAGTTGTATTTGCCCGCTTGCAGCGATTTTCCTTGATACAAACCATTTTGTTAACTGTCCTATGGATGGTGCTGGTTTGGGGGATTTTGCAATTAGTGCAAAATATTTTGTTTGGCTTCCCACTATTATTGCTTTGGATCCTGATTTGCCTAATGTGTATTGGGGCGGGGGGGATTCGTAGGCACTACCGTGCATATTTGAAAGCTGCTCGCCAAGGCGATATGCATGCTACAGATAAAATGGCAGAGGAACTCGCGCTAATTCATGGTTTGCCGATAGAAAGTGGTGAGAAGGACCGTCTGCAATCTTTGCAAAATGCCTTGCTGTGGATTAACTTTCGCTACTATTTAGCCCCTATTTTCTGGCTTATTGTGTGTGGCAGCTATGGCCCTGTAGCGTTGGCTGGTTATGCCATATTACGAGGATATCAAACGTGGTTAGCACGCCATCACACGCCTTTAGAGCGTTCTCAAACGGGTATTGACGGTATCCTGCATTGGCTGGATTGGGTTCCTGTGCGGTTAGTCGGCGTTGCCTATGCTTTGTTGGGGCATGGTGAAAGGGCTATGCCCGCTTGGCTTGCTTCATTGGGCGATTTCCACTCTCAGCAATATCAGGTGCTGACGCGGCTTGCTCAGTATTCTTTGGCACGAGAACCGCATTTAGATCCGGTGCAGACACCCCGCGCAGCGGTGTCTTTAGCCCGAAAAGTTACATTGACGATCATTGTCGTCGTCGCATTACTGACGATTTACGGCGCACTGGTTTAATACGCTAATGGATTCCGATGCTTGGGGATTATTGTGCCCAATAATTGGTTACCCCAATAATTGGGCGTCTCAGCGTACCCATGCTCTCTGCCTCGGGCACTTTGTCAATAACCTCAGGCCAGCACTTAGTGCTGGCCTTGATAAGGCTAACTAGCGGGTTTCCAAGGAAACGGGCTATTCTTTACTTGGTTACTTGGTTACTTGGTTACTTGGTTACTTTCCTACTGCCAGTGCTCTGCTGCTGGGTCTGATTCTTCAGAATATAACCAATCGCTAGGACGACTACCCAGGCAGGAATAAGTAGTACTGAAATCCGGATGTCGGGTGTCAGAAACATGATCACTAAGATGCCAGCCAAAAACAATAAGCACAGACAGTTACCGAACGGATACCAAAATGCTTTGAATTGTGGGGTTACGCCCTGGCGGTTTTTCGCCGCACGGAATTTAAGATGTGCCAGGCTAATCATCGCCCAGTTGATCACTAAAGCTGATACCACTAATGCCATCAGCAATTCAAAGGCACGGCCAGGTAACAGGTAGTTAATCAGTACACAGAAAGCGGTAGCAAACGCAGAAACAGCAATCGCAATGACTGGAACACCTCGCCCATCCACTTTCAACAGGATTTTCGGGCCGTTACCTTGTTTAGCTAAACCAAACAGCATGCGGCTGTTACAGTAAACGCAGCTGTTGTAGACCGAAAGTGCAGCCGTCAGTACGACAATATTTAAGACAGTGGCGACTGCATTACTGTCCAGTGCATCGAAAATCAATACGAATGGGCTGCCGCCTTCGACCACTTTTCCCCATGGGTAGAGTGATAATAATATTGCCAGAGAACCTATATAAAACAGAAGGATACGGTAGATAACCTGATTGGTTGCTTTTGGAATGCTTTTGGCGGGGTCTTCTGCTTCTGCTGCGGTGATACCCACTAATTCAAGGCCACCGAAAGAGAACATAATGACTGCCATTGCCATCACCAGACCCATGATGCCATTCGGGAAGAAACCGCCTTGGGCCCATAAGTTGGTTACCGTGGCTTCTGGGCCACCCCGGCCACTAATGAGCAGGTAACCGCCAAATAAAATCATCGCAATAATCGCGACCACTTTAATGATGGCAAACCAAAATTCCATCTCACCATAGACTTTTACGTTAGCCAGATTGATGGCGTTGATGGCCAAGAAGAAGATAGCGGCGGAGACCCAGGTTGGGATCTCTGGCCACCAATATTGCACATAGATACCCACGGCGGTCAGCTCGGCCATCGCCACTAACACATAAAGTACCCAGTAGTTCCAGCCAGAAGCAAAACCGGCAAAATTTCCCCAATATTTATACGCAAAGTGACTAAAGGAACCGGCTACAGGCTCCTCGACCACCATTTCTCCTAGCTGGCGCATAATCAGGAACGCAATAAAACCACCAATTGCATACCCCAGTAAAACCGAAGGACCAGCCATTTTGATGGTTTGCGCTATGCCGAGGAAGAGTCCGGTACCAATTGCACCACCTAGGGCAATAAGCTGAATATGGCGGTTTTTAAGCCCCCGTTTTAGCTCAGCATCCTCTTGTTGAACACTCATCAATTGCATCCTCTGTCGTTGTGACTACTCGCGGGCTTAATCTTAGCCTTTTGCTATACCCTTCATTTTTGACGTTACAGAGGCGCTAGCTACATTCACTTGGACCACTTACCGTCACTTGAACCACTTACCATTACTCGAATCGCTTGCCGGAGTAAACTTATCGGAATCCATTTGATTGTTGCTTGCTTACAACGCCAGTGATTTTGGGTAGTTATGTAATTTTTTTATTACATCCATTGTATTTTTTTCTTTACGATAATCCTGTTGTGAATTTTATTCACAGGCTACCGTTTGAGAGAGAATAGTGGTATGAAAAATTTTTTGCATCTGCTTTCTTTTTTAGTTGTCTAATTTTTGAGCAGAATGGCAATAAATATATTGATACGTGATCAAACTGATATTTTGGAAAAAATCTTATAGTGAGGAAAAAGAGTCATGCTGGTGCGCTGATGAAAGAAAAAGTAGATATGACGTTCATTTAGTTAAATGTGAATTTAAATTCAAAAAATATGAATTTAAATTTAATAATTAAATAACTATAACGCTTCAGCTTGCCTAATTATACGTTTTATCAAGGTTAATATTCGGTAGCGTCAGGTAATGGTATTACCACCGGTACGTTATCACTTTGCTCTGCTTTATTCATAAAGTTGTTAAAATGTGCTGGGTTTCATGATTTCGGTCAAGGTCCGTATGGACAGCTAGTGAATACTTTGTTACTTTATCGTCACGTTTTTTAAATTGGTATTACCAATTGACTCCGCGCCACCCGCAGAGACGATTCACTCAATACGGCTTACACCAAATATGGCCTACAACAAAATACGTCAACCCAAACTATCAGATGTAATCGAGCAGCAGCTCGAATACTTGATCTTGGAAGGGACGCTGCGTCCGGGTGAAAAGTTACTGCCTGAACGTGAGTTGGCGAAGCAATTTGATGTTTCCCGACCTTCTTTGAGAGAAGCCATTCAGCGATTAGAAGCTAAAGGCTTACTGTTGCGTCGTCAGGGAGGGGGTACCTTCGTTCAGACCAATCTGTGGCAAAGTTTTAGCGATCCGCTAGCTGAACTGTTGGCAGACCATCCAGAAGCACAATTCGACCTGCTTGAAACCCGTCATGCCCTCGAAGGTATTGCTGCCTACTACGCAGCACTGCGTGGCACTGATGAAGATCTGCAACGTATCCGTGAGTGCCATACTGTCATCCAGCAAGCGCAGGATAACGGTGATTTGGATGCTGAAGCCGATGCGGTGATGCAGTATCAAGTGGCGGTCACAGAGGCCGCACATAATGTGGTCTTGCTGCATTTACTCCGTTGTATGGGGCCAATGCTGGAGCAAAACGTCAGACAAAACTTTGAATTGCTCTACTTGCGCCGCGAAATGTTGGCCACTGTGAGCAGTCACCGAGCCAGGATTTTCGAGGCGATTGTGGCACGTGAACCAGAAAAAGCACGAGAAGCATCGCACCGTCACTTGGCGTTTATTGAGGAGATTCTGTTGGATCTTAGCCGGGAGCACAGTCGCCGTGAGCGATCTTTGCGCCGGCTCCAACAGCGCAAGGAGTAGAAACGAATCATTCGGGTTGCGCCTCTGCAAGACCTCAATAACTCGTTTTGGATTCTCATTTGAGAATTATTAGCGGCAACTAAACTGATGGGCCTATCTTTCTGTTCTTCACCAGGGCGTGTGCTTTAGCCTTGTGTTAAAGCATTAGAAGATGGACTCCAAATAAACCATTAGAAATAAATAAGGAATACCACCATGTCAGAACGTTTAAATAATGACGTGGATCCGATCGAAACCCGCGACTGGCTACAGGCGATCGAATCGGTCATCCGTGAAGAGGGTGTTGAGCGTGCTCAGTATCTGATTGATCAGGTCTTGGGCGAAGCCCGTAAAGGTGGCGTGAGTGTTGCTGCAGGTTCTGCAAACCGTGATTACATCAACACCATCGCAGTAGAAGACGAACCCGCTTACCCTGGCAATCTGGATCTGGAGCGTCGTATTCGTTCTGCTATCCGTTGGAATGCGGTGATGATGGTGTTGCGTGCATCTAAGAAAGACCTGGATTTGGGGGGCCACATGGCGTCCTTCCAGTCTTCTGCTACATTCTACGAGGTTTGCTTCAACCACTTCTTCCGTGCCCGTAACCAAAAAGATGGTGGCGATCTGGTTTACTTCCAGGGCCACATTTCTCCAGGTGTTTACGCGCGCGCCTTCCTGGAAGGCCGTTTGACTGAAGATCAAATGAATAACTTCCGTCAGGAAGTTCACGGTAAAGGTCTGTCTTCATACCCGCATCCAAAACTGATGCCTGAATTCTGGCAGTTCCCAACAGTATCTATGGGGCTGGGTCCAATCAGTGCAATTTATCAGGCCAAATTCCTGAAATACCTCTCGCACCGTGGTCTGAAAGACACTTCAGCACAGACTGTTTACGCCTTCTTGGGTGACGGTGAGATGGATGAGCCGGAATCCAAAGGTGCGATCACCATCGCGACCCGTGAAAAATTGGATAACCTGGTCTTCGTTATTAACTGTAACTTGCAGCGCCTTGATGGCCCGGTTACTGGTAACGGTAAAATCATTAATGAGCTGGAAGGTATCTTCAATGGTGCTGGCTGGCAGGTTCTGAAAGTCATTTGGGGTGGTCGTTGGGATGAACTGCTGCGTAAAGATACCAGCGGCAAACTGATCCAATTGATGAACGAAACGCTGGATGGTGACTACCAGACGTTTAAATCTAAAGACGGCGCCTATGTGCGTGAACACTTCTTTGGCCGCTTCCCAGAAACGGCTGCATTAGTGAAAGACATGACTGACGATGAGATCTGGTCTCTGAACCGGGGTGGTCATGATCCGAAGAAAGTCTTTGCTGCACTGAAAAAAGCGCAAGAAACTCAAGGTAAACCAACGGTTATCCTGGCCCATACCATTAAAGGTTACGGCATGGGTGAAACGGCTGAAGGTAAAAATATTGCTCACCAGGTGAAGAAAATGAACATGGATGGGGTTCGCCACTTCCGTGATCGTTTCAATGTGCCAGTTGCCGATGCTGAAATCGAAAACCTGCCATACATCACCTTCGAGAAAGACTCTGAAGAGTATAAATATCTGCACGAACGTCGTCAGGCGCTGGAAGGCTATGTGCCAACCCGTATGCCTAAATTCACCGAGAAGCTGGAAATCCCTGCATTGTCAGATTTCAGCTCCTTGTTGGAAGAGCAGAATAAAGAGATCTCTACCACTATCGCCTTCGTGCGTGTGCTGAACGTGATGCTGAAGAACAAGTCGATCAAAGATCGCATTGTTCCAATCATCGCTGATGAAGCCCGCACCTTCGGTATGGAAGGTCTGTTCCGTCAAATTGGTATTTACAGCCCGAATGGTCAGCAGTACACCCCACAAGACCGTGAACAGGTTGCTTACTACAAAGAAGACGAGAAGGGCCAGATCCTGCAAGAAGGGATTAATGAACTGGGTGCTGCCTCTTCATGGTTGGCTGCTGCGACTTCATACAGCACCAACGATCTGCCAATGATCCCATTCTACATCTACTACTCAATGTTCGGTTTCCAACGTATTGGCGATCTGTGCTGGGCGGCGGGTGACCAACAAGCTCGTGGCTTCTTGATCGGTGGTACTTCAGGTCGTACAACCCTGAATGGCGAAGGCCTGCAACATGAAGACGGTCATAGCCATATTCAGTCACTGACTATCCCGAACTGTATCTCTTACGATCCGGCCTATGCTTACGAAGTCGCCGTCATCATGCATGACGGTCTGGAGCGTATGTATGGTGAAGCGCAGGAAAACGTTTATTACTACCTGACCACGCTTAACGAAAACTATCACATGCCAGCTATGCCACAGGGCGCAGAAGAAGGTATCCGTAAAGGTATCTACAAACTGGAAACTGTTGAAGGTAGCAAAGGCAAAGTGCAGCTGATGAGCTCTGGTGCTATCTTGCGTCACGTTCGCGAAGCGGCTCAGATTCTGGCTAAAGACTACGGCGTAGGTTCTGATGTGTACAGTGTGACCTCCTTCACTGAACTGGCCCGTGACGGTCAGGATTGTGAGCGTTGGAACATGCTGCACCCGACAGAAACACCACGTGTTCCTTATGTGGCTCAGGTAATGAATGATGCCCCTGCTGTTGCATCTACTGACTACATGAAGTTGTTTGCTGAACAAATTCGTAACTTTATTCCTGCCAGCGAGTTCCGTGTACTGGGCACTGACGGTTTTGGCCGTTCTGACAGCCGTGAGAACCTGCGTCACCACTTCGAAGTTGATTCTTCTTATGTTGTGGTTGCTGCTCTGGGTGAATTGGCGAAACGCGGTGACATCGACACCAGTGTAGTTGCAGAAGCAATTACTAAGTTTGGTATCGACGCTGATAAAGTTAACCCGCGTCTGGCATAAGAGGTAGAGAATAATGTCTATAGAAATTAATGTACCAGACATCGGTGCAGATGAAGTGGAAGTCACCGAAATTATGGTGAAAGTGGGCGATACTGTTGAAGTGGAACAGTCGCTAATCACCGTTGAAGGCGATAAAGCTTCCATGGAAGTTCCTTCACCGCAGGCGGGCGTGGTTAAAGAGATCAAAATTGCGGTTGGCGATAAAGTGGCTACCGGTTCTCTGATCATGGTCTTCGAAGCAACGGGTGCCGCTGCGGCACCGATTAAAGCAGACGAAAAACCGGCAGCACCTGCTCCGGCAGCCTCTGCTGCGAAAAATGTTGAAGTGCCAGATATCGGTGATGACGAAGTTGAAGTTACTGAAGTGATGGTGAAAGTTGGCGATAAAGTTGACGCTGAACAATCACTGATTACGGTTGAAGGCGACAAAGCGTCGATGGAAGTGCCCGCACCGTTTGCTGGGATCGTGAAAGAAATCAAAATCAGTACTGGCGACAAAGTGAAAACCGGTTCTCTGATTATGGTCTTCGAAGTTGAAGGTGCCGCGCCAGCACCAACAGTGGAAGCGGCTCCGGCTCAACAAGCCGCACCTGTCGCGCCAGTGCCAGCCGCCGCACCAGCCGCCAAAGCAGAAAGCAAAGGCGAGTTTGCCGAGAATGACGCTTACGTGCATGCAACGCCGGTTATCCGTCGTCTGGCGCGTGAGTTCGGTGTCAACCTGGCGAAGGTGAAAGGGACGGGTCGTAAGGGCCGTATCCTGCGCGAAGACATCCAAGCTTACGTAAAAGATGCAGTGAAACGTGCCGAAGCTGCACCTGCAGCGGCTGGTGGCGGCCTGCCGGGCATGTTGCCTTGGCCGAAAGTTGATTTCAGTAAATTTGGTGAAATCGAAGAAGTCGAATTAGGCCGTATCCAGAAAATTTCTGGTGCGAACCTGAGCCGTAACTGGGTCATGATCCCACATGTGACGCAATTCGATGAAGCGGATATCACTGAAGTTGAAGCCTTCCGTAAGCAACAGAACATCGAAGCTGAGAAGAAGAAACAAGACCTGAAAATCACCCCGCTGGTGTTCCTGATGAAGGCCGCCGCTAAAGCGCTGGAAGAATTCCCACGCTTTAACAGCTCCATTTCCGAAGATGGTCAGAAACTGACGCTGAAGAAATACATCAATATCGGTGTGGCGGTTGATACACCTAACGGCTTGGTGGTTCCAGTATTCCGTGACGTCAACAAAAAGGGGATTGTCGAGTTGTCTCGTGAGCTATCTGTCATCTCTAAGAAAGCACGTGATGGCAAGCTGACGGCATCTGACATGCAAGGCGGCTGTTTCACTATCTCCAGTCTGGGCGGTATCGGCGGTACGGCATTTACGCCAATCGTCAATGCGCCAGAAGTGGCTATCTTGGGTGTATCAAAATCATCCATGAAACCTGTCTGGAATGGTAAAGAGTTTGCTCCACGCCTGATGTTACCGCTGTCTCTGTCCTTCGATCACCGTGTGATTGATGGCGCAGCAGGTGCACGCTTCACCGCGTATATCGCTACCATTATGGCTGATATTCGCCGTCTGGTGATGTAATCGCCAAGGCCGGCTTCGTGCCGGCCTTGTTGTTACTGCTCTTGTTATTGCTGATTTTGTTATTACTGATCACCGATAGAGAAAAGACACTTATAAACCGACTTTGTCTGGCTGTTACATTAGTCGACAAGGTTGTTGAGACACTGGTCACGCGATGCGGCTTTTCAGTTTATTAACAATTCTGTAAACTGCCCACGAGTCAGTTCCCGGTATAAGAGCGTCCCGGTGGATGAGGGCGTTATGAAATTGATTCGCCTAAAAAATGATGTCAGACCCGCCGGACAAACAATTAAGAGGTCATGATGAGTACTGAAATTAAAACTCAGGTCGTGGTACTTGGGGCAGGTCCAGCAGGGTACTCTGCTGCTTTTCGTTGTGCGGATTTAGGTTTAGAAACCATTCTGGTTGAACGCTACTCCACTCTGGGTGGGGTTTGCCTGAATGTGGGTTGTATCCCTTCCAAGGCACTGTTACACGTTGCCAAAGTGATCGAAGAAGCTAAGGCGTTGGCTGAACATGGTATCGTTTTTGGCGAGCCTAAAACTGATATTGATAAAGTCCGTGTCTGGAAAGATAAAGTTATCAATCAGTTGACTGGTGGTTTGGCAGGTATGGCTAAAGGCCGTAAAGTCAAAGTAGTGACTGGTTTTGGTAAATTTACCGGTGCGAACACCTTAGTAGTTGACGGTGAGAATGGTCCAACAACCATTAACTTCGATAACGCCATTATCGCTGCGGGTTCTCGCCCGATTCAACTGCCATTCATTCCTCATGAAGACCCACGTATTTGGGATTCAACTGACGCACTGGCACTGAGAACGGTTCCTGAGCGCTTGTTGGTAATGGGCGGTGGTATCATTGGCCTGGAAATGGGGACCGTTTACCACGCATTGGGTTCCAAGATTGACGTGGTCGAAATGCTTGATCAGGTTATCCCCGCAGCAGATAAAGACGTGGTGAAAGTCTTTACCAAGCGGATCAGCAAGCAGTTCAATCTGATGCTGGAAACCAAAGTGACCGCGGTAGAAGCCAAAGAAGACGGTATCTATGTCACGATGGAAGGCAAAAAAGCACCTGCAGAACCACAACGCTATGATGCGGTGTTGGTTGCGATTGGCCGCGTACCTAACGGTAAGTTGCTGGATGCGGGTCAGGCGGGTGTTGAAGTTGATGATCGTGGCTTTATCCACGTTGATAAGCAATTGCGCACCAATGTGCCACACATCTTTGCTATCGGTGACATCGTGGGTCAGCCAATGCTGGCGCATAAAGGTGTCCACGAAGGCCATGTTGCCGCTGAAGTTATCGCAGGCATGAAGCACTATTTCGATCCGAAAGTTATTCCATCGATTGCGTACACTGAACCAGAAGTCGCATGGGTTGGTTTGACCGAAAAAGAAGCAAAAGAAAAAGGCATCAGCTACGAAACCTCCACTTTCCCGTGGGCGGCATCGGGCCGTGCTATCGCTTCTGATTGTGCAGATGGTATGACTAAACTGATTTTCGACAAAGAAACTCACCGTATCATTGGTGGCGCGATTGTCGGTACTAACGGTGGCGAACTGTTAGGTGAAATCGGTCTGGCCATTGAGATGGGTTGTGATGCAGAAGATATCGCATTGACCATTCATGCTCACCCAACATTGCATGAATCAGTGGGCCTGGCGGCGGAAATCTACGAAGGTAGCATTACCGACTTGCCTAACCCGAAAGCGAAAAAGAGATGATTTTTTGCTAATGCTGCATTTACAGATGTGAATGTACAGCGATAAAAGTTGAAACGGTCCCTATATAGGGGCCGTTTTTTTTAGCCTATACGCAGTAGTTAAGTGTAGCGACTCAGGGAGATGGTATCCTCTTATTGGTTATGGTTATTATGAGCAGCTGGTTTTACCGATAAACCTTGTCAGCAACAAGCCAAGTGAGAGTGATTATCAATATCTCAGGTGATTACACTGCACTCAACGATTCAGCAAAAATTTAATGTTGCTTTTATGTGAACGAATTAACACTGAGTTTAAATACTGGTATGCTGGCAGGGCGAAACTGGACGTCTTACCCTACATCGACTACATCAGTGCTGATGGCTGGTAGCAATATACCTAATAGATTTTAAGGTGCAGGAGGGCAGCAAGCGAGAGAGGCCCGATGAGCTTATATACCAATAAGTGATTTGGGTGATTGAGCGTAGCCAACGCACATGCAGCTTGAAGTATTACGGGTATAGATAGCCGGGTAAAATAAATGACAATAAGAGCGAGGAGAAAGTCGTGCTAGAAGAATACCGTAAGCACGTAGCCGAGCGTGCTGCAGAGGGTATCGTCCCCAAGCCATTAGATGCGTCACAAATGGCAGCGCTGGTTGAATCATTAAAAAATCCGCCTGCGGGCGAAGAAGAATTCCTATTAGACCTGCTGATTAACCGTGTTCCACCCGGTGTTGATGAAGCAGCTTACGTTAAAGCCGGTTTTCTGGCTGCTATCGCCAAAGGCGAAGCCCACTCCCCACTGATCACCGCAGAGAAAGCGGTTGAGCTGCTTGGCACCATGCAAGGCGGTTATAATATCCACCCGCTAATTGATGCCTTGGATAATGAGCAACTGGCACCTATCGCGGCGAAAGCGTTATCCCACACGTTACTGATGTTCGATAACTTCTACGACGTAGAAGATAAAGCCAAAGCTGGCAATCCGTATGCGAAACAAATCATACAATCTTGGGCTGATGCGGAATGGTATCTATCCCGTCCGGCGTTGGCAGAAAAAATCACCGTAACTGTATTTAAAGTCACGGGTGAAACTAACACTGATGATTTATCTCCTGCCCCTGATGCATGGTCGCGCCCGGATATTCCATTACATGCGTTGGCGATGCTGAAGAACGCCCGTGAAGGGATTCATCCAGATCAGCCGGGTAGTGTTGGCCCGATAAAACAGATCGAAGAACTGAATAAAAAAGGTTTCCCGCTAGCTTATGTGGGCGATGTTGTGGGTACCGGCTCCTCCCGTAAATCGGCGACTAACTCCGTATTATGGTTTATGGGTGACGACATTCCTTACGTGCCGAATAAGCGCGGTGGTGGTGTGGTTCTGGGCAGTAAAATTGCCCCAATCTTCTTTAACACCATGGAAGATGCCGGTGCTCTGCCAATCGAAGTCGATGTTGCCAAACTGAATATGGGCGACGTGATCGATATTTTCCCGTATCAGGGTGAAGTTCGTCGCCACGACACCGGTGAAGTATTAGCCACCTTTGAACTGAAAACTGATGTGCTGTTGGATGAAGTACGCGCCGGTGGCCGTATTCCGCTGATCGTTGGTCGTGGCTTGACCACTAAAGCCCGCGAGTCACTGGGCCTGCCCATCAGCGATGTGTTCCGTGTGCCGAAGCCGGTAGCCAAGAGTAATAAAGGTTTCTCACTGGCGCAGAAAATGGTTGGCCGTGCTTGTGGCGTCGCGGGTGTGCGCCCTGGTGAATACTGCGAACCTAAAATGACGTCGGTCGGCTCACAGGATACTACCGGGCCTATGACTCGCGATGAGCTGAAAGACTTGGCTTGTCTGGGCTTCTCTGCCGATTTGGTAATGCAGTCATTCTGTCATACTGCAGCGTATCCTAAGCCAGTAGATGTGACGACCCATCACACATTGCCTGATTTCATCATGAACCGTGGCGGTGTATCGCTACGTCCGGGCGATGGTATCATTCACTCTTGGCTGAACCGTATGCTGTTACCGGACACTGTCGGTACTGGCGGTGACTCCCATACCCGTTTCCCTATCGGGATCTCCTTTCCCGCTGGCTCTGGTTTAGTGGCCTTTGCGGCAGCGACTGGCGTCATGCCATTGGATATGCCTGAATCTGTATTGGTACGCTTTAAAGGTGAGATGCAACCGGGTATTACCTTGCGTGATCTGGTTCATGCTATCCCTTACTACGCGATCCAAGAAGGCTTGCTGACGGTTGAGAAGAAAGGCAAGAAAAACATCTTCTCAGGCCGAATTCTGGAAATTGAAGGTCTACCAGAGTTGAAAGTAGAACAAGCTTTCGAGCTGGCGGATGCCTCTGCTGAGCGTTCTGCTGCCGGTTGTACCATCAAGCTGGATAAAGCGCCAATTATCGAATACCTGCAATCCAACGTTGTCTTGCTAAAGTGGATGATTGCGGAAGGTTACGGTGATCGTCGCACGCTGGAGCGCCGTATTAATGGGATGGAAAGCTGGCTGGCAAACCCGAATCTGCTGGAAGGTGATGCCGATGCTGAATACGCCGCGGTAATCGAAATCGATCTGGCTGAGATCACGCAGCCTATCCTGTGTGCACCAAACGATCCGGATGATGCTCGCTTGTTGTCTGATGTGGCTAACAGCAAAATCGATGAAGTCTTTATCGGTTCCTGTATGACCAATATTGGCCACTTCCGTGCTGCTGGTAAGTTACTGGATCAGCATAAAGGTCAGTTGCCTACCCGCCTGTGGGTAGCACCACCGACCAAGATGGATGCAGCACAGCTGACAGAAGAGGGCTATTACAGCGTCTTTGGTAAGAGCGGTGCCCGTATTGAAATCCCCGGCTGTTCACTGTGCATGGGTAACCAGGCGCGGGTTGCTGACGGTGCGACGGTGGTTTCCACCTCAACCCGTAACTTCCCGAACCGTTTAGGAACTGGAGCGAATGTTTATTTGGCGTCGGCTGAACTGGCGGCGATAGCGTCTCTGCTTGGGCGTTTACCAACGCCTGATGAGTATCAGACTTACATGGCGCAGGTTGATAAGACCGCCGAGGATACTTATCGTTATCTGAACTTTGATCAATTAAGTCAATATACGGATAAAGCTGACGGTGTGATCTTCCAAACCGCTGTGTAAGGCGTGATACCCTCTGTCAGTGACGTTGGGTATCTATTCGCATCTGCTAAAAACGGGGGGCCATTGGCCTCCCGTTTCTATTTTAAAAACGGTGCCGTGTTTTAACTATCAATTGTGTTTTAACTATCAATTGTGTTTTAACTATCAATTATGTTTTAACTATCAACTATGTTTTAACTATTAGACAATATGTTTTAACCATTCCATCATGTTTTAAACATCACATTATGTTGTAATGCTCGCGGTATTTTAAGTAGTGTGAGCTTTCGCCAAGCTAGGTTGGTAATAATGTTTACACTAATAAAAAGAGCATCAGGAGGACGTGCTATGGATTATGAATTCTTGCGTGATTTAACCGGGCAAGTACTCGTCAAATTCTCCATGGGGCATGAAGTGATCGGCCATTGGCTGAATGAAGAGATCAAAGGTGATCTGGTCAAACTGGACCACATTGAAACGGCGGCTAATGGTGTCAGAGGGAGTGAGCGCCAGTGGCAGCTACCGGGCCATGAATATACGTTGTGGCTGGATGGTGAAGAAGTGATGGTGCGTGCCAATCAATTAGATCTCGATGGCGATGAGATGGAGGAAGGCATGAATTATTACGATGAAGAAAGCCTCTGCTTATGCGGTTTAGAGGATTTTTTGCTGGTGTTGAAAGGTTATCGGGCTTTTATCCTTACTCAATAATATATTACCCAAAGAACATGGAGTTGCAGGTAAGCAGCAAGAGAGCGCCCCCAATGAGCTTAGAATAAGTAAGCGATTTGGTAAGCGAATATCGCTAACAGCCCTGGCTTCACGTACTAAGGGTATTTCGGCTGGCTGACCAGCATAGCAACGAACCCGCCACCACCATGGCAACACCGGGCCAGAAAGCCGCAGAAGGCAAGGTATTGAGCCACAAGCTTGCAATCAATATTGATAACAATGGCGTGAAATAGGATAGGGCAGCGACCAGTGTGGCGTTGCCTTTTTTCATTGCAATATCCCAACACTGGTAGGCCAAGGCGGTATTCGCCCCCATTAGTAACAATTCAAATATAGCTCGTGGGGTAAAGTGTAGTTTGCCCGGAGTCCACATAAAGAACATCAACCACAGGCACAGGGCGCAGGCGATTAAAAACAGCGGCAGCGCCCCTGGCCCTTGGCTATATAACCGTACTAAGTTGGAATAGCCCGCCCAGGTGAATGCCGCAATCAGCGCCAGGCTGTACGCCAGCGGGTTGCTGCTGATATTCACGGCGAGCGTTTTAACGTCCAGCCCTTGGCCACCACTGACTACCCAGATAACACCAAACAGAGCGAGACCTGCCCCCGGCCATAACCACCAACGGGCGCGGAGTTTCAGCAACGGTATTGCCAATAGCAGCGTTAGGCTCGGCCATAGGTAATTGATTAAGCCTATCTCCAGTGTTTGCTGGCGATCATTAGCCATACCGATTGCCAGAGCGAAGGCCACCATATACACCACAAACAGCAAACCGCAACCATACAGATAAGCAGGGTGTTGCCCACGCACTCTAGGCTTACCCGCTACTAGCCATACCAGAATTCCACTGACACTGTAGATGGCTGCTCCGGCACCGAATGGCCCCAGAGCTTCGGCCAGTCCGCGAGTTAAGGCGACACTCATGCTCCACAGTAAAATTGCAATAATGCCATACAGGGTTGGGAGGCGGTTCATTAAAGGAGCATCTTCCTTGTGCAATGCTAAATGGAGAGAATATCATCTTCTTATACTTGTCATCTTTCAAGTTGCCAGTGTGTTGTCTGCGCTCTGCAAATCTGTTCCCGGTAACCCGATTATCTATTTATGTAAGCATCATTCGATACTTTTATTTACCGCCTTCCTGCAACTCGAATTATTTAGGTTATACATATTAAATCGTGGGGAATTATTATTTATCAATAATCATTGTTAAGTCTGGTTATTAATTCGGTAATGCCTCCAATTAGTTGGAACTGAGGTACAATGCGAGTTTTCGAGATTTGCTTATGGTCGCGCTAATGTTCATTGCCACCGGGTATTTCAGCTTACCTACACCTACGAAGCCCGTGAACTTGGGGTGAAAGAGCAGATTGTTGAAATGGCTTTCAATGGCTCCGGTGTCCGCGATACCGCCAGAGTGCTGAAAATCGGCCTCAACACCGTCTCCGTGCTTTAAAAAACTCGCGCCGAAGCGGATAACGTCCTCGCCAGTCGCTCATCTGCCAACTTGATGAGCAATGGCATTACAGGGTTATACGCCGATATAACATATTAAACGGGTAGCCTGATTTTACTTAAGACATCCGTTAAAAATGGGGGGATTACCTGGCAACCCAGAACGGGTAACTGCGGCGAGTTGTTTTTAGGTGATCGCCGGAGCGATCACCTTTAACTTTGTGTAAATAGCACGGAATTACTTAGAGTATAGGCTGTAATACATCACACTTCCGGCACATTGCGGCCATAGTAGATTTCCTGCATTTCTTTGTATAACAGGCGGGTAATACGTTCCTTTTCTTCTGCGCTCAGCTCTTCCGGCTTGGCGTTAAACAGATAATGCTTTAAATCGAAATCTTTCAGCATCATCTTGGTATGGAAGATATTTTCCTGATAAACGTTCACATCCATCATGTGATAAAGCGACTTCATGTCATCGGACATAAAGTTCTGAATAGAATTGATTTTGTGATCGATAAAATGTTTTACCCCGTTGATATCTCGGGTGAAACCCCGTACCCGATAATCCATGGTCACGATATCGGATTCGAGCTGATGGATCAGGTAATTCAGGGCCTTCAGCGGAGAAATCACCCCACAGGTAGAGACCTCGATATCGGCACGGAAAGTACATAACCCCGCTTCAGGGTGGCTTTCTGGATAAGTATGCACACAGATATGGCTCTTATCCAGGTGGGCCACCACGGCGCTTGGCAACGGGCCGGGATGTTCAGAGGTATCAACATCGCGCGGATCAACGGGCTCTTCACTGACCAAAATGGTGACGCTGGCCCCTTGGGGATCGTAATCCTGACGAGCAATATTTAAAATATTTGCACCGATGATCGAGCAGGTTTCGCTCAAGATCTCGGTCAAGCGATTGGCATTGTACTGTTCGTCAATGTAGGCGATATAGCCATCGCGGTCGTCTGCGGTCTTGGCATAACAAATATCGTAAATACAAAAACTCAGGCTTTTGGTCAGGTTGTTGAAGCCGTGCAGTTTAAGCTTGGACAATTTAGTTCACCTCCTTACGAATGAATACTCAACGTTTATACCCTGTTTACTCGACATGACGGCGTTGCTAGCGGCTCTTATTCACTTGAATCATGCTTGGTTGCGACGCCAGTGACTTTGGGTATAGTCGTTAAGGCATCTAGCAAATACTGTGGTAAAGCAAAGCTGCCGACATGAATCGCTGGGTTATAGTAGCGGCAGGCCAAGCCAGCTTGGGCAAAGCGGTTTTGCAAGGTAGCGAGATCCAACTGGCGAAGTGCCGGGTTCTGTGTCGCCCAGGCAAAGGTCATAATACCGCCGTAATACGTTGGAATAGCAGCCTGATAAAAACTCACATCACTGAAATAGTGGCTAAGCTTGTTATGGCTATTGACGGCTTCATCCTGTTGTAGGAAACAAACACCGTTTTGTGCAACAAAAATGCCCCCCTCATTCAGGCTGCGGGCGCATCCCTCATAAAATGCGGAGGTAAACAGGCTCTCGCCGGGACCTATAGGGTCGGTACAGTCAGAAATGATGACATCAAATTTTTCAGTGGTCTGGTTAACGAAATTCACGCCATCGTCGATGACCAGCTTGAAACGGGGATCGTCATACGCCCCCGCGCTATGATTAGGTAAATACTGGCGGCAAAATTCTACGACCCCGGCGTCAATTTCCACCATGGTAATCTGCTCAATATTCCTGTGACGGCTGACTTCTCGTAACATTGCGCCATCGCCACCACCGATGATCAGCACCTTTTTTGCCTGCCCGTGGGCCAGCAAAGGAACGTGGGTCATCATTTCGTGATAGATAAATTCATCACGTTCTGTGGTTTGCACCACGCCATCCAATGCCATTACGCGGCCCAGCTCTGAGTTTTCAAAAATCACCAGATCCTGATGCTCGGTTTTTTCGCGGTACAGTACATTTTCAACAGAAAAGTATTGGCCGAAGTTGGCATGTAATGTTTCATACCATAGTTCTTTCTGTGACATGTTCGGGGCCTCTCCTTCGCAGTAACAGCCATGAAAAATGGGGGGCAATATCATAGCCAACTCTGCCTGAGGTTGCACGGTCAAATTTCAGGCAGAAGGCGTAAAGGTGGGATGGTCAATTAGCGTAGGCTAATAAACCCAAAGAGTCACGGGCGAGAGACTTACATTTTATAGGGGTAGGAAGGGCGATGCCACGTAGATCGCGATAGCTGTCTTCACCTAATGCTTTCATATTAAAGCTATCGTAATTGCGGAGATCCCAACGATTTTGCTGCGCAAAGTAGACAATGGCTCGCTTAATTTCGTTATTAGGGAGTTCCTGATAACCACAATCGTTTTTTAGATAAACGAAAACAGCGGTCAGATCGGCAAGATCTTCTGCTTCAGATTCACTTAATGCAAAGCTGGCAGATGAGAATCCGCACAGAGTAAGCAGCAGCATGACTAACGTTGTTCTTTTCATAGCAGAAATAGGTTTATTTATTGTTCACAGACGTTACCACACAGTGATGTCACAAACTAAATTTTATTGTATTGAGCGAAAGCATAGCGTGAGTGATTGCTTCTTGACCTTCCCGTAGGGGGAGGGTTTAAGCTTGCACTCAGTGCTTTTTATGTGTCAACGAACGATTTGTATGTCAACGGGCTATTTTTGTATCAACGGATGACTTGTATGCCAATTGACCGTTTTTATGCCAATGTACTCTCTTTGCGCCAACGGACGGTCTTCATATCAAAATATCAATGTGCTATGCAGGTACTTACCTACGGTCAGCATTTACTCATAATCAAGAAGGGAGACGACCATGCATCGCCGTGATTTTCTTAAGTTAACAGCCGCTCTTGGGGCTGCCACATCACTGCCTTTATGGAGCAGGGCGGCACTGGCCGCAGATTTTTCCCCGTTACCCATTCCCCCTCTGCTCCAACCGGATGCAAACGGTAAAATTAATCTGAATATTCAGACAGGCAGTGTGACCTGGTTACCTTCCACTGCGACGCAAACCTGGGGCTATAACGGTAATTTATTAGGACCAGCGATTCGTTTGCAGCGGGGTAAAGCGGTAACCATTGATATCACTAATTCTTTACCGGAAGCAACCACGGTACATTGGCACGGTTTGGAGATCCCCGGCGAGGTTGATGGTGGCCCACAAGCGCTGATTCAGCCGGGGGCAAAGCGTCAGGTTACCTTCGCGGTGGAGCAACCCGCCGCAACGTGTTGGTTCCATCCGCACACTCACAGTAAAACCGGTCACCAAGTGGCGATGGGGTTAGGCGGGTTAGTCCTGATTGATGACAGCGATAGTGAGAAACTGCCGTTGCCAAAACAGTGGGGCGTGGACGATATTCCCGTAATTTTGCAGGATAAATTGCTCGATAAGCATGGGCAGATTGACTATCAGCTTGATGTGATGACCGCCGCTGTCGGCTGGTTTGGTGACCGGATGCTGACTAACGGCGTTCTTTATCCGCAACAAATTACGCCACGTGGCTGGGTGCGGTTACGGCTACTCAATGGCTGTAATGCCCGTTCGCTGAATCTGGCGCTTAGCGATGGCCGGCCAATGTACGTAATTGCCAGCGATGGCGGGTTATTAGCCGAACCCGTTGTGGTGCGAGAGTTGCCGATATTGATGGGCGAGCGTTTCGAAGTGCTGGTGGATACCCGCGATGGTAAGTCTCTCGATCTGGTCACCCTGCCAGTCACACAGATGGGCATGACCTTAGCCCCGTTTGATAAGCCGCTGCCTGTGCTACGGATCCAACCCTCACTGGCTGTCGGTAGTCAGGTTTTGCCAGATTCTCTCGTTGTGATCCCAGCGTTAGCTGATGTCACTGGTGTGCAAGAACGCTGGTTCCAACTGATGATGGATCCAAAGCTCGATATGCTGGGGATGCAGGCCTTAGTGGCGCGTTATGGTACGAAAGCCATGGCCGGTATGAACATGAATCATGGTGACATGGGGGGGATGGACCATAGCAATATGTCAGATATGAGCCAAGGTAAAATGAAAGGCATGGATCACGGCACAATGAACAGTGCGCCAGCCTTTAATTTCAATCACGCAAATAGGATTAACGGCAAAGCTTTCTCAATGACCGAACCCGCGTTTGACGCGAAGCAGGGCAAATATGAGAAGTGGACCATTTCGGGTGAAGGCGACATGATGCTGCATCCATTCCATGTTCACGGCACACAGTTCCGTATTTTAACGGAGAATGGTAAACCGCCAGCAGAGCATCGCCGTGGTTGGAAAGACATGGTACGCGTTGAAGGCGCACGCAGTGAGATACTGGTGCGCTTTAATTATCTCGCCCCCGCCAGTACGCCTTATATGGCTCACTGCCACCTATTAGAGCATGAAGATACTGGCATGATGTTGGGCTTTACCGTCAGTGCCTGAGCCATACCCCGGTCGGTTGGCCGGGGATTTTTTATTGAAATGACCGAGGGCTATCGAAATGATAGTTGGAGGAGGTGATAATTGGAGGGGATGATCAAAGAAGGGCGGGGCAACGAAGGTTGTTGCGGCGCTATACTTTTAGCAATTCAGCCAGTGCAGGCAGAAGTATCTGATTTCCGCTCTTTTTATCATTCCTAATGATATAAGCCTGATAATAGCTAAAACCCTCTCTGGGGATCTCTTCAATCAGCCATTCAGCTCGTTGAAGTGTGATCATGTTTTTAACTGTTTGCCATATTTTGTTGATCAGGAAACAGATAATCACCACAGCGAGCACCCTGACAGCCAATAGCAGATAAGGGGGGTCAGTAGGCTCAAGTTCAAGGGTTTGCTGTAGGGCTAAATAAATCGCTGTGGCTTGCATTAACAATTTGATGATCAGGAAGCGCCGAAAGAAGGTGGTCATATAAGTGACACTGAGAAAGCACGGATTTTTTAGCGGTGTTCGGGTTTCTTGAACGGGTATCCCCCTGACATAGACCATCCATTGCGTTTTTTCAGCAATCAGATAGACCACGCCTTTTTCTGCCATTCGATGCAAATGTAATGAAATCCACACACTAAAAACCAAACCAACAACAAGGTAGTAAAATAGCGGGGCATTCAAACCAAAAAATGCCACAAACAGGCTAATGGCAGCAATGACAGTAAAACTTGCGGAATAGATTAGTAGGCTAGTGGACTGATAGTTCATTAAAACATTCCTTGTGAGAGCATTATCCAGAGGCAATATTGAGCCTCAATGGCTCGTTTCCTCATTATATACCCATCGCCCTTCAAGATGCAGGGGTGTTAGCCGCCCTTGCTCACCCCAGTCACTCAATTATCTAAGCTCCTGGGGATTTACTCGGTTGCTGCCGACCTGCATCTTGACGTAACTTGAGTATATCTCTCAATGTTAGTTTGCGAATAGTCAGCATTTCGTTAATCAACAAATGGATGGACACCAAGCCACGCCACTCAATCTTATAAAACCG
This sequence comes from Yersinia similis, assembly GCF_001053095.1. GTDB lineage: Bacteria > Pseudomonadota > Gammaproteobacteria > Enterobacterales > Enterobacteriaceae > Yersinia > Yersinia similis. Next base: position 65,062 of record NZ_CGBP01000004.1, on the reverse strand, counting down.
TCATCAATGCATCCTGTTGTTCATTTTTGTTATACTTTATCTCCGCCTAAGCTGGCAGAGCCACGGGATGCCTCCTGATGTGTGTTAAGCTATGGGCATCAATCGGTATCATTGAGGCCATCAGCGCCGGTTTCTCATTGATATACAAGTTCATTCATTCAAATAGGTATGTTGGCTGTGAAGCACACTGTAGAAGTCATGATTTCCGAACAGGAAGTAAAAACCCGTATCGCCGAATTAGGCCACCAAATCTCTGAACATTACCGCGACAGTGGCAGTGATATGGTGCTGGTGGGGTTACTCCGTGGCTCATTTATGTTTATGGCTGATTTATGCCGTACCATTGATGTTTCTCATGAAGTCGATTTTATGACGGCCTCCAGCTACGGCAACGGTATGAGCACCACCCGTGATGTGAAAATCCTGAAAGACCTGGATGAAGATATCCGTGGTAAAGATGTGTTGATTGTCGAAGATATTATTGATTCAGGTAATACGCTGAGCAAAGTACGTGAAATTCTGCAACTACGTGGCCCAAAATCACTGGCTATCTGTACGCTGTTGGATAAACCCGAGCGTCGTGAAGTGCAAGTTCCGGTTGAGTGGGTGGGTTTCACCATTCCCGATGAGTTTGTTGTCGGCTACGGGATCGATTATGCGCAGCGGTACAGGCATCTTCCGTATGTAGGTAAGGTCGTCACTTTAGACGAGTGATCGGGCTACTGCGCGTCGCCATTTTGAGTTTACGCAGTGCTCAGAATCCTCACGTACTGTATGTACGCTCCGGGACTCTTAATTTAGTGGAAGGATTTGGTGGGAGAGGGTGCGTTTTAACGTACCCTCCCAGAGCGACTTAATGGTCCTCTTTATTGTTTTGTAATAACTCAGCCATCGCTTTGCGATACACCATTTCCAGGCTACCGAGACTGGTGGCTGAGACTTCTAAATCACGCAGCAGACCATTTTCAATACCGTATACCCAGCCGTGGATCATGGCTTTTTGCCCGCGCTTCCAGGCTGAACGCACAATGGTTGAATGACCAAGGTTATACACTTGCTCCACCACGTTTATCTGACACAGCACATTACTGCGTTCCTCTTGCGGCAATTCACCCAGCAATGAGCTGTGCTTATACCAAAGATCCCGAATGTGCAGTAACCAGTTATCGATAAGCCCCATCTCTTCGCCTTTGATGGCGGCTTCAACACCACCACAGCCAAGGTGGCCACAGATAATAATGTGTTCTACCTGAAGAACATCAATAGCGTATTGGACGACTGACAGGCAGTTAAGATCGGTATGGATAACCAGGTTGGCAACATTACGATGAACGAATAGCTCACCTGATTTCAACCCGGTTAACTGCTCTGCGGGAACGCGACTGTCTGAACAACCAATCCACAGGAAGCGCGGTTTTTGAGATTGAGCCAAGTGCTCAAAAAAACCGGGGTCATCTTTACAAATGGTGTTTGACCAAGTTCGATTGTTCTCAATGAGCTTTTCTATTTCTTTCATCAATGTAAATAGCCTGTAGTGTTCGGGTTGCGATAGGATAATATACGGTAAGGATTCCGATTTTGAAATCGGAACAGTAGCTCCGGTAATAACGCAATATTGTCTGCGTAATATCTTTTTGGTGCCTGTTTGATTTTTTATGTTACCCGTAACGTGCCTCGTCTGGGGAGGGTTAAATACGTTATGGGTGCGCAGGACCACCGAGAAACCCATTGAATAAGGTTCCTTTTTACTTATGACATATGCACTGGAAATAACGCAGCTGACCAAAACCTATATGGGTGGCGTTCAGGCACTGCGTGGTATCGATCTGCACGTAGAGGCAGGCGACTTTTATGCTCTGCTCGGTCCGAATGGGGCGGGGAAATCCACTACTATCGGTATTATTAGTTCATTAGTGAACAAAACATCCGGCAAGGTTCAGGTCTTTGGCTACGATATCGATAACGATATTGTGAATGCCAAACGTCAGCTCGGGTTAGTGCCTCAGGAATTTAATTTCAACCCGTTTGAAACGGTGTTGCAGATAGTGATTACCCAGGCCGGATACTACGGTGTGACTCGGCGAGACGCGTTGGCGCGGGCTGAGAAATATCTCAGTCAGTTGGATTTATGGAGCAAACGTGATGAGCGTGCGATCCGTTTATCGGGTGGCATGAAACGCCGTTTGATGATTGCACGGGCGCTGATGCATGAACCTAAGTTACTGATCTTAGATGAGCCTACGGCGGGTGTAGATATTGAATTACGTCGCTCCATGTGGGGGTTCTTGAAAGAGCTGAATGCGCAGGGCACGACGATTATTCTGACGACTCACTATCTGGAAGAAGCAGAAATGCTGTGCCGCAACATTGGCATTATCCAGAATGGAGAATTGGTGGAAAATACCACCATGAAAAAGCTGCTTAGTAAGCTGGAATCAGAAACCTTTATTTTTGATCTCGGGGCGAAGAGTCCACTGCCTAAACTGGAAGGTTATGGATATCGTCTGACGGATACCTCTACGTTGGAAGTGGATGTTAAGCGTGAACAGGGCCTGAATAGTTTATTTAGCCAACTGAACGTACAGGGGGTTCAGGTACAAAGTATGCGTAACAAGGCCAACCGTCTGGAAGAGCTGTTTGTGACCTTGGTTAATGGCCATGAGGGAGAGAAAGCATGACCCGCCTGTATTGGATAGCATTGCAGAGTATTTGGATCAAAGAGATTACGCGGTTTGCACGTATTTGGATTCAAACACTGGTGCCACCAGTGATTACGATGTCTCTCTATTTTGTTATCTTCGGCAACCTAATTGGTGCCCGGATTGGCGATATGGGGGGCTTTGATTACATGCAGTTTATCGTCCCAGGTTTGATTATGATGGCGGTTATCACCAACGCCTACTCAAATGTGGCGGCATCGTTCTACGGAGCGAAGTTTCAGCGCAGTATCGAAGAGTTGCTGGTAGCCCCTGTGCCTACGCATATTGTCATTATTGGTTATGTCGGTGGTGGGGTGGCGCGCGGCGTTTGTGTCGGCATTCTGGTGACGATTATCTCGCTATTTTTCGTACCATTGCATGTCCATTCGTGGTCAATGATTGCCTTGACGCTGATGCTGACGGCCATTCTATTCTCCCTGGGGGGGTTGCTGAATGCGGTATTTGCCAAGACGTTTGATGACATCAGTTTGGTGCCAACTTTTGTGCTGACGCCATTGACCTATCTGGGAGGGGTATTTTATTCGTTATCATTATTGCCACCTTTCTGGCAGGCGGTATCGAAGCTTAACCCTATCGTCTATATGATCAGCGGCTTCCGTTATGGGTTCCTCGGTATTACTGATGTCTCCCTGGTCTATACCATTGGCGTTTTAGTGGTGTTTATCGCGGCATTCTATGCTTGGGCATGGTATTTGATTGAACGTGGAACCGGGTTACGTACCTAATATATTCTCTTGTCATTGGCGCTACAGTGGTGCTCGTTTGCCGCCTTACTGTAGCGTCAATGATTTTGGCAATGTAACTGGCGATGGGCCTGTCAATAAATTGTGTGCTTACCTGATAACGTCTTTCTCAACCTCAAGTCTCTCGTGATATGCTGACGCGTACTATCTCCCTTTTCCATTCAGCGCCGAATGCGCATAAGTAGAACGAACATGTGGCACAAAAACAGAATAGCGATTGGGATGCTACTCGGTATTGTCATGTCGGTAATAATGATACCGACAACCCATGCTGACCTCTTGCCAAATGTAGAGGTAACACCACCGAAATATATGATGACCGAACGCGATAGCGAAGTGTATTCGCTGGTTGGCGAGCGGGTGATCCCTGTTGGCGAAATTCGGAAAGATCAGTTGTTGCAGGTAATCCCTGCCGCGGCGGAATACTATGAATTCAAATTTGGCAACGGTACCGGTTTTATAGATAAAGACGATTTACGTGAGATTAATAAAGCACAAAAAAACAACGATATGTTGGGCGATTTAAATAAGCCCTTGCCGAATCAAAATATTCTGACGACGCGTGAGGCCAAGGTTTATTTAGCCGCTGATGTGCGCAGTGAACAATTTGCTGTTCTGGTAGAGAACTTACGTTATCCCATTGTTGGAAAACTAAAAGATCGGTTAAGTAATACGTGGTATCAGGTCAATATTGGTGATCGTTTGGGGTATGTCAGCAGCGCAGACGCGGAGATAGACAACGGTATTCCGATCCTGACTTACCATCACATGTTGAAGAACGAGGAAAATAAACGTTTCCTGAATACATCAACCACGACATCTGATGTGGCGTTCAGTAATCAAATGGCTTATCTCAAACAGGCGGGTTATGACACCATTTCTCTGTATCAACTTGAAGGCTATCTGAATAACAAGATTAATCTGCCTGCTAAAGTTGTGGTGCTGACATTTGATGATGGTTTGAAGTCAGTGAGTCGCTATGCTTATCCTATTCTGAAAGAGAACGGCTTCCGCGCCACGGCGTTTATTATTTCTTCGCGTATTAAACGGCATCCACAGAAATGGAATCCAGACTCATTACAGTTTATGAGTATTTCTGAACTGAAAGGAATTCAAGATGTGTTTGATATACAGTCTCATACGCATTTTTTACACCGTACTGATAATAGGCACCATCCCATCTTATTGAGTCGCTCTTATCACAACATCATTTTTGATTTTGAACGCTCACGTCGGGCATTAGCGCAGTTCAATCCGCATGTGATTTTTCTGTCATATCCCTTCGGTGGCTTTAATCAAACAGCGGTTAATGCGGCGAAGAATGCCGGTTTTCACTTAGCGGTGACCACCATGCAAGGCAAGGTTAAGCCAGGCGATAATCCATATACCTTGAAACGGCTCTATATTCTACGTACTGACTCAATACCGACCATGGCGGAGCGCATTGCCAATCAACCCGGTGCGGTTGCGGTAAAACCGGCACCAGCGGCGATGGAGACAGATTAGCAACGTTATGACGTAATTCATCGGAGCAGTGCGGTTAACTTTTCACTCGTTGAGCTTTGTCATTAGCCCCAGGTGCTTTATTTAAGCGCCTGGGGCTAACAGTGTCATTATGCTATCTGGCCAGTGATTCGGTGGGAACAAACATCGCTTAATCCCCCTGTGGGGTACGCAGGGGGATTAAGCGACCTGAACCGGTACCGCCTTAGCCTTGCGTTGTAGCTGATTTTCACCTTCAAAATAAGCCACTTTGGGGTGGTGCAAGCGGGCAGCAGCATCTGACATCTGTACATAAGAACAGATAATGAGCTTATCACCGACACAAGCGCAGCGTGCTGCGGCACCATTCACGGAGATAATCCGCGAACCACGCTCAGCAGCAATCGCATAGGTTGAAAAACGCTGACCGTTATCAACGTTATAAATATCAATGGCTTCATATTCCAGAATACCTGCGGCTTCCAGAAAATCCTGATCGATGGCGCAGGAGCCTTCATAGTGCAAATCCGCTTGAGTGACTTTGACCCGGTGTAGTTTGCCTTGCAACATAGTGCGTATCATAACTCTTACCTTTGACCCTGATTAAATCTATTGCCAGACCCTATAATCTACTGATTCAGGGAGTGGCTCAATCATAAAAATAGACCCGGATCGATTTCGCGCTAAGCGGCCCGCGGCCTAAGACTTTCTGCAAAAAATGCCAACTCATTTTTGCTGATTTTATACCACTTGTCTATGATTGACGCTCTATCTATAAATGTTCCTTGCTGCCTTTTTATTTCATTCCACTTCTACGGTATTCGCGTCTCTCACTCACCAAACCGTTGCTCATCGGCGGTCACGGGCTCCGAGCGAGGGGAATACCGTTGATAGTGACTTTTGCCTTGGCGTTCCTGGTTGATTTTGGGCCAACTAGCGGCTTGATGGTAATTCGCAACCGCCTGATTGGTATTTTTTGGGTGTGATTGTCACCACTCTAGCCCATACCCTGATCGGTAAAATATCAGTGGCGTAAATCAACCAGTTGGTTATCAATCAGACGAGCTTTACCCAGCCAGGCGGCCATCAAAATCACCGCTTGCTGGCTATCGACAGTTAGTGGTTGTAAGGTCTCGGCGTCGCGGATAAACAGTTCATCGGGCGTAAAGCCTGCACGGCGTAGCTGCTCTGCCGCCTCTTCCAGCAGGGTGTCAATCTGCCGTTCGCCTAAGGTCATTTTCTCCGCCAGCACCCACATGATCTTACTGAGCTGTGGTGCAATCTGACGTTCTTCTTCCGTCAGGTAGCTGTTACGCGAACTTAGCGCTAACCCATCTTTCGCGCGCACCGTTGATACCCCAACAATATTGATGTCATAACCCATATCCACCACCATTTTGCGGATCAAGGCTAACTGTTGATAATCTTTTTCGCCGAAACAGGCGACATCTGGCTGGATTAGATTAAACAGCTTGCTGACGATGGTTGAGACACCGCGGAAATGACCAGGGCGGCTGGCTCCTTCCAAAATGGTCGATAGGGCGGGAACATCAACATACGTTTGCTTTTCCAGCCCCGCAGGGTAGATATCGGCCGCGACTGGTGCGAACACCAGATCCGCACCGTGGCGGGTCAGTTTCTCGCAATCTTCCTGTAAGGTCCGCGGGTAACGGGCTAAGTCATCCGGCCGTTCAAATTGCAGCGGATTAACAAAAATAGTCACCACAACCACATCAGCGCGGTTTTTTGCTTCATCTACCAGCGTCATATGCCCTTCGTGCAGGTTACCCATGGTGGGTACCAAGGCAATTCGCTTACCTTCCTGACGCCAACGGCGGATCTGTTGACGTAGCAATGGCAATGTCTCAATAATCAGCATTCCCCTTCTCCTATTTTAGGAACCGTCTGTTTTAGGAGGAGCCTATTTTGAAAACTCCCTATTTTAGAAGAAATATTGATGATTCAGTTACTGGAATGTATGCTCTTCAGCAGGATAAATCCCCCCCTCAACTTCTTCAATATAGAGCTTAATGGCGGCACGAATATCACCCGCACTGTGTGCCAAAAAGTTTTTACTGAATTTTGGCGTATGATCCCCAGTAATACCGAGTGCATCATGCATAACCAAAATCTGACCGTCAGTGACATTTCCAGCACCAATACCAATAACCGGTATGGTTAATTCTTCGGTCACCCGCTGTGCCAGTTCTACCGGGACACATTCCAGTACCAACAGTTGCGCCCCTGCGTGTTCCAGTGCAACAGCATCTTGCAACAGTTGATTGGCGGCCACCTCTTCACGGCCTTGCACTTTATAACCGCCGAAAATATTCACCGACTGCGGCGTAAGCCCCAGATGCCCACAAACCGGCACTGCGCGTTCTGCCAACATGCGAATGGTATCGCACAGCCAGCTCCCACCTTCCAGTTTGACCATATTGGCTCCGGCACGCATTAACTCTGCCGAGTGGGTAAAGGCCAGTTCTGGAGTGGCATAACTCATAAATGGCATATCGGCCAATAACAGGCAATGAGGCGCACCACGGCGCACCGCACGGGTATGATAGGCTACATCGGCAACGGTCACTGGCAGAGTGGAATCGAACCCTTGTAACGTCATACCGAGCGAATCCCCCACCAATAGCACCTGAATACCCTGTTCGGCAAATAACCGGGCAAAACTGGCATCATAGGCAGTCAGTGTTGCGAACTTACGTTTCTCTTGTTTCCATTGGCGTAATTGGCTCATGGTGGTGGCTTTCATCACTTTGTCTCCTGAAATTAAAGTGAACAACTTTATCAACAAACGGATAAACCAATACCTGCCCATTACGGGATGGAATATAAGATTATCTGCACGACATTCTACTGCAACCCTGGCCTGACGGCGAGGTGGGCTATTTTTAATTGATAATCATCATGTTATATCAATATAACGTAATGAATGGCCCAACGCACGGGCAGAGTCTGGGTATCGAAGAATAAAAAAGCGGGGAAACAGAGGATTTTGCCGTGTGTGAACAAGTGATATTACCAGAGAACCAAGCCGTTCTTATCGACCCGTTTAAGGCATTCTGATAGGGATTCGCCATCGGGAAAAATAAGATCTGGGGCGATATCGGCCAGTGGATAGAGCATAAATTCACGCTCTTTCAGACCATAATGCGGAACAGTCAGGCGATCGGTTTTTATCACCTGATCGCCATACAGCATAATATCCAGATCCAGCGTCCGTGGCCCCCAGCGCTGTTCTTTTCTCACCCGACCTTGGTTACGTTCAATTGCTTGCGTGTGATCCAGCAACTGTTCTGGTGGCAGTGACGTATCCAGTGCGACTACGGCATTGAGAAAATCGGGTTGATCCTGTGGGCCTAATGGCTTGGTGCGGTAAAGTGGCGAACAGGCCACTAACTGGCTACGCGGCAGATGCGCCAAGGCTTCCCGTGCCGCGTTAACCTGTTGCAGTGGCATAGCCAAGTTGCTACCTAGCGCGATATAGACCCGGATCATGGTGAAAATTATGCCCCTTCATTACGGGATACTGGTTTACGTGGGCGGCGTGGACGTGAACGCCGTGGCGCAGGATCCGCACCTAGTGTATTTAGCATAGACTTCTGTTGTGTGGGTGTGGCTTCCTGGAATTCACCCCACCACTGCGCCAAGCGTTGCAGCTCGTGATTCTTTTCCACTTCAGCCCGCAGGAGCAACAGGTCGTAAGCCGCTCGGAATTTAGGGTGCTCCATCAATTTATGGGCACGTTTCCCCTGACGACGTGACAGACGCAGTTGTAACAACCAGATATCCCGTACCAGCGAGGTGATGCGTTTAGGGATCGCCAGTGAGCGACACTCTTCGTCCAGTACATCATTCATGGCCAGTGCAAAGGCATCGTAATAGGCCAGGCCGCTTTCCTGCGTTAATTTCTGCGCATGTTCAATGAGCGGATACCACAGCATCGCTGCAAATAAGAAGGCAGGATTAACCCGCTGATCATTATGCAGACGGTGATCGGTATTTTTCAGTACCTGAACCAGAATACGCTCCATCGGCGAATCATGCTGTTCAGTAAAATTACGGGCAATCAGTGGGAATAGCGGCTGGAAAAGCTGGTATTCGCACAGTTTTTAATAGGTTTTATAGCCGTAGCCCGATTGCAGCAGCTTGAGTGACTCCTCAAACAGGCGGGCGGGCGGGATTTCGCGCAACAGTGAGGCCAGCCGCGGTATAGGCTCTGCCGTTTCCGGGCTGATTGACATATCCAGTTTTGCGGCAAAACGAACCGCACGCAGCATCCGTACCGGATCTTCACGGTAACGGGTTTCTGGGTCGCCAATCAGACGAATAATACCTTCTTTCAGATCACGCAAGCCGCCGGTGTAGTCACGCAGCGCAAAATCAGAAATACCATAGTAGAGGCTGTTAATGGTGAAATCGCGGCGTTGAGCATCATCTTCGATGGAACCAAAGATGTTGTCACGCAGCAGCATGCCATTTTGCGCCTGCTGGGAGGAGTTCTTATCGCTGTCTTCTGCTTGTTGCTGCTCGTGGTGCCCACGGAAAGTCGCTACTTCAATAATTTCAGGGCCAAACATCACATGAGCCAAACGGAAGCGGCGGCCAACCAAACGACAGTTACGGAACAGTTTTCGCACCTGTTCGGGGGTGGCACTGGTGGTGATATCGAAATCTTTGGGTTTTCTGCCCAGCAGCAGGTCGCGGACACCGCCGCCCACCAGATAAGCTTCGTAACCTGATTTATTCAGGCGATAGAGAACCTTCAGTGCATTGTCACTGATATCTCTGCGGGAGATATTGTGCTGATCCCGCGGAATAATCGCCATTTGACGCTGTTCCGAAGACGACACCGCGTGACTCTTGCGGCCAGTATGTGCTCTGGCAGGCTTTCTTTCTTTGCGGGCCACGTTATCTTCACCGGGCACTTTATCTTTACAGGTCTTGTCATCACGGACAGTTTTGTCTTCGCGGATCAGCACCTTACGGCAGAAATTGGCTACTCGGGTAAAAATGGTACACCTCGATAGTGGCTAATAAATAACAGAACGACAGAAAAACAGCGGCTAATCATAGCTCACCATGCTTACTTTGAGAATGCCGTTGTGTTTTCTGTGGGGTTATTGCCCCCTTGAGTGGGATTGACGCCAACGTCCAATGTTCAACGGCATAACGTAATAATAAATACAAATCAAGATCTTGCCAGTATTCCGGTAGTGGTTGGCGTAAAAACTTTAATGCATCGATTAAAATAGGACGTGGATCGCCATTAGGCAAGGGGGGAGCATGATTCTGCTTGGAGAGCTTGTTCCCCTGATTATTCAGCGCCAACGGCAAGTGTATATAGCCGGGGACGGGGTGTTGCAACTGTTGATAGAGTGCTATCTGGCGCACCGTCGGCTCAATCAAATCAGCACCTCGTACAATTTCGGTCACGCCCTGAAAAGCATCATCCACCACCACCGCCAGATTATAAGCGAACAGGCCGTCACGGCGACGGATAATAAAATCTTCTTGTGCCAACGCAGGGTGAGCATGCAGTTCGCCGAGTAATTTATCATAAAAGACGTAAACCGGCTGAGTCTGCCGCAAACGGATAGCCGCTTCGCTGGCGGGCAAATGACGATCACGGCAATAGCCGTCGTAGAACCCGCCGAGCTGGTGGATGCGGCTACGGGTGCAGGTGCAGTAATAGCTTAATCCCTGCTGTTCCAGCCAGTTGAGCGTGGCCCGATACGCTTCATGGCGTTGTGATTGATAGATGACCGGGCCGTCCCAATGGAGGCCATAATGCTCTAAGGCCACTAAAATACGTGAGGCCGCGCCGGGAACTTCACGGGGGGGATCAATATCTTCAATGCGAACTAACCACTTCCCGCCTTGAGCACGGGCTTGCAGATAACTCCCGAGTGCGGCAATCAGCGAACCAAAATGCAAATCCCCTGATGGCGAAGGTGCAAAACGGCCAATATATTCTGTTGGTTGATTAGTTGATCGTTGATTAGACAATTGTTGATTAGCTGATCGTTGAATAGCCGCTTGTTGAACCACTGGCTGTTGAGTATTGGGAGATTGGGGAGTACGTGGTTGAGCAGCAGCAAACAGTTGAGCCGCGACTAGCTGAAAACCGGGGGGCTGGGAACCGGATGGTTTAGAACTGGATGGTTGAGAACCAAATAGTTGAGAACCAGTGTCTTCAGACATAAAAAGAAGGGGTCCGACATATCAAATACGGTGCCGGAGAGGGCTCTGGCACCGTGTTACACATTATGCTGTGTTAGCCTGCCATCTGCTTTTCGCGGATTTCGGCCAGGGTTTTACAGTCAATGCATAAATCTGCAGTTGGCCGTGCCTCCAGACGACGGATACCAATTTCTACGCCACAAGACTCGCAGAAACCAAAATCGTCATCTTCAACTTTTTTCAGCGTTTTCTCGATCTTTTTAATCAGTTTACGCTCGCGGTCGCGGTTACGAAGTTCAAGACTGAATTCTTCTTCCTGCGCGGCACGGTCCACCGGATCAGGGAAGTTAGCAGCTTCGTCTTGCATATGCGATACAGTACGATCTACTTCATCCCTAAGCTGATTGCGCCATGCTTCAAGAATCAGCTTGAAATGCGACAGCTGGGCGGCGTTCATATACTCTTCGCCTGGCTTCTCTTGGTAAGGCTCTACCCCAGCGATGGCGAGAATGCTCAAGGACGAGGTTTTACGTTTTTGCCCTTCTTGCATGATGCTTCTCCTACATTCATACGCACTATCGAAATCCCCAATAGGGGGAAAAATCAGGCCGCTATAAATAACAGAAGGGAGGTAGGTTGGCAATTATTCCTGTCGCCTGCTTGACAATGGTGTGAAGGAAGGCGTACTTGGCGAGCCACTTTATCCAGTAATTGCTTTTTTATTCAGCGTTTTCTGATGAAAGCATTTCGTCCAGTAATAACGGTAAACGGGCGCTTAGCTCGATACCGTCAGGCGATAGTTGAAAACCATAACAAATAACCTCTACTCCTGCCTGCTGAGCCTGGACTAGCAACTCTGCATAGCGACGATCAATGTGTCGGGCTGGTGCAACTTGTTTGATTCCCGTATGCAATACCGCAAAGAAAAGTACTGCCCGGTGGCCGCTGACAACCCTATTTTGTAATTCCCGAAGATGCTTCTGGCCCCTTAGAGTAACCGCATCTGGAAAATAACCACACTGTTGTTGTAATAAGGTGACTGATTTGACTTCAATATAGCAGTCACGTCTATCTTCTGCTTGTAATAACAAGTCTATACGGCTGTTCTCTTCGCCATACTTAACTTCTCTTTTGACAAAATTGTAACCAGATAATTCAGCAATCTGATTTTTTTCAATTGCCAAGTTCACTAACTCATTGGCACGCATCGTATTGACACAAATCCAATCACCGGTTTGGGTCTGTGTCAGCTCCCAGCTATGGGGATACTTCCGTTTCGGATTATCTGATGTTGAATACCAGATGGTATCTCCAGGCGTAGCACAACCCGTCATCGCTCCAGTATTCGCGCAATGAATAGTCAGCGCCTCTCCAGCGGGCGTCACAATATCAGCTAAAAAGCGTTTGTACCGCAGAATAAGTGTGGCGGGTTGTAACTGGGGACTAAATTGCAGTAACTGGGGGTTAAATGGCAGTAATTGGGGGTTAAATGGTGGCAAGTTGGCGTTAGAAGGCATTTGGTTTCCTTTCACTGCCAGACAGCGGCCAGCTTTGTAAGATGTTATAGCGGGTGCGGCCCCGCGCGAAGACCGATTCATATAGCGAAAAATGGTCCGCCTGGAAGGTCTCATTGCCGCTCTTGGCAGGTAATGCCACCGGGCGGGTTGCGTTACGCAACAAAGTAATATGGGGATGAAACGGCAGCGGCGTTTGATAACACCCACTACGTGCTGCCTGGGAGCGTAGCAGCTGCGCCAATTGCAACAGGCCACGAGGTGGGTTTTTACATCCCAGCCAAATCACGCCTGAACCGGGCCAATGGCCGATATCATCTAATGTCACGCTGAAACCTGCTTGTTGGATACGCCCGGCTTGCTGCTGCAACAACTGTGCTTTTGTTGCACTGACTTCACCAAGGAATGCCAGTGTCAGGTGCAGATTAGCGGCCACGATAGGGCGACCCACCTCTGGCGAGAAATGGTCAGATCGCCATTGCACAATCTCTTGTTGCATGGCATCAGGCAGTGTCAGGGCAAAGAATAGGCGGCGGACACTTTTTAATTCGTCAACGGTATTTGTCATTAGGTTGGCATTATCACTCGGCTAAATACGCTTTACGATCATGATGCTACAATGGCTGGCGATAAAGCTACAGTGGCTAGCGATAAAACTACAGTGGCTAACGATAAAAGTAGAGCGCGTGGAGACGAATGTTGTGTTGAGTGATAGAAAAAATGATGTTGCGATAGCGGCGTTACCGGTGAGTGAAGTGCTCGACGAGTTGCTATCTGCATTGCAATCCTCATCGCAAGTCCTGCTTCATGCCCCGACCGGGGCCGGTAAATCTACCTGGCTGCCGCTACAAATCCTGCAACAAAGTCAGTTTCTTAATAGCGGGTCACCGGGCCGCATCATCATGTTAGAGCCACGGCGACTGGCGGCGAAAAATGTGGCTTACCGTTTGGCGCAACAATTGGGTGAATTGCCCGGTCAGACAGTAGGCTATCGGATGCGCGCAGAAAGCAAGATCGGGCCGGATACTCGCCTGGAAGTGGTAACCGAAGGCATTCTGACACGGATGCTACAGCAGGATGCCGAGCTTCAGGGGGTGTCATTGGTGATCCTCGATGAATTCCACGAGCGTAGTCTGCAAGCAGATTTGGCGCTAGCGTTGTTGCTGGATGTGCAACAGGGGCTGCGCGATGACCTGAAACTATTAATCATGTCAGCCACGCTGGATAACCAGCGCCTTTCTGCTTTGTTACCCACCGCACCGGCCATTGTTTCGGGTGGGCGCAGTTTCCCGGTTGAACGCAGTTATCAGCCTCTTTCCAGCCATGAACGGTTGGAAGAGGGGATTGCCAGCCGAGTTAAGCGCTTACTCAATGAACAGCCTGGTTCCTTGTTGCTATTTTTACCGGGTGTCAGTGAAATCCATCGAGTGATGGAACGGCTATATGGCGAGGTCGCCAACGATACCGATTTGTGCCCGCTGTACGGTGCCTTGCCACTCAGTGAACAGCAGAAAGCGATTCAACCGGCCGCTATCGGGCGGCGCAAAGTAGTGCTGGCCACCAATATTGCCGAAACCAGTTTGACCATCGAGGGTATCCGGTTGGTGGTTGACAGCGGGCTGGAACGGGTTGCGCATTTTGATGTTAAAAACGGTCTGACTCGCTTGGTCACTCAGCGTATCAGTCAGGCGTCGATGGTCCAGCGCGCAGGCCGTGCCGGGCGATTAGAACCGGGTATTTGTTGGCATCTATTTGCCAAAGAGCTGGCTGAACGGGCGGCTGAATACAGTGAACCGGAAATACTGAACAGCGATTTATGCGGTCTGTGGTTGGAATTACTGAGTTGGGGGTGTCAGGATGCCGCACAACTCTGTTGGCTCGACCCGCCTCCGGCGGCGGCACTGGCTGTTGCCCGTGATTTATTAGGGCAACTGGATGCCATTGATGACAAGGGGCTGTTGACGGCCACGGGGCGCACCATGGCAACGCTGGGCTGTGAGCCACGCTTGGCGGCCATGTTGTGCTTTGGGGCGGGGCATAGCCCTGATGCACTGGCTACGGCTGCGTTGTTGGCGGCTATTTTGGAGGAGCCACCTCGCTCTGGTCAGATAGATTTACATGACTGGCTCAGTCGGCCACAGCCTCACTGGCAGCGGCGCGCCAGGCAACTGACCCAGAGGATTAAAGCACCCGTGGGCAGTGTAGACCACGCGCTGGCCGCACAATTGCTGGCGCTGGCTTATCCAGATCGTATCGCCCAGCAGCGCGGGCAGGATGGGCGTTACCTGTTGGCTAATGGTATGGGGGCCGCTATGGCGCAGGACGAGGCGCTATCGCGATCACCCTGGCTAGTGGCGGTTGGCTTATTACAAAGCCACAGCGGGCCAGACGCGCGCATCTTACTGGCCTTGCCCGTTGACATTGAACAACTGGTGAAGTGTCTACCGCGGCAAGTGGAAGAGCGTACGGTGGTGGAGTGGGATGATGAAAAAGGTACGCTGCGAGCCTGGCGACGCTGGCAAATCGGGCGCTTGATCCTGCGGGCGCAGCCATTGGCTAAACCGGATGACGCGGCATTACAGCAGGCATTGCTAAACTGGGTTCGGGAGCAAGGATTACAGGTACTTAACTGGGATGAACCTGCCGAGCAGCTACGTACCCGCTTACAATGTGCCGCCCGTTGGTTGCCAGAGGAGCCATGGCCCGCTGTTGATGACGACAGTTTACAGGATAAACTGGCGCTCTGGTTGCAGCCGTCATTATCCGGTGTTCGTGATCTACGTGGGCTTCGGCAGGTGAATATTGCTGAAGCCTTAACCCGCTTGTTGGATTGGAAACAACGCCAACAGCTGGATACTGAACTGCCAACTCATTACACTGTGCCCACTGGCAGTCGCTTGGCAATCCGCTATTATGTCGACCGGCCGCCGGTGTTGGCGGTACGTTTGCAGGAGGTTTTTGGTGAACAGCAAAGCCCTATGCTGGCGGGCGGGCGGGTTGCGGTGGTGCTTGAACTGCTTTCCCCCGCCCATCGGCCATTACAGATTACCGGCGATTTAGCGGCATTCTGGCAGGGGGCTTATCGTGAGGTACAAAAAGAGATGAAAGGGCGTTACCCCAAACATGTCTGGCCTGATGATCCGGCGCATACCCGGCCAACCCGCAGAACCAAAAAATATCAAGATAAGTGATATATCATGGCTGATAGCCAATAATTTCAGATGTTTCTCGTTTCCATCCGGTGAATTGGGGAACACATTAAGCCGCAATAATCGCCAATGCGCGTGGAGATAGGAAACATGTCTGGGGACGATCGTGAGCCGATAGGGCGCAAGGGCAAGAAAGCCCAACCCAAAGCAGCACCAAAACGTCCACTGCGCCGTCGGCGTGATGAAGATGAATACGAAGAAGGTTATGACGAAGAACAAAACGATGATGATTATGATGACGAGGAGGAACCGATGCCAAGAAAAGTAGCATCACGACCACCTCGCAAGAAACGCCGTTGGCTCGGGTTGTTGATCAAACTGTTCCTGATTGGTGCCGTGGCTTTGGCGATCTATGGGGTTTACCTCGATTCGCAAATCCGCAGCCGTATTGATGGCAAAGTCTGGCAATTACCTGCCGCCGTGTATGGCCGCATGGTCAATCTTGAGCCGGGCATGTCCTACAGCAAAAAAGAGATGATCGCTTTGCTGGAAGGGATGCAATACCGTCAGGTCAGTCGCATGACCCGCCCAGGGGAGTTCACGGTTCAGAACGACAGTATCGATATCTTGCGCCGGCCATTCGATTTTCCAGATGGTAAAGAAGGCCAGATCCGCGCCCGTTTACTGTTCAAGAATGACCGCCTGGCCCAGATTCAAAATCTGGACAATCAGCGTGATTTCGGGCTATTCCGCCTCGATCCCAAGTTGATTACCATGCTGCAATCACCTAATGGTGAACAACGTCTGTTTGTTCCGCGCGCCGGGTTCCCTGATTTGTTGGTGGACACCTTGCTGGCGACTGAAGACCGCCATTTCTATGAGCATGACGGTGTCAGCCCGTATTCCATTGCTCGTGCCGTGGTCGCTAACCTGACAGCCGGTAAAGCGGTGCAGGGGGGCAGTACGCTGACGCAGCAGTTAGTGAAAAACCTGTTCCTGACCAATGAACGTTCGCTGGTACGTAAACTTAACGAGGCCTATATGGCCCTGTTGATGGATTATCGCTACAGCAAAGATCGGATCTTGGAACTGTATCTGAACGAAGTCTATCTTGGTCAGAGTGGTGGTGACCAAATCCGTGGTTTCCCGCTAGGTAGCTTGTATTACTTTGGCCGCCCGGTTGATGAATTGAGTCTCGATCAGCAAGCCATGTTGGTTGGCATGGTGAAAGGGGCCTCACTGTATAACCCGTGGCGTAACCCTAAGCTGGCACTTGAGCGGCGTAATCTGGTTCTGCGCTTGTTGCAGAATCAAGGGATTATTGATGCTGAGCTTTACACCATGCTCAGTGCCCGTCCACTGGGGGTACAGCCGAAAGGCGGGGTCATCACACCTCAGCCTGCCTTTATGCAGATGGTGCGCCAAGAGTTGCAACAGAAGTTGGGTAACAAGGTCAATGATCTGTCTGGTGTGAAGATCTTCACCACCTTGGATCCGGTTTCACAAGACGCCGCCGAAAAAGCCATCGAAGACGGTATTCCTGCGTTGAGAGCTGCCCGTAATATGAATGATCTGGAAGCGGCGATGGTGGTGGTTGACCGCTTCAGTGGTGAGGTGCGTGCCATGGTGGGCGGTTCACAGCCACAATTTGCAGGTTTTAACCGTGCGATACAGGCCCGTCGTTTGGTGGGGTCACTCGCCAAACCGCCAACCTATCTGGCCGCGCTGAGTGAGCCGGATAAGTACCGCCTCAATACCTGGCTTTCGGACCAACCGCTGTCGCTTAAATTATCGAACGGTTCATTGTGGCAGCCGAAAAACTATGATCGCCAGTTCCGTGGTCAGGTCATGTTGATGGATGCTTTGGTGAACTCACTGAACATACCGACAGTCAATTTGGGGATGTCAGTTGGCTTAGATCAGATCAGCGCCACACTGCAACGCCTTGGGATCCCGAAAGCGGCGATTAATCCGGTTCCTGCCATGTTATTGGGGGCGATCGACCTAACTCCAGTTGAAGTCGCGCAGGAATACCAGACTATCGCCAGTGGCGGTAACCGCGCACCGTTATCGGCTGTGCGCTCGGTTATTGCTGAGGATGGGACCGTGCTGTATCAGAGCTTCCCACAGGCAGAACGTATGGTTCCTGCACAAGCCTCTTACCTGACGCTGTATGCGATGCAGCAAGGGGTCGCTCGTGGTACGTCACGTTCTCTATCGGCGAAGTTCGGCAAATATAATCTGGCGGCCAAAACAGGGACAACCAACGATCTACGTGACAGCTGGTTTGCCGGTATTGATGGCAAAGAAGTAGCGATTGCCTGGATTGGGCGCGACAATAACGGGCCGACCAAGCTGACCGGGGCCAGTGGCGCGTTAACCTTGTATCGCCGCTATCTGGAAAACCAAACGCCGTTGCCGCTGATTTTGCCGCCGCCAGAAGGCATTAGCCAAATGAGCATTGATTCGGCTGGGAACTTCGTTTGTGGTGAGGGGAGCGGGGTGCGCGTGATTCCTGTTTGGACCGAAAATCCGCAAGCTCTGTGCCAGGGGCTGGCACCCACTCAAGATCCCACAAAACCTAACGGTGATGGTGTTGCCGATTGGATAAAAGAGATGTTTGGTCAATAAAATGTGACGGCGGGCGTGGTTTACAGACTGCGCCCGCCAATTTTTTCTTTGCGCTTCCCTTCCTTGTTTCTCCCAAAAAATCAGCACAGCATAGCCCTTGCAGTCTTCCGCGGGTTACGCATAAACTACCGGCTTTGATAATTGTTTCGCTTTGCTAATCATTATCGTTACTATTCATTTTTCGCTAACGTTCAGGCCGCGTCTTCCCCCACCTATCCTTACCTCTTGAGATCAAGTTGTAGGGGGGCAGCCGTCTGACGGGTATCTACCCGTTAATTTTTAATCGCGTACAGCAGGGCACTATCTTGGACTTACAGGCAAGCCAATCCAGCACTTTTATACTCCGTGAACTGAGTTTTTCGGTTCCTGGTCGAACCTTATTACAGCCGCTGTCACTGACATTTCCACAAGGAAAGGTCTGTGGGTTGATCGGCCATAACGGTTCCGGTAAATCGACACTGTTAAAAATGCTGGGTCGCCATCAACCGCCATCAAGTGGTCAGGTAGTTCTCAATGATGTGCCACTTGCTCAATGGGACAGTAAGGCGTTTGCCCGCGAAGTGGCCTATTTGCCGCAGCAATTACCAGCCGCAGAAGGGATGACGGTGCGTGAATTAGTCGCCATTGGCCGTTATCCGTGGCATGGCGCGCTAGGGCGCTTTCGTCAGGAGGACCGCCAACAAGTCGAAGAGGCGATTGCACTGGTAGATTTGAAACCACTGGCTAGCCGCCTGGTGGATAGCTTGTCTGGCGGTGAGCGGCAGCGGGCTTGGTTGGCGATGATGGTGGCGCAAAACAGCCGCTGCCTGCTGCTAGATGAACCTACCTCCGCGCTGGATATTGCTCATCAGGTGGAGGTCTTGGGGCTAATTCAGCGTCTCAGCCACGAGCGTGGCCTAACCGTAATTGCCGTGTTACACGATATCAATATGGCAGCTCGTTATTGTGATCATCTAGTGGCATTGCGGGGCGGTGAAATGATCGCCCAAGGCCCGGCAGATAGCCTGATGCAGAGTGCGGTGTTAGAACAAATTTATGGTATCCCAATGGGTATTTTACCGCACCCGGCTGGCGGTGCGCCGGTAAGTTTTGTTTATTAATGAAGACACATTTACCCATGGATCTCTCTTCTTCATCGGCTTCGAATTATTTATCGGGTCCAGATTGCTTATCGGGGCCAGATTATTACCGACGTCGGCTACTGATGGCATTAACGTTATCGCCATTACTGTTCTCATTGCCCAGTCTGGTCGCGGCGGCGCCGAAGAACGATCAGCCATTACTCGATATAGACAGAGTGATCGATATCCAAAGGGATATCGATACTAAAAGGGTCGTCGCATTGGAGTGGTTACCTGTCGAATTGCTACTGGCATTGGGGGTTACACCGTTTGGTGTCGCTGATATCCATAACTATCGCCTATGGGTTGGGGAGCCTGCTCTGCCTGCGGATGTGATTAATGTCGGTCAGCGCACTGAACCCAATCTGGAATTACTACAGCAAATGGCTCCATCGCTGATCCTGCTGTCGCAGGGTTATGGCCCTTCGCCGGAGAAACTTGCGCCTATCGCGCCCACGATGAGTTTTGCGTTTAATGAACAGGGCAGTTCACCGCTGGCTGTAGGCAAAAACTCATTACAGACATTGGGGCAGCGTTTGGGATTGGCGACGGCTGCGCAACAGCATCTTGCTGATTTTGAAAATTTTATGCTGGCAGCCCGTGCGCGTTTATCTGGCGACATGCAGACTCCGTTATTAATGTTCTCTCTGTTGGATCCCCGTCATGCGTTGATTATCGGTAACGGCAGCCTGTTTCAGGATGTATTGAACATCTTGAATATTGAGAATGCCTGGCAGGGGGAGACCAATTTCTGGGGCAGTGCGGTGGTGGGTATTGAGCGTTTGGCGACGATAAAAACAGCGCGTGCGGTGTGTTTCGGCCATGGAAATAATGAAATATTACAGCAGGTTGCACGAACCCCATTATGGCAATCGCTGTCTTTTGTACGAGAAAACCAATTACGTCTCCTGCCACCGGTTTGGTTCTACGGTGCGACACTGTCAGCCATGCGCTTCGTTCGTTTACTGGAACAGGCGTGGGGGAAAGCGCCATGAGGGTTATAAGCTTACGTGAGGGCTGGCGGCTCCCCGCAGGTTTACTTGGCCTATTGGTGGCTATTGCCGTCTCCCTGACGTTTTATAACCTTAACCAATTATTACCTTCCTCTCTCTGGTCTGAAGCCCTATGGCGGCCTGATCGAGACGATGTGCGCCAGATGTTATTTCATTACAGCCAGTTACCTCGTCTAGCGGTGGCATTACTCACCGGTGCGGGGCTGGGGTTGGTAGGGGTTTTATTCCAACAAGTCCTGCGTAACCCACTGGCTGAACCGGCCACTCTGGGTGTTGCCGCCGGTGCCCAGTTAGGGCTAACAATAGCCACGTTGTGGATGTTGCCTGGTGGTGAGTTAACCCGGCAACTGGCGGCGATGATTGGTGGCATGACGGTTGGGGGGCTGGTCTTTGGCGTTGCCTGGGGGAAGCGCCTGTCACCGGTTACATTGATTTTAGCTGGTCTGGTGTTGGGGCTTTACTGTAGCGCGGTGAGTAACCTGCTGGCACTGTTCAATTATGACCAGTTACAGGGACTATTTTTGTGGAGCAGTGGTGCGCTGAATCAGCAGGATTGGAGTACGGTACAGTTTCTGTTACCGCGCTTATTGATTAGCGGCATATTGGCGGCCCTCTTGATTCGTCCGTTGACCCTATTGGGATTGGATGATGGTGTCGCTCGCAATCTGGGGTTAGGGTTGTCACTGGCTCGCCTGAGTGCGCTGGGATTGGCGATTATATTCAGCGCCATGTTGGTTAATGCGGTGGGTGTGATTGGTTTTATCGGGCTATTTGCGCCATTGTTGGCGAAAATTTTGGGGGCACGGCGGTTATCACAACGCCTTATACTGGCACCTATTGTTGGTGCATTGCTGCTATGGGTTACGGACCAGGGCATCATCTGGTTGACACAAGTCTGGCGAGAGATCCCAACCGGTGCCGCTACGGCGCTGATTGGTGCGCCATTGTTATTGTGGTTGTTACCCCGCTTACACAGTACGACTGCGCCAACCATGGATTTGGGGGACTCGGTTCCGGTAGAGCGGCAGCGTTTAGGATTATGGACCAGTGCGGGTTTGCTGCTGTTGTTGGGGGGATTGATTGTAGCGCTGATGTTTGGCCGTGATAGCCAAGGTTGGCGCTGGATAGTCGGTGATGAATTACAGGCACTGTTACATTGGCGCTGGCCACGGGTATTGGCGGCACTGGCTGCGGGTATGATGCTGGCGGTTGCGGGCACATTAATTCAAAAATTGACCGGTAACCCGATGGCTAGCCCGGAAGTGTTGGGTATCAGCTCTGGTGCGGCTTTTGGCGTGGTCATTATGCTGTTTATCGTCCCTGGTAATGCACTGGAGTGGTTGTTGCCTGCGGGGAGTTTGGGTGCTGCCATCACGCTATTGCTGATCATGGTTGTTGCTGGGCGAGGCGGGTTTTCTCCAGGCCGGATGCTATTGGCAGGGATTGCGTTGAGTACCGCTTTTACTACCGTGATCACCATGTTGCTGGCCAGTGGAGACCCACGGATGCGTGGGTTGCTGACATGGATTTCTGGCTCGACTTATTCTGTTGAAGGCTCACAAGCGTTGACGACAGGCTTAATTGCCGTGGTGTTAATAGCATTTTCTCCTTTGTGCCGCCGTTGGTTAATGATTTTGCCATTAGGCAGTGTGACCGCTAGAGCATTAGGGATGGCTCTGGCTCCCAGTCGGTTAGCGATTTTATTGTTGGCCGCTACATTGACGGCTGCGGCGACCCTGACCGTTGGGCCGTTGAGTTTTGTGGGGTTGATGGCTCCGCATATGGCCCGGATGCTGGGCTTCCGTCGTGCTATTCCGCAACTGATTATCGCGGCTATTTTGGGCGGATTATTGATGATATTAGCTGACTGGTGTGGGCGGATGCTGTTGTTCCCAAATCAGATCCCCGCAGGTCTATTAGCGACATTTATTGGGGCGCCCTATTTTGTTTATTTGCTGCGAAAACAGGGGCGGTAATTTTATCAGGCGAGTGCTCTGTTAATGTGATGCCACCGCTTTACTCTTCTGCCTTTTCTCACCGTTTCAGATCGAGTCATCGGGGTCTGTCTACAATCTGAAATCTCCTCCGGAGAGGAGATTTCCTTCTGTTTTTGGCTAAAATTCAAACAGATGTTGGATTAAAGTTTAGCAAAGCATCGACGAGCGGCATTGACGGTTTTCTGAATATCTTCGTTGCTG
The DNA here is from genome assembly GCF_001053095.1 of Yersinia similis. GTDB lineage: Bacteria > Pseudomonadota > Gammaproteobacteria > Enterobacterales > Enterobacteriaceae > Yersinia > Yersinia similis. The sequence goes on along the minus strand of NZ_CGBP01000004.1, from coordinate 42,296 downwards.
TGAGCCAGAGACATAAAGCCCGCTTCAAAGGCTGATGGCGCCAGATAGACACCTTCTTCCAGCATCAAATGGAAGAAGCGCTTAAAGCGCTCAACATCACAGTTCATTACATCCTTATAGCAGGTGACGGTATCAGCGTCGGTAAAGAATATGCCAAACATCCCACCGACGTGGTTAACCACCAGTGGGATATTTTCCTCTTTAGCGGCATGCAGCAGGCCAGTAGCCAGCAAGTCGGTTAATTCGGTCAGCGTTTCATAAATACCGACCTGAGAGATTTCTGTCAGGCAGGCAAAGCCAGCGGCCATAGCGATAGGGTTACCGGATAGCGTACCGGCTTGGTAAACCGGGCCAGTTGGTGCCAGTGCATCCATTACATCACGACGGCCGCCAAAAGCGCCTACTGGCATACCGCCACCAATGATTTTACCCAGACAGGTTAAATCAGGGATGACATTGTAATAATCCTGTGCGCCAGCTAATGCTACGCGAAATCCGGTCATGACTTCATCGATGATAAGCAGAGCACCAAACTCATCACACAAAGCGCGCAGACCAGGCAGGAACTCTGGCAACGGGGGAATGCAATTCATATTACCGGCTACTGGCTCAACGATAATACAAGCCACTTCTTGCGGATATTGCTCAAAGGCCTGTCGTACAGAAGCCAGATCGTTATAGGTACAGGTCAGGGTGTGTTTGGCAAAATCTGCTGGAACACCAGGTGAATTTGGCTGACCCAGTGTCAGTGCGCCTGATCCCGCTTTTACTAACAAACAATCTGCATGGCCGTGATAACAGCCTTCGAATTTAATTATCTTATCGCGGCCGGTATAGCCTCGGGCCAGACGGATGGCACTCATGGTGGCTTCGGTACCGGAGTTGACCATCCGTACCATATCCATGGTTGGCACTAAATCAGTGACCAACTGCGCCATCTTCACTTCCATCTCTGTCGGGGCGCCAAAACTCAGGCCACGTTCAACTGCTTCAATGACCGCCTGACGGATCGCAGGGTGATTATGGCCCAAGATCATCGGCCCCCAAGATCCAACATAGTCAATATAGGCTTTGCCATCTACGTCAAAGAGGTAGGCACCATCAGCTCGTTCAATAAAGAGTGGGATGCCACCAACACCTGTGAATGCACGCACCGGAGAGTTAACCCCGCCCGGGATCAACTGTTGTGCCTGGGCATACAGATTTTCGGATTTACTCATAAATTGGCTCCTGAATTGGGCTTGGCAACGTTATTCACTTTGGAAACATTATTCATCTTGGCAATTTTAGCCTCCGTAACGTCGTTCTTGTGACAACATGGGGCTTGAGAAAAGAAGAATGCAGCTTATTCTAAAGAACTGACGGCGGTTATCAAATAATTGGGCATATTTAGCTGTCAGTATGCGTAACGTGCCGCAAATAGCGATAGCCGTACATGAACACGCCTTCCTGAGCCAGATCATTTCATTGGCTATATGGCAGGCGTACCATAGGTGCGTAGACTAGACTCTGGTTACATCAAATTTGTATTACGTATTGCTTAGCTGATAAACAGATTAACTATGACTCATTCAACACAACAACTTCCTGCTGAAGGCACCGCTGAAGGTAAGCGTGGCCGCTTTATCCGTGAACTGGTTAATCGTGATAAGACACCCTTAATTATTCTTATCATGGCCGCTGTTGTCGGTGTGGTAACGGGATTATTAGGCGTGGCATTTGATCGAGGTGTCGATTGGATCCAGCAACAGCGGCTGATAGCACTGGCTAATGTAGCGGATAACGCACTCTTGGTATGGCCTCTGGCTTTTATCATGTCCGCACTACTGGCGATGATGGGCTATTTTTTGGTTCGTCGCTTTGCTCCTGAGGCTGGAGGTTCTGGGATCCCCGAAATCGAAGGGGCAATGGAGGAAATTCGTCCAGTGCGCTGGTGGCGAGTGATCCCCGTTAAATTTATTGGTGGCCTTGGGACATTGGGCGCAGGAATGGTTTTAGGCCGTGAAGGGCCAATGGTACAAATGGGGGGGAACAGTGGGCGAATGATTGTGGATATTTTTCGTTTGCGTAGCTCGGAAGCCCGTCATTCATTATTAGCAACCGGTGCTGCCGCAGGGTTGTCTGCGGCATTTAATGCCCCGCTGGCAGGGATTCTGTTTGTTATCGAAGAGATGCGTTCGCAGTTTCGCTACAGCCTGGTCTCTATTAAAGCGGTATTTGTTGGGGTGATTACCTCAACGATTGTTTACCGCTATTTTAATGGCGAACGTGCAATTATTGAGGTTGGTAAACTCAGTGATGTTCCTCTGAATACCCTCTGGCTTTACTTATTATTAGGCATTATTTTCGGTGCTGTGGGCGTCATATTCAATGCTCTTATCTTTCGAACACAAGATATGTTTGTGCGCTTTCATGGTGGTGATTGGCGTAAATTGGTTTTGATCGGAGGCTTGCTCGGGGGGATGTGCGGTTTATTAGCATTGCTTCATGGCAATGCGGTGGGCGGTGGTTTTGCATTGATCCCTATCGCGGCAGCCGGTAATTTCAGCATCGGCATGCTGTTGTTCATTTTTATCGCTCGGGTCATCACAACTTTACTGTGTTTTGGATCGGGCGCTCCAGGGGGTATATTTGCCCCAATGTTGGCATTAGGGACCATTTTGGGGACTGCATTCGGTCTGTCCTGTGCGCACTTTTTCCCACAATATGGCATCGAAGCCGGTACTTTCGCCATTGCTGGCATGGGCGCACTGTTTGCTGCCTCAGTACGCGCGCCACTGACTGGGATCGTATTGGTACTTGAAATGACGGATAATTATCAGCTTATTTTACCGATGATTGTTACTTGTTTGGGGGCGACGTTGATCGCTCAATTTATGGGAGGGAAGCCGTTATATTCGGCCATCTTAGCCCGCACATTAGCGAAACAGGAGCAAGCTTGTGCCACTGCAATGGTGCAAGAACCGGCGGTTGAAAGTGACCCACAAACAGGCAGATAATATAACATTAGCCCTGAGTACTTGAATGAAATACTCAGGTATTAGATAATCGAGCCATAGATCAGGCTGCCATTGTAGTAACCTGCAACTCGAACACCGGTTGGGAGTGATGAGTATGAGCAACGAAACAGTACTGCCCCTACAGTTTACCGAGGCAGCGGCAAAGAAAGTTAAACTACTGATTTCTGATGAGGAAAACCCGAATCTGAAACTGCGTGTTTACATTACTGGTGGTGGATGTAGCGGGTTCCAATATGGTTTTACTTTTGATGATCAGGTTAATGATGGTGATATGACCATTGAAAAACAAGGTGTTGAGCTGGTTGTTGACCCAATGAGCCTGCAATATTTAGTTGGCGGTGCCGTGGATTATACTGAAGGGCTGGAAGGTTCTCGTTTTATCGTGACTAACCCTAATGCAAAGAGTACTTGCGGGTGTGGTTCTTCTTTCAGTATCTAATTTACCCTGCGTCCTTGGCGCTACAGCGGTGTTAGCCGCACTCACTTACCCGAATCACTGACCTGTCGTTGGTTTTATATAAATAAGCTCATCGGGACGCGTTCGTTTGCTGCCTTGCTGTAACGCCAATGACTTTGGGCATAAACCTGCCAGCAAAGTACCGCTAAAACCAAAGCATCGCTAAAAAACCGCTACCATGTGAATGGCCGCGGTTTTTTATACTCAAAGATGGTTATTCGGCAGTAATATCTCAATGCTCTATTTCGAAGGTTGGTAATTTTAAATGCCAACGGATTGCGGCGAGCCGAATACCGAGGGTTATCACCATACCTAACATCATGGCTTGCTGTAATGGCATGTTAAATGTATAGAAAGCGGTGGCATGTACTATCCCGCCAATGATACAGGCCGTCGCATAAATCTCAGTACGCAGGATCATCGGGATCTCACGGGCCAAGACGTCGCGGATAATTCCACCACCGACACCGGTTATTACGCCCATACAGATAGCGACTAATGGGCTGGCATCAGCGGCAAAAGCTTTATTAACCCCGATACCGACGAATACCGCTAAACCAATCGCATCCAACACTGGCAGGATCCATTTCGCCGTGCGCCTGGGTTGACGCACCAGTACGATGGTTGCCAGACACGTCACCATGGCGACGACCAGATCGGTGGGATCCTTCACCCAAAATACCGGGCCATTGGCTAGTGCCATGTCACGGATCGTGCCACCACCGACGGCAGTAACCACCCCCAGAACCAGTACGCCAAATGGATCCATACGTAGTTTTCCTGCCAGTAATACACCAGAGATAGCAAATACCGCAGTACCTAAGATATCCAGCCAATAAACCAGCATTAATGTGACTCCGCTACGGGGGGTGGAATACTGGCCATTTGTTGGCACAGCTGTTGAGCGGCCAGCAGAATACGTGGGCTGGCACGATTAAACCAGTCTTCATTCAGGGCGATAACCGGTACCGCAAGCTGAGGCAACCAAAAGGCGGTGACGTTATCGACTTGTGACTGCGTACCGCTCACCACGATGATCTGCGGCTTACGTGTCATAACTTGCTCACGGCTGACTTGTGGCCAGGGAACCCGGCTGTCGGCAAAAATATTCTCTCCACCACAGAGTGAAATGACTTCATTCTGCAAAGTGTGTCCAGAGCTGGTAAACAGTGGCTGAGTACCAAATTGCAAAAAGGTACGCTTTGGCTGACTGCTGGCATAGCGGTCACGCAGGGTGTTGACTTGTTGGCGGAATTGTTCGGCAGCCTGATGTGCCTGTTCAGGTCGCGGACTGTATTGCGCTAACTTATCCAGATCGCTGGCAATCTGATCGATATGCGTGGGGTCAGAGTAGAAGATCGGAATACCCAATGCTGCTAATTGATCCAGCGGCCGCTGTGGATTCCCCCCACGCCAGGCGAGGATCAGATCAGGTTTTAATGCCAGAATACGCTCAATGTTAATGCCTTGCCACGACGCCACATGTTCTAACTTTTTAGCCGATTCCGGGTAATCAGAGTACGCGCTGACCGCGACCAGTTTATCGCCCAAACCTGCAGCATAAGCCAACTCAGTGGTGCTGGGCGATAAACTGATAACCCGTTCGGCAGCCAGTGCTGGGAGTGTTAGCAGGCTAATCAGTAACACAGCGGCTACGTGTGGCAGAGGAAAAAGACCCCGTGGCATCATTAACTGCGTTGCGCCAAGGTGGTTAACATGGCTTCGATCATTAGGGTCGATTGCTTCGCCGCAACCACCAGGAACTCTTCAAAGCTTAGGTGAGATGCTTGATCGGCGACATCAGAAATAGCTCGGACTACAACAAAGGGGGTATTAAACAGGTAGCAAACGTGGCCGATAGCCGCGGCTTCCATTTCAACTGCCGCCACCGTTGGGAAGGCCGCACGAATGCGTGCTAAAGGCTCGGCCCCATTAATGAAAGCATCACCGCTACAAATCAGGCCACGGACTGCATTGAGTTTTAATTGTTGAATGCAATTCTCTGCCAGTGCGATCAAATCTTCATCTGCAACGAAGGCGGCTGGGCAACCCGCCATTTGGCCTGGCTCATAGCCGAAGGCGGTTACATCTGCGTCGTGATAGCGGACTTCATTGGAGACAACGATATCACCCACTTTGAGGGTAGAGGCCAGGCCGCCCGCGGAACCGGTGTTGATCACGATATCCGGTTGGCAATGTTCTAGCAGCAGAGTGGTTCCCATTGCCGCGGCAACCTTACCTATGCCCGATTTCAGTAATGCGACATCAATACCGTTTATCTGACCGGTATAAATTTCACAACCCGCACGTGCCAATGTTTGACGGTTTTCAATCCGGTCACGCAGCAATGTTACTTCTTCTTCCATGGCGCCAATAATGCCTACTTTCATATGGATACTCGCTGATTTTAAAGGGAGGGATTAACCTGTCATTTCTCGCTGCGTAGCTTATCAGGTAAGAACATATTCGGGCAATTCGCTGTCATTAATGCGTAATGTGCCGCACTTCATGCGTAATCCATTGCATCTACTGCCACTAATAGGTATCACTGTTGGTAAGTGCATGGTTTTGAATACAGAATATTTTTGACTACAAGATGAATTTGAATGCAGGATGCTTTTGAATACAGGATAGTCTTGATATAGATAGCCAGGGGGAAATATGTCCGGGATCGACTTTAAGCAGAAAATAAGTTTCCAGCGGCCTTTTAGTAAGCCCAGTTCAGCAGAAGATGAATATGAAATAACAAGGGTATTTGAAAGTGATCGTGGGCGGATTGTTAATTCTGCTGCTATCCGGCGTCTGCAACAAAAAACGCAAGTATTCCCGCTGGAGCGCAATGCCGCCGTTCGTAGCCGATTAACGCATTCGCTGGAAGTACAACAAGTCGGGCGTTATATCGCTAAAGAGATCCTGAACCGTTTTAAGCAAGATAAAAAAATCACCGCTTACGGTTTGGATAAGTTACTCGATCCTTTTGAAAGTATTGTTGAAATGGCCTGTCTGATGCATGACATTGGTAACCCGCCATTTGGTCATTTCGGTGAGTCAGCGATCAATGATTGGTTTACAAAACGGATGGATCCTAACGGCGGCAGCGGTTCTGAGCCACAAAGCGCGGATCAATGCCAGGTAGAGGTGCTGAAGCTACGTGAGGGAGAAACCGAGCTTAATATTCTGCGCAGTAAAATTCGTCATGACCTTAGCCAGTTTGAGGGCAACGCTCAGGCTATTCGTCTGGTTCACAGTTTATTAAAACTGAATCTGACCTATGCTCAGGTGGGCTGTATTCTTAAATATACTAAGCCTGCTTATTGGTCAGCACCTATTCCAGCGTCCCATAACTATTTGATGAAAAAACCCGGCTTCTATCTGGCAGAGGAAAATTACGTCAAAGAACTACGCCGCGAACTCAATATGGAGGAGTTTGACCGTTTTCCACTGACCTATATTATGGAAGCCGCCGATGATATTTCTTACTGTATAGCCGATTTAGAAGATGCAGTAGAAAAAAATATTTTCAGTGTCGAACAACTCTATGATCATATGAGCCAAGAGTGGGGTACCGTTGCTCCGGGGGATCTGTTTGATAAAGTCGTGGGGGCCGCTTTTCGTCAATTAGGCCGCGAGCAAGGCAGGCGTAGCTCAGAAGACCAGTTCTTTATGTATCTACGGGTAAATACCGTGGGGAAATTAGTCCCTCATGCCGCACAACGCTTTATTGAAAATTTACCTGCCGTTTTTTCAGGATCTTTTAACCAGGCATTGTTAGAAGATTCCAGTGCCGCTTGTAAATTATTGCAAATTTTCAAACGTGTCGCAGTAAAACATGTATTTAACCACCCAGAAGTTGAACAGCTTGAATTACAAGGATATAGAGTAATCAGTGGATTGCTTGATATTTATAGCCCGCTATTAGCAATGCCAGAAACAGCCTTTACACAATTAGTTGCAGATGATAGCCACCGTAAGTATCCAATTGAAACACGGTTATTTCATAAATTATCGATTAAACATCGGTTAGCTTATGCTGAATCCGCAGAAAGAATCCGTAATTTACCGTCCGAACAATATGAGATATATGAATATTATTATCGTGCGCGGTTAATTCAGGATTATATCAGTGGTATGACCGATCTTTATGCTTATGATGAATACCGGCGTTTAATGGCTGCGGAATAGTATGCAAGAAAGTTGAATTGTCCGTTTAATTAATTATAGTTTTGTAAAGACGGACAATATTTTTTACTCTTAATTTTCTTGGCCCTATGAACTTCATCCCCCATATTTAATCTTACTAGGCAAGACGGCGTACGGTATTAGTCGGCCACATAGCCGCTATTTATTCATTTTTAATTGTATAGTGAGAACGCGAATATATGAAAAAAACAACTTTAGTATTAAGTGCATTGGCATTGAGCATTGGTTTCGCCATGGGCCCGGTTTCTTCCGCCGTTGCGGCAGAGACGGCAGCATCGAGTAGCCAGCAGCTCCCTAGCCTGGCGCCAATGCTAGAGAAAGTAATGCCTTCAGTTGTCAGTATCAACGTTGAAGGTAGTGCGCCTGTAAGCAGTGCTGGTGCGCGCGGTATGCCACCACAATTCCAGCAGTTCTTTGGTGATGATTCGCCATTCTGTCAGGACGGTTCACCGTTCCAAGGCTCTCCAATGTGTCAAGGGGGGCTGGGCGGATTAGGGCAGGGAATACCAAGTAAGCGGGAATTCCGTTCGCTTGGTTCCGGTGTCATTATTGATGCGGGCAAGGGGTATGTCGTTACCAATAACCACGTGGTCGATAATGCGAACAAGATCAGCGTAAAACTGAGCGATGGCCGCAGTTTTGATGCCAAGGTGATCGGTAAAGATCCACGTACCGATATCGCGCTGTTACAACTGAAAGACGCTAAAAATCTGACTGCGATTAAGATTGCCAATTCGGATCAACTGCGAGTCGGTGACTATACCGTGGCTATCGGGAACCCGTATGGCTTGGGTGAAACCGTGACATCCGGTATTGTCTCTGCTTTAGGGCGCAGTGGTTTGAATGTAGAAAACTATGAAAACTTTATCCAGACTGATGCGGCGATTAACCGCGGTAATTCCGGCGGCGCATTAATCAATCTGAACGGTGAGTTGATTGGTATTAACACCGCTATTCTGGCTCCGGATGGCGGCAACATTGGTATTGGCTTTGCTATCCCAAGCAACATGGTGAAGAACCTAACATCACAGATGGTTGAGTTTGGTCAGGTAAAACGCGGTGAACTGGGCATTATGGGGACCGAGCTAAACTCTGAACTGGCAAAAGCCATGAAGGTTGATGCGCAGAAAGGTGCCTTTATTAGTCAGGTTGTACCTAAATCTGCTGCGGCAAAAGCGGGTATCAAAGCGGGCGATATTATTGTCAGTATGAATGGGAAAGCTATCAACAGTTTTGCAGGGTTCCGCGCCGAGATCGGCACGCTACCTGTTGGCAGCAAAATGACCTTGGGTCTGCTGCGTGATGGCAAACCCATCAATGTGGATGTCGTACTGGAGCAGAGCAGCCACAGTCAGGTGGAATCCGGCAATCTCTACACCGGTATTGAGGGGGCTGAACTGAGCAACAGCGACGTTAGCGGTAAGAAAGGGGTGAAAGTTGATAGCGTAAAACCAGGCACTGCTGCGGCGCGTATCGGCCTGAAAAAAGGTGACATCATCATGGGGATTAACCAGCAACCAGTCCAAAACCTGGGTGAGCTGCGGAAAATCCTCGATGCCAAACCACCGGTATTGGCGTTGAATATTCAACGTGGTGACACTTCACTCTATTTATTGATGCAGTAAAGTATTGATGCAGTAAAGTATTGATGCAGTAACGGGTATCAATGCAGTAAATATTATGTAGGTCCCGTGTGATTTCCATCTAACTCAAGGGCACAGTTCACCTCGCTGTGCCCTTTTTGGTTTTCTATTTCCACAAGCGTTCGAGGGTATCACTCTGTACGTAAATAGGTTTTAGCCGCTTCGCTGACATTTTCTATCTCATCCAGTAACTCAAGCCACTCGGGTTCTAAATCCTGCAAATTAACCTGCTGACGCAACTGTAGTTCAATAGTCATGCACAGTTGTCTGAGGCGTGGCACACCGCTACAGGCGCAACTGCCATGGAATTTATGCACCAAATTCAGAATATCATCATCGTCAGCCCCTGCCAGAATCGCCTGCACACGGGAGGTAATCAGCGGCATAAATTCTAGCAACATGGTTAAGAGATCCCGTGCCAGATCTTCTTTATTGGCGGCTTGCCTGACAGCCTGTGCCCAATCTATGACCCCAGAACCTTTAGGCACGGGAAGTGGCAGGCTTTCTGCTGTAGATGCTGTAGATGCTGTAGATAATGGCGGATTATCGCTTTGATAACGGGAGAGTACCTGTAACAGCCGTGCTTCATCAATAGGCTTTGCCAGATAATCTGCCATACCCAATCTTAACAGTTGCTCTTGCTGGCCTTTAACGGCATGGGCGGTGACCGCAATGATTGGTGTATCTTGGTGATGCGGTATCTGGTGAATAATTTCACTGGCACGGATACCATCGATTTCCGGCATTTGAATATCCATTAAAATGATATCCAGAGTGTGATCACGCGCATAGGTGATCGCCTTGGCACCGCTATCGCACAGCACCGTTTCCTCAATTTGCTCTTCAAGCAGGGTACCTATTAGCTTCAGATTCGCAGGGTTGTCGTCAACAGCCATCACCCTGAAAGGTAACTTTGGTTGCCTACGTGGCTGCTCCTCTGGTAGCACTTTGCTATGAGTGTCCTCGGCTAAGAGTAAAGGGATAAGCCTGCTAGATGATATGGGTTTCAGCAGGCAACTTTTGGCTCCGATTTGTTTAAGTTGCTCGGCTTCTACTTGTGATTGGCTTGGTAGCGCCAAGATGACATGATCGGCAATTTTTAGTGCTGTTAGCAATTTATCCTGATGAATTGCCATGTTATTTCTAAATGGGATTGGTACCCCGACCAGCAGGAAATCATAATGTTGTTCAGGTAACTGAGCTAAAGCCTGACGATGAGTCACCTGCAATGGTGTGGTGTTGAGTATATTTATCGTTGCTCTTGCCGCCGTAGAATTACGCTCAATATAAGCCAGCTGTTTCCCCTCTAAATGCGCCATATCAGGCTGGCGATAAGGGATACTCTCGTTAAGTTCTAATGTGAGGTGGAATCTGAAGATTGAACCGCAACCCATCTGGCTTTGGAAACTGATATTACCGCCCATTTCTTTCACTAACCGTTCTGTAATCACCAGGCCAAGCCCGGTCCCCCCATGGCGTCGAGAGGTACTGGCATCCGCCTGACGGAAAGCCTGGAATAGCTGTGCTTGCTGGGATTCGGAAATACCGATACCGGTATCATGGATCTCTACCATTAAGGTCACTTGCTGCGATGCAGTAGCCTTCACGACGACCAAAATATCAATATTGCCTTCTTCGGTGAATTTAATCGCATTACCCAGCAAGTTAGTGACGATTTGCTGCAAACGCATGGCATCACCTAACACTTGGTCTGGCACGTCATTATTGATATGTAACGTCAGCTCTAGCCCTTTTTCATGAGCCGTATGTGCCAGCAAAATAATGACTTCATCTAACGTTCCACGTAGCGAAAAGGGAATATGCTCAAGTATCAGTTTATCGGCTTCCAGTTTGGAGAAATCCAGTACATCGTTAATGATGCATAACAGGTTGTTAGCCGAACGCTGGATGGTTTGTAAATAGTCAGTTTGCGTAGGTGTCAGCGAGGTTTTCAGTGTTTGTCGGGTAAAACCAATTACCCCATTTAGTGGTGTACGCAGCTCATGGGACATATTGGCCAGGAACTCCGATTTAATTCGAGAGGCTTCTTGAGCACGCTTTTTCGCCAGCCCCAGCTCCACATTCTGGATTTCCATTTGTTCGAGTGTTTCGCGCAAGTCCGATGTCGCTTGATCAATATTCTGCTGCATCTCTTCATGATAGGCCGCGAGTGACATCGCCATTGAATTGATACCATTTTTAAGAATATCCAGTTCCCCGAGCATATGGCCTTCAACCCGGCTGTCTAATTGCCCGCGACGAATACGGTCGACGGTATTGACCATGTTGCGGATAGGGCCGGTGACATCTCGCATCAGGCGGTAAGCAAATAAAATGGCTACACACATACAGAACAGCAGTAGCAACGTTGAAATGAATATTTCTTTATATTGTTTCAGGCGTACTGATTGTAAATCCAAATCAATGGCGATATAGCCCAGTATATGGTCACTTTCCCCCTGTCCGGATGCTTGCTCACTGGATAAATTAGATTCAGAGACAATGGGCATTCGTAGGATCAGCGAATCCCCACGATACGAAAGCATCAGAGAGTCGGGGATGGGCTCGCCTTGAGGGAGTCTTAATTGTGAGGAATTGTAATTGTAGTTGGATGTAACAAAAAGCTTATTATCTACGTCAAAAACAGATATTGACCGAACAATATTCGAGTGACGACGGTGTAGTAGGTTAATCAGCTGTCGGACGGTGTCGCGGTTTCGGAAACTCATGCCGTATTCGCTGGCAACGGCCAACGGTTCAATAATATTGGTCCCTGCGCTAACTATTTGGTTTTGCAATTCATTATAGCGATTGACCATAAAGGATGTACTGAGTAACAGCCCAAGAAGCAGCGTGGGAGCCAAGATTAAAATCATCATGCGCGCGCGAAGACTGTATTTGGTCATGGTATTCCAATGTGGGAGAATGAGTCGCTAATGAAACTGATGCTTGATCAATCAATGTGGTGCAATTCTACTCTCCAAACAGGCGTGTGACGACCCGGTAAACCATAACTGTGACAGTATATTTTCTTGGCCCCTTTACTTTGGTGGGGCACACCATCAGGGAGTGATCGTTTTTATCCCTGATATCTTACCGGGAGAGCAAGTTTATCTTGCTGCTGGCGGCGTGTTTGGTAAACCTTTGAGGGTGAAGGAGTTGCGGCGTTTGTCACTAATGGGCTGTATAATGCGTTAAGCAATAATTTACCCAATGCGCCATGTTTTATCAGGAGTGGGTTATCGTCTTGCTCAGGTGCGTATGTTGGATATGTTCCCGCACACCGGGCATCTTGAATCTATGGCGCTGTTTATTCAAGCGTTAGAGGTCGCAAAGTAGGGAGAAGTTATGGTTGCGGTACGAAGTGCGCATTTAAACCCAGCGGGTGAGTTTGCTCTTGACGATTGGATCGCCAGTTTAGGGCTTGCCAATCCGCAGTCATCTGAGCGATTAGCTGAAACCTGGCGTTACTGTGAGCAACAGACGCAAAACCATCCCGATGCCTCGTTATTATTGTGGCGCGGTCTTGAAATGGTTGAAATTCTTTCCACTCTGAGTATGGATAACGACAGTATGCGCGCGGCGCTGCTGTTCCCGCTGGTAGACGCCAATATCGTGGATGAAACTACTCTGACTGAGCAATTCGGTAAGGGGATTACGTATCTGGTACACGGCGTGCGTGATATGGATGCTATCCGTCAGTTAAAAGCCACTCACAACGATTCCATGAGCTCGGAGCAAGTCGATAACGTGCGCCGTATGTTATTGGCGATGGTGGAGGATTTCCGCTGCGTGGTGATCAAGCTGGCAGAGCGGATCGCTCATCTGCGTGAAGTCAAAGATGCGCCGGAAGATGAACGTGTTCTGGCGGCTAAAGAGTGTTCCAATATTTACGCGCCACTGGCGAACCGTTTGGGGATTGGCCAGATTAAATGGGAACTGGAGGATTTCTGCTTCCGTTATCTGCATCCGGATGAATATAAGAAAATCGCCAAATTACTTCACGAGAGGCGTATTGATCGCGAACAATTTATTGATGACTTCGTTGCTTCATTACATAAGGCGATGGCCGACGAAGGCATTAAAGCCGACATTTATGGCCGACCAAAGCATATCTACAGCATTTGGCGCAAAATGCAGAAAAAGTCGCTGGCCTTTGATGAACTGTTCGACGTCCGTGCGGTGCGGGTGGTGGTGGAACGTTTGCAGGATTGTTATGCCGCGTTAGGGATTGTTCACACGCACTTTCGCCATTTACCTGATGAATTTGATGATTATGTGGCCAACCCTAAGCCAAATGGTTACCAATCGATCCATACCGTGGTGCTTGGGCCACGAGGTAAAACGTTAGAAATTCAGATCCGCACCCGCCAGATGCATGAAGATGCAGAGTTGGGGGTTGCTGCGCACTGGAAATATAAAGAAGGGGCGGTAGCCGCGGGCCGTTCGAGTTATGAAGGGCGAATTGCCTGGTTACGTAAACTGATTGCCTGGCAGGAAGAGATGGCTGATTCTGGCGAAATGCTGGATGAAGTGCGCAGCCAGGTATTTGATGATCGGGTGTACGTGTTTACGCCAAAAGGCGATGTGATTGACCTGCCTGCGGGTTCGACGCCGCTGGATTTTGCCTACCATATTCATAGCGATGTGGGTCACCGTTGTATCGGTGCTAAAATCAGTGGCCGCATTGTGCCGTTTACTTATCAGTTACAGATGGGTGATCAAATTGAAATTATCACTCAAAAACAGCCAAACCCAAGCCGTGACTGGCTGAATCCTAACCTCGGTTACATCACGACCAGCCGCGGGCGTTCCAAAATTCATAACTGGTTCCGCAAACAAGATAGAGATAAGAATATTCTTGCTGGCCGGCAAATGCTGGACGATGAGCTAGAGCACCTGGATATCAGTCTGAAAGAGGCTGAGAAGCTACTTGTTCCGCGTTACAACATGAATTCGATGGATGAAGTGTTAGCGGCGATAGGTGGTGGTGATATCCGTTTGAATCAGATGGTGAACTTCCTCCAGGGCAAACTGAATAAGCCAACGGCGGAAGAGGCTGATTTAGAGGCACTCCGTCATCTGAATAACAAGCATCAGCCCGCGCCACGTAACGCCAGCAAAGACAGTGGGCGTATTGTGGTCGAAGGTGTTGGTAACCTGATGCACCATATTGCCCGTTGTTGCCAGCCGATCCCCGGTGATGAAATTATCGGCTTTATCACTCAAGGGCGGGGGATATCGATCCACCGTGCAGATTGTGAACAGTTGGCTGAATTGGAATCCCATGCACCGGAACGGATTGTCGATGCAGTCTGGGGCGAAAGCTACTCCAGCGGCTATTCGCTGGTGGTGCGGGTTACTGCTAATGACCGCAGTGGGTTATTGCGCGATATCACTACTATCCTGGCAAATGAGAAAGTTAACGTACTGGGCGTTGCTAGTCGCAGCGATACCAAAAAGATGGTGGCGACTATCGATATGGATATCGAGATCTATAACTTACAGGTGCTGGGCCGGGTATTGGCTAAGCTGAATCAGTTGCCGGATGTAATAGACGCCCGCCGCCTCCATGGCAATTAGGCTTTTTAATCTGGACTGCTATTGCGCTTTACTCTATTGATTACGCTTTGCTCTATTGATTGCGCTTTACTCTATTGATATTGGGCGGTGCTCGCCCTCCTCATGTACCGGTTTTTATAAGATCGGGTATACATTTCGGGGGCGTGGCGGCTGGCTGCAATCAATCTGCCTATGCTCTCGACGCTTCGAATTTTAAAGACAAAAAAGTGAATAAATTGAAATGACTCAACCAGTGACTTTCCCTGATTCTACAGCAGTCGCCCTGCAACGTTTATTGGATATTATGCGCGCTCTGCGTGACCCAGAGAATGGTTGCCCATGGGATCGCAAACAGACCTTTGACACCATCGCTCCTTATACGCTGGAAGAGACTTACGAGGTGCTTGATGCGATTGCGCGCAAGGATTTTGATGACCTTCGAGAAGAACTGGGTGATTTGCTGTTCCAGGTGGTGTTTTATGCCCAAATGGGGCAGGAGCAGGGGCTGTTTGCCTTTGATGACGTTTGCCATGCGATTAGCGATAAACTTGAGCGCCGCCATCCCCATGTCTTCCCTGATGCGTCTCAAAATGTCACTCAGGCGGCGGTTGACAGTGAGGCCGCACTGGCGGGGTGGGAATCACGGAAAGCCGAAGAGCGAGCAGAGAAGGCATTGTATTCAGCATTGGATGATATCCCTGATGCGTTGCCTGCATTGATGAAAGCCCATAAAATTCAGAAACGTTGTGCGTCAGTCGGTTTTGATTGGAGCACGTTAGGGCCGGTACTCGATAAGGTTTACGAAGAGATTGACGAAGTCATGTTCGAAGCGCGTCAGACAGTCGTCAATGAGGAAAAGTTGGGTGAGGAAATTGGTGATTTACTCTTTGCCACCGTCAATCTATCGCGCCATCTGGGCCATAAAGCTGAGAATGCGCTACAAGCGGCTAATCGTAAGTTTGAACGGCGTTTTCGTCAGGTAGAACAAATAGTTATGGCATCAGGTCAAACCATGGAGAGTGCGACGCTTGATGAAATGGAAGCCGCCTGGCAGCAAGTTAAAAAGCAAGAAACTGAAATGTAAGGTGTTTTAATTCATTTTACAGATGGTTGTGGAATTTTAATTACGTTAATATATTGAATTATAACGGATAGCAAGACGCTGTTCTGCGCGGTTTTAGTGGTAAAAACCGCCACGGGTGCGGAGATCATTTGTAGCGAAACCAAGGTTCCGGTATACTACTTTCCCGTCCTGGTACTTCCATCGTCTTTAAACCTAAACTCTCAGGTTCAGCATGACAACTAATTATATTTTTGTGACCGGCGGGGTCGTATCCTCTCTGGGTAAAGGCATTGCCGCAGCCTCCCTGGCGGCTATACTTGAAGCCCGTGGCCTCAACGTTACCATCATGAAACTGGACCCGTATATCAACGTGGATCCGGGCACCATGAGCCCGACACAACACGGGGAAGTTTTTGTCACCGAAGATGGTGCTGAGACCGATCTGGATTTAGGGCACTATGAGCGCTTCATTCGCACCAAAATGACCCGTCGTAACAACTTCACCACTGGCCGTATCTATTCCGAAGTTCTGCGTAAAGAACGCCGTGGCGACTATTTGGGTGCAACCATTCAGGTTATTCCCCATATCACCAATGCAATCAAAGAGCGCATCATTGAAGGCGGTGAAGGCCATGATGTTGTATTGGTCGAAATTGGCGGCACCGTAGGGGATATCGAATCCCTGCCATTCTTGGAAGCTATTCGTCAGATGGCGGTTGATGTTGGCCGCGAGCATACTCTTTATATGCACCTGACGCTGGTTCCTTATCTGGCTGCTGCTGGTGAAGTCAAAACCAAGCCAACGCAACATTCGGTTAAAGAACTGCTATCTATCGGTATTCAACCGGATGTGCTGATTTGCCGTTCTGACCGTGCCGTTCCTGCTAATGAACGTGCCAAAATTGCATTATTCTGTAATGTGCCAGAAAAAGCAGTTATCTCTCTTAAAGATGTTGATTCCATTTATAAAATCCCAGGGCTATTGAAATCACAGGGCCTTGACGATTATATTTGTAAACGATTCAGCTTAACTTGTCCTGAAGCAAATCTTGCGGAATGGGAACAGGTATTATACGAAGAATCAAATCCGGGTGGCGAAGTGACCATCGGGATGATCGGTAAATATGTAGAATTGCCGGATGCCTATAAATCAGTGATTGAAGCATTGAAGCACGGTGGGTTGAAAAATCGTCTGACCGTTAATATTAAGCTTATTGATTCGCAGGATGTTGAAACCCGCGGTGAAGAGATGCTTAAAGAGCTTGATGCGATCTTGATACCTGGTGGTTTCGGCTACCGTGGCGTGGAAGGCAAGGTCCTGGCGGCGCGTTATGCCCGTGAACACAATATTCCTTATCTGGGCATTTGCCTGGGTATGCAAGTTGCGCTGATGGAGTTCGCCCGCAATGTGGCGGGGATGGAAAACGCGAACTCTACAGAATTTGTGCCAGACTGTAAGTATCCGGTGGTTGCATTAATCACCGAATGGCGTGATGAAGACGGTAACGTTGAAATCCGTACGGAAGAAAGCGATTTGGGCGGTACCATGCGCGTAGGGGGGCAGCAATGTCACCTGACCGAAGGTAGTTTGGTTCGTCAAATGTATGGCGAACCGACCATCGTTGAGCGTCATCGTCATCGCTATGAAGTAAACAATATGTTGTTGAAGCAGATTGAAGCTGCTGGTTTACGCGTGGCGGGGCGTTCTGCGGATAACAAACTGGTGGAAATCATCGAGTTACCAGACCACCCGTGGTTTGTGGCTTGTCAATTCCATCCAGAATTTACTTCGACGCCACGTGATGGTCACCCGTTGTTTGCCGGCTTTGTGAAAGCGGCTGGTGATTATCAAAAGCGCCAGGTGAAATAAAATATTTGGTGGTAGGGGGCGGCTGAGATGTCGCCCCCTCTGTCTGGAGTTTTAGTTTAACTTGTACTGAGGAAAATCTAATGTCCAAAATTGTTAAAGTCATCGGTCGTGAAATCATCGACTCCCGTGGTAATCCAACTGTAGAAGCCGAAGTTCATTTAGAAGGCGGTTTCGTTGGTTTGGCTGCGGCACCATCAGGTGCTTCTACTGGTTCCCGTGAAGCACTGGAACTGCGTGACGGTGACAAATCCCGTTTCTTGGGCAAAGGCGTATTGAAAGCCGTTGCTGCGGTAAATGGCCCAATTGCTCAGGCAGTTATTGGTAAAGATGCCAAAGATCAGGCCAACATCGATAAAATCATGATCGATCTGGACGGTACTGAGAACAAATCCCAGTTTGGTGCTAACGCCATTCTGGCTGTTTCTCTGGCAGCAGCGAAAGCAGCAGCAGCGTCTAAAGGCATGCCTTTGTACGAGCACATTGCTGAATTGAACGGCACCCCAGGCAAATTCTCTATGCCACTGCCAATGATGAACATCATCAACGGCGGCGAACATGCTGACAACAACGTTGATATTCAAGAGTTTATGATTCAGCCAGTTGGCGCTAAAACTCTGAAAGAAGCGGTTCGCATCGGTTCTGAAGTGTTCCACCATCTGGCTAAAGTACTGAAAGCCAAAGGCCTGAACACGGCTGTTGGTGATGAAGGCGGCTATGCACCAAACCTGGGTTCTAACGCTGAGGCACTGGCTGTTATCGCTGAAGCAGTAAAAGCAGCAGGCTACGAGCTGGGCAAAGACATCACTCTGGCTATGGACTGTGCGGCTTCTGAGTTCTATAAAGACGGCAAATATGTTCTGGCTGGCGAAGGTAACAAAGCCTTCACTTCCGAAGAGTTTACTCACTTCCTGGAAGACTTGACCAAACAGTACCCAATCGTCTCCATTGAAGATGGTCTGGACGAATCTGACTGGGCTGGCTTCAAATACCAGACTGAAGTTCTGGGTGACAAAATCCAGTTGGTGGGTGATGACCTGTTCGTAACCAACACCAAGATCCTGAAAGAAGGTATCGAGAAAGGTGTTGCTAACTCTATCTTGATCAAATTCAACCAGATCGGTTCTCTGACCGAAACTCTGGCTGCTATTAAGATGGCAAAAGACGCAGGTTACACCGCGGTTATCTCTCACCGTTCAGGTGAAACCGAAGATGCGACTATCGCTGACTTGGCAGTAGGTACAGCAGCAGGCCAAATCAAAACGGGTTCTATGAGCCGTTCTGACCGTGTTGCTAAATACAACCAACTGATCCGTATCGAAGAAGCGCTGGGCGACCGCGCACCATTCAACGGTCTGAAAGAAGTTAAAGGCCAGTAATTACTGCGCTCTGCTTTCTTAATGAGTTGATTAAGTTAACTGGTTGATTATGTTAACCGATTAATTTAAAACCCGCTTCGGCGGGTTTTTTTATGAGTTGATTTTACTGATCGACAAAATCAGATGCTGGCTTTCTTAGAGCCGCTCAGGTTGGTTTATTGTAAAACCCCACCTACCATAACTATATGGCTCTACCCATATTTCGACCACCAACTAAAACTTTTCCTAAATGAAACACAAATTCAACAAATTCAACAAAACGTGACAACTTTGGTATGCGGGAGAATAAGATATAAGCAATAATTAATCGTCAAAAGTTTCCTATTGACAAGATTAAACCAGACTTAATCAGCATATAAGGGATATAACAATATGAAATTAAGTACATTACTGCTACCTGTTATTCTTTACTCCAGCGCAACATTGGCCGCTAACATGGCCGGTATGACTGATATGGCCAGCATGAATGATAAGGACAGTATGAATAATAAGGCTAGCATGAATGATATGGCTGGCATGAATGATAAGGCTAGCATGAATGATATGGTTGGCATGAATAATAAGGCTAGCATGACTGTGAAGATCAATGAATCATTGCCACAGGGGAATGGGAAAGCGCTTGGCACAGTGACGGTGACTGAGACCGCTTATGGCTTACTGTTTACGCCGCATCTCACTGGGCTGGCACCGGGGATTCACGGTTTTCATCTGCATGAAAAACCCAGTTGTGCTCCGGGGATGAAAGATGGCAAGGCCGTGCCGGCATTGGCAGCAGGGGGGCATTTTGACCCAAATAAGACCGGGGTACACCTTGGTCCTTACAACGATAAAGGGCATCTGGGGGATCTGCCGGGATTGGTGGTTAATGCAGATGGCACCGCCACATATCCCGTATTGGCTCCGCGCCTGAAATCGTTGTCAGAGGTGAAACAGCATGCGTTAATGATCCATGCTGGCGGTGATAATTACTCTGATCATCCAATGCCTTTAGGCGGTGGTGGCGCACGGATGGCATGTGGAGTCATTGAGTAACCGTCGGATACAGTTAAACTGGCTACCCGAGCGTAGCCAGTTTGGTGGAGGCCGGGTAATCTGCGATAATCGGTCACTGATTTGAATAACGATAGAGATACTGATGCTGTACCCGATTAATGAAATGTTCCAGACGTTGCAGGGCGAGGGTTATTTCACTGGCGTTCCAGCGATTTTTGTTCGCTTGCAAGGTTGCCCGGTAGGCTGTAGCTGGTGTGACACCAAACATACCTGGGAAAAAGAAGCGGATCGGGAAGTCGATATGCAGCGCATTATGGTGAAAACCGCAGAAAGTGATGCCTGGGGTTCAGCCAGTGAACAGCAACTGTTAGATCTTTTCGCTCAGCAAGGGTATACCGCCCGCCATGTGGTTATCACGGGTGGTGAGCCATCCATTTACGATCTCCTCCCTTTAACGTCACTGTTGGAGCAAGCTGGCTTCAGTTGCCAGATTGAAACCAGTGGTACTCATGAAGTGCGGTGTTCTGCCCAGACTTGGGTGACCGTTTCACCAAAAGTGAATATGCGCGGTGGCCTAAAAATATTGCCACAGGCACTCCAGCGTGCGGATGAAATTAAGCATCCGGTTGGCCGGTTACGGGATATCGAAGCATTAGAGGCGTTACTGGCGACGTTGGATGATGATAAAAAACGGATTATTGCGTTGCAGCCGATA
This sequence comes from Yersinia similis, assembly GCF_001053095.1. GTDB lineage: Bacteria > Pseudomonadota > Gammaproteobacteria > Enterobacterales > Enterobacteriaceae > Yersinia > Yersinia similis. Next base: position 21,397 of record NZ_CGBP01000004.1, on the reverse strand, counting down.
AGCCAGAAAGAGGATGCGACTAAGCTGTGTATTGAAACCTGCATCGCTAAGAACTGGCGGTTGTCGATGCAGACACATAAATATCTCAATATCGCTTGATACCCTTCATCCTTGACGTTGCAGCGGTATTTGACTAGATGGAAAGTTAGCGGCGCTCACTCGCCCGAATCACTTACTGGTCGTTGACCTTAAAATAAATAGACTCATCGGGGCTTGTTCACTGGCCGCTTTGCTGCAACGCCAATGACTTTGGGTATCAGGTTTTGTCCTTGACGCTGTCGCGGTTTTAGCTGGATGGACGGTTAGCGGCGCTCACTCGCCCGAATCACTTACTGGTCGTTGACCTTAAAATAAATAGACTCATCGGGGCTTGTTCACTGGCCGCTTTGCTGCAACGCCAATGACTTTGGGTATCAGGTTTCGTCCTTGACGCTGCAGCGGTATTTGACTAGGTGGAAAGTTAGCGGCGCTCAATCACTTGCAGAAATTTTTTATCCACGATAAACGCAGCCAGCAGAACAGGTCTCTTTGATCATCACCGCACTGAGTTCTGGTAATTCGGGTTTAAGTTGTTGCCAAATCCAACGGGCTAAAACTTCGCTGGTTGGGTTTTCCAAGCCAGGAATATCGTTCAGATAATGATGATCAAGACGTTCCCAAATGGGTTGAAACACAGCTTTTAGGGCGGCAAAATCCATCACCCAGCCAGAGTGAGCATCAACTTCACCCGTAACTTCCAAACGAACCATAAATGAGTGACCGTGTAAACGGCCACATTTATGACCTTCAGGAACATGCGGTAACCGATGTGCCGCCTCAAACTGAAAATCTTTAAATAGGGTGGTGCTCATAATCATGACCTTATTGACTCAAAAATCCGCCGCATAGTACCGGAAAGCACCGGTACTGGCTATGATCGCGCGTCATATGAATCTTTATTTCGCCCACTGTACTCCGGTTTTATTTACATAGCTTACTGATTTTTATGCAGACATAACAATGTCATCGCCTATTGTAAGCCCCAAAAAATTTCGCTAATAACCTGAACACTTTAATTCATATCGATTACCTGAAAAATTGCTTAGTCGTTTTGGTTATTTATTATTTCTATCGCTTCTTTAATTGTTATTCTCAGGATGGTTAACCTTACAAACTATCAAGACTTTGTGGCACGAATTGTCCTGCTTGTATCGACAAATATTTGTGCCAACCACAGCTAAAGCATAAGGGAATTCGTACTGCAATGACGACTCAGGCTCCTCCAACTTCGTTACTTCCGCTATCGCCAGAGCAGTTGGCCCGTTTGCAAGCGGCGGTGGGTGAGTTCTCCCCAACCCAAATGGCATGGTTGTCGGGTTATTTCTGGGGAATGGTTAACCAGCAGCCCAGTGCTGTTGCTTCCCCTGCGGTAGTGGCCCCCCCACCGGTGACAGTCACCCTGATTTCAGCGTCTCAAACCGGTAACGCCCGGCGTTTAGCTGAGCAACTGCGCGATGATCTTCTGGCTACCCAGCTTCGTGTCAATCTGGTTAATGCCGGTGATTATAAGTTTAAACAAATTGCGCAGGAGCGTTTACTGGTGGTGGTCGCGTCGACCCAAGGAGAGGGGGAACCTGCGGAAGAAGCCGTTGCACTACATAAATTCCTGTTTTCTAAAAAAGCCCCGAAATTACCGGAGACCGCTTTTGCTGTCTTTGGCTTAGGTGATACCTCTTACGAACACTTCTGTCAGGCCGGGAAAGATTTTGATAGCAAGCTGGCAGAACTTGGCGCTCAACGGCTACTGGATCGTGTCGATGCCGATGTTGAATATCAGGCACAAGCACAACAGTGGCGTCAGCAAGTGGTTGCCGCGTTGCAGGCCAAGGTTCCAGTACAATCTGCATCTCCAGTACAATCTGCATCTCCAGTACAATCTGCATCTTCAGTACAATCTACAGCTCCGGCACAAGCTACGGCAGCAGCGGCGATAACGTCTGGTGGTGCTATTAGCGTTAGCCCATACAGTAAAACCGCGCCGCTAACCGCACAGTTATCTGTACAGCAAAAAGTGACTGGGCGTAATTCAGAAAAAGATGTTCGTCATATTGAAATCGATTTAGGTGACTCAGGGCTGAGTTACCAACCAGGTGATGCTTTAGGTGTCTGGTTTGATAATGATCCTGCTTTGGTCGAAGAGTTGCTTGCGCTGTTGTGGCTCAAAGGTGATGAGTCGGTCAGTATTGACGGACAAAATATTCCATTGGCACAGGCGCTGTTCAGTCACCTTGAACTGACACAAAATACGACGCTGATCGTCGATAAGTACGCCGCACTATCACGCGATGAAACCTTGATTGCATTGCTGGCAGATAAACCGGCCTTGCAACGGTACGCTAAGAATACGCCATTCGTTGATATGGTGCGGCAGGCACCGTCTGATCTTAACGCCGATCAACTGGTGGGGTTATTGCGCCCCTTAACTCCACGGTTGTACTCCATCGCCTCTTCGCAAGCTGAGACCGAAAATGAGGTGCATATCACCGTGGGTGTGGTGCGCTATGACATTGATGGCCGACCGCGCAGTGGCGGTGCTTCCGGCTATCTGGCGGACCGGCTGGAAGTCGATGGCGATATCCGTGTCTTTATTGAACATAATGATAATTTCCGTTTGCCTGCTAACCCGGAAATACCCGTCATCATGATCGGGCCAGGCACCGGTATCGCGCCGTTCCGCGCCTTTATGCAACAGCGTGAAGTTGATGGGGCCAGTGGCAAGAACTGGTTATTCTTCGGTAATCCTCATTTCACCGAGGATTTTCTGTATCAGGTTGAATGGCAACGCTATGTCAAAGAAGGCTTGTTGACGCGCATTGATCTGGCCTGGTCCCGTGATCAAGCGCATAAAATATACGTACAAGACAAATTGCGTGAACAGGGCGCGGAACTGTGGAACTGGATACAACAAGGTGCCCACATTTACGTCTGTGGCGATGCTAACCGCATGGCGAAAGACGTTGAGCAGGTTTTACTGGACGTGGTGGCTCTGCACGGTGCAATGGATGCCGAGCAGGCTGATGAATATTTAAGTGAGTTGCGCCAAGCGCGTCGCTATCAGCGAGATGTGTACTGATGAATGAAAAACACCCAGGGCCACTCGTCGTCAGTGGAAAACTTTCTGATGGCGAGCGCATGAAGTCGGAAAGCAATTTCTTGCGTGGGACTATTGCGGAAGATTTGAACAATGGACTGACTGGCGGTTTCAGTGGCGATAATTTCCTGTTGATCCGTTTTCACGGCATGTACCAGCAGGATGACCGTGATATCCGCGCTGAACGTGCTGAGCAGAAGCTAGAGCCGCGCCATGCCATGATGCTGCGTTGCCGCTTGCCGGGTGGGATTATTACCCCGCAACAGTGGTTAGGCATTGACAAGTTTGCCGCTGATAACACCCTATATGGCAGTATTCGCATCACTAACCGTCAGACATTTCAGTTCCATGGCATTTTGAAAGGCAATGTGAAACCCGCACATCAATTGCTGAATGAGTTGGGATTAGATGCACTGGCGACGGCGAACGATGTGAACCGTAATGTGCTCTGTACCTCAAATCCGGTGGAATCAGCGTTGCATCAGGAAGCCTACGAATGGGCGAAGAAGATCTCGGAACATTTATTACCACGTACCCGCGCATATGCCGAAATTTGGCTGGATGCGGAAAAAGTCGCGACTACGGATGAAGAGCCGATCCTCGGCGCAACGTATTTACCTCGTAAATTTAAAACGACAGTTGTTATTCCACCGCAAAATGACGTTGATTTGCATGCCAACGATTTGAACTTTGTTGCTGTGGCAGATAAAGGCAAGCTGATTGGATTTAACGTGCTGGTGGGCGGTGGGTTATCTATTGCTCATGGTGATAAAAATACCTATCCGCGCAAAGCCAGTGAATTTGGTTACATCCCGCTGAAACACACTTTGGCGATTGCTGAAGCGGTCGTGACGACCCAGCGTGATTGGGGCAATCGTACAGATCGTAAAAATGCCAAGACCAAATATACATTGGAGCGGGTGGGGGTAGAGACCTTCAAAGCAGAAGTTGAAAAACGGGCTGGCGTTAGCTTTAGTGCGATCAAACCGTATCAATTTACCGGGCGCGGTGATCGCATCGGCTGGGTGAAAGGCGTTGATAAAAAGTGGCATCTGACATTATTTATTGAAAATGGTCGTCTGCTGGATTACCCCGGTCGTAGTCTGAAAACCGGAGTTGCTGAGATTGCTAAAATTCATCAGGGCGATTTCCGTTTGACGGCTAACCAGAACCTGATTGTGGCAGGCGTCCCGGAAAAAGATAAAGCCCGGATTGAGGCACTGGCCCGTGAACATGGCCTGATGGATGACAATGTCACTTCACAGCGTGAAAACTCGATGGCGTGCGTCTCTTTCCCAACCTGTCCGCTGGCTATGGCGGAGGCGGAACGCTTCCTGCCAGAGTTTGTCACCCGCGTTGAGGGTATTTTGCAGCAACATGGTCTGGCGGATGAACATATTGTTTTGCGGGTGACCGGTTGCCCGAACGGTTGTGGCCGCGCATTACTGGCCGAGGTGGGGTTGGTGGGCAAAGCCGTTGGCCGCTATAACCTGCATTTGGGCGGTAACCGTGAAGGTACCCGTATTCCACGGATGTACCGTGAGAATATTACCGCAGATGAAATTCTGATTATCACTGATCAACTGGTTGGACGCTGGGCGAAAGAGCGTCATGTTAATGAAGGTTTTGGCGATTTTGTTATTCGTGCAGGGGTAATTGCACCGGTGATTGACTCTGCCCGTGACTTTTACGACGTACAGGAGGTGATGTGAGTCAATTTAATCTGAGCGAACTGAATGCGTTGCCGAAAGCTGAGCAAGCGGCGGCGCTGGCGCTGGTGAATGGTCAACTTGAGCATTTGACCGCGCAGGAGCGTGTCAGTTGGGCATTGGATAATTTGCCCGGCGAATTTGTCCTTTCCTCCAGTTTTGGGATTCAGGCTGCGGTTTGTTTGCATCTGGTGACCCGTCAGCGTCCTGATATTCCGGTGATCCTGACTGATACCGGTTACCTGTTCCCAGAAACATATCGTTTTATTGATGACCTAACCGAGAAGCTTCAACTTAATTTGCAGGTGTTTCGTGCCGCACACAGCCCTGCCTGGCAGGAAGCCCGTTATGGCAAATTATGGGAGCAGGGGGTGGAGGGTATTGAGCGTTATAACAACCTCAATAAAGTTGAACCAATGAATCGGGCGTTGGAGACTTTAGGTGCACAAACCTGGTTTGCGGGTTTGCGCCGTGAACAATCTGGTAGCCGTTCACAATTGCCAGTGTTGGCGCTTCAGCGTGGCATATTTAAGCTGTTGCCCATTATTGATTGGGATAATCGCCAAGTTTATCAATACCTAACACAACATGGCCTGAGTTATCATCCTCTATGGGAGCAAGGTTATTTATCTGTCGGTGATATCCATACAACCCGTAAATGGGAACCGGGCATGAGTGAGGAAGAGACCCGTTTCTTTGGCTTGAAACGCGAGTGTGGTTTGCATGAAGGTTAAGTGTAATGTCTATGGCTGATTAGGAGGGCGCTAAGAGCGCCCCTCTTTTTTTACCGCGATTAGCTGATGATTTTCTCACGGGCTAGCTCGGCCAGAAACTGGCTACGATTTTTGTAGCCACGGTTGGTGGCAATGAACTTATCAATCGCAGTAAGTAAGTTTTGTGACATAGTTAGATTAAATTTGACGGCCTTACTTTCATATTTAGCCGGGTCAATCTCAACAAAGCCCAGAATGCCACCCTCTTCTTTTAAACGCGGATCGCCAATATAGCGGTGCGGATCTTTGGGGGGACTAGGCAATGGGAAACCTTCATTCATTAGCGCTTCAATATGGACGGCAAAAGCTTCTTCCGCATTCTTGCTGATATCGGCAAAGGTATTCCCTGCGAAAAAACAGCCGTCAATGTCGGGGAAATAACCGTCGAATCCTTCAACGGTTTTGAAGATAAAAATAGGGTAGATCATGGTTAGCTCCCTAAGCTGTCTATATCCGTCATACTTCAAGTTGCATGTGCGTTGGCTGCCTTCGTTCATCCCAGTCACTGACTTGTCGAATAAATAAGCTCTTGGGATTCGCTCGGTTTGCCGCCTTCCTGCAACTCGAATTATTTAGGGTATGCAGCGTTGTTTAAATCAATTTAATTCCGGCAATTTTCTGAGCCTGTCTCAGTAAACCTTTGGATATATCCTTACGTGGGTAAGGTAGCGTAATGATTTTGCGTACACCGGGTTTGCACAGCGTAACATGGCTACCACTATTCGTTTTTCTGCCTCCTCTGATTTGCCAGCCTGCATCCTCTAAGCGTTTTATTAATTCGCCACTCTCCATGTGAACCCCCTGGTGAGCTACTTGTGGGTATCATACCTACAAGTAGTATTGAGTCAATTAGTTGTGGGTGTAATACCCACCAATTGTTATACGTGAAAAACACGAAAAAGGGCGATCATAATGATCTCCCATGCCTTGAATTTATTGGTTTTTTATCCATTTTGCGCAATATCTCGCAATCGGAAATTATTTTTTAGGCACTGCGAATGTTTGTCGTCGTGGTAACAGGATCCTTGCGCTATCGCAGGTCTGTTTACTGATGCGGCTGGGTCAGTACGTAGCCAAATAGTTTACATTATTAAAATCTTCATCACTTTGCGGTGTTAACTGTACTCACGCCAATGGCTTTAAAACTCACGCCAAAGACTTTAGGAATGCTGTCTAAAATACCGACATCTCTGTCAGCCCATAAGAAAATAACGCATTGTGATAGTCAGCTAACTTAGCTGTGAGCCCTACTATTAAGGCTATATATCATTATGGAACTTGTAATTACTTTTCGTCATTTCATAAGGTCATGGCCCCCCCCTATAGTCACCCTACGCTTTATCATGTAATCGAAGGCTGTTGTGGACTATCTACCTCTATTTGCCGACTTGAAACAACGCCCGGTATTGATCGTTGGCGGTGGCGAAGTTGCTGGGCGAAAAATTGAATTACTGCACCGCGCAGGTGCACAGGTGTGGGTAGTGGCGCAAACCCTCTCATCTGAACTCGAACAGCAGTATCAGGATGGCCGTATCCATTGGCTGGCACAGGATTTTCTGCCTGAACAGTTGGACAACGTGTTTCTGGTGATTGCCGCAACTAACGATACCGTACTGAATGCTGCTGTTTTCGCAGCGGCAGATCAACGGTGTATTTTGGCGAATGTGGTGGATGATCAACCCCTTTGCTCGTTTATTTTTCCTTCGATTGTGGATCGTTCACCGCTGGTGGTCGCGATCTCCTCTTCCGGCCAGGCACCGGTGCTGGCACGGATACTGCGTGAGAAGTTGGAAGCCTTACTGCCTACTCGTCTCAGTGATATGGCCGCTATGGCTGGGCGCTGGCGTGGACGGGTTAAGCAGCATATTACCTCTATGGGGGAGCGCCGCCGCTTTTGGGAAAATGCATTCAGCGGGCGCTTTGCCAGCCTTATCAGCCGTGGTCAGTTAACCGAGGCTGAAAATGAATTACAACTGTCGCTAGAGGGCCAACACAGTGCACTCGGCGAGGTGGCTTTAGTCGGTGCAGGTCCCGGTGATGCGGGGTTATTAACGTTACGTGGTTTGCAAGTGATGCAGCAGGCAGATGTTGTGCTGTATGACCATTTAGTCAGTCCGGAAGTCTTGGATTTGGTGCGTCGCGATGCTGAACGCATCTGTGTGGGGAAACGGGCGGGGGCGCATTCGGTTACCCAAGAGGCAATCAATCAGTTGTTGGTCACTCTGGCACAGCAAGGAAAACGGGTAGTACGGCTAAAAGGTGGCGACCCCTTTATTTTTGGTCGGGGTGGTGAAGAGTTACAAGTTGTGGCGCAAGCGGGGATCCCGTTTCAGGTGGTACCGGGGGTGACGGCTGCTGCGGGGGCGACAGCCTATGCCGGTATTCCCCTGACACACCGCGATCATGCGCAAAGCGTGACATTTATTACCGGGCATTGCCGTCCTGATAGCGATGATCTGGATTGGCAGGCGCTGGCCCGTGGTCGTCAGACACTGGCTATCTACATGGGAACGGTGAAAGCGGCGGCAATCAGCCAACAGTTGATCGCCCATGGCCGGGCCAGTAGCACGCCGGTGGCAGTAATTGGCCGTGGAACCCGTGTGGACCAGCAGGTCCTGATCGGTACGTTGGCACAACTCGAATCACTCGCACAGCAGGCACCGACACCGGCATTACTGGTGATTGGTGAAGTGGTGAATTTACATCACCAAATTGCCTGGTTTGGGCAACAACCGCAGACTGAATCGGCGATCAGCCCATCAGTTGTGAATTTGGCATAAAGGATCTGTTATGGACGAAAAACGACTCACTCATTTACGGCAATTGGAGGCGGAGAGTATCCATATCATCCGTGAAGTGGCCGCTGAATTCGGTAACCCGGTGATGCTTTATTCTATCGGCAAGGACTCTTCTGTGATGCTGCATTTGGCACGCAAAGCATTCTTCCCCGGTAATTTGCCGTTTCCACTACTGCATGTGGATACGGGGTGGAAATTCCGTGAGATGTATGAGTTTCGCGACCACACGGTTAAAGAATTTGGCTGTGAACTGTTGGTTCATCGCAATCCGGAAGGGGTGGCGATGGGGATAAACCCTTTTGTCCACGGTAGTGCCAAACATACCGATATCATGAAAACTGAAGGTTTGAAGCAAGCGTTGAACAAATACGGTTTTGATGCCGCTTTCGGTGGCGCACGGCGTGATGAAGAAAAATCCCGCGCCAAAGAGCGTATTTATTCTTTCCGTGACCGTTTTCACCGTTGGGATCCTAAAAATCAACGTCCTGAGTTGTGGCACAACTACAACGGCCAGATTAACAAAGGCGAAAGCATCCGCGTATTCCCACTATCCAACTGGACCGAATTGGATATCTGGCAATATATTTTCCTCGAGAAAATTGAGATTGTTCCGTTGTATCTGGCGAAGCCACGCCCAGTGGTTGAACGCGATGGCATGTTGTTAATGGTTGATGACGATCGTATCGATTTACAGCCAGGTGAAGTCATCGTTCAGAAGAAGGTGCGTTTCCGGACTTTAGGTTGCTGGCCACTGACGGGGGCTGTCGAGTCTGAGGCTGAAACCTTACCGGCGATTATCGAAGAGATGTTGATCTCCACCACCAGTGAACGCCAGGGTCGAATGATCGACCGCGATCAATCCGGCTCCATGGAGCTTAAAAAGCGTCAGGGATATTTCTGAGGAGCGCCCGATGAGCACGATATTGCAAAACAAGCAGATATTACAAAGTGAACCTATTGCTAAAAAACAGTCAACATTAGAAAGTAACTCAATGATTTTAAAGGGCAACTCTATTGCCCAGCAAATTGCTGATGAAGGCGGAGTTGAAGCCTACTTACATGCTCAGCAGCATAAAACCATGCTGCGTTTTCTGACCTGTGGCAGCGTGGATGATGGCAAAAGTACCCTAATTGGTCGCTTGCTGCATGATACCCGCCAAATCTACGAAGATCAGCTCTCAACATTGCACACTGACAGCAAGCGTATCGGTACACAGGGTGAAAAACTGGATCTGGCCTTACTGGTGGATGGCTTACAGGCCGAACGCGAACAGGGCATTACCATTGATGTGGCTTATCGTTATTTTTCGACGGAAAAGCGCAAATTTATCATTGCCGACACCCCAGGACATGAGCAATACACTCGCAATATGGCCACCGGTGCGTCTACTTGTGATCTGGCGATCCTGTTGATCGATGCGCGCAAAGGAGTGTTGGATCAAACCCGTCGCCATAGCTTTATCGCCACCTTGTTGGGGATCCGTCATCTCGTGGTCGCGGTGAACAAGATGGATCTGGTGGGTTTCCAAGAGAGTGTCTTCACACAATTTAAAGACGATTACCTCAGCTTCGCGGAACAATTGCCAACTGATCTGGACATTAAATTTGTCCCGCTCTCGGCTCTGGATGGCGACAACGTGGCATCGCCCAGCGAGAAAATGGATTGGTATTCTGGCCCCACGCTGCTTGAAGTATTAGAAAGTGTTGATGTCGTTAATGTCAGTCGCCAGCAACCTTTGCGCTTCCCAGTGCAATACGTCAACCGGCCCAATCTGGATTTCCGTGGCTATGCCGGTACCTTGTCAGCAGGCGTGGTACGGGTTGGGCAAAAAGTGAAAGTCTTGCCATCCGGTATGGAATCTACCGTTGCGCGCATCGTCACTTTTGATGGTGACCTGACGGAAGCGAATCCTGGTGAGGCCATTACGCTGGTTCTGGCTGATGAAGTGGATATCAGCCGCGGCGACTTACTGGTAGATGCCAGCGAAACGCTGAAAGTGGCTCGGAACGCGTTGGTTGATGTGGTATGGATGGCCGAGCAACCGCTGGTCGTCGGGCAAAGTTATGACATCAAAGTGGCGGGTAAAAAGACCCGAGCGCGGGTTGAAAATATTCAATATCAGGTGGAAATCAATTCACTAACCCAACGGGTAGTGGAAAATTTACCGCTGAATGGTATTGGTCTGGTTGAACTGGCATTCGATGAGCCTTTATTACTGGATAACTATCAGCGCAACCGTGATACCGGTGGCATGATTTTTATTGATCGGCTGAGTAATGTCACTGTCGGTGCCGGGTTGGTCCGCGAAGCGCTGGCGTCGGTTTATCAGGAAAATCATGATTTCAGTGCCTTTGAGCTGGAATTAAATGCCTTGGTTCGTCGTCATTTCCCACATTGGGGTGCGCGTGATCTGCTGGGGGGTAAATAGCGTGTCAGCCCATCAGTTAGATGACAATCACCAAGAAACACGGGCAGACGATGAGAATATCGTCTGGCACCCCCATGCAATCACCCGACAAGATCGCGAGCAACAGCACGGCCATCAGGGCGTGGTTCTTTGGTTTACCGGCCTGTCGGGCTCAGGAAAATCCACTCTGGCCGGTGCACTGGAACAAGCGTTGTTCGCTCGCGGTGTCAGTACTTACTTACTGGATGGTGATAATGTGCGCCATGGCCTCTGCCGCGATTTGGGCTTTTCTGACGATGATCGTCGTGAAAATATCCGGCGGGTTGGCGAGGTGGCTAAACTGATGGTTGATGCCGGTCTGGTAGTTTTGACGGCGTTTATTTCCCCTCATCGGGCTGAACGGAAAATGGTACAGGATATGCTGGCATCGGGTCAGTTTATTGAGGTATTTGTCGATACGCCGTTAGCAATTTGTGAGGCCCGTGACCCGAAAGGCTTATACAAAAAAGCCCGTGCAGGGGAGCTTAAAAATTTTACAGGGATCGATTCAATTTATGAGTCGCCTGAGTATCCTGATATCCATTTACAGGGTGAACAATTAGTAACAAATTTGATTGAACAATTGTTAGACGTACTGCGTGGTAGAGCTATTATCAAATCCTAAACGTATCCCCTTCGCACTTGACGCTACAGGGTTGTTCGCCGTTGGTACTCACCCAAATCGCTGACGTTGTCAGCTCGACGTGATTTACCTGCAGCCTACCTGACGACAATGACTTTGGGTACAGATGCACTTCTTGCTACAGGGAAGGCGTCCTTAGAACGTGTCGGTAAACTGTGCCTATAGGGGTTTCCATGCAGAATGTCACCCAAATTATGAACGATGAGCAGCAAGAAGAGGGGGAGCAGTCTTACTCCTTCTCTGGTGGCGTCACAGGCTTTGTTTTCTACTGGTTGGCGTTTGCGATCCCTTTCTTTGTTTATGGCCCCAATACCGTCTTTTTCCTACTGTACACTTGGCCGTTCTTTCTGGCGTTGATGCCCGTTTCGGTACTGATAGGTATCGCGCTGGGTATGCTATCCCGTGGTCATCTGCTGTTTACCATTGGTGGGACGGGGATCGCCGTGGTGTGCCTCTTCTGGATGCTGTTTTCACTGCTCACTGGTTGGTGAACGCTTCATTTACCCGATTCCCCGCTACTGAAACACTCTCTGAATATCCCATCTCTTCTTAGCACTTGAAGCACAGGGGGGGGGTTGCTTTTACTGACCCAACTCATTGGCTAATCTCCGTTCATCAGCCGCCTGGCTGAAACGCCAATGATTTTAGGTATAGCCCCGATAATGAATAATGTTTTTTATCGATTTGCATGGTATTTTTGCCTGAAGTCGTCCTTAATCTGAATCTTGTGGCCTATTTCCGTCACAGAGTGGAGTCCGACGAAAAGTTGTGGGATGATTAGGCCGTTTTTCAGGGGGCGGAAATGGGAAAACTTACGCTACTATTGCTGGTTTTACTTGGTTGGCTACAATATTCATTGTGGCTGGGTAAGAATGGTATTCATGATTTTGTTCGGGTAAAAGAAGACGTGGCTGCTCAAGAGGCTAATAACAGCACTCTGAAAGTACGGAACGATCAGCTATTTGCTGAAATTGATGATTTAAACGGTGGTCAAGAGGCGATCGAAGAACGCGCACGTAACGAACTGGGTATGATCAAGCCCGGTGAAAGTTTCTATCGTCTGGTTCCTGACCAATCCAGACGCAATGCGGGTATCCCTTCGACACAAAATAACGCGCAATAAATAATGAGTAACTTCGCAGTTTCCCTTCCTGAAGTGATCGCTGTATTACCGGCTGCGGGTATTGGTAGCCGCATGTTGGCGGATTGCCCCAAGCAGTACTTAACTGTGGGGGGCAAAACCATCATTGAACATGCTATTTTTTCTTTGCTTCACCACCCACGGATTCAGCGGGTTATTGTCGTGATCCATCGGCAGGATACACAATTCTCTACGTTGTCCATTGCGCAGGATCCGCGTATCAGTACAGTTTACGGTGGCGATCAGCGGGCTGACTCCGTGATGGCGGGTTTACAACTGGCCGGGCAGACTGAATGGGTGTTAGTCCATGATGCGGCACGCCCTTGTTTACACCTAGACGACCTCAACCGGCTGTTATCGATTACCGAATACAGTCATGTGGGAGGAATTCTGGCAGCCCCAGTGCGCGATACGATGAAGCGTGCCGAACCAGGTATTCAAGCCATTGCTCATACGGTGGATCGTCAGGACCTGTGGCATGCGCTGACGCCTCAACTTTTCCCGCTAGAGTTATTAAAACTGTGCTTATCCCGTGCGTTGAGAGAAGGGCTGGCGGTGACTGATGAGGCCTCTGCATTAGAGCATTGCGGTTATCATCCAATATTAGTTACCGGTCGTTCTGATAATATTAAAGTGACGCGCCCAGAAGATCTGGCATTGGCTGAGTTTTATTTAACTCAGCGACAGTCCCTAAATAACGACAGCCCCTAAACAGCGACAAGTCAGTGATGCGGGTGAGTAAAAGTCGTGAACGTTAATCAATACTAACGGCACTGCAACGTCAAATAGTCAGAGTATTATAAGGAATGCAAATAATGCGGATCGGTCATGGTTTCGATGTTCATAAATTTGGCGAGAATGGCAGTGGTCCACTCATTATTGGTGGTGTGCGTATCCCATACGAAAAGGGTTTACTGGCCCATTCTGACGGCGATGTTGCATTACATGCGGCCACTGATGCGCTATTAGGCGCAGCTGCATTAGGTGATATCGGGAAACTCTTCCCAGACACTGACCCGGCATTTAAAGGCGCAGATAGCCGAGGTTTACTGCGGGAAGCGTATCGCCGTATTCTGGCCAAAGGTTATAAACTGGGTAATCTGGATATTACCATTATTGCCCAGGCACCGAAAATGGCACCGCATATTCCACAAATGCGCGTTAATTTGGCAGAAGACCTACAATGTCATATGGATGACATCAACGTCAAAGCGACTACCACGGAACAACTTGGTTTTACCGGGCGTGGTGAAGGTATTGCGTGTGAAGCGGTGGTTTTATTAGTTAACGTAGAACAGGGTTAAGGCATAACGAATGGATATGGAAAACCTGACCTGGCTACACGGTAAACCTACGACGAGCGGTATTTTAAAAGCGAATCCGGAAGATTTTGTTGTCGTAGAAGATTTGGGATTTGAACCAGATGGGGAAGGTGAGCATCTGCTGGTTCGTATTCGTAAAAATGGCTGTAATACCCAATTCGTTGCTGATTATTTGGCGCGCTTCGCCAAACTTCATCCGCGGCTGGTGAGTTATGCGGGGTTAAAAGACCGCTATGCGGTCACCGAACAGTGGTTTTGTTTGCACTTGCCAGGAAAAGAAGCGCCAGATCTGGCCACTTTTGAGCTGGAAGGGTGTGAAGTATTGGAAGCGGTGCGGCATAAAAGAAAATTACGCATTGGTTCACTGAAAGGCAATGCGTTTACCTTAGTACTGCGTCACATTACGGATCGCCAGGATGTGGAACAACGTTTACAGCAGATAGCCGCCCATGGCGTACCCAACTATTTTGGTAGCCAGCGGTTTGGCCGTGGTGGTAATAATCTAGTGCAGGCCCGTTTATGGGCGAATAATGAAATCCGGGTAAAAGAACGCAGCAAACGCAGCTTTTATCTGTCTGCCAGCCGCAGCGCGATGTTTAATCTGATTAGCAGTCACCGCTTGGCGCAACAACTATCGACGACGGTGCTGGAGGGTGATGCACTACAATTATCTGGGCGTGGGAGTTGGTTTGTTGCTCAAGCCGATGAGTTAGCCGCGTTACAACAGCGCGTTACTGCCGGTGAACTCAATATCACCGCGCCTTTACCGGGAGACGGTGAACTGGGTACCCACGGTGAAGCATTAGCCTTCGAACAGGCGTGTTTGGCAGAGCAAACTGAATTACTGTCACTGATTAAGCGTGAACGCGTTGAAGGTAGCCGCCGAGCAGTACTGCTAAAACCGCAGAATATGATAAGCAACTGGTGGGATGATGTCACTCTTGAGCTGAGTTTCTGGCTACCTGCGGGGAGCTTTGCGACCAGTGTGGTGAGGGAAATAATGAACCAGGATCGGGCTGATGATACGGATATTATTGAGTAACGATGATGGCATCTCTGCGCCAGGGATCCAGACACTTGCCTGTGCATTGCGGGAATTTGCTCAGGTGCAGATTGTGGCACCTGATCGTAACCGCAGTGGCGCTTCCAATGCCTTGACTCTGGATAGTGCATTACGGATTACCACCTTATCTAATGGCGATATTGCGGTGCAGCAAGGTACTCCCACCGATTGCGTCTATCTGGGCGTGAATGCGCTGATGCGTCCACGCCCTGACATTGTTGTCTCTGGCATTAATGCTGGTCCTAATTTAGGGGATGATGTTATCTATTCGGGTACCGTAGCGGCGGCGATGGAAGGGCGTCATTTGGGATACCCAGCCTTGGCTGTCTCGCTCAACGGTCATCAGCATTACGATACTGCGGCGGCAGTGACTTGCCGTTTATTACGTGCGTTGCAGCGCAAACCACTGCGTACCGGCAAGATCCTCAATATAAATGTTCCTGATTTGCCTTTATCGGAAATTAAAGGGATTCGGGTGACGCGTTGTGGTAGCCGCCATCCGGCAGAGCAGGTATTTTGTCAGCAAGACCCCAGAGGGCAAGATCTTTATTGGATCGGGCCGCCGGGTGAAAAGTATGATGCAGGGCCAGATACTGACTTTGCGGCGGTTGAACAAGGTTATGTATCGATAACGCCGCTTCAGGTCGATTTAACGGCTTATACGGCACAAGAAGTGGTTGAAAGTTGGTTAGCCAATACTGAGGTTGACGGGGAATGGTAAATAAACGCATACAAACATTGTTGATGCAGTTACGTCAGCAAGGTATTCACGACGAACGCCTGTTACAGGCGATCGAAGCGGTACCGCGTGAGCGTTTTGTCGATGAAGCGTTGGCTCATAAGGCGTATGAGAATACCGCTCTCCCTATAGGTGCGGGTCAAACGATTTCTCAGCCTTATATGGTGGCGCGAATGACAGAGTTACTGCAATTGACGCCAACGTCCAGAGTCTTAGAGATCGGAACGGGGTCAGGCTACCAGACGGCTATTTTGGCGCATCTGGTCGATCATGTCTGTTCTGTCGAGCGAATCAAAGGGTTACAGTGGCAGGCAAAACGTCGCCTGAAACAGTTGGATCTGCATAATGTTTCGACCCGCCATGGTGATGGTTGGTTAGGCTGGCAGTCCCGTGGGCCGTTTGATGCCATTATTGTAACCGCAGCACCGCCTGAAATTCCGGATGCATTACTTGAGCAATTGGATGAAGGGGGAATACTGGTTCTTCCCGTTGGAGAGCAGTTTCAAACATTAAAGTACGTGCAACGCCGTAATAATGAATACCATATTGAGACGGTGGAAGCAGTCCGTTTTGTTCCTCTGGTTAAAGGGGAACTTGCCTAAATGAGTCTTTTCTATTTCAGCCTTCACCTTTAACTACAGTGTAAAGGTATTTGGATATATCGCTTATTATTGCTGTCATGGGGGAAGCATGAGCACAGGAAGCCCAATGATTAGATTACGCCGAGTCGCGGCATGTACGGTTGTGAGTTTGTGGTTAGTGGGTTGTACTAATGATAATTCAACATCGGCACCCATCAGCAGTGTGGGGGGCGAACGTTCAGGTACGATGTTGAGTGGAGCGAGCACCGATAGCTCTGGGGGGCGCATAGTTTATAACCGTAGTTACGACAATATCCCCAAAGGAAGCTACAGCGGTAATACCTATACCGTTAAGCGTGGTGATACGCTGTTTTATATCGCTTGGATAACAGGAAATGACTTCCGTGATTTGGCAGCAAAAAATAATATTGCAGAACCCTATAGCCTGAATGTGGGGCAATCTATTCAATTGGGTAATGGGTCTGGTGGCGGTATGTTAGCAGCCACTGATGCTACATCAGGCGGAATAGCACAACCGCCGTCAAATATTCAGAACACAACTACTATTCAGAACACAACTACAACGGTTGATTCTCAATCAACTAGCGCGTATTCTGAAAACTCGGGTAAACAGAATGTTGGTAAAATGTTGCCATCATCTGGTGCGGTTGTCGCTACAACAGCACCTGTTACCGCACCAGGCAGTTCTGTCAGTGAGCCAACCAGCAATGGTGGTCCAGTTAGTGGCTGGAGATGGCCAACCGATGGTAAAACGATCGATAGCTTCTCTGCTTCCGAAGGGGGCAATAAAGGGATTGATATCGCTGGTTCTCGTGGGCAACCTATCCTCGCCACCGCAAGTGGGCGGGTTGTGTATGCTGGGAACGCACTGCGTGGTTACGGTAATCTAATCATCATCAAACACAATGATGATTACCTGAGCGCCTACGCTCATAACGATACAATGCTGGTCCGGGAACAACAAGAAGTGAAGGCGGGTCAAAAAATAGCAACCATGGGTAGCACCGGAACCAGTTCAGTTAGATTGCATTTTGAAATTCGTTACAAGGGGAAATCCGTAAACCCGCTGCGTTACCTTCCGCAGCGATAGATTGGGCAGAATACGCTGTATTCTGCTCGCCGGATTCACGGGTAGGAGCAGCATATGAGCCAAAGTACGCTGAAAGTTAACGAGTTGCATGAAGATGCTGATTTTGATGAGAACAGTACGGAAACTGAGATTTTTGATGAAAAAGCATTAGTAGATGATGAACCTACCGAAAGCGAGTTAGAGTCAGCGGAAGATGAGTTGTTGGCGCAAGGTGTTACCCAGCGTGTGCTGGATGCGACGCAGCTCTATCTTGGCGAGATCGGTTATTCGCCACTGCTGACTGCGGAAGAAGAGGTTTATTTTGCCCGGCGTGCATTGCGCGGAGACGTGCCCTCACGTCGTCGTATGATTGAGAGTAACTTGCGGTTGGTGGTGAAGATCGCTCGCCGTTACAGTAATCGCGGTTTAGCGCTGTTGGATCTGATAGAAGAGGGTAACCTTGGTTTGATCCGTGCGGTGGAAAAGTTTGATCCTGAACGCGGTTTCCGTTTTTCCACTTACGCTACTTGGTGGATTCGCCAGACGATTGAACGGGCGATTATGAACCAAACCCGTACCATTCGTTTGCCTATCCATATCGTTAAAGAACTAAACGTTTATTTACGCACAGCACGAGAGCTTTCTCATAAATTGGATCATGAACCGAGCGCGGAAGAGATTGCAGAGCAACTCGACAAGCCGGTCGATGACGTGAGCCGTATGTTACGCCTTAACGAACGTATCACTTCTGTTGATACGCCTTTAGGCGGCGACTCAGAGAAAGCGTTGTTGGATATTCTGTCTGACGAAAATGAGAACGGTCCGGAAGATACAACACAAGATGACGATATGAAACAGAGTATCGTTAAGTGGCTGTTTGAATTGAATGCAAAACAGCGCGAAGTGTTGGCCCGTCGTTTTGGTCTGTTAGGATATGAAGCGGCAACATTGGAAGATGTTGGTCGAGAAATTGGTTTGACACGCGAACGTGTCCGCCAGATTCAGGTTGAAGGCTTACGCCGTCTGCGGGAAATCCTGCAAACGCAAGGCCTGAGCATCGAGGCGTTGTTCCGCGAATAAGTGTGTCTTCAGAATGAAAGGCGGTGAACAGTAAGCTTTGTGCAAAATGCAAAGTAAACTTGGCCGATATGAAGCACAACAAGAGTCGATGAAACACAAAAACGGTGAACAGATAGATGTTCACCGTTTTTGTGTGCCCCCGCAAAGATTTTGATACCCTGGCAAAGAGAATGGGCTGCTCATAAAGATACCGCTAATCTCTAGAGGTTTGAGCCTTGATATCATGGAACGGACGCTTTACTCCCAGCGCCCCGTCTAGGATCGAACGATCAGAGGCTGGGAACCTGCGCCTAAAAATGATTTTAGGCGCAGGTTTTTTAGCTTACACCATGTTCTTCAAGCGATAGATCCACTCCAGTGCCTGACGTGGTGACAATGAATCCGGATCCAGCGCTTCCAGCGCTTCCACTGCGGGTGGTGTCTCTTCATTTAACAACGTCATTTGTGATCCATCAATCGTACTGCCTACGGCGTTATTAGAGAGTGACTCCAGTTCTTTCAGTTTTTGTCGCGCTCGCTTAATGACATCGCGCGGCACACCGGCCAGCGCTGCTACTGCCAGGCCATAACTTTTACTGGCTGCGCCCTCTTGTACACTGTGCATAAACGCGATTGTTTCGCCGTGCTCCAATGCATCAAGATGAACATTCACCACCCCTTCCATTTTTTCTGGCAATGTCGTTAATTCAAAGTAGTGTGTCGCAAATAGCGTCATTGCTTTGATACGGCTGGCCAGATTTTCTGCACAAGCCCAAGCCAGTGATAAACCATCGTAGGTGGACGTGCCACGGCCAATTTCATCCATCAATACCAAGCTTTGTTCGGTGGCGTTATGCAGAATATTGGCGGTCTCGGTCATTTCAACCATAAAGGTCGAGCGACCAGAGGCCAGATCATCAGCGGCACCGACGCGGGTAAATATGCGGTCAATAGGACCGATGGTCGCCTGATCCGCAGGGACATAGCTACCCATGTGTGCCAAGAGTACAATCAGCGCCGTTTGACGCATATAGGTACTTTTACCGCCCATATTCGGGCCAGTAATGATCAACATCCGTCGCTGAGGAGATAACGTCAACGGGTTAGAAATAAAGGGTTCTTTGAGAACTTGTTCGACAACCGGATGACGGCCACCGGTAATCTTAATCCCCGGTTTATCGCTCAAGGTTGGGCAAGAGTAGTTAAGTGTTTCAGCTCTTTCCGCCAGATTAGCCAGTACATCTAATTCAGCCAGTGCATTGGCACTGAGTTGTAATTCTGGCAGATGCGGCAGCAGCAAATCGAAAATCTCTTCGTACAACCCTTTCTCAATTGCCAGTGCTTTGCCTTTTGAGGTCAGAACCTTATCTTCGTACTCTTTCAGCTCCGGAATAATGTAGCGCTCGGCATTTTTCAGTGTTTGCCTACGGACGTAATGAATAGGAACCAGATGGCTCTGACCACGGCTAACCTGAATGTAATAGCCATGTACGCCATTAAAGCCCACTTTTAGTGTGTCTAGCCCTAACTTCTCCCGCTCACGGATTTCCAACCGATCCAGATAATCGGTTGCACCATCGGCCAGCGCCCGCCATTCATCTAACTCGGCGTTATAACCTGATGCAATAACGCCGCCATCGCGGACTAATACTGGTGGGGTCTCGACAATGGCCCGCTCCAACAAGTCTTGCAATTCATCGAATTGGCCCACCTGCGATAACAAGTTCTGCACATGAGGAACATCAATGGGTTGCAGTAAACGGTGGATTTCCGGCAGTTGCTGGAAAGCATGACGCATTCTGGCTAAATCGCGTGGACGGGCCGTCCGCAGAGCTAAACGTGCCAAAATACGTTCTAAATCACCCACTTGCCTCAATGGCGTTTGTAACTCTGTGGTGATATCTTGCAAACCACCAATAGCTTGTTGCCGATCCGTGAGCACGCGAATATCGCGGATTGGCATATGTAACCAGCGTTTTAGCATCCGGCTACCCATTGGCGTCACGCTGTAATCGAGGATGGCTGCCAGCGTATTTTCATTGCCACCGGATAGGTTCTGCGTCAATTCGAGATTACGGCGGGGAGGGGCATCCATAATGATGCCATCTTGCTGGCGCTCCATGGTCAGGCCACGGATATGCGGTAGGGATGTGCGTTGGGTATCTTTGACATATTGCAGCAGGCAGCCCGCCGCCCGCAGTGCCAGATGGGCTTGCTCAACGCCGAAACCAATTAAATCACGGGTCCCGAATTGCAGATTAAGCTGTTGTTTGGCGGTATCCAGCTCAAACTCCCACAAAGGCCGGCGGCGTAAGCCATGTCGATGCTCGATCAACGACATAGGCTCGAAGTTTTCCGGATACAGTAACTCTGCAGGATTGGTGCGTTGTAACTCGGCAGCCATCGTTTCAAGATCGGCGGGTTCTGCGACCCGGAAACGGCCAGAGCTGATATCCAGTGTGGCATATCCAAACCCTCTGGCATCCTGCCAGATAGCCGCCAGTAAGTTATCTTGCCGCTCTTGCAGCAGCGCTTCATCACTGATTGTGCCCGGTGTAACGATACGGACGACCTTACGCTCAACCGGCCCTTTGCTGGTGGCCGGATCACCGATTTGCTCACAGATGGCGGCTGACTCACCTAATTGGACCAGCTTAGCCAAATAGTTTTCTATCGAATGATAGGGGACGCCTGCCATAGGTATGGGTTCACCAGCTGAAGCACCACGTTTGGTTAGTGAGATATCCAACAGTTGTGACGCTCGCTTGGCATCACTATAGAACAGTTCATAAAAATCCCCCATTCGGTAGAACAGGAGTATTTCAGGGTGCTGGGCTTTTAGCCGAAGATACTGCTGCATCATTGGGGTATGGGAATCGAGTTTGTCGTTATTTTTCATGTG
>NZ_CGBP01000003.1 GCF_001053095.1 Yersinia similis | reverse complement strand
AACGCCGTAGCGCCGATGGTAGTGTGGGGTCTCCCCATGCGAGAGTAGGACACTGCCAGGCATCAAACACGAGTTATCAGAGTGACATCTGGTAACTGTCAAAATCGCTAAAAGTGGTTTTGCACAGCGCGGAGCGCTGGCCCTTATGGGGTTAAGTATCAGGAAGATACACGTAAAAGAATCGGTGGAGCGGTAGTTCAGTTGGTTAGAATACCTGCCTGTCACGCAGGGGGTCGCGGGTTCGAGCCCCGTCCGTTCCGCCACTTATTGCAAAGCCCTGAATCTAAGATTCAGGGCTTTTTGCATTGCTAAAATAGCAACAATGTAAGTTCCATCTTCCATTACCTATTTTTTTCATCCATTTATTTAGTTATCTATTTTCTCTTCACCCACTTTAGCCACCAGTGTCATGATGTCGGCTTATTCTCGCTCATTTGAAGCCAAAATTTCACCGATATTGTTGATATTTTATCAAAAGTATTATGTTTAATAGGCCATTTTTTGTCGATAAAAATCTTGCCATAATGTATTCAGTTTTTATCTGGTAGTTATTTAGAACATTCCACTGCCGATAAATATTCGTTATGACTCGCAAGATAAAATGATTGTTAGCAAAAAATGAGAAACTATTATGGGTATACCTGCATTCGGATTAGGAACTTTTCGCCTTCAAGATCAAATTGTTATTGATTCAGTGAGCCAAGCCCTGAGGTTGGGCTATCGGGCAATTGATACAGCACAAATATATGAAAATGAAGCGGCTGTTGGTCAGGCAATTCAAGAGAGTGGTATTAATCGTGATGAGCTATTTATTACTACTAAGATCTGGGTTGCTAATTTATCAAAAGATAAATTAATTTCCAGCTTGCAAGAAAGCATACAGAAACTGAAAACTGACTATGTAGACTTAACGCTGATTCATTGGCCATCACCTAATGATGAAGTGTCTGTTGCTGAATTTATGTCCGAGTTATTAAAAGCAAAAAAACTAGGTTTAACTCGTCAAATTGGTATTTCTAACTTTACTATTGATTTAATGAAGCAGGCGATTGTGGCCGTTGGTGCAAAAGAGATTGCAACTAACCAAATCGAGCTTTCTCCATTATTACAAAACCGTAATGTTGTTGATTTTGCGAAAGAAAATGGCATCGGAGTGACCTCCTATATGACATTGGCTTATGGCAAGGCACTTGAAGAACCCGTGATTAAAACGATTGCTGAGCAACATGGTGCGACCCCCGCACAAGTTATTTTGAGTTGGGCGATGCAACTGGGTTATAGCGTTATTCCGTCATCGACTAAAGCTGCTAACTTGGCCAGCAACTTACTAGCACAGGAATTATGCCTGAATGCAACTGATATGGCTTTGATCGCCACGTTGGATCGCAATGAGAGGTTGGTCAGCCCTGATGGTTTAGCCCCAAAATGGGATTAATCACAGCCTAAGCCACTGAATGAGCCACCTTACATGTAAGGTGGTTTTTCATTTTGGTACACCTTGACGGGGTCTCAAACAGATACGCCGAAAAGTGGGAAAATGGATGTGGAGTTGTCACCTGCACGGTGATAACAGGCAGTAGTAACACGCAGTAATCTGATGCTGGCTTATCAGCGAGTAGTAGAGAATAAAGGCCCGATAGGGGCAGACAACGCGATCGTTAAAAAATATGGTAGCGAGGCCATGGCGCTGTAATTTTCCGGGTTACAGCCTGACAACGGGTCACAGCCGAAAGCGCCGGGCAAGGTAACTGCGAGGCTAGCACCACTGCTGAGAGGATGGATAAGTTACTTCCGTTTAACCGAGGTAGAAGGAGAACTGGAATAGTTGGATCAGTGGATATGAAGGAAATTGAGCTGCCTGCTGTGGCGGCAGGAGCAACGATGCTTATTAGAAGAGGTCTTCTACAGAAAATGACCGGTATATCAGCGAGAAACCAACGAGGGCAGTGGTGGAACTCGGGCACGAGTCATATGAATAAAGTGGTACGAAAGAATGGCCTTGAACAGGGAGAACGGTTATCACTGAGTACACTAAATTATTTTCACCGCAATACAGGATAGATATTGATTTTCAGCCTATGACTTGAATTGTGGGCTTTTTTGTTAATACATCAGCTTATTCGTGCGATAGATTGAATATACTGTTGAGTATCCCTATATCTAGGTAATCCCTTGTGGAAAAGATATTACTGGCCGGGATATCTGGGAGTATAATCAATAGAATCCCGGCTGCTATTAACTATTGAGCCAGTGTGATTTTAGATAAGGAATAGGCGATAAGCGTGCCGAAAAGAACATATGCAATGCGGTATGTTGCAGGACAACCGGTTGAACGGATCTTCCCTGGCGCTGCTAAGCAACTCGATCAAGGCTTGCCGTTAGGCGCACCATTACCTACATCTGAATTTTTGCGAGTGGTAGTGTGGAATATCTTTAAGCAGCAGCGGGCTGGATGGCTGCCTGTACTTAAGGAACTCGGGCGTGATACTCAACTGATGTTACTGCAAGAAGCACAAACTACACCTGAGTTGGTGAGGTTTGCGACAGCTAGCTATCAGGCCGCTGATCAGGTACCTGCTTTTTCATTGCCTCAGCACCCTTCTGGTGTGATGACGCTGGCTGCGGCTCATCCAGTATACTGTTGCCCTTTGCGTGAGCGTGAGCCGCTACTGCGCTTGTCTAAATCGGCTTTAGTTACTGTTTATCCTATTCATGATGGTCGCTTGTTAATGGTGGTGAATATTCATGCAGTAAACTTCAGTCTTGGTGTCGATGTTTACAGTAAGCAGCTCGATCCGATTGGTGAGCAAATTGCTTCACATCGTGGCCCAGTTATTCTGGCGGGTGATTTCAATGCCTGGAGCCGCCAACGTATTAATGCCTTGCAGCACTTTGCACAAGAGGCCGGTTTACAAGAGGTTGAATTTCGCGTCGATCACCGCAGTCGTGCGTTCGGCCGGCCTCTGGACTTTATTTTTTATCGTGGCCTTACCGTTGTTGATGCTTCGGTTTTAGTGACCAGAGCCTCCGATCACAACCCACTAATTGTCGAATTCCAACCATAAAAAAAGCACCTCGAAAGGTGCTTTTTACAGTTATTCTGGCTCTACGTCTCCGGGGTTGATTTGTCGTTAACAAACAACGTCAATTTCAAGCCAGGTTGTAAATTGTTAGCTTTGCTGATTACCGAATTCCATCGCATCACATCGTCGGTGTTTACACCGTGACGCTTGGCAATACTGGCAAAGGAATCACCTTTACGAACTTGATAGGTGATGCTTTTGCTGGCTGTATTGCTTGCCAGTTGCAGGGTTTGCCCAACTTTTAAGGTGCTCTTGGCACGTAAGTTGTTCCAACTCTGCAAATCGCTGGTCTTGATATTCAACCGCTTGGCAATCGTAGATAAGGTATCGCCTGGGCGAACTTTATACTGCGAACTTGATGCTGATTTTGTACTGTTCGTTGCCAATTTTGTGGGTTGAACGGCAGTAATATCAGTATCAGCCAATGAATCTTTCAACTGCTCAGCATGGGCTTTCGGTAACATAATATAACGAGGACCATGTCCGTCTGGTGCCGTTACATTGCGTTTGTAGCCAGAATTAAAGGATTTCAGCTTTGTCAGTGACATCCCCGCCATCTCAGCTGCCTGAGTTAGCTCTATTTGCTGATCGACATCAACGCGAGCTAGTGCACGGTCTTTGTCAGTCTCAGGCAAGGTTATACCGTACTTTTTGCTGTTCTTAAGTAAATCACCCAAGGCTAGCATTTTGGGAACATAAATTGACGTTTCACGTGGAAGCGACAATGCCCAAAAATTGGTCGGTTTTCCCTTTGCCTTATTGGCTTTCACCGCTTGCATAACTCGGCCTTCACCGCTGTTATAAGCTGCAACTGTCAATAACCAGTCACCGTTAAACATTTTGTTCAGGCGTTCCAATATATCAAGCGCTGCTTTGGTAGAGGCAACAACATCTCTGCGACCGTCATACCATTGATTTTGCTTCAAGCCATAATTTCGCCCCGTACTTGGCACAATCTGCCATAGCCCTGCGGCATTGGCGGATGATGTCGCGTGTGGGTCAAAAGCGCTCTCCACTATGGGTAGCAGTACCAATTCCATCGGCATCTTACGTTTCTTAATCTGCTCGACTATCAGGTACATGTACGGCTCTGCCCGTAATGTTACATCGTGGAGATAGCTCTTATTTTTTAAGTATTTTTGTTTTTGCTCACGGATCCGGGAATTCTCCGGAACCTTCATCTTCAGCTCGTCTTTGATGAAGTTCCACAAATCTTGCTGCGCGTAGCTGCTTTCACTTTCCAGCCAGCGCGCTGAACCCTCTCGGGTGCTATTTGTGTACTCTCCTGCTTCACCTGCCGAAGACAAACTCTGTGCGTGCTGTTCGGGAACCTGCGCGTCCTGCTTGGACGCCTGGCACCCAACAAGCAAGACTGAGGCGAGAAGTATCGCTTTGGTCTTCATGTGTGTGTCAATGTGGTTGCTTAAAAGACGAGCAATCATACTTTGCTTCGATAAAAAACACAACTAAAAGCTCAGAAGCCGTCTTTTCGGGAGCGTAATTCGGAGAAAACAGAGATAAGTGAGTCTGGAGGCGAAGTTATGCCTATTTTTCTTTGTAAATCAATGTCGTCACAACGTAAAAAAACATTAATTTTGCGCTCAAATTGCAATTTTACTGGTAGGCTAGGTAGGTTTTTTGACCGTAATTGCTCAATTTGTTGTTGATATGTAGCAATGTCTTGATCTGCAGGCAAAATTGCGTGGGCAAACTTAAGATTTGAGAGAGTATATTCATGCGCGCAGCATATTAAGGTTTCGTCTGGTAACTGCGCGAGTCGTTGAATTGAAGCGTACATTTGCTCTGGTGTGCCCTCAAATAATCGCCCACAGCCAGCAGAAAATAGGGTATCTCCGCAGAAAAGATAAGGAGAACTGTAGTATGCAATATGACCTAGAGTATGGCCGGGGACGGCGATAATGGTGTAATCCTGGCCGTCAATGGTGAAGTTGTCGCCATCATTAACAATGACAGTGGCCCCTTTTTTCGCGGTTTCTTGTGGCCCATAGACGGGAATATCAGGGAAATGGTGGCGTAAATCAGCAACCCCTCCCACGTGATCGTTATGGTGGTGGGTCAATAATATAGCTTGTGGAACATACTGGCCTTGGGCCAGCGTGGCTAGCACTGGCGCTGACTCACCAGGATCAACGATAACACAGTGTTTTTGTGGGTTAGCCAATAGCCAAATGTAATTGTCTTGAAATGCCGGAATGCTGATAAGATTCATTAGATACCTCTCGTTGGCAACAGCTTGAAAGAAGATAATAAAACATGAAACCAGCGCAAATACGTCAAAATATTGAGACACCTACATCTTGGGCTGAATTACCTTGGGGGGAATACTACCGCGCAGCGCTTGAACAACAACTGCAACCCTGGTGGCCAAAATTTTTTGGTTTTCACTTGCTGAAGGTTGGCCATTTAAGTGCTGAAATCGCCAGCGATAAATGTGCGATTGCTCATCAGGTTAATGTCGGGGAGTGGGGCAAAAATATGCAAGTGCTCGCCAGCCCTTATCAGTTACCCTTTGCTGAAAAATCGGTAGATGCTTGCCTACTTTCCCATACTTTGGCTTACGCCGCTAATCCGCACCGTATTCTACGTGAGGTAGATAGGGTGTTAATTGATGATGGTTGGCTGGTTATCAGCAGTTTCAATCCATTCAGTTTGTTAGGCTTGGGGAAATTGGTGCCGGTATTACGTCAGCGGCAGCCATACATCAGCCGGATGTTTACTCAAATGCGTTTGCTGGATTGGCTGAGTTTACTGAATTATGAAGTAGTACATTTATCGTGCTTTCACGTTTTGCCCTTCAATAAAAACGGTGGGCACTTTATCAGTACCCACCTACCTGCGTTGGGATGTATCAATTTAATTGTTGCCCGTAAACGCACGGTACCGTTGACGTTCAATCCGATGAAGTTCGGCGCACGTAAACCTTGGTTCAGTCGGGCAGTTGGCGCAACAAAAAGTTACCGGGATCAACCCTGACTCAAGTCAATCATTCGAATGAGTAAGAGCCGCTAGCACGCCAAGCGAGCAGGATTAATCAGGGTTATAGCCCGTATCATCGAGTGTCGGCGAATTAGCCCCTTGGCGGGCCAGTTCATCGCAACGTTCGTTTTCTGGATGACCCGCATGGCCCTTAACCCACTCCCACTGTATGGTATGGCTCTGGATAGCTAGATCCAGACGCTGCCATAGGTCCACATTGCGGACAGGCTTGCGATCTGTTGTTTTCCAGCCGCGTTTTTTCCAGTTGTGGATCCATTGAGTGATACCCTGACGCACATATTGGCTATCGGTACTTAGGGTCACTTCGCAAGGCGAGGTCAATGCCTCTAGTGCTACGATGGCAGCCATCAGTTCCATACGGTTGTTGGTGGTCAAATAATAGCCAGCACTAAACATTTTTTCGTGTTGTTTATAACGTAAAATTGCGCCATAGCCCCCAGGGCCTGGATTACCGAGGCAGGAGCCATCGGTGAAAATTTCTACCTGTTTAGTCATCTCTGGTAGACTCTTCCTATCTGTTTAAACGTCAAGTCTGACATAAACGAGCGCTGTGAGCACTGCAATATGATCATTACACCGACCAGACAGATTGTTCTGGATACTGAAACTACCGGTATGAATAAGCTTGGCGTTCATTATGAAGGCCATCGGATTATTGAAATCGGTGCTGTTGAAGTTATCAACCGCCGCCTGACTGGCAGAAATTTCCATGTGTATGTGAAGCCCGATCGTTTGGTTGATCCAGAAGCGTACGGGGTCCATGGTATCAGTGATGAGTTTTTGGCTGACAAGCCAACATTTGCTGATATTACGCCGGAGTTTTTAGACTTCATCCGTGGTGCTGAATTAGTCATCCATAATGCTGCGTTTGATATCGGCTTTATGGATTACGAGTTCCGGATGTTGCAGCAAGATATTCCGAAAACGGAGACCTTCTGTACAATCACTGATAGCCTGTTGATGGCTCGCCGCTTATTCCCCGGTAAGCGTAATAACCTTGATGCCCTGTGTGATCGCTATCAGATAGATAATACCAAACGGACCATGCACGGCGCATTACTTGATGCCGAGATTCTAGCTGAAGTTTATTTAGCGATGACCGGCGGGCAAACATCGCTTACTTTCTCCATGGAAGGCGAAGTGTCACAGAATAACGCGTCTGAAGATATCCAACGCATTACCCGCCCAGCGTCGGCATTGAAAATTATCTATGCTACTGAGGATGAGTTGGCTAATCATGAATCCCGTTTGGATTTTGTTATGAAAAAGGGCGGTAGTTGCCTGTGGCGGATGCCGCTTGAGGTAGAAGAAGAGACAAAAGCAGAATAAAACCACATTCAGGTGAAAAACTGTGCAACCGACTTATTTTACTGGAAAAAGTGTTGACGTTACTCCGTTCTAACCGTAACATTCATCTCGTTCTTAACCGGAACAACAGCGTGGTGCGGTAGTTCAGTCGGTTAGAATACCGGCCTGTCACGCCGGGGGTCGCGGGTTCGAGTCCCGTCCGCACCGCCAAAATTTAGAAGCCCTGAGTTAAGTAATAATTCAGGGCTTTGTCGTTTCCGCGTAACTCAATCTTTGCCTATCTCAGGGCGTATAAACAGTGCCGCATTGTTCGGCAATTGGTCGTTGCGCGCAATAAAGCGATAGATACTCCCCCCCAGAAACGCACCAATAAACCAACTGAAGCTGGAGATCTGCTGTAGGTTGGGGATGAAAATGATCATCAAGCCAATGGCGACTGCGGGTAGTAGCGCCATAACCGCTTTCGGATTAAAACCTCCACGATACCAATAACGTCCTGATGGCGAAGCATTAAACAGATCATCTACATATAATTGGCCGCGTTTAATCAGATAGAAATCAGCGATTAAAATACCAAATAGCGGCCCCATAAAGGCACCCAGTACGTCCAGGGTGTAGTGGATAATGATTGGTGACTGGAACAGGTTCCATGGGGTAAGCAAAACAGAACCTATCGCCGCTATCATCCCACCAGTACGGAAGTTGATTCTTTGTGGTGAACAGTTAGAGAAATCAAAGGCGGGTGAAACAAAGTTTGCAACGATATTAATCCCGATAGTAGCGATAATCATGGTCAGTAGACCCAGAGCGATAGCCACGCCATTGCCGACGCGGGTGACGGTCTCGATAGGGTCGGTAATCATTTCTCCGAACAGCGATTGTGAGCCGGAGACAATTACCACGGTGACGATGGAGAATAGGAGAAAGTTAAAAGGTAGCCCCCATCGGTTGCCTCGGCGGACTTCTCGCATACTTTTGCCATAGCGGGAGAAATCACCAAAGTTCAGTAGCGGCCCAGCGAAATAAGAGACGACCAGCGCGGTCGCCGTTAGCATTTGCCAGACCTGTTCTGATGGGCTTAAGATTTTACTGGCGAGGGTGAATGAAATGTTACTCCAGCCGGTTTGATAGACAATCCATAATGCCAATGACAGCATCACGACATAGACTGCCGGCCCGGCAAAATCAATAAAGCGCTTAATCGCATTCATCCCATGCCAGAACACCATCGCCTGTAGCACCCACATAACAGAGAAGCAGATCCAGCCTAGGGTGGATAACCCCAGCCATTGGCTCTGTGTCAGGGGCATCAGGCTGGGGAAGAATTTCAGTATCACGAGCATAAAAGCATTACCTGCCAGATAGGTTTGAATGCCATACCAGGCAACGGCGATCAGCCCGCGGATAACGGCTGGGATATTTGCCCCAAATACCCCGAAAGACTGTCGACAGATAACGGCATAGGGTACGCCTGCCATCTGGCTTGGTTTAGCCACCAGATTAGCGCAAATTTGCACAATGCAGATACCGACTAATAAAGATAACAACACCTGCCAACTGGATAGTCCGAGAGCAAAGAAGCTGGCGGCGACCACATACCCCCCCATGCTGTGCACATCTGTCATCCAAAATGAGAAGATATTGTACCAACCCCAGTTCTGCTTACGAGTTGGGGCTAGATCTTCGTTAGCGAGTTTGGGGCTGTAGTTGGGGTTAATGCCGCTAGCCGAGATTTTTTCATTATTTGGCATAAAGCGTGTTCCTTCCAAAGGCAACATTCAGATGATGTGAGACAAAGTTTGTTGAACCTCACGTGAGAAATATTTACAGAGTTGGGGCTAGAGATATTTGCAGAACTAAGGCCAAAAATTATTGTTCAGCTATACGCAGTTGTTCAGCTACACGTAAATGAATTTGTACGTACAATTAACATACAATTTGTATACATAATTTATACAGTATATGTGTTTTTTATATACAATTAGCGAGCGGGCCGGAAGGCAGCAAATGTGATGATGTGGGATGAGTGATGATGTGGGATAGGCATACAATCGCTTATCTTATTAATAATAAATATATTTATAACGCGTTGGTTGCGGCTCCAGAAGAGGCTGGGATGTTTCGCTGTTTCAACGAGTCAGTGGATATACATAATGGAGTATGCCAATGCATGAGACTGAACTTAATCATGATTATCCACGGGACTTGGCCGGTTACGGTGGCCAACCCCCAGAGGCCAACTGGCCGGGGCAGGCACGTATTGCGGTGCAATTTGTCCTGAATATTGAAGAAGGTGCGGAAAATAGCGTCCTGCATGGCGATGCGGGATCTGAACAATTTCTTTCCGATATTATCGGTGCAGACAGTTATCCCGATCGGCATATGTCGATGGAGTCACTTTACGAATATGGAACTCGTGCTGGCTTCTGGCGTATTAATCAGGAGTTTGTCTCTCGGGGGCTACCTATGACGGTCTTTGGTGTCGCTATGGCATTGGAGCGTAATCCATTGATTGTCGAGGCGATTAAGCATGCGGGTTATGATGTGGTTTGCCATGGCTGGCGTTGGCTCCATTATCAACGCGTCGATGAGCAAACCGAACGTGAGCATATGCAACGGGCCATCGAGATATTACATAATTTATTCGGCCAATCCCCCGCAGGCTGGTATACCGGGCGTGATAGCCCAAATACCCGGCGGTTGGTGGTGGAGAATGGTCACCTTTTGTATGACAGCGATTATTATGGCGATGATTTGCCCTTTTGGTCGCAAGTAAGGGGCGTTGATGGCAGTACCACCCCACATCTGGTCGTGCCTTATACGTTGGATGCCAATGATATGCGTTTTGCCTCAGCACAGGGATTCAACTCCAGTGAGCAGTTTTATACCTATTTAAAAGACAGCTTCGATGTGTTGTACGCAGAGGGGGAGACCGTGCCTAAAATGATGTCAGTGGGGATGCATTGCCGGTTATTAGGGCGCCCTGGACGTTTCCGGGCTTTGCAGCGCTTTTTGGATTATATCCAGCAACACGAAAGGGTGTGGGTCTGTCGGCGTCAAGAGATTGCGGAGCATTGGGTTAAGCACCACCCGTTTGAAGGAATCAATGGTCGGTAGGGATAAAAAAACAGACACCCGAAAGTATCTGTTTTCTATCTATTTACTGTGCTGTTTGGGAATTAGCCGCTTCAGCCGCTGTTTTTACCCAACCATCAAAAGTCGCCTGATGAGCTTTGATCCAGCCATTTACATGACGTTCAATATCGGCATCTGAGGATTCACCACTGTGCATCCGCATATTTTGAGCATTCACATCATTAATTGATAATTTCATGATAGAGAACAGCTTGGCGGCTGCCGGATTGGCTTCAGCCCATTTTTTGTTCGCCACAATATGCATTACGCTGGGTGGGAAACCATAGTTCGCGCCATTAGAAAGTTGGGTATCGATAGTTTTATCTGGCAAGGAAGAGAATGGGACTTGTAGCCACACCACATCACGACCTGGCACCAATACGTCACTGACCCAATAGGGGGTCCAGGTGTAATACAGGATGGGGTTGCCTTCTTTGTAACGGGTAATGGTATCGGCGATCATGGCGGCATAGTTACCCTGATTATGGGTCACCGTATCGCTCAGGCCGTAAGCGTTGATCTGATGATTGATCGGGGCCTCACAACCCCAACCGGGGTTACAGCCAGTGAGATCGGCTTTGCCATCATTATTAGCATCAAACAATTTGGCTATTTTTGGATCTTTTAACTGTGCAATATTGGTGATGTTGTATTGGTCGGCCGTTTTTTTATCGATCAGATAACCCTGTGCCAAGCCTTCAATATAGTTACCCTGCCGGTAAAATTTAGCATCGCCACCGGCCGCATTATATTGATCGTTATGCAGTGGCACCCAATTTACCGCCAGATAGGTTGCATCACCTGCAGCAATGGAAGAGTAGGCGACATTGTAATCGACTTCTTTCGTGGGTTGGACATCGTAACCGAGTTTTTCCAACGCTTTATTAACCAGTGAGGTCTGGAATGTCTCTTCCGAAATGGTGCTTTGCAGAGGCTGGACGGTGATCCCTTTGCCCGGAAGTTCTGCTGCGGATAACTGAGAGCTGATCAGTGTCGTGAGGGCTAAGGCCCAGATTCCTGTCGTGCGCATCGTTTTTCCCTTTTTTAAGCTATTAAATTTTAGCGTAATTAATTGAAATTATTTGCTGTTACGGAAGGGGTTGGTGAGCAGCCCCACAGGGCCTGTGGTATACCAGCGACCAGTGCCTTTGCTGCGGCGATCACGGCCTAATGATTGGGTCAGGCGATCTAGAATAATGGCGAGGATCACAATACCAACGCCGCCAACGGCTGCTAGCCCCATATCTAGACGGCCAATACCGCGCAGAACCATCTGGCCTAAACCACCCACTGCAATCATTGAAGCGATAACTACCATGGACAGTGCCAGCATCAAGGTTTGGTTCACCCCAGCCATAATGGTTGGCATCGCCAGCGGTAACTGTACTTTGAACAGTAACTGACGTGGACTGGCGCCAAAGGACTCAGCGGCCTCAATCAGGTCTTCCGGCACTTGTTTGATGCCGAGAATTGTCAGACGGACAATAGGGGGCAGGGCAAAAATAATCGTCACCACGACACCGGGGACATTACCGATACCGAACAGCATGACGATGGGCACCAGATAGACAAACGCGGGTGTGGTCTGCATTGCATCCAGTAAGGGCCGAATAATCCGGGCGGCATTATTGCTGCGCGCTAGCCATATTCCGAGGGGTAGCCCAATCAGAATACAGAAGAACAGGGAGGTCAGAACCAGTGCTAAGGTCACCATGGCCTGCGACCATGCGCCGATAGCTCCTATGGCAATCAGTGATATTAGGGTTGCCGCGCCCATACTGAGCGTGGAAAACTGCCAGGCGATCAGGGCGAAAACTAAAATCGCCACAGGTGCAGGCATCCCCAGTAACAGTGTTTGAAAGCCGCTGAGGATAAAATCAACCGGTACGCGGATCCCCTGAAACAGTGGCCGAAAATGCAGAACGACCCAATCAATACCTTGGGTAACCCACAAATCCAGTGGGATCCACGTATTCTGGAACGGATCCATCAGGCTGAAATGTTCGGGTGCTGGGGTAGGCGCGCTGTTCAACCAATCGGTATTTTGTGCGGCCTGAGACGCCGCCTCATGCGTTGCAGACCCTGCGCTATTGCTACCCTCGGCCATGCTTGCTCCCCATGGGTCAGCAGCGGCTGACAGGCTCTGAGGTGCACTATCGGTAACCGTGGGTGCCACTGATGTCGCCGTATCAGTTGCCCACGGATTACTGACTGTTTGTTCGTTCACCTGAATTTGATCACTCATTTGGCGTCTCCTTATCTAAGGCCTGCAATAGCATGGCTTTTGAAATAATACCGATATAGCTACTGTCTTCACCGATTACCGGGACCGCACACGGAGCCTGTGCAACCAATGAAATCAGCTCACTGAGGGGCATATCAGCAGGAACCGGTGCGGGTTCAGCCAGCAAAGCGCTATCCAACGGTTGATGTTCTGCCAATGCTTTCTTCAGTGATTCTATCGATACTACGCCAATGAATTTTTGACCGCGTTCCAGCACATAGCCGTAATCACGGTTTTCATCCTGAAGCAGTTTTAACGCTGAACGCGGGCCGAAACCCGGTGTTTTACGGATTAATGAAGCTGGACGGCGGCGTGCGATATCTTTGGCACTGAAGACATGAGTAATATCGACACCACGGAAGAAGGTACGCACATAATCATTGGCTGGATTATTGAGGATCTCATCCGGTGTCCCCACTTGCACAACTTCACCACCTTGCATAATGGCAATACGATCGCCAATACGCATAGCTTCATCCAGGTCATGGGAAATAAAAACAATGGTTCGCTGATGCTTGGCTTGTAACTTGACCAGCTCATCTTGCATTTCGGTACGTATTAAGGGGTCAAGGGCTGAAAAGGCCTCATCCATTAATAGGATATCCGGATTATTGGCCATGGCTCTGGCTAAGCCAACACGCTGGCGCATCCCACCGGAAAGTTCGTCGGGATAGGAATTGGCATAGCTATCCAAACTGACCTGACGCAATGCTTCTAATGCTTTTTCATTGCGTTCCAGCAATGGGATGCCCGCTAATTCCATGCCGAATGCGGTATTATCTAATACATTTAAATGCGGCATTAATGCAAAGGATTGAAATACCATACTGATCTTA
The DNA here is from genome assembly GCF_001053095.1 of Yersinia similis. Classification (GTDB taxonomy): domain Bacteria; phylum Pseudomonadota; class Gammaproteobacteria; order Enterobacterales; family Enterobacteriaceae; genus Yersinia; species Yersinia similis. Next base: position 256,940 of record NZ_CGBP01000003.1, on the reverse strand, counting down.
TTACGGCGAACGGTGCGCAGGGCACTGTCAGATATTTTGGCAATATCTTCACCATCTATCAGTACTTCACCACGAGTAGGTTCTATCAGACGATTGAGAAGGCGTACCAGTGTGGATTTACCGGAACCGGATAACCCCATGATGACGAATATCTCGCCTTCTTCAATGGCCAGATTGGCATCTTTGACACCAACGGATAACCCGGTTTTGGCAAATATCTGCTCTTTATTTTTACCTGATTCAAGCAGCTTAAAAGCCCGTTCCGGATGTTCACCAAATACTTTATATAAGTTCTTTACTTCGAGTTTAATTGCCATGCAATAGGTATATCCCTCTGTTAGTTTTAAATTTTTGTTTATTCGATCAATGTTATCCTGATGAAAATATAGAACGCTATATACCCTAACACAGTGAGAATCTGAGACAACCCTCAATTTTCTTATATGCGGTTTTTATTCCCCCCCATTTTCAATATATGGCTTTTAGATGGGTATATATATCTATGTTAATAATGTGTTTTTCAGAGCCTATTAATCGTTGAATATTGGCGCAAAGAATTAAGGGTAATTAGGCTGTGGGTAGGTTAATTGTCATGCATATATTTCACCATAAGGTGACTGATTATATCCTTCTACTATGAGTTCATGTTTTGCATGATATCTGCGCGATATTACCTCATTCGATACATCCGCTATACGGCCTCGTTGTATTAGGCGAATCCCCCTTGTGCTCTGGTCTGAACGCCAATAAACAGATAACAATATGCAAAGTCAGTACAGAATATGCTGCATTAAGCAGGCTATAGCAAAGTAAGATGATGGATGGCAGTCATATGGCCGTAAATGCGTCGATTTACGGCGGTAAGCGATAAGGTATATTGAAGGGGAGGCGTGCCAACTGCCTGTTGGGGCGGAACCCTCCCTTTTTTATCTGGCATCCCTTCTTTTTTATCAAAATAAAAATGAGGGCAACTGTGTAGGAAAGTCTTAAAAATCCCAATCTTCGTCTTCAGTGTTGACCGCTTTACCGATCACATAAGATGAGCCTGACCCGGAGAAAAAATCGTGGTTTTCATCTGCATTTGGCGATAACGCCGCCAGAATTGCAGGGCTGACCGCCGCCTGGCTGGTGGGAAATAGAGCCTCATAGCCTAAATTCATGAGTGCTTTATTGGCATTGTAGTGAAGAAATTTTTTCACATCCTCTGTCCAGCCAACGTGGTCATACAGATCTTCGGTATAACGCACTTCGTTTTCATAGAGGTCTTGCAATAGGTCGAAGGCGAAATTCTTTATTTCCTGACGGCGGGTACTCTCTACTTTTTCCAACCCCTTTTGAAACTTATAGCCGATATAATATCCATGGACAGCCTCGTCTCTAATAATAAGACGAATAAGATCTGCAGTGTTGGTTAATTTAGCTCTGCTGGACCAATACATGGGTAAATAAAAACCGGAATAGAATAAAAATGATTCCAAAAATACACTGGCAATCTTTTTCTTCAGCGGGTCGTCATTATGGTAATGCTGCAAAATAATATCAGCTTTCTTTTGTAGTGGCCCATTATCCTCACTCCAACGGTAGGCGTCGTCCACATCCGATGTCATACAAAGTGTAGAAAAAATAGAGCTATAAGAACGTGCATGCACGGCCTCCATAAAGCTGATATTTGAAAATATCGCCTCCTCATGGGGGGTAATCGCATCTTTAATTAGTGCGGGGGCACCCAGCGTATTCTGGATCGTATCCAATAGCGTCAGGCCGGTAAAAACACGGATAGTCAGTTGTTGTTCATGTGGCGTGAGTGTTGCCCACGACGGAATATCATTCGACAGCGGGACTTTTTCTGGCAGCCAGAAATTAGATGTCAGTCGGTTCCACACTTCCAGATCTTTATCGTCTTCAATTTTATTCCAGTTGATGGCGCTGATACGTGTTATTGGTTTTACTACGTTCATATCATTGTTTCCTTAATCGAACCGACCTGATTAATTCAGTGCTATCTATTACAGCAAACAGGAAAAGCATTGCATTACAGAGAACAGGAAACACAGCCCTCGACTTCGGTTCCCTCTAGTGCCATCTGACGTAGCCGGATGTAATAAATTGTCTTGATCCCTTTCTTCCAAGCGTAGATCTGTGCTTTGTTAATATCGCGGGTAGTGGCGGTATCACGGAAGAACAGCGTCAGAGAGAGACCTTGATCAACATGCTGGGTTGCTGCGGCATAGGTATCGATGATTTTTTCAGGCCCGATTTGGTAAGCATCTTGATAATATTCAAGGTTATCGTTGGTCATATAAGGTGCGGGATAATAAACACGACCTATTTTTCCTTCTTTACGGATCTCAATCGGAGAGACAATCGGGTGGATGCTTGATGTCGAATGATTGATATAGGAAATAGATCCAGTCGGTGGCACCGCCTGTAGGTTCTGATTATAAATACCGTGCTCCATGACGGATTGCCGTAGCGCGATCCAATCCTGTTGGTTTGGTATGACAATACCGGCGCCGGTAAACAGTGCCTGTACTCTTGCTGTTTTCGGTAGCCAGCTTTGCTCGATATATTTGGTGAAAAAAGTACCCGAAGCATAATCTGATTCATCGAAGCCTTTGAAATGGCTGGCCCGTTCTATTGCCAACTGGTTTGATGCCCGGATCGCGTGATACGCCACGGTATAAAAATAGATATTGGTAAAATCCAACGCCTCTTCCGAACCGTAAAAAAGATGCTCCCGCGCCAGATAACCGTGCAGGTTCATCTGCCCAAGGCCAATAGCATGTGATTCTTGATTGCCTTTTTCAATGGATGGCACCGAGCGAATATTGCTCATTTCAGATACGGCAGTCAGTCCACGAATGGCGATCTCAATGGATTTACCAAAGTCGGGTGAGTCCATAACCTGCGCGATATTCAGCGAGCCAAGGTTACAGGAAATATCTTTTCCGATATGACGATAGCTGAGGTCTTCATGGTATTCAGTGGGGGCGTTGACCTGTAAAATTTCCGAACACAGATTACTCATATTAATACGGCCTTTAATCGGATTGGCGCGATTAACCGTATCTTCAAACATCATATAGGGGTAGCCAGATTCAAACTGAATTTCAGCCAGTATTTGGAAGAAATCGCGGGCTTTAATTTTGCTTTTACGGATGCGTTTGTTATCCACCATTTCGCGGTATTTTTCGCTGATGCTAATTTCAGACATGGGCACGCCGTAAACCTGTTCAATGTCATAAGGTGAAAACAGGTACATTTCTTCATTATTCTTCGCCAGTTCAAAGGTGATATCCGGTATCACTACTCCCAACGATAAGGTTTTAATCCGTACTTTTTCATCGGCATTCTCCCGTTTGGTATCCAGAAAACGCAAAATATCTGGATGATGGGCATGGAGATAGACCGCCCCCGCCCCCTGACGGGCACCCAATTGATTGGCATAAGAGAAGGCGTCCTCCAACATTTTCATTATCGGGATAACACCAGAGGACTGATTTTCAATCCGTTTGATGGGGGCACCTACTTCACGGATGTTGCTGAGCAGGAACGCCACCCCTCCACCACGTTTAGATAATTGCAGCGCCGAGTTAATTGAACGGCCAATGGACTCCATATTGTCTTCTATACGCAACAGGAAGCAGGAGACCAATTCACCACGTTGCTTTTTACCGCAATTTAGGAAGGTTGGGGTAGCGGGTTGGAAGCGGCCAGAGATAATTTCTTCTACCAGTTCCCGTGCCAGCGTTTGGTTACCTGTAGCCAGTGTCAGTGCGACCATGCAAACGCGATCTTCGTAGCGTTCTAGATAACGTTTGCCATCAAAGGTTTTCAGGGTGTAGCTGGTGTAATATTTAAACGCCCCGAGGAAAGTGGGGAAGCGAAATTTTTTGCTATAGGCTTGCTGGAATAGACTTTTGATAAAGCTAAAATCGTATTGATCCAGAACCTCTTTTTCGTAATATCCCTCCTCAATCAGGTAATCAATTTTTTCCTGTAGATTATGGAAGAACACCGTGTTTTGATTAACGTGCTGCAAAAAATATTGCCGTGCGGCCAGCCGGTCTTTATCAAACTGGATACGCCCATCAGCATCATAAAGGTTCAGCATTGCATTCAGTGAGTGATAATCCAGCTCATTGTTGGATAAATCGATGACGTTCAGTTTTGTCGTTGCCAAAATTCAGTTACTCCCTTGCGAACGTTTGCCACATCTTCTGCTGTACCCAGGAGTTCAAAGCGATACAGGTAAGGAACCTGACACTTGTGAGAGATAATATCCCCCGCCAGACAGTAGGCGTCGCCAAAATTAGTGTTGCCCGCGGCAATAACACCGCGGATCAATGAACGGTTATGAACATCGTTCAGGAACCGAATGACCTGAATAGGCACCGCGCCAACCGGGCTGCCCCCCCCGTAGCTGGGTACCAGCAAAATATAGGGCTGCTCGACCCGTAGTTTTGCCCGCGCCCCGGCAATAGGGATCCGGATGGCGGGTAGTTGTAGTTTTTCGACAAAACGATGGGAGTTCTCCGAGCTGCTGGAGAAATAAACCAGCGGATTCATATCTTCGACCTCATCAGACACTGACCGCCTGAACCAGTGCATTAATCTTATCCGGGTGGAAGCCTGACCAATGCTCATCTCCTGCCACAATCACGGGAACTTGCTGATAACCCAACGATTTGACATGGTTTAGTGCCTGCTCATCTTCTGTTAAATCAATGACTTGATATGGGATGCCTTGTCTGTCGAATGCCCGGTAGGTGGCATTACACTGGACACAGTCAGGTTTGCTGTAAATAATAATACTCATGATTCGTATTTACCTTTTATGTTAAAGGAAAATCATACCCTTCAGGCTGCTATGGGGTACGTATGACGTACCACAGTGGCCTATGATTATCATCTGCGTATTCATTTCCGTAAGTGATGACAAAATACTATATGTAGTGATTATTTAATTCAACCACACCACATGTAGTTATTTGTGCCTATTTAACCCGCTATTCAGAGATAAGGCCGTCAGCACGGGGCTGACAGCAGAATTTGGGGACATTGAGTTGGGTGAAAATATTTTATTGCAGAACAAGGAAAGGGGAGCTTAGAGATGATATCGGTTATGAGTCGTGCCAATTTTTTACTAGATCAGAACATTTACTGGACTCGGCCATTACGACCAGGCTGTACATTTGGTTACTTAGCGAAACCAATGACTCACGGAAAGGCAAATCTTGTTCCTCTATGATTTATTCCAACGGCCCCATTGGGGGCTTAGCGAAACAAACTCTGAGGATTTGAAAATGAAAAAAGTATTAGCATTAATTGTTGCAGCCACCCTGGGTCTATCTTCAGTTGCTTTCGCTGCTGACACTACGGTAACGGCTACACCAGCCCCTGCCGCAACCAGTACGACAGCCACTCCTGCCGCTTCAGCTAAGACAACTCAACATCAAAAACATAAAGTGACGAAGAAAGCCGCAGAGCAGAAAGCGCAGGCTGCTAAGAAACACGAGAAAAAAGCATCAACTCAAAAAGCACAGGCAGCAAAAAAGCACCATAAGGCGGCTAAAAAACCAGTAGCGGCACCAGCAGCATAAGGTCGCCCCAGAGGTTGTATCATCAGGTTAATCCCAATCACCCACTTAATTGTGGGTTTTTTTTATAAGTTAATCATCATGATTAATCACTCTTAGTTCGAATTTATTTTCAGCGCAATAGTATGGTGGGGCGTTTTCAATACGCTGTTTTAACTGATATTTTTATCCTTTTCTGACTTTCCGTTTCTGCAATATTAAGCGCTTTCACTCACCTGAATCACTGACGTAAACCATTATTTGAGGTATAGTCAGTTAATTGCATACCCATTAATTTAAGCTAAGCATTGATTATTTAGTTTGGTATTTTATTAATATTACAATTATTAATTATAAAAAATAATTACACAAATATACGTTTCTTATTTTTTGTTACAAAAAAGAAAATTCCTAAATGGCTTAATGAAATGACAAATTTCTGTTTAATGTATTTTTTTAATGGGATAGTAAATTATAAGAATACTTAAAATTAGGACAATTTATGTATCTGAGACCTGATGAAGTCGCTAAAGTTTTGGAAAATGCGGGTTTTGAACGTGTATATACAGTTAATGAAGCTTACGGTTATCAAAAGGGAAGGCATTATGTTTATGTTAATCGTGAATCCTATATGGGCCGAACGGCATTAGTTATTCATCCATCTCAAAAAGATAAGAGCATCGGGTTGTCGATGCCTACAGCATTAATTAAAACCAGTAATAAATATATTGAATTTCCTCTCTATTTAGTTGGTGCTGTCGGTGAGTATTATGGTATTGCTCATGGTTTTAGTTCAAGAGAGCTGCTACTAAATTTCTTAGACCGGATGTTCGAATAGCGCCATGATAAGGCTGACGGCCTATCTGATGTAGCGAGAAAATCAGATAATAATGCAGCCACATCCACGATGCTAACGGGTAAGTAATCGAGCATCACTAATGAAGCAGGGTGTCAGGTTCCGGATTAAAATGCAGATTATAATGACGGCGAAATTGCGCCAATTCAAAGGCATCTAAATCCAGTTCGGCAAAATAAAACAAAGCGGCGTCGGTATGCTCTGCTGATAGAATAGGGGAGATATGTGCACGGATTAGGGTATTTCGCCACAGTTCTACATTTTCATCCGAAGGGTTTTTGATAAAAGTATGATAAATAAAAACTAAATAAGCTGCTTTTCTAACATCTTCTGCATAGCCATTGCTGGTGGAGCGAATAAACATTTGGGTTTGGCGTGGCCCCATTTCTTGCAACATCGATTCAATATAAATCGGCTTTATTTTCAGTAAGTTAGAAATTGTGTCTATGGCTTTTCGGGTGTCTGATGTCAATATACGATAGCCCACAATAAAAACCACGATCAAAACAGCAATAATTATCCACGTCATTTAAGGTTTCTTTACGCCATAGAAGATGAATTTAGCAATGTAAAATTATCGGGTTGTTAAATTACGATAAGTTGTTAACTTGTCATAAGTTATTAAATTGCCATAAATAGACAACATCAACAAAGTAATCACGTATTATCGCCACTGAAGTTATCAGTGTTTTTGTACTGGCTATTCAGGTGAAGATTAAACGCGGCAGCATCTTTCGCCAGAGCATCAAGGTGTGCCCCCAGAATTTTCATTTGCCTGACCAGCGAATGCTGTTCCGGTAATGTATTTGCCGTATTGAGTTTTCTTAGCAGCATCTCATTCTTCACCCGCAATGCACTTTCCCGGGCTTTTGATTGTTCCAGCTCATATTGCAACGCATTATAGCTTGATTGCCATGTTTTATGCTGTTTCTCAAAAGTTGACTGCAACTCACTCATTGCTTTGAGAAATTGTACTTCAAGCTCACGCATTGTCATTGCTTTTCCTTTATGGCGTCTTTCGATTTCCGGTGGCAGTATAACGAAATCTGAGCATAACCTCATCCATCAACTCTGTCTTGTCTTCCTGCTTGTGGGTTAACCGACGAATTATGGGTGAACCGATATTGTGGATCGACCGATCGTGGAGTCAGTCAATTGATGCATTATCGTCCGTTTGTCACCACGGATACACAATTTATTTCTTTGTCACCTATTCGCAGGTGTAATAATTAAGCCTTGCTATTAGTGTCTTATCATGCGTTAATAGCGTCATCGGTTTGTAGCACAGACCTATTTATGTAAGCCATTTAAAGTAAAGAGTTCCTAGTTAAAGCGATATTTTTTAGACATCACTTCTCCGACGAATTACCTTCTTTTGTGCCCCCATAAGTAACTCAAGCAGACCTCAATTGCCATGTAGTGGCACAAAATAATGAAGGAAATATATTTATGTCTAATAAAATGACTGGTTTAGTAAAATGGTTTGATGCTGGTAAAGGTTTCGGTTTTATTTCTCCTGCAGACGGCAGCAAAGATGTATTTGTACATTTCTCTGCAATCCAGGGTAATGACTACAAAACTCTTGATGAAGGCCAGAACGTTGAGTTCAGCATCGAGCAAGGCCAAAAAGGCCCTTCAGCTGTAAACGTTGTAGCACTGTAATTCACATTAATGTTGTTAACGTTTAGCTGTAAATAGATTTAGAAGCCTCGTCTTTTGACGGGGTTTTTTTTATTATTTTTTTGGGGCTATAAAACAAATTGTAACTCTTGTTATCTTCTATCTCCCTTCCTCTTGCTTGATGTTCTCGCCATGTTAACTATTCTTAAACTCATTTCATTAAATATGTTCACCTGAACCAACTCATTTATATCGGCTCATTTTCTTGGTTGTAATACCAATGAGTTTTTGCCTGATGCCTTTCGGTTGTTCAAAAACAGGCTGATTTAGGTGGGGATAATAATACTATTACCGTGGGTAATTCATTTAATAAACAAGCGTGAGAATAATAATCCAGCTAATCAATAGCCTGAGGCTTTTGTTTCTTCGTTACCAATAGGTAAGTATCTTAATCAGATGTCATATTGAACAGTATAAGAAAAATTTATTTGTCTTTTTTTGGGTTGTAGATCAATTTCATATTTATCTATTTTATTTTAGTCTGATTTTATTTTGATTTTTATCATATAATTCTTATCTTTATAGATTAACTGCTTCAATATTCCCTCGCTAAGGGTAAGAATTAGACTCTAATGCTGTTGTAGGTATGCATTACCCATATTTATGTTTAGTGCTACGCTTAATAACGCGTTGAGTCTGTGCCTGACAGACAATCACTTATATTCGCTGATTGAATTATCAAAGGAAGATTAATGTCTAGACGTCTATGGCTTCGAAACACCTTGGTTGCAACTGCGTTATTGAGCGTTTTTTCTGTCCCAGTCAGTGCCGCAACTCACACACTGCAATTGGCTATCGGTGATGAACCAACCGAAGGTTTCGACCCAATGTTAGGTTGGAGTCACGGTAGTTATCTATTACTTCACAGCCCGTTGCTGAAACAAAATGAAGATTTTAGTTGGGATAGCCTGTTGCTCAGCCAGTACCAGCCTAGTGATGATGGCAAAACTTGGTTGCTGACGCTTAAGCCTGACCTCAAGTTCTCCGACGGCTCTCCTCTCACCGCAAAAGATGTGGCTTTTACCTACAACAATGCCGCGGCCAGTGGCGGGAAAGTGGATATGGGGAACTTCCTCAGCGCTGAAGTTATCGATCCCCTTAATGTTCGCATCCACTTGAAAGCACCACAAAGTACATTTGTGAATGTGCTGGGTTCATTGGGCATTGTTTCAGCAGATAAATACGATGCAAAAACCTATGCACAGAACCCTATTGGCGCGGGTCCTTATCGTTTAGTGAGTTTCCAGCCGGGTCAGCAAATGATCGTGGAAGCTAACCCTTATTACGCAGGTAATAAGAACGATTTTGATAAATTGATTTTTGTTTTCCTCGATGAAGATAGTGCCTTCGCTGCCGCGCAAAGTGGGCAATTAGGTGTCGTACGTATCCCGCCCTCCATGGCGGTAGGCTCGGTTAATAACATGAAGTTATGGGTCCGGCCAAGCGTGGAAAACCGTGGCATTGTGTTCCCGACCACTCCTGCGGGTAAAAAAGACGCACATGGTTACCCCATTGGCAATGATGTGACCGCCGATGTTGCTATCCGTCGTGCCATTAACTACGCGATTAATCGCCAATTATTGGCCGATCAAATCATGGAAGGTCATGCTATTCCGGCCTACACCGGTGTGCAGGGCTTGCCATGGAATAACCCTGATTCAGCGATTAAAGATGGTGATATTGATAAAGCTAAACAGATATTGGAGCAAGCGGGCTGGCAGCTTAATAGCCAAGGTATCAGAGAAAAAAATGGCCTACCGGCTAAGATAACGCTTTGGTACACCAGCGGTGATACTACTCGTCGAGATCTGGCACAGGCGCTACGCTCGATGTTGAAACCTATCGGTATCGATGTGGATTTAAAATCCGGCAGTTGGGAAACGGTTGAGCGCAATATGCACGCCAATCCAACCTTATTTGGCTGGGGGAGTCTTGATCCTATGGAGCTGTATCATCATTACAGCAGTAATGCGGCTGGCATTGAATATTATAACCCCGGTTACTACAAGAATCCGATGGTCGATAAGCATCTGCAACAAGCGTTGGATGCACCTACCTGGCAACAAGCGGTACCCTTCTGGCAACAGGTGGATTGGGATGGGACGACCGGTGCTGGTATCCGTGGCGATGCTGCGTGGGCATGGTTGCTGAACATCCAGCATACCTATCTGGCCAATAACTGCGTTGATTTAGGTAAAGGAACACCGGAAATTCACGGTTCCTGGTCATTGCTCAATAGTATTGATAGCTGGAAATGGACCTGTCAGTAATGAAGGAGCTCTCGCTGTTTACTCTGCGCTTAATTTGCCTGCTGCTGGTCACCGCAGTAGGCACCTTTACGTTGCTGAGTTTTTCCCCTGTTGACCCTATACGCGCCTATATTGGTAGCGATTTACTGCATGTACCGCCAGAGCAATACCCACTGATTGCGGCTCGTTGGGGGCTGGATTTGCCTTTGTGGCAACGTTTTCTGCATTGGTTTACTCAAGTGCTACAAGGGGATTTTGGTTATTCGATGCTGTATAACGCGCCGGTTTCTCAGGTTATCGGTGAGCGTTTTGCCACCTCGTTTGCGTTATTGGTATCGGCATGGCTATTTTCGGGAATTGTCGGGTTGCTATTGGGATTGACCGCTGGGCGTTATCTCAACCGTTGGCCTGATCGCCTGATTTCAACGTTGTCCTATTTATTGGCGTCGTTGCCCACCTTTTGGATCGGTCTATTGTTGTTGTCGTTATTTGCGGTGAAGCTCAATTGGGCACCTATTTGCTGCGCATGGACGCCTGGGAGTCATGCCGAGACCGCCAGTTGGGGGGACAAGCTTCACCACCTGATTTTACCGATGCTAGCATTGGGGTTGCTGGGGGTTGGGAACATTGCACTGCATACCCGCGCCAGAGTGGCTGAAGTGATGAATAGCGAGTTTATTCGCTATGCACAGGCGCAGGGGGATAAAGGCTGGCCTTTGGTGAACTTTCATATTTTACGCCATGCCATTACGCCTGCTCTCTGCCTGCAATTCGCTTCAGTCGGCGAGTTACTGGGTGGTTCTTTATTGGCCGAAAAAGTGTTCGCCTACCCCGGTTTGGGGCAGGCGACTATTGATGCCGGGCTGCATGGTGACATTCCACTATTGATGGGAATAGTGATGTTCTGCGCCATATTGGTCTTTTGCGGTAATAGCATTGCGAATGCCTTGTTACACCGTCTAAACCGGGGGGCTGTGCGGCAATTATGACTTATAACCCGAATCGGGCTTTGTTCCGGCTGTTTGTCTCACTGGCCTTATTATCTATTTTGATCGTTTATGGTTGGCTAATTTATGGCGCTGAAGTTCCAATGGATTTAATGGCTCGCCGCCAACCACCTTCAACGACCTATTGGTTTGGTACTGACAGCTTGGGGCGCGATTTATGGCTGCGCTGTTTTCAGGGAATGACCACAAGCTTGCAAATTGGTCTGATTGCCGCATTTGCCAGTGGTCTGCTCGCCATGCTGACGGCCAGTTTATGCGCCGTTAATAAAACCCTCGATTATCTGATCCGTGGGTTGATTGACAGTATGTTGGCATTGCCTCATTTATTGCTGTTAGTCCTGATTTGTTTCACGCTAGGAGGTGGGAAACAAGGGGTTATCCTGGCGGTAGCATTAACCCACTGGCCTAAGCTGGCCTTGATTTTACGCGCCGAGATCTTACGTATTCGTGAGACAGATTATGTGATGCTGTCTCATCGGCTGGGTAACAGTAATTTCTACCGTTGGCGTCATCATCTGCTACCGTTATTACTACCACAGTGGATTGTTGGCACACTGTTGATGTTCCCCCATGCGGTGTTGCACAGTGCCGCACTCAGCTTTTTGGGCTTTGGGCTTGCGCCTCATGAGCCGTCGTTGGGGATATTACTGGCCGATGCTTTGCGTTATCTGAGCAGTGGGTCATGGTGGCTGGCATTTTTCCCCGGCTTGATTTTAGTGGGGTTGGTGCTGATATTTGATCAGTTCGCGCGATCACTACAACAACTTTGGGTGAGGATAGCCTGATGCTGAGATTTGACCAATTTGCCATTGATGTCGCTCATTATCGTTGGTTGGGCCGGAAAACCTGGCACCCTTTGTTAAGCCATATCTCTCTGGATGTGAATCCGGGGGAACTAGTGGCATTGGTCGGCGGTAGTGGAGAGGGCAAGAGCCTGTTACTCCAAAGTGTCTTGGGGTTATTGCCGGAGAATATGCGTTGCCATGGTGAGATTATCCTCGATGGTGAGGTACTGTGCGCCCGCGATAAAATTGAGCAGCGAGGTAAAACCTTATGCTATGTCCCCCAAGGCGTCAGCGCTCTGAACCCACTGATTAAAGTCGGTTCACAAATCACCCGAGCAGCGCAATTAAGTGGTGTAAAACTGCGTTTGGAAGATGTCGCAATGCAGTTGCAAACTTATAATCTTGCGCCGGGGCTGGTAAATGATTTCCCTCGTCAGCTCTCAGGCGGCATGGCGAAACGGGTGCTGACCAGCTGCGCGACCTTGACCCATGCCCGCTACATTCTGGCCGATGAAGTTACCTCATGGCTAGATGAAGACCATGCTTGCCAGTTACTGACGCACCTGCGTGCTTCCTGTCAGCAGGGGCGCGGTATTCTGTGGGTAACGCATGATTTAGCGTTGGCTGCACGTTTTGCCGATAAAATTGCGGTGTTACATAAAGGTGAGTTGCACGAAACACTGAGCGCTGACGAATTGAAGAATAGCGGTGGTAGCCCATGGTTGCAGTCACTATGGGCCGCATTGCCGGAACAGCAATTTGTCAGCAAGCCAATAGCGCTGGCTGAGGTGGCCGATTATGCTTAGTGTCGAGAATCTGACCATCGTTCAAAGCGGAAAGCGGCTATGGGAGTCTGTATCTTTCACTTTGGCACCAGGGGAACGATTAGGTATCTCAGCACCTAGTGGTTTTGGTAAAACGACGCTGGGCCGGGTATTGGCACAATGGCAGTCGGCAACTGCGGGTCATATCCTGTTAGAGGGGAAGCCGTTAGCTAAAAAAGGATATTGTCCGGTCCAACTGGTCCCTCAGCATCCAGAACAAAGCTTTAATCCTTATCGCACCACCGGTGAGAGCCTACATGATGCCTGGCGGCCCGATGACGATTGGTTGGTGCGGATGGCGGTTAACCCTGATTGGCTGCAACGCAGGCCGGATGAATTGTCTGGCGGTGAATTGGCACGTATCGCTTTGTTACGAGCGCTGGATCCACGGACGCGTTATTTGATTGCGGATGAGGTTACCGCACAATTAGATGCACGTATTCAGGCTCAAATTTGGCAAGTTTTATTGGAAGAAGCTGAACACCGTCGGTTAGGGCTCATTGTTTTTAGCCATAATAAGGCACTATTAGAAAAAGTATGTTCACGTATTTGGATCCCTGAAAGAGAAAATAAAACTACAATCTATCCAACGCCATTGGTTAAACCCCATTTGGGGCTGGCAATGGTAAAAACAGGTTAATGGTAAAACAGGGTGATGCTAAAAATAGGTTAATTCTAAAAAGAACAGTTGGTCATATTAAATATCACCTCTGGAATAATAACTGATAGTGATGATTATGGAGGTGTTTTAATAACTATTATTTTCATGAAAATTAAAACATTGATTGAGATCATATTTCCCATTAATAATTATAATTACAGCGTTGATCGAGAGTTCGTTATTGTGGGAGATAAGTTTACACATTGGGATGTGCGATTTTTAATTTGTTTTTTGTAATTTATTTGCTATTTGTAGACTTGACGTTAATTATAGTTTTAGTATGGGATATACATTTTCCGATTACCGATTATGAGGTTAAGTTTCTCAGGTTATCTCTTGTCATTGGCAGTGTTACCCATGATTTTTGATGCTTACTTTTAATGTAAAATATACTTTTAATGGTGTTGATGATAAATATGACTTTATGTTGAATTGTTTTTAATATATTGATTTTAGGGTATTTTTATTGTTATCTTGACTGGCTTTATACTTTTAACTATAAAGTTATAAAATAATAGTGAAATTTTCAAGTTTTAGCCTATATTCTTTATAGGTGAAATATCTATAGCAACGAATTTATTTTTAGCGTCTTTTGTTACAAAAGAGATAGTGTGGGATCTAACTCATGATAATGATTTATTGACTATGTAAAGTAAATCCGTAATGGATCCTGGCATTAATATTTCAGTATAGACAAATGCAGTAAACGTATTGCCCTTTAGTAAAAAAATATTTCTGAACACTATTTTTATGTTGAATTAGCTCACTGAGCACGGTAAAAATACTTGGCAAATAAATTGTAATACAAATAAAGCGTTCGGTAATTTAGCAGGATTTTAGCTTGATGACAGTCAGCAGATTGATGGAAGTTTAAATGTAAGGTTAGCGTTAAAGATAAGGTTTTAAACGAATATACAGGAGGATGTGCTTAATTCTGAAATATTCTAACGAGTGGGTATAAATAACCTATTCTTTATCTTCTATATACCTTCTTCATTGACGTTGCAGCGGTATCAGCGGCGTTCATTCATCCGAATCACTGGCGGGAGTCAGCGTATCGTGATGCACCCGTTTGTCTGACTGTAACGCGAGAGACCCTGGATATAGGCTGGAAAGAGTATAGGTTTAGTCAGGTGTTTTTTCTCACTTTCACTTTTTTAACATGATACAGGAGGGCTTATGCAGCTCACCCCAAGAGAAGTTGAAAAGCTCATGATCTACACGCTGTCTGATGTGGCGTTTAAACGCAAAGCGCGTGGCTTGAAACTCAATTATCCGGAAGCTGTTTCCATCATTACTGTGACGGCAATGGAGGGGGCCAGAGATGGTAAATCCGTAGAAGATGTGATGAAAGAAGCCAGTAAAGTGCTTACTAAAGATGATGTGATGGATGGGGTGGCAGATCTGATCCCGAATGTTCAGGTTGAGGCGATTTTTACCGACGGCAGCCGTCTGGTCACGGTACACGATCCTATTAAGTAGTAACGGCAACATGCGAGTAAAACCTGAACTGATTATTGCAGAGGATTCAAGCATGAGCGCGAAGAAAAGTACTAAAGACAGTAAAGAACAGAATACGCCACTGGGTGGCCTCGTTTTAGCGGATACACCAATTACGTTTAACGAAAATAAACCTGTTACCAAAGTTAAAGTCCGCAATACCGGTGATCGGCCAATTCAGGTTGGGTCCCATTTCCATTTCTTCGAGGTTAACCGCGCACTGGAATTTGATCGTGCAGCGGCTTATGGCAAGCGCCTCAATATCTCCTCGACTACGGCTATCCGTTTTGAACCCGGTGATGAAACCGAAGTTTCTCTTATCTCCTTTGGAGGCAAGCAGACACTGTATGGTTTTAACAATCTGGTAGATGGGTGGACCGGTGAGGGTGTTGTACCCAATAGTGAGCGCCCGGATAAACTCGCGGCTATCCGCCTTGCCGCCGAGCGTGGTTTTAAATCATCTAAATAACGCCTTGTTTACAGAGCAAATCATCGAAATTCGCATACGTGTAATGGGGTAAAGCAGTTACACGCACCGGAAAAAGAAAGGAGCGACAGATGCCTCAAATTTCTCGGCAAGAGTACGCGGGTCTATTTGGCCCAACAACTGGCGATAAAATCCGTTTGGGTGATACCAATCTATTTATCGAAATCGAAAAAGACCTGCGTGGATATGGTGAAGAGTCGGTTTACGGTGGTGGAAAATCGCTGCGTGACGGGATGGGGGCCAATAATAATCTGACCCGCGATAATGGTGTGCTTGACCTGGTGATTACCAACGTCACGATTGTCGATGCTCGCTTAGGGGTGATTAAAGCTGACGTCGGTATCCGCGATGGCAAAATCGTCGGTATCGGTAAGAGCGGTAACCCCGGTGTTATGGATGGGGTGACGCAGGGTATGGTGGTCGGTGTTAGCACTGATGCTATCTCTGGTGAGCATTTGATTCTTACCGCAGCCGGTATCGATACCCATATTCATCTAATCTCCCCGCAACAGGCCTATCATGCGCTGTCCAACGGTGTCGCAACATTCTTTGGTGGGGGGATTGGTCCAACGGATGGCACTAACGGGACAACCGTAACACCGGGGCCGTGGAATATCCGTCAAATGCTGCGTTCGATAGAGGGGTTACCTGTCAACGTCGGTATTTTAGGGAAAGGTAATTCATACGGGCGCGGCCCGTTGCTGGAACAGGCTATTGCCGGTGTTGTGGGCTATAAAGTCCATGAAGACTGGGGCGCGACGGCGAATGCCTTGCGCCATGCGCTGCGGATGGCAGATGAGGTGGATATTCAGGTTTCGGTTCATACCGATAGCCTGAATGAATGTGGTTATGTAGAAGATACTATCGATGCGTTCGAAGGCCGCACGATCCACACGTTCCACACCGAAGGGGCGGGTGGAGGCCATGCGCCGGATATTATTCGGGTGGCCAGTCAGCCAAACGTACTGCCAAGTTCGACTAACCCAACCCTGCCATACGGTGTTAACAGCCAGGCTGAGCTGTTTGACATGATTATGGTGTGTCACAACCTTAACCCGAACGTACCTGCTGACGTCTCCTTTGCCGAAAGCCGTGTGCGCCCAGAAACGATTGCTGCTGAAAACGTTCTGCACGATATGGGGGTTATCTCCATGTTCTCCAGTGACTCACAAGCCATGGGGCGCGTAGGGGAAAACTGGTTGCGTATTATGCAAACCGCGGATGCGATGAAAGCTGCTCGGGGCAAACTGCCGGAAGATGCGGCGAGTAACGATAATTTCCGCGTGCTGCGCTATGTGGCAAAAATCACCATTAACCCAGCGATTGCGCAGGGCGTTAGCCATGTTATCGGGTCGGTTGAAGTGGGTAAAATGGCCGATTTGGTGTTATGGGATCCACGCTTCTTTGGTGCGAAACCGAAGATGGTTATCAAAGGTGGCATGATTAACTGGGCCGCGATGGGTGATCCAAATGCGTCACTGCCAACACCACAGCCAGTGTTCTACCGCCCAATGTTTGGCGCGATGGGCAAAACACTACAAGACACTTGTGTCACTTTCGTTTCCCAGGCTGCACTTGATGATGGCGTGAAAGAGAAAGCAGGGCTGGATCGTCAAGTGATAGCGGTTAAAAACTGCCGCACGATCTCCAAACGTGATCTGGTGCGTAATGACCAAACACCAAACATTGAAGTGGATCCTGAAACCTTTGCAGTAAAAGTGGATGGGGTACATGCCACCTGTGAACCAATTGCAACTGCGTCGATGAATCAGCGCTATTTCTTTGGATAACATTTATTTGGCTAACCTGAGGTAGAAGCGCTAATCCAGTTACCGGGGCGTTGTAATACTCAAAGTAAGTAGGGTAATACCCGGTTTCAGCATTCAGCTTGTTCACAGTAAAGGCGGTATCCAACGTCATTGGTGTTGCGGGTAGGCGGCAAATGAACGTCGTTAATAGCCAGCGGTTTCAAATACGAAGGGTAAATTCAGTTCCTGGTATGGGGTGTAGGAAAGTCCTTGGGCTGAATATCGTTGAACAGGATTTCATTACTGTGGGCAACTGATCGACACAAGGAGTGAACAACATGATTTTGATAGAGCACATTCTGGGCAATGTGAAAAAAGATCCGGTTTGGCGGGAAAAACTTAAAGATGCCACGTTCGATCTTTTGATCCTGGACCAACGGGAAGCACAAAAAAGCCGTTGCCGAAAATCCAGTACTCAAGGTCTGGATCTAGGTATTTCCCTCGACCGCAACATCGTCCTTGCTGATGGTGATGTACTGGCATGGGATGAAGAAACCAATGTGGCAGTGGTGGTACAGATCAATCTACGTGATGTGATGGTGATTGACTTAAGTGAACTGAAAAGTCGTTCACCTGATGAATTAATTAAAACCTGCTTTGAACTGGGACACGCACTGGGTAATCAGCATTGGAAAGCGGTTACCAAGCATAACGAAGTGTATGTGCCTCTGACCGTTGCGACAACCATGATGGACTCCGTTATGAGGACGCACGGCTTCCAACACCTACCTTTCCGTTTCGTGAAAGGTGCCGAGATTTTACCTCTGCTGACGAACTCCGAAGCCCGGCTACTGTTTGGTGGTGCTGAGGATACCGACACGCACGTTCATGTTGCCAGCCCCCTTGATGAGCCACATGGTTCTGGTCTGCACATTCACGGTATTCATTCCCACGGAGAAGGCCATAGCCATGGTGATCACGAGCATGACCATAGCCATGGTGATCATGACCACGACCATAAACACTGATTCAGGCAGCGAGGCTCCGCGATGAACGCATCAGATCTCATCCGTATCATGCAATTTGGTGATTCCGTACTGCCGGTCGGGGCCTTTACGTTTTCCAATGGCGTGGAATCTGCCATTCAAACCGGCATCGTTCATGATGTAGCAACATTGAAAGGCTTCGTTTTGACAGCGTTGAAGCAGGCGGCCAGTTGTGATGGCATGGGCGTTGTCGCGGCTCATCGTGCTGTTGTGGCGGATGACCGTGACGGTATTATCCGTGCTGACTGGGCGGTTAATAATCGTAAGTTAAATGAAGAAAGCCGCCTGATGGCAACCCGCATGGGTAAAAAGCTGGCAGAAATGTCGATCCATGTGGTGGAGCACCCATTGATCAGCTGGTGGTTGGAACAAATCAAAAATGGCAACACGGCGGGCACCTATCCGGTGACTCAAGCGGTGGTTATGGCAGCACAAGGGATCGGGCAGCGGGAAGTGGTTGTGATGCATCAATACGGTGTGGCGATGACCATTTTAAGTGCGGCAATGCGCTTGATGCGCGTTACGCATTTCGATACACAACATATCTTATTTGAACTGAACTATGACATTGAGAAATTCTGCGATATTGCCGAGATCGGCGATATTAACCAGATGTCTTCTTATGTCCCGATTGTGGATGTTTTGGCCGCCGTACATGTGAAAGCCCATATTCGCCTCTTTAGTAACTGAGTGGCCGCGGTGTGAACGATCGATACATGAATAATGCATCGATAAAAATGAATTCAGGGTACTGCGGTGAGGTGTTAGCCGAGTACATACCCAAATCAGATAAAAAGAATGAAGAGGATTATCCCGTGACCGATAAAAGCACAGCTCGTAAAAAAATAACCCGTATTGGTATTGGTGGTCCGGTAGGTTCGGGGAAAACGGCCATTATCGAAGTCATTACCCCGATCCTGATTAAACGAGGCATTAAGCCACTGATTATCACCAATGACATTGTGACGACCGAGGATGCCAAACAGGTAAAACGGACGCTGAAAGGTATTCTGGACGAAGAGAAGATCCTTGGGGTAGAAACTGGCGCTTGCCCGCATACCGCCGTGCGCGAAGACCCGAGCATGAACATTGCTGCGGTAGAAGAGATGGAAGAGCGCTTCCCTGAAAGCGACCTGATTATGATTGAAAGCGGCGGGGATAACCTGACACTGACATTCAGTCCCGCACTGGCAGACTTCTACATCTATGTTATTGATGTGGCGGAAGGTGAAAAAATTCCTCGTAAAAATGGCCCCGGCCTGGTTCAGGCAGACATTTTAGTGATCAATAAAATTGACCTGGCACCTTATGTCGGTGCCAGCCTGGATGTCATGGAGAGTGATACCAAAGTCGTGCGCGGCAATCGCCCTTATATTCTGACCAATTGCAAAACTGGCCAAGGCATTGAAGAACTGGTCGATATGATTATGCGAGATTTCCTGTTTACCCACGTACAGCCAGAAGGAGAACAGGCATGACAGCACAGAGCCAGAATATCGTGGAGACTCCTTCACGGGTTCGCGCTCACGCATTAGGTGTTAACGCGCCGGAATTAGCGAAATATCAGGATGAACCGGCGCAAATGCGTAGCGGGGCGGTTGGGAAAAGTGGCTATCTGAAACTGAGATTTGCCAAACGTGAACATCGCAGTATTTTGGCCGAAATGGAAAGGCGGGTGCCATCATTGGTACAGAAAGCACTGTACTGGGATGAAGAAATACCTGAGTTACCTTGTGTCACCATGATTTCGACATCAGGTTGTATTTTACAAGGTGATCGGTTAGCTACCGATGTGCATGTTGAAGCGGGGGCTTGTGCTCACGTCACCACGCAATCAGCCACAAAAGTTCACATGATGAATGCGAACTACGCCTCGCAGATCCAGAATTTCATTGTGGAGGAAGGCGGTTATCTGGAATTTATGCCAGACCCGCTAATTCCTCATCGAAATTCTCGTTTTATTACTGATACCACGATCAGCATTCACCCCACTGCGACCGTAATTTATTCTGAAGTGCTGATGTCCGGGCGTAAATATCACCATGCTGAAGAGAGATTTGGTTTTGATGTTTATTCCTCTCGGGTGGCAGCACAAAATCTGGCGGGCAAAGAACTGTTTGTTGAGAAGTACGTATTAGAACCAAAAGTAGAAAGCCTTGACGCTGTGGGTGTCATGCAAACTTTTGATGCGTTTGGTAACGTGATTTTATTAACGCCCAAAGAGTATCATGACCGCATTCTGGCACGGGTTCCGGCTCATTTTGATATCAAAGGGGGGATTGCCAGCGGCGCGACACGTCTACCTAATGATTGTGGTTTAGTTTTCAAGGCGCTGGGCATCGATAGCGCTGGTGTAAAGGCAGAGATTCGCCAATTTTGGAAGATAGCCCGCGAAGAGATTTTAGGCGTCACATTGCCTGAACAATTTTTGTGGCGCTGATTTTGCTGTTTTGATGCGCCATTTTAAGGGTAAAAAGGGGCGAATAAGTCAGTTTATTGAATAGAGGCTGGGTACCCAGCCTCGGAGGTTATTGACAAAGTGCCCGCGACGGAGAGAACAGGCAGATCGTAAAGACGCCATAAACCCTTCCCTGGGGGCTCGAGCCGCGCCATCCTTGGCGCGGACTCTTTACTCTTCTGCCTATCCTCACCGTTCAAGATCGCGTCATCGGGGTTTGTCAGCAGTCTGAGAGGCTGGGTACCCAGCCTCGTTTATCAGCAGTGATCCAAGTAAGTGAAAGCAGCTAGCGCCACATCAATCAGTGATTCCGAGTGAGTGAGAGCAGCGAATACCGCTGCAGCTTCAAGTAGAAGGGTAAAATAATGAATGCTAAAACAGTCAACCAATCAGGTTGGGGGCAGCTTGCCAATTCAAATGTTTTCATTGAATTTATCGATACGACTTTGCGCGGTTGTGCTCAGGTAATGTTTCAGAATAACCCACTGACCGGGCTATTCTTTTTCATCGCAATATTCATAGGTGCTTATGGTGAAGGTAACCCGGCGGTCGCTTATGGTTGTGTTCTGGGAACGCTGGTTGCCACACTCACCGGGTTGAGCATCCGTGACCGTAAATCATGGCGCTCAGGGTTATACGGCTATAACGGTTGTTTGGTTGGTGCCGCACTACCCACCTTTCTGATCGTCACACCGGTGCTATGGGCCTGCATTGTCTTGGGCAGTATCGTTTCGGTGATTGTTACCGTCTGTATCGCTGATATTTTAAAAACCTGGAAAGTGGCTGCACTGACGGCACCTTTTGTATTAACCACTTGGATGGTCTTATTGGCCAGCTATGCCTTTGCTGGCCTACATAGCAGTGGATTACCAGTACCGGCTTTACCACAGCAACTGGTATTAGAGGCCAGTAATACGTTTGCTGGCACCAACATTTTCGTCAGCATGTTCCATGGTGTTTCACAGGTGTTCTTATTCAGTAGCCTGATCGCTGGCATCCTGTTTGTCATCGGGTTGGCTATTGAATCACTTTGGGCGGCTGTTTTTGCTCTGTGTGGCGCTATATTGGCGATCCTCACCGCCACCCTCCTTGATGCGGATCATCGCAGCATTAATGACGGGCTTTATGCTTTCAGTGCGGTACTTACCGCGATAGCACTGGGGTCGACGTTTAATAAGCCCAGTTGGCGTGTTTTAGCTTATACCGTTATCGGGGTTATTTTTACGGTATTCGTTCAAGGCGCACTGAACACCCTATTATTACCTATCGGTATTCCTACTTTAACCATGCCTTTTGTATTGGCTTCGTGGCTATTCCTGGTACCGAATAAAGATATCATGCCAGAGCACCGACAGTAGCGATTAAATTTAAGACATTCTTGGTTCTGAATATTTTACTGGTCATATTTTATCGATCATATAGACCTCAAATTATTGTCGTTATCGTGTTGTCAGCGATAACGACAGCTCAGAACGGGTAGGGTTGAAAATAATCTGGAGTGCGAATATGACGACAATAATCGCCAGCAGCAGCGCCTTTGGTAATCAGCAAACAAAGCGCAGAGCTATCTACCTGCTAATCGGCCTGTTGGTGGTGAACGGGTTAGCTTGGGCTTGGGCCTTTGCTGAATTTAATGATAATGCCGTGCTGATGGGAATGGCTTTTCTAGCCTACAGTTTTGGTTTGCGCCATGCGGTTGATGCAGATCATATTGCGGCTATTGATAATGTCACTCGTAAACTCATGCAACAAGGTAAAACGCCGATTGCTGTTGGTACTTTTTTCTCACTCGGCCATTCAACTATTGTGATACTAGCCTCACTGGCAATTGCTGCGACCGCCATGGCATTTAAAAATAATATGGCGTGGTTTCACGAAACCGGTGGTTTAATCGGGACGTTGGTGTCATCAGTTTTTTTACTGTTATTTGCTTTTCTCAATTTAACGATCCTGATTTCAGTGTATAAAAAATTTAAACAGGTTAAAGCCGGTCATATTTATAAAGATGAAGAGCTTGACCTTCTGGTGGTGAATAATGGTGGTCTGTTATCCAGGATGTTTAAACGTGTATTTAATATGGTCAATAAAAGCTGGCATATGTATCCGGTTGGTTTTTTATTTGGTTTAGGTTTTGATACCGCGACTGAAATTGGTGTGTTGGGGATCTCAGCGGCCAGCGCCACTCACGGTATGAATTTATGGTCGATAATGGTGTTTCCGATTTTATTTGCGGCTGGCATGGCATTGATCGATTCACTGGATAATTTTGTGATGATTGGTGCTTATGGTTGGGCATTCTCTAAACCTGTTCGTAAGCTTTATTACAATATCACTATCACAGCCGCTTCGGTGATGATTGCTTTCTTTATCGGTGGCATTGAAGCATTAGGCTTAATTGCCGATAAATTAAATTTAACTGGCGGTATCTGGACACCAATTAATAACATTAGCGAGAACTTAGGTCAGATCGGTTACTGGATTATAGGGATGTTTATATTTTGTTGGTTAGTTTCTATTGTTAATTATTATGTCCGTGGTTATGACAAACTAAATGTAAGCCGCTAAGTAATATTTATAGAGAGTTAATTGTTATATAACTAACGTTCTCATATAGCGAGGTGCTTCTTGATGAGGTGTATCGATGGGAGCACTATTACATAGAGACACTCATTAACCGGTAACGATTAATGAGTGTCTTTTTACTGGTTACATATCGTGTTTGTTATTACATGTACACTTGTTATTACATCTTATGTTTTTTGGCGAAATTTAAAATATCCTGTTTAATTTCAGACAGTTTACTTTCTGGGGCCTTCTTACATACCTCGACCACTTTAGGTGTCACAATGGTATCGGTCTCATGCAGATCAACATAGTCACCTTGTTTATATTGGGTGTCATCGTTTAATACCCAATAAACTACCGGAGTAAATGATTTAGGATTCAGATTCAGGAACTCTTTGCAGGTCATATCGCTCGGCGTGGTACCTGTCGGCGTTGCTGCAAAGGTAGTTGCCGCAGCGGAAAGAAGTAAACCAGTCAGTGCAATATTACGCAGTGATTTGTAGGACATGTTTATTTTCCTTATTTACTTGTAAAATACAAATGCGGTAATAACCTTTATACCCGTCATTATTCAAACTGCATGTGCGTTGGCTACATTCAATCATCCGAGTTACTTACTGGTCGTTGACCTTAAAATAAATAAATGCATCAGGACTCTCTCGCTTGCCGCCTTCCTGCAACTCGAATTATTTAGGGTATAAACTCGGAGTGTCAATATTAAAAGTATTAAATAAAGGGTGATGATAAGCATCACTCTAGTATAAAACTCCAACGCTTACGAGATGTGGGAGTGCATATATTATTGTTCATAACTAGCACTATTGCCAATATCTAGATCTGTTTTTTTACACAATTTAGTGTAGTGAAGTTTACACCGTGTAAAGCTATGAAAAATAAGTTTTATGAGTAAATTATATTGTTTTATGATAATACCCCAAGGTATCTTTTTCTGTAAGTTAAATTCACTACCAGTAAGTCTTAGCTTGCCATGTATACGTGTGGTTCTGATGTTTAGATAAAAACATCAATTGATTTTCATCAAAATAATTTAATTTAAACATGATTTTTCTCATTTTTTATCTATACTAAATTTACCTATAACAATTTTAGTCACTCTATCGATGAAAATATTACGGGAACTTAGAGCTAAGGTGTCGGTACCCATTTTTCTTGCCATTTTGGTGGCAATTAACGGGTATCTAATTTTAAGCCCGGTACTCTATCGGGCGATTGCACATTCAAGCGATGCAATAAATAACTTCAATACTTGGAAGGAGGCATTAAGTTTTCTGGAATTATTCGAAATCCCGCAATTTATGATCGGTCTGGTCTTGATATTGATGGCATATGCATTATCAATGAAAACCCGTACAGCATGGTTTTTATCGGTATTATTGTTATTTACTCTTATTGCCATCAATCTTTTCATCGCGAAAAAATATGATAGCCTGACGATTTACTCCATCGTGATTATCTTAGCACTGCTCTTTTATTGGCGGCGGTTTGATTATTACAGCCTCGGCAGCGGTACGTTCTTTGCTGTTGTGAGTATCGCTTCATTAATCGTCTATAGCATGTTGGGTACGCTCTATATGGGCGATGAGTTTGCCCCAGTGGTGACTGATTTACCCACCGCATTCTATTTTGCGATTGTGTGTATGTCGACGGTGGGGTTCGGGGATATTATCCCGCATACCACTGTGGCGAGAATGTTTACTCTTACGGTGATTATTGCCGGTATAACTGTTTTTGCTACCTCAATTGCTTCCATTGCCGGCCCGATAATCAGTAATAATATTAAACGCATAGTTAAAGGTAGGATTTCTCACGTGGAACGTAAAAATCATTTTATTATTGTCGGCATCAACTCTTTGGCGCTGAATGTATATAAAGGTCTGCGTGACCGAGGTGATGATGTCACTGTGGTTTGTGCAGTAGGTAGCCAACATGATTTCCCTTCCGATGCCGATATTATCGAGGGTGATCCTTCTTCTGTTGCCACGCTAAAATTAGCCGGTGCGGCGAAAGCAAAATATATTATCGTGTTGTGCAATAATGATGCTGATAACACCTTTACCATTTTGGCGGCTAAAGAAATTGCGGGTGCGGGGACGAAAACACTGGCACTGGTCAATGAAACTCAGAATATGGAAAAAGTTAAAAGAGTCAATCCAGACATGGTCTTCTCTTTGCCATTGTTAGGCAGTGAGTTACTGGTCAGGACCCTGAACGGCGATACCATCAATAATGCCCTTATTACGGAAATGTTCTTTGGTAATTGCCAGAAACTGGATTGATATCATTAATAGCCCGCTATCACTGTGTTTATGTCAAAACACCCTCGGTTAATTGAGGGTGTTTTTTTGGATCACGAGCCTTGGTTTTTATCGGCTATTTATTCAGATGCAACTTGTGGATCTTTAGGTTTCTCTTTTGGCCCGATCATCAAACCCAACTCGACAGCAATAAAGCCAACAATCAAACTGGCGACTAAATAACAGATTGAAACCAAAACTCCGGTAGGGTTTTTCATCATTTCTACTGCGCCAAATACGAAACTGGAGAAGGTTGAAAGACCGCCCATAATCCCGGTGCCCACCATCAGATGTACATACTGGTTAATTTTATCTTTCTTAAAGAAAGAGGTTGTTAGCCCCAATAGAAATGCTGCAATAATATTAGCAACAAAGATATCCATCGGAAATCCATCAGCCAGACGTGGCACCGACAGCATAATAAATTCACGGCACATGGCACCAAAAGCACCACCGACAAAGACTAAGATAATAAGATTTGGCATAATTATTCCTCCCAATTAGTAAGCCAGCCAGGCGCCGAAGGCTGCGGCGGCTAAACCGACCAATACAGAAATAATCAGATATCCGGCGGCAATTGCTCTGCCTTGGGCGGTGGCCAGTTTGGCCGCATCTAATTGCATACTGCTGAAGGTGGTATAACCGCCTAGAATCCCAGTCAATACGGCGGCATTCATTAAGTCGCCGTAGCGGTCGCGCCAATCAACACTGAACAAAATACTCAGATAGCCAATGACAAATGCACCGGAAATATTGATTAAAAATGTACCGAGTGGAAAATTACCTTTATAGACTTTGCCAATACTTAATCCTATCCACCATCGTAAAAGTGAGCCGATACCTCCACCCAATCCCACCCACATTACATCGATTGCAGTCATAATAAAGCCTCAATGACGATTAGTTTGAGTCAAATAATTGTAGTCTAAAGTAGACAGTAAAATGATAAATATCGCGCACCTATTTATTTTAATCTGATGATATGTTCGGTTTTTTTGTCCGCCATCAATAAAGTAAAAAATAAAAATAACTCCAGTTTTATTACTACACTGGTGGCTTTATTGATTAAACACTGAAATAATATCTGAATGTTATTATTGCGCTTCTGTTTTAATTTTTTGTCAAAAAATTTAGCGGAAATAGTGATTAAAGAATATTTCACTTATTACGTATGACAGTTTATATCGATAGGGCGTTTCCTCGGTTTATGGCTCTGCGTTAGTTCTATTTGCAGGGTTATTCATTCCGCCGCAGCCTGACGACTTCTTTCGGTTCACGTATTTTCAAATATCCTCTTTATTAATAACTGCACTTACTATCGCTACACTTTTGTTAGTCCATATTTTTTACTTGGAAAAGGTGACGTCGCTTTCATAACGTGTCTGACATTGGCTAATAATTGCCACATTATTTTACAGCGATGATTACGCGTGACGGTTTCGTGCAAGGCCAGCCATAATAGCTCTATTTTTTCTGCCAGTCAGCACCGGTCTTGAAATTCAAATCGATATCTACTTCATCCTCATAAAAGACAGCATGGACGGCACAATTTTTTCCATCTGGATGCGTTCGTTTTTGGGTATTGGTGCTATGACTGGCATAACTCCGTCCGGTTGTGATTCAACGATTGTTCAGAACACTTAAACCGGATTGAGTTACCTTAGTGAACTACTATTACGTGCAGTTATTTCGCTTGAATAGAGAAAAATCTCAAATGGCTATTTTTGTCTGTTTGTTCATAGAAATGAAAACTATTACGTTGAATGATATGTAAAGTTAGAAATTTGGCTGTACAATAGTTACCCCAATGAAATGAGTTAATGGATTGATTATGGCTGACGACCTAAAATATTACATGCAAAGAAGAATGGAAGCATCGAGAAACCTAGCTTTACATGTTGATAAAACAGCAGCCGCATTGGGTGACGTCGCTGAAAACACCATCAACTCAATTCAGATGGGGGTGAAAAGAACGATTTGGCGATCATCATACTTTTTTGACGGATATAAAGATGTATACGAAAATATAAATAGTGAAGACTACAGAATGGGACTGGCTGTCGTTAAAGCCATTAAAGAACGTGATATAGTCATGTTTATGACAAGAATATATGTAGAGTATTTGTTGCAGAACTTTGATGAAAACAAACAAAAAGAAATTTTCGATAAGTTATTAAAAGGCTCTGCTAAATTTGCAACATCAAAAGCGACTAAGCTGTCAATATCTTATGCAATCGCTACTACTTTAAGTGAGTGTCTTTACTTAAACCCAAAGATACGAATGAAAATAAGAAGCTACTCTAACGTTTCAATGCTTGGTTTTCAGTTTTATGGATATATAGAAAAAGCATCAATTGCAGCTTCTGGTTTGAAAAGAGATAACCCAGCATATTATAGTTTGCTATATTCCAAAGACATAGAAATGCTTTATTTTATATTATCTCCAGTGTTATCACATGTCATTCATAATAAAAATATCAATAAAACATCTGAAGATATAATAAGAATAATAAATGAAATCGCATATAATTAAATAGGTCGGTTATGGACGAATTAAAAAGACTATTTACATCGTTTATCAAGGAATTTTTATTGTATGGATTGGTTGTTGTTTTTTTTGTAGGTTGGTGGCTAATCTGCATGGTGTATTTTACAGAGATATGGGGACGATTAGTTATTATCGGCGCTGTAGTGATCGCTATAATATATGCTCATTTTGATAGTAAATGGCAGAGGTGACTAAAACAGAGCATATTTTAACATTCAATATGCTCTGTCTTGCATCAATAAACTCTGTCATCCCATATGCTATAACCTGAAGTGCCGGCTATTTTATGTTCAACCGTTATAGAGTCATATCTTAATAATACTCGATCATATGGCATTAATTCATTATTATTGATAGAGTGAGGGTATGTTGATGAAATATCAATAATACTTGCGCCTGTTAATTTTACTTCGTAGAAAACCTCCATTTGACCTGTTGCATTCGTTCTGTAAAAATAAAAGCTAGCTGTTAGTTTCTCATTATTAGAGATAGCTATAGTTAATAAAGGAGATGATTTGTCTATTGGTTTTATAAAGTCTATAGGGTGATGAGAAACGTGTTGTTCCCTGGTGATAAGATGATTTAACCCTAATACTTGTATTTTATCTTCATGCCCAGATTGGCATCTATTCCCGATTGATTCAATCGATGAACATCCCGCTGAAATTAGCCCTTGCTGCGCCCCATTGAGGGTTAAGTAAATCATATAAGACATTGTAAATACATCCTTTGTATAATAAAAGTTAATGTTTAGTTGTGCTTTTTGTTCAAAAATGATTGTAAGTGTATGACCATCCAAACTTTAGACTCAATATTAACATATAATAATTATCAATTACTAATTTGCATTCTACATATTTAATTAAATATTTTAAAATAAGTTATGATCTCCGATATTACATCATCACATTCTTAATGTGCAATCGCCCAAATAGGCTCGGTGCCATTAGATTGTTTTTAAAGCGAAGAGTCATTGCCTAAATAACTACGTATTTTACCGCTACACCTGTCATTTTTGAGCATATGATTACACAGTAAAAGCTGTGTGCTACCAACTTAATACCATGGCATTTGGCAGCAAAATTGATCCAATCCCTTGTCTCGCAAGGGGGATGACGAAAGTGGATAATTATTAAGCGCAGTTATTTAACACACAAAATAATCTGCATATTGATCACTACGCCTGTTGGGTCTAAATGGCGTTTCTTTCCTCAATACAAAACATTCGGCAGCCAGCAAAAATAATAAGATTTGCTAATTTATATTATGACTATTTTCTATTGCCTTAAGTTAGGGTATCTTCTGTAAATAAAATAATAAAAATTTATTTAATATCAATGGATTAAACTTATTTCGTCAAGAAAAAAATTAGCCATTTTGCGATAACCATCACATTGAGATAGTTGAAAAATGTGAAGGTTGTCAATCTGCAAAGTCAATATGAGACGATTATTGTAAGCCTTGGATTACTGCTTTATCTACCAACTCCGTATACTGCCGACAACCAGAGACAATGGATGTGGGCTAAGGCGCGCAATGAGGTACAGATAAAGGGACGTTTACCATTGCAACTGGCATATCAATAACTTGTGTCTTTTGAACATCAAAAGGTGTTGGGTATGGAAAAGAAAAAAATTTATCTGTTTTGCTCTGCTGGTATGTCTACCTCGCTATTGGTTTCCAAAATGAAAGTGCAAGCAGAAAAGTATGAGGTACCGGTTATTATTAATGCTTACCCAGAAGCGCTGGCGTCGGTGCAGGGTACCCATGCTGATGTGATCTTACTGGGGCCGCAAATCGCCTATATGTTGCCTGAAATAGCCAAAATGTTCCCGAATAAACCCGTCGAAGTGATCGATGCGCTTCTTTACGGCAAAGTTGATGGGTTAGGGGTATTAAAAGCAGCTGTGGCCGCAATAAAAAAAGCAAAACAATAAGGGGATCACTGTGAGCACATTTATTACGTCGTTGGAGAAGGTCATATTACCCTTCGCCATTAGAATTGGCAGACAGCAACACGTTAATGCCATCAAGAACGGGTTTATCCGGCTGATGCCATTAACCTTGACTGGGGCTATGTTCGTTCTAATTAATAATGTTTTCTTAAGTTTTGGTGAAGGATCATTCTTCTTTTCAATGGGGGTGCGGTTAGACGGCGATACCATTACCATGCTAAATGGTTGGAAAGCCATCGGCGGTAACGTTTATAACGGAACGCTCGGGATTATGTCGTTAATGACGCCATTCTTTATCAGTATGGCATTGGCCGAAGAGAAAAAAGTGGATCCCCTCTCTGCCGCCTTACTGGCCATCGCGGCCTTTATGACTGTGACCCCGTTCAGTGTTGGCGAAGCCTATGCAGTTGGTGCCAATTGGCTCGGGGGGGCTAATATCATCTCGGGTATCATCATCGGTCTGGTGGTTGCTGAAGTCTTCACCTTTATTGTCCGACGTAATTGGGTTATCCGCCTGCCAGATAGTGTACCGACTTCCGTTTCCCGTTCTTTCTCGGCGTTGATTCCTGGTTTTATCATTCTTTCCATCATGGGGCTGATTTCATACACCCTGGCGCTATATGGCACTAACTTCCATCAAATCATTATTGATTCCATCTCCGCCCCGCTGTCAAAAATGGGCAGTGTCGTGGGGTGGGTGTATGTGATGTTCTCCTCTCTGCTGTGGTTCTTTGGTGTGCATGGTGCTATGGCCTTGTCTGCGCTGGAGAATGGCATCATGATGCCGTTCGCGTTGGAAAACGTGGCAACCTATACCCAATATGGTTCGGTTGAGGCTGCACTGGCTGCCGGTAAAGAGTTCCATATGTGGGCCAAGCCGTTTGTCGATTCCTATATTTTCTTGGGCGGAACCGGCGCAACGTTGGGACTTATTATTGCCATCTTTATTGCTTCTCGCCGTGAGGATTATCGGCAGGTTGCAAAGCTGGCGGCGCCGGCGAGTATTTTCCAGATCAACGAACCAATCCTGTTTGGCTTACCGGTCATTATGAACCCGCTAATGTTTATTCCATTTATCATGGTTCAGCCGATATTAGCCATTATCACGTCAGTAGCTTATTACAGTGGCCTTATTCCTCCGATCACCAATATTGCTCCGTGGACTATGCCCGCAGGGCTAGGTGCATTCTTTAACACCAATGGCAGCATTGCTGCGTTATTATTAAGTTTATTCAACTTGGGTGTGGCAACACTGGTTTATCTCCCGTTCGTTATTATTGCCAATAAAGCACAGGGCGAGATCGACCGTACTGTCGAAAGCGAAGACGATGTGGCTAACAGCCTGAAATTCTAAAGGTTACAACCTGTTTGAGTGTTATGGTTTTGGCTCAAAACCTATAAAAATCGTTATGGATTGGTCCGGCTCAATATGCGGACCAGACTCAAGTGCTAAAGAAAAGTGGCTATTGATTTGCGGATGTTGCAAGGCAAAATGGCTTTAATTAACGGAGTAATTGTATGTTTGATTTAAATAGCATCGTTGATAACGAACAAACCAGTAATGCGCTGGAAGATGTGGTCATGGGGCTTATCATCAACGCGGGCCAAGCCCGTAGCCTTGCCTATAACGCACTGAAACATGCCAAAGCCGGTGATTTTGCACAAGCAGATGAACTGATGGCGCAGTCCCGGAAAGCCTTGAATGAAGCCCACTTGGTGCAGACACAACTGATTGAAGCCGATCAGGGAGAAGGGAAAACCAAGGTTACACTGGTGCTGGTACATGCTCAGGATCATTTGATGAATGCCATGTTAGCGCGGGAATTGATTACTGAACTTATCGAGTTGCATCAAAAAATACAGTGATACGCAGGCGGGTCGATAATTCTCAACGGTAGAGTGATGGTGAATAAGATGGAAGTCAGGTTAGTACGTGAAAGAGACTTTTTTAACGGTAAAGAATTCCATCTGTTTATTTATAACAAAACGGAGAGTGCGACCGGTTTACATCAGCATGATTATTATGAATATACGCTGATATTAACCGGGATGTGCTACCAGGAAATTAACGGAAAGCGTGTTTTTCTGGAACGTGGGGATTTTATCTTTATTCCTCTTGGTTCCCATCATCAAAGTTTCTATGAGTTTGGTGCCACCCGGATCCTGAATGTTGGGATCAGTAAAGCTTTCTTTGAAGAGCATTATTTCCATTTACTGTCCCGGCCTATTGTGGCCTCACAGGCGTATCGCTTAAGAGGCGATTTCCTTTCCTATATCGAATCCGCGATCTCTGCTCCACACTACAGAGAAAACGAGCAAACAGAACTTTTAGAGCTACTGACATTTTATGTGACTAACCGCATCAGTCATTACAAAGAGAGTGAAGTTAACGACGATATTCCCTCGTGGCTGAAGAGTACTATCGACAAAATGCATGATAACGCGATGTTTGGTGAGAAAGCGTTGGTGAATATGGTCGAGCTTTCTGGCAAAACCCAAGAATATCTTACCAGGGCGACACGGCGCTATTATCAGAAAACGCCCATGCAGATTATCAATGAAATTAGAGTCAATTTTGCCAAAACCCAACTTGAAGTGACGAACTATTTAGTTTCGGATATTGCGTTTGAAGCGGGTTACAGCGACACCACGTTATTCATCAAAAACTTCAAAAAATTAACCTCTTTTACGCCTGGGAACTACCGCAAGAAATTCTACAGCGCCAGAGAGAGTTTATCCCATTAGTTTTCCAACCGGTTATTCCTATATTGGGATAGGGTTGACAAGGAGCCCTTAATGGAAAAATTACTTATTGTTAATGCTGATGACTTTGGTCTGTGTAAAGGCCAAAGCTACGGGATCATTGAAGCCTTCTGCCATGGCGTGGTCTCTTCGACGACCGCGATGATGAACAGCGTGGACATTAGCCATGCGGCGGAACTCAGTGCGCATTATCCGGCACTGCCGGTGGGGATGCATTTTGTATTGACCTACGGACGTCCATTGACTGTAATGCCTTCTTTAACCGACGCCAATGGTGAACTGGGTAAATGGCTATGGCAACGTGCTGAAGCAGGGACATTGGATTTAAATGAGATAGCGCAAGAGCTGGAATGTCAGTTCGAGCGGTTTAGTGCTGTTTTTGGCCGCCCTCCGACCCACATTGACAGCCATCACCATGTGCATATGTTGCCGCAGATTTATCCCTTAGTCGCCGCCTTCGCCCGCGAGAAATCACTTCCACTGCGTATTGATCGCCATGAAGTGCAGCAACATGATATAGCTCTCGATAACCCACGTAGTAGCGAGGGGTTTAATGCTGGCTTCTATGGTGAGGACTTGTCGGAGCAGTCATTCTTGCAGTTACTGGAACAGGCTAATCAACAAGGCGTTAATTCGCTGGAAATTATGTGTCATCCAGCCTTTATCGATAAGACATTGATGACCAGTGGTTATTGTTATCCGCGATTGACCGAGTTGGAGATTTTGACCTCTCCGACATTAAAGCAAGCTATTACGCAACATGGTTATAGGCTGGGGTCGTTTTTAGATTGTTAATTTTGTTTACTCAGGTGCATGGGCAGTGACTATATAGAAAATGACAAATAGGAAAGATAATAAGATTGCGAGCTTGCCTTTATCTGTTTCGATTTTAACTACGGCATAAATAAAAAGCAGAATGACCAAAATGCCGGTCGAGATGAGAAAAAGTAAAAACCTAATGTCGCTGGCTGATAGCATAGGAACTCATTGGGTGGGGTTTTCATATAGCATCACAGATAATGCCCCCATTTTTAGGGGGCATTACTCATCGAGAGAAATCGACAGATTGATAGGATTCAGTCTGGCGTCGATACCGGGGCTTCAGATGCAGCCGATGCTGGAATCGAAACATTCGCTTTCGAAAGCTGCGCAATCCGGGACTCGTACGACAAAATCAAGGCATCTTCACTCGTGAGAGTATTACGTGAGTTCTTTAGCCATTCACGCTGTTCATTGCGAATATTGATTTCTTGGTCAGGTGCTGCAGCCTGCGCCTTAGCATAAACGCTGAGAAGTGTATCATCCAGTTTAGAAAGAACAGGGTTAGTACAGATTGATGTCTCTACATAGCCTTTTGCTTTGTTGCAGTCAAAACTGGCTGCATAGCCTGGCACTGCCAGGAAAAATGTTGAAATTATGAGTCCTGATGTAAACTGTTTCACCACGTTTTATCCCTTCATTCTCATTTAGTTATAATATTGAGTCGTTGAGTATTATTGATCGAAAGACAAAAAGTAATCACCTTCAGCGTTTTTCTTGAAAAAATAGATCCCGCTTAAATAACTGTGGTACATCTTCCTTTATCTAAATAATAGTGATTACCAATCAATGTGTTAGTGTCAATTTGCATAATTGTGATGCTCTCGTTCCTCCTCGCGTTTATTTGTCTGCCACTCAGCGATATCGGCCCGCTCATAGAGAAGCCCAATGTGGTCATTGAGACGACATTGAGGCCTGGGGTAGCCGGGCATCATTGTGGTGACGATACAAAGTCATGGCGGGGAAAGTTGGATGACCCTCTAGAGTCTGTTAATCTAACCGAAAGTAATGAAATACCGTAAAACCAGATGGTTGAAAAAATGTAGGTCAAAATTAAACTTTTCTTTGATTGTTATAAAAACACTATAAAAATCAACTGCATTATTGTTTTGGATAAAGATGAAAACTATTGAACTCGACGAAGAACTTTATCGCTATATCGCCAGTCATACGCAGCACATTGGCGAGAGCGCGTCTGATATCTTACGGCGTATGCTGAAGTTTACTGCTGGTCAACCGGTGGCGGAACTTCCTGTCAGCGGTGCCGCTGTGAAAGTGACTGCCCAGCCAGCCCCACGGGATCGGGTTCGTGCAGTACGTGAGTTACTGCTGTCCGATGAGTATGCAGAACAGAGTAGGGCGGTTAACCGCTTTATGTTGGTGTTATCGACCTTATATACCTTAGATGCGCAGGCTTTTACTGAGGCAACTGAATCTTTACATGGTCGTACCCGAGTCTACTTTGCCGGTGATCAACAGACATTGCTGCAACACGGGACGCATACCAAACCCAAGCATGTGCCAGGTACGCCATTCTGGGTTATCACCAATACTAATACTGAGCGTAAGCGCAGTATGGTACAGCACATCATGCTGGCAATGCAGTTCCCGCCGGAGTTGACTGACAAAGTGTGCGGAACTATCTGATTTCATTGAAACCATCCTCTTTCTCAGTCAACGGTAACCCCCTTACTGAGGAAGTGTATAGGAGTAGTGACTGTGGCGAATCACCCTCGGGCTGGGCAACCTGCTCAGCAAAGCGATTTAATTAACGTAGCTCAGCTGACATCGCAATATTATGTGTTGCGGCCAGACGCTGAAGACCCCGCTCATGCAGTTAAATTTGGTACTTCCGGCCACCGTGGTAGTTCAGTGCGCCACAGTTTTAATGAAGCTCATATTCTTGCTATCGCGCAGGCGATAGCTGAAGTTCGTCATCAACACGGTATCAGCGGCCCATGCTATGTGGGTAAAGATACCCATGCGCTATCCGAGCCAGCCTTTATTTCGGTGCTGGAAGTGTTGACGGCGAATGGTGTCGATGTTGTCGTACAGCAAGATAATGGTTTTACGCCAACACCGGCCATTTCCCATGTCATTCTTTGTCATAACGCCCAGAGTAAAGCGCTGGCGGATGGTATCGTCATTACGCCATCCCACAACCCACCGGAAGACGGTGGCATTAAGTACAACCCGCCGAATGGTGGCCCAGCAGATACTAATCTGACCTCCGTGATTGAAAAGCGGGCTAATCAGTTACTCAGCCAGAATTTAAAGGGCGTTAAGCGTCAAACATTGGATAAAGCCTGGCAGGGCAATCATCTGCGTGAGCAGGATTTGCTCCAACCTTATGTTGAAGGTTTGGTGGATGTCGTTGATATTCCCGCCATTCAACAAGCAGGGCTGAAGCTCGGTGTGGATCCGCTTGGCGGCTCCGGTATCGCCTATTGGCAGCGCATTGCTGAGCATTACAAGCTGGATTTGACGTTGGTCAATAATGCCATCGATCAGACATTCCGTTTTATGCATCTTGACCACGATGGTGTGATCCGTATGGATTGCTCTTCAGAGTCGGCGATGGCTGGTTTGTTGGCACTGCGCGATAAATTTGATTTAGCTTTTGCTAATGATCCAGATTACGACCGTCATGGCATTGTGATCCCAGCCGGGTTGATGAATCCGAATCATTATCTCGCGGTATCTATTAATTATCTGTTCCAGCATCGTCCACAATGGGGGGCGGGGGTGGCAGTCGGTAAAACATTGGTTTCCAGTGCGATGATTGATCGGGTTGTGGCTGATTTGGGCCGCAAGCTGGTGGAAGTCCCCGTTGGCTTTAAGTGGTTTGTTGATGGTTTACACGACGGCAGTTTTGGTTTTGGTGGTGAAGAGAGTGCCGGGGCTTCTTTCCTGCGCTTTAATGGCACGCCGTGGTCGACCGATAAAGACGGCATTATCATGTGTCTGTTGGCGGCAGAAATTACGGCGGTGACCGGTAAGGATCCACAACGTCACTATGATGATTTAGCACAACGCTTTGGTGCGCCAAGTTATAACCGTATTCAGGCTCCGGCAACGCAGGCGCAGAAAAATGCTTTGTCCAGATTGTCGCCTGAAATGGTGAAAGCCAATACACTGGCTGGTGATCCGATCACTGCCCGTTTAACCAATGCCCCAGGGAATGGTGCATCAATTGGTGGCTTGAAAGTGATGACCGATAACGGCTGGTTTGCCGCCCGCCCATCAGGCACTGAAGAAGCGTACAAAATTTACTGTGAAAGTTTCCTTGGCGCGGAGCACCGCGAAAAGATAGAACAAGAAGCCGTAGAGATTGTCAGCGAAGTGCTGGCTGAGGCGAAATAAGCGGGGATATTCCTGTCTTTAAAAGCCAAAGGTGTAATCTTGGTACTCGATAAATCCGGCACAGGCTCTGTTGCCGGATTTTTTATATATTTTTCTTAATCCGTTATCTTTGACTCAATATCGCCACTGCACTCCTGTCTAGGGTTATTTTATTGGATGCCAATTCCATATTTAATGTATGGTTGTAT
This sequence comes from Yersinia similis, assembly GCF_001053095.1. GTDB lineage: Bacteria > Pseudomonadota > Gammaproteobacteria > Enterobacterales > Enterobacteriaceae > Yersinia > Yersinia similis. Next base: position 219,544 of record NZ_CGBP01000003.1, on the reverse strand, counting down.
TTTGAACGTTAACGCCATAAGGATTTGGAATGAGTTTAAGTCTGCCTGGAAACGACCTGTACTGGCTCTCAAAAGATAATCTGGCACCCGAAGAGTACGAACGTATCATCAGTGCTAATGCGGCTTGGTCGCGGATTACGTGATGATGCTAGTGATAAACTTATCGGTTTTTTGGAGCCTCCAAGATGATAAATACAAAATTAACGGCTCAAATAGCAAGTGTGCAGGATAGAGAGAATGTTGTTTATGAAATCTACTGTGGGACTGATCAAGTTGCTGAGATATCAAATGAACCAGGCATTGGCCCTCGCATAGAAATTTTCTCTTGTCCTAATGGTGGAATATGGGATTTTGAACTACAAGAATTTTTATCTCTTGTTGAGCAATCCAAGAAAAATATCATCAAGGAATTATCTGAAGAGGCTTAATGCTAAAAATATAAACTATCTTGCATGATTTGGCGCAATTAAAAATGACCGCTCAGGCGGTTATCTATAAGTGGGAATTTATTTAATAACGGCAATAGTGCATAGTTTTAATGAATAATGTTGAGTTTTTCACTTGGTAAATTTAGTGAGAGAAATACCGGAAAATAGGGCGATTTAATTTCTTCTGAACGACTTCAGCACCTGACTCATTAACGCCAAAGGCATCTCTTCCCATCAATAGTAAGGCCGCGGGTCGTCTTCTCGCCGCCGGTGGTGTGGTAATGCTAGCGCATTAAAACAAATAGAAAAATTAAAAGAAATATCTAAAAATAAATTTGGTAGCTATAGACCTGAGAGAGCATTGCCTCGTGATAAATTCGGTAATGCTATTCCTGATGTAGACCTTCCTCATACACAAATAGGAACTAAATCAGGACGTAAAGGCTCTTACACACAAGCGAGGGAGTGGGGATACGATGGAAATGGAATTCTTGTACCTAAAAGGGATATTGATTTTACCGATCATGGTCGTCCCGATGGGCATCCAAACCCACACCAGCACAGTTACACCCCAAATCCTTCTGGGGGAACTTTACAGCATGGACCGGCTGTTGAATTGGAGATGCCAAAATGAACGTAATTAAAGGTAGGGTTTTTTCAGAGGATAGTGAAAAAACGAAGCTAGATGATTTATTAAAAATGGTACCTGAGAATGACTGGGTATGGTGTGTATATGAATTCACTGGAATAGGTGAAGCACCAAATGATTTATCTATGCCTGATTTTGAACATCTTGTTTTATTAGAAGAATATGGATTTCCACTCAGTTGGCAAGAGTTAAAGACGTTGTCTGCGTCATTGGTTGATATGACTGATTGTCTTATAGCCGCAGTGACTGAACCTGTCTTATACGACGCTATAGACCGCGGTGATTTTACTCATTGTCTGGCATTAATAAAGTTTGTTGATAGTACTGAATGGGAAGTTGGTTTAGTTGATGATGTGTCTGTAATTTAAAGGACATAAATTCACTCAAAATGACCGTTTAGGCGGTCATCTAAGATTAATTCAATAATATCAATGGGGCGGGGTTTTAATTAATTATGTTTTTTGGGGAGGGTATTACCCCAGAGCCACCATCAATGCGCCGGCAGTAATCAGTGCTACGCCTAGCCCGGCAACTAATGAGATTTTTTCGCCAAACAGAATAAACGCCAAGAGCACGGCAAACACCACACTGAGTTTATCAATGGGAGCCACTTGCGAAACCGTGCCATTTTTAATGGCCATAAAGTAGAACAGCCAGGATAAAGCACCTGTAACGCCACTCAGTACGATAAACAGCAGTGCTTTTTTATCGGCCAGCACGGTACCAACCAGATTAAATTTCCCCTGAACCACGACCACGCCGACTAAAAATAGCGCCATTACCACCGCACGTACGGCGGTGGCGGTATTGGCATCTAAATGCTGCAGACCGATCTTACCGAAGATTGCCACCAGCGAGGCACTCAAGGCAGATAGCAGGGCGTAAATTAACCAAGTGCTCATAACAAATAAGACCTATTAGCATTCAAAAATAGGATGCTACGCCGCTGAGTTTCATTTTCCTAGCCTTAATCAGCAATCTGGCGTTGAAAAAAACTTAGGGAATAAAACGATAGCCAACACCGGTTTCCGTTAACAGGTGTTTAGGACGGGTGGGGTCGGCTTCTAATTTCTGGCGTAAATGCCCCATGTAAATGCGTAGGTAATGGCTGTGTTCGACATAATTCGGCCCCCAAACCTGATTCAATAGCTGGCGCTGAGTAATGACCTTACCGGCATTGGCCAGCAGTGCCGCAAGCAGACGAAATTCAATGGGTGTCAGGTGAAGATTTTCATCCGCACGGGTGACCTGGCGGTTGATCAAATCGACGCTGATATCGGCAAAATTCACTAACGGGCTTTCCTGACTGGCTCCGCTGTGGCGACGTAAGGCCACGCGTACCCGAGCGAGTAATTCGCTGATACCAAAAGGTTTACTCAAATAGTCATCAGCTCCGGCATCCAGTGCGGCAACTTTGTCCTCTTCATTGTTACGGGCGGATAGCACAATGATTGGGATAGCGCTCCACTGGCGCAGATCTTGAATATAGTTCAGGCCATCGCCATCCGGCAGCCCCAAATCCAGAATGATCAAATCAGGCTTACGGGTACCGGCTTCAATGAGACCCCGTTGTAACGTCTCACTTTCAAATACTCGCCAGCCCTCACTCTCCAGCGCAATACGCACAAAGCGCCGGATCTCTTTTTCGTCTTCTACAATGAGGATGTTTGTCGGGGATATAATCTGTTCTCCTTTTGCTCGTCATACTTACTCGTCATACTTCAAGCGGCTGATGCGTTGGCTGCCTTCGCTCACCCCGGTCACTTACTGATGTAAGCTCCCGGGGATTCTCTCCGTTGCCGCCTTCCCGCAACTCGAATTATTTAGAGTAATGTTTGTCATGCTCCAAGCTGCTGATGCGTTGGCTGCCTTCGCTCACCCCGGTCACTTACTGATGTAAGCTCCCGGGGATTCTCTCCGTTGCCGCCTTCCCGCAACTTGAATTATTTAGAGTAATGTTCGTCATGTTTCAAGCGGCTGATGCGTTGGCTGCCTTCGTTATTCTCTCTGCCGCTGCCATTTTGTTATCAACCTCAGGATATATCATTATTTTCAGTATCAATATTGTCGGCATCAATTTCCGGTGCTTTTTCCAGTGGCAAAACAAAACGGAAGCTGGCTCCGCCCTCTTGACGCTTCTCAACCCAGATACGCCCGCCGTGGACATCAATAATGGCACGACAAATGGCTAAACCCAAACCAACACCCGGAATGGCAGATTCTTTATTCCCGCGGGAAAACTTATCAAAAATAAGATCCTCCTGACCGATGGTGACTCCGGGGCCATTATCCCACACGTCCACATTTAACCACTCGCCTTGCACTTCTGCCCGGATACCCAACAATGCGGCGTGACCCGCATATTTATGGGCATTTTCCAGGAGGTTGATAAAGACCCGCTCCAGCAAACTCGCATCGCAATTGATTAACACCATTTGATCCGGCAATTCGACGTGTATTTGATGCTGACTTAATGTGGTTTCCAGCATATGTAGAGCGCTGCCAATAATCTCTTCCAGCGATTGCCACTCTTTACGTAGATTAAAACCGCCAGACTGAATACGCGCCATATCCAGTAAATTGTTCACCAGCCGGGTGGTACTCAAGACCTGCTGGCGGATTTGGTTAGCCTGTGGGGCATGGCGCGAACCTTCAGCGGCCAGATCCAGCGTCAGGATTTCCGCCTGACCGAATAACACGGTGAGAGGGGTACGCAAATCATGGGATAATGCCGCCAGCAGCGAATTACGCAATTGCTCCCGTTCAGCATCCAGTTTTGCCAGTTCAGCACTGCGGGCCAGATGTAGCCTTTCCAATGCATTGGCAATCAGGCTGGTAAACGTTTGCAACAGCCGTTGCTGCTCCGGCACCATCAGTTGGCGTAAGTTAGCGGGCTCAATCGCCAGCACGCCATAGGTCTGTTGAGCGGCAGTCAATGGCAGCAGTTGGTAGGGCACGCCCGGCAGGGTATCGGTGCCGGCCCCCGCAGAGGCACCCTTATCAAAACTCCAACGGGCAATGGCGTCATCAACGGACAGAATGCCTCCTTCATCGGGCATTATTGGCTGTAAATGACCATCTTCTTGTGGCAGCAGCAGGCTGGTTTTGGCCTGAAAACTGCTCGAAAGGAAATGGCGGCTGGTTTTGGCAATATCCTCCGGTGTCAGGGCGCGGCTTAAACCGCGAGACATTTCATACAGATGTCTGGCCCGCTGTTCCCGATAACGGGCAATTTTAGCCTGATAACGCACCCCAGCAGTCAGATTCCCCACCACGATACCGACAATCAGCATCACACCGAAAGTCAGCAAATATTGCACATCGGTAACGGCTAATGACCAGTGCGGTTGGACAAAAAACAGATCGAAACTGGCGACATTAATCACCGCCGCCAGCACTGAAGGCCAGCGGCCATAAAACAGGGCAACAATCACCACTCCCAACAAGTAAACCATCACCAGATTGGCTTGATCGAAACTGGGTATCAACCACAGCGATAGTACAGTGATCAGCGCGCACAGGGCGATAGCGGCGACATATCCCCGCAACTGCATACGCCACTTTTCAGTGAAGGGGCGAGAGTCTGGTTCTTTAGCTACATTGGTTGGTGGATCTGCGTCTAGTGCAATAATCACTAAATCCAGGTCCGGCCCCAGTTTACCTAAGCGATCGGCAAAGCTGCCTCGCAGTTTCCAATGTTGCTCGGTGCGACGGCCAATAATGATTTTCCCCAGATTGTGCTCGCGGGCGTAGCGCAACACCGCCTGTTCTTCTTTAGGGTCCGATAAGGTGGCGGTTTCCGCGCCTAGCTCTTGCGCCAGTTTAAGGGTGCGCAGGATAGCGCGCCGTTTAGCCTCTGGCAGGCCGTGCAACCGGGGCGTTTCAACATAGACCGCATGCCAGATACAGCCTAATCTGGCGGCCAACCGGGCAGCGGTGCGAACTAACTTTTCATTACCCGCGTGGTGGCCGATACACAGCAAAATGGCATCGCGGGTATGCCAAACCCGTTCACGCCCTTGAGTATCGCGGAAGGCGCGCATCTGGTCATCAACCCGATCGGCGGTACGGCGTAGCGCCAACTCACGCAGGGCGATTAAATTCCCTTTACGGAAAAAGTGTTCGATGGCGCGCTCAGCTTGACCGGGGATATACACTTTTCCTTCATTGAGGCGCTGGCGCAGATCATCGGGGGGTAAATCGACTAAAACTACTTCGCTGGCTTCGTCGAACATATGGTCGGGCACGGTTTCACGCACCCGAATACCGGTCACACCGCCAACCACGTCATTCAGGCTTTCCAAATGCTGCACATTAACGGTGGTCAGCACATCAATGCCTGCATCCAATAGCTCTTCGACATCTTGCCAGCGTTTGGGATGCCGGGAGCCATTGGCATTACTGTGCGCCAGTTCGTCCATTAGGATCAGCGCGGGACGGCGGACCAGCGCAGCATCTAAATCAAATTCACGTATCTGGCGGTTACGATGGTGGATGCGTTTCAGGGGAAGGGCGGTTAGTCCTTCAAGTAAGGCGGCAGTTTCACTGCGCCCGTGCGTTTCCACCACCCCGACCAGTACATCTAACCCCTGAGCGCGCAGGCGTTGCGCCTCTTGCAGCATGGCGTAGGTTTTACCCACACCGGCGCAGGCCCCGAAAAAGACTTTTAACCGGCCATGAGGTTTTTCATTCGCCACCGCTAACAGGCTATCGGGGTTCGGACGGGTTGGTTCTGCATCCACCATGATTGTTCCTTACGGTTTTGCCGGGTTGGCGGGTACTTTTATGTGGCTGTGGCTATCCAGCGCCATATTTAAATTCAGAACATTGACGACGGGCTCGCCAAAGAAGCTGGGTATCGCTTTTTGCACACTGTTATCAATCAATTTTTGGACATCAGACAGCGGTATTTGACGGATACTGGCGATACGCGGTGCTTGATAATAAGCGGCTGCCAGTGAAATATGCGGATCCAGACCACTGCCAGAGGCGGTGACTAAATCCACTGGTACCGGACTTGATTGGGTGGGATTAGCCTGACGCTGCAATTTAACCCGTTCACCGATAGCCAGGCCCAGCGCCGGGTTACTGATCGCCAAATTGCTACCACCGGAAGCCATCGGATTATAAGGCATATCTGTGGTTTCTGATGGGCGGCCAGTAAAATAACCCGGTTGGGTAAAGTTTTGACCAATTAAAGTGGAGCCAACAACTTTATCGCCCAGTCGCGCCAGTGAACCATTGGCTTGCTGTGAAAACATCAAGTTTGCTAACCCGGTGGTGAGCAGAGGATAAGCTATCCCGGTGATCAGTGTCAGTAAGATCAGTAAAACCAGCGCTGGCCGTAGGTATGACATGCCGGTTGTCGATGATGATGTTGTCGATGATGATGTCGATGACATGAATATTGCCTCAATTTGTGTCTTAAAGCCGGCCACCGCATAAGGTTGCAGTGGCTATGGTTAAACGGTTTATTGTCGTCGTGATAAATGTCGTTGTGATAAATGCTGTCATGATGATTGTTGCGCTTACTATTCTGCTCTGCGCAAATGATTACAGTGGTTGAGCTGTTAGCCCATATTTAGGGCCGTCAGTAGTAGATCGATCAATTTAATACCGACAAACGGCACCAGTAAGCCACCCAAACCGTAAATCCACAGATTACGGCGTAATAGGGCGGCTACGCTCATCGCTTTATAACTGACACCTTTTAGGGCCAGCGGGATCAGAAACACGATGACCAATGCATTAAAAATGACCGCCGACAAAATAGCGGAAGACGGTGAATGCAACTGCATGATGTTCAATGCATTGAGTTGCGGATACGTTGCGGCAAAGGCGGCCGGAATGATGGCGAAATATTTTGCCACGTCGTTGGCGATACTGAAGGTGGTCAGGGAGCCACGGGTCATCAGCATTTGCTTACCGATATGCACCACTTCGATCAACTTGGTTGGGTTTGAATCCAGATCCACCATGTTGCCGGCCTCTTTGGCCGCCTGCGTGCCGGAGTTCATCGCTACCGCGACATCAGCCTGTGCCAGTGCGGGGGCATCGTTGGTGCCATCGCCCGTCATCGCCACCAGCCGCCCTTCGGCTTGATATTGGCGAATCAGTGCCAGCTTGGCCTCGGGGGTTGCTTCAGCCAGAAAATCATCTACGCCAGCTTCAGCGGCAATTGCCGCTGCGGTTAGGCGATTGTCACCGGTGATCATCACGGTTTTAATGCCCATTTTGCGCAGTTCGGCAAACCGTTCTTTAATGCCCCCTTTCACGATATCTTTTAACGCCACTACTCCCAGCACGCGTGATCCCTCGGCCACCACCAATGGGGTACCGCCGGTACGGGCGACACTGGCGACCAAATCATCCACTGCGGGTGGGAAGTGGCCCTGATTGGATCCCACATGGCGGCGGATAGCGTCTACCGCACCTTTGCGGATTATCCGATCCTGCACATTGACACCGCTCATCCGCGTTTGTGCTGAGAAGGGAATAAAGGTGGCATTCAGGCTGTGCAGATCACGTTCACGTAAATTAAAACGTTGTTTAGCCAGCACGACGATACTGCGTCCTTCTGGCGTTTCATCTGCCAGCGAGGAAAGCTGAGCGGCATCCGCCAGTTGTTGCTCGGTGACACCGGGAGCGGGTAAAAACTCGGAGGCCTGGCGGTTACCGAGTGTAATGGTGCCGGTTTTATCTAGCAGCAGCACATCGACATCACCGGCAGCTTCCACCGCCCGCCCGCTAGTGGCGATCACGTTAGCCCCCAACATTCGGCTCATCCCGGCTACCCCGATGGCTGACAACAACCCGCCGATCGTGGTTGGGATCAGGCAAACCAACAACGCGACTAGCACGGTGATGGTTACCGGGCTACCGGCTTGGCTTGCCTCCACGCTGAAAACAGAGAACGGATACAGGGTTGCTGTTGCCAGTAAAAAGACGATAGTCAGTGCCACCAACAAAATGGTCAGCGCCACTTCGTTGGGGGTCTTGCGCCGTTTTGCTCCCTCGACCATGGCAATCATCCGATCAAGGAAGGTCTCGCCAGGGTTAACGCTGCACTCAACCACCAGCCAATCGGACAATACCCTTGTACCGCCGGTGACTGACGAGAAATCGCCACCGGATTCACGGATAACCGGTGCAGACTCGCCAGTAATGGCACTTTCATCGACCGATGCACCGCCTTCCAGCACTTCGCCGTCACATGGCACGGTGTCACCGGCTTCGATCAACACCAGGTCGCCTTTGCGCAAACTGTCGGCAGAGACTTTTTCTTGTGGTGCATCAACACGGGCCTCGGACAGTTTTTTAGCCCAACTGGTTTTTTTCACTCCGCGTAGACTGGCGGCCTGGGCTTTGCTACGCCCCTCGGCCAAGGCTTCGGCCATGTTGGCAAACAGCACGGTAAACCATAGCCACAAAGCGATACTGCCGGTAAACATGGCGCTGCCAGTGGTTTGTCCACTTAATATTGCCAGCCAAATTAGGGTGGTTAGCCAACTACCTAAATACACCACGAACATGACCGGATTACGCCATTGGACGCGCGGATCCAACTTTTTCACGGCATCGAGAAGCGCTGTGCGAACCAGTGCTGGCTCAAAAATCGCGCGTTGTTTGTGAGTCATCGTTATTCTCTCTTTGCGACAAATGGATATTCAGTCGGTATTGACGATTCATCTTTTGATGATCCCTTTTTTGCTCACCTATAAACCGGATAATCAATGTGCTAACCAGATTTGTAGGTGTTCAGCGACCGGCCCCAGGGCCAGTGCTGGGATAAAGGTCAATGCGCCCACTAACAAGACTGTTCCGATCAGTAAACCAATAAACAGCGGCCCAACCGTTGGCAGGGTGCCATTACCCGCAGGTTGCCGTTTCTTCGCCACCAGTGAACTGGCAATTGCCAGCACCGGCAGAATGACGCCAAAGCGCCCGATAAACATGGCGGCGGCCAGTAGCAGGTTATAAAACGGGGTGTTGACTCTCAGACCAGCAAAAGCGCTACCGTTGTTATTGGCCGCTGAGGAGAGGGCGTACAGCACCTCACTAAAACCGTGTGCACCGGGGTTGAGGATCCCCGCCCGCCCGGCATCCGTGCAGAGCGCTAATGCCGTCCCTAACAGCACGATAGTGGGTGTCACCAGAATGGCCAGCGTAGTCATTTTCATATCAAATACGTCGATTTTCTTACCCAGATATTCAGGTGTACGGCCAATCATCAGACCGGCAATAAAGACAGTCAGCAGCACGAATAGCAGCATGCCGTATAAACCGGAACCAACGCCGCCAAACACCACCTCACCAATCTGCATCAACCACAGGGGGAGCATGCCACCCAATGCGGTGAAGGAGTCATGCATCGCGTTAACCGCACCACAGGAGGCGGCGGTGGTTACCACGGCATACAGGCTGGTGGCGAGAATACCGAAGCGCGACTCCTTGCCTTCCATATTGCTATTGCTGTCGGCACCTAGCTGGGATAGATGCGGGTTTCCCGCCAGTTCGGCGTACATCACAACCACCACTGCAACGATAAAAATCAGTGACATAGCCCAGATCAGCGCATGTCCCTGACGGTTATCGCCGACGACCTGGCCGAAGGCAAAGCAGAGTGCGCAAGGGATCAGGAAAATGGCCAGCATTTGGACAAAATTGCTGAACGCAGTTGGGTTTTCAAACGGATGAGCTGAGTTTGCACCAAAGAAACCGCCGCCATTGGTTCCCAGCACTTTTATCGCTTCCTGCGACGCCACGGGTCCCATTGGTAAGGTCTGTTGCACGCCTTCCAATGTGGTGATATGCAGGTAGCCATCCAGATTTTGCAATACACCCTGACTGACAAAAATCAGGGCGATGATCAACGCGATAGGGAGTAAGACATACAGTGTGATGCGGACCAGATCGACCCAAGCATTGCCCAGTGTGGTAGCCGAATGACGTGCAAAGGCGCGGATCAGTGCAAAGGCGACGGCAATGCCGGTGGCAGCCGACAGGAAATTCTGTACGGTTAGCCCCGCCATTTGGCTCAGATAACTGAGAGTGTTCTCGCCGCTGTATGCTTGCCAATTGGTGTTAGTCACAAAACTGACAGCGGTATTGAGTGCCAGATGCCATGACATCCCCGGCAGATGTTCGGGGTTCAGCGGTAATGACCCTTGGGTCGTTAGCAGCACAAACAGTAAGACGATCCCCAGCAGGTTAAAGCAGAGAATAGCGAGAGCATATTGCCAGCCGTTCATCTCTGCATTTTTCACCCCACTGCAACGCCATAAACCGGCCTCGACTTTTTGTAGCGCAGAGAAGGGCTCACCTTCAATCAAACGTGCTAAAAACCCACCCAACGGACGGGACAATACAAACAGTACCAGCATGAAACTGGCAATAAGCAAAAATCCTGACGCTGCCATTTAAAAGTCCTCCGCGTTAAATAAGGCATAAACCAAATAGCCCAACAGCAGCAGGACCAGCAACGCACCACAAACGATGCTGAAACTCACGATATACCTCCTGAGGTATTATTTTGAAATTCATGGTTATTTAATAACCCTGTATTTCGATAGCTATCGTTTTTGATAGCCATAATTGTTAATAACCATAATTGTTAATAACCATAATTTTTAATAACAACAGCTTAGGAAGTCGTAAGAAAAATTCTTGATAAAAAAATAGGGTCGAGTGTAAAAAAAGTATAAAAACGGTCAAAAAGTGCTCATTAAGTGAATGTAATTTGATCAGTTGAGGTATTGATGTCAAGCTTGGTTTGTGAAATTTACTTTCACCGGGTGAATGTATTTGGTTTGCTAATTGACAAATAATACGCAACCAAAGCATAACAATGATTTGTTAAAATCAACTTTGCTGTAACAAAGTTACAGAATTGACAGTTTATTCCTACTTTTCAGGTAAAATAGTGGTCGGATGAGTGGTAAAATTTCAGCCAATACGGTAAAGTTTTGTCCAGTTTCCATATTCACGTATTTTATCGGGAGGATCGTTATGTCCATGTACAACGCATACCCATTGCATCAGGTTCTCCTGCGTCGGAGCGCAGTCGTCTTGATTGGTTTATTGGTGCTGCCGGTAATGCTTTTTCGCCGTGACCGCGCTCGCCTTTACAGCCACTTGCACCGTGTCTGGATAAAAACCAGCGATAAACCGGTTTGGCTGGCCCAATCAGAAAAGGCTGGTCGTGACTTTTACTGAGTCATATCTCGGCTGAATTCACACTGGTAAGAAATTTACAAACAATAGCTGGCCCGTGAGTATCATGCCCACGGGCTTTTTTAATGCGCTTTAAACAGCGCTATCCTTTGGCTGGGGCAGATAATATCTACAGTGGGTTTTTAGGAGATTCGGGGCTGGAACTGTTTTTTATGCTGCATGACTTCCCCATCAGTAAACCCAGTAACCAATACCGCAGATTCTTGGCAACTACTGTTATGATGAAAACGATTCTGATGATCAAAAGTAACAGCAGCGGGAGGATGTCATGCCAGGAACCGATCGGGCAATTCACAGTAAAGAATATCGCTATGCGTGTGAGGAACTTGATGTTTTGTGTCGTGCTGGAGTGACCCGTGGCGGGTTGATGGATTTTCATCGTCGCTATAAGTTGGTCCTACTGGCGCATTCTCAGCCTGAATACCGTGAAATTGGCCCTTTTATTGCGGCGATAAGCAACTGGCCATCCTTGAGCGAATTTACGGCTGAATATCGTCGGCGCTTGCTACATTTACTTTCTCACTTGCCCACGGTAGCCAACCACACCAATGTGTTAATGCACGTACAGGGCTATTTTCGCCCTTATCTCAGCCCAGCTCAGCGTCAGGCATTGGCACAACTTATTGACCAATACCGTTTAGGCAATCAGCCTCTGAATGTTCCCATTGCGCAAATCACAAATTATCTGGCTGAATTCCCAAATGATTATCTGGCTCAGCAGCGCTATTTTGCTTTTTATGCACAGGATTAAGTACCAGGCAGGCCGTTGTCTTGTGATTGAATGAGATTGAACCATAAAGACGTTGAACCCATGGGTAAATAAGGATAAGGCATGTCTAAACATTTGGTCTGGTTCCGCAATGATTTACGGGTCACCGATAATTTGGCGCTTCATGTGGCCTGTCAGGACCCACAAGCGACCGTAATTGCCGTGTTTATTGCCACACCCGTGCAATGGGCTTCACATGGTATGGCACCGAGGCAGGCGGCTTTCCTGCTACAAAATTTGCAACATTTGCAGGCGGCTCTCGCTGATCGAGGGATACCGCTGCATTATCACCAATGTGATGATTTTCAGGCGTCAAGTATTTGGTTGGTCGATTTTTGTCAACAACAGCAAGTAGATACCCTGTTTTATTCTCAACAATATGAACTGAACGAACGGTTACGTGACGATGCGCTGGCCGTACAACTCAGTGAGCGTTCTATCGCCTGCCAGTCTTTTCATGACAGTGTATTGCTCGCGCCGGGGGCGGTTCTGACCGGTAATAATGAGATGTATAAAGTGTTTACGCCTTTTCGTCGTGCGTTTATTCAGCGTCTACTGATGAGTGATAACCACTGTGTACCGGCACCCAAAGCCCGCGATGCTCCCCCAGTATTGATCTCACCGTTGCCTTTTGATTACCCACAGCAGTCCGTTGATAGCCGGTTATTTCCCGCAGGAGAAGAAGCAGCTTTACAGCGTTTGCGCCACTTTTGCCGTGAACAAGTACAGGATTACCGGCAATACCGTGATCTGCCAGCGGTGCCCGGTACCAGTTGCTTATCCCCCTATTTGGTATTGGGGGTCCTTTCGCCGCGTCAATGCTTTAATCGCCTACGGGCTGAATCCCCAGAGATGTTAGAAAGTGCCGACAGTGGTGCATTCACTTGGCTTAATGAGCTAATCTGGCGTGAGTTTTATCGCCATTTATTAGTGGCCTATCCCCGTTTATGCCAGCATCATCCCTTTATTGGCTGGACTGATGGGTTAACATGGAACCGCTCTGAATCACAATTGAAAGCCTGGCAGCAGGGGCAAACCGGTTATCCCATCGTTGATGCCGCGATGCGTCAAATGAATGAAACTGGCTGGATGCATAATCGCCTTCGGATGATCAGCGCCAGTTTTTTAGTTAAAGACCTGTTGATCGATTGGCGGCAAGGTGAGCGTTACTTTATGTCACAACTGGTGGATGGCGATTTAGCCGCAAATAATGGCGGCTGGCAATGGGCCGCGTCAACCGGTACCGATGCGGCACCGTATTTTCGTATTTTTAATCCCACCACGCAGGGGGAGCGGTTTGATAAGGACGGCGAGTTTATTCGCCGTTGGTTACCGGAGTTGGCTGTGGTACCAGACAGTGATATTCATCAGCCATGGCGCTGGGCAGAACGGCAACAGCAACACCTGGATTATCCTGCCCCGTTGGTTGATCACAAGCAAGCCAGATTGGCTACACTCGCGGCATTTGAAGCCGCTAAGCGGGATAGCACAAGGATCCCTAATCATGAGGAGCCTTCATGTTATTGAAATATATATCGATTAAATCTGCATCAGATAAGATAAAGAGTGGTCTGCTAAAGACTGGCGTGATTTTATCTTTCAGTCTATTCAGTTCACTGTCCACTGCGGCTTTTGAGGTTGTGGCGCTTGGCGTTGATGGGGGTGTCAGTGATGGTAATCTGACCTCTTATCTGATTCGTAATGATAGCCAGTCACTGTATTTGGGGCTGGATGCTGGCTCCGTGTTGCCAGGGATCGCCAGCGCCTTGGATAAAGGCCATTTTGCAGAGATCACCGATGCAATGGCCGCTCCGCTAACCCGGCAGGGCTACATTTTCCGCCAGAGCATTAACAGCTATTTTATTAGCCATGCGCATCTTGATCATGTCTCTGGCCTAATTATCGGTTCACCGGATGACAGCAAGAAAACCATTTATGCTTCGGCTGATACCATCGATGTGCTGAGAAACTACTATTTCAATTGGCGCGTTTGGCCCAATTTTACCGACAGCGGCAGTGGGACTCGTTTAGGGACTTACCGTATGCAAGTGGTGCGTCCGGCTCAGTCTTTGAGCTTGGGGTTGACCCGCTTAACGGGGGAAATGTATCCACTGAGTCATGATAAATCGCCCTCATCAATGCTGCTTATCAGTAGTAATAATGCATTCTTTGCCTATTTTGGTGATACCGGCCCGGATGATGTCGAAAAATCAAAAAATCTGGATACAGTCTGGCGCAAGCTGGCTGAAAAGGTCAGACAACAACAACTGAAAGGGATGATTATTGAGGTTTCCTATCCTAATGATGTGGCAGACAATAAGTTGTTTGGCCATATGACACCAAAGTGGTTGTTGAAAGAATTGAAAAAACTGGAGCAATACAGTGGTGAAGGCCAGACACTAAAAGGATTACCGGTGGTGATTAGCCACATAAAACCCTCATTCCAGCAGGGGCAGGATGTGCGTAAATTAATTCTCTCTGAGTTGCAACAAGGCAATGATATGGGAATCGATTTTATCCTGATGGAACAAGGTGATAGCCAGAAATTCTAGTTACTCGCGGTTGGTTTTTCTTTTATATGACGAAGAGAGTGATATGGCGAAACTCGTTATATGACGAAAATAGCTATATGACGAAAATAGTCCCCGCGCTTTATTTATACTGATTAATTGACACTGACCTGATGAGATTGAAATGATGCGTAACATTGAACTGGAAACTGTACTCAATAACCAACTGAATATCGGGGATTTTCAAGATTTTGCCCCCAATGGTTTGCAAGTTGAGGGGCGGCGGGATATCCAGCGGGTTGTTACTGGTGTGACCGCCAGTCAGGCGCTGTTGGATGCGGCAGTTGCGCATCAGGCCGATGCTATTTTGGTCCATCATGGCTATTTCTGGAAAAATGAACCGGTAGTGGTGCGGGGGATGAAACGCAACCGCTTAAAAACACTGTTGACCCACGATATCAATCTGTACGGTTACCACTTACCGCTGGATGCACATCCTGAACTTGGCAACAACGCCCAACTGGCTAAATTGCTTGATATACAGGTCTTGGGTGAAATCGAATCTTTGTTGCCCTACGGTGAGTTCACCACGCCGCTGAATGCTGTCACTTTACGTGAGCGTCTGGAAAAACAGTTGGGGCGCAGTGTATTACATTGTGGTGATCGGGCGCCCGCAGAGGTCCGCCGTATCGCCTGGTGTACGGGCGGCGGGCAGGGATATATCCAACAAGCGGCTGAGTTTGGTGTAGATGCATTCATCACTGGTGAAGTTTCTGAGCAAACAATTCATATTGCTCGTGAGATGAAAGTGAATTTTTATGCGGCAGGGCATCACGCGACTGAGCGTTATGGTATTAAAGCGTTGGGTGAGTGGTTGGCTGAACAGCATCAATTAGATGTTACCTTTATTGATATTCCTAACCCTGCCTGAGTTAGTCTATAGGGCCATTTTCGCCGATGTTTAGCATCGGCGTGTCTCCGTCTTACATGGCGCTGTCTGGCGATTAAGCGGCGTTTATGTTCCCGGCCAATTTGCCATTCGTTGGCTGGTTGCCCCAATTTTTTGCCAATTCTCGCTTGATATCCATAAAATAAACAGGTCTTTATCCTCTTAATGTTGCTAAAAATAGTCATCTGATTGTTTTTGGGTGATAAATCGACAGTTTTCACGCGTGTCTCTTCTCCAGTCGTTGATTATAAACAAGAAAAATATTTTTGGTCTCCCTCCATCTTGATAAAAAAACCTCAAAATGAGCCATTCACGGTGATTAATTTCACGCTTGCCCCCCCTATTTAGTGATTGATAGTATTTATTGGTTTGTTTGGTTCTATTGACAGCGACTAAGTGCTAAAGCATAAATATGTGCTTATTGACGATAATTATTGAGTTATACCCTGCTTGCTGGGCATGACGGCGTGGCGAGTGGCGAGTGGCGGTCGAATATCCGAATCTCTTGTCGAGGTAAGTTCATCGGGATTCGAGTGTTTTATTTTGCTGTTGCGTTAATGACTTTGGGTATCTAAAAACAGAACCATAAATTAATCAGGGGGACAGGGTGCAACGAGCACGATGCTATTTACTGGGAGAGAGTGCGGTGGTGCTGGAGTTAGAACCACCGGTAACATTAGCCAGCCAGCAACGGATTTGGGGCTTAGCTGATCGCCTGATTCATCATGCCGATATCCTTGAGGCGATCCCAGGCATGAATAATTTAACTCTGCTGTTGGCCGATCCGCAAAATACCGCATTGGATGCGATTGAGCAGTTACAACGTTGGTGGGAAGAGAGCGAGTCATTGATACCCGAATCGCGGGATATCACCATCCCGGTTATTTATGGCGGAGAAGCTGGCCCCGATCTGGCTGAGGTTGCACGCCATGCGGGGATGAGTGAACGTCAGGTTGTTGAGTGCCACGCGGGTGCCAGTTATATCGTCTATTTTTTAGGCTTTCAACCGGGTTTCTCTTATCTGGGAGGGATGCCAGATCAACTGGCTACACCACGGCGTGCAGAGCCACGTTTAGTCGTCGCACCAGGTTCGGTCGGGATTGGCGGCAGCCAAACGGGAATTTATCCCTTGGCAACACCAGGAGGGTGGCAGTTAATTGGTCGCACCTCACTGGCACTGTTTAATCCAGTGGAGATGCCACCGACCTTATTGCGGCCTGGGGATAATGTGCGCTTTCTGCCGCTAAAGGAGGGCGTATGCTGAATATCACCCGTGCAGGTATTTATACCACGGTACAAGATGCTGGCCGTGGCGGTTTTCGCCGCTTGGGGATCAGCCAAGGGGGAGCGTTAGATTTACCCGCGCTGAGTATGGCGAACATGCTGGTGGGTAACGCCACCGATGCGGCTGGGTTAGAAATTACCCTTGGGCAGTTTACGGCAGAATTTACCCAATCGGGTTGGATTGCCTTAACCGGTGCCGGTTGCGATGCCAGACTTGATGAACAGCGGCTCTGGACCGGCTGGTGTTATCCGGTTAAAGCCGGACAACAGCTAAAACTCAGTGTACCGCACCGCGGTATGCGCAGTTATCTGGCTATCTCTGGCGGTATTATCGTGCCAGAAATGCTGGGTTCACGCAGCACCGACTTGAAAGCCGGGTTTGGTGGTCATCAGGGGCGGCTGATTAAAGAAGGCGACCGCCTGCCATTGGGTAAACCTACTCGTTTGCCCAGTGAATCTGTTGGCGTTAAACAGCTATTATTCGGTAACCGTGTCCGTGCCGTACCGGGGCCGGAATACCACGAATTCGATGATGTTGCGAAGAATACTTTTTGGCGAGAAGCCTGGCAGCTCAGTCCACAAAGTAACCGCATGGGATACCGTCTGAGTGGCCGCGAATTAATGCGTAATACCAGGCGTGAAATGCTATCTCATGGTCTATTGCCCGGCGTGGTGCAGGTTCCCCATAACGGCCAGCCGATTGTATTGATGGCTGATGCACAAACGACTGGCGGCTACCCACGGATTGCTTGCGTGATTGAGGCGGACCTCTACCACTTGGCGCAAATTCGGCTAGGTGAGCCGATACATTTTGTGCCATGTACCGTGGAAGAGGCACTACGTGCCAAAAGAGAGCAACAGCATTTCCTACAGCAGATTGAATGGGGTTTAGAGAAGGGTTTGATTACCCCGGAGGCCTAATGAAAATTGATTTAAATGCTGATTTAGGCGAGGGCTGCGCCAATGATCAGGCGCTACTGCAATTGGTCAGTTCGGCCAACATAGCCTGCGGTTTTCATGCCGGTGATGCACAAACTATGCGTCAATCGGTACGCTGGGCGTTGGAGTATGGTGTGGCTATTGGTGCGCATCCGAGCTTCCCGGATCGGGAAAACTTTGGTCGCACTGCGATGCAGTTACCACCAGAGACCGTCTATGCCCAAGTGGTTTATCAATTGGGTGCCCTTGCTGCCATAGTGCGGGTTGAGGGGGGGGTTATGCAGCACGTAAAACCCCATGGCATGTTGTACAACCAAGCGGCGGTCGATCCGTTATTGGCGGAGGCCATTGCTCAGGCGGTTAAGGCTGTGGATCCGTCGTTACGTTTGGTCGGGTTGGCGGGGAGTGAATTGATCCGCGCCGGTACCCGTATGGGGTTAGTCACCCGGCAGGAAGTGTTTGCTGATCGCCGCTATCAACCCGATGGCACGTTAGTCCCTCGCGGTCAGCCAGATGCTCTCATTGAAAGTGATGCGTTAGCCCTATCACAAACTCTGGCTATGGTGCAGCAGCAGCAGGTTCAGGCCCGCGATGGCAGTTGGGTACAGGTACAAGCTGATACGGTATGTGTTCATGGCGATGGCGCACATGCATTAGCGTTTGCGCGTTGTTTACGGGACAGCTTTCAGCAGGAAGGCATCCGCGTGATAGCGCAATAACCAGCGCCTACCTTGGGCAGAATATATTTATCACTTAAATACATTTTACATTATTGAAATACACATCAGAACAGGAGAGAGCCCTTGGAACAAACGGTAAATCTTTGGCCGCTGATCGGCATTGCGGCGATTGTAATTGGATTTTTATTACGGATAAACGCGGTATTAGTGGTGATCACCGCCGGGATTATTACTGGTTTGGCAGCGTTGATGCCAATAGCCACCATTTTAGAAAGTCTGGGGCAGGGGTTTCTTAACACCCGAAATCTGCCTTTGATTCTGTTACTGCCCCTGGCTGTCATTGGCTTGCTTGAGCGCCATGGTTTGAAAGAGCGGGCGCAGGCATGGATTGCGCAAATTAAAAGTGCGACATCAGGTCGCTTATTAATTATTTACCTGTTTGTGCGTGAAGTGACTGCAGCCATGGGGTTAACCAGTCTTGGTGGTCACCCTCAGATGGTACGGCCCTTATTAGCGCCAATGGCAGAAGGGGCGGCAGAGAACCGCTATGGTGAATTGCCGGAGAAAGTTCGCTACCGCCTGCGAGCTATGTCAGCGGCAACCGATAACGTGGGGTTGTTCTTTGGTGAAGATATTTTTGTCGCTTTTGGGGCCATTATCTTTATGCACAACTTTATGTTGGAGTCGGGTGGCATTCAGACTGAGCCATTACATATCGCCTTGTGGGGGATCCCGACCGCGATTTGTGCGTTCCTGATCCATGCTTACCGTTTACAGCGGTTAGATAGACAACTTGCCGCGGAATTAACGGCGCTGAATCAGTCTGCCCTGGCAGCTAAGGGAGAGGCTAAATGATTTTCCAACAACAATATTTATATTGGCTGGCCGGAGTGGTGCTACTGATTGTCGCAGTGATGTCATTTCGTGATAAAGCCAATCCAAGACGTTTAACCACCGGTTTGTTTTGGGGGTTGTATGGCTTGATTTTTCTGGTTGGCGATTGGACCTATCGGCTGGCGAATGCGCTGGCGGGCGAAGGCCCGGATGAGAAACGCATCCTGAATATTATTGTTGGTCTTGTCGTGGTGGTCATGGCGCTGATTGCCGGATTTGGTGGTGTAAAGCTGGGGAGTTACCATCAACGGACTCCGCAAGAGCGTGATATTAGCGCGAAACGTTTAGGTAACCGACTCTTTATTCCGGCATTAGCCATCCCATTGGTCACGGTTATCGGTGTGCTATTGTTCAATAACATACCGGCCCTGCAACAAGGGATGTTTGGTCCGGGTAACCACTCCACGCTAGTGACTCTATTCTCAATGACGGTCGGCTGTGTTCTTGGCTTGGTTCTTGCCGTCGTGATGACCCGTGAGACGGTGGCGCAACCGGTACAGGAAGCACGCCGTCTGCTGGATTCTATCGGTTGGGCATTTATTCTGCCGCAAATCCTGGCGACACTGGGGTTGTTATTTACTAGCGCGGGTGTCGGGACTGCCATTGCTCATCTCACGCAAGAATATCTGGCCGTCGACCAGCGCTTTATTGCTGTAGCGGTCTATGCTATTGGCATGGCGTTATTAACCATGATCATGGGTAATGCGTTCGCCGCTTTCCCGATAGTGACTGCCGGTATTGGCATTCCTATTTTAGTGTTACAACACGGGGGAAACCCGGCAGTGATGGCGGCCATCGGCATGTTCTCTGGTTATTGTGGGACATTGATGACGCCGATGGCGGCTAACTTTAATATCGTTCCGGCCGCATTATTGGAATTGCCGGACAAAAATGCGGTCATCAAAGCACAAATCCCAACTGGGGTAACTCTGTTGATTGTTAACGTATTTTTACTGTATTTCCTGATGTTTCTCTAAGGAGAGGCGATGAGACGTGTATTAATTACTGGGTTTGAACCTTTTGGTGGGGAGCAGATTAACCCTTCCTGGGAAGTGGTCAAACAACTGAATGATTTAATGATGGGTGGCGTCAGAATTGTGGCACGCCAACTACCCTGCGCATTCGGTGAGGCACTGATAGCCCTGAACGCCGCGATAGATGATGTCCAGCCCGTATTGGTACTTGCTATCGGTCAGGCGGGGGGCCGTGCGGACATTACCATTGAACGGGTGGCGATTAACGTTGATGACGCGCGAATCCCAGACAATTTGGGTAATCAGCCCGTTGATCAGCCTATTGTTAAAGAGGGGCCAGCGGCATATTTTACCCGCCTACCGATCAAGGCCATGGTTCAGGGGATACGGGAAGCGGGGATACCGGCATCAGTTTCTCAAACCGCAGGTACCTATGTTTGTAACCATGTTATGTACGGTTTATTGCATCGGTTAGATCAGTTTAATAATGAGGTCAAGGGCGGTTTTATTCATATCCCTTATTTGCCGGAACAGGCAGTTGATCACCCCGGTGCGCCCAGTATGTCGGCACAATCAGTGTTGGTCGCGTTAGAATTGGCTATCTCTATCGCATTGCAGATTGAGCATGATTTGCATATTACGGGTGGGGCAGTTCACTGATCTTTCAATAACCTCACGGCACCCGAAGGTGGCGTGAGGTTATTGACAAAGTACCCGTGGCGCGGACGCTTTACTCCCTTGCCTATCCTCACCGTTTCAGAGTGAGTCATCGGGGGTTGTCAGTAGTTTCAGGGCCAGAGCTTTGCTCTGAACGGTGATTTACTCCACCGCAGGCAGCTTAGGTTGCCAATCAATCGGCTGCTTATTTTGTTGTTG
Source organism: Yersinia similis (assembly GCF_001053095.1). GTDB lineage: Bacteria > Pseudomonadota > Gammaproteobacteria > Enterobacterales > Enterobacteriaceae > Yersinia > Yersinia similis. The sequence goes on along the minus strand of NZ_CGBP01000003.1, from coordinate 198,359 downwards.
CAGTAATTGATTAGCTTGTGAAAAGTGCTTACAGCCCAGAAAACCACGGTGTGCTGACAAGGGTGATGGATGGGGTGCTTTCAAAATATAATGGCGCTCAGCATTAATAATGCGGCCTTTTTTCTGAGCATGTGATCCCCACAACATAAAAATCACACCTTCTCGGTGTTCATTCAGCGCAGCAATCACTTTATCCGTAAAGGTTTCCCAGCCAAGGTTAGCATGAGAATGGGCTTTGCCCGCTTCTACCGTCAGGACCGTATTAAGCAATAAAACGCCTTGCTCGGCCCAGCTTTGTAAAAAACCGTGGTTAGGGCGCTGGAATCCTGGAATATCAGTAACCAGTTCCTTGTATATATTCCCCAATGAAGGGGGGGCAGGAACACCGGGTAGAACCGAAAATGATAATCCATGAGCCTGGTTAGGGCCGTGATACGGATCTTGCCCTAGAATGACGACTTTTACTTGATCCAGTTCGGTCAGGCGAAAAGCGTTAAATATATCTTTTTGTGGTGGATAGATGGTCTTACCAGCACTGCGTTCTGCTGCCACATAGGCCAGCGTATCTTTAAAATATGGTTGTTCTTTTTCTTGGCCGATCACATCGTGCCAAGTAAGGGAGGGGGACATAAACACTCTCCTTGGTTTCTGCAAGGTATTGATGTGCGCTAGCTTACCGGTTCAAACCGATGAGTGAAACTGTTAAACCCAAGTCTGTGACATGATGTTGTTTTTTTGACCTTTATATATAAAAAATGTTTAAAATTTACAAAAATAATTGCTGACCACGTTTCTGACAAAATTGATATAAAACATAAATTTGCCATTGTCTATATTGATGGTGTGGCGAAAAAATTGATTTGAATCAATGAATGGTAAGGGCTGGACTGGTATATAGAACAATAAGACAACAATGGTTTTACCAAATAACCAAGATAATTCTCTTCCCTTGGAATTTATAGCCGTACTACGGAGGCACCAAATGATTACTGGTATTCAAATTACTAAAGCTAACAATGAAGCCTTGCTGAACTCTTTTTGGCTGTTGGATGATGAAAAAGCTGAACTGCGCTGTGTTTGCGCGAAATCTGGCTATGCTGAAGATCAGATAGTTCCAGCAAGTGAGTTGGGCGAGATCGAATATCGCGAAGTGCCACTGGAAGTGCAACCAACTGTACGTGTTGAAGGCGGTCAGCATCTGAACGTTAACGTTCTGAGCCGTGATACCCTGGAAGATGCAGTGAAAAATCCAGAGAAGTATCCACAACTGACTATCCGGGTTTCCGGTTATGCAGTGCGTTTCAACTCACTGACACCAGAACAGCAACGCGATGTGATTACCCGGACTTTCACTGAAAGTCTGTAATTCTTAGGCGAGCAGTTAAGTCATAAGAGATTTAATCATAAAGTGATAGGGGACTCCGGTCCCCTTGAGGTTATTGACAAAGTGCCCGCGACGGAGAGAACAGGCAGATCGTAAAGACGCCGTAAATACATCCATGTAGGCTCGAGCCGCGCCATCCTTGGCGCGGACTCTTTACTCTTCTGCCTATCCTCACCGTTCAAGAGTGAGTCATCGGGGTTTGTCAGCAGTCTGAGGGGACTTCGGTCCCCTTTTTCATACCTGAAATTTAGCAAGTTAACTTAAGAGCATCAGCTGATGTGTCGATAGATACCCTCATTGAGCCGGGATAACGATTTAGATTATCCCCCAACAAGGAGTTGGCATGAGTGAATCTGTCAGTTTGACTACGCCTGTTTTAGTCTCTTGCTTAATGAATGATGTTAATCCATCGGTTAAGGTAGAGAAAGAAGACGCCACGGCAGTGACCACCGCACAGGCCACCAAAATATCAGAGGCAATTCACCGAGCAACAGCCATGTTGGCGGACAATGTTCTCTATGACAGTACGCCATACACTCACGAGGTGACCGCAGGCAGTACCAATGTACCAATATCAAGTGGGCAGAGGCCACAGCAAGCGGACTATTCATTAGCACTGCTCGCTAAAGATGTTTATGCCCCCACCTCTGGCAATCTCAACGGGTTTGTCCGTTTAAGTGACGAGAGGCTACTGGCAGCAGGTATTGACCCAGCCGCTTTGTCTGATAGTGCTTCAGGCTTTCTCGCCGGGATTTACAGTGATAATCAACAGTATGTCTTATCCTTTGCTGGCACGAATGATAGGCACGATTGGTGGAGTAATATCCGACAGGCGGTGGGCTATGAGGATGTGCAATACAATGAAGCGGTCGCTCTGGGGAAAACAGCAAAAATGGCTTTTGGTGATGCGCTGGTGATCACCGGGCATTCATTGGGCGGTGGGTTGGCGGCTACCGCAGCATTAGCCACCGGGACTTTTGCCGTTACCTTCAATGCCGCAGGGGTTGCCAAGAATACACTCAAACGCCTTGGTATGGACTCCGCTAAAGCGCGGCGTTCGGCAGAGAATGGTGGGATACGGAGCTATAGCGAGAAGTATGATTTACTGACTGGTATTCAGGAGTTAACTTCGCTTATTCCTAATGCTGTGGGTCATAAAATTGTATTGGCCAATAGCGACAAATTGACTGGGGTGGATGATTGGTTACCACACAAACATCTCGAACGCCGTTTATCGGCGCATAGTATTGAGAAAGTACTTAGCTCAATGAGTGAACAACAGCCTTGGGAGCGGCAGTATGTTTGAATATGAACATGAGATGTCTACAGCGTTATGCTATCAGCACTGTTTTGATGCCACTATTGGGTTTTGGGGGAGGGGCAATGACAGAGATTAGTACTGCTTTTACTGATCCATTAGTTATGCCGATCGCCGATGCGATTGCGCGCGGAGAAGTACAACAGATCCATACGTTGGCCAATGAATCATTGTTGCAGCAGCGAGGTGATCAATTAATAACACTGATGCAATGGGCGATCCTTAACCAACAGCCAACTAGCCTGGTGGCATTAATACAAGAACACGCCGATCCTTCTCAATCAGGGATACAAGGCGACACGGCATGGCATACCGCCGCCAGTGTACAAGATGCACGCTATATGCGCATTTTACTCGATAGCGGCCAGCAGCCGAGTATCCGAAACAGCGTGACTTTAGCGGTACCCTTAGCATCGGCGGTTATGGCTGGGCGCGAGATTCAGGTGAGTCTGCTATTGGCCGCAGGCGTTGACCCGAATCTTGCAGATCGTATGGGTGACACACCGTTACATGTTGCGGGTAAGATTAATTCGCCGGGGTTGGCGTTGCGGCTGCTGCAAGCCGGCGCTGATCCTAAATTACGTAACAAGCAGGGCGCAACGTTCCAACAGTATTTAGCGATGACGCCATTGGACATCCAAGGAATTGAAATACAGCAAGAATATCAGGAATTGAATGGTTGGCTGCGCGGTAACAATTTTGCAGAAGTTGATGAGCAATAGAGTAAAAAAGTCAGTTGCAGGTAACGCAATATTCGCAATGTCATTTCAGTCTGAAAGCGGTATCGGTAATGAGCATATATCTAACAAAAAAGCCGCTATTTTTTGAGCAGCGGCTTTTTTGCGTACATGTCACTAACCAGCACTCTTGGTATCAGGTTTTGCTTTTGGTGTCCGCCGTTTGCCAACGTTTTTGGCATCACGATGACGAACCTTAACCTTTACTTTCTCTTTGCTGGCTTCTTTTTGTTCTTTACGCTTCGCTAAAACCTTTTTAGAGGGTTTACCCGTCGCTTTTTCACTTGGAGCCTTGCTCGTTGGGCGCAACTCATCAATAACGCGTGGTTTCAGTGGTTCGTTAAGATAACGGCCAATTTTACCCAACAATATATGATCATGAGCTTCAACCAATGAAATAGCTACGCCTTTGCGGCCAGCACGGCCAGTACGACCAATGCGATGTAAATAAACATCGGCGGTGCGCGGCATATCAAAGTTGAATACATGGCTGATATCATCAATATCCAACCCGCGTGAGGCAATATCGGTGGCAACCAGCACATTTACCCGGCCATCACCCAAGCGAATAACCGCTTCGGTACGTTTAGCTTGCACCATTTCGCCTTCAAGGAACCAGGCATTAATACCCGCCTCACGTAGCCAACTGACTAACTCATGGACACGCTCGCGGGTACGAACAAAAATGATGGACTTCGATACATCTGGCTGTTTCAGCAGATGACAAAGTAACGCTGTCTTATGCTTGATATCGTCTGCACGGTAGTACCATTGCTGAATTTTTTTGCGTTCGCGGCGTGATGGATCCGCCTCAAGTTCTACTGGCTCATTTAGGATCCGCTCCGCAAATTCGCGGATAGCTTCACCTTCAAGAGTGGCAGAGAACAGCAGTGTTTGCTTACGCCAGCGGGTTTCGGCTGAGATGGTTTCAATATCCTGGGCAAAACCCATGTCCAGCATACGGTCAGCTTCATCCAGGATCAGGGTCTCTACCGCACGACAATCAAAGTTTTCTTCTTTAATGTATTGCAGCAGGCGGCCTGTCGTGGCAACGACAACATCCTGATTCTCACTGAAGACTTCGGCATGGTTCATATACGCCACGCCACCAGTTATTGTGGCGATATCCAACTGAGTATACTTTGCCAGTTCACGGGCTTGGTCTGCCACTTGCATGGCTAACTCACGGGTTGGCGTCAGGATCAGGATCCGCGGTGGCCCGGATTTTTTGCGGGGGAAATCCAGCAAATGCTGCAAGGCTGGCAGCAAAAAGGCGGCAGTTTTGCCGGTACCTGTTGGAGCCGAACCTAATACGTCACGCCCATCCATAGCTGGCGGGATCGCCGAAGCTTGAATAGCCGTAGGACGCTCATAGCCTTTGTCGCGCAGTGCGTCAATCAGACGTTCATCGAGATCGAGTTCGGAAAAATTGGTTACAGTCATGGTCTTCCTCTACTTGGGGCGCCGATTATAGACGGGTTAGCCGAATTCTTCACCTGTTTAAGTCGGAATGATGTCTTTTCCCTTTAATAATATTGTCCTATGCTACGCCAGCTATATACTCGCCATACTTCAAGCTGCATGTGCGTTGCTACGTTCAATCACCCGAACCGATTCGTCTCTCGCTTGCTGCCTGCCTGTAATTCGAAGTATTTAGAGTATAAATTTTGGTGACTAATGTGGGCGAACAATTGAAAAAACAACAGGTGTTACGTGGTGGTGGTTTCACCTTTAAACAATTCTTTGTGGCACATGATCGCTGTGCAATGAAAGTGGGCACTGACGGCGTTCTGCTGGGTGCTTGGGTGCCAGTGTTACACGCCCGTAGAGTTTTGGATATTGGCTGTGGCAGTGGGCTTATCGCCTTAATGATTGCCCAACGCTCAACAGCACAGGTACAGATTGACGGGGTTGAACTGGAACCCGCCGCCGCACAACAGGCTAGCAATAATGTTGAATTATCCCCTTGGGCTGAGCGCATTCATATCCACGAGCAGGATATTAATCAGTTTGCCGAGAATCACCCCCATCAGTATGACCTGATTGTCAGTAACCCACCTTATTTTGCTCCGGCTATTGCTTGTCGGGATGAAGCCCGTGATACCGCGCGCTATACCGGGTCACTCACTCATGATGCTCTACTGAACTGTGCGGAGAAGCTTATCACAGAGGACGGGATGTTTTGTGTGGTTTTACCCCATGAGTTAGGGATTGAATTTGCCCACCTTGCTGGGCAACAGGGCTGGTTTCCCCGGTGCCAGGTTGATATCAGGGATCGCCCCGGTAAACCGTTACACCGAATGCTACTGACACTTTCAAGACAAGCGGGTGAGACTGTGTATCAACATTTAGCTCTGCGTCAGTCTGAAGGTGTTTACTCACCTGAGTTTTGCCAGCTAATCAGTGAGTTCTATCTAAACTATTAATTTTAAATAAAGTAATTAATTTTAAATAAAATAATTAGCGTGAAATAAGAATCGGGCGTCGTAGAGACGCCCTGAGGTTATTGACAAAGTGCCTGCAACGGAGAGAACAGGCAGATCGTAAAGACGCCGGCTTCCCTGTATAAAAATAGCCTTCCCTGGGGGATCGAGCCGCGCCCTCCCTGGCGCGGACGCTTTACTCTTCTGCCTATCCTCACCGTTCAAGAGTGAGTCATCGGGGTTTGTCAGCAGTCTGCGGGCGTCGTAGAGACGCCCTCAATATCATGGATGCAGAATGGTTGGCTGTGGGTTTTCTATTTGATCAGGGTAATCAAGCGTATAGTGCAACCCACGACTCTCTTTACGTTCCATCGCACAGCGCACGATTAACTCCGCGACTTGTACCAGATTACGTAACTCCAGCAGGTTATTGGAGATACGGAAGTTGGCATAATACTCATCAATCTCTTGCTGCAACGTGTTAATACGACGTAAAGCCCGCTCTAAACGTTTTGTGGTACGGACAATGCCGACGTAATCCCACATAAATAAACGCAACTCATGCCAGTTATGTTGAATGACAACCCGTTCGTCAGAATTATCAACGCGGCTTTCATCCCAATCTGGCAAATGCTTGGCCAGTTTGGCATTCGGCAGCCGTGTCAGAATGTCTTCTGCGGCTGACCAGCCATAGACCAGGCATTCGAGCAGGGAATTGGAGGCCATGCGGTTGGCACCGTGTAAGCCGGTGTAGCTCACTTCACCAATTGCATACAACCCATCTAAATCGGTACGCCCATGTTGATCAACCATCACGCCACCGCAGGTATAATGAGCCGCAGGGACAATCGGAATAGCTTCTTTGGTTAGATCGATACCCAATGACAGCAGTTTTTCATAGATCATTGGGAAATGTTGCATCACGAAATCAGTGGGTTTATGGCTGATATCCAGATACATGCAATCAGCGCCGAGACGCTTCATTTCATGGTCGATGGCTCGGGCAACGATATCGCGTGGCGCAAGTTCACCGCGTGGATCAAAATCAAGCATGAAACGGCTGCCATCAGGGCGTTTAAGGTAGGCACCTTCACCACGTAAGGCTTCTGTCAGTAAAAAATTACGTGCCTGCGGGTGGAAGAGGCAGGTTGGATGAAATTGGTTAAATTCCAAATTAGCGACCCGGCACCCGGCACGCCACGCCATGGCAATACCATCACCAGACGAAATATCTGGGTTAGTGGTATATTGATAAACTTTAGCCGCACCGCCTGTCGCCAAAACTACGGCTTTGGCGCGGAAAGTCTCAACTTTCTCTAACTCGCGGTTCCAGATATAAGCACCGACGACGCGTTTGGTGCCCGCCAAACCAATTTTGTTCGATGTGATAAGATCGACAGCATTACAGCGTTCTTTCACTGAAATATTAGGGTGATTGCTTGCTTTACCCACTAAGGTAGTTTCTACTTCTTTACCGGTAGCATCCGCGGTATGCAGAATACGGCGGTGGCTATGACCACCTTCACGGGTAAGGTGATAGCGCTCTTCGCCATTAGCACTAGTCTCTGTATCAAAAAGAACGCCTTGATCGATGAGCCATTGGACACAAGAGCGGGCGTTGCTGGCAATAAATTCAACGGCCTCTCTGTCGCAAAGTCCGGCACCGGCGATTAAAGTGTCATCGACATGTGAACTTATACTGTCTGTTTCGTCAAAAACAGCGGCAATACCTCCCTGAGCATAAAAAGTGGCTCCCTCATTAAGAGGCCCTTTGCTTAGAACGGTAACTTTACAATGTGGCGCGAGGCGGAGAGCTAAAGACAAGCCAGCAGCGCCACTCCCGATGATCAAGACATCGCTAATGTGTTCAGATGATGATTGCATATCGTATGATGTGTGCGGAAGAAGAGTTGGTTTCATGTTAGCCTATCTGCTTGAGAAAAAGCTATGGGTATAAGATATCTGAATAATATTTGGACAAAGAATCGGGCAACATGGAACTTTACAATTTTTATAAACTCCAAGCGAGTGCTTGCTCAGGAAACAATGATATGGCTGGCAGTACTGTTTTTAGCGTGGGGATAGATTTCGGGAGAGTTCACCTCGGATGAGCGAGCAGTTAACGGATCAGATGCTGGTTGAACGGGTCCAGAAAGGTGATCAACAATCGTTCAATTTACTGGTCATTCGATACCAGCATAAAGTTGCGAGCCTCGTATCCCGGTATGTGCCTCAGGGCGATGTTCCTGATGTTGTTCAGGAATCTTTTATTAAAGCGTATCGCGCACTGGAGTCATTTCGTGGTGATAGCGCTTTTTATACGTGGCTATATCGTATTGCTGTTAATACAGCGAAAAATTACTTAGTCGCTCAGGGGCGGCGCCCGCCATCCAGTGATGTGGATGCAAATGATGCTGAAAATTATGAAAATGCGGGTGCATTGAAAGAAATATCGAACCCTGAGAACTTAATGTTGTCTGAAGAGTTAAGGCAGATAGTTTTTAAAACCATAGAGTCACTTCCTGAAGATCTCCGAATGGCGATTACATTAAGGGAGCTAGATGGTCTAAGCTATGAAGAGATAGCAGCCATTATGGACTGTCCGGTGGGTACTGTTCGTTCACGTATCTTCCGCGCCAGAGAAGCTATTGATAACAAAGTTCAGCCGCTAATTCAGCGATAGGCGGACACACAAAGGGTATTTAGGCATGCAGAAAGAAAAGCTTTCCGCTTTGATGGATGGAGAAACTCTCGATAGCGAGCTGCTTGGGACTTTATCGAAAGATAAAGCGTTGCAGCAAAGCTGGCAGAGCTACCATTTAATCCGTGACACTTTGCGCGGAGATGTTGGCAATGTTTTACATCTGGATATTGCCAGCCGTGTAGCAGAAGCGCTCAAGAACGAGCCAGCGCGCTTGGTTCCTATTGCTATACCTGAATCTCAGCCACAGCCACATCTTTGGCAGAAAATGCCTTTCTGGCAAAAAGTCCGTCCGTGGGCCAGTCAGATTACTCAGGTGGGAATGGCCGCTTGTGTTTCTCTCGCTGTCATTGTAGGTGTTCAACAATATAACCAACCGGCACAAAATTATTTACAACCTGAATCACCGGCATTTAATACCTTGCCAATGATGGGTAAAGCGTCACCAGTCAGTTTTGGTGTCCCTGCTGATGGTTCTTTTGGTACCAATCAACAGAATCAGGTTCAAGAGCAGCGTCGGCGCGTCAACATGATGACCCAATTGCAAGATTTTGAATTGCAACGTCGTTTACCACAAACTGATGTATTGCAGCAGCCTTCAGATTCAACACAAGCCGCAATTCAAGTCCCTGGAACTCAATCCTTAGGAATGCAGCAGCAGTAATGAAGCAACTTTGGTTTTCCGTCTGTTTAATGACGGGCAGCCTGTTCATGACAAACATTGCTTCGGCGGAACCTACGCCGATAGCAATGTTGCAGGAAATGGGCAGTGCCAGCAAGTCGCTCAATTATGAGCTATCTTATATTAACGTTAACAAGCAAGGGATTGATTCTCTTCGTTATCGACATGCCATTTTAGACAAAAAACCGTTAGCACAATTGTTGCGTATGGACGGCCCTCGTACAGAGATTTTACAACGTGGCAGTGAGATAAGCTATTTCGAACCCGGCTTTGAATCTTTCACATTGTCTGGTGAGCACATTGTTGATGCTCTGCCGTCTATTGTTTTCTCCAATTTTGAAAAACTATCCAAGACGTATAACTATATTGCGTTAGGTCGGGCACGTGTGGCCGATAGGCCATGCCAGGTGATTAGAGTGGTTGCTAATGACAGCACCCGGTACAGCTATATTATTTGGCTGGATGAGGCAACGAAACTGCCAATGCGGATAGATTTGTTGGATCGTGATGGCGAAACACTTGAACAATTCCGTGTTATCTCTTTTGTGGTTGGCGAGCCTATTCAGCAAGTTTTACAAGGTATGCTGAAATTATCCTTGCCACCATTACTGGCGTTGCCAGCGAAGACTAAAGCTGATTTTACCTGGGCTCCGCGTTGGTTACCGCAGGGGGTTGCAGAGGTTTCACGTAGTCGCCGTACACTGCCGAATATGGATACACCAACAGAGTCTCGCTTGTATACCGATGGCTTGTTTAGTTTTTCAGTCAATGTGAATCCCGTAGGCAAGGAGGGGACTTCGGAGCAATCCCTGCGTCAGGGGCGGCGTACTGTCCAGACTGAAGTCCGTAATAACGTCGAGATAACGGTAGTGGGTGAATTGCCACCGTCAACGGCCAAACGTATTGCCGACAGTGTGGTTCTGGAGTCGACAAAATGATGAAAGAATGGGCGACGGTGATATCGTGGCAAAATGGTATTGCCCTATTACGTTGTGAACCACACTCTGGTTGTGGGAACTGCCATTCTCGCCGTGGATGTGGTAGCCATTTATTAAATGAGTTAGGGCCTGAAACCGACCATCAATTACAAGTTGAGATTTCACAACCGCTAGAGCCAGGGCAAAAAGTTGAAGTTGGCATCAGTGAGGGGAGTTTATTACGTTCTGCATCATTGGTTTATTTAACCCCGTTAGTTGGGTTAATTTCTGGGGGGGCACTGTTCCAGTCTCTATTTTTAACCGATGTATTTACGGCTCTTGGGGCTATTTTGGGCGCGAGCTTAGGTTTTTTACTGGCACGAAAACTGGCAACTAAGGTTGAGGGGTTAAGTGCTTATCAGCCTGTTATTTTACAAATCGGTTTACCACCAACGGCTATGCGTATTCAGCAAGAATAATACGTTATTATTTATTAAGTATTATAGGCAGGAATGCGGTTTTGTATCATATGTTTGATCAATGCAATAAAAAGGTCTGCATTGATTAAATCAGAATAATCTATTGAGAAAATAATATTCCCTTGAGTATCCAATAAGCGTATTTTTTCATAAAAAGCTTCTTGTAATGTTTCTATCCGAAAAATATTCTCAATATTAATAATGCCGTTAATTGTGATTAGTGTGTGTGCGCTGAGTGACAGCGAGGATGTATCCATCTGATGAGTATTCATTCTTCCTATACCCGTTTTAATCTCTCCATGATATATCATTCTTTTTAACCAACCCTCTTCTTTCTTAATAATATCAAATTCCAGTGTTTCGCCGTGCGATAAACTGTTTAAGTTTATTACGCCTATCCTCATGATTTGTTGATGAATTATTGTATTTATCAACGGATATGCATTATTGATGTTGTTAATAATAACGTTCCATGGCTGAGATTTAGATGTGCGAAATGCCATAGCGTGAATCCTTCCGTTGGGGTTTATTCCTGTATTATATTTATAAATGTATTTGATTTTATCAAATGGGATGAAATAAATTTCCATGTTGTTATGATTAAAAACCCTAACACCATTTTCATAAAGAAAATAAGTAAATTCTGGATTTTCATGTAGATGTAAATAAAGTAACCCGCTCAGTGATATTGCGGCGATAGCAACGCATAAGATAGAAAAAATTGATGGTGTTAAGAATATTGATGTCGTAAGTGCCAGTGTGATAATTACAGTGCTAAATACTAATATAGCTATTATTATAGTAATAGTAATCCATGAGTTTTCATTTCTCATTTCGTGGCGGCTCAGTATTTTTCCTTCGTCAATCATAATACTCTCCTCGTTACCGCCAAGAGAATATTTCACTTGGTTATTATAAAATCACACTAATGCTGTAACTGTATGTCTTTTCCTCGGTAGGTATATGAGCATTTTCCTAAAGTGGCAGGGTGTTTTTTTAGGTTGTAACTGAATATCTCGAATATCATCAACATGACCAGACTGCGTTTATTCAGTAGATGATTATCAGAAAATAAATTTTACAGTTATAGCGGTTAATCGACATCCTATATAAATAGGGTGATTAGCCAGTGCTTTATCGGATAACGGCTGAAATGATACTGCGCGTCATGGTTTCTCCCCTGACTTCAAACGAAGGGGAATGCAGCCTTTGTATAGAATAAATCAGGTAACAAGCTAGGTGTGATGCCTTTCACGAGGCTGACTTACAGTGTAAGATGCGTGAATATTTATGTGGGTAGTTTTGGGTTTGAATCCATCGCTGTGTCCACCAATAATTAATTAAAGACAACGACTAGAGAAAAATTCATATAAATGAAGCACATAAGAAACTTTTCTATTATTGCCCATATTGACCACGGTAAGTCGACGCTGTCTGACCGCATTATTCAGATTTGTGGCGGTTTATCTGAGCGTGAAATGGCCGCACAGGTACTGGACTCCATGGATCTGGAACGTGAGCGTGGTATTACCATCAAGGCACAGAGTGTGACGCTTGATTATCATGCGAAGGATGGTCAAACCTATCAACTTAACTTTATCGATACCCCCGGTCACGTTGACTTTTCTTATGAAGTTTCACGCTCTTTAGCCGCGTGTGAAGGGGCTCTGTTGGTTGTGGATGCAGGGCAAGGCGTTGAGGCTCAGACGCTAGCAAACTGCTACACTGCGATGGAGATGGATCTGGAAGTTGTTCCGGTTCTGAACAAAATTGATTTGCCTGCTGCCGATCCTGAGCGGGTTGCTGAAGAAATCGAAGACATTGTGGGGATTGACGCCACTGATGCGGTTCGTTGCTCGGCAAAAACCGGTGTGGGCGTACCTGATGTTCTTGAGCGGTTGGTCCGCGATATTCCAGCCCCCGAGGGGGCTCCAGATGGGCCATTGCAGGCATTGATTATCGATTCCTGGTTTGATAACTATCTGGGCGTCGTGTCATTAATACGTATCAAAAATGGTTCGTTGCGTAAAGGCGATAAAGTTAAGGTTATGAGTACCGGCCAGAGCTATAACGCTGATCGTTTAGGGATATTTACACCAAAACGTGTTGATCGCGATGTTCTGAACTGCGGCGAAGTAGGCTGGTTGGTTTGTGCGATAAAAGACATTCTTGGCGCACCTGTTGGCGATACATTGACATTAACGCGTAACCCGGCAGAAAAATCATTACCCGGTTTTAAGAAAGTAAAACCACAAGTTTATGCGGGCCTGTTCCCGATAAGCTCTGATGATTATGAATCTTTCCGTGATGCGTTAGGTAAGTTAAGTCTTAACGATGCCTCTTTATTCTATGAGCCAGAAAGTTCTACAGCATTAGGTTTTGGTTTCCGTTGTGGCTTCCTTGGCTTGTTACATATGGAGATCATCCAGGAGCGTCTGGAGCGTGAATATGATCTGGAACTGATTACTACGGCACCAACGGTGGTGTACGAGGTAATTACGACCAATCAAGAAACGGTCTACGTCGATAGCCCTTCTAAACTGCCTGCGTTGAACAATATTGAAGAACTGCGTGAACCGATCGCTGAATGCCATATGTTGTTGCCACAGGAATACCTCGGTAACGTCATTACATTGTGTATCGAAAAACGCGGTACACAGACCAATATGGTTTATCACGGTAAGCAAGTCGCGCTGACATATGAAATTCCAATGGCGGAAGTCGTGCTTGATTTCTTTGATCGTTTGAAATCAACGTCACGTGGTTACGCTTCACTGGATTATAATTTCAAACGCTTCCAGACTTCCGACATGGTACGTGTTGACGTATTAATCAATAACGAACGTGTGGATGCACTGGCACTGATTACACATCGTGATAATGCACAATATCGTGGCCGTGATTTAGTTGAGAAAATGAAAGAACTGATCCCACGTCAACAATTTGATATTGCGATTCAGGCCGCGATTGGTAACCACATCATTGCTCGCTCAACAGTAAAACAGCTCCGTAAAAACGTATTGGCGAAGTGTTATGGTGGGGATGTTAGCCGTAAGAAAAAACTTCTTCAAAAACAGAAGGATGGTAAGAAACGTATGAAGCAAGTCGGTAACGTTGAATTACCACAAGAGGCCTTCCTGGCTATTCTGCATGTTGGAAAAGACAGCAAATAAGGAGTTTTTATGGCTAACATGTTTGCTTTGATTCTGGCAATAGCAACGCTGTTGACGGGGATTGTCTGGTGCTTTGAGCGGTTTAAATGGGGGCCAGCCCGTCAGGCAAAAATTGCGGCTGTTAATGCGCAAACTGCGGAAATCAAGGCCCAAACCGGGTGTGCTGTAGATAATAAAACCTTAGCCCAAGCTGCAAAACAGCCGGGTTGGATCGAGACATGTGCCTCTATCTTCCCGGTGCTGGCCTTGGTCTTTATCGTGCGTTCGTTTATTTACGAGCCTTTCCAGATCCCTTCTGGTTCGATGATGCCAACGCTGCTTATCGGTGATTTTATTTTGGTTGAGAAATTTGCTTATGGGATTAAAGATCCCATTACTCAGACCACATTAATTCCAACGGGTAAGCCAAACCGCGGTGACATTGCGGTGTTTAAATATCCGCTGGATCCACGTTTGGATTATATCAAGCGTGTGGTGGGGCTGCCGGGGGATAGGGTGATTTATAACCCGATAAGTAAAGAAGTTACGGTACAGCCATCATGTAATACCGGTGCTTCTTGTGATAGCGCGTTGGCCATCACTTATAGCACGTCTGAGCCAAGTGAATTTGTGCAGACATTCCGTTATAGCGGTAATGGCGAGACCTCCGCAGGGTTCTTCCCGATCCCGACAAATCAGGCAGTACCTGATGGCGGTGTCCGGTTACGCGAGCGTACTGAAAGCCTCGGCCCGGTGGCACACCACATTCTGACCGTTCCTGGGCGACAGGATCCGTTAGGCTCTTATTATCAGCAACCCGATCAACCGTTAGGGGTTTGGGTAGTACCGGAAGGCCATTACTTTATGATGGGCGATAACCGGGATAACAGCGCAGATAGCCGCTTCTGGGGTTTTGTACCAGAACGTAATCTGGTGGGTAAGGCTACGGCTATTTGGATGAGTTTTGAAAAGCAAGAAGGTGAATGGCCAACGGGTGTGCGTTTAAGCCGAATTGGTGGAATTCACTAAAGCAGCGGATATGCCCCCAATCCATTGACGTTGCAGTAAGGTAATAAGGCCGTCATTGAGTGAACCCCGATGAGCTATATAAGTTAGTGATTCGGGGGAATGAGAGCCACTCGTGGCGCTGTAACTTCAAATAAAGAGGGCATATAAACGCAGCATTATATATCCACTCGTTGTAGAATAACCTTTCGAGCGATAAAGTTGGCTCTCTTATGGGAGCCACTGCAAACGAAACAGTTTTGTCTTGGTTATTTTTGTCGGTCAGGCCTGTTCCGTATGCTGTAGTTTTTGACGCATTCTTGATCTATTGGTAACTCATGAATCCCATCGTAATAAACAGGCTGCAGCGGAAGCTGGGCTACACTTTTCAACAGCAGGAGCTCTTGCTGCAAGCACTGACTCATCGTAGCGCCAGCAGCAAACACAATGAGCGTTTGGAGTTCCTGGGTGACTCTATATTAAGTTTTGTTATCGCCAATGAGCTATATCGCCGTTTCCCCCGCGTTGATGAAGGGGATATGAGTCGTATGCGGGCCACATTGGTTAGAGGGAATACACTTGCCGAAATGGCCCGTGAATTTGACCTTGGCGAATGTTTGCGCCTTGGGCCGGGTGAATTGAAAAGTGGTGGTTTTCGCCGCGAATCAATTTTAGCCGATACGGTAGAAGCCTTAATTGGCGGTGTATTCTTAGATAGCGATATCCATACGATTGAACGGCTGATCCTTGAGTGGTATCGCAGTCGGTTAGAGGAAATCAGCCCGGGTGATAAGCAGAAAGACCCAAAAACGCGCTTGCAAGAGTATTTGCAGGGCCGTCATCTGCCATTACCTTCATATCTGGTCGTGCAGGTTCGCGGCGAAGCACATGACCAGGAGTTTACTATCCACTGCCAGGTGAGTGGCTTGAATGAACCAGTAATAGGTACTGGCTCAAGCCGTCGTAAAGCTGAGCAGGCGGCAGCGGAACAAGCGCTGAAACAGTTGGAGCTTGAATGAGCGAAGTAGAAAAAACGTATTGTGGTTTTATTGCCATTGTAGGGCGCCCGAATGTAGGCAAATCGACCTTACTAAATGAGCTGTTGGGGCAAAAAATCTCCATCACCTCACGTAAACCGCAAACCACACGTCACCGTATTATGGGGATCCACACTGAAGGGCCTTATCAGGCTATTTATGTTGATACCCCAGGGCTGCATATTGAAGAAAAACGCGCCATTAACCGCTTAATGAACCGTGCGGCAAGTAGCTCTCTTGGTGATGTGGAATTAGTCATTTTTGTGGTTGAAGGCACTCATTGGACTGCTGATGACGAGATGGTGGTTAATAAGCTGCGCAGTTTGCAATGCCCGGTATTATTGGCCATCAACAAAGTAGATAACGTAACGGATAAAACCAAGTTATTACCGCATATGCAGTTCCTTAGCCAGCAGATGAACTTCCTGGACGTTGTGCCAATCTCGGCTGAGAAGGGAATGAATGTTGATACCATCGCCAGCATTGTGCGCAAGCATATGCCGGAAGCTGAGCATCACTTCCCAGAGGATTACATCACTGACCGTTCCCAGCGTTTTATGGCGTCGGAAATTATTCGTGAAAAGTTGATGCGTTTCCTGGGCGAAGAACTGCCTTATTCGGTGACGGTTGAGATTGAGCAGTTCGTGCCGAATGAACGTGGCGGCTATAATATCCATGGTCTGATTTTGGTTGAGCGCGAAGGCCAAAAGAAAATGGTTATCGGCAACAAAGGCAGCAAAATCAAAGTAATCGGTACCGAAGCCCGTCAGGACATGGAGCGGATGTTTGAAGCTAAAGTGCATCTTGAACTGTGGGTGAAAGTGAAATCAGGCTGGGCAGATGACGAACGTGCATTGCGCAGCTTAGGCTATACCGACGATTTGAAATAAGGCTTGCCGATGGACGGTTGGCAACGCGCATTTGTTCTGCATGGGCGGCCTTACAGTGAAACCAGCTTAATGCTGGATTTATTTACTGAAGGGGAAGGGCGCATGCGGGTTCTGGCAAAAGGTGCGCGCGGGCGTCGTTCTAATTTAAAAGGCTGCTTGCAGCCTTTTACGCCGTTATTGGTTCGTTGGTCAGGGCGTGGTGAAGTTAAAACATTACGCAGTGCGGAGCCAGTATCGCTGGCTCTTCCCCTGAGCGGTTCTATGTTATACAGCGGCTTATATGTTAATGAGCTGCTTTCCCGCGTGTTAGAACACCAAACCAGCTACTCAGCCCTATTCTTCGATTATCTGCACTGCTTACAAGCGTTGGCGGGGAGCGATGGTTCACCTGAACATGCTTTACGTCAGTTTGAATTAGCAATACTGGCGAATCTGGGATATGGCGTCGATTTTCTGCATTGTGCCGGTAGCGGGCAGCCTGTATCCGATACCATGACCTATCGTTATCGGGAAGAGAAAGGTTTTATTGCCAGTCTGGTGGTCGATCACTACAGCTTTACTGGCCGTCAATTGTTAGCTTTAGCCAATCGAGAGTTTCCTGACGCCGATACTTTGCGAGCGGCTAAACGTTTCACCCGTATCGCCCTCAAACCTTATCTGGGCGGAAAACCTTTAAAGAGTCGCGAGCTATTTCGTCAGTTTGTGATTAAGCCTCCAGCCGATCCTTCCCCCTAGCGCTGCTTTAAACTGCCTATTATTAACTTTCCCGTGGTGTAGCCTATCCGCTACGGGTCTAGTCGGTGTAAACTGAAAATCACTGACGTGGTTATTGGTATGCTTTATTTATATGCTTATTAACCTATTAAAGATGCATCCATATTTGGAGGGCTGTCATGGCTGATTTGTTGCTGGGCGTTAATATCGATCACATCGCGACACTACGGAATGCACGCGGGACCATTTATCCCGATCCGGTTCAGGCCGCTTTTATTGCTGAGCAAGCGGGCGCTGACGGCATTACCGTACATTTACGTGAAGATCGCCGTCATATTACGGATCGTGATGTACGTATTCTGCGTCAGACCATCCAGACTCGCATGAATCTGGAAATGGCGGTAACGGATGAAATGGTTGATATTGCTTGTGAAATCAAACCGCACTTTTGTTGTCTGGTTCCTGAAAAACGTCAGGAAGTCACTACTGAAGGCGGGCTAGATGTTGCCGGCCAGGTTGATAAAATGACACTGGCGGTAGGGCGGTTAGCGGATGTTGGCATACTGGTTTCACTCTTTATTGATGCAGATTTTCGCCAAATCGATGCTGCCGTTGCCGTAGGCGCACCTTATATTGAAATTCATACTGGTGCCTATGCTGATGCTTCGACCGATCTGGAACGTCAGGCTGAATTGATGCGTATCGCCAAAGCGGCGACCTATGCTGCAGGCAAAGGGTTGAAAGTGAATGCGGGTCATGGTCTGACATACCATAATGTGCAGCCGATAGCTGCATTGCCAGAAATGCATGAGCTGAATATTGGTCATGCGATCATTGGTCAGGCTGTGATGACAGGCCTTGCTGCCGCAGTGACAGACATGAAGGTATTGATGCGGGAAGCGCGCCGTTAATGGCTATTCTTGGGCTAGGAACGGATATCGTTGAAATCTCACGTATTGAAGCGGTTGTTGAGCGTACTGGTGAGAGGCTGGCGCGGCGTATTCTCAGCTCGTCTGAATGGCAACATTATCAACAGCATCAGCAACCGGTCCGCTTTTTAGCCAAACGTTTCGCCGTTAAAGAAGCTGCCGCTAAGGCATTTGGAACGGGCATCCGCAATGGGTTGGCGTTTAATCAATTCGAAGTGGTTAACGACGCATTGGGGAAACCGACACTGCGTTTGCATTCGCGGGCCGCGGAGTTGGCTGTAGAATTAGGGGTAAAATCGCTGCATGTCACTCTGGCTGATGAACGGCGTTATGCCTGCGCGACAGTGATTATTGAAAGTTAACCACTGAGCGGGGTAGCCGAAAATTTAAGGGATGGGTATGGAAATGCCATCCCTTTTTGCATACTGGGGCTTGTTGATATGAGCGAGGAGGTATGACGAGCGGTATTACAGACGATCGGCATGGTGTAGCTGAACAAACTTATCCCACAACTGCTCGTTACTTTCAACCCAATCGGGGTCGGCAGAAATCGTATTATCAATAGGGCAAACCAGCTGACAGGTTGGCGTTTCGTAATGACCTACACACTCAGTACAGCGCATCGGATCAATTTGATAGATTTCTGCACCCATGGAGATTGCCTCATTCGGGCATTCCGGTTCGCACATATCGCAGTTGATACAGCGTTTAGTAATCAATAAAGCCATTTCAATAACTTACCTTTTAATCTTTTTAAATCATGCAGTTAATGACATATTTCATCGCTTTCCGCTTTACATAACCTACTTTTTATGCCGCGTATTATGCATTAAACAACTTAAGTGAGTCACATAAAACCGCACAATAAGCCGTTTTGTTGCCTGCCGTTAGAGCAGCTTTTTGATCAGTGCTGCACTGTGCTTAATGTGATCTTGCGCATTTTCAATGTCTTGCTGGATCATGGCCATAAACAAAAGATCGGTCAGTGCGTATTGTGCTGTGCTGGAAGAGATCGCCGCGCTACGGATAACCGGTTCTTCCGAAATGGTATACAAGCAGTGATCTGCTCGTTGCTGCAAGCTGTTGGGGGAAAAGCAGGTTAATGCCAACACTTTAGTACCACAATATTGTGCTTCTTCCGCTGCCAGATTGATCTCACGGCGTTCGCCACTGAAAGAGATAGCCAAGAGTAAACCCTGCTCTCCCAGCGCTTGTGCTGCCGCCAATTGCACGTGCATATCTGTCTCTGATATGGCGACTATGCCTATCTTTAGTAACTTATAGGCAAGATCTTTGGCAACCAAACCAGAGGCACCAATACCGATTAAAAGCACCTTTTGTGCCGCTCGTAACATCTCTAATCCCTGGATAAGACGCTGTTCGCTATTAATGTCCAGTGTTGCTCGCAGCGCCGCTGTTTTCTCGTTCAGCAACTTCTCCCCGATTGTTTTTAAACTGTCAGTGCTCAAGATCTGATTATGTAGCGTTACCGTCTTTGGTATAGCGACCACTTCGCTCAGGGCCAGTTTCAACGCGGGGAAACCTTTATAGCCTAATTTTTGGGCAAATTTGACCACGGCAGACTGGCTGACACCGGTCTGTTGCGCCAACTTTTGTGAACTGAGATGGCGAGCCTGCTCGGGATTAATCAGCAAAAAGTCCGCCAGCTTACGGTCATTTTGTGCCAGTGTGGAATAAATCTGGCGAATGCGTAGGAGGCTACTCATAAATCAGTTCCTGTGTTTGGGGAGGTATTCTGACATGTTTATGAGTGATACCTATAAATACTTATGGCAAAAGGTTGAGTTATGAGCGTTGACTACACTTTTTTGTGATTCACAGACGAAAGGGGTAGTAAAGTGTTTGTTTTAATGAATATTACATTCAATCATAACTAGATAACTATGAATTAAAAATTCAACAAGGAGTGGGCTATGAGTCTGGGGGCATTAATTTCTGAAAGCCGTAATCCGGCAACCATGGAATTAGATAAACTTTCTACGTTGGCGATGCTGACCTGTATCAATGATGAGGATCGTAAAGTGCCAGATGCTATTCGTTTGGTATTACCGGCGGTTGCTCAGGCGGTAGATTTAGCCGCTGAAGCATTAAAGCAGGGCGGGCGTTTGATCTACTTAGGGGCCGGAACCAGTGGGCGGCTCGGTGTGTTGGATGCTTCTGAATGCCCGCCGACCTTCGGGGTTCCCCATGGTATGGTTATTGGCCTGATTGCTGGTGGCCCAGAGGCTTTGCTCAAAGCGGTGGAAGGCGCTGAAGATGATACGGCTCTGGGGATGCGGGATCTGCAAGATTTGCAACTCACTGCCACCGATATGGTGGTTGGGCTGGCCGCATCTGGCCGCACGCCTTATGTGATTGGTGCGTTACGTTATGCCCGTGAGTTGGGGTGCCCAACGGCCGCCATTTCTTGCAATCCAGATTCCCCTATCGCGCAGGAAGCGCAGGTTGCGATTTCACCGGTAGTAGGGCCTGAGGCATTGACTGGTTCGACCCGGATGAAGTCAGGCACTGCACAGAAACTGGTGCTGAATATGTTATCCACCGGAACTATGGTTAAACTGGGTAAAGTCTATCAAAATTTGATGGTTGATGTGAAGGCAACCAATGTGAAGTTAGTTGACCGTGCTTGCCGCATTGTTGTCGAAGCTACTGGTGTCAGCCGGGCAGAGGCTGAATACGCGTTGAGACAAACAGATTTTGAGGTCAAACCCGCCATTCTGATGCTCTTGAAAGGGGTGAGTGCTGAGCAGGCGCGTCAGGATTTACTGCAACATCATGGCTATCTACGTGCAGCTTTATAAATGCTCACATTCAAGACATTGGCAATGGATAAATTAGCCGTATTCAAAATGCGTAACACCCATTATTGAATCATGAAACTATTGATCAGTATATTCATTCTTGTTATGCCTGCGTTCATTGTCTCTGGTTTGATTCTGAGGATAATTAGCTTGCTGAAGTGACCTGCAGCGAAAATAGTTATCACTGCATTGATTGGTTTTATCTTTATGATTTTTAGGGGGTTTTTTGAACGAAGAGTACGCTGGTGTTCGTGATAGAAATAGGGCAGATGCGGCGGTTGAACCACAATCAGCCGGGGCGAAACGTATTGTCTTCTTTGATTTAGATGGCACGTTACATCAGCAGGATATGTTCGGCAGTTTTTTGCGTTTTCTATTACGCCACTTACCACTTAATCTGTTACTGGTTATCCCATTGCTGCCGCTTATTGGCTTAGGGCTACTGGTGGGGGGGCGCTGTGCACGTTGGCCAATGAGCCTCTTGTTGTGGGCGATGACTTTTGGGCGACGGGAAGCACATCTGCGCGACCTGGAGTTGCGCTTTGTGGCAGCGTTTCGCCAAAAAGTGACTGAATTTCCTGTGGTTGCCATGCGCTTGCGCCAGTATTTGGAAAGTAACGATGCAGAGGTGTGGCTAATCACCGGTTCCCCACAGCGGCTGGTCGAACAGGTTTACCATGATTCAGATTTTATACACCGCTTACGGTTGATTGGTAGCCGTATGGCACGGCGCAATGGGGGGTGGGTACTGCCACTGCGCTGTTTAGGGCCAGAGAAAGTGGTGCAATTAGAACAGCGTCTGGGGTCTCCACTGAAGCTATATAGTGGCTATAGCGACAGTAAGCAGGATAATCCACTGTTAACTTTTTGCGAACACCGCTGGCGGGTAAGTAAAACCGGCGAATTACAGCAACTGGAGTAGCAGGTAATTTTAGTCACTAGCCAAAGTAGCCCTATGGCTTACGACAAACTAACGGTGACGGCAGCAAGCTATGTATAATGCACGCCGCAAAAGTACCAAAGAGGTTAATGTGTCTGCTGATAATCGTTTGCCTGCTGATAATAGTTTGTCTTCTGAATGTAATTCTCCTGCTGAATACAGTGATGAGTTCTGGATGCGCCATGCCTTAACGCTGGCGCTGAGGGCGCAGGAAGAGGGTGAAGTTCCGGTGGGCGCAGTGCTGGTATTGGGGAATGAGGTGATTGGTGAAGGGTGGAACCGACCAATTCGTAATAATGACCCAACCGCTCATGCTGAAATTATGGCGCTACGCCAGGGCGGGCAATCGGTGCAGAATTACCGCCTGCTGGATGCCACCTTATATGTGACACTGGAACCTTGCGTGATGTGCGCCGGGGCCATGGTACACAGCCGGATACGCCGGTTGGTTTATGGCGCAAATGATGTAAAAACCGGAGCCGCGGGATCGCTGGTAGATATTTTGCGCCACCCAGGGATGAACCACCAAATAGAGGTCAGTGCTGGCATATTGGCGAGCGCGTGTTCCCATCAATTGAGTGCGTTCTTTCGCCAACGGCGTGAGCAGCAGAAAGCATTGAAGCAAGCACTGCGGGCAGCAGAAGATAAAATTTGACTGCGGCCAGGTGATGCGCCGCCCAGCATGTTATGACGGGCGGCGGTTGGTGACTAAATCACGGTGTAATTAAGGTTGAACGACTGCCGACGAGTGACTGATAACAGACGAATTACTGGCTAGCGATTAGTCACTGATTGACCAACCGGGGCCGACAACCGGGTTGCTTTTGCCCAGTTCAGCCTCAATAGCGGCATGTTGAGCCGCTTTTTTCTCTTTTTCCTGCAAATATCCCACCAGACTGACCTGATAACGGCGAATATTCTCGACATAGTTGTAGGCTTCATGGCCACGGGCATAACCGTAAGTGGTGCTTGGATAGTAGCGCTTTTGGCTTAGCATCGGTAAACGCATTTTCACATCAACCCAACTGTCTGGATTACCATTCTGATTTTTAGTCAGACGGCGGGCATCCAGCATATGACCATAGCCTAAATTATACGCAGCCAATGCAAACCAAATACGCTCATCTTCTGGGATGGTTTCAGGGAGTTTTTTCATCAGCCGTTGTAAATAGATAGCCCCGCCTCTGATACTTTCTTCAGGGTCAACCCGATCCTTTACCCCTAAACCGTCCGCTGTCGCACGGGTTAGCATCATCAAGCCACGAACACCGGTAGGGGAGGTTGCTTGCGGGTTCCAATGTGATTCTTGATAGGCAATCACGGCCAGCAATTTCCAGTCAATGTCTCCTGCATGTTTTTCAAATAGATGCTGGTAAGAGGGCAGGACATTATCGATAGCGGACAGGAAAGTTTTGGTATCGACATAGTCAAAGCTCCCCACATGGCCCAGATATTTCTCCTCCAGACGCGCGAGGCTACCGTCCTCCACCATCTCACTGTAGAAATCCAGCATTGCCGCATACAGGCTATCGTCGTCACCCTGTTTAAAATACCAGGTGACGGGCTCTTCATCGGTGACATCAAATGCAACCGCCAATTGCGGATGAATACGTTGTAGCAGGGCAATGGTGGCTGAATCGCCGAGGGTATAGTCGAGCTTACCTTCCGCGACTTGCTCCAGTAATTCTTTACCGGACCTATCGACGGATGAACTCCAATTGAGTTCAGGATATTTTGTCTGCTTAAGCCGTTTTAGTGTGGTCATATGGGCCGAACCGGAGGCCACAACCACCTGACCTTTTAGATCGCTGAACGATTTAGGCCGTGGCGAACCCAGCCGGTAGACCAATTGCTGAGAAACAGAATAGTAAGCAGGGCCAGTCCGCGCCCGGTTGAGACGTTCACGGTTATAAATCAGCCCAGCGGCCAGCAGGTCTGTGTCATCGTTATCTAATGCGTCAAACAGATCGTCAATATTATGACGGGGGGTGATAACCAGTTTAACCCCCAGATAGTCAGCAAAACGTTTTGCTAGCTCATAGTCAAAACCGGAAGGGGTATCCTTTTCGGTAGAGTAGATCAAAGGAGAACTGATGGTGCTGACTCGCAGTTCTCCACGGGCTTTTATTTGGTCAAGTTGGCCCTCTTGCCCATTGCGCCAAGGAATATTGGGCCACAGTGCAAGCGCCAGAAGCAGAGCAACCAGACCGATGGCAAAGTAACTTAATTTTATGCGTGTCAAATAGTTATCTCTCGGAAACGCTCTCTTCGTGTGTGCAGTAAAGCTAAATTCAACATGGTTAAATCCCCAGTGGAGTGGCATTTTGCGCAACAAAACGCCAGTGTGCAACTTTATTGCGAGCTATTTGCTGAGTATGCGCTACACACACATAGCGGCTGTTTCTGACTGAATTATTAATAATAGATACGCAAACGGTTTCGTCGGCGGCTCAGATTCACTATAATGGCGCGCGTTTTGCCCTGTTGTTGCGCCAATGAATGTTGCGCCCAATGAAGTGCTGTTCCAGTCGCTTCGAAGACGAGAGAAACTTAGATTATGGAAATACTGCGTGGTTCACCCGCTTTGTCGGCTTTTCGTATCACTAAACTGCTGTCCCGTTGCCAGGATGCTCACCTGCCGGTGAGTGATATCTACGCCGAATATGTTCACTTTGCTGATGTCAGCGCCCCACTGAGTGCTGATGAACACGCCAGACTCCAGCGGCTGCTTCAATATGGCCCATCTCTTCCCGAGCATCTGCCCGCAGGGCGTTTACTGTTAGTCACTCCAAGGCCGGGTACTATTTCTCCATGGTCTTCTAAAGCCACCGATATCGCGTATAACTGTGGATTATCACAAATTTTACGTTTAGAACGTGGTTTGGCTTTCTCTATCCAAGGCCCGGATTTGAACGAAAGTCAGTGGAAACAATTAGCGGCGTTATTACATGACCGCATGATGGAAACTGTCTTCACCGATTTACAGCAAGCAGAGCAGCTATTCTCTCATCACCAACCGGCACCAGTACAACGGGTCGATATTCTGGGGCAGGGCCGCAGTGCATTGGAGCAGGCCAATATTAAATTGGGTCTGGCACTGGCACAGGATGAGATTGACTATTTGCTGACCGCCTTTACCGGTTTGGGGCGCAACCCAACGGATATTGAGCTGTATATGTTTGCGCAGGCAAACTCAGAGCATTGCCGCCATAAAATCTTTAATGCGGATTGGGTCATTGATGGTGTTGCTCAGCCAAAGACCCTGTTCAAGATGATCAAAAACACCTTCGAACACACCCCCGATTATGTGTTGTCTGCTTATAAAGACAACGCGGCGGTGATGGAAGGCTCTCAGGTCGGGCGTTTCTATGCCACGACGGAGAAAGGGATTTATGACTACCATCAGGAAGAAGCCCATATCCTGATGAAAGTTGAAACT
Organism: Yersinia similis; assembly: GCF_001053095.1. Lineage (GTDB taxonomy): Bacteria > Pseudomonadota > Gammaproteobacteria > Enterobacterales > Enterobacteriaceae > Yersinia > Yersinia similis. Next base: position 172,790 of record NZ_CGBP01000003.1, on the reverse strand, counting down.
CATAACCACCCGACAGCGATTTCACCGTGGCCTGGGGCAGCAACCGGCTCAGGGGGTGAAATCCGTGATGAAGGTGCAACCGGGCGTGGTGCCAAGCCTAAAGCGGGGCTGGTAGGGTTCTCCGTTTCTAACCTGCGTATTCCAGGTTTTGAGCAACCGTGGGAAGAGAACTTCGGTAAGCCCGATCGTATCGTGACTGCGCTAGATATCATGACTGAAGGCCCATTAGGCGGTGCCGCATTTAACAATGAGTTTGGTCGTCCGGCACTGCTGGGTTACTTCCGCACCTATGAAGAGCGGGTTAACAGCCATAACGGTATTGAATTACGGGGTTACCATAAGCCTATTATGTTGGCGGGTGGGCTGGGGAATATCCGTGCAGATCATGTGCAAAAAGGTGAAATCACCGTGGGGGCCAAATTGGTGGTACTCGGTGGCCCATCGATGAATATAGGTTTAGGTGGGGGGGCGGCTTCCTCGATGGCATCCGGGCAGTCGGATGCGGATCTGGATTTTGCATCGGTACAACGGGATAACCCAGAAATGGAGCGCCGTTGTCAGGAAGTTATCGACCGCTGCTGGCAGTTAGGCGAATATAACCCCATTCTATTTATCCATGATGTTGGCGCAGGCGGCCTCTCTAATGCCATGCCTGAACTGGTCAACGATGGTGGCCGTGGTGGCCGCTTTGAATTGCGGGATATCCTCAACGACGAACCCGGTATGAGCCCGCTGGAAGTGTGGTGTAACGAGTCTCAGGAGCGTTATGTACTGGCAGTCGCACCCGCACAGATGGCCCTGTTTGACGAAATTTGCCGCCGTGAACGCGCGCCGTATGCTGTCATTGGTGAGGCAACAGAAGAAAAACATCTGCTACTAAATGATCGCCATTTCGGCAATCAACCCATTGATATGCCGCTGGATGTGCTATTAGGTAAAACGCCGAAGATGCTACGTGATGTTACCCGCCTACAGGCTAAGGGTGACGCGCTGCAACGGGCTGATATCAGTATTGCCGAGGCGGTAAAACGCATTATGCATTTACCGGCAGTGGCGGAAAAAACCTTCCTGATCACCATCGGCGACCGCACGGTAACCGGTATGGTAACTCGTGATCAGATGGTTGGCCCTTGGCAGATCCCCGTGGCTGATTGTGCGGTAACCAGCGCTAGCCTTGATAGCTATTATGGTGAAGCCATGTCGCTGGGCGAGCGCGCTCCGGTGGCATTGCTGGACTTTGCCGCCTCTGCCCGTTTGGCGGTTGGCGAAGCCTTGACGAATATCGCGGCGACCCAAATTGGTGAATTGAAGCGTATCAAGTTATCTGCTAACTGGATGTCTGCTGCCGGTCACCCAGGGGAAGATGCTGGTTTGTATGACGCAGTACGTGCGGTAGGTGAAGAACTGTGTCCAGCCTTGGAAATCACTATTCCTGTGGGCAAAGATTCGATGTCGATGAAAACCCGCTGGCAGGAGGGGAATGAGCAGCGCGAAATGACATCGCCGCTGTCGCTGGTGATCACCGCTTTTGCTCGCATAGAAGATGTTCGCCGCACCGTGACACCACAATTGCGTATAGATAAAGGCGATAACGCGCTGTTGTTGATCGATTTGGGCGCGGGTCATAATGCACTCGGTGCAACTGCGCTGACGCAAGTTTACCGCCAGTTAGGTGATAAACCCGCGGATGTCCGTAACGTGCAGCAACTGGCTGGCTTTTTCAACGCCATGCAGCGTTTAGTGGCTGATCAACATTTGTTGGCGTACCACGACCGCTCCGATGGCGGCTTGTTGGTTACGTTGGCCGAAATGGCCTTTGCTGGTCATTGTGGTGTAGAGGTTGATATTCAGTCCTTGGGTAACGATGCCCTGGCTGCATTGTTCAACGAGGAGTTGGGGGCGGTGATTCAGGTACGTGCTGAGCAGTGTGCCGAAGTGGAAAAACTGCTGGCAGACCACGGTCTGGCAAATTGTGTTCACTATCTGGGGCGTGCGGTTGCGGGCGATATCTTTGATATTCGCAGCGGTACTGACGTGGTGTATAGCGAGAAACGCAGCACTCTGCGCTTGTGGTGGGCAGAAACGAGCTGGCAAATGCAGCGTCTGCGTGATAATCCGGATTGTGCGGATCAAGAACATCAGGCTAAACAGGATGAAAGTGATCCCGGCCTGAATGTGAAACTGACTTTCGATCCCGCTGAAGATATCGCAGCACCATTCATTCTCAAACAGGCGCGGCCAAAAGTTGCTGTGCTGCGGGAGCAGGGGGTTAACTCTCACGTTGAGATGGCTGCTGCTTTCCACCGTGCCGGGTTTGATGCTGTCGACGTGCATATGAGTGACCTACTGGCGGGTCGCACTGATTTGCAGTCCTTCCAAACATTGGTTGCTTGTGGCGGGTTCTCTTACGGTGACGTCTTGGGGGCCGGTGAAGGTTGGGCGAAATCCATTCTGTTCAATGCTCGTGTTCGTGATGAATTCGAGGCTTTCTTCCATCGTCCAACAACATTGGCGCTTGGGGTTTGTAACGGCTGTCAGATGATGTCTAACCTACGTGAATTAATCCCAGGTGCGGAACATTGGCCACGGTTTGTACGTAACTTATCCGATAGCTTTGAAGCACGGTTCAGTCTGGTTGAAGTGGCAAGCAGCCCGTCACTGTTTATGCAGGACATGGTTGGTTCACGTATGCCAATTGCTGTTTCACATGGTGAAGGGCAGGTCGAAGTCCGTGATGCGGCACATTTGGCTACTCTGGAACAGAGCAATCTGGTGGCGTTACGCTTTGTGAATAACCGCGGGGTTGTCACCGAGCAATATCCGGCTAACCCAAATGGTTCCGCTAATGGTATTACGGCGGTGACCAGTGTTAGTGGGCGAGCCACGGTAATGATGCCACACCCTGAGCGGGTGTTCCGTACGGTTAGTAACTCGTGGCACCCAGAAGAGTGGGGTGAGGATAGCCCATGGATGCGTATGTTCCGTAATGCGCGTAAGCAATTAGGCTAATAAGTTAGAGTGAGAAGGGTATTGAACGATACCCTTCTCTTTATTAATTTACGATGTTATCAATTTACGATGTTATCAACTCACTATGCGATTAACCCATAATAGCTAATTGGGAACATTGACTAACATAATGTTAAAGCTTTTAATCGCACTTTGCTGGTCAGGCGTTAATGCTGTAATGATTAATCGATAATTCCCTGCCTGGATGTTATTTAAATTCAACGTAACATTAATTGTCTGATTATCAATTACATTCGCTACTTTTACTTTCTCATTACCATCCAGATCAAAGAGGTAAGCGGTAACTATTAAGTCGTTTTGGGTTGTTATTACCAACTCAATCTTCCCTTGGTTGTTCTCAAGTAAATAATGTTTTTGGACTCCCTGTACGATAAAGTTATTAGATATATCATGGGTGCTATTTATTTTTTTTAGCGATGAAAATTCTGAGATAGCACTGTTTTGGATTAGGCTAAAGGGGAGTGAGTCGTCGTTTTGGGCCAAAACTGATAAACTCACTAGCATGGTATAAGAAATTATCATTCGATTTATTATCATATAAATACTTCCCTTGTTAAGATGAATTAGAATAGTGAATAGACATTAACTGTATATGGCTTGATTTTGTTTTTATTTAGACTTGACGATATTTATTTTATTACATGCTACTTTACATTGATCTGATATCTCTTGGTCATTGAATTCTGTACATTATTACAGGCCTCAATAACTAGGTTATAATTCCCCGCAGGGATATCTTCAATTTCCAGAGTAATATTTTTATGAGTTATTAATAAATCCAGAGGTTTCATGATAAATAATGTTTGTGCTATTGAATATAATAATTTGTTACTTGTTCCAAGCACATAGTAAAATCTATTTTTACTTTATTTTCATATCATTTTTCAAATGTTGAACTTCAACAAAAGGGGGCGTTCCATTTGCAGAGGCTAGGAGAAAAAGGGAGTTAATAGGTTGCAGGTCACCCGATTTTTGGCTCAATGTTATTATTCCATATTCTGTAGCGCGAGTATTGAGAGCGATAATGGTGGCACTGAGAGTAACAAGGAGGAATACGCTATTATATTTATTCATCATAGTACCTTGGCTGAGGGTTAATAATATATACCGGCCATACTTCAAGCTGCATGTGTGTTGGCTGCTTTCGTTACTCGGCCCATCCATGGGCTCACCTCTGGGAGGGCGCTGCAAGCAGAGTCCAAATCTGCTGCAGCGCTTAAGTGTTAATAACAGTTGTTACCCCAGTGACTGACTTATTGTTGACCTTAAAATAAATAATCTCCTGAGGATTTACTCAGTTACCGCCTTCCTGCAACCCGAATTATTTGGGGTATAATAGCATTAATAATGTTTTTTTATAAGTGCTGTTGTTTGACATTTAATATTTTCTCAAAGAGTAGCTCTCTCAGTAAATATTATTGTTTGGTTGTGGGTGATAGATATATTTAGTACGGATCCATTAAATAGGAAGAACTCTCCTGTTAGGTATGAAATTTGTATATAGGTGGCACGCTGTCTTTTTAGTTAATGACTAGCGTATCAGGGGAACGATGTCGGCTAAGGTTATATGGAAGGTTTTAATGGCGGTTTGATGGTCAGTGGCTAACGCTTTAATAACCAGTCGATAATTCCCTGCCACGATATTATCTAAGAGTAATATCAGATTTTTTGTTCGATTATTAATTAATGTTGCGGTTTGTGATTTTTCCTGGCCATCCATATCAAAGAGATAAGCGGTTATCAATAAATGTTCACGGGTTGTGATGGCCATCTCGATTTGTCCCTGCCCGCGAACAAGCGAATAACTCGTTTGGACTCCCTCTATTGAAAAATTGCCAGATATGACGTTATTACTGGTTATTAATGCCAGATCTGTTCGTTGCTGGGCTGAATTGTCAGGCTGTGTAAACCCAAAGGAGCTTGTCATCAAACAGAGTGGGTTAAATTGATTTTCAAGCTTAAGCCAAGTGGCCTCTGTGGGGGAGTTATATACCCAATAAATGGGAGAGGATGATGAGAAAAGGGGATTTTGTGCCAGCGATGATGAGCTAAACAGCACAGCATAGGCAATATGGATTGTTTTCATGTGAATATCCTTCTTATAAGGGGCGAAATTTGCAGCAGGCACTCACAGAAATCTTGTATCAATGAACGCTTGTGGATGCCACTTTTTCGCGATCTGCTCTTTGGCTGTGTTTTAAATCAGCACCAGAGTCAGGTCTACAGAGTTACTTATTCTTGATGGTTATGAAATCTCATAATTTATAGCGTAATGGTGATTTTAGTAGTCACTCAAGAGGTCGCGTTGCGAGAGGGGGATAGATAACACTAATATTAAAAATCAGGAAATAATTTTTTTAATTATTTGATTTAAAATGGTTTTTTATGTTTTGTCGGTAAGTTGCGACAAGAGGTAAAGTTTTTGTCTCAAATGGGAGACACTTAACAAATTGATTTCTATGTCTTTTTATTTTATAGCGATTAAGTGTCGGGGAACAGCGACAAAACATCAGTTAATGACACCTTATTCTGTTTTTTATTGATAATAACCTTAATGAATATTTTTATTTTACTTTAAAATCAATAAATTAATATTTTTAATTTAAACTTGGCACGCTAACTGCATTATCAATACCAGTTGCTCATTCACCTTTTTATGATAGCCCCGCAGTTATGCGGATTATGCGCTTCATAAGCCTCCGAATGATGCCTAAGACTGGTGCCTATCGTCCACCTAAACCGACATTGTGTGAAAACACATTATCAAACATCGGACGACACGTTGAGTGAGGCACCGCCTATGTCCTGCTGTGATGAATTGTTCATCAATTTTGGACATATCTGGATGCTATTCGTCTCATCCTCCCGATGATTGCTTAGGCTTCATCAAACTGGAGACGATGCTTAAGGGCATCCACATATTCTTGCAACGGGGCAATTTATTGCCCCGTTGATCAATGTTTAGTTATCTATCCCCATCGAAACACACTATAACAAGCAAGTTTAATACAATAACAAGCAGGTCTGATGATGATGCTGACGGTTTGGGATCAACAACCTTTAAAAAAGCACTTTGCTCTCAGCAAGTGCTTTTTTTGTTATTTCAACCAAAGGATGCTGTGATAGATATGGCAGCATAAATTGGGGAGCAGGCATTGTAATCTTGGCTGAGTCAGTTAGCATCACATCAAAGTGATAGGTAATGAGATGATTTCGTTGAAAAGATGGCGTTTATTCCCCCGTTCTTTACGTCAATTAGTACTTATGGCATTTCTATTGGTGCTGCTACCTTTATTGGTGCTGGCATATCAGGCCTATCAAAGCCTTGACCATCTGAGTACTCAAGCCGCCGATATTAACCGTACAACGCTTGCAGATGCTCGCCGTAGTGAGGCAATGACCAGTGTCGCGCTTGAGATGGAGCGTAGCTATCGTCAATATTGTGTGTTGGATGATGCAACACTGGCGACGTTATATCAGCATCAGCGTAAGCAATATACTCAAATGCTTGTGGCCCACGCCCCTATACTCCCGGATGCCCGCTATTATCAAACGCTGCAAGGGTTATTGAATCAGCTTACTGATATTAAATGTAAAAACAGCGGCCCTGATAAAGAGGCATCAATTCTATTAGAGCAGTTTTCTCGCTCAAATGCCGAAATGGTACAAGCCACTCGTGATGTTATTTTTTCTCGTGGTCAACAGTTACAGAAAGATATCGCCGAACGTGGGCAATTTTTCGGCTGGCAGTCCCTTTTACTGTTTCTGGTCAGTGTGCTGCTGGTGGTTCTTTTCACCCGCATGATTATCGGCCCCGTCAAAGGCATTGAGAGAATGATTAACCGCCTTGGCGAAGGGCGTTCTCTGGGCAATACGGCGCTGTTTAAAGGGCCTCGAGAATTACGCTCATTGGCACAGCGTATCATCTGGCTTAGTGAGCGTTTAGCCTGGCTAGAGTCACAGCGCCATGAATTTTTGCGCCATATCTCTCATGAATTGAAAACCCCCCTCGCCAGTATGCGTGAAGGAACGGAACTCTTGGCCGATGAGGTTGCCGGGCCATTAACACAAGATCAAAAAGAAGTGGTGGCAATCCTTGATCACAGCAGCCGCCATTTGCAGCAATTGATTGAACAATTACTGGACTATAACCGTAAATTAGCCGATGGCCCCGGTGAACCTGAACATGTTGATCTGGCCGAAATGGCCGGGAATGTGATTTCTGCCCACAGTTTACCCGCACGGGCGAAGATGATTCGTACCGAGACTGAGCTAGATGCGAGCATTTGCTGGGCGGAGCCTACATTATTAATGCGGGTATTGGATAATCTCTACTCCAATGCGGTGCACTATGGTGAGGAATCCGGTACCATTTGGATTTGCAGCCGTCAGGTGAATGATCGGGTACAGATTGATGTTGCGAATACTGGGGCACCAATCCCAACTTCAGAAGAAATAATGATATTTGAGCCTTTTTTCCAAGGAAGTCATCAGCGAAAAGGGGCTGTCAAAGGTAGCGGGCTAGGGCTGAGCATTGCTCAGGATTGTATCAGGCGTATGCAAGGTGATTTGCAACTGGTAACCGTTGACTACGCAGCAGTCTGCTTCCGTATTGAATTGCCATTAACCGCCGAGAATGAATGAATAATGTACAAATGGTCTATACGCTGTGTGATTAAAAAGACCGTCTCTTTGTCATATCCGATATCTGGTGGAGCCGTGAAGCATACCGGTCTCTCTGGCAGAGGGATTTTTTGGGGAGCGTTATTACTGACTCCGCTATTGCTCACCGGGTGTACTGATAACCGGGCTACTAGTCGCTTTTCCCAAGCGGTTCAGTTAGTGATACCAGAAACAAAAATCGTTGATTATCGTACGTTATCCTGCGATGTATTGTGGGGTCTGGATGACAAAGAGACACTGGAAAATTCCCTTTACTGGCTAAGATCGATGGATTGTGCTGAACGCCTTGGCTCGCCACAGGCGCGGGCGATGGCTAAGACATTGCCCGTGGCAACCTGGTCCTCAGCGTTTAAACAAGGTATTTTGATCGGCAGTGCTGAACCGTCAATGGCAGAGCGGCGGCAGGTGGTTGAACGTCTGAATAGTTATAGCCAAACCTTCCCTGTCTCAGTACGGCCACTCATTCAATTGTGGCGTGAGCAGCAGGTCTTGCGGATTTCCTTAGCGGAAGAGCGCCTTCGTTACCAGCGGCTACAGGATGAATCAGATTCTCAAATTGATCGTCTGCGGGAAAATCAGGTCCGGTTGCAATATAACTTATTGGACACCACCCGCAAACTGGAAAACCTGACCGATATCGAACGGCAGCTTTCATCGCGTAAGCAGTTACAAAATGAAATTCCAGAAACGGATGCAGAGGCGAAGTCAGCGTCAGAGGTTAAATCCGCTGAAAATCAGCCTGCAGCGGCTAAATCAGTAGAAATAAAACCGGCAGAAGCCAAACCTGTAGAGGCTAAGCCGAGTGAAAGTAAACCCGCTGAAACCAAATCGCCTAAAACTAAGCCGATTGAAACTAAGCCGATTGAAACTAAGCTGATTGAAACTAAGCCAGCAGAAATCAAACCAGCAGAAACCAAGCCAGCCGAAGCTCAACCTGTCGCCCCTAAGCCAACCGGAGTGAAGCCGGCAGAGACCAAACCTGAGGCGGCTCAGCCTGACAGTAAATCAGCACCGCACACGGTAGAAAAACCGGCTGAACCTCATACACCGCCTGTGGTTCGGCCAGCAGATGTACCACCTGCGTCTAATAAGGAATCTCATGACACCACGCAAACCGGCCAATCTACTGCTGGTTGACGACGATCCCAGCTTATTGAAATTGCTGGGGATGCGTTTAACCAGTGAAGGGTTTAATGTCACGACGGCTGAGAGCGGTCACGAAGCATTACGTTTGTTAATACGTGAGAAAATTGACATTGTAATCAGTGATCTGCGAATGGACGAGATGGACGGCATGGCGCTGTTCGCTGAAATTCAAAAATATCAACCGGGGATGCCTGTGATTATCCTCACGGCTCACGGTTCGATCCCTGATGCGGTTGCCGCGACCCAGCAAGGGGTCTTCAGTTTTCTGACCAAGCCTGTTGATCGCGATGCTCTATATAAGGCTATTGATGCGGCATTAGAACTTTCGATTCCTGCGGGTGATGATACCTGGCGTGAAGAGATAGTGACCCGCAGCCCGGTCATGTTGCGTCTGTTAGAACAAGCGAAAATGGTCGCGCAATCCGACGTCAGTGTGCTGATTAACGGGCAAAGTGGTACCGGTAAAGAGGTACTGGCACAGGCTATCCATGCTGCCAGCCCACGGGCCAAAAAAGCCTTTATTGCCATCAACTGTGGTGCCTTACCGGAGCAGTTGCTGGAGTCTGAATTATTCGGCCATGCTAAAGGCGCGTTTACCGGCGCAGTCAGCAGCCGCGAAGGGTTGTTTCAGGCTGCTGAAGGGGGCACGTTGTTCCTGGATGAGATCGGCGATATGCCGCTATCATTACAAGTAAAATTACTGCGGGTATTGCAAGAGCGTAAAGTTCGTCCATTGGGTAGCAATCGTGATTTAAGTATTAATGTGCGGGTGATTTCAGCGACTCACCGTGACTTGCCCAAAGCGATGGCGAAGAATGAATTCCGTGAAGATCTCTACTACCGTTTAAATGTGGTCAACCTAAAGATCCCCGCGCTACACGAGCGAGCGGAAGATATTCCATTGCTGGCAAACCACCTATTACGGGAGTCGGCTAAACGGCATAAGCCGTTTGTTCGCAGTTTCTCAAACGATGCGATGAAGCGGTTGATGACGGCCAGTTGGCCCGGTAACGTGCGCCAACTGGTCAACGTGATTGAGCAATGTGTGGCGCTGACCTCGGCACCGGTTATCAGCGAAGCGCTGGTTGAACAGGCGCTGGAGGGTGAAAATACCGTATTACCGACGTTTGTTGAGGCCCGTAATCAATTCGAACTAAACTATTTGCGTAAGTTATTGCAAATTGCCAAAGGTAACGTTACCCAGGCCGCTCGTATGGCGGGGCGTAACCGTACTGAGTTCTATAAATTGTTGTCTCGCCACGAGTTGGATGCCAACGATTTTAAAGAGTAATCATCGTTAGCTACTGACAACGATACCCAATAGATTTCAAGATGCAGGCAGGCGGCCTGGTAAAGGCGAGGCCCGTGACGGGCCAGCCAATGCCCCTGCGGTTTTGAAAGATGAGGGTATATTATTCCCTGACAATGCTGAAACAGAGTTTAAACACCAATGAGCAGATCACTTTCCATTGCGTTAGCCCAGTTGAATTGGCTGGTCGGCGATATTGAAGGCAACACTGAACGTATGTTGCAAACCCTAAATGAGCAGCAGAAGGCGGGTGCCGATCTGGTCATGTTCTCCGAGCTGGCTTTGTCCGGTTATCCACCGGAAGATCTTCTGTACCGTGATGACTTTTATCAACGTTGTGAAGTGCAACTTGAGCGTTTGCAAGCGGCGACCCAGCAGATTGCCGTGTTGGTGGGCCACCCATGGCGGGAAGGGGATAAGCTGTATAATGCACTGTCGCTATTTGCACAAGGTAAACTGCTGGGGCGCTATTTCAAACAACAACTGCCTAATTACGGCGTATTCGATGAAAAACGCTATTTCTCCGCAGGTCATCAAAGCTGTGTCGTTGAGCTGAAAGGCTACCGGCTGGGTCTCCTGATTTGTGAAGATTTATGGCTTGATGGCCCGATAAATGCGGTGAAAGCGGCAGGCGCAGAAGTGGTATTGTCGATCAATGCCTCGCCTTATAATCGTGAAAAACCCTATATTCGTAAAACGCTGATGGCCGCTCATTGTCAGCGTACGGGCTTACCACTGGTGTATCTCAACCAGATTGGTGGGCAGGATGAGCTGATTTTTGATGGCTGCTCCAAAGTCTTCGATGCGGCGGGTAACATGACCCATCGTTTGGCTGCATTTGCAGAGCAAACCACGCTGTTGCAGTTAAATGAGTGTAACGTGATCCCGATGACGGCACCAGTGGCGGAGCTGCCTCCCCTGGCTCAAGTCTATGAAGCCTTGGTATTGGCGGTACGTGACTACGTCACCAAGAATGGCTTTAATGGGGCAGTGCTTGGTTTGTCTGGCGGCATTGACTCAGCATTGACATTGGCCATTGCGGTTGATGCGTTGGGCAAAGACAAGGTTCAGGCATTGATGATGCCATTCCGCTATACCGCAGATATCAGTATTGCTGATGCCAAAGAAGAAGCTGAAATACTGGGTGTCAAATTTGATGTGATGTCTATCGAACCCATGTTTGATGCTTTTATGGGCCAGTTGGCACCGATGTTTGCCGATACCGGGCGCGATACTACGGAGGAGAACCTTCAGGCTCGTTGCCGTGGCGTGGTACTGATGGCTTTATCGAATAAGCGCCGCAGTATCGTATTAACTACGGGTAACAAAAGCGAAATGGCCGTGGGTTACGCGACGCTGTACGGTGATATGGCGGGGGGCTTTGATGTCCTGAAAGATGTACCGAAGACGTTAGTATTCAAATTAGCGGAATACCGTAATACGGTCTCTTATGTGATCCCGCAGCGCGTGATCACGCGTCCGCCTTCAGCCGAATTGGCACCTGATCAGAAAGATGAAGATAGCCTGCCTCCTTATGATATTTTGGACGCTATCCTTGAAGGATATGTTGAACAGGATAAGTCAGTGGCCGAACTGGTGGCTGACGGTTTTGATGAAGCTATCGTGCGTAAAGTCATCCGCCTGGTCGACATCAATGAATATAAACGCCGCCAGTCAGCTGTAGGGCCACGTATTACTGCCCGCAGTTTTGGTAAAGATAGACGCTATCCGATCACATCAGGCTTTGGCCGTAAGAATTGGTAAAACAGGGATTCACCATGAAAAAAATTGACGCGATTATTAAGCCATTCAAACTGGATGACGTACGTGAAGCGCTGGCTGAAGTCGGTATTACCGGGATGACAGTGACAGAAGTAAAAGGTTTTGGCCGCCAGAAAGGGCATACTGAACTCTACCGTGGCGCTGAGTATATGGTGGATTTTCTGCCAAAGGTAAAAATTGAGATTATTGTTGCGGATGACATCGTCGATACCTGCGTAGAAGCCATTATGCAAACCGCACAGACGGGTAAAATTGGCGATGGTAAAATCTTTGTTTTTGACGTCTCCCGTGTCGTGCGTATTCGTACCGGAGAGCAGGATGAAGAAGCGATTTAATTAATCTGTCGGCTTTATTCTCTTACGCTGAATAATAAAAGCCCGTTCGTTGCCAAAACGATGCGGGTTTTTACATATAATTCAAAATAATACAATCCAACATATATAACCCAACGTTCTCTGGCTAATGTATCTATTCACTATTATTAATCTATTAATATCGTGGTTCGACTACCCCACTCTGTACCGCTCGTTGATGGCGCAGTAACTGTGTTTGATTAATGCCTCTTTCCAACAGTAGCTTGATCGGATAGTTATCTGGGCGGATAAGGATAACCGCCTGTGACGCTTGAATATAACGTTCATCACCCTGTAATTTTATGGACTGTAAATGTTCTGACGAGACAATCTGCTCCTGATTCCAAATGACGGCATCAATATCGCCACGGATAAGATGTGGGATGCAGTTACTGTAAGATAATTCGACCCGTTCGATTGGTTGCCCGGCAAACTTAATTTCAGTCAATAAACATTGGTCAGGTGAGCGTGAGTCAAACCCAACCCGGCGAATTTTTTTCTGCTCACCACGGCGAAAAATAAGTTGATGACCATCGACATAAGAACCGCGGCCTAAATTTAGCGCTAGCGTGACTTTTTCTTGCTTAAGGTAACTTTTAGCGGCCAGATGTGACACGACTGCCATATCGTAGACTCCGTCTATCAGGCATTCTATACGGACTTCAGCACCTCGCATATGGGCAAAGTAAAGGGGGAGTAAGGTGAATTGTTCTTTTAAACCACTGGCTAAGCCTTCATAAAGTTTGGTATAGGGTAGCGGCATAGCACACACCATATTGCCTAAATCGGCTTGTTGCAGCAGAAGCGTCATGTCCAGGTCGAGAAGCAGCGTGCCATTGCGGCCTCGGCGTTCAACCACGATAGCCCCGTCCGCTTCCAGTACTTTCAAGGCGTGTTGAATCACACCGACTGAAATACCAAAATCATCTGATAGATCATCAATAGTTTTAAGTCGATTACCTGAGCGTTCGCCAATTAAATAGCGCGCCATAGATACTAATGCTAACCCTTCTTTTTTTATGAATCTTTTACTCATGATGTAGCGATCTAGCCTTATGTTACCGGGCAATATACCCGTCGTCCTTCAAGATGCAGGGGGGGAACTGCCCTTGCTCACCCCAGTCACTTTGTTATCTCAGAGACTGGAGATTAATGAGCCTCGTCCCTGAGGCTCACCCAGCGGGCAGCATAAATGCTGTCCAAATGAGGTCCCGCCCCATTTGTTACTCGGTTGCTGCCTACCTGTACCTCGAAGTAACGTGGGTATAAATAATAAAGATCATTCTGGCTGTTATTTAAATCTTCAATTATATGAAAATTTAAATAGCTTTTTATGAGATTAATCGTGGCAATAAATTGTGAGGACATACGAGATCTATGTCACGTTCCACGAAATGTAAATGTAATAAATGGGGGAATTGAAATAGCCGAAATGCTGATCAGGTATCATCCTGACCAGCGGCATCACATGCGTAGAGATAGGATAAAAATGAACAGTGAGGTTATTGACAAAGTGCCCGCGACGGAGAGAACAGGCAGATCGTAAAGATGCCGTAAATACATCCATGTAGGCTCGAGCCGCGCCATCCTTGGCGCGGACGCTTTACTCCTCTGCCTATCCTCACCGTTCAAGAGTGAGTCATCGGGGTTTGTCAGCAGTCTGAGTTAAATGACTTTGTGTGGACCGAAGCATTCGTAGTGAATCTGCTCAGGTGCTATCCCTTGGGCCAGTAATTGACGACCTATAAATTGCATAAATGGCAGCGGGCCACAGAAGTAATAATGTCGTTTAGGATCATCAGCTAACCACTGGTGCGAACTCAGATCCATCAACCCTTGGCTATGGTAATCCTCGGCGTGCTTATCCTGTACGTCTGGCTCACGGTACCACACATGGCGGCTTAGATTAGGCATATTGGCTGCGATAGCGCTAACTTCATCAGCGAATGCGTGTACACGGCCATTTTCAGCTGCGTGTAACCAATGCACGGGGGCCGCATGTTGCTGGCTATAGAGGGTATTGAGCATACTGAGCATCGGGGTTTGGCCCACCCCAGCCGAAATCAGTGCCACCGGAGTATCCGGTGATACATCTAAAAAGAAATCGCCACGGGGTGGTGCGATGCGCACGGTATCCCCTTCATTTAACTCCCGATGCAGTAAGTTTGAAACTGTGCCTTGTTCTTCACATTTTACTGCAATACGGTAAGTTTTACCATTGGGCGCGGTGGTCAGCGAATATTGACGAATCTCTTGGAATTCAAGGCTTTCATGCTCTATATAAATGCCTAAATATTGCCCCGGTTTATAGTGAAGCACTTGGCCGCCGTCTTCCGGTGCCAAGACAAAGCTGCAAATCACCTCGCTTTGTTGCTCTTTTTTTATAATGCGAAAGCGACGTAAGGTTCTCCAACCACCGGTTTCCGTCTCACCTTGCTGATAAATCTGGCTTTCACGTTGAATAAATACATCAGCCAATACACCATAGGCCTTAGCCCAGGCATCTAAAACGGCCTCACCGGGTGAAAACAGTTCCTCCAGAGTAGCGATTAAATGCTCACCGACAATAGGGTAATGCTCTGGCTGAATATTTAAACTGGTATGTTTTTGGGCAATACGTTCAACCGCGGGGAGTAGCGCGGCAAGATTTTCGATATTGGTCGCATAAGCACAAATAGCATTAAACAAGGCTTCGCGTTGATCACCACTCGACTGGTTACTCATATTAAAAATATCTTTGAGTTCAGGGTGATGCTTAAACATGCGCTCATAGAAATGGGCTGTCAGTTTGGGGCCGGTGGCAGCAAGCAAGGGAATGGTAGATTTAACGATAGCGATGGTTTGGGTATCCAGCATAGTGGCTCCTTAAGTGTTTTAATAATATACAAACTAATACATGTATTTTAAATGCATCTTATGATTTTCTCTTCTCTTTGTAAATGTGCTTTTCACCTGTAGGGGGATTGCATCAACACGCTTACTTGCTGAAGATGAAAGATTCACATAGTGAATATGAGGTTATTGACAAAGTGCCCGCGACGGAGAGAACAGGCAGATCGTAAAGACGCCGTAAATACATCCATGTAGGCTCGAGCCGCGCCATCCTTGGCGCGGACTCTTTACTCTTCTGCCTATCCTCACCGTTCAAGAGTGAGTCATCGGGGTTTGTCAGCAGTCTGAGATTCACATAGTGAATATGAGGATAATTCCGTTGCATTGAATGAAGTCTGAACAGCTCAAAGCCTTACGCTATCCGGAGCCAATCGTTTGCGTAAAAACCTCTGCTAAGGCCTATCTTCAGGAGGGGGAAACAGTTTACACTGTGTGGCAGAACCCAAACGGGTGTTCCATTATACCCTTCGTACTTGAAGCTGCAGCGATGTTCGCGGTCTCGTTATTTGGCCTATTCATGGGCCTCACAGAGGCCGCTGCAAGCTGCGTTCAAATCTGCTCCCGGCAGATTTGTCACCCGAATCACTGACGCAGTCAGCTCATCGGGACTCGTTCATTGGCTGTCTGGCTGCAACTCCAATGACGTTGGGTATAGGTATATTTAGTTAGCTAAGTCAGGAGAGCCGGATGTTAAAGCGTGAAATGAACATTGCCGATTACGATGCAGATCTGTGGCGTGCAATGGAGCAAGAAGTCGTGCGTCAGGAAGAACACATCGAACTGATTGCGTCTGAGAACTACACCAGCCCGCGTGTTATGCAAGCGCAGGGATCTCAGTTGACGAACAAATATGCTGAAGGCTATCCAGGCAAGCGTTATTACGGTGGCTGTGAATATGTTGATGTTGTTGAACAATTGGCAATCGATCGCGCTAAAGCGCTATTTGGTGCTGATTACGCAAACGTTCAACCTCATTCTGGTTCACAAGCTAACGTTGCTGTTTACTCTGCGTTGCTGAAACCCGGTGACACTGTATTGGGGATGAATCTGGCACACGGCGGTCACTTGACGCATGGTTCACCAGTGAATTTCTCCGGCAAACTCTATAACATCGTCCCTTATGGAATTGATGAGTCGGGTCAGATTGATTATGAAGATCTGGCACGTCAGGCGGAAAAACATAAACCAAAAATGATTATCGGTGGCTTCTCTGCCTACTCTGGTATCGTTGATTGGGCAAAAATGCGTGAAATTGCCGATAGCATTGACGCATGGTTCTTTGTTGATATGGCTCACGTTGCCGGTCTGGTTGCCGCAGGCGTTTACCCTAACCCGGTTCCACATGCCCACATCGTTACCACCACGACGCACAAGACTCTGGCTGGCCCACGTGGCGGTTTGATTCTGGCGAAAGGGGGCGATGAAGACTTGTACAAAAAACTGAACTCTTCTGTTTTCCCTGGTAACCAGGGTGGCCCATTGATGCATGTTATCGCGGGTAAAGCGGTCGCGCTGAAAGAAGCAATGGAACCTGAGTTTAAAATTTACCAACAGCAAGTGGCTAAAAATGCGAAAGCCATGGTGGCGGTGTTCCTGGAACGCGGTTACAAAGTGGTTTCTGGTGGCACGGATAACCACCTGTTCTTGCTGGACTTGGTAGATAAAGACATCACCGGTAAAGATGCTGATGCGGCTTTAGGCCGTGCGAATATCACGGTGAACAAAAACAGCGTACCTAACGATCCGAAGAGCCCGTTTGTGACGTCTGGTGTGCGTATTGGTAGCCCAGCTATCACCCGCCGTGGCTTCAAAGAAGCGGAATCCCGTGAATTGGCTGGCTGGATGTGTGATGTGTTAGATAACATCAACGATGAAGCGACCATTGAGCGTGTGAAACAGAAAGTTCTGGCTATCTGCGCTCGTTTACCGGTTTACGCATAAGACGGCTATCACAGTCCTGGCCTCCTGGCCGGGGCTTTGAGTTCATCGGGATAGGCTAAAAACGCGCCTATCCCGCGACTAAAATAATTCCTTTCAATCGTATCAACTCGAAATACCTCCCCCCGCGAAGAGCCGGCGCTGCAACATTATTTTGGCATTTACCGATCATCTGGCGCTGCAACATTATCTGGTCCGCAAGGTCAATGGGGCTATTGATTTCGAATTTATTCCGCGATGCAGTCGTCCATTCCTATTTGTCACGGCAATGGTCGCCCGGCTAGCGCCTATTTTTCTGTTCAACATCGCCCTGTATAAACCGAGAAAATGTGTGTAATGGAATACTGTGTGTAATGGAATACTGTACTAATGTCCATGTTTTCATATGTCAAATATTTGTTAATATTTGGTTGGCCACTTCAGTCATGTGGTTACTGTATTAGGTATTGTTATAACAATCTGGATGGTTTTTATGAATAAGACATTACTGGTCTCTTCTTTAGTTGCATGTTTATCGATTGCGTCTGTCAATGTGTATGCCGAAGGCGAAAACAGTATTTCTGTTGGATATGCTCAAAGCCACGTCAAGGAAGATGGGTACAAGTTGGATAAAGACCCAAGAGGTTTTAACCTGAAGTATCGTTATGAATTTAATAATGACTGGGGAGTGATAGGCTCGTTTGCTCATACTCGCCGGGGATTCGAGGAATCCATTGGTAGACTCAAACTTATTGATGGTGATTTTAAGTACTACTCAGTGACTGCAGGGCCTGCTTTCCGCATTAACGAGTATGTTAGCTTGTATGGATTATTGGGTGCTGCTCGTGGAAAGGTTAAATTTTCCTCAATATTTGGCGAATCAGAGAGTAGAAGTAAAACATCTCTGGCATACGGTGCAGGATTACAATTTAATCCACATCCAAATTTTGTCATTGATGCTTCATATGAGTACTCCAAACTCGATGATGTGAAAGTGGGTACTTGGATGCTTGGTGCGGGTTACCGGTTCTAACGTCCTCCTAACCATAAAAACCCACCATAAATGGTGGTTTCAGATTACCGACAAAGTCCTGGCCTCATGGCTGGGGCTTTAAACTAATAGGGGTAGGCTAAAAAACGAGCTTATCTCAAAGCCAGTGCCAATTCATGTAAAGCCCAAAACAGACTCCAACCAGCGAAATCCAGTGCGTATGTTGATACGTTGCATACTGCCATCAATGAATACCAGGTTGCCGATGGGCCCAATATACGATTTTGTAATGTGAGGCATGTCACAAAATATCCAGTATTGAGACGGTAAAGTTGCTAGCGGAGGAGGCCTCTGTCACAGTGACGGGCTGACTCCGGAGGAATCATGGTATTGCAATCAACACGTTGGCTATCACTTAGCTATTTCACCTATTTTTTTTCTTATGGTATTTTTTTACCTTTCTGGGGACTTTGGTTAGAAGGTGAAGGGATCCCCCCGGAAACCATCGGTATCTTGCTCGGTGCTGGCTTACTCTCCCGCTTTCTTGGTAGCCTGATTATTGCTCCGAGAGTAAAAGATCCTTCTCATCTGGTTACTGCAATCCGTATTCTGGCGCTTTTAACGTTAGCGTTCGCGGTCGGTTTTTGGTTCGGTAATGGCTGGGCTTGGTTGATGGTGGTTATCGCAGGTTTTAACCTGTTCTTTGGCCCACTGGTACCATTGACGGATGCTTTGGCTGCGACGTGGCAAAAACAGATCACCATGGATTACGGCAAGGTCCGGCTATGGGGATCGCTGGCGTTTGTTATCGGCTCTGCATTGACGGGAAAATTGGTATCTATTTGGGGCCATCCCGCTATTCTCTACAGCCTGCTGCTTGGTGTGACAGCGATGTTGCTGGGGGCATTGCTACGGCCCAGTGTGATGCCGCAGGGTGAGGTTAAACATCGCAATGTCGCTGCAACACAATGGAAGGTTCTGCTATCTGAACCACAAGTTTGGCGCTTTTTGCTCTGTGTGACGTTATTACAGGGTGCCCATGCTGCTTACTACAGTTTCAGTTCTATTTACTGGAAAGATGCCGGTTATTCCCCCGCAACAATCGGCTATTTGTGGTCGCTGGGGGTTGTGGCCGAAATTCTGGTATTTGCGTTCAGTCACATCCTTTTCCGTCGATGGACGGCCCGTAGCTTATTACTGCTCTCAGCGGTAAGTGGGATAATCCGCTGGAGCTTAATGGCTTCAACGACTGAATTGCCTTGGTTGATTTTTATCCAAATCTTACATTGTGGTTCGTTTACTGTCTGCCATCTAGCCGCGATGCGTTTCATTTCGGCACGCAGTGGGGCAGATGTGATCCGTTTGCAATCAGTCTACTCTGCACTGGCGATGGGCGGCGGCATTGCGGTGATGACAGTGATCTCTGGCTTCTTATTTGAGAATTATCAGGGGGGGGTCTTTTGGGTTATGGCTCTCATTGTTATTCCGGCGCTGTTTATCCGGCCACGAGTGGTCGCGAACCCGAATGAATTAGCCAGCTAAGGTAGTTCCAATATGCGGCATAACTGAACACTTTGCGGCTCAGTTAATGGAAATGATATCTGGATCAGCGGCGGCGCTGATTCCGTTGATTGTAAAGCATAGGGGGTAAGTACCACCGCGGTGCCAGCGGGGGCCCCCGATTGCAGATAAACGTCATGAGACAAATGTTTAATATGTAACGGTAGTAAGGTCAGTTCACGGATCTGCTGCTCGACTTGGGCTTCTAACGTTGGGTTATCACGCGTCAATAATAAAATCTGCTTCTCCTGTAATGCATTCCCCTGTATTAACCAGGCACCAAAGCTGATGGCGATCAACACCACTTCTTCAATAGAAAATCTAATCTGGTACTCCTGCTCAAACTTGATAAGCGCCCGCTGTGTAGTACGTAGCAAACGGGGATACATATTACTGACTTCTTTGGGGAGTGAATGGTCGATCCCAATATTAAAATAGCAGCGCTCAATGGCGGGGGCGAGATGTGCGAATAACTGGCTGACCAGCGAGTTATCACTACTAAAAGGCATGCCGGAAAGGCGCTTAAAACGGTGAATTAATAGCTTGGTAGCGGCTATCAGGCGGGCATCTTCCGGTGATTGAGTACTGTGGTAACGGTGTGCTTTTATCATCGTCAGCATTAGAATCAGCATATCGCGCTCAATCAAACCCAACGGAGGGGTCAATAACTGGTTGAGTGAGTTGAATAAATGGTCAGCGGCAACCCGCGCAGGTTTTTGTTCTAACCATTGCCGCTGAGTCATTGATAATTGTGGCAGGGCGTACTGCTGGTTTTCCCTGACACAATACAGCAAATACAGTTGCAAAAACTGACGATCTTTTTCACTGAGTTGGCGGTTTAGGTGGGGTTCACACTGGTAAACTATTTGCCGTAGAGCCGATGACAGCAGGCCATCATCCCATGCTAACGCCTGATATAAGTAGGGGGAAAAATGGTG
The DNA here is from genome assembly GCF_001053095.1 of Yersinia similis. Classification (GTDB taxonomy): domain Bacteria; phylum Pseudomonadota; class Gammaproteobacteria; order Enterobacterales; family Enterobacteriaceae; genus Yersinia; species Yersinia similis. Next base: position 152,189 of record NZ_CGBP01000003.1, on the reverse strand, counting down.
TTCAACAAAATCTGGGCAATAACGCAGCCCACGACGAAGCCAATGGATAAAACAGAGTCGTTTATCGAGTAGGCTCCCGCTAATCTGACAATAATCGTCGGCACTGGTATTAAGTTCTAAATGGTAGAAACGCTGGATTTCGCTGGCAACCTCGGCTATATCTTGCCGGGTAGTCGTAAGGTCGGCCCTGTTGAATCGGCTAATTGTGTCTAACTGTACCTTGTGTGCTGGCATAAATAACATCAGCAACATATGGCAGCGGCGTTGTTGGCTGGATAGCGGTTGATCATCAGATAACTGAGGCTCAGAGGGCGTGTTTAGGCGCATATAAATATCTTTGATGAATCATCGTTATTTATTTAAGCATAGCAAAAGAGATTCATTCGGTTCACGGGTCCTGCAGTTTTTTACATCGACTTACAACTTACATCACAGTAATTGTAGAATATCCAAGGGTTGAATAATGCGCCGCGTGTTATGTTATAACGATCTTATTGCAATTAGCCGGCTGATAACCTTGTTATTAACAGGGGCCGCGATGATTTACAGCCAATTGGCTCAAGCTCATCCCCACAGTTTTATTGATATGAAAACCACTTTCATCAGTGAAAAACAGATGTTGGTAGGAATGAAAATGGTATGGACCATGGATGAAATAACCTCTTCTGACCTGTTGTATGACGCAGAAAATGCCAAGAGTGACTCTAAAATCTGGAAAAAATTGGCCGCAGAAGTGATGGCTAATGTGCTGGGGCAGCACTATTTCACCGATATATACCGTGATGGCAAACCGGTGAAATATAAAAATTTGCCAACAGAATATCATTTATCCCGTCAAGGGCATCAGGCGGTACTCTCATTCGTTCTACCGTTGGCTGAACCTCAGCTATTAGTTGGCAAGCCTTTCATTATCTCAACCTATGACCCGACTTATTTTGTCGATATGGCCTATGCGGATCAAAAAGCGCTCAGTCTATCGGCTGAAATGGAAAAAAACTGCAAACTCACTTTGATTACTCCCAATCCAGACGCATCGCTACAGGCTTATGCGCTGTCATTGGATAAAAGTGACTCACCAGGAGACGATATGGAACTTGGAAAACAATTTGCACAGCAAGTGACGCTTCAATGTCAGTAGTTATTGCTCCGATTCCACGGCCAAAGCAGCGACATTGGCTGATCAATTTATGGCCTCTATTGCTGTTCTTACTCATATTGGTTAGTGCTGGGTATGTCGCATGGCTTTATTGGCCAGAATTGTTTTTTAAAACAGTAGCCTGGCAAAAAAGTATGCATCAGAAAATGGCCCAGTTGTTGCAACAAGTTAAAGCTGAACCGCACCAGGCGGGGTGGGTGCTGATGTTGTTTAGCCTGATTTATGGCGTGTTACATGCTGTAGGGCCGGGCCACGGTAAAGTGGTGATTGTGACGTATCTGGCGACCCATCCGGCACGGTTGAACAGTAGCCTGAAGCTGACTTTTGCCGCCTCAATATTACAAGGTGGCGTAGCGATTCTACTGGTAACTTTGTTGCTTGGGGTATGGCAGCTTTCTTCACGGTATTTGCATCAAAGCAGTTTTTGGTTAGAAAAAGGCAGCTTTCTGTTGGTTATTGGGTTGGGGATGTTGCTCTGTTTTCGAGCGGTAAAGCGGATCTATCGACAAATTAACGCCTTAAAATCACAGAAAATGACTTTTCAGCAGATTCAGCCATTACCGGCTAACCATGTCCACAACGATAGCTGCGGCTGTGGGCACCGTCATCTGCCCAGTGATAAAGAGCTACAAGCCGGTGATGATTGGCGCACCCGTTTGACGATTGTGTTGGCAATGGGCATGCGCCCTTGCTCCGGTGCGATTATGGTGTTGCTGTTTTCCAAGGTGATTGGCGTTTACTGGTGGGGGATTTTGTCGTCGATGGCGATGGCTTTAGGGACGTCGCTGACTATCTCGCTGTTGGCACTGTTCGTCCATTATGCACGGCGCTTAGCGGTATATTTAAGCCGTAAACGCGCCCCCGCCGCTTGGGGAGAGATTGCCTGGGCCACGTTGGCATTAACCGGGGGAATTATTCTGCTGTTTGTAGGGGTTCTGTTTTATTTGTCCAGTCAGCCGGAGATGGTTGGTGCTGTTCGCCCATTTGGTCGCTGATACCCTTCGTCCTTGACGCAGCAGGGGTGTTAGCTGCGCTCACTCACCCGAATCACTTACTAATGTAAGCTCATCGGGATTTGTTTGCTGGCTGCCTACCTGCAACGCCAATGGCTTTGGGTATACCCTTCGTCCTTGACGCAGCAGGGGTGTTAGCTGCGCTCACTCACCCGAATCACTTACTAATGTAAGCTCATCGGGATTTGTTTGCTGGCTGCCTACCTGCAACGCTAATGGCTTTGGGTATGTTTTTTGTCCTTGACGCAGCAGGGGTGTGCTTTCCCAATAAAAAAAGCCAGTCGGTTAACCCTGACTGGCTTTTTATGTGAAACCGCTATTCGCGTGGAATTAACGTTTTAATGCATCACTGATTTCGTTGCTCATGGCTTGAACGATAGATTTAACAATACGTGGATTACCAGCCACGATATTGCCAGAGCTGAAATGGTTATGACCGCCAGCAAAGTCAGTCACGATACCGCCGGACTCACGGACCAACAGCTCGCCACCTGCGAAATCCCACGGTTTTAAGCCAATCTCAAAGAAGCCATCAACACGGCCTGCTGCGACATAAGCCAGATCCAATGCGGCTGAACCGGTGCGACGGAAATCTGCACACTGCTCAAATAGCTTACCAATGACGCGGATATAAGCGGGAGCGTGTTGCTTCACTTTGAATGGGAAACCGGTTGCCAGAATAGTGCCATCTAAATCTTTAGCGTTGGTACCACGTAGACGATAACCATTTAACTGAGCGCCCTGACCACGGCTGGCGCTGAACAGTTCGTTACGCATTGGATCGTAAACCACGGCGACTTCTGTACGGCCTTTAATACGCACGGCGATAGATACCGCAAAATGGGGGAGGCGTTTGATGAAGTTGGTAGTGCCATCCAGTGGATCAATAACCCATTGTACATCATCATCTTCGCCGACCAACTCACCACACTCTTCACTAATAATAGTGTGTTTTGGGTAAGATTTACGGATAACGTCAATGATCAGATGCTCTGCATCACGGTCAACGTTAGTAACAAAGTCATTACTGCCTTTCTGGCTCGCTTCGACAGCGTCCGGGGTTTCATAATTTTTGGCAATCAGGTTACCGGCCTTACGCGCAGCGCGTATGGCGATAGTCAGCATCGGATGCATGGGTATCTTCCACTAGGATGTTAAAGAACGAGAAACGGCGCGTAGTATAGCAGGGGATCTGATAAATGCCTATGTCTGTGTTAGGATATGGCGATTATCCGTTATCCTCAGAGTTTGTATGCTACACAACATTCGTATTGTCTTGGTTGAGACTTCACACACCGGCAACATGGGCTCGACTGCCAGGGCCATGAAAACAATGGGATTAACCAATCTATATTTGGTTAATCCATTGGTAAAACCAGATTCTCAGGCCATTGCGTTGTCAGCCGGTGCCAGTGATGTTATTGGCAATGCCACTATCGTTGATACGTTAGATGAAGCCCTTGCCGGTTGTAGTTTGGTGGTGGGCACCAGCGCCCGTTCCAGAACTTTACCGTGGCCAATGCTGGAACCGCGTGAATGCGGTGTACGCAGTGCGCGCGAAGCTGAACATGCCCCGGTTGCATTGGTGTTTGGTCGCGAGCGTGTAGGTCTGACTAACGACGAGCTGCAAAAATGCCATTATCATGTGGCTATCCCAGCTAATCCTGAATATAGCTCCTTAAATTTAGCCATGGCCGTGCAAATTCTGGCTTATGAAGTGCGTGTGGCACACCTTGATCGTCAGCAGGCAAACGCACCTGTAGAAGAGGAAGAAGCGCCTTATCCTTTAGTGGATGATCTGGAGCGTTTCTATCAGCACTTGGAGCAGGTTTTGTCTCATAGTGGTTTTATCCGTCAGGCCCATCCGGGCCAGATTATGAGCAAATTACGGCGTCTCTTTACCCGCGCTCGCCCAGAGGCTCAAGAGCTGAATATTCTACGTGGAATGCTGACATCCATCGAAAAACAGGATAAATACCCACAACGCGGTACCGGTGATGTGGCGGGGAAGAGTAAGGATTAATGTCTTATATCAATTGGTTATTATAAATTCCAATTGATACTATTGAGCGTAGGTATGGTAATAATAGTTGAGTGAATTACTAGGTTAAATAGTTGACTAAAACACTCAAGAATGTCAAAATTCTGGTTCGTGTTCACCAACAGGTAACTTTAGCTATGAGACTGACATCCAAAGGCCGCTATGCCGTAACCGCCATGCTTGATGTGGCATTACATTCCCAGGACGGGCCCGTTCCTCTGGCAGATATTTCGGAACGTCAGGGGATCTCGTTATCCTATCTGGAACAACTTTTTTCTCGCCTACGTAAAAATGGCTTGGTCGCCAGCGTACGCGGCCCAGGCGGTGGTTATCTGCTTGGCAAAGATGCATCAGCAATCGCGGTTGGCGCTGTTATCACTGCCGTTGACGAATCCGTTGATGCGACCCGTTGTCAGGGTAAAGAAGGCTGTCAGGGCGGAAACCGCTGCCTGACACATACCCTGTGGCGTGATTTGAGCGAGCGTATCAGCAGCTTCCTCAACAATATTACATTGGCAGAACTGGTTAATAACCAAGATATCCTAGAGGTAGCGGATCGTCAGAATAACGATACGCGCCGCACGGCTAATGGCCGACCGCAAGAGACGATTAACGTCAATCTGCGCGCATAAGCAGAATTTGCGGAATTTTACGTTTTGGAAGTGATGTACGGAGCATAAGAGCAATGACCGAATCAAAAGTAAAGACACCGATCTATCTGGATTATGCAGCAACGACGCCAGTAGATCCGCGTGTCGCTGAAAAAATGATGCAGTATCTCACTCTGGACGGTATCTTCGGTAACCCAGCCTCACGTTCGCATAAGTTTGGTTGGCAGGCAGAAGAAGCTGTTGATATTGCACGTAATGACGTCGCCGCATTGGTGGGTGCAGACCCTCGTGAGATCGTCTTCACCTCCGGTGCGACCGAGTCTGATAACCTTGCCATTAAAGGTGCTGCTAATTTCTATCAGAAGAAAGGCAAGCACATCATCACTTGTAAAACCGAACATAAAGCCGTGTTGGATAGCTGTCGCCAACTGGAGCGTGAAGGCTTCGAAGTGACTTATCTGGCACCGCAGTCTAACGGTATTATCGACCTGAAACAGCTTGAAGCCACAATGCGTGAAGACACCATTTTGGTTTCTATCATGCATGTGAATAATGAGATCGGTGTGGTACAGGATATCGCTGAAATCGGCGAAATGTGCCGCAGTCGCGGGATCATTTTCCACGTTGATGCTACACAAAGCGTCGGTAAATTACCTATTGACTTGAGCAAACTGAAAGTCGATTTGATGTCCTTCTCTGCCCATAAAGTTTATGGCCCGATGGGCATCGGCGCGCTGTTTGTTCGCCGTAAACCCCGCATTCGTATTGAAGCACAGCAGCACGGCGGTGGTCATGAGCGCGGTATGCGTTCAGGTACCTTGCCTGTGCACCAAATCGTTGGGATGGGTGAAGCTTACCGCATTGCCAAAGAAGAGATGGAAAGCGAAGCTGCACGTCTGCGTTCACTGCGTTTGCGTTTGTGGAACGGCATCAAAGACATCGAAGAAGTTTACCTGAACGGCTCATTAGAGAATGGCGCACCTGGCATTCTGAACGTCAGCTTCAACTATGTTGAAGGTGAGTCGTTGATCATGGCACTGAAAGATTTGGCTGTCTCATCAGGTTCAGCCTGTACCTCTGCAAGTTTGGAGCCTTCTTACGTGTTACGTGCGTTGGGGATGAACGACGAACTGGCTCACAGTTCAATTCGTTTCTCTCTGGGGCGCTTCACTACCGAAGAAGAGATCGACTACGCCATTGCGCTGGTGCATAAATCCATTGGTCGTCTGCGTGATTTATCCCCATTGTGGGATATGTTCAAGCAGGGCGTGGATATCAGCAGCATTGAATGGTCCCATCATTAATTCCAGACTTTAAGACTCAGGAGAAATCACATGGCTTACAGCGAAAAAGTAATCGATCATTACGAAAATCCACGCAACGTGGGGTCGTTCGACAGCAAAGATCCTACTATTGGTAGTGGCATGGTTGGCGCACCTGCTTGTGGTGATGTCATGAAGTTGCAGATCAAAGTGAATGAAGCCGGTATTATTGAAGACGCCCGCTTTAAGACTTATGGTTGCGGTTCTGCTATTGCCTCTAGCTCTTTAGTGACGGAATGGATGAAAGGCAAGTCTCTTGAACAGGCTGAAGCGATCAAAAATACCCAGATTGCTGAAGAACTGGAGTTACCGCCAGTTAAAATTCACTGCTCAATTTTGGCAGAAGATGCTATTAAAGCCGCTATCGCCGACTACAAAAGCAAGCATACTGCCAAGTAATTGTGATATGTGATTTTTATACCCAAGTTACTTCGAGATGCAGCTAACATTCGTGCATCTTGAAGGACGACAGGTATATATAGATTATTAATAATTAGCTCATTTTTCACTTGGATATAACCCACTGAATTATATATCCACAAGATTTCAAGTTGCAGGAAGGCGGCAAACAAGAGGATCCCGACGAGCTTACATAGGCAAGTGATTTGGGGGAACGCGTACTACCAACGCACCTGTAGTTTGAAAGATGACGGAGATATGAGCTGGTTCTCAGAGTTGAGGTTGTTGTATGTCGATATCAATCAGCGACAGTGCTGCACAACGGGTCAGTGCCTTTTTAAATCACCGTGGCAAAGGCTTGGGTCTACGCTTGGGCGTAAGGACTTCTGGTTGCTCCGGCATGGCATATGTACTTGAATTTGTTGATGAAATAAACGATGACGATATCGTTTTTGAAGACAAAGGTGTGAAAGTGATCATCGATGGTAAAAGCATGGTCTATCTTGACGGTACCGAGCTGGATTTCGTCAAAGAGGGGCTGAACGAAGGCTTTAAGTTCAACAATCCAAACGTCTCAAATGAGTGTGGATGCGGCGAAAGCTTTAACGTCTGATCACTACTTTTGTTCCTACCCCAGATGTTTGTTGCTCTGTTCCGCTCTTTTTGCCAATAAGGGAGCGGAACAGATCTCAGCTTAGCCATTACAACAACTTCCAGAGCATGCTATGGATTATTTTACATTATTCGGGTTGCCGGCTCGCTATTTGATTGACGGCAACCAACTCACCACGCGTTACCAGGAATTGCAACGTCAATTCCACCCCGATCGCTTTGCCACCCAGCCCGAGCGTGAGCGCTTGGCCTCAATGCAACAGGCTGCAACCATCAATGATGCTTACCAAACGCTCAAGCACCCGTTAAAACGTGCCGAGTATATGCTATCTTTGCAGGGTTTTGATTTAGGCAACGAACAGCACACCATGCGTGATACCGCGTTTCTGATGGAACAGTTGGAATTACGTGAGGAGCTTGATGCCATTGAGCGCAAACCTGATGCTGAAACTTTACTGGCTGAATTTAGCCGCCGTTTGGCGCTGATGATAACAACACGCACGCAGCAAATGGTTGAACAACTTGATGAGCAGCTATGGGTGCAGGCAGCGGACACGGTACGCAAATTGCGTTTTCTGGATAAGTTGCAGCAACAAGTTGAGCAGTTGGAAGAGCGTTTGTTTGACGACTTTGCCTGATTCAAATATCTCATTTGATTAATTAAAAACAAATAAAATTCAAGTGATTAATTATTATATGCCCTTAATAATTGACATTGCAGATAGGTAGCAAGCAAATGACAAATCGGTCGAGAACTGATTTGAACGTGGCTTGCAGCGGCCTCGTAGAAGCGAGGCCCATGGATGTGCTGAGTAACGTGTGCAGCTAAACCTCCTGCAGTTTCAAATACGAAGGGCATAGACTCATGATTGATGGAAGCTCAACATGGCCTTATTACAAATTAGTGAGCCTGGTTTAACGGCGGCACCACACCAACGTCGGCTGGCGGCTGGTATTGATTTAGGTACCACCAATTCATTGGTGGCGACCGTGCGCAGCGGTAAAGCGCAAACGTTGGTCGATGAAAAACAGCGGGATTTACTGCCGTCAGTGGTTCATTATCACCCACAGGGTATTGATGTCGGCTGGAATGCGCGCGATCTGGCGGCATTGGACCCGGTTAATACCATCAGTTCAGTGAAACGCATGATGGGCCGCTCTCTGGCTGACATTGTACAGCGTTATCCCAATTTACCTTACCAATTCCAACCAAGTGAAAACGGTTTACCGATGATCCAGACGGTGCGTGGGTTGGTGAATCCGGTTCAGGTGTCGGCAGATATCCTCAAAACATTGGCTCAACGGGCGCAAGCTGCGTTGGCCGGTGATCTCGATGGCGTTGTCATTACCGTTCCCGCGTATTTCGATGATGCTCAGCGTCAGGGGACAAAAGATGCTGCGCGTCTGGCGGGGCTGCATGTCTTACGTTTACTGAATGAACCCACTGCTGCTGCGATCGCTTATGGCCTGGATTCCGGCCAGGAAGGGGTGATTGCGGTTTACGATCTGGGTGGCGGGACATTTGATATCTCCATTCTGCGTTTAAGCCGTGGCGTATTTGAAGTGCTGGCAACCGGTGGTGACTCGGCGCTAGGTGGCGATGATTTTGATCACCTATTAGCTGACTGGTTACGTGAGCAAGCAGGGGTTGCGACCCGCGATGACCACGGTATTCAACGGCAGTTACTTGATGCGGCAATTGCCGCCAAAATTGCGTTGAGTGATGCCGAGACTACGGCGGTTTCCGTGGCTGGTTGGCAAGGGGAGATTACCCGTGAGCAGCTTGAATCGCTTATTGCTCCGCTGGTAAAACGTACACTGATAGCTTGCCGCCGCGCCTTAAAAGATGCGGGCGTCACTGCTGATGAAGTTTTGGAAGTGGTGATGGTCGGCGGTTCGACCCGAGTCCCATTGGTGCGTGAGCAGGTGGGGCAATTCTTTGGCCGCACGCCGTTGACTTCTATCGATCCGGATAAAGTGGTCGCCATTGGTGCCGCTATTCAGGCTGATATTCTGGTGGGCAATAAACCGGACAGCGACATGCTACTGCTTGATGTGATCCCACTCTCCTTAGGGCTGGAAACTATGGGCGGTCTGGTGGAGAAAGTGATCCCCCGCAATACTACCATCCCGGCGGCTCGAGCGCAGGAGTTCACCACCTTCAAAGACGGTCAGAGTGCGATGATGATCCACGTGCTGCAAGGCGAGCGTGAATTGGTGAAGGATTGCCGTTCATTAGCCCGTTTTACGTTGCGTGGCTTGCCTCCCTTGCCTGCGGGAGGGGCACATATTCGTGTTACTTTCCAGGTGGATGCTGATGGCTTATTAAGTGTGACGGCGATGGAGAAATCTACTGGCGTTGAGGCATCGATTCAGGTGAAGCCATCTTATGGGCTATCTGATGATGAAATTGCCAATATGATTAAAGATTCCATGGCGAATGCGCAAAGTGATATCACCGCCCGTAAGCTGGCGGAACAACAGGTTGATGCCGCCAGAGTGCTAGAGAGCCTGCAAGGCGCACTGGCAGAAGACGCCGCGTTACTCAGTGAGCAAGAAAGTGCCGCGATCGCTCAAGCGGTTGCGTTATTACAGCAGCAGATGCAGGGCAGAGACCCGCAAGCCATCGAAGCTGCGATCAAAGCGTTAGATACACAAACGCAAGATTTTGCCGCACGCCGGATGGACGCTTCCGTTCGCCGTGCTTTAGCTGGTCATTCAGTGGATGAGGTTTAATCATGCCCAAAATAGTATTTCTGCCCCATAAAGACCTTTGCCCGGATGGTGCAGTACTGGAAGCAATACAAGGTGAGACCATATTAGACGTTGCTCTACGTAATGGGATTGACATTGAGCACGCCTGCGAAAAATCCTGCGCTTGTACCACCTGTCACTGTGTGGTGCGCGAAGGGTTTGATTCACTGCCAGAAAGCAGCGAGTTGGAAGATGATATGCTGGATAAAGCCTGGGGCCTGGAGCCAGAGAGCCGCCTAAGTTGCCAGGCTAGAGTGACCGATGAAGATCTGGTGGTTGAGATCCCGCGTTATACCATTAACCATGCCAGAGAACACTAAACCTATCGCAACAGGTTGAAAGGACTTTATATGAGTTTAACGTGGCAAGATACCCGCGAAATCGCCGAAGCCCTTTACGAAAGGTTCCCGGATACCGATCCCAAAACAGTCCGCTTTACCGATATGCATCAATGGATTTGCGATCTGGAAGGTTTTGACGACGATCCGCAGAGATCGAATGAAAAAGTATTGGAAGCGATCTTATTGGTCTGGTTAGATGAGTTTGAGTAAATACTGACTGGGCCGCGCAAGCGGCCTTTTTTATTTCGATCTGATATCTTATGCCCTACGTTATTGGCGTCGCAGCTAACGCCTCTGTGGCTTCAGCTAGTCAATGATTAGGGTGCGGGAGAGCATCCAACGCCCCTGCAGCTTGAAGTATGGCGGGTATACAGCAAAAATAATAATGACGAGGTCGGCTATGACAAAAGAAATAATGCAAATATCCCTGTCTCACAATCCGGCAGATGCCCGCTGGGGTGAGAAAGCCTTGCTCAGTACCAATGATCAAGGGGTGACTATCCACTTGACGAGTCACGATCAACTGGGCGTTATCCAACGTGCAGCCCGCAAAATTGATGGACAGGGCATCAAGCAAGTCAAACTGGCTGGTGAAGGCTGGGGCTTGGAACAAAGCTGGGCCTTTTGGCAAGGCTTCCGTGGGCCAAAAGGTCAGCGCAGCGTGGTGTGGGCAGAACTGCCAGCAGATGAAAAAACGGAACTGGAACAACGTTTAAAAATCATCGACTGGGTGCGCGATACCATCAACGCACCTGCGGAAGATTTAGGGCCAGAACAACTGGCGAAAAATGCGATCGATTTGCTGTGTGCGGTATCCTGTGATGCGGTCAGCTACCGTATTACTAAAGGTGACGATCTACGTGAACAGAACTATGCCGGGATTTATACCGTAGGCCGTGGTTCTGATCGTGCCCCGGTATTATTGGCGTTGGACTACAACCCAACCGGCAACCCAGATGCGCCAGTCATGGCCTGTCTGGTGGGGAAAGGCATTACCTTTGATTCCGGCGGCTATAGCTTAAAGCAAAGCGCCTTTATGGATTCAATGAAGTCCGATATGGGCGGGGCGGCAACCTTGACGGGGGCATTGGCGCTAGCAGCCGCGCGTGGGCTTAAAGAGCGCGTGAAGTTGTATCTGTGTTGTGCCGATAACATGGTCAGTGGTAATGCCTTTAAGCTGGGTGATATTATTCGCTATCGTAATGGCAAAACGGTTGAGATCATGAATACCGATGCTGAAGGGCGATTGGTCTTGGCGGATGGTCTGATCGATGCCTCCGAGCAAAATGCGCCGTTGATTATCGACGCAGCCACCTTAACCGGCGCGGCTAAAACCGCCTTGGGTAACGATTACCATGCCCTGTTCAGCTTTGATGATGAACTGGCACAAGCGCTACTCAACAGTGCGCACAGTGAGCACGAGCTTTTCTGGCGTCTGCCATTGGCAGAATTTCACCGCAGCCAACTGCCGTCTAACTTTGCTGAGTTAAACAACGTAGCCGGTGGTGCCTATAGCGCAGGGGCTAGCACAGCAGCGGCTTTCCTGTCGCATTTTGTGAAAAACTATCAGCAGGGTTGGTTACACATTGATTGCTCCGCCACGTATCGCAAAAGCGCCGTTGAGCAATGGTCTGCCGGTGCTACTGGTTTAGGGGTACGCACCGTTGCCAACTTACTGTTAGCGAAAGCAAAACAGTAATTTTATTGAATTGAGAAGACTCAAAGGGGCGCATTTGCGTCCCTTTGTTCATCTTCTCGACGTTTCTGGAGTACAAAATGAGTTTTCCGCAACCATCTGTTGATGATAACCCTGCTGTTGATGATAGTCCTGCCGCTGATAAGCGTCACGAGCATCACCATCATGACGAACATGGCGATGATCTGGAATCTTTGCTGAAACTGGCTGCCACCGCGTCTATTCATCGCACGGCGTTCTTCCGCGCGCTGTTGGACGCCACCGTCTTGGTGCTGGTGGGGGATTCAGAGCCGGTCAGTGACGATGGCGAAATGAGCTTCACCACCGCTAACGGGGTGAATATTTTGCATTGGGAAAAGCAGGATGGTGAGTCTGTCATTCCTTTTTTCACATCGGTAGAGGTCTTGCAGCAGGCGTTGGATCAAACTGATGGCGAGACAATCGGCAGTGAAAAACAGCCTTTCGTGGCGATGCCGGTGCGGGTGTTATTTGAAATGACACAGGGCGCACATCTGTTTTTGAACCCAAAATCTGAATATGGCAAAGAGTTCTGGCCGGAAGAAGTGGCGATGCTGCTGAAGAACGGGGGGTTGGTGCAACCCGCTGAAATGGTGGTAGAAAAAGAGAGCCAAATCTTACTGGGTCAGCCCGAGGAGTATCCCTCCGCGATGGTGGATGCACTGATCCAATTGTTTAGTCAGCGTAAACCAGTGCGGCGGGCTTTTTTGGCGCTGATGCATGATAAAAGTGTTGATGAGAAACCCAACCTGTTGATTGGACTGGAAGTGGATGGCACCGATGATGAGATTGAACAGTTGATTCAAGAGGCCGGTAATGTGGCCAGCGATCACGCCCCAGACAGTGGCCCGGTAGATTTTTGCCTGGTCAGTGAAAAAGAGCGAGGGGTCAGCCATTATCTCACCACTCATACGCAGGCATTCTATCAACGTAAATGGGGTAGTTGGCTGAGGAATGTTATTCCTTCGACGAGCCACTGATTAATATCTAAAAGGATAGGGAGCCAATAGAGGCTCCCTTCCATTTCTGCCACACCGTCATCTCTAAAAAATGATTTTATTCACTTAGAAGCGATAACCCACGTTCAGATTAACGGTCACTGGTGTTTTGATGTTTTTTCCGTTGGACAACTTTACTTCAGAACCGACAGACAGGTTAGGGGTGATGTTCAGGTTCAGGCCCGCTCCGGTGTTGATACGAGTGCCGTTCAGGTTATTATCGAACATCTCTTGGTTCACTCTGAACTTATTATTGGCAGCAAATTCGTGATCAACCGAGGCACTGACATAGGGCTTCATTTCTACGCCGTTTTTCAGCACGAAGCGGTAACCCGCATTCACCCCAATGGTACCCATCATCGAGCGGGTGCTGCTGCTTTGCGCCTCCATGCCGTTAGACAGTTTGACCGCGCTTTTACCGGAGCTAAAGGCGCTCATTGCAACATATGGCGAAACATACAAATTATTATGGTTGATATGTTTACCGGCTTTCACTGCCACCCCCATACCCGAGAAGTTAGTGTTGCCGCTGGCGCTATTATCGGCGCTGGTGACATGAATATCCTGATTGAATTTGTTGGCTTTCACCACACCATTCGCATAGTAACCGTTGTTGGCAAGATATTGGGCGTAAGCCCCCAATGAATGGCTATCGACATTCCCCTTGCTCTGATAGTCGGTCTTAATATTTGATGTGCTAGAGCTGGCGAACCCCCCCACACTCAATACGCCGTCCACCAGTACGGTGGCTTTATCGCCCCCCAGCGTCATGCCGTTTAATGTTTGGTCGAAGTTAGCGGCGCGGCCTTTCACTTCAAAGTTATTATGCAGGTAGGTGCCCCACATGCCGCTTTGGTTGGTTTCAGTGCTTTGCTTATCCAAACGCTGTTGAACAGAACTTAATTCAGCGTTAAAGATAACCGGCGTGGTGTTAGCCACCGCTAAGATACTGGCCGTGCTCGGTGTCACGGTCGATTCATTAGCCACCAGTGTTATTTTACCACTTGCATCTTTAACCAGGTTATACACGCGGTTGCCAAGGCCTATCGGGCCATCGGTTAGGGTAAAGCGCGCGTCACCGCCGCCGGTACTAACGACATTAAGGTTGGTTGGATCGATGCCGCTACCGTCTATCTGGAAGATAAAGTCGCCATCTGCGTTACCCGTGACATTCACCGGTGCCAAGGTATCTTGTTGCAAAATAGAACCCAGCTCGAAGGTGCCGTTGCCTGCCAGTGAATCCATCACCAACTGTGCATTTTTCACATTGCGTAAATCCAGTGTACCGCCGCTCATATTGACCTTTCTAAGGGTGAATGGTGCCGATAAACTGTTGTTGGCAGAACGAGCCGCCCGTGAGAACAGTGCTGCCGCTGGGGTAGCGTCGTCGGCGAATAACGCGACTCGCCCCGCCAGATTGAGATCCGCTTGTGCGGTATTTGCGTCTTGATAAACATTAAGCGCACTCCCTGCTCTGGAATGAATGGTGCCAGCTACTTCGGCACTGTTAGCAAAAGTGGTATTACCGCCGCGCAGTGTCACATCGGTCAGCTTGCCGGCGATCTGGGCTTCACCGTGCTCAATGTTCAATTTCATCGCCTGAGCGCGCGCTTGCAGGTTAAATTCACCGCCTTTTACCGTCACGTTCTCGGCGGTCGCCCCTTCGTTAACGTTAAATTGCCCGCCATTGACCTCGGTATTTTGAGCGATTGCGCCGTTGTTGAGGCTAAATTGCCCGTCATTAAGGGTGGTTTCAGTAAACAGAGCGCCGTCGTTACCCGTTACCGTACCAGCGCTGACCATCTTAGTGACAAGGGCATGGGTGCCAGCAGTTACGCTGCCACCTGCGACCACTGTCGCCCCTTCAGAGGTGGCAGCCGCTTCCTCGGTACCGTTGATCAGTAATTTGCCTTGTGCGCCCACCTGAGTATTCACATCATGGGCGCGGGTATTATTCAGCGTGCCGTTGATCAGTTGGGTATCGTGCGCCAGTGCATTGTCGCTCAAGTTAACTACGCCGTCCTCGGTGACCACGCTGGCTAATACAACACCGCCGGTGGTGACATTCTGCTCACCACCCGCCACCTTGGTTGCCATTACCAGCTCACCATCAGCAATAAGTTGTGCTTCGCCTTTGGCGAGGGTCTGTTGGCTGTTCACCTTGGGATCGAGGTTGTTCAGGGCATTATTCAGTGCCGCAAGGTTCTGGCTAATGTTTGTCAGTTGTTCCATTTTATTGGCTAACTGTAACTCAGCGTCCGCTTTAGCCAATTGGGCGGCTGTAAATTTAACTTCGGCCTCTTGTGCAATGGCGGCAATGACCGCGAGTTTTTGTTCTACTTCCTGAAGTAACTTCTCCGCTGCTGCGGCCTCTGCCATCGCTTGTTGCGCTGTTGTCGCGTCTTTCGCTTGTTGTGCGGCTTGTTCCGCTTGCAGTTGGGCATTTTTAGCCTGTTTAAACACTTCTTGTAGGCTGTTGGTTAGCGCAATGCTATTTATTTTTTGGCCAGCAAGAGCGGACTGTTTATCCATTAATGCAAACGTATTTTCTTGAGCGGTATTTAATTGCTCTTCTGCTGCGTCTATGGGGTCTTGAAGAACTTTAAGTTCCTGTTCATACACCTTTTTATTTTGTATCGCTGCTCTTTTCGCTAAACCTTCTGGGCCCTCAAGGTTTTTACTGGTTCGGTCATGTGCCGCTTTAGCGTCGGAAAGTTTAGAGTTAGGGTTTTTTTCAGCGTCCGCTAGCTTTTCTTCGGCTTGCACCAGTTTTTGTTGCAGTACAAGGGTGCCTGTTGTTCCATTACTCTCCGCATCAGCAAGGGCAGATTTAGTCTGTTGAATTTCTGCATCCAGTTGTTGGGCTTTGATTACTTGTTCTTGTTGATTGATGTCAGCGGTTTCAGTCAGTTTTATTTTTTCTGCTAAAATGGCCTGTGTCTTGCTCTCGCCATTCACCATTGCAGCAAGCTTTTTGCTGATATTTTCATCCAATACGCTCCAATTTTTATTGACTGCTTTAATCGCCTCGCTTTGCTTATTGTTAGCGTCAGCTAATGTAGCTTCGGTTGCCAATTTAGCTTTTTGCTTGTTGCTTAGCGCCTTATTAAACTGATCTTTTTCAATGCTGGTGGTTATTGCCTCCGTTTTTGCCTCTTTTTGTGCTTTTTTTGCCGCAGCCAGTTCTTGTTTCACCCGCGCTTCTTCTTCTTGGAGTTTTTCGGGGTTAATGGTTAAGCGCTTAATCAGTGTTTCAGCTTGTTCTGGGGTGATCACGCCTGCATTAGCGTAAGACTGTACTGTGATGAGGTCTTGATCCGATAGTTTCGCTGCTACTGAAGGCGCTGCCAGTACTGCACCAGATATTAATGAGGAGATTAAAATAGATAGTGGCAATAAACGCGTATTTAAATGATGATGAGATTTCATAGTCGATGTTCCTGAGTACAAATTATAAGATGATTAAGTTAAGAGTGAAAAAGGTCGGTAACGACAATTTATGGCCGCTAATATAATGGATAAAAAAGTATTGGCTATATGTTGAAAATACAATCAACTCAGATTGATATTAATTTCAATAAAAAATTGATTTTTTTCATTGTTATTTTTGTTGTTTGGGGTGGGTTTTTTTTGTATGAGTTTGTTTTATTTATTGTTTGTTTAATGAGGTGCAGTGCAGTGAGAATGTGATTTTGACGTAATAGACCACTATTAATAAAATATTAAAAATTATTTAAATGAACGTTTGTTTTACTGCATTCTGTTTTTTTTGATTTGTTCTTAGCTCAATAGAGAATATTTCCTAGACAAATATTGCTTTTTTATTTGCCTTTGGGCTGGCAAATAAAATGACAATTAATAAGGTAAAAAGCAGGGAGCCAATTGCAGCCCCCTGCGGTTTTTATCAGTCAATAACCCTTTATCAGCCAATACTCATCGTGACGATAAATTCGTATCAACAACTGGCTTAGAAACTGTAACCCACGTTCAGATTGATGGTTACTGGTGTCTTGATATCTTTACCGCTGGACAACTTCACTTCAGAACCGACAGACAGGTTAGGGGTGATGTTGACGTTCATGCCTGCACCGGTATTCACACGGGTCCCGTTCAAGTTATTGTCAAACACTTCCTGATTCACCGTCACTTGGTTGTTTTTTGCGAATTCATGATCCACCGCGAAGATAGCGTATGGCTTGAGTTCTGCGCCGTTGTTCATCACGAAGCGGTAACCTGCATTCACCCCAAGGGTACCCATCGCAGAGCGGGTGCTGCTGCTCTGTGCTTCCATGCCGTTAGACAAGGAGATGTTGCTCTTACCCGAGCTAAAGGCGCTCATTGCAACGTACGGAGAGACGTAAGCCTCATTGAAGTTGAAGTGCTTACCGGCTTTCAGTGCGATACCCATACCCGAGAAGTTAGACACGCCGCTGGCGCTACCGTTAATTGAGGTGATGTTAACGTCTTGGCTAAACTGGTTATTCTTCACTACCGCGTTCATGTAGTAACCGCTGTTAGCCAGGTATTGTGCGTAGGCACCGAATGAATGGCTATCCACTTTACCTTTGCTTTGATAATCCGTTTTGATATCAGAGCTGCTGTAGCTGGCGAAACCACCAATGCTCAACACGCCGTCTGCCAGTGCAGTGGCTTTATCACCACCCAATGTCATCCCGTTCAATTTCTGATCGAAGTTAGCGGCGCGGCCTTTCACTTCAAAGTTGTTGTTCAGGTAGCTGCCCCACATACCGCTTTGGTTGGCTTCTGTACTTTGCTTATCCAAACGCTGTTGAATAGAACTTAATTCAGCGTTAAAGATAACCGGTGTGGTGTTAGCCACGGCCAGAATACCGGCAGTGCCTGGTGTCATAGCCGATTTATCTGCGGTTAGGACAAAGTTACCGCTGGCATCTTTAACCAGGTTGGTCATGTAGTTACCTAAAGCAACCGGGCCATTGGCTAAGGCAAAGCGTGCATCACCACCGTGGGTATTAACCACATTCAGGTTAGTTGGTGCTTGACCGCTGCTATTCATTGCAATGATGAAGTCACCGTTCGCGTCACCGGATACATTCAATGGTGCGACTGAATCGCTTTGCATGACCGAACCGAGGTTAAAGTTCCCTGTACCATTCAGTGAAGCCATGGTCAGTTGAGCATTTTTCGCGTTGCTCATATCGACAGTGCCCCCCGTCATAACCACATCGTTGAGAGCGAACTGTGCAACTGGTGCGGCGGCAGGGACTGGCATTGCAGGGGCTGGCATTGCCGCACGTGCATTTGATAAGTCCATGGCCGCACGGGCAACTGGCTGAGCCACCGCCTGAGCAACATCGCTGGCGAGCAATTCAAGGCGGCCAGCCAGGTTCAGGTTTGCTTGTGCGGTATCTGCACCGCGGTTCATGCTGATCTGGCTATCAGTACTGACATCAAGCAGGCCAGAGGCTTTAGCGCTGTTGGCAAAATCTGCACGGCCATTGGTGAGGCTCAAGTTTTCCAGTGAGCCGGCTACCTGTGCCTGACCGCCAGTTAACGTGGTATCTATCGCCTTAGCACCGCTTGCGAGTGTGAAGGCACTGTCTACCAGTTGGATTTTGTTGGCCGTGGATTGATCTGCCATGACGAAGGTGCCGCTATTGACCGTGGTGCTGTCCGCGTGCGCGCCATCTTTCAGCGTAAACAGGCCGCTATTAAGGGTGGTGTTATTCGCTGTAGCATCGTTCGATACGCTGAATTTACCGCCATTCAGTGTGGTGTCATTCGCTGTGGCATTTTCAGCCAGAGTGAAGTTACCTGCGCTGAGTTGGGTGTCGTTGATCTTGGCTTTGCCTTTAACCGCAAATTTACCGCCACTCATGTTCGTCGCGGTGACCGCGGCATCACCTGCAACGGTGAAGGTACCGTCAGTCAGGGTGGTGTTGTTCGCGGTGGCTTTGTCAGCCAGCGAGAAGTCACTTGCGTTGAGTACGGTGTCTTCAATCTTGGCATTGCCTGTCACAGCAAATTCACCACCAGTCATCTTAGTCTTGGTGGCAGCGGTATCACCTGCAACGGTAAAGGTACTGCCAGTCAGGGTGGTGTTGTTCGCGGTGGCGTTGTCCGCCAGCGAGAAGTCGCTTGCGCTGAGTACGGTATCTTTGATCTTGGCATTGCCAGTAACAGCAAATTTGCCATCACGCATGGTAGTTGCGTTAACATCGGCATCACCTGCAACGGTGAAAGAACCACCAGTCAGTGTGGTGTTGTTCGCGGTTGTTTTGTCTGCCAGTGTTAAGTCACTTGTGCTGAGTAGGGTATCTTTGATCTTGGCATTGCCGGTAACAGCAAATTTGCCATCACTCATGGTAGTTGCGTTGACATCAGCATCACCTGCAACGGTGAAAATACCGCCGTTGAACGTGGTGTTATTGGCGGTAGCGGTGCCTGTCAGGCTTAATTTACCGTCATTAATGGTCGTATCACGCACGATGGCATTACCGCTGGCGGCCACGTCACCACTGCTGATCATTTTTTCGATAACGGAATGGTCACCTGCGGTCACTACACCACCTGCAGCAACCTTGGCACCGGTTGAGAGTGCGGTGGCCGTTTCGCTACCCGCCAGAGCTAATTTACCTTCAGCACCTACCACAGTATCAACATCAAGCCCGCCGTTATTGTTCAGCGTGCCTTTAGTCAGTTCGGTTCCTCTGGCGTAGCCTTCATTCAGGTTTACGGTACCGCCTTCGGTCACAACGCTATCAATCGCTTTACCGCCCTTGGCTACATTTTGTGTGCCACCAGCCACTTGGGTGGCAATGGCGCTGGTGCCCTCAGCGACTTCTTGTTTCTCGGTAGGCGCAATGGTCACATCAATGGTCGGCAGATCAGTTGAAGGAGAGACGTTATTTTGGGCGGTAACTAACTGCTCAAGGTCCTGTTTGGCGGTAGTCAATAAGCCATCTTTCTCTACTACAACTTTATCAGCGTCTTCTTTAGCTTTTTCAGCCTTTTCAAGGGCTGTTTTAGTTTGTTTCGCTTTTTCTGCGGCTTCTGCATGAGCTGCTTCTGTATCCTTGGCTGCCTTATCGGTGATTTTGGCTGCTTCGATAGCCTCTGCTGCTGCTTTAGCTAGTTTAGCTGCGCTTTCTGCCGCGTCGAATTCACCCTGTGCTGCGCCTTTATCGCGGTTAGCATTGCTGAGCGTAGAAGCTAAACCAGCTGTTTTGGCCTCTTCGGTACTTTGTTCTTGTTCGATCTTACCTTTATTTATTTCTAACTCACCTATCTTCGCAACAATTTCGTTAACTGCTTGTTGGGCATTGGCGATAGCATCAAGTTCTTGTTTAGCTGCTGTGTTATATTTTTCTTGATTCTCTTTTGCTGTGGCTAACTTCTCTGGCTGTCCTGAACCGTTATCATTTTCGGCAATTGCAAGGTCACCTTTGGTTTTTTCATGAGCGGTGAAGAGCTCTTTATACCCACCGTCTTTAGCGTCTTTAGCGTCTTTTTCGGTTTTAGCTTGTTGAACTTCATTAAGTTTATTATCCAACTGTCCCTTATCGGTATCTTTCGCTTGTGTTAAAGCTGCTACGACAGGTTCGAGCCGTTTTTCGATTTCTGCAAGCGCCTTTGTATTCTCTTCTTTCGCATCTAGGGCTTTTTGGGCTAGAGTTGTTTTTTCATCTAGAACAGCTGCTTTTTCTTCTTGTACATTTGTTGTATCGATCACGGCTTTGGTGACTATGCCAGCAATACCATTAGTAGCAGGATCTAATTTTTGGCCACTAACCTCGACGGCCTTAATGGCATTGTCTTTAATCCCATCTTGCTTGAGTTTTTCGCCAGCAGCTTCTTGTTTGGCTGTCTCTTTATCCTTAGCGAATTGCTGATAAGAGTCATTGACAATTTTTTTGGTTTTTTCCTGTGAAGCTGCTGCTTCGGCTTCTTTTTTGACATCATCAAGTATCTTCTGTGCGTCAGCTTGCGCTTTCACTTTTTCAGCTTTATCAGTAACGCTTTTTGCTAATTTATCGGCTTGTTCTTGAGTAATTTCACCCAACCCCAGCAGTTCTTTGACTTTATCAAGCAGGCCCGGTTGTTCAACAGCTGGTTCAACAGCAACAGCGCCACCATCAGCTACTGGGGTAGAGATGTTATCAACCAAACCATTGTTGCCGCCGTCGATGACTACTGGCGCAGCCATAGCCCCGCCAGAAACCAGCGATGAAATTAAAATAGACAGTGGTAACAGACGCGTATTAAGAGTATTACTGTTTTTCATATTCTGTGTTTCCTATTTATTTACTGTTATTTAAAGAGAAGGTTAAAGAGAAGGCGCATTTTAAATAATAAGTGACAAGATAATTCCGATAAAAAATATACCGACACAAAAACACAAAACCTAATTATTAAAATATGAAAATTTAATACATATATTATTTTAGGAGTTTAATTTATTTTTAATTTATTTTTAATTTTCATAACTAACTGATTTTTATTGATTATAATTTTTAGCGCGATGTTTTTTTATAACTTATAAAAATAACTTCCTGCTGTTATTTGTTATTATTTTTTTATTATCAATTCTTCGTTGACGGTTTTTTGATGATATTTAATTTTTTTTGAATAATATATTTTCTGTTTCTGCGGGTTTTACAATTTTCATATGAGGTCTGTTTTGCTCCCCATATTTATTTTTAGACGAATACTGCAATTCAATTATCAACTTCTAGCCCATCTCAACGAAGTGACAAAATAGGCGTCAAAATGGTTTGTATCACTTAGTACCAGGATTGAAATGAGTTTACTGACTTGCGTACTGCCGATGGTAAACCGGTAGCCACTCGGGCTATTAAAAAAGTAGATATCCTCAAACCCGATAATCAGGTGATCTGCTGCGTGGTCTGGCAGCCTGAAGATGGGGGGTATCATTAGCCAAGGCTAAAACTAAGACTCCATCCCTGAAGGGGGAGCGACCGATTTGTCTCTCGCTTGTCGCCTTGCCGTAACTCGAATTATTTAGGGTAGGTATAATTTTTTTTAGCGTAAAAACTTTATGTATTAATAAAAGACAATCAACTCAATATATTCGTGTTTGTATTTTAAATATATTTCTCATAATAAAGTCATTTGTAATAAAAAAAGTTATCAATAAATTATTTATTCTAATATAAAGTTTTTAGGTCGAAAAATAACAATCTATTATTTTAAAGTAATAGATGATTAATAGTAGCTTAAAAGGTATATATATTATGAGATATAATCGTAACCACATACTAACTTTAATGTTCTCTTTGTTGATTTTTGATGCGTATGCAGATGAACCAAAAGTCTGCTTTTATATGGATGATAACTATAATGGTGAGTCTCTCTGTACTACTCAAGGGAATTCAGTTGCCGACATTCCGGATCAATGGAATGATCGTATATCGTCAATTTCTGTTCCTCATGGTTTAATTGTAACTGTCTATGGTGATATAAATTTCGCGGGTGCTTCTCGAACGTTTGAAGCTGATGTGGATTTGGTCTCAGATAAAAGCCTGATGTATTTAAATGATAATATAAGTTCATTTGAAATAAAAAAGGCAGTTTGTTTTTATGGCGAAAGTAACTTTACAGGTGACTCGGTTTGCTTATCTGGTGGTGAGGAAATTGACTTATATAGAGGTGGCTATTCTGAAAGGAAAAAATCTCATTTGTTAAATACATTGAATGATGACGTATATTCAATAAAAATCCCTCCAGGAATGCAAGCTACAGTCTACGAGGACGATAACTATAATGGTAAATATTTTGTTTTAACAGAGGATTACACATCTGATGATTTATCGTTCATAAGAATGAACAATAAAATTAGTAGTATGCGTGTTTCTCAAAGTGAGAATTTCATTTGTGATCGTTTCTGTTCTATAAAAAATTCAATGCATTTTAAAGTACAAGATTTTTTTGGTCCCTATTGGAGTGACCCACGAATAAAATATAGAGATGTATTAATCGACTTTCAGTTATCTGACACGGATAATTATTCAATAAAGTTTTTTGAAAGTGGTGTTATTAGAGTTAAAGATTATAAGTTATTTTTCTTTGATGGTGATAAAAATAATGGTGATGGGTTGGATTTTGATTTATATGGAAAAAGTAGTAATTTATCATTTTTATTGCGTTTTAATGGTGGTTTTTTTCAAATACAATTTGTTGAATCATTAAATAATAGAATTGTTTATTCTTCTCCTTTGATTGGAACGTTAATTGATGTTGCTAATTCAGATATTATTTTTGATATAAATAATATGGATGAAAATAGCCCAATAGTTATCGATAAAATGGTATTAACTGTTGGCAAGGAGCATAACCGGACTGAGCGTAGTGCTCTGGGGCTAGCTGCTTGTTGGGCAATACCCTTACTCAGTATTTATAACTATATTGTTCAGGGGCATTGTAATCAGGTAGATAAATTTGTCCATAATACTGCCGATTTTTTTGGTAGCACGGCAGATAAAATATTACAAGTATTTGGCTCTTCGTTGCCGCTGGCAAAGGTAACGAATAATGAAACATTCGATGACGACGCTACATTACTTAATTTTATGTCAGATGTTAAAGGGCAGTTAACCTATATTACAACCAACATGGGCGAACATGCATTAACCGTACCGGCAACGGCACTTGCGTGCAAAGCCTCAATGAGAGATAAAATCCTGCCTCATCTGCGTAGCCGACGTGATCTTGCTCCAGGGTGTATCGATTGGACTCTGAATATCTTGACCGATTTTACCTTGTTGTTTGGTGCCAGCATTGAGTACTGGAATAGCGAAAATTTTGGGCGAGTAATAGAAAATATTGTTCGCGAAGGGGAGATCGGTTCTGCTGTGGCAGATGTGGAGACGGCATCACGTTTAGTCGAGTCAGTTCAGGCCCATGTGGCTGAAGCGACAGAGGTTGCAGATATCGTGCATCTCAAAACGGCATTCGATTTTTCTCAACTAAGTTATGTCAATTATTTACGTCATACTGAAGAAGAAGTGATACCGCCACAAGGAACGCAGGCGCTGCCCTTGGGGCGTTATGAACTGTCACTGGTGGATTACCATTTTATTGAGACGGTACCCAGAATTCGTCAGGATGGCCATTGGGTAGAACGCCCAGATCTGCATTTTGACATTGAAGTGATTATCGGGATGCCCGAAGAGACAGAAGAGAGCCGGCAGGCACTTTTGCCAATTATCGAAGATTGGCAGCGTAGATATCGTCAACAAGAATTGCTTTTTCAATCCTCTGAAATTCCTCCAGAAAGTGGCTTGGGTCGACATGAAATTGAGCCGTTGTTAGAGGCTTCACGACTGACTAGCGAAGTTGCAAGCAGTTGGTTAAGAACCAGCCGTGATGATTTTGTTTATGTCGTAGTCCGTTTGGAGGGCCAGGTTATTAGCGTCACTATGGCGGTCGATATTAATGATCATGATGCGGGGGTTGCCGGGTCGTTAACTAACCCAGATTATGTACTCGCACCCTATGCTGAAGGGGCCGTCAGAGGCGCGGGTACGGCGGCGACCCGAGCACTGGCCGACCACTTTAAGCGCAAAGGGAAAATATCCTTGGTCTCTTCTGTTATCAGTCAGCCATCGGCTATTGTGAAGAAAAAAGTAGGTTTTAGATTTATTGAAGAACTCTAAGGGTATTTGGCATTAGCTGCTTGGAGAAATAGATAAATTAAACGTTATTATATGCTTACTGCATATATCTTCTAAGTGACGGCAGATTGTTACTTAGAAGACGTTACGGTTTTTATACAAAATGTGAGATGTGTACAAAAATGAACGTTTAAGATGATTTTTTTTTAATGAAATGTTGCGATTCCCGTATGCAATTGCTACAAGCGCACCTATAATCGGCGACCACTTATACCCGGCATACTTCAAGTGCATGTGCGTTGGCTGCTCTCATTAATCCTTGAGGCTCACCCAGCGGGCTAGCATAAATGCGGGGCAAATCGGTTGTCGCTCAGTTGCTGCCTTGCTGCAACTCGAGTTATTTATATTTAGGGTATAGACAGATCGGCATCATTTTAGTGCAAAGGAACTGGCCGCCAGCGAAGCAAATACGCTTATCAGAGCAGGTTCCGAGTCCGGTTAATATTAGAAATCCAATAGAGGTTATTATGGCTTTAGAACGTACTTTCTCGATTATCAAACCAAACGCTGTTGCCAATAACGACATCGGTGCCATCTATGCGCGTTTTGAAAGTGCTGGCTTCAAAATCATCGCCGCAAAAATGTTGCACCTGACCAAAGAACAGGCCGAAGGTTTTTACGCTGAACATAAAGGCCGCCCGTTCTTCGATGGTTTAGTTGAATTTATGACCTCTGGCCCTATTATGGTTCAGGTTCTGGAGTGCGAAAATGCGGTACAGCGTCACCGTGATATTATGGGCGCGACTAACCCAGATAACGCGCTGGCCGGTACGCTACGGGCTGATTTTGCTGACAGTTTCACCGCGAATGCGGTACACGGCTCTGATGCTGTTGAATCTGCTCAGCGCGAGATCGCTTACTTCTTCGCAGCAGATGAAATTTTTTCCCGTAGCTAATGTGTTAATTTAAGTGGCTAGTGGGTTGATTCAATGCAGGAAGGTGGGGGGATTTAATCAACTGAAACAATAAAGTTGCCCAGACACCTTTCCATTCATGGAATCCGTGCTTTAAAATTTGTACAATGCCACGCCCCAGTAGAGACAGCTCTGCTGGGGCGTTCTATTATTTATACATTCTATTATTTATCGCCGTTTCGGAAGCCGTACCCGGTTTAAAGCGCAGCGCCGTAAAGTGTAATAACGAGGCCACGACAACTCATGTCTGAACAATTATTAACTACATCAACGCCAATTGATGCCGCACTTCTGTCTGACAATGCCGTTCAGACCGCTGTACCTACTACCAGTAAAATCAATCTGCTCGATTTAAATCGTCAGCAAATGCGCGAGTTTTTTGCCGAAATGGGGGAGAAACCTTTCCGGGCAGATCAGGTCATGAAGTGGATGTATCACTATTGCTACGACGATTTCGAGCAAATGACTGATATTAATAAAGGGCTGCGGGCGAAATTGCAGCGTGTTGCAGAGATCCGTGCGCCGGAAGTTGCAGAAGAGCAACGCTCTGTCGATGGCACCATTAAATGGGCAATTAAAGTCGGCGATCAACAAGTTGAAACGGTATATATCCCTGAAGCAGACCGCGCAACTCTGTGTGTATCGTCCCAAGTCGGTTGTGCATTGGAGTGTAAATTCTGTTCGACCGCACAACAGGGCTTTAACCGTAATCTTCGCGTATCTGAAATCATCGGTCAGGTATGGCGTGCGGCAAAAATTATTGGTTCATTGAAATCCACCGGTACCCGGCCCATTACCAACGTGGTCATGATGGGGATGGGGGAACCGCTGCTGAATCTGAATAATGTCGTGCCAGCGATGGATATCATGATGGACGACTTCGGCTTTGGTTTGTCCAAACGCCGTGTGACGCTGTCCACCTCTGGGGTGGTTCCGGCGTTGGATAAACTGGGTGATATGATTGACGTTGCATTGGCTATCTCGTTACATGCGCCTACCGATGATATTCGCGATGAAATTGTCCCCATTAACCGTAAATATAATATTGAAACGTTTCTGGCTGCGGTGCGCCGTTATTTGGATAAATCCAAAGCCAACGGTGGGCGGGTTACGGTTGAGTACGTTATGCTGGATCATATCAATGACAGCACCGAGCAAGCCCATCAGCTAGCCGAGTGTTTGAAAGATACGCCCTGCAAGATCAATTTGATCCCATGGAACCCGTTCCCTGGTGCACCTTATGGTCGTAGCTCAAACAGCCGGGTTGATCGCTTCTCTAAGGTGTTGATGGAATACGGCTTTACCACTATCGTGCGTAAGACCCGCGGTGATGACATTGATGCCGCATGTGGTCAATTGGCCGGTGAGGTTATCGATCGTACTAAACGCACCTTGAAAAAGAAAATGGCGGGTGAACCTATTGCGATTAAAACAGTCTGATTCACAAGGTTAATTTGTTACATAACTAATTGTTATTTAACTTATAATTTGTTGAAATCTCATCGCGGAAAGGTGGCTAAAAACCAGTAATGAGAATAACATGAGAGCCAGAATTTGGTGCTGATCTGCATATATAAGGACAATTGAGAAAGCATGAAGCTGATAAAACTGTGGAGAGTTTGTCTGGTCGTAAGTGTATTGGCAGGGTGCTCCGGTACACCACCGGAGAACACAAGTCAGGCAGTTGCAGGGCAGACACGCTTACAACTGGGTTTAGCGTATTTGGCACAAGGCGATCTTAATGCCGCGCGGAAGAACCTTGAAAAAGCGGTAGAGGCGGATCCACAGGATTATCGCACTCAATTAGGGATGGCATTTTATGCGCAACGTATCGGTGAAAACAGTGCCGCAGAGCAGCGTTATCAACAAGCAATGAAACTGGCTCCGGGAAATGGCACTGTACTGAATAATTACGGTGCGTTTCTGTGTAGTTTAGGGCAGTATGTATCGGCGCAACAACAGTTTAGTGCTGCGGCATTGCTACCTGATTACGGTCAGGTTGCTGATAGTCTGGAAAACGCAGGTTATTGCTTTTTACGGGCTAATCAGGATAAACAAGCTCGGGTCTTGTTGAGCCGGGCGTTGAAGTATGATCCGGATAAAGGCGAGCCTCTGCTTGCGGAAGCCCAAAGGCATTTTGGGGAAGGTAATCGCGCACAAGCGCAACTATTACTGGATGTTTACCAACATACGCTTCCAGCCAGTGCTGAGAGTTTATGGTTACAAATTCGTTTCGCCGCGCTGGCAGGCCGTCAAGATAGTGTACAACGCTATGGCAAGCAGCTTGCGCGAAGTTTTCCACAATCCAAACAGTACCAGCATTTTCTAGCTAATGAATACTGAAGCCTCCCAAGATCAAACTGTTACAGAGACGCCAGGTGTGCGCCTGCGTCAAGCCCGCGAGTTATTAGGGCTAACCCAGCAGACTGTTGCAGAACGTCTGTGTCTGAAAGTATCCACAATCCGTGATATTGAGGAGGATAACGCGCAAGCTAATCTCGCCTCGACATTCCACCGTGGTTACATTCGTTCTTACGCCAAGCTGGTTCATCTTCCTGAAGATGAATTATTGCCTATTTTGGAAAAACAAGCGCCAGTCAGAGCGGCAAAAGTTGCCCCAATGCAAAGTTTTTCATTGGGTAAAAAACACAAAAAACGTGATGGCTGGTTGATGAGTTTCACCTGGCTTATTGTGTTGGTTGTGCTAGGTCTGACCGGAGCATGGTGGTGGCAAAATCATCAGGCACAGCAAGCAGAGATTGCCAATATGGTTGATCAATCTTCTGCCCAACTGTCACAAAATGGCGGGCAACCTGTGCCGCTAACTGATGATAACAGCGATGCTATTGCGCCAACAGATGCCCCGGCACCGGTAGCCAATGGTCAGCCAGTACCACTGACAAATCATTCAGCTTCGGCAATAACTAATTCAGTTCCAACAACAAGTTCAGTTCCAAAAAAAAATAGTACCGAACCTGTAGACACGGCGAATGCAAATACCGTAACCACAACGGATCAGGAGGGGGCTGCGTCAGCGGCCGTTTCCCCAAGTCAGGTACCGCAACCTGGCATGACCACAGGCCAACCGCCATTACCTACAGCAGACGCTGGGGTAAGTGGTAGTGCGTCATCTGTGGGGGCGTTGGTGATGAATTTTACAGCAGATTGTTGGTTGCAGGTTGTCGATGCAACTGGCAAAACGCTGTTTAGTGGTATTCAAAAAGGGGGCGCGGTCCTTAACCTGGCCGGTAAAGCTCCCTATAAGCTGACTATCGGTGCACCCGGTGCTCTGACGATTTCGTATCAGGGTAACCCGGTAGATTTAAGTAAGTTTATTAAGGCTAATCGCGTAGCCCGCCTGACTGTCGGTGTAGAGTAGAATGATGGTTTTGACATGTACCATTGTAGTTTTGGTAAACACTATGATGGTTTTGACAAATATCATGTTGTAAGAACTACACGACCGTAAAGGAGAGTATGTAATGCATAACGGATCCCCTATTATTCGGCGTAAATCGACCCGGATTTACGTCGGTAAAGTGCCTATTGGTGATGGCGCACCTATTGCTGTGCAATCAATGACCAATACCAAAACCACGGATGTGGATGCCACTGTAGCCCAAATTAAAGCATTGGAGCGTGTCGGTGTAGATATCGTGCGGGTCTCGATACCGACCATGGATGCGGCTGAAGCATTTAAATTGATCAAGCAGCAGTCTACTGTTCCGCTAGTAGCAGACATTCATTTTGATTACCGTATCGCCTTGAAAGTGGCTGAGTATGGCGTTGATTGTTTGCGGATCAACCCCGGTAATATTGGTAATGAATCACGTATTCGTGAAGTTGTTGCCTGTGCACGTGACCACAATATCCCTATTCGTATTGGTATCAATGGCGGCTCGCTGGAAAAAGATATTCAGGAGAAATATGGTGAACCTACACCAGAAGCCCTGCTTGAATCCGCGATGCGTCATGTCGATATCCTTGATCGTCTCAATTTCGATCAGTTTAAAGTTAGTGTTAAAGCCTCCGATGTCTTCCTGGCTGTCAATTCCTATCGTTTGCTAGCGAAACAAATTAATAATCCTTTGCATTTAGGGATCACTGAAGCGGGTGGTGCGCGCAGTGGTTCGGTCAAATCTGCGATTGGATTAGGTTTGCTGTTATCGGAAGGTATTGGCGATACTTTGCGGATCTCTTTGGCCGCAGATCCAGTAGAAGAAGTAAAAGTAGGCTTCGATATTCTTAAATCACTGCGTATTCGTGCTCGTGGGATTAATTTCATCGCTTGTCCAACCTGTTCTCGTCAAGAATTTGACGTTATTGGGACGGTGAATGCCTTGGAACAACGGCTAGAAGACCTGATTACGCCAATGGATGTTTCTATCATCGGTTGTGTGGTTAATGGTCCGGGAGAAGCGTTGGTTTCGACGATTGGTGTCACTGGTGCCCGTAACCACAGTGGTTTTTACGAAGACGGGGTTCGCCAAAAAGAGCGCTTTGATAACAAAGCAATGATTGACCAGTTAGAAGCAAAAATTCGTGCCAAAGCATCAATTCTTGATGCGAATAACCGGATTGTTATCAACCAATTGGATGATAAATAGGCTCTGTTGGCAATCCTTGTGGTTGAGCAGAATCAAAGAGACGGGCTTGGCCCGTTTCAGACTGCTGACAAACCCCGATGACGCGATCTTGAACGGTGAGGATAGGCAGAGGAGTAAAGAGTCCGCGCCAAGGATGGCGCGGCTCGAGCCTACATGGATGTATTTACGGCGTCTTTACGATCTGCCTGTTCTCTCCGTCGCGGGCACTTTGTCAATAACCTCAAACCCGCCTAAATGGCGGGTTTTTTCGTTGCAATACTGCGGTTATTCAACAGATTGCGGTTTGGTCGCGGGTGCAGTTGCCTGAGTGGCCGCAGCATGCCCCCCAGCAGAGCCTTTACCTG
Source organism: Yersinia similis (assembly GCF_001053095.1). Lineage (GTDB taxonomy): Bacteria > Pseudomonadota > Gammaproteobacteria > Enterobacterales > Enterobacteriaceae > Yersinia > Yersinia similis. The sequence continues at coordinate 121,691 of NZ_CGBP01000003.1, read as the reverse complement.
AGAAATCAAAGGCTGGACGCTCCCAGTGACCTTTGGTTGTTGATTCAGGTGCGTAATCAGGGGCTGGCGCTTTGGTCATCGGCGCTGAGGCGAAGTGTTTGAATACTACGCCTTCCGGATGCGCAACCGCCGGTTGTTTGGCTACCGCAACCACATCAGTAACTATAGTGGTTTCAACCGTTGGTTCAGCAATGGTCCCCTGTTTAATAGTGGTCTCCTGCGTAACAATGTCTTTAACTGCAGGTTCTGCTATTGCTGTCTCTTCAACCACAGTTTCAGAAACGTTTGCCTCGTTAACTATTCTTTCTTCAACTATCGCTTCTTCAGCTATTGCCTCTTCAGCAATATCATTTTGTACGGTTGACGCAGTTTCTAGCGTAGTGTTAACCACTGTCGCAGCGACTATAACAGCCGTATCTTCGAGCGTAGGCGTTGATTCAACTGCTGGCGTAATGTCTACAACCGATGCTGTTTCTTCGACAGGAGCAGTCTCAATAGCTGGCTCGGCAACGACCTGTTCTGTGACATTCGGTTCTTCTGTAACAACCGGTTCCACAGCAGCCACCACCGTATCAATAGCGGCTTCAGTTGTAGCAACAACCGTTTCAGCAGCAGCCGTTTCAGCAACGACAGGCACTGCAGCAGCGATAGGTGCACGGCCTGGAACTGCAGCAGCCGAAGATGAAGAACCCCCCGGTTTGTGTTGTGGGGCCAGTGTTACCGTTGAGGTGGCAATAGCAACGGCTGGTGTTGTAATAACAGATGGCGGTGTAATAACCGCTGTAGTTGTCATAACCGCTGTAGTTGTCATAACCGCTGGAGTTGTACTCGACTCTTGTACTGCAACGGTGTTTTGTCCCTGCTCTACAGGCAATTGCTCAGTGACAATACTCTCTACACTGACCTGCTCGACGATGGCTGTTTGTTCAACGACAACCTGTTCACCGACTGGCGTTACCGGATAACGAACCCACACTTTACCGGATGCCATTTCTGGTGAGGCAAAAGCCCCTGCCAGAGGCATGGCCGATTGTGCCGGGTAACGTTCATCACGATAACGGCGACGGCGTTGACCACTGACACGAAGATGGCGTGGTGAACGACGGGAACGACGTGGCATACCATTTTCATTATTGGTAGTACGGTCATTAGCTCCGTCATCATCAGTTTGAGCCGTAACTTGTGGCAGTAACTTCACTTCTTCCTGTACTTCAGCCACCACCACCTGCGCGACAGGTGCACTTACAGGAGATTCCAACGTATTCAGTTCATCATTTGCAGATTGAATACGGACTTTCTGATTCAACTGGCGACGCTGACGACGTTGCATAACCTGTTGGCGTTCTTCTTGCTCAGGTTGTACCTCTTCTATAACAGCGACTTCTGCAACATCTACTTTGATTTCTTGTGGTGCCTGACGCTTCTCATCCTGACGACGACGCTGGCGGTCACCACGGCGCTGTGGTTGTTCTTCACGTTGTTGCGCTTTGTCGGCTTCAACAACCTCAGTTTGCCCTTGCGATGTCGCCGTTGGTTGAGCAGGGCGTCTATTGCTGCGGCGTTGATCCTCGCGGCCTTCACGATTGACGTTGTCGCGGTTAGTATTATCGCGGCCACTGTTGTCGCGATTGGCATTATCACGATTAGCATTATCACGAGTAATGCCATCGCGGTTGGCGTTATCACGGCCTTCGCGTGGTGTACGATCATTGCGCTCTTTACGGCCATTATTCTGGCGGCGAGGGTTGCGGCGATCATTACGGCGATTTTCGCTAGCGTCGGTTTTTACCACTTCAGCGGGTTGCACTTCTGCTTCAGCGGAAGCACCAAACATATTTTTTAAGCCACTGAACAAGCGGCTAAAGAAGCCTGGTTGCTCCACTGCAGTGTTAACCGCTGCTGGTGTTGCAACCACAGGTTTGGCCTTGGTTACTGTAGGGGCCTCCTCTGGTGGCACTTCTGTTGGCAGAGAGAAGGTGGCCAATGCCGGTTGTTCTGGGCGCTTACGTTCAATTGTGGCTTCTTCCAGCGGTTGAGCCATTTCTGCTTCGTGCAGTTGTGGCAATAGATAGCTGAGAGATGGGACTTCTTCGCCTTTGCGTACGCGCAGAACAGAGTAGTGCGGTGTTTGCATCTGATCGTTTGGCACGATCACGGCACGGACACCACCTTGACGCTTCTCAATGGCGTTCACTGATTCACGTTTTTCGTTCAACAGGTACGATGCAATTTGTACCGGCACGATGGCGTGAACTTCATGGGTGTTCTCTTTCAGCGCTTCTTCTTCAATCAAGCGCAGAATAGAAAGTGACAGCGATTCATTGTCACGTACGGTGCCGGTACCACTACAACGTGGGCAGACGTGGTGACTGGATTCACCCAGCGATGGGCTGAGGCGCTGACGGGACATTTCCAGCAAACCAAAGCGCGAGATACGACCAATCTGGATACGGGCACGGTCCTGACGGACGGCATCGCGTAAGCGGTTTTCAACTTCACGTTGATGGCGTACTGGGGTCATATCAATAAAGTCGATAACGATCAGACCACCGAGGTCACGCAAACGTAATTGGCGAGCAATTTCGTCAGCGGCTTCAAGGTTGGTATTAAACGCGGTCTCTTCGATATCACCACCACGCGTGGCTCGGGCTGAGTTGATATCAATCGCCGTCAGCGCTTCGGTTGTGTCGATAACGATAGAGCCACCGGAAGGCAAACGCACTTCACGTTGGAAGGCAGATTCAATCTGCGATTCAATTTGGTAATGACTGAATAACGGAATTTCACCGCTATACAGTTTGATTTTGCTGCTGAAATCCGGGCGACCAAGGGCTGCAATATGCTCTTTTGCCAGTTCGAGAACCTTCGGATTATCAATCAGGATTTCGCCGATGTCTGGGCGTAGGTAATCACGGAAAGCACGAACGATAACGTTACTTTCCTGATGGATTAAGAAGGGCGCAGGGCGACCTTCAGCCGCTTTTTTAATCGCATCCCAGTGTTTCAGGCGGAATGACAAGTCCCATTGTAGTGCGTCAGCAGATTTGCCCACACCCGCAGTTCGGACAATCAGACCCATGCCATCAGGTAATTGCAGGGAGGATAGGGCTTCTTTCAGCTCGGTGCGGTCATCACCTTCGATGCGGCGAGAAATACCACCAGCACGTGGGTTGTTTGGCATCAGAACCAAATAGCTGCCAGCCAGACTAATGAAAGTGGTTAATGCAGCACCTTTATTGCCGCGTTCTTCTTTATCAACCTGAACAATAACTTCCTGACCTTCACGTAAAACATCTTTGATGTTTGGGCGGCCATGGGAAGAGTAATTATTGGGGAAGTACTCGCGAGAGATTTCTTTTAATGGAAGAAAACCATGTCGTTCCGCGCCATAATCAACAAAAGCGGCTTCCAGACTAGGTTCAATTCGGGTGATTTTACCTTTATAAATATTCGCTTTTTTCTGTTCATGGCCTGGGCTTTCAATATCCAGATCATACAGCCGCTGTCCATCTACAAGGGCAACACGCAACTCTTCTTGCTGAGTTGCGTTAATCAACATTCTTTTCATCTTTAACTTACTCGTTATTTTTACATTGGCGTTAGAACTGCGGGCAAAATAACCTCATGACCGGATAAACCGATGGCCCCGAGTCTTCTAGCTAAGCCGTCAACCTCACGGTTGTCGCCTGCATAGGGGCGCATTATTTCGGTAAGCCTGTGTTTCGTTCTGAAAAACAGCGCTTTTATATAAAGGGCAGCTTCTGAATTTAAGACAACAGAGCTTTACCCACTTGCCGGCCAAGCTGCAACCCGCAGCCCGCTAATTGCTTGATTTCACATTACGTCTTACGCCATTGCCGCGTTTTTGTGTGATCAGGCAAAGTTTATTATTCCACAAGTCTCTTGGTCTAACGAGAATCAACGTAGAATTTGTAGCATTATTCCATTGCTGACACTGATATAGCAAGATGACTTTATCTGTCTACGTAAAGATTCTTTTACTGTATTCACAGTGTTGGCGGCTATCGTTGTCATATTAAACAACAAAAGTACGCAAACGTTATCCTCTAATAGCCAGATTGACAGTTAAGCACAGAAAAAGGGGTGGCGCTAATTCCTCGGTGTATTTAGAATCGCGCACCATGAAAACGAATAATCCAGTAGTGCAATTAATCACCATCTCTGCCGATGAAGCCGGTCAGCGGATCGATAACTTTTTACTCGCCAAATTGAAAGGTGTGCCAAAAAGTATGATCTATCGCATCGTGCGTAAAGGTGAGGTTCGCGTTAATAAAGGGCGCATTAAGCCAGAGTATAAACTGGCTGACGGTGATGTGGTGCGCGTACCACCGGTACGTGTGGCAGAACGAGAAGAGGTGCAGGTATCCGCCAAACTGGATAAAGTGGCCGCGTTGGCTGATTGCATCTTATTTGAAGATGATTACTTGTTGGTACTAAATAAGCCTTCAGGGACAGCGGTGCATGGAGGCAGTGGTTTGAGCTTCGGTGTTATTGAGGGATTGCGTGCATTGCGCCCTGAAGCCCGCTTCTTGGAACTTGTTCATCGTTTAGACCGTGATACATCGGGTGTCTTATTGGTCGCTAAAAAGCGCTCAGCATTGCGCTCCTTGCACGAACAATTACGCTTAAAGAGTATGCAGAAAGACTATCTGGCGTTGGTCCGGGGCCAATGGCAGTCTCACTGCAAAGCAATTCAGGCCCCTTTGCTGAAGAATATTATGCAAAGCGGTGAACGGGTCGTGAAGGTTAGCAGTGAAGGCAAACCCTCAGAAACACGCTTTAAAGTCGAAGAGCGTTTCGAACATGCCACGCTGGTTAAAGCCAGCCCGGTGACTGGCCGGACGCATCAAATCCGTGTCCATGCATTACATGCAGGCCACCCGATCGCCTTTGATGACCGTTACGGTGATCGTGAGTTTGATCAACAATTACAAGGTACTGGGCTGCATCGTTTATTCCTCCATGCCGCTGCACTACGTTTTGAACATCCCAATACCGGCGAGACGATGCGGATCGAAGCACCATTGGATAACCAGTTGCGCCACTGTTTGCTGGCTTTACGTAAGCACGCAACCGTAAAATAATCTGTTACGGCTTAATCTGTTACAGCTAAAGATGATAATAGAAGGCGGGGTGCACCATATGTGTCCCGTTTTTATTCGACTGTTTTTACAAATCGGGTGGTTTACAATTCGATTGGTTTACAATTCGGCTAGTTTACAGTCAGGGGATTCATGCCTTGCTCAATCAGCATTTGGGTAAGGGCAATTAAAGGTAACCCGATTAGCGTATTCGGATCGCGCCCGGCTAAACGTTCAAACAATGTGATACCTAAACCTTCACTTTTAAAACTTCCCGCACAATTCCAGGGTTGCTCCCGTAGTAAATAACCGTCTATTTCTGCTTGGCTCAGTGTACGGAAATAAACATCAAAGGTTTCACATGTACAATTAATACTGTTATTTGCCGTATTCAGCAGTGCGAGTCCAGTATAAAAAGTGACACATTGGCCACTTGCCTGCTGCAATTGTTTCACGGCATTTGAATATTGAAGGGGCTTGCCGGTTATTTTGCCATCAATCACACAGACCTGATCTGAGCCGATGATTAAATGTTGTGGATAACGCCCAGCCAGTGCCTGTGCTTTCGCTGATGCTAACCGTTGTACCAGCGCTTCTGCTGACTCCCCAGCGTGTGGGGTTTCATCGGTTTCAGGGGCATCAGTAATAAAGGGTAACTGGAGCTTTTCCAGCAAGGCACGGCGATATGAAGATGTTGAAGCAAGAACCAGTTGCGGCATAATATTTTCCATAAACCATGGCGTAATTTAATCAGGCATCTTAAACTGTTCGCCGCTTCGGAAGCGAATATTGGTGAAAGGTGCAGTAAAACGGCCTTTTTCTTTGACTCTATGTCGTTACAAAGTTAATATGCGCGCCCTATGCAAAAGGTAAAATTACCCCTGACCATTGATGCGGTCCGTACCGCTCAGAAACGTTTAGATTACGCAGGTATCTATTCGCCTGAGCAGGTTACACGAGTGGCCGACTCAGTGGTAAGTGTGGACAGCGATGTCGTGGCCTCATTATCGTTTAATATTGATAATCAGCGTCTGGCGGTTATTACAGGTCATGCAGACGTCGATGTAACATTGATGTGTCAGCGCTGTAATGGCACGTTTGCACACCATGTTCATACAACGTATTGTTTTAGCCCGATCGTCAATGATGAGCAGGCTGAAGCATTACCGGAAGCGTACGAGCCGATCGAAGTCGATGAATTTGGTGAAGTCGATCTGCTGGCTATGATTGAAGACGAAATTATTCTTTCACTGCCTGTCGTTCCGGTACATGATTCTGAACACTGTGAAGTGTCCGAGGCGGACATGGTATTCGGTAAACTGCCTGCAGAGGTAGAGAAACCCAATCCATTTGCCGTATTAGCCAGTTTAAAGAAAAGTAATTAAGGAGTAAGGTCAATGGCCGTACAACAGAACAAACCAACTCGTTCCAAACGTGGCATGCGCCGTTCACACGATGCACTGACCACTGCCACTCTGTCTGTGGACAAAACTTCCGGTGAAACTCACCTGCGTCACCACATCACAGCTGACGGTTTCTATCGTGGCCGCAAGGTCATCGGCTGAGTAGTACTTGCTAATCTTTAGCAAGGCGATACCTTGGCTTGTCTGACCCTAGCGTTAGATGCAATGGGCGGGGACTTTGGTCCCTGCGTCACAGTGCCTGCTTCATTGCAGGCACTGGCCTCTAATCCACAGCTTAAACTCCTGCTGGTCGGGAACCCCGACACCATCATTCCGTTACTTGCTAATGCCAATTCTTTGTTGCTGGAGCGGTTGCAGGTCATCCCTGCTGAGCATGTTATTGCCAGCGATGCTAAACCTTCACAAGCGATTCGCGCCAGCCGTGGTACTTCCATGCGTGTTGCCTTGGAGCTTGTTAAAAACGGTGAAGCCGCGGCCTGTGTCAGTGCAGGGAATACCGGTGCGTTGATGGGGTTGGCAAAGATGATGATTAAGCCATTGGAAGGCATCGCGCGTCCGGCGTTAATGACGGTTATCCCCAATCAACGGCGTAGCAAAACCGTGGTGCTGGATTTAGGGGCAAACGTTGAGTGCGATAGCACAATGCTGGTGCAATTTGCTGTCATGGGTTCAGTGATGGCAGAAGAAGTCGTTGGGATAGTCGAGCCTCGCGTTGCTTTGCTAAATATCGGCGAAGAGGAAAACAAGGGCTTAGATAATATCCGCGAAGCCGCCGCAGTATTAAAAAATACACCGGCGATCAACTATATTGGTTATCTGGAAGGCAATGATTTACTTACAGGTAAGACTGATGTAATGGTTTGTGACGGCTTCGTGGGTAACGTCACCCTCAAGACCATGGAAGGTGTGATAAGAATGTTTTTATCACTGCTCAAACCATCGGGCGAAGGCAGCAAACAGTCTTGGTGGCTTAAGCTCATCGGGCGCTGGCTGCAAAAACGTGTGGCAAAGCGGTTCGGTCATTTGAATCCCGACCAGTATAATGGCGCATGTCTGCTAGGATTACGAGGTATTGTAATTAAGAGTCACGGCGCAGCGAATCAACGCGCATTCGCCGTAGCTATCGAGCAGGCAGTGCAGGCGGTGCAGCGGCAAGTTCCTGAACGGATTGCCGCGCGCCTTGAAGCGGTATTACCCAAGAGTGACTGATCGTACATGTATACTAAGATTCTCGGTACGGGGAGTTATCTGCCCGTACAAGTGCGCAGCAATGCTGATTTAGAAAAAATGGTGGATACATCGGATGAGTGGATTGTCACTCGTACGGGGATCCGTGAGCGGCGTATTGCAGGCCTTGACGAAACAGTCGCGACTATGGGTTTCCAAGCGGCAGAAAAAGCGCTGGAAATGGCCGGTATTGATAAGAACGATATCGGGTTGATTATCGTCGCGACTACCTCTTCAAGCCATGCTTTCCCAAGCTCGGCTTGCCAGGTGCAGCGAATGCTCGGTATCAAAGATGCAGCTTCTTTTGATTTGGCTGCGGCTTGCGCGGGTTTTACCTATGCGCTGAGTGTTGCTGACCAGTATGTTAAGAGTGGTGCGGTCAAGCATGCCATTGTTATTGGGTCAGATGTGTTGTCTCGTGCATTGGATCCAGAAGATCGTGGTACGATCATTCTGTTTGGCGATGGCGCTGGCGCGGTGGTGCTTGGCCCATCTGAGCAACCAGGTATTATGTCTACACATTTACATGCTGATGGTCGTTATGGCGAGTTGCTCGCTTTACCGTATCCAGACCGTCAGCAGGACCAACCTGCCTATGTCACGATGGCAGGCAATGAAGTTTTTAAAGTTGCGGTAACGGAGCTGGCCCACATTGTGGATGAAACATTGCAGGCTAATAATCTGGATCGCACTGCGCTCGATTGGTTGGTGCCACATCAGGCTAACCTGCGTATTATTAGCGCTACGGCTAAAAAGTTAGGCATGGGGATGGATAAAGTGGTGATCACGCTTGATCGTCATGGGAACACCTCCGCGGCATCAGTGCCTTCGGCATTCGATGAAGCGGTGCGAGATGGGCGAATTCAACGTGGGCAGTTGGTACTGCTTGAGGCGTTTGGCGGTGGATTTACCTGGGGCTCTGCACTGGTTCGTTTTTGATTTAACCGGCCGTTTTTTGATGTAACAGGAATGCAAAATGTCGAAATTTGCAATGGTATTTCCAGGCCAGGGTTCTCAGTCCCTCGGCATGCTGGCCGATTTGGCCGCACAATTTCCGATAGTTGAAGCGACCTTCAGTGAGGCGTCGTCTGTACTGGGCTATGATCTCTGGCAATTGGTACAACAAGGCCCAGCAGAAGAGCTGAATAAAACGTGGCAGACGCAACCCGCATTGCTGACAGCATCTGTGGCAATTTGGCGTATCTGGCAGCATCAGGGGGGCAAATTGCCATCACTGATGGCTGGTCATAGTTTGGGTGAATATTCAGCGTTGGTTTGTGCCGGCGTTCTGGATTTTAAACAGGCCGTCAGCTTGGTTGAACTGCGTGGGAAACTCATGCAGGAGGCGGTACCTGAAGGTACCGGTGCCATGTATGCCATTATTGGTTTGGATAATGAATCCATTGCCAAAGCTTGTGAAGAATCAGCACAGGACCAGGTCGTGTCACCGGTAAACTTTAACTCACCCGGTCAGGTGGTTATTGCTGGCAACAAAGACGCTGTCGAACGTGCTGGCGCAGCATGTAAAGCCGCTGGCGCAAAGCGGGCTTTGCCATTGCCTGTCAGTGTGCCTTCCCATTGTGCGCTAATGAAACCTGCGGCCGACAAGCTGGCAGTCGCACTTGAGAAAATTGATTTTCAGGAGCCGCTCTTCCCGGTGGTTAACAACGTAGATGTGAAAGCTGAGGTGTCCCCAGCCGCTATCCGTAGCGCATTGGTCCGTCAGTTGTATAATCCGGTACGTTGGACTGAAAGTGTTGAATTTATTGCAGCTGAAGGTGTTGAACTGCTGTTAGAGATTGGGCCAGGTAAAGTATTGACCGGCCTGACTAAGCGTATCGTTGATTCATTGGCTGCAGCGGCAGTCAACGATGTTGTCACGCTGAACAGTGCGCTTGAACACTAAGAAAGAGGGTAACATGAGCTTCGAAGGAAAAATTGCACTGGTCACTGGCGCAAGCCGTGGTATTGGTCGCGCTATTGCAGAATTATTGGTTGAACGCGGTGCTTGTGTTATTGGTACCGCGACCAGTGAGAAGGGCGCTGAAGCTATTAGCGCCTACTTGGGTGAGAACGGAAAAGGTTTAATGTTGAACGTTGTGGATCCCACTTCGATCGACACAGTACTGGCAACGATTCGTGCGGAATTTGGCGAAGTCGATATTTTAGTTAATAATGCTGGTATTACGCGTGATAACCTGCTGATGCGTATGAAGGATGATGAGTGGCAGGATATTATTGACACGAATCTGACTTCCGTATTCCGTCTGTCAAAAGCGGTAATGCGCGCTATGATGAAAAAGCGATTTGGCCGTATCATCACCATAGGGTCTGTTGTTGGGACAATGGGCAATGCGGGGCAGGTTAACTACGCGGCAGCTAAAGCTGGAGTTATAGGTTTTAGCAAGTCTTTGGCGCGTGAGGTGGCTTCACGTGGCATTACTGTCAACGTTGTGGCACCTGGCTTTATTGAGACGGACATGACTAGGACGTTGACGGATGATCAACGCGCAGGCATTTTAGCCCAAGTACCAGCTAACCGGCTTGGGGATGCTAAAGAAATCGCCAGCGCTGTTGCATTTTTAGCCTCTGACGAGGCCAGCTACATTTCTGGTGAAACGTTACATGTCAATGGCGGCATGTATATGATTTAAAAATCACGAAAGTATTTGCGTTATTTGAGGTAAAAACCGCAAAATAGCGTAAAATCGTGGTTTGACCAGCCGAGATTTAGTTGCATCTTTTTCAACATTTTATACACTACGAAAACCATCGCGAAAGCGAGTTTTGATAGGAAATTTAAGAGTATGAGCACTATCGAAGAACGCGTTAAGAAAATCATCGTTGAACAACTGGGTGTTAAAGAAGACGAAGTGAAGAACAGTGCTTCTTTCGTTGAAGATCTTGGCGCGGATTCTCTGGACACCGTCGAGCTGGTAATGGCTCTGGAAGAAGAATTTGATACCGAGATTCCAGACGAAGAAGCAGAGAAAATCACTACTGTTCAGGCAGCTATTGATTTTATCAACGCTAACCAGCAGTAAGCGAACATGCTTTAAGTTTAGATAGTTAGGCGGTCATTCGACCGCCTAAGTTTTTTTTGTCCGAAGTGTTATTTTCCCTCCCTGGAGGACAACCGTGTCTAAGCGTCGAGTTGTTGTGACTGGACTGGGCATATTGTCTCCTGTCGGTAATACAGTCGAATCCACATGGAAAGCTGTTCTTGCCGGGCAGAGTGGCATCAGCCTGATCGACCATTTCGATACTAGTGCCTATGCAACGCGATTTGCTGGCTTAGTAAAAGATTTTAATTGTGAAGATTACATTTCGCGTAAAGATGCACGCAAAATGGATGCTTTCATTCAGTACGGTGTTGCTGCTGGCATGCAAGCCATGCAAGACGCTGGGCTTGAAATTACAGAAGCCAATGCTTCCCGTATTGGTGCCGCTATCGGTTCTGGTATTGGCGGGTTGGGTCTAATTGAAGAAAACCACACCGCATTGGTGAAGGGTGGGCCACGTAAAATTAGCCCATTCTTTGTGCCTTCAACCATTGTGAACATGATTGCTGGTCATCTGACTATCATGTATGGCCTGCGTGGACCAAGTATATCTATTGCTACCGCCTGTACTTCTGGCGTACATAATATCGGTCACGCGGCACGTATCATTGCTTATAATGATGCTGATGTCATGGTGGCAGGGGGGGCGGAAAAAGCCAGTACACCATTAGGTGTCGGCGGTTTTGGTGCAGCCCGCGCATTGTCTACTCGTAACGATAACCCACAAGCAGCAAGTCGCCCGTGGGATAAAGACCGTGATGGTTTCGTTCTGGGGGATGGTGCTGGCATGATGGTGCTGGAAGAGTACGAACACGCGAAAAAGCGTGGTGCAAAAATCTATGCTGAAGTTGTTGGTTTTGGTATGAGCAGCGATGCCTACCATATGACCTCTCCGCCGGAAGACGGTTCAGGAGCCGCTTTGGCCATGGTGAATGCATTACGTGATGCTGGCATCACAACCTCGCAAATTGGTTATATTAATGCCCACGGCACATCAACTCCTGCTGGCGATAAAGCCGAAACGCAGGCCGTTAAGTCTGTATTTGGTGAAGATGCCTATAAAGTTATGGTCAGTTCCACCAAATCCATGACTGGGCACTTATTGGGTGCAGCTGGTGCCGTTGAGTCTATCTTTACCGTGTTGGCGCTGCGTGATCAGGCTATTCCTGCAACGATCAACCTGGATAATCCAGATGAAGGTTGCGATTTGGATTATGTTCCGCATGACGCTCGTCAAGTAAAAGATATGGAATACACCCTGTGTAATTCCTTTGGTTTCGGCGGCACTAACGGCTCTTTGGTATTCCGTAAGGTATAACCGTGGCTGTTAAGGTTCTGATGCTAAAAAGGCCCGGTTTTTCCGGGTCTTTTATTACGTTCATCCTATATCATTCAAACATCCCGCCATCATCAGTGTCTCACAAAGAGATATATTCACAGTCTGCGGCGTTGCAGCCAAACAGCAAACGAATAAATTCCCGTGTATACACCTGTCAGTGATTTGGGGGCGTGACAGCGACCCGCACTGCGGCAATAAGTCAGAAGGGGTAAATCCTCAGCTTAAATCTGATATTGTCAGTGTATAAGTTAAATACATAGTAACCATATACATGGCAAGTGAATGTCTGGCGGTTAAGTATATGGCAAACAAGACACATCCCATCTAAAGAGAATCTGAAATGTTTTGGATTAACGGTGTAGAGCAAAATTTGATTTCAGCTTCGGATCGTTCGGTACAGTTTGGTGATGGCTGTTTTACCACTGCTCGTGTATCCGATGGGCGGGTTGTTTGGCTTGACCAGCATGTGCTGCGTTTGCAACGGGCGACTGAACGTCTATTACTGCCCACGGTCAACTGGAATGTATTGACCAAAGAAATGGCTGAGGCAGCAAGTCATACGGAGAGCGGCGTACTGAAAGTTATTATCAGTCGTGGAAGTGGTGGTCGAGGCTATAGCGGAACGGCATGTCAGCATCCTACCCGAATTATTTCGCTCAGTGACTATCCGGCCTATTATTCCACCTGGCGGGATCGCGGTATTTCGTTGGCTCTTAGCCCAGTGCCTCTGGCGCGTAGCCCATTATTGGCCGGTATCAAACATCTGAATCGGTTGGAACAAGTATTGATCCGCGCACATCTTGAACAGACAGATGCCGACGAGGCGGTGGTACTTGACACTGCGGGTCAGCTGGTGGAATGCTGTGCGGCTAATTTATTCTGGCGCAAAGGCAGCCAGGTATATACTCCAGATCTCAGCCATTCGGGGGTTGATGGCATTATGCGCCAGCGGATTATTGCCTGTTTAGCTGCTCATAATATGCCGGTTGAAATTGTGGTTCAGCCGCTGAATGTACTGGCCGATGCCGATGAAGTTATTGTTTGTAACGCATTGATGCCAGTACTGCCGGTCAATAAAGTGGGTAAATGGGTATACAAATCAAGAGTGTTATTTGACCTATTAAACCTGCATTGCTGCGATATATGAGTGATGATACCTACGATGCATAGATATAATTAATTGTTATATAATCACGCTTGTTTTAGAACGCCGCCACATTCAATTTAAAACCGCCACATTCAAATTTAAAAATGGCCACCCGATGAAAAGAAAAAGCACCAAAGCACTGATCCTTGTTGTTGTGATCTGTTTGGGATTACTGCTGTTGGGTTATCAAAAAGTACAAGATTTTGCGCGTCAGCCCTTGGCGATTAAACAAGAGACTTACTTTACCTTACCGGCAGGTACCGGGCGGGTTGCGCTAGAGAATTTATTACTACGTGACCATGTGATTGCTAATACAGATTTATTTCCTTGGCTACTGCGCATCGAACCCGAACTGGCTAATTTTAAGGCTGGGACATATCGTTTTACGCCGGGTATGACGGTACGTGGCATGCTGGAGTTATTGGTCAGTGGTAAAGAAGCACAGTTTACCGTTCGCTTTATTGAAGGTAAGCGCCTGCGTGATTGGCTGGATGAGTTGCAACAGTCAAAATATGTCAAACATGTACTGGAAGGGAAAACAGATGCTGAAATTGCGCAGTTACTGGGTTTAAAAGAGAGTGAACACCCCGAAGGCTGGCTCTACCCTGATACCTATTCCTATACCGCAGGTACAACGGATTTAGCACTGCTCAAACGTGCCCATGAACGAATGGAGAAGACCGTTGAGGAAATCTGGCAGGGGCGTGATGACGCATTGCCGTATAAGACCCCAAGTGATTTGGTCACTATGGCGTCAATCATTGAAAAAGAAACTGCGGTAAATGAGGAGCGCACTAAGGTGGCTTCTGTCTTTATTAACCGTTTGCGTCTTGGTATGCGCCTACAAACGGATCCAACAGTGATTTATGGTATGGGCGAGAAGTACAGCGGCAACATTACTCGTAAAGACTTAGATACCCCGACGCCGTATAATACCTATGTTATTTCCGGTTTGCCGCCAACTCCTATTGCCATGCCGGGATTGGCATCGCTGACCGCTGCTGCCCATCCGGCCCAAACGCCCTATCTCTATTTTGTAGCAGACGGTAAGGGCGGGCATACATTCACCACCAATTTAGCCAGTCATAATCAAGCCGTGCGTATTTATCGCCAGTCGCTAAAGGATAAAAATGAACAGTAAATTTATCGTTATTGAAGGGCTTGAAGGGGCAGGGAAAACCACCGCTCGAGACACCGTGGTCGCTGTGCTGCGTGCCCAAGGGATTAACGATATCGTTTTTACCCGTGAGCCGGGGGGAACCCCTTTGGCGGAAAAACTGCGTGACTTGATTAAGCAAGGTATTGACGGTGAGGTCCTGACGGATAAAGCCGAGGTATTAATGCTGTATGCCGCCAGGGTGCAATTAGTAGAAAATGTCATCAAACCAGCACTGGCGCGTGGCAGTTGGGTCGTAGGTGACCGCCATGATTTATCATCACAGGCATATCAGGGAGGGGGGCGAGGAGTTGACAGCCAACTGATGGCATCGTTACGTGACACGGTGTTAGGCGAATTCCGGCCAGACCTGACCTTATATTTGGATCTGCCGCCGGTTGTGGGCTTGGCTCGTGCCCGCGCGCGCGGGGAATTGGACCGTATCGAACAGGAGTCACTGGCATTTTTCGAGCGAACCCGCGCACGTTACCTTGAATTGGCCGCCAGTGATACCCGAATTAAAACGATTGACGCCTCCCAACCCATTGAGCAAGTTAGTGTGTCGATCAGCCAGGTGCTCACTCAGTGGCTGACCAGCCAGGAACCCGTGTAATGAATTGGTATCCGTGGCTTAACGTCCCTTACCGCCAACTGGTTGGGCAGCACAGTTCCGGGCGCGGGCACCATGCATTACTGTTGCATTCATTACCCGGTAATGGTGAAGACGCGTTGATTTATGCGCTGAGCCGCTGGCTAATGTGTCAGCAGCGGCAAGGTGAGAAGAGTTGCGGTGAATGCCACAGCTGCCGTTTGATGTTGGCAGGCAACCATCCCGATTGGTATGTGTTGACACCGGAAAAAGGCAAAATCAGTATCGGGGTTGAGTTGGTTCGCCAATTGATTGATAAACTGTATTCCCATGCTCAACAAGGCGGTGCAAAGGTGGTGTGGTTGCCACATGCCGAAGTGTTGACCGATGCTGCCGCCAATGCCCTGCTAAAAACGCTGGAAGAGCCTCCAGAGAAGACCTATTTTCTCTTGGATTGCCACCAGCCCGCCAGCTTGCTGGCGACACTGCGTAGCCGCTGTTTTTATTGGTATCTGGCTTGCCCGGATACGGCTATTTGTCTGCAATGGCTCAATCTGCAATGGCGTAAGCGGCAACTCCCTGTGGATCCCGTCGCGATGTTGGCGGCCCTGAAATTGAGTGAGGGTGCGCCGTTGGCTGCTGAGCGCTTGCTCCAACCAGAGCGCTGGAGTATACGCCGTGCTCTGTGTAGCGGGCTAAGCGAGGCTCTGAACCGCTCAGACTTGCTGTCGTTGTTACCACAACTCAACCATGATGATGCTGCTGAGCGCTTACAATGGCTCTCTTCACTTCTCTTGGATGCGTTGAAGTGGCAGCAGGGGGCAGGAGAGTTTGCGGTTAATCAAGATCAATTGCCATTAGTGCAACAGTTAGCACATATTGCGGCTACGCCAGTATTACTTCAGTTAGCTAAGCAACTGGCTCATTGCCACCATCAATTATTATCTGTGGTAGGTGTTAATCGTGAATTGTTACTTACTGAGCAACTGCTCAACTGGGAAACAGCACTGTCCACGGGTACTTATTCCACCTTACCTTCGTTGTAAAAGAGTTTAATATTATGTTGTTAGTTGATTCTCATTGCCACCTTGATAGCCTTGATTACCAGACATTGCACAGCAGTGTCGATGACGTATTAGCCAAAGCTAATGCGCGTGATGTGGGCTTTATTCTGGCTGTTGCCACCACCTTACCGGGTTTCACCGCCATGACGGCATTGATTGGTGAGCGTAAGAATGTGGCGTTCTCATGTGGTGTTCATCCGCTCAACTTGGACGGTGGCTATGATTTTCAGCAGTTGAGAGAGTTAGCCGCTGGCACTCATGTTGTCGCGATGGGGGAGACTGGGCTGGATTACTTTTATCAGCAAGATAACATCCCGTTACAGCAAGCTTCGTTCCGTGAACATATTCGTATTGGCCGCGAATTAAATAAACCGGTTATCGTGCATACCCGCGATGCACGGGAAGATACCCTGTCGATTTTACGCGAAGAGCAGGCGCAGGATTGCGGTGGTGTCTTACATTGCTTTACGGAAGACAAAGCCACGGCAGCAACGCTTTTAGACCTTGGCTTTTATATCTCTTTCTCAGGGATTGTCACGTTCCGCAACGCCGAACAACTGCGTGATGTTGCGCGCTATGTTCCACTCGATAGGCTGTTGGTGGAAACGGATTCACCGTATCTGACCCCCGTTCCTCATCGTGGTAAAGAGAATCAACCTGCCTATGTCCGTGATGTAGCAGAGTATATGGCTGTGCTGAAGGGGGTAAGTCTTGAATCGCTGGCAGAAGCGACGACAGCAAACTTCTGCCGGTTATTTCATCTAGACCCCTCAACGCTATCCAGTGAGAAGTGCCCGCTTCCATAAGAATACTTTTTTTTTAGCTCGTAATTAATCACCGAAAGAAGTAATGTTCTCACCCAATTTATTGGGTGATGACGGCTATTATTGACATTTATTTACGTAAAGTACGAAATTCGAGAGAAATTATGCACTTTATTGAAAGGAACGTGACTACCGTCAAACATTAAGCAAGTTATTTATTTTACTCTTCGTAAAAATTAAAGGGGTGCTTAGACACCCTTATTCGCAAAGGCATACTCCCCCCTTTGTAATGCCCATAGCGCGAAAAACAGCAAGAAAAGTACTATTACTCAGGAGCACGCTCAACTATGTTTAAGAACGCATTTGCAAACCTGCAAAAGGTAGGTAAATCGCTAATGCTACCGGTATCCGTGTTGCCCATCGCAGGTATTCTGCTGGGTGTCGGTTCCGCGAATTTTAGCTGGCTACCTTCGGTAGTCTCTCACGTAATGGCAGAAGCCGGTGGTTCCGTCTTTGCTAACATGGCATTGATCTTTGCTATTGGTGTTGCACTTGGCTTTACCAACAACGATGGTGTATCTGCGTTGGCGGCGGTTGTGGCTTACGGCATCATGGTAAAAACCATGGCGGTAGTCGCACCTCTGGTCTTGCATCTGCCAGCAGAAGAAATTGCGACTAAGCATTTAGCTGATACCGGGGTATTGGGCGGGATTATTGCCGGTTCGGTTGCCGCCTATATGTTTAACCGTTTCTACCGCATTCAGTTACCGGAATATTTGGGCTTCTTTGCGGGCAAACGTTTTGTGCCGATTATCTCCGGGTTTACCGCGATTTTCTTAGGCATACTGCTGTCCTTCATCTGGCCACCTATCGGTAAAGCTATCCAAATTTTCTCCGAGTGGGCGGCTTATCAGAACTCGGTCGTCGCTTTTGGTATTTACGGCGTTGTTGAACGCTCATTGGTACCATTCGGTCTGCACCATATCTGGAACGTGCCATTCCAAATGCAAATTGGTGAGTACACCAACGCAGCGGGTCAGGTATTCAACGGTGATATCCCACGCTATATGGCGGGTGACCCAACAGCGGGTAAATTATCGGGTGGTTTCCTGTTTAAAATGTACGGTCTGCCAGCGGCAGCCATTGCGATTTGGCATTCAGCCAAACCAGAAAACCGTGCAAAAGTGGGCGGGATCATGATCTCGGCAGCACTGACATCATTCCTGACCGGTATTACCGAGCCAATCGAATTCTCCTTTATGTTCGTGGCGCCAATTTTGTATTTTATCCATGCGATCTTGGCAGGTTTGGCCTTCCCAATCTGTATTCTGTTAGGGATGCGTGATGGGACCAGTTTCTCTCATGGCTTGATTGACTTTGTTGTCTTGAGCGGTAACAGTAGCCGTATCTGGCTGTTCCCTCTGGTCGGTATCTGCTACGGTCTGGTGTATTACACCATCTTCCGTGTATTGATTACTAAACTGAATTTGAAAACCCCTGGACGTGAAGATTCGTCTACTGAGCAATCAGTACAGGGTGGCACAGAAATGTCAGCCGCTCTGGTTGAAGCATTTGGTGGTAAAGACAACATTACTAACCTGGATGCTTGTATCACTCGCCTTCGTGTTAGCGTGGCAGATGTGTCCAAGGTTGATCAGGCTGGTCTGAAGAAATTAGGTGCTGCCGGTGTTGTTGTGGCAGGCTCTGGTGTTCAGGCTATCTTCGGCACCAAATCTGACAACCTGAAAACTGATATGGACGAATACATTCGTAACCATTAATTCAGGTTAGGGGAGAGCAAAAGGGAGGCGAGAGCCTCCCTTTATTATTTAAAATTAACCGTTGTAAATTGGCTAAAATATGACCTATCCATTTTCTGAATTCTTTTACTCTGTTTCTTATTAGCTGAAACAAGATTAAACGAATTTACTGAGGCTGTTAGAACGCCCGATTAAATATGCTGGCTATTTTGATGTTTATTTAATGCTCATATTGATTCATATCTAAATCAATTAAATTGATGTTTCCATCTACCTGTAGTTTTTAATATCCTCTTTTTAGTCCATAATTTTTACCACAACAAGCATTTCATCGTCTGTTGTGCTCTTGCGCTACAGTGGGAGTCAATGGGCGGATGCGATTGACATCAAGGTGAAGAAGATGACCCGGTACTTAAACAAAGATACGACAGTGTGTATTTCCCTCGCGGCCAGGCCCAGCAATTTTGGTACCCGTTTTCATAACTTTTTGTATGATGCTTTAGATCTCGATTATTTGTATAAAGCTTTTACCACCAACGACTTGGCTGCGGCTATTGGTGGTGTGCGAGCGTTGGGTTTCCGTGGCTGCGCGATCTCAATGCCGTTTAAAGAGGCCGTTATTCCAATGGTAGATGAGATGGACCCCTCGGCCAAAGCGATCAACTCAGTGAATACACTGGTTAATACTGGCGGTTATCTGAAAGCGTACAATACCGACTATATTGCCATTGCCAAATTGTTGCAGGAGTATCAGATCCCGGCAGATAACGTGTTTGCCTTGCGGGGCAGTGGCGGTATGGCGAAAGCCGTTGCCTTTGCGCTGAAAAATGCTGGCTTCAAACAGGGTTATATTGTCGCCACCAATGAAAAGACCGGCAAGCAACTCGCAGAGCAATCTGGTTACATCTATCGCCCTGATATGCAGAATATTCAGGCTGATATGCTCATTAATGCGACGCCAGTCGGCATGGTTGGGGGGGCTGATGCTGATAAATTGGCTTTTACTGAAACTGAAGTGGATCGTGCGAAAATTGTTTTTGATGTTGTGGCGTTGCCCGCCGTCACCCCGCTTATCCGCTATGCTCAGACTCAGGGAAAAACAGTGATCACCGGTGCCGAGGTTTTTGCTATTCAGGCTGTAGAGCAATTTGTGTTATACACCGGTATCCGCCCAAGTCAGGAGCTGTTTGAACAAGCCGCAGCTTATGCAAGAGGCTGATTTATAAGCGCAGTCCGCGATCCTTAATGTTAGTGAGAAAGGTTAGTCAGCCGGGGTGTTCGGGCTGGTTGTGTGTCATTCGCCCTGGAAAATGTCTAATCAGGTTGAAACCAATAGAAATTGTCGCTCATACTGCATGTTCTTCAATTTTATAATGACCAAGGAAATGTGTTATGGCCGAAGAAACGATTTTCAGCAAAATTATCCGCCGCGAAATCCCTGCCGATGTGGTTTATCAAGATGAGTTGGTGACGGCGTTTCGCGATATTGCCCCGCAGGCACCAACCCATATCTTAATCATTCCTAATATTTTGATCCCAACAGTGAATGATGTCACGGTTGAACATGAGGCGGCACTTGGCCGTATGGTGACGGTGGCCGCTAAACTGGCGGAGCAAGAAGGCATTGCAGAAGATGGCTATCGGTTAATTATCAACTGCAACCGCCATGCTGGGCAGGTTGTCTATCATATTCATATGCATTTACTCGGTGGCCGTGAGCTTGGCCCTTTGTTGCCCCACAAATAGCCCTATAATAAGTAAGTTTTGCAGAGGTCAACTTATGCGCGGTCTTAAAACGTTGCTATTACCCGTGATAGTGTTCGCTTGCGTAACAACATTGCTGGGGTGCAGCAGCCCGCAAGGGATCGCGGTTAACCAGCAGCAAACCGTCGTGATGGATCCATCGGTACTGACGGCAGGTATTCTGGCTTCCCAACCGGTGATCTCCGCCTCCTCGGGTAAAAATATTGCCCACTCGGTACTCAACAATAGTCGGAATACACCGGTAAAAATACACTATCGTTTTTATTGGTATGATGCCCAAGGGCTGGATGTCCCGCCACTGGAAGCAACGCGTTCTATTGTGATCGCACCGGGTGATGATGTAGCTATTCAGTCAATTAACAATAATTTTAATGCGCGCAGTGCGCGTCTCTATTTATTTTTATAACGGATTGTTTTTTTATAATCACGTTATTGGAGTGGAACAATGAAAAGGTATTTATCTCTGGCGCTGGCCGCACTGGTGCTGACGGGTTGTGTTCCGCCGGATTCTGTCGCACCGACGCCTCCAGTGACCATTGAACCAGTAACGCCACCGGACGTTGAGACGCCACCGCCGGTAGATACTGTTCCGCAGCCACCGAAAGTGCAGTCAATTGACTGGGCTGTCAGTGTCGAACCTCTGGTTGCTCAAATGGTGAACAGCAATGAGGTAGTGACAGGTAGCATACTGTTGGTGGATTCGGTTAAAAATAATACTAATGGTACATTGCAAACAGCGAAAGCGACCGCTGCGTTGCACCAAGTACTGTCATCAAATAAAAAGTTTGTGCTGATCTCACCACAGCAACTGGGCGTCGCTAAACAAACGCTGGGTTTATCTGAGGAAGATAGCTTTGGCTCACGCAGTAAAGCGATTGGTCTGGCCCGTTACGTCGGTGCGCAATATATGCTGTACAGCGATGTTAGTGGCGATGTGAAATCTCCGACCATTGAAATGCAATTGATGCAGACACAAACCGGCGAAATCATTTGGTCTGGTAATGCGCCTGTCCAATATTGATTCTTCTCTGTCTGCATTAATAGCAAACATCAATCCGGCGGTGAAAACCGCCGATTGCCATATTAGCCCGGTTTCGGGATTAACCGGTGAAAGTTGGCGTATTACTGGCCCAGATATTGACTGGCTGGCGCGCGAGCAATCGCCGCAAAAAAGCCAGTTAGGGGTCAACCGGCGACGTGAGCGTAAATTTTTGCAACATATTGCTGGCAGTGGGCTGTCTCCTGCGGTGATTGCTGCTGACCGACGTTGGTTAGTGGTGAACTGGCTTGAAGGTGACGTTGTCACTAATGAACAGTTCGTCCCATTGGCGAGCTATGGACAATTGGCGCGGTTACTGACTCGCTTACATCATCTGCCTGCCAGCGGTTACCGTCTGGATTTACGTACTCAGATTGCCCGTTATGGGGCGCTGATTGATCCTGCGCGCCGTTCGCCTGACGGGGTGCGGCTACAGCATGATTTTCTCCGTAGACGGTTGCCAGCGATAACAAAACTTGCTCCTTTGCATATGGATATTCACCCCGGAAATCTGTTGGCAACCCCTGTTGGGCTGAAATTAATTGACTGGGAATATGCGGCCGATGGCGATATTGCCCTGGAGATTGCTGCGCTATTTCGCGGTAATCGTTGGTCAAAGCTGCAACAACAGGCTTTTTTGCAGGACTATTGCAACTATGAGCATGGTTATCATGACATCGCTCGTTTATCCCGTCAGATTCAGCAATGGCTGCCTTGGGTCGATTACCTGATGTTGATGTGGTTTGAAGTGCGTTGGCAGCAAACCGCTGACCCAATATTCTTGGAATGGGCCGCGCCGTTGCGCCAACGTTTTAATCTGTCTTTTTAAGCCCTGCGGCACCAAGCCCGCCGCTTCAAGCACGAAGGGTCGTTATCAATCTGAATAAAGTGAGGTGACCGTGGGTCCCGTGATGTTAGATGTTGCCAGCTATGAGCTGGATGCTGAAGAGCGTGAGATTTTAAAACACCCACTGGTGGGAGGGTTGATCTTATTCAGCCGTAATTTTCATGATGCGGAGCAGTTACGCGAATTAGTACGCCAAATCCGTGCAGCATCGCATGAACGTTTGGTGGTCGCAGTGGATCAGGAAGGGGGGCGGGTCCAACGCTTTCGTGACGGTTTTACCCGCCTGCCAGCGGCTCAGTCTTTCGCGGCTATCAATGATGCCGCTACTGCGGCTCAACTGGCACAAGAAGCGGGGTGGTTGATGGCGGCAGAAATGATGGCGATGGATATCGATATCAGTTTTGCCCCAGTACTGGATATTGGCCATGTCAGTGCCGCAATTGGTGAGCGTTCATTCCACAGTGACCCACAACAGGCGCAGATAATGGCGGAGTGTTTCATCCGTGGGATGCACAGTGCGGGGATGAAAACCACGGGCAAGCATTTTCCAGGGCACGGCGCAGTAACTGCAGACTCACATAAAGAGACGCCACATGATAATCGGCCACTGGCAGAAATCCGTACTCATGATATGGTTATATTTCGTGAGTTGATCCAGCGGAAATTACTGGATGCCATTATGCCAGCACATGTGATTTATACCGAAGCTGATACGCGGCCCGCCAGTGGTTCTGCCTATTGGTTACAAGAGATATTGCGCCAAGAGCTAGGGTTCGAGGGCATTATTTTCTCTGATGATCTCTCGATGGAAGGGGCTGCGGTCATGGGCAGTTACACCGAGCGCGGCCAGGCATCATTGGATGCTGGTTGCGATATGATTTTGGTGTGTAATAACCGCCAGGGAGCCGTGAGTGTGCTGGATAATCTGCCTCCGATCAAAGCCGATAAACTGACCCGTTTGTATCATTCAGGGCAATTTGACCGCCAGACATTGATGGCTTCATCCCGTTGGCAACAGGCGAATAAAGCATTAACGGCACTCAGCGAACGCTGGGATGTACATAAACAAACGTTGGGGCAATAGGGGTAGCGCCGGGTACGCTTCGGTATTATTACTCGCCCCATAAGGGCCAATGGCCCCCTCTTTTCAGTGGGGGCTTTGATCAGTAACGCACACTACCGCGCAGAAAATGTCGTAGCGAGGATAAATATGATCGTCTATTTACATGGTTTTGATTCCAATAGCCCCGGCAATCACGAGAAAGTTTTACAGCTACAATTTATCGATCCTGATGTGCGCTTTATCAGTTACAGCACCTTACATCCGCGGCATGACATGCAATATTTGTTGAAAGAAGTGGATAAAGCCATTCAGCAGGGGGGTGATGAAAAATCCTTGATTTGTGGTGTTGGATTAGGCGGTTTTTGGGCTGAACGTATTGGTTTCTTATGTGGTATTCGCCAGGTAGCGTTCAACCCCAATCTCTATCCGCAAGAAAATATGAGTGGCAAAATTGATCGTCCGGAAGAGTACATTGATATTGCCAGTAAATGCATTGATGGCTTTCGTGAGAAAAATCGTGATCGCTGTTTGGTGGTGCTCTCTCGCCATGATGAAATGCTCGATAGTCAGCGCACTGCGGGTGATTTACATCCTTATTATGAGATCGTATGGGATGACAAGCAGAGCCATAAATTTAAAGATCTTTCACCACATCTACAACGGATCAAGGCATTTAAAATGCTGGCTTAACGGCCTGATTTGTTAATAGTGGGTTAATTGAAAAAACGTGAATGGTCGGTTATGCGGCTTGGGAATGGGTTTTTTACGGACTGCTCCAAGCCATTTTTATCATCGAAAAAGCAAAAGTAGCTTTTTTCTCTTAAGCAAGTGCAAAAATTTTAAATCGTGACGAAACGCTAACTATTTGAATCCTATTCTAGAAAAAATTCCCATACTGTCAGTTTAATCAAAAAAAGTTGATATATATCAATTTTGGTATGACCATATGACCCCTCATGATATTCTGACCACAGTTTATTGATTTAATATTAGCGAACCCTATGTTATCTAAGGATATTATTATTTTACCCTTAGCTAACAATTGGTTCACATTTAGGGGGTCATTTTGACAACGCTGAAGAAAAAAATCGTTATTATTGGTGGTGGGGCAGGTGGTCTTGAGTTGGCAACCCGTCTCGGTCATAAACTCGGGCGCAGTAAAAAAGCAGAGATAGTTTTGGTTGACCGTAACCATAGCCATCTGTGGAAACCACTGTTACATGAAGTTGCTACGGGCTCTCTGGATGATGGTGTCGATGCGTTGAGCTATTTGGCGCATGCCCGTAATCACTATTTCAATTTCCAACTGGGTTCATTAACCGGTATTAACCGTGAAAACAAAACAATTAGCCTGGCTGAGATTTGTGATGAACACGGTGATGTACTGGTGACACAACGTGAGTTGTCCTATGACATTCTGGTGATGGCCTTGGGCAGTGTTTCTAACGATTTCGGGACACCGGGTGTGAAAGATAACTGCATCTTCCTGGATAACCCTCATCAGGCGCATCGCTTCCATAATGAAATGCTTAACCTATTCCTGAAGTATTCAGCGCAACCGGGTGAGAAAGGCAAAGTGGACATCGCTATTGTGGGGGGCGGGGCTACTGGTGTTGAGCTGTCTGCGGAATTGCACAATGCGGTGAAGCAGTTGCACAGCTATGGTTTTGAGGGGTTAGATAACCACGCGTTGAATGTGACTTTGGTTGAGGCCGGTGAACGTATTTTACCGGCGCTGCCACCGCGTATCTCTGCAGCAGCCCATCAGGAACTGGCTAAATTAGGTGTGCGTGTATTGACCAAAACCATGGTGACCAGTGCTGATGAGAATGGCCTGAATACCAAAGACGGTGAGTTTATTCATGCTGATCTGATGGTATGGGCGGCGGGTATCAAAGCGCCCGACTTTATGAAAGACATTGCCGGTTTGGAAACTAACCGTATTAATCAGTTGGTGGTTGAGCCAACGCTGCAAACGACCCGTGATCCTAATATCTTCGCTATTGGTGATTGTGCCTCTTGCCCGCAACCGAACGGTGGTTTTGTTCCTCCTCGCGCGCAGTCTGCACATCAGATGGCCAGCCGCTGCTACAGCAATATTCTGGCCTTACTCAATGGGCAGAGCTTGAAACCGTATATCTATAAAGATCATGGCTCACTGGTTTCGCTATCTAAGTTCAGCACCGTCGGGAGCCTGATGGGGAACCTGATGCGCGGTTCAATGATGGTAGAAGGGCGTGTGGCACGCGTCGTTTATATCTCGTTGTATCGTATGCATCAGGTCGCATTACATGGTTATACCAAAACAGGTCTGATGATGCTGGTGGGCGGGATTAATCGGGTGATTAGGCCACGGTTGAAGCTTCACTAAATTCCCCTTCGGCCTTGACGTTGCAGCGGCGTTAGCGGCGTTCACTCACCCGAATTGCTTACTGGTCGTTGACCTTAAAATCAATAGACTCATCGGGATTAATGAGCCTCATTCGTGAGGCTCACCCTGCGGGCTAGCATAATGCTGTTCAAATTGGTTTCTAACCTTTGTCGCTGACTTACAGTGCCAATGACGTTGGGGGGCCTGGCGCTACGGCGCATTTTCTTATGTGCACTCGCTTTCAATCAATGACGCGTATAAGCTCATCGAAGAAATATCTGAAAAATTCAATTCTGAGTTGTTTCCTCTTCTTAATAATATTAAGAAAAGAGATAATAAATATCTGCAAAGAACGTTGTAATGGAATAAATTATATTTTTTAAAAAAGGGAAAATACAGTGAGTGGACGTAATGAAATTATTGATGGCCATTTAGCGCGAATTTCAACGCATGGATTAGTATATACTGAGGTTCTGGGGTGGATAGATTTAGGCCATGCACAGGGAGACGATATCAGGAACATTCTCCGACAAATGAGTGCTGGAGAGTCTTCGAATAGCAAGCGAAACTTGGGAGATTATTATGATGTAAAATATTCACAAGGAATGCTAGGGATGAAAAGGAAAGTTTCTATTTCCCGAATGATCAAATGGCGAATAAAGAGAGGAAGGCATCTTCACGAGAGATACAGCATAGCTCTCGCGATGATGATGAGGGTGGCACGGCAATTTGAGTCTATGCAAGCATCATTCCCTTTCAATTTAGTGACTGATAGTGGTTTTAGCGGAGAAGATTTAGTATCTGACCTGTTGGGTTTTTATCGAGTTGTTTCCATCCCAAGTCCGTTCGAGATATTGCGCCCAGTGAGCAAAGAAGAAGCGTTAAAACGTTGGGATTACTACGGTCCCATAGGTTCGTATAAAAATGAAAGTTTTCTGCCATTGTTATTCCCAGATCCAGAAAAATTTCGTAATAGCAAACCCCGTTTGGGATATCTTCCATCATTTATGCAAACAGTAATACCTTACAATAATTTCAAATCGGGAAATGTGGGGATTGCCTCACAAGATGGTGTTGAAGTTGATACCCATTTCTTAGGATAGTCGTACAATGAAAAAAGTAGCTATAATTTTTATCGTGTTAATATTAATTGTGGCATTGCCAATGATATATTTTTGGCCGACGATAAAAGTATTAACGGGAGGGAATTCACGTTATACCGAACAGGATAAAAAACACTATCAATTACTCACAGATGAGATAATAAAGAATTGTCCTCGTATATCATCGAATTATGAATTTGGTTATGCAACGGTGGATGGGCCTGGTATAGAGGTTAGTGCAGTTACATTTCATGGTTCTAATGATATTGAAAAAATTCATAATTACTTATATTCAATAGGTTTTACATTAGATCGTACTGAGGATAGTGGTGAATATTGGAAATCTGAACGTTCAGATAAAACAGTACATATCGGGGTTATAAATAGTCCCAAGACGACCATAGTTGAAGTAATGAAATAGAAGCATTTATTCGGCCCTGTCACTAAAAATACGACATCAATAAACACTCGCGGTCAGATTCCTCCTAAACACACTCACTTACACCTGCTCTTGGGGTATTTGACTCCTTTGTCTTATTGCCAGTTCAACATGCATTGTGCAGACTCCCCCCTGTGTTTACAAACGGCGAGTCACGCACGCCGTATCCCGGTATTTTAGAGGGCAACTCTCTGTATCGGGCGTGGTCAGATTTCTGTTTTTATGACGAAAATGCGTCTATGCAAAATTCTGATACAAAAAGTGCGTGGTAACATTTTCAGGAGGATTTCCTGTGAACAAATCAATGTTAGCCGGTGTGGGTATTGGTATTGCCGCCGCTCTGGGAATTGCTGCAGTGGCGAATATAGATGTCTTCTCCAGTGCACCACAATATGCCAAAGTGCTTACTGCAACCCCGATAAAAGAGACCATCAAAACGCCTCGTCAAGAGTGCCGTAACGTGACAGTGACGCACCGCAAACCAGTACAAGACGAAAATAAGATCGCAGGCTCAGTGTTGGGTGCAGTCGCAGGTGGGGTGTTGGGGCATCAGGTCGGTGGTGGCCGTGGTAAGGATATCGCTACCGTAGCGGGTGCGTTAGCGGGAGGATATGCAGGCAACCGTGTGCAAAATAATATGCAGGAAAATGATACCTATACCACAACCCAACAGCGTTGCCAGACCGTGTATGACAAATCACAGAAGACGCTGGGATATGATGTAACCTACAAAATTGGCGATCAGCAGGGAAAAATTCGTATGGATCGTGATCCAGGTATGCAGATCCCTGTTGATAAAAATGGTCAACTGGTGCTGAACAACCGAGCGTAATACAAAATCTGTTGTCCAAGACCTTGCACCAAGAACCCGCGGTAGATAGTGTTAGTTCTGATCGTTTAGCCAGAAAGAGCGTTCAGCCAGCGAAACTGGCTGCACAGTTAAGCGAGTGGCATTAGCATTAACGCGGGTTTCCCTCTACTGAGAAACCCTTTACACGTTATTTTCGTTTTATCAAATTCAGGTATATCAAATTGATGTATATACCTATAAATAATGTGTACATACCGAGGCTAGGCTAGGCAATGCGATGTTGTGCAAATGCCGCCAGTAACTCCGTAATAAATTTCAACCGTTGCGCCCGATCACTCAAATCTTGCATAAACTTCAATTTGGTTGGCCCTTCCAAACGGTAAATCTGTGGTTGCCGTTGTAACAGCCCAATCAAATACACCGGATCCACTTTATTATTCTCACCAAACTCAATGAAACCACCACGCTCATTGCCTTCAATACGCTTAATACCCAGCTTCTGGGCTTGTTGGCGCAATTCGGCGGTATGTAATAAATAGCGGGCGGGGTCGGGCAGCTTGCCAAATCGGTCGATTAGCTCAACTTTTAACTCGTCAAGTTCGGTTTCGTTGCGTGCACTGGCGATACGTTTATAGAACGAAAGCCTGATATTCACATCTGAAATGAAATCCTCTGGCAGTAGCACCGGCATACGCATTTCTATTTCGGTTTGGTTGCTGGTCAGGTCTTCTAATGAAGGTTCGCGGCCTTCTTTTAGCGCATCAACGGCACTTTCCAGTAGCTCCATATACAACGAGAAGCCAACCGTGGTCATCTGGCCGCTTTGGTCTTCCCCCAATAGCTCCCCGGCACCGCGGATTTCCAAATCATGTGTTGCCAATGCGAATCCAGCACCAAGATCTTCCAGTGATGCAATGGCTTCCAGCCGTTTCTTCGCATCGATACTCATGGCTTTTGGATTGGGGGTTAGCAAGTAAGCATAAGCTTGATGGTGAGAGCGCCCGACCCGGCCTCTGAGCTGATGCAACTGCGCCAGACCCAAGTGATCCGCCCGTTCGATAATAATAGTATTGGCGCTGGGAATATCAATACCAGTTTCAATAATGGTGGTACAGACCAGAACATTGAAGCGTTGATGGTGGAAATCGTTCATCACCCGCTCCAGATCCCGTTCACGCATTTGACCGTGGCCTATGGCTATCCGAGCTTCGGGGACTAATTCAGCCAGTTTCTGCGTAACTTTTTCGATATTTTCTACATCGTTGTACAGATAATAGACTTGCCCACCGCGCAGAATTTCACGCAATATGGCTTCACGGATCACCAGGCTATCATATTCGCGGACAAAGGTTTTTACCGCCAGACGCCGTGCTGGGGGAGTGGCGATAATCGATAAATCACGCATACCACTCATTGCCATATTCAGTGTCCGTGGGATTGGCGTGGCCGTCAGGGTCAGGATATCAACATCAGCCCGCATCGCTTTGATTCGCTCTTTATGACGCACGCCGAAGCGGTGTTCTTCATCCACAATCAACAGGCCGAGATCGTGCCAATGCAGATCGCTTTGCAGCAATTTATGGGTACCGATAAGAATATCGACTTTGCCTTCAGCAGCGTGTTCCAGAATGACATGCTGCTCTTTGGCGCTGCGAAAACGGGACAGCATCTCTATCCGTACCGGCCAAGTGGCAAAGCGGTCACGGAAATTATCAAAATGTTGTTGAGCCAGCAGGGTGGTTGGTACCAGTACCGCCACTTGCTTATTATTGGCAACGGCCAGAAATGCGGCTCGCAT
Source organism: Yersinia similis (assembly GCF_001053095.1). Classification (GTDB taxonomy): domain Bacteria; phylum Pseudomonadota; class Gammaproteobacteria; order Enterobacterales; family Enterobacteriaceae; genus Yersinia; species Yersinia similis. The sequence goes on along the minus strand of NZ_CGBP01000003.1, from coordinate 91,822 downwards.
CGCCACTTCAGTTTTACCAAAGCCCACATCACCACAAACCAGGCGGTCCATGGCTAACGGTTGGCACATATCACTGAGCACCGCGTTGATCGCCTGTTCTTGATCTGGCGTGGTTTCAAACGGGAAGCTTTGGCAGAACAGTTGGTATTGCTCACGGTCGTGCTTAAATTTAAAGCCAGATTTAACCGCCCTCTGAGCATAGATATCCAGCAGTTCAGCAGCAACATCCCGCACTTTCTCGGCCGCTTTCTGCCGTGCCCGGCTCCAGACATCGCTGCCTAATCTATGTAATGGGGCATTATCGTCCGCACCACCTGAATAGCGGCTAATTAAATGCAGTGATGACACCGGGACATACAGTTTATCTTCACCGGCGTAAGTCAATATCAGGTATTCAGCCTTTATCCCACCCGCTTCAAGGGTGGTTAGCCCCAGATAGCGGCCGACACCGTGTTCCAAATGGACCACAGGCTGGCCGGGGCGCAGTTCTGCCAGATTACGGATCAACGTATCCGTGTTGATGGTCCGCCGGTTATCTTGCCGACGGCGGCTGACACGCTCGCCGAGTAAATCGCTTTCACAAATCAGCGCCAGCTGTTTGTCAGTATCGAGGAAGCCACGTTCCGAGGCCCCAACCATCAGATAATGGCCGGGTTTAACCGCCTGAGAGAGCGTGGTTATCAGTATCGGGCTGAGTTTTATCCGTGCCAGCAGGTCTTGTAAGGTTTCACGGCGGCCTTCACTTTCAACCGAGAACACTACACTGCCAGTGAACGATTCAATAAAGCGACGCAGATTATCAAGAGGTGCTTTTTGTTGCGCCTGAACGGATAAATCGGGCAGTGGTTGATAACATAAATTGGTATTTGCGGCTTTAGCGGGCTGTGCCTCGGTTTTAAGCTGAACACGCGGCCACTCTTTTAATTCATTAAACAGCGCATCAACCCGAAGCCACAAGCTCTCGGGGGCCAGCAGTGGACGCATTGGGTCAACACGGCGGCTTTCGAAGCGTTGGTTAACGTCCTGCCAGAAGCGTTCTGCCGAACTTTCCAGATCTCCGGTGTTTACCAATAAGGTATTCTCAGGGAGATAGCTAAATAATGTTGGTAATTGCTGGCTGAAGAACAGCGGCTGCCAATATTCGATACCGGCAGGCCAGATGCCTTTACTCACTTGCTGATAAATATGTTCGTTATCGCGACGGACTTCAAACTGTTCACGCCATTGGCTACGGAATAATTCAATCGCCGCCTTATCTATTGGGAACTCATGTGCTGGCAGTAAGTTTATTTGTTCAACTTCGACGAGTGTGCGTTGCGAATCAACGTCAAATACCCGCAGGCTATCAATATCATCATCAAAAAAATCAATCCGATATGGTTCATTGCTCCCCATTGGGTATAAGTCCAACAACGCGCCTCGTGTTGCAAACTCACCGTGCTCCATGACCTGTTCAACACTGCGATAGCCAGCTTGCTCAAGTTGGGTGCGTAACTTATCCCGTGACAGGTGTTGGCCTTTTTTCATCACCAGAGCGTGACCATGCAGGAATTCGTGTGGGCACACTCGTTGCATCAGGGTATTAATCGGGAGAATAATGACACCGCGTTTCATTGCCGGAAGATGATACAAACAAGAGAGGCGGGCCGAAATAATATCCTGATGCGGCGAGAAGCTGTCGTAAGGCAGGGTTTCCCAGTCGGAGAGGGTACTTACGGGTTGCGGCGAGAATTGCTGGATCTCATCACGTAAGCGCAAGGCCGTTTGCATATCAGGGGTAATCAGCATTACCGGGCCATCATGGCGTTCAATGATTTCGGCACATTCGACCGCACAGGCTGATCCGGTCAACTGACCTAACTGACGGGTATCACCACGTCGTTCAGGCAATGAATAACGATATTGTTGGGACATAAGCAGTTAAACAGTCTCTTTGTATGTGGTTGAACTGATGATTGACCAGTCGCTAACCAGCGCTTTATTTTGGCATGATAGTAGCAGCACAACAGCGACGACAAATTATCTGGGCGGCTATCCTAGCACGCGAAAGGCCATCGCTACAGATAAGCGCCCTTTTTTGGAATAAAAGCTGGAGATCTGGAGATATAGACGGTTAATGGTTCCATAAAGCGGGAGTACCCTTTATTATCCTCGATCACTTTGTTTTAGCAACAGGATCTAAACAGATTTCATGTATCAACCTGTCGCCCTATTTATTGGCCTGCGTTATATGCGTGGGCGTGCTTCTGACCGCTTCGGTCGGTTTGTTTCGTGGCTTTCTACCATTGGCATTACGCTGGGGGTGATGGCTCTGATCACGGTATTGTCTGTGATGAATGGTTTTGAGCGTAATCTGCAGGATACTATTTTGGGGCTTATGCCACAGGCGCTGATTACCACACCACAAGGTTCTTTGGATCCAAACAAGATACCGGCTTCAACCCTAAAATCACTGAGCGGTGTTAGTGATATCGTACCGTTGACCACGGCGGATGTAGTGTTACAAAGTGCGCGTAATTTGGCCGCTGGAGTGATGCTGGGGGTTGATCCACAGCAGCATGAACCGTTGGCCAATTATTTGGTTAACGTGGATATAAAAGCGTTAGCGCCGGGTAGCTACAACATCATCCTCGGCGAGAAGTTAGCGGGTCAGCTCGGGGTTAAACGCGGTGAAACACTGCGTTTGATGGTACCGAGTGCCAGCCAATTCACGCCAATGGGCCGTATTCCCAGCCAACGTGTGTTTAATATTATCGGCACCTTTGCAGCAAATAGCGAAGTTGATGGCTATCAAATTTTGGTTAACCAACAGGATGCATCACGCCTGATGCGTTACCCTCTGGGGAATATTACCGGCTGGCGCTTATTCCTCTCGCAGCCGCTGTCGGTCGATAGCTTGAGCCAGCAGAGTTTGCCAGAAGGTACAGTATGGAAAGACTGGCGTGACCGTAAAGGTGAACTTTTCCAGGCCGTGCGGATGGAAAAGAACATGATGGGGTTATTGCTCAGTCTGATTATTGCTGTCGCGGCCTTTAATATTATTACGTCGCTGGGGCTGTTAGTGATGGAAAAACAAGGCGAGGTGGCGATTTTGCAGACTCAAGGGTTGAGTCGCCGGCAAATTATGTTGGTGTTTATGGTGCAAGGTGCCACCGCAGGGGTTATCGGCGCATTGCTTGGGGCGGGGCTTGGGGTTTTACTCGCCAGCCAATTGAACACCCTGATCCCTATTTTGGGCGTATTAATTGATGGCGCAACGCTACCGGTGGAGATTGACCCACTTCAGGTTACGGTCATTGTACTGTTGGCAATGGTGATCGCTCTGTTGTCCACGTTGTACCCTTCCTGGCGCGCCGCCGCCGCACAACCCGCAGAGGCTTTACGCTATGAGTAATCATCCTTTATTGCAATGTATAAACCTGTGCAAGCGTTACCAGGAAGGCCAACTGCACACTGATGTTCTGCGCAATGTCTCTTTCGCTATCGAGCCTGGTGAATTGATGGCAATTGTCGGCAGTTCAGGTTCAGGTAAAAGCACCCTGTTGCATTTGTTGGGGGGGCTGGATTCACCTACCTCTGGCGAGGTTATTTATCAGGGGCGTTCGCTTAACCAACTCTCTTCCACCGCGAAAGCTGAATTGCGTAATCGTGAATTAGGTTTTATCTATCAATTCCACCACTTATTGCCCGACTTTACCGCATTAGAAAATGTTGCCATGCCATTACTCATCGGCGGCAGTAAACCCGCTGAAGCGCAAGAGAAAGCCCATGAGATGCTGGCTGCGGTGGGGTTGGAGAAGCGCAGCAGACATCGCCCATCGGAGCTATCAGGGGGGGAGCGCCAACGAGTCGCTATTGCGCGTTCTTTGGTGAATAACCCATCGCTGGTATTGGCAGATGAACCTACCGGTAATCTGGACCAACGCAATGCCGACAGTATTTTTAATCTGCTAGGTGAATTGAATGTTCGTCAGGGGACAGCGTTTCTGGTGGTGACCCACGACTTACAATTAGCAAAACGGATGAGCCGTCAACTTGAAATGCGAGATGGTCAGCTACAACATCATTTGACGCTGGTGGGGGCCGAGTAATGGGTGTTTCGCCACTTTCACTTCTGATCGGTTTACGGTTTAGCCGTGGTCGCCGTCGTGGCGGTATGGTGTCGTTAATCTCTGTGATTTCTACGTTAGGTATCGCCTTGGGTGTGGCAGTGCTTATCGTGGGGTTAAGTGCGATGAACGGCTTCGAACGTGAGTTGAAAAATCGTATTTTAGCGGTGGTGCCTCACGGCGAAATCGCAGTGGTTAATCAGCCGTTTAGCGGTTGGCCACAAACCTTGCAGCGTATCGAAAAGGTGCCCGGTATCGTGGCTGCTGCGCCTTATATTAATTTTACCGGCTTGATTGAAAACAGTACGCAACTGCGCGCAGTACAGGTCAAAGGTGTGGATCCAGAGGCCGAACAGCATCTCAGTGCGTTGCCCAGCTTCGTTCTTGATAATGCCTGGAGTCATTTTAAAGCGGGGCAGCAACAGATTATTTTAGGTAAAGGATTGGCTGATACCTTGGGGGTGAAGCAAGGTGATTGGTTGACGGTGATGATCCCCAACAGCGATCCTGAGATGAAATTACTGCAACCCAAGCGCATCCGTTTACAGGTTGCTGGCATTTTTCAACTGAGTGGTCAGTTGGATCACAGTTTGGCATTAGTGCCTCTAATAGATGCACAACAATATCTTGATATGGGTGATAGTGTTACGGGCATCGCCATTAAAGTGAGTGATGTTTACAACGCCAATCAACTGGTACGTAATGCGGGCGAAGTGAGTAACGCATACGTTTATATCAGTAGCTGGATTGGGACCTATGGCTATATGTACCGTGATATCCAAATGATCCGCACTATCATGTATTTAGCGATGGTGTTAGTGATCGGCGTCGCCAGTTTTAATATTGTGTCAACGTTGGTCATGGCGGTTAAAGATAAAAGTAGCGATATCGCAGTATTACGTACATTAGGTGCCAAAGATGGTCTGATCCGCGCCATCTTCATTTGGTATGGCTTGTTGGCTGGCCTTATTGGCAGTATCAGCGGGGCCGTGATAGGAGTTATCGTCTCCTTACAGTTGACCACCATAATCCGCGGGTTAGAAAAGTTGGTCGGGCATCAATTTTTGTCGGGCGATATCTATTTCATTGATTTTCTACCGTCAGAGTTGCGCTGGTTTGATGTGGCTTGTGTGTTAGCAACGGCACTGGTGCTCAGCTTGATTGCCAGTTGGTATCCGGCACGTCGCGCCAGTCGTATTGACCCGGCACGGGTCCTCAGCGGGCAGTAATTGAAGAAAGGCAGGCTTATGTATTACGGTTTTGATATGGGCGGGACCAAGATTGAGCTAGGCGTTTTTGATGAAAACCTGCAGCGAGTATGGCATAAGCGAGTGCCTACACCACGTGACGATTACCAGCAATTATTGCAAACATTGCGGGATTTAACCGGGGAAGCCGATACTTACTGCGGTGTTCAAGGCAGTGTGGGTATAGGTATTCCAGGGTTACCCAATGCGGATGATGGCACAGTATTTACTGCGAATGTACCGTCCGCTATGGGGCAGCCGTTGCAGGCAGATCTTTCCCGCTTGATCCAGCGTGAAGTGCGTATTGATAACGATGCCAACTGTTTTGCTCTCTCCGAGGCTTGGGATCCAGAGTTTCGCACTTACCCAACGGTGCTGGGGCTTATTCTTGGCACCGGCGTTGGGGGTGGGTTGATTGTTAATGGCAATATTGTCAGTGGGCGTAACCATATCACTGGCGAGTTCGGTCATTTCCGTTTACCGGTAGATGCCCTAGATATTCTTGGTGCAGATATTCCCCGCGTACCCTGTGGTTGTGGCCATCGAGGTTGTATAGAAAATTATATTTCTGGGCGCGGTTTCGAGTGGATGTACAGTCATTTTTATCAATACTCCTTACCGGCCACCGACATTATTGCTCATTATGCTGCTGGCGAGCCAAAGGCGGTGGCGCATGTTGAGCGTTTTATGGATGTGCTGGCGGTCTGTTTGGGTAATCTTCTGACTATGCTTGATCCCCATTTGGTCGTGATTGGCGGTGGGTTGTCTAATTTCGAAAAAATCTATCAAGAGCTGCCAAAGCGCTTGCCTGCGCATTTATTACGAGTGGCCCGGTTACCGCGTATCGAAAAAGCGCGTTATGGTGATTCTGGGGGCGTTCGTGGTGCAGCGTTTCTGCATTTGGCAGAAAAATAATCGTCACTATTAATAACAAGACAGATAAAGAAAAAGAGGCAAAAGGTTATGCGCATTCGCCATCGGCTGTGTCGGTTTCGTAAGAATAAGCATGTGCGGCATCAACGTTTTCGCTCCCGTATTTTTCACCGGGATAGTGCAGTAACAAAAGAGATGAAAAAACCCTTCGTCGTTGTGCTTACTGGTGCTGGGATTTCTGCTGAGTCGGGTATCCGTACTTTTCGTGCGGACGATGGTTTATGGGAAGAACATCGGGTAGAAGATGTGGCGACGCCTGAAGGGTATCGGCGTGATCCTGAGCTTGTTCAACGCTTTTATAATGAACGTCGCCGTCAGTTGCAGCAGCCAGAAATAGCGCCAAATGCTGCGCATTTCGCTCTGGCTGATTTGGAAGCCGTGCTGGGTGATAACCTGGTATTGATTACTCAAAATATTGATAACTTGCATGAGAGAGCTGGCAGTAAGCGCGTTATTCATATGCATGGTGAATTGCTAAAGGTTCGCTGTACTCAATCTGGCCAAGTACTGGATTGGCAAGGTGATCTCAGTGCTGATGAACGTTGCCATTGTTGTCAATTTCCCTCGCCATTGCGGCCTCATATTGTTTGGTTTGGTGAAATGCCGATGGGCATGGATGACATTTATCAGGCGCTGGCTGAAGCTGATTTCTTTATTTCAATCGGTACTTCAGGCCATGTTTATCCTGCCGCGGGGTTTGTCCATGAATCTCATCTACATGGTGCCCATACAGTAGAGCTGAATCTTGAACCTAGTCAGGTAGAAAGCCAGTTTGATGAGAAGCACTATGGCCTCGCCAGTAAAGTGGTGCCGGAATATATTCGTGAGTTTCTGACCACATGCGGTGAGAATCGTCAGGGGGATTGATTCCCCTGTTGGATGCTTCAATTCATCAAGATAACTTACGGATATACCCAACTTGATTGATGTCGCCGGTCGTCAGCCATTCAACACGTCCCGGTGAATTGATTCACGTCAGTGATTCGGGGCATGAACGCCGCTAACAAGCCTGTAACTTCAGATGAAAAAGCGATAAATAAGCCATAAAACGCTCAGGGTTGATGAACTCATATTCCCGTGTATTTTGTCACTACCTCTTATTATTCTGGCTTAAGTTTATCTAAAGCTGACCTGACGCAATATTTGATCATGATCACTTCCCCATAATGTTATTCACTATTCTGAGGGTGGGAACCATGGATAAATTACTCGACCGATTTTTCAACTATGTTTCTTTTGATACACAAGCAAAAGCCAATGTAAAATCCGTGCCGAGCACTCAAGGGCAGCGCAAGCTTGCTCAGGCGTTGCAACAGGAATTATTGACGTTGGGCTTTTCCCAAGTCACCTTGAGCGATCATGGTTGCGTGATGGCAACATTACCGGCAAATGTCTCCTGGCCGGCCCCCACTATTGGCTTTATTGCCCATCTGGACACCTCACCAGATTTTTCAGGTAAAAATGTTAATCCACAGATAGTGGAGAACTACCGTGGTGGTGATATTGCGTTAGGTATTGGTGATGAGGTTTTATCGCCTGTTATGTTCCCGGTATTACATCAATTACTTGGACATACCTTGATCACGACTGATGGTAAAACCCTATTAGGGGCGGATGATAAAGCGGGTATTGCTGAAATCATTACCGCGATGGTGCGGTTAAAGCACCGTAATGTACCTCATGGAGATATTCGTATTGCCTTCACACCGGATGAAGAAGTTGGTAAGGGGGCACAGTTTTTTAATGTGGCAGAGTTCGATGCACAGTGGGCTTATACCGTTGATGGTGGCGGCATTGGTGAATTAGAGTTCGAAAATTTCAATGCAGCATCGGTGGCAATAAAGATCGTCGGCAATAATGTTCATCCAGGCAGTGCGAAGGGTGTCATGGTTAATGCGTTGTCGCTGGCAACCCGTTACCATCAAGAGTTGCCAGTAGATGAAACCCCTGAGTGTACTGAAGGTTACGACGGTTTCTATCATCTGCAAAGTATTAAAGGCACGGTTGAACGCGCGGAGATGCACTACATTGTTCGAGATTTCAATCGTGATAGCTTTGAAGCGCGGAAGAAGAATATGGTGGATGTCGCCAAGCGGGTTGGTAAAGGTTTACATCGTGATTGTTATATCGAAATTGTTATAGATGACAGCTATTACAATATGCGTGAGCAGATTATTAAGCACCCGCACATTATCGAATTAGCCCAACAGGCCATGCATGACTGTGATATTACCCCGATTATGAAGCCAATTCGTGGTGGTACCGATGGCGCACAACTCTCCTTTAAGGGGTTACCTTGCCCGAATATTTTTACTGGTGGTTATAACTACCATGGTAAACATGAGTTTATTACGTTGGAAGGGATGGAAAAAGCGGTTGCAGTAATCATGCGAATTTCTGAGCTGACCGTCAAGCGGGCTAAAGAGTCATAAGCTGAACGACAGAGAGAAACGCCCCGAAAAAGGGGGGGGGTGAGTTTATTGACAAAGTGCCTGCGGCGGAGAGAACAGGCAGATCGTAAAGACGCGGTAAACCTTTCTCTGGGGACTCGAGCCGCGCCAGGAATGGCGCGGACGCTTTACTCTTTTACCTATCCTCACCGTTTCAGATCGAGTCATTGGGGGGGACAGCAGCAATAAACAGTTACTGCTATAAACACGTACTGCCATAACCAGTTGATCAGTCGTTAAAATACCAATAACCGCTATTGATCAGTGCTGAAAGCATTGCCAGGAAAGAAGGGTCTTCAAGCGCATCACCTAACATCTCTGCATTCACGCTGAAGTGCTGGCACAGTGCATTGGTGGCCTGTAAGTGTGGCGTATCAATCAACTCACCATTCGCAAAGCAACGGTCACCAACCCGCAGAACCCGTAAGCCACTAAGGCGTTGTAATGTATCGCCTTGCTTCAATAGTTCATAGATATCACCGGTCTGATAAGGAGGCTCCGGCGGTGCAATATCCAACTCATGGCGAGATTGGGAAATAAACTCACCAAACCAGTTTTGGAAATGTTCAGGTTGCTGGACCAGATCCAACATCATTGTGCGCAGTTTATCAACTTCGGATGGTAATACTTCGGCTGGGTGCTCGCGTAGTTGTAAATCTGGATCGCTATAGCGATAGCTCCCGAGCTCCCGAGCTAATACATAATCAGCAAAACCACTGACCAGTTCTCGACCACTTGGTGCACGGAAACCAACGGAGTAATTCAGCGCGTTTTCAAGGGAATAGCCTTCATGAGGGAAGCCCGGAGGAATATAAAGAATATCACCCGGCTCCATTTCTTCATCAATGATAGCGTCGAAAGGCCCCACTTGTAGCAAATCTGGGTGTGGGCAATGTTGTTTCATTTCGGTTTTTTCGCCCACCCGCCAGCGGCGACGGCCTGATCCCTGAATGATAAAAACATCATATTGATCAAAATGAGGCCCAACACCACCACCAGGCACTGAGAAGGAGATCATTAAATCATCCATACGCCAGTCAGAGAGTGTACGGAAAGGGCGCATTAGCGCCGCTGCGGGTTCATGCCAATGGTCTACCGCCTGAACTAACAATGACCAGTTGTTTTCACCTAAATGATCAAAACTTTCAAATGGCCCGTGGCTAACATTCCAACGCCCATCCTCATGGCTTACCAGGCGGCTATCGACTTCATTTTCCATGGCTAACCCGGCAAGTTCATCTGGTGAGAGTGGGTCAATAAAATTTTTGAAGCCACGTTTGAGGATAACAGGGCGCTTTTGCCAATAGCGTTGTAGAAAGTCAGGCCAATCGAGATCGAGTTGGTAATCCATGTTTATTCCAGGATAAAGGTGAAATTACCTGAGATTATAACGGATACCCGCTATCAGTATCAGGGGCTGACTGGCAAATTTTATTAATCATCATGGTAATCGTGTTGCTGGCCAAACGTCACCATCATTCTGGCTCCACCTAAGGGGCTTTCTGTGATGGAGATTTTACCTTGATACTGTTCAATAATTTCAGCTGCAATAGATAAACCAAGCCCTTGCCCCGGACGTAAGGTATCAACGCGTTGGCCGCGTTGGAAAATTAACTGGCGCTTATTTTCAGGAATACCGGGGCCGTCATCATCGACCACGATGGTCAATTGTTTTTCGGAGTGTAAGGTGGTAACTTCAACAAACTCGAGGCAATATTTGCAGGCATTCTCTAAAACATTCCCCATAACTTCCATAAAATCATTCTTTTCTCCCAAGAATGTGACCTCTGGCGAGATATCCAGTGTCAGCGTAATCCCTTTGCGTTGATAAACTTTATTCAATGCGCTGCACAAACTATCGAGTAGTGCGGGAACCGAATGAATTTCACGTCCCAGAACATTATGTTCGGAACGCATACTCGCGCGGTGCAGGTAATAACCAATTTGCTGTGAGATACGACTGATCTGCTCCAGCATAATCGGCTCCACCTCTTCAATGGTCGTTTGTTTACCGGTACGCAAAGAACGTAGTGTGGTTTGCAGTACCGCCAGTGGTGTTTTGAGGCTGTGAGTGAGGTCAGCCAGAGTTGTACGATATTTGGTATAGCGTTGACGTTCGTTCATTAGCAAGATGTTGAGGTTACGGACTAAACTCTGTAACTCACTAGGTGGGTTTTCATCGAGTTGTTCACGTTCACCTTTTTCCAACTGACTGATTTGACTAACCAATGCTTTAATTGGCCTCAGGCTCCAATAGGCAGCAAGCCACAATAAGGGAATAACTAATAATAAATTCGCTAGTAGGACATAACTGAACCAGTTCCACACCAAGTCAGTACGCTGTAGCTCTTGTGGAATGGTATCCACCACCACGATGGTGAGTTGAGGTAAACGAGAGGTTGCGGCGTAAGTATTGACGGAGACTGAGTGCGTAAGTGCACTATCATCAGTGTCATCGTATTTTTTTAACTGATCTTGAACTTTGGGGTCGTCACCCATCATCATTCTACTGATATGCGTCCCGGTATCTAGCTCATAAAATCCAGGTTTTTGCAGCCAGCTTTTCTCAATGTGCGACTCCAGTTCAGGGACATGACGCTGACGCCATAGAATATTGCCATCTTTGTCGTAAATCAGGACTAGGCTGGGGACGTTCAGTTCAAGTTCTGGCGGAACAGAGATACTGAGCTTATTGTTATGCCACTGTGCCAGACTGAAGAATAAATTACTTTCACCGCGATGGGCTCTGAAGGTGCTTTTATCAAAATTGACGATATAACCCACCACCGCGACCATGCCATAAGATAGCGACAGCGCTAAAATAACGCCGGCTGTCGCCATAAGAAAACGGGCTCGAAGGGAGAAGGGTTTATTATTTTTTCTGAGCATAGTGTCTAATTGACGTCAAAACGATATCCCTGACCACGAATAGTCGTAATGACTTCGCCCTGATGTTCAGCCAGCAGCTTTTTACGTAATCGACCCATTAATACATCGATAGTATGGCTCTCCCGCAATTCTGCATCTGGATAAAGTTGTAGCATCAACGTGTCCTTACTAACGACTTTCCCTGCGTTGCGGATAAGGGTTTCAATGATAGTGTATTCAAATGCCGTCAGTTTAATTTGTTGTTGGTTAACACACAACTCACGGCGTGAAAGGTCAATCTGGAAGGGGGGGAGTTCAATAATTTGGGATGCCAGGCCAATATTCCGCCGCATCAGTGCTTGCATCCGGGCAATGACCTCTTCCAGATGGAACGGTTTGGTCACATAATCGTCGGCACCGGCTTCCAATACCGCTACTTTATCTTGCCAGCTTTCCCGGGCGGTCAGTACCAGAATAGGTAAGTTTTCTTGATGGCTACGCCAGCGACGGATAATGCTCAACCCGTCTTCACCGGGTAAACCAAGATCGATAATAGCAATGTCGGGGGCATGCTCTTGTAAGAAATAGTCTGCTTCTTTAGCATCTTCCGCTGCATCAACCTGATGGCCCATTTCACGCATTTGCACTGTCAGATGGTGACGCAACAACGCGTTATCTTCCACAACCAGAACCCGCATACACCAATCCTTGATAAGACGTTAACCGGATAACAAGATATTATCCGGTAAGTGAAAAGTTGACGCTCACTTGTAGGTGCTATACCGACTTGAGCACGATAATGCATGGTGCGCTATAAAAACTTAGACGCCGTCACAATGTAAACGTTGCAACAATTTAAACGTTGTAACAATTTAAGTGCTGTAGCCATTTAAACACTGTAGCCATTCAAGCGCTGTAACGATATTAGAAGTTATACCGTAGGCCGGCTTGCATCGCTTGGTCACTGACTCTCCAGTTGTGGTAGGTATAACCGACTTCAGCGGTCAGTTTTTGCGTCAGAGCATAATCTGCCATAATTCGCGCTTCATGAAATGCGCGTTTATCATAATTAGCCAGACGATAGGCGACGTTCACGCCAATATCTTGTGACAGTTTGGTTTTAACCCCAACTTCACCACTAGCACTGTTATAAGTATTGGTTTTTTTACCGTCTTTGCTGGCATCAAATACTAATGCATGGCGACTAGCACCCACTACGGTGTAGAAATCAATATCCGGGGTAAAAGCAAAATAATAGCCTAATCCAAGAACGGCATCTGCACTGCCACGGTTACCGTTGGCAAGGCTATTAAGTCTGCCATCAATGAAGAGCGAGTTGTCAAAGCTATAACTGCTGTTGAGATAAATCCCACCCATATTTTTATTTCCAATATGGCTATAATTTTGTCGGTCAAACTGTTGATCAAAGCGTGAGTTGCTATTAATTGAACCGAGCTGCAAACCACCAGCTACATAAGTGTAGTTATCTGCCATGGCGACACTACAGAAACCCATCAGGGCAAGGGATAATAGGGATTGTTTCAACATAACAGCTCCTTGATTGTAACGTCCTTTTGAAATCGTGAGCATTATCAATGACAGCCATTAAACAGCGGGTAAACAGTGGATGAACAGCGAAGGTGAGTGGGGGATGAGTTGGGAAAGGGTGAGAGGGAACACAGGTGGCGTTAGTTTTTACCAGACCAAACCACCTGTATTAGATAGAGAATATTATTTTAATTCATCAACCATGATGGTTGCGCGGCCAATGTAATTGGCTGGCGTCATGGCCTTCAACCGGGTTTTTTCTTCTTCTGGCAGATCCAGCCCATCGATAAATGCTTGCATCCCTGCGGCATCGACACGTTTGCCACGGGTCAATTCTTTCAGTTTTTCATACGGTTTTTCAATACCATAACGGCGCATTATCGTTTGAATAGGTTCAGCCAGAACTTCCCAGTTATGATCAAGTTCTTGCAACAGATGCGCTTCGTTAACTTCCAGTTTGCTGATGCCTTTCATGGTTGCCTGATAGGCAATCAGGGCATAACCCAGACCAACACCCAGATTACGTAGCACGGTCGAGTCGGTCAGGTCACGTTGCCAGCGAGAAACTGGTAGTTTACTGGCCATATGACCTAGAACGGCATTAGATAGACCCAGATTGCCTTCCGAGTTTTCGAAATCAATTGGATTAACTTTATGCGGCATGGTACTTGAACCGATTTCACCTGCGATGGTTTTTTGCTTGAAGTGATTCAGAGCAATATAGCCCCAGATATCACGGTCAAAATCGATCAGAATAGTATTGAAACGGGCTACACAGTCAAATAACTCAGCAATATAATCATGAGGCTCGATTTGCGTGGTGTATGGGTTCCAGTTGATTCCCAGCGATGTCACAAAACTTTCACTAAACTGATGCCAATCAACCTCAGGGTAGGCCACGATGTGGGCGTTATAGTTACCTACTGCACCGTTGATTTTACCCAGAATTTCCACTTGTGTTAGCTGGCGGAACTGACGCTCCATACGGTATGCCACGTTCGCCAACTCTTTACCGATGGTTGATGGTGTTGCGGGTTGGCCATGGGTACGGGACAGTAATGGTAAATCGCGATATTGGTGGGCCATTGCTTTAATTGAGTCAATAATCTGACGCCATGCGGGCAGCAGGACATCCTGGCGAGCAGTTTGCAGCATTAGTGCGTGGGACAGATTATTGATATCTTCTGAAGTACAAGCAAAATGAATGAACTCCGACACTGCATGTAACGCAGGGATACTTTCTACTTTTTCTTTCAGAAAATACTCTACAGCTTTCACATCATGATTGGTTGTGCGTTCGATGGTCTTGATGCGTTGTGCATCTTGTTCATTGAACTCTTGCACAATTTTATCAAGGTAAGCGTTTGCGTTGGCATCAAAAGCAGGAACCTCTTTAATTTCTGCGCAGGCTGCCAGTTTTTGCAGCCAACGCACTTCGACCTGCACACGGAATTTTAGCAAACCGAATTCGCTAAAGATTGGGCGCAGTGCGCTGACTTTGTCGCCGTAACGTCCATCAATTGGTGAAACGGCGGTCAGTGAGGATAATTCCATTGGTGGCAACTCCTGAGGTCAGATTTTAACGTTCATATTTCAATTATGTATGAGCAAGGATGCTCTGCGCCTGTTTAAACAGACGGTTACGTGAAAACATTAACTGCAAACGGCTTCCACCCACTTGTTGCCAAAGCACCGCTGAGCGGATCCCCGCCAGTAGGGTGGCCCGGACTTTGGCCTGCACCAAGGGGCTTTGTAAAATAGCCGGTGAGCCGGTGACTTGAATCCGTGGGCCCAGTGGGCTGACAACATCGACATAAATGGATGCAAGCGAACTCATCATCGTTTCGGATTCGAGATCAAAATGTGCCAGTTGGCGATCAAGTTGGCTGATGCGCTCACCTAACGTATTCATCGCTGATTTATTGGCGCTGAGCTTACGCTCTAGCACCATCAAACTTAGGGTATAGCGGGTTAGCTCCGCCGCCGCGCCCTGACGATTGGCGTTTAATACGCTTTGCAAGGTCTCCAGCCCCATTTTAAGGACCTGTTCTGTATCGCCATAAACAGCAAGTGTTGACGAGGGATTGGTCTGTAGCAGCCCTCTAAGTACTGTATTCAGTGCGTCATTATCGCACTGCCCATCATGGGCCAATTGTTGGACCAAACGGGCAGACTGACAGATCCCCGCCAGTGCTAGTGTAATGTCATAATAATTCTTCGCCACGATCACTCCTGTAAACGTTCTGATTTGTTACTGGCTGCCATTTATCACTGGATTATTTTATGCCGGATTCGTCAGTGGGCAACTATCACTGGATTATTTTATGCCGGATTCGTCAGTGGGCAACGCTGTTCAATAATACCGCCCCCCAGGCAGATTTCACCTTGGTAGAAGACAGCAGATTGGCCGGGCGTGACGGCAGCCACCGGATCATCAAACCGGACGTCAACCCGCTCGTCATCCAGTGGTGTTACGGTACAGGGAATATCCTGCTGACGGTAACGTGTTTTTACGACACAGCGGAAAGGGGCGGTCACGGGTTGGCGATCGACCCAATGTAGCTGTTGAGCAATCAGGCCAACAGACATTAACCGTGGGTGTTCGTGCCCCTGAGCAACCAGTAATGTGTTGCTGTCTAGGTCTTTATCCACGACGTACCATGGGTCATCACCCCCCTCTTTGGTACCACCGATACCTAAACCTTTGCGTTGCCCGAGGGTGTGATACATCAACCCTTGGTGTTTGCCCACCCGTTGGCCGTCAACCGTCATAATCGGACCTGGCTGTGCAGGTAGATAGCGGCCAAGGAAATCACGGAATTTGCGCTCTCCGATAAAGCAGATGCCCGTAGAGTCTTTTTTCTTTGCGGTGACTAAATCTAGCTGTTCTGCTATGCGACGAACTTCAGGCTTTTCTAACTCACCGACAGGGAACAAACTTTGAGCAATTTGTTCGTGACTTAATGTATACAGGAAGTAGCTTTGGTCTTTATTTCCATCAAGGCCGCGCAGTAGACGGCTTTTACCATCAACATCCTGGCGACGGACGTAGTGACCTGTGGCGATATAATCTGCGCCCAAATCTTCAGCTGCAAATTCAAGAAATGCTTTAAATTTTATCTCTTTATTACACAGAATATCGGGATTAGGCGTCCGCCCGGCTTTATATTCTGCCAGGAACAATTCGAAAACGTTATCCCAGTATTCTGCTGCAAAATTAACGGTGTGCAACTCCATACCCAGTTTGTCACATACTGCTTGCGCATCGGCCAGATCGGTCGCTGCAGAGCAATATTCTTCGTCATCATCCTCTTCCCAATTCTTCATGAACAGGCCAGCAACTTGATAGCCCTGTTGCTGGAGCAGGTAAGCGGAAACGGAAGAGTCGACACCGCCGGACATGCCGACGATGACTTTTTTCTGGCTATTATCTGACATAGGAGTCTCACTCACGTAAACACCTGGATGATTTGTCTGCAGTTTGACGGATGGTATCATCCGAGTAAGCCTTTGACTTGAATCAGGCATTATAAAAACAAGCGCCGGATTTTATCACGTTGCCCGCAACGGTGCATTGCCGATTCACTATCCGGATTAAATTACCTGAATAAATCCGGCTGATGGTCAAAGCGGCCAGTTAAAGGTCCCTATAAGATCAAGCGAATAGCGCTCTGGCTGTAGGTAACAACGGATACTCTCTGCAACCAACGGTGAGCGTAAACGTGTCGATTGCAGTATTTCATCGGCACTTAGCCACAGACAACGATCAATATCGCTGTCATGGGGCTGTGTTGGCAGTTGGGCGGGTAATTCAATGACAAAAGCGAAACGTAAAAAGGGGGTGTTGTCCGGTGCCAGCCA
The DNA here is from genome assembly GCF_001053095.1 of Yersinia similis. Taxonomy (GTDB): domain Bacteria; phylum Pseudomonadota; class Gammaproteobacteria; order Enterobacterales; family Enterobacteriaceae; genus Yersinia; species Yersinia similis. The sequence goes on along the minus strand of NZ_CGBP01000003.1, from coordinate 74,806 downwards.
TTGGTGCATCCGTAAAAAATGTTGTGGTGTCGCAAGAATCCCCGTTTCTTCCCATAACTCGCGTTCTGCTGCCTGAATCAGGGTTTCATCGGCTTCCAGATGACCGGCCGGCTGGTTCCAGCGTTTTTTATTGTTGATGGTCTCTTCGACGATCAGAAATTTCCCCTGAGAGTGAACGACACAAGCGACAGTAACATGCGGTTTAAACATCAGTTATCTCCTTCCATTCGCCGGGCTGTAAGTTGCCAAGGCTTAAATTTCCCATACTAAAACGAATCAGGCGCAGGGTAGGGAAGCCAACATGTGCGGTCATTCTGCGTACTTGCCGGTTACGGCCTTCATAAAGTGTTATTTTCAACCAACTGGTCGGGATGGTTTTACGCTCCCTGATAGGGGGATGACGCGGCCATAGCCAATCAGGTTCTGCCACTAACTCCGCGCCTGCGGGTAACGTCAGGCCATCTTTCAACGTTACGCCTCGTTTTAGCTGTGTGAGCGCATCGTTGTCAGGGACCCCTTCCACTTGTACAAAATAGACTTTACCTGTTTTTTGCGCTGGTTGCGTGAGCCTGGCTTGTAATTTGCCATCATTGGTTAATACCAATAAGCCCTCGCTATCGCGATCTAACCGGCCAGCAGCATAAACGTCCTTAAAAGGGATGAAACCCTGCAAAGTGGTGCGTCCAGACTCATCAGTAAATTGCGGTAATACATCAAAAGGTTTATTGAATAACAATACCCGCCGTGGCGCAACGATGGTTGATTGTCTGGCTTGTGCCTTAGTGCTGAATCGGTTAACTTTGTGATTTTTAACAGAGAATTTATTCATGATTATTGCGGTTTCGAATGATTAGCGCATTATACCCCAATCCGTTTCGGATTGGCGCGGAACGAATATTCGAGTAGTATTGACACGAATCTTACAAAGCATTAACAAAATTGCGCTGAAGGAGAGGTTGATGGAAAGCAAAGTAGTTGTTCCGGCAGAAGGTAAGAAAATTACTGTCGATGCTCAGGGTAAACTGGTTGTTCCGCATAATCCGATCATTCCATTTATTGAAGGTGACGGTATTGGTGTTGATGTAACCCCGGCAATGATCAACGTGGTAGATGCTGCGGTTAAGAAAGCTTATAACGGTGAACGTAAAATTTCCTGGATGGAAATTTACACTGGTGAGAAATCAACCCATGTCTATGGTAAAGATGTTTGGTTGCCAGAGGAAACCTTAGATCTGATCCGGGATTATCGCGTTGCTATCAAAGGCCCGTTGACCACTCCTGTCGGTGGCGGCATCCGTTCTTTGAACGTAGCTCTGCGTCAACAACTTGACCTGTATGTGTGTCTGCGCCCGGTGCGTTATTATGAAGGCACCCCAAGCCCGGTAAAACATCCTGAACTGACCAACATGGTGATTTTCCGTGAAAACGCTGAAGATATCTATGCGGGTATCGAATGGAAAGCAGGTTCACCAGAAGCAGAGAAAGTGATCAAATTCCTGCGTGAAGAGATGGGTGTGAAGAAAATCCGTTTCCCTGAACAATGTGGTATCGGTGTGAAACCGTGTTCAGAAGAAGGGACTAAGCGTTTGGTACGTGCAGCGATTGAATATGCAATTACCAACGATCGTGAATCAGTTACGCTGGTTCATAAAGGCAACATTATGAAATTTACCGAAGGCGCTTTTAAAGACTGGGGTTATCAGTTAGCGCGTGAGGAATTTGGTGGTGAACTGATCGACGGTGGCCCATGGGTTAAAATCAAAAACCCAAATAACGGCAAAGAAATTATCGTTAAAGATGTGATTGCCGATGCTTTCCTGCAACAGATTCTGCTACGTCCTGCGGAATATGATGTTATCGCTTGTATGAATCTGAACGGTGATTACATCTCTGATGCATTGGCGGCACAGGTTGGCGGTATTGGTATTGCTCCAGGGGCTAATATTGGTGATGACTGCGCACTGTTTGAAGCCACTCACGGTACTGCACCCAAATATGCCGGTCAGGATAAAGTGAACCCAGGTTCTATTATTCTATCAGCAGAAATGATGCTGCGTCACATGGGCTGGTTTGAAGCCGCTGACTTAATTGTTAAAGGTGTTGAAGGCGCAATTCAAGCCAAGACCGTGACTTATGATTTCGAACGTCTGATGAAAGGCGCTAAGTTGTTGAAGTGTAGTGAGTTTGGCGACGCCATTATTGAACACATGTAAGTTGTAATTCATAACATTTAGCCAACATAATTGTAATCATTATGTTGGCTTTTTGATCCGGATTGTTACTCTGCAAAACCCCTGCAAAACTCTTCTGCAAAACGGTACAAAAAACAAGCTATAAAGCTGTAACGATAGTCCACTCTTTACCTCGAGTATCAATATAGCGATCTGTCTGGTTTTGCGATTTGTGTCCCAGAATCTCTTTAGCATTCATATTCTGTGCCTTGTAAAGTCGAGCGGCCAAAGAGCGTATTTCGTGAAAGCTTGGTGGTGTTCCTTTGTCCCATTTCAAGCCAGATAAGTCTCGCATCTTTTTAAAGTTGTAACTCATGGTGTTTGGTTTTACCTGTGCTCCACGCCTTGAATGGGAAGAGTTATGGGTATAGTGGATTAGGAAGGGGCTTACGACATTATCGCGGCACATACCGATGACTTCTTCAAGAGTCATATTTATAGCGTTACATCTTAGGGACAGAGGAAATGCGACTTTTGCTCCCGTCTTTTTTTGCTCTACATGTAAAAAATCGTCCCAAATATCTGAAAATTTCATGTTGCAAATATCACTTTCACGTTGTCCTGTGATCAGCGCTAATAGCATTGCGTTTTTCATATAGCCGAAAGGGGGATTAATTACTGATAATATGGAATTGAATTCGTCAAGACTTAAGCGTTCTCTTGATATTCGGTTATATGGATTTTTAGTTGCTAAGGCGGGGTTATAACCCGGTGGAACTTCGCCTGCGTGTTGAGCCTCTCTGAATACATCAATTAGTGTTGTTCTCACAACTTGCGCCATTCTTGAATGTCCTCTCTTTTTGTACTCGTCTAAAATATTGGCAATATCTCTGGTATCCACATCATGAATAGATTTCATTCCTAATTTTTCGCGCATAGCTTTTATTGGGGAAATTTTTTGTTTCACTGTATTTTCAGTGATTTCTTTTGCTTCAAGGCGTTCATCCTGTATTTTTAAATATTGATCAAGCCATGTCGATACACAGATACTCCCCCCCAACGTTCGGATTACCTTGTCTTTAATAGCTAAAGTATTACGTAATTGCTGCTCTGCCAGACGTTTGTTTGCTTCGGTTGCAATTGTTTTTGCTTCTTCTGCGTTAGTACCCAATCCATGTGAGGTACCAGTGATTGGGTGTTTATAGCGCCAATATACTTTTTGAGTCCGAGCATCGGTGTAACAAGATAAGCCAGGAATATCGATATTATATTTTCGTGGGCGAGCCATCAGATAATATCCTCAATAATCGAGGGTCATCTTTAGGGGTAATTACAGGCTGTGCAATCACGCCTACAAATCTTGCACCTTTATCAACTCGCCAATAGCGGCCAGCTTTTTTGGGGGGCGGATAGATCATTTTATTTTTCGCGTAGGAAAGTAGCGTTATATAACTTGGGCATTCTTTTTCTCCGAACTCTTCTATAGCCCAATCTCTTAATAATTGTGTTCGTGCCATTGTAAATACCTCAACACGTTTGGTCAGAATATTAGTTTTATACTTTTTAAGTTTTAAAAAATTGTGTTTATATATAGTTTTATGGTGCCAATAAATACATAAGCAACAGCATCAGTAATGCCAACACACACGAATGCATCAGTACCCCCTATAAATGTTGGTACCCACCACATTGCGAGTAAGCAAGAATCAGCAGCAAGTTTCCAAACAGGTGAGCGGCAAATATCAATGACGCTCAATGTGGGGTACTTAAATTCTGCACCCGATTGCCGGCTATGGCTTTATCGCGATATGTCCAAGGGGGGATCTTCGTAGATAAGTTAGTATTTCATAGTGGGGTTATATAATGTTTTTGCATGATTTTACTGAGAATTATTACAATCCTCGGATTAGTCGCCAAACCCACCGCGACCAGAAGTATTGCTGGTGCGGATGTATGATTGCCTGTTGCTTTCAGGCAGTGATGCGAAATAGGCAGATAATGCTTTCCTGCGGGATGATTCCTTTTCCTGAGACATCCATTTAGGGAGGGGAGGATTCATTGATGCAATGGTATTGATTCTGCGTAGCATCCCCGCATAAACATATCCGTGTTTATATATTCTGGGGTGTGATTGGCCTTTTTGGGCGCAGTCAAAAGCTTTCAAAGCATCAAGGGCAATTTCCTTAAGGATTCGTTCTTTTTCGGTCATTGGCACTTTGCCTCTGTCGGGGGTCATGCCATTCTTTTCAATTCAGAAGCACGGAGCTTGTATACCTCGATGCATTTCTGTTGGTGTTCTGCTGATGATGCCATCGCATTCCACGCGGCTTTATAGATGGACTGCAATTCATCAACGTTTTGGCAGTCAGTTGCCTGAGCGGTAAAATCGGCCAGTATTTCGTCACAATTTCTCGGTGCTGGGTGGTGTGTTTCTGCGTCAGGGTCTGCTGCGGTTTCCTCTGTTGGGATACAAAATGCCTGAAACGCTGCGTACTTATAGGCTATCGACATAGCTTTGTTTGTTGCCTTGTCCCCGGTGTCCATTGCCTCGCCAAATGTTGTTACCGTGTGAGTGCTACCGTCTTCCGTTGCGACAAAATCAAACTCAGCTTTAACGACAACGTAAAAAAGCGATGCACCTTTTAGTGTTGTTCGTTCTGAAACCGTTCGCTCAACAATACGCGGAAGGATCACCAATCCATTGCGAACCAGTGCAGGGGATAGGGCGTTGTAAACAGCATCAATCCCCCTAAATTGAAATCCTTGCTGAGCATTCCGACTGTTCTTTGCGATACCGATTTCTGATAAATCCTTTGCTACGGCTGCAATTGCCTTGTAAACCGCTTTAGTTTGCATAATCCCCTCCCTAAAATGGTTGTTCACCCAAGAAATAGCGCTGGTTTAATCGCTCCAGCTTCGCCAGATTCAAACATGACTGTTTTGCTTTTCTGAGTCCCTTTCTGCGGTAATACAATGCATCCAGAATGTGTTCTTTTCGATTTCCAATGCTTTCTTTTTCTGTTTTACCAAGGCTCATGGTTCCAACCTCAGATTGATTAATTCAATAAATTGTTGCCAAAGGCTTTTTTTAGACCGTGGTGGTTCAAAACTGGCAGATGACAGACGATTGGATGGATGGTGCTGGATATAAAGTATTCCGTTTTTTGAGGCGGCACCCATAGAGGTGCCACCCCTGATTGAAATAATCATGGGTGACTCCTGTTGCTATAAATTAGTAAGCGATTTTTTTCAGATCGTCGGGATTAATGATAAGCAGGCCTTTTCGTTGGAGAACTTCAATAAATGTTTCCATAGGGCCGATGAAGTAATTATCTGGCAGATGCTGAGAGCTGATAAGTTTCTCTCCATAAAATCGGAGAAGGACTTTGCTATGTTTGGATTGTTCGGGGGATGTCGCTAGTTGGCGTAGTTTCTTTTCACACTCGATAAAATACCGGCGTATCTGATGACCTTTTTCGTTACGCTCAACCATCGCCAGTTCTTTAGCTGTGTCGAGGGTGAGGTGGTAGTCTTTACGGTTATGTCCGCCGCGACCTGGTGTTTGCTTTCCAATTTGGGAAAGCAAAATGTAGTCCTGATTTTCGGTAAACCCATACTCAGCTATTCGACTAGTGATCCATGCGGCAAATACCTTTCCTATGCCTAAAAAGGCATGCAGATCGCGCGCATCGCAGAGTAGGGTTGTTTCGTTTGAGATAGTACCGTTAAAAACGGGAATGAGTTGGTTAGTCATGGCGATAATTCTCTATGCTAGTAGAACTAATCACCACCGTCAGGTTCCAATCATCTGGTGGTGAGACGTACAGGGTTGGAACTACCGGGCACAGAAACCGGTGAGCCTTGCGGCTCCCCTGTACGCCCCACCATTGTTCAGATGTGCGGGTACATTACGACAATAAAAAAGATGCAAGCGCGTCTATGTCGCTCTGTGTCCATCGGGGTTCCAATCCCGACAACCGATTTTGCGGCTGCGTGGGAAATATAAACCCTGACACTTATCGTCGTCAACACCCAAAGCTCGTGCTAAAATCCAATAGTGTTCAATCCTACTCAGTGAGTCCACGTTATGCGTACCACTCAACAATTCAGTATCACATTGCCTAATGAAATGGCTGAAATGGTTCGTTCACGGGTTGCTTCCGGCGATTATGCATCGGAAAGCGAAGTTATTCGCGAAGGTCTGCGCGCCCTCCATGAGCGTGACAAGGCTGTTGAAGCATGGCTCAGTAATACGGCCGCTCCAGCTTTAGATGCTATTCGTAAAAATCCTACCGAGGGACGTTCGTTGGAGCAGGTTCGCGCCGCTATTCGCAACGGGAAGTAAATTTAATGGACTACAGAGTCACTTTTACGCCTGAAGCAGAGCAACAAATAGTAGACCTCCATCGCTATATCACACAGAACAATCTGACTGGATTGTTGCTGATGGTTTTATTGACGCTCTTCTGGAATGTTTAGAGGATTTTTCAACATTCCCAGAGCGCGGTAATAAACGTGATGATATTCGTCCGGGGTTACGAGTTACGCATTTTAGACATCGGACGGTTATCGCTTTTGCTGTGGATGGTGACTGTGTTCTGATCGCTGGTGTTTATTATGGTGGACAGCATTACGGGTAGATTTGTGAACCCATTAGCGTCAGAAAGCAAAAACCCCCGAACTGGTGAGGTACGAGGGTTTGTGGCGGTCATTTCTGACTCATTGCTAGCACAAGTCAAAGTGATTTCGATTTTCATTGTTGGGTTCTGTTTCTCATATTTACAACTCCTATATTGACGAATGAATTGAATAAAGCGCCTAATATAGACGCTTGATAAATTCACTTTAAAGAACTCATTAGCCAGTCGATCCCTCTTCGGGGCTGGGAAGTGATTACGTCGCTCACTCCGTGGCGTAATACTTGTTGATTTTTAGGTGTAGAAATCCCCTGCGCGAATTAATAAGAATTCACACATATTTAATTGGATAACTCACAGAGAAAGGATCAGGGGTTAATACTGTACAAATTTATTCCACTGTTAATTGATGGAAGCCTGAACCTTTCTTTTTGAGTGCTCGTCTTTCCGAGCTGTCTGTATGTGCATTAGTAAAATAAGTAACGCATATAAAAACCCAATCACATACTGCTAGTGTTATTACCGCCACCGCTAGCTGGGCGGTGAGGAATATTATGGCAATTAATCTCTAATCTCTTCGGCTTCCATCATCATGTTCCAGACTTTAACGGATAATTTTTCATAAGCTGTCTCAAAGGGAATCGTGTAGCACTCGATGAGATATTTGATTTGTTGTTGCTTGCTCATTAGCTTGTAACCTCATTCATTACCAGCAAATCATCCAGCTCTTCATACGCCGCTGGCGGCTACTTCGTGGGCGTCCTGCCTGTTTGCTGTTGCCCTTAACGCTGGGCTGCGGAACTTGAATCTGACAATGATGCGATTTCTGTATGTGGAATAAATTACAAGAAAAACTGGTTTTTGTAAAGTGTGTTTCTAGTAAAACTTTAAATCAAAAACAAGAAAAAGCCAGCTTTTGACGCTGGCACTTTTTATTACTTGGATATGTCCTTGATTATATTAGCCACATCACCTTTGAGTAGGTCTAACTCATGCAAAACGGATTTGGCGTGAACTATAAGTCGATTTTTTTCAGCTTCTGGCATTTGATTAAAGAGGGCCAAAAGCGCTTGCTCTTTGTCGTCTAGTGCGGAGTTGGTCATCAAGGTTTGCATTTCGTTATCAGTCAACTCCTCCCCAGGAGGCATGAAGAACCAGTGTGATGGTTTTCCTGTGAGGGCTGAAAGTCTTTTTAGACGTTCTCCGCGCGCAGTTGTTTCTCCCTTCGACCACTGCTGTGTGGCTTGAGGGCTTACCATTACTCTTCTGGCCAATTCGGAGAGATTCCACCCTGTTTCTTGTAAAACAGACTGGATCCGATAAGCGAAATTTTTATTTTCTTCTTTCATGATGAACATTATACAAGCTCTCCTTGTAGGTATCACTTCAAGTCTTTAACAAGATAATCTAGAAATTCGCCACATTTGCTTGTATATTTTCTCTTTAAGTAAAGGAGATACTATGAATAAACAACTTAAACGACGCATCTGCGGGTTAAAAAGCCAAACCGAAATCGCGAAGGAGCTAGGGACTAAACCCCAAGCTGTTAGCTTCTGGTTTAACAGCCAAGTACCTGCCAACAGAGTTATTTCATTGTGTGAAGTTCTTGATTGGGAAATTACCCCTCATGAGGTTCGTGGTGATATTTATCCTAACCCAACAGATGGCTTACCGACGAATAAACAAACTTTGATGGGGAGGGGAAATGCGTCCGTCTGATTTATTACTGGATTTTGGACGACCAGTAGCTTACTACCCCGGTCTTGTTAAATACATGGGGAGTCCTCATGCCGTTATTTTCTTCGGCCAAATTTTCTATTGGCAGGATAAAGCTCATTCTGAATTAGGTGTTCAGAAAACCCAGGAAGAGATTCAAGAGGAAACAGGGCTAACTGTTGAACAGCAAAAAACAGCGCGTAAGCAGCTTGTATCAAGAGGTATCTTAATCGAAACAAACAAACGACTTGAGCACAAAATGTACTACCGAGTTGATTGTGATCGGTTGAATGAGATCATTGATAACAAGTTATCAGATTCCCGAAACGGGGTTTCCCTGATTCGGGAAACGGTGAAACCCTTGCCCGCGAAGTCCGAAAACCCTTCTCCCCGAGCAAGGGAAACCCCAGTTCGCGGAGAGGTAAATCCCCGATTCGATCTTACAGAGATTACTACAAAGAATACTACAGAGATTACTACAGAGAATAAGATCTGTTGCGTGCCGACTCAGCCGCCCGCTACCCGAAAAACAACATCGAAATCAAAACCGGAGGAAACACCGCTGAGGGAAGCCTGTCGAAAAACGTGGGAGGCCTACAAAAACGGGTATTGGGAGCGGTATGGGGTAGACCCTGTACGAAATGCCAAAGTGAGCAGTCAGATCAAGCAATTCGTGGAACGAGTCGGGATGGAGGCTGCGCCACATGTCGCTAAATTTTACCTCTCGGTGAACAACACGTTTTACGTTCAAAAGCTTCACCCTGTCGGATGTTTGCTGGCCGATGCTGAATCACTGCACACGCAATGGGCTACTGGCAGAACGATGACGGCAGCCAGAGCGAAACAAATCGACAGTACCCAAACTAACCTGAACGCGGCTGATGAGACTATTCGAATGCTTCGGGCACGTCGCGCCGCCAATGGGGGTCAGAATGCTGAGTGATTTCGAACAGGAAGAGTTATCAAGCCGTTTGCATGTCACAGCAGAAGCGCTTGGGCATGAAATCAAGTCATCGTTGGTGATGCTGATGGTCGATGACCTCGGTGATTATCCCTACGACGAGATTTGTAAGGCATTGGTTCGTGTTCGCAAAGAACATGCGGGAAAGCTGACACTTAAGGCAATTATTGACCGGATGCAGAAACCGGATACAAGGCCTGCTGCAAACGAAGCATGGGCACTGTCACTTCCTGCTCAGGATGAGTCAAACACGGTGGTGTGGACTGATGAAATGTCGCAAGCATGGGCCGTTGCTTTGCCTGTACTTGAATCCGGTGACAAAGTGGGGGCACGTATGGCCTTTATCCAGACTTACGAGCGATTGGTCGCAGTTGCTGAAGCAGAAAATAAATCACCATGTTGGCGAGTTTCGCAGGGGTGGGATACGGAAAAACGAGTTCAAGCGATCACCACTGCTCAAAATGCCGGATTGTTGCCAGCACCGATAGCCAATAAATATCTGCCCTTTCCAAATGTGAATAATGTTCAACCATCAAAAAATGGGCAGACGAGGGTGCACTCCTACGTTTCGGCGTTATTGGCTGATATACAGCAGTCGAGAGAGCAGCGTATTCGAGAGCACCAAAAACGTTTAGCGCGAGAGCAATCCAAGCGTCAGGAACGGCTAAAATTATTTGAACAGCAGCGTAAAACTCTAGAGACCTGCTTTAACAGTGAGCGGTAATAAAAGCTATTGCTTATAGTTGGTTACATTTTAACAGTGAAAAAAAGATCTTGAAAAATCTCACTGCAATACTGTATAAAAACACAGTTAATTGTCGGGTGAGGTGAAGCGATGAAAATCGAAGTCTCAATTGATCGCACTAAAAAACTGCCTAAGGGAGCAGAACAAGCGTTACAAACAGAACTTATAAAGCGGTTGTCTGTGCAGTTTCCGGAATGTTCTGTTTCAGTTCGCCGCGCGGCATCTGATGGGGCATCCATACTTCGGGTAACGGATACAGAAAGAGAGGGGATTGTAACCATCCTGCAAGAAACGTGGGAAAGTGCGGACAAATGGTTTTATGAGCAGTGAGGTTATGGTTAATGGATATATTAGAGCTGCCAAAGGTTGGCTATGCCATAGTTCGCTGCAAAGACGGTAATATTGTTGGTAGATTTGATTGCAATAATGACGAGAGAGTTTTAATCACCGCTCAAAAGAAATGCTTATTAATTAGAAAATTGTCTTTTAATGACAGGGTGGTTTCTACAGATACTCTCAGAGAGTTACTTAAGGAAATGCTTGATTGACAGGAATTGGTATTTTTTTAAAATAAGCGTTGTCCCGGCCTGAACAACTGGGTAACTGACATTGATGCGCTATATCGGAGACGTTATGGCGCAGTTATTAAAGTTAGAAAAATCCGCACCAACAATCTTGATCCCGGCGACAGTCGAGGACAGCGATTTTCTGCAACGTATTAAAATCGGTGAGTGGATACAGGCTGAATTCAGGCGTGTCCGCAATTACCAATTCCACAAACGGTTTTTCAAACTCTTGCAGTTTGGCTTTGACTACTGGACACCCGCCGGTGGTGTGCTTACCCCCCAAGAACGCCAGCTTGTTGATGGTTTTGTAAATTACCTCATCAGAGTATCCGGCCAACAATACAGTGAAACGCTTACCGCTGTTGCTGATGAATATCTGTTTGAGGTCGGCCAACTCCGCACAAAAGACATTGCCTTACTCAAGTCATTCGAACCATATCGAGGCTGGGCAATCGTTGAAGCGGGATATTACGATGAAGTGATATTACCCAACGGGTTACACCAACGTATTCCCAAGTCCATTAGCTTTGCCAACATGGACGAAGATACTTTCCAGTCGCTTTATAAAGCCGTTTTTAATGTGCTTTGGAACTCCATTCTCCATCGCAGTTTTCGGGCTCAACAGGAAGCGGAAGGCGTGGCATTACGGTTGTTGGAGTTTGCATGAAGAAGGTAAATCTCCGTAAAGAGGCCAGAGGCAGAGAATACCAAATACGGATTTTTGGCGTTTGTAATCATAACCCTGAGACAACGGTGCTGGCTCATTACCGTTTGGCCGGAACCTGTGGGATCGCCATAAAACCAGACGATGTCCAAGGTGCATGGTCCTGTAGTGCATGCCACGATGCTTGTGATGGCAGAGTAAAAACAGAATATTCCAGTGATGAGCTTCGCTTGTTCCACGCAGAAGGAGTGATGCGTACTCAGCAGATTTTGCGCAAGGAGGGGAAGTTGTAATGCCTGCGAAGAAGATCTTACTGGAGAAGCAGAATAAACCAGGGCGAGATATTCAGCATATTTTGGAACTATGGGGGGCATGGGCTGCAAATAAAGGAGGGAGTGTTTACTATTCGCCTATTGCCGCTGGATTTAAAGGGTTATTGCCTTGTACACGTAAATCACGTGCTTCATGTAGTGACGATGATGGATTGATCATCAGTTCTGCGATGAATGTTTTGAAAAAGAAAAATCCCTACCTTTGTACTTTGCTTGAATTGTATTACATCAAGTGCATGCCGTTACGTGCGATGGCTGGGAAATTAGGAATTTCCCACAATCAAGTCTCAGTACGCTTACAAACAGCAGAAGGGTTTATTGATGGGTGTTTGGCTGCATTAGGGGTAGCACTAGAAATGGATCTCTGTGTACAGCATGAGCCCGTAGTGATGCAATTAACGGGGACAAGAGAATAGATATGTATGGAATTGAGCTGATAGTTTGGCTTGCCTCTATAGGAGTGTTGGCTCTCTTGATTTGGTTGGTCTTAGATCGTCTTAGGTACTGAGGTTTACGTTTCTTAAGTTATGCAACAGTATGAAAGATGTTACATAAAGTAGTAGATATGGCAGTAATGCGAGTACGTTTGGCGGGTTCTGATAATTGTCACCATATTGATGGACTGAGACATTTATAGAGTAAACGAGATTGCCCTATCCTTGACGAATAGTCACCATAAAGTGATACCACCATCAGGTTGTCATAGTGTCAAAATCTGGTACCATAATAGTTATGAATAAACGACACCAAAAAACGTTGTCAGATGTATATGCTCAACCAGTAAGTGGTCTGATATTGAAGCGCTTTTTATTGGATTAGGGGCAGAAATACACGAACGGGAAGGCTCAAGGATTGCGGTGCTGTTAAAAGGTGAAAAACGTATTTTTCACCGACCCCACCCCAGACCTACCACTGATAAGGGAGCGGTTAACTCCATCAGGTTATGGCTTGACAGTTTAGGAATAAAACCATGAACAACACAATGAAAATTGACGGCCACACTGCCATCATCAACTTTGATCCAGAAATTGAAATGTTTCGGGGTGAGTTTATCGGCTTGAATGGTGGTGCTGACTTCTATGCTTATAGTGTGGAAGAGCTGAAAAAAGAGGGTTCACTCTCTCTATCGGTCTTTTTAGATGAGTGTAAAAAAGACGGTATCGAGCCGTATAAATATTATAGCGGAAAGAAGATATCCGGCTTTGGCCCTGAAAATTTTCTTGTTTGATTTTTCAATTGAAAAAAATAGAAATTAAATATGATTTTTACACAATCTACATACTACATTCCACCTCCCTACCGCCTATAATTCTGTAGCATTGTGATTTCATTCCTGACAAAAAACCAAACCATCCATCAGTCTTCTTATAGCAGTAAAACTTCCCCCATCCCCCTATGAAATTACCATCTAACAACTCAAGAATAATCTCATTATAATGGGTAATTCTTATATTGGGACATATCTTGTGAGCATTGTGGGCTTGTATATTTTTTTATAAAAAAGCTTGGTTTGTATCTGAGTGATGGGGTAATATTCTGCTATTTTTACAATGGAGATGGATATTATGGATATTTACTTATCTGGACAAAAAAGAAATAATGATTACTTTCTCTCAATGGGGAAAATAGTCGCGAATGATTTAATCAGAAAATCCAAAGCATTATCTACTCGTCACATAAAAGATTTTTTTATCCGAACTCGTTTTGAAAACGAAATAAAGGTATTTTCTGATAATAATTTAAATGCGATAAAAACAGCAAAGAGTGACCATGAATGTAAAACAGCTATAAATAATATTAAGGTTGAATGCTACAACCTGGAAAAACAAGGGACCTTACTTTCATTAAAACAAGCTAAAGTTTTTGTATCAGTAAAAATAGAAGAACACGATGGTATTGTTGGATATATTATCAATGGCATAGGTGTTATCGTCAGTGGAGTTCAAGTCGCTATCGGTGCTGGCATACTATTCACATCCATACCTACGGGTAATCTCCTTGGCATTGTTGCTGGTGCTCATATATTCATTAGCGGTGTTAGCTCTGTTGTTGAAAACATAGACAAACTACGTGGTAACAAAGATGCTGTTGGATTCATGCCTAACATATACATGAATGGTGCTGAATTTTTCGATTTTGATAGAAAAACAGGAATGCTGGCATATTATTCAATGGATTTCACCACATCCTTCTATGGTATACTAAAATTTTCTTTAAAACCTGAAGCATGGCGATTATTTGATTACTTACCTACAGATCATTATAGAAAAATCAATACAATGAGTAAGTCTGCTCTGATGTTCAAAATGGCTACTTCAGCAAACAAAATCAGGACAATATCCGAGACATACCTCACTGATAAATCGGAATTCCAAAGGTAAGAGAATATCATTAGGAGGGGGTTACCCCTCTTTTTTAAGATACCGATAAGCTTTCCATGCCAAATTCATTGGAGCCATAATGTAGACTATAAATAGTGCCAGTGCTAAAGTGATGTAGATGGAGATAAAATCTGTCCTTTCTTGATTTACCAACTCAGGAACAGTAAAGGCGAACAGAATTAATACAATCACGCACCCAGCCAAAAATCTTTTCTTTAAACTACCCAGTAAAGACTGATATGTTTCTTTATGTGTTTTATCACGAGAAATTATTTTTCTCATGTGCTGAATATTTTTTTCTGTGAATCCTTTGTCTAATAATTTCTTTTCTATTTCATCATTCGTCATTTTTAAATCTCCCTATGTGACTGAAGGCATCATATAATTAAGTGTAACCGCTCGCAATCTAAATACGTCAAACTCATAATCAGTCTATATGATTGCATAAAAATATTCTTAGTCTGGAAGTTAAAAAAGACGTCACTTTTCAGAGATGAAAAAGCTAACTTATCTGGCGATTAATCCTGATTAATCGCCGAGTCATAACTCATACCCCCTAAACCCCACAACCACCTCCCCACTCATTCACCTCTTTCATCCGTTCTTGCAACGGCATCAACTCATTCCTTACAAACACCTGACTGGCCTTTTCTATGTCGCCAAATCCGCCGGTATTGTTGAAGATGATGTGGTCGTTATCGCAGTTCACGCTACATAGAAATCCATTCTTGGTTTATGGCTACTACGTTGTTGATAAAAGTGAATAAAAAAGTGGTTGTGTAATTACAAAAATAATTTTATCGTATTAAAATTGGTTATAAAGCTACACCGCTTAATGTCAACGAACCCGCCACTGTGCGGGTTTTTGCTTTTTTAGCGTCAAACAATAATTACTGAAACAAGAGGAAACCAAATTTAACTTTTTGTCTCCAGTTGACTTATTGAATGGTATTTGGCAGTTGAGTAATATTTCTGTCGCTGTAGTAATAGCTGTAGAAGGGGAACACTTACAGCATTGGTCATCGTTATTACTATCGCACCGGTCCTTTCCGTATTAGCTAGAGTTTGTGGTTTATCTACTCCGCTACAAACTTGGGTTCATCGGTAAGGGCCACTAAGCCAATTTAGCTCAGGTGGTAGAGCAACTGATTCGTAATCAGTAGGCCGCCAGTTCGAGTCTGGCAGTTGGCACCAAGCGGTCATCGTATAATGGCTATTACCTCAGCCTTCCAAGCTGAAGATGCGGGTTCGATTCCCGCTGTCGCTCCAACTCAGCACATCATTCAGCGATGAAGGGAAAGCCCGGAGTATTTGGTGTGCTGCACAATCGCATGAGCCATTGTCATGAAATGTGAGACACCAAACACCTCAAGCAACGATGGTGCCGATGGTTCAGTCGATTGTGGTGTCAGCGTAACTGCGTGGGGAGTCTGGTAAATCCGTTCGTAGCTGAGATAGATCCGGTATCAGCTTTACCAGTGCCTGGTATCTTCGGGATAAGTACCGAGCACCACACTTTTTTCTTTGTATGCTCATTATTTTACTCCGTGTTATTGCGCCTCACTTCGGTGAGGCTTTTTTGTGTCTGAAACTCCCCCATTACTTATTTTTCTGTTGGATATTCCATGTATGAACCATTAACGCTGTCAGCGGGTGTGACTGCTGCCTCGGCGGGGGTGACTTTTGCGGCTATGTTCCCAGAGGCAACCCCTGCTGTAGTGGTTTGTTCGCTGGCTGGCGCGGCACTTTATGTGCTTTCCTGTCGTCCACATCGTTTGTGGCGACAGGTGTTATTTGCACTGATTTCATTTATTGGCGGGATTTACTGTGCTGATACGGCATCAGAGATTATTGCCGCCTTGATTAATGCTGGACTGAATCAACTTAGCCCCCCAGTAACCATTCGCGTAACGCCAGCTATTGGTGCTTTAGTGGCATCAACCATCTGTGTCAGTGTCCTGCTTAGGGTGTGGAACTGGACGATGTTATTGGTGAACTGGTTTTTTTTACATGTGTCTCGTCGATAAACACACCGGAACAGGTGAAAGAGATGATGCTGGCCGTCAGTGGAATGTGGAGCAGTCTGGCCTCGTCCTTGAGTCTTACGGAATGGATTGCTTCATTGCCGACGTCGAAGCCTGCCGTCAGTTCTGGCGCGACGGCGAGCACATCATCAGCGAAATCCTCGACTACAGTGCCGGAGCCGGATTTAGTGACATCTGGGCAGATTCCGGCCTGAACATTAAAACAGCGGCTCAGTTACGTGAGCTGCTGAAACTCAGGAATACCGGAGGAGTATTTTAATGTCAGGTAACCAGATGCCAGTGCTGACGCTGGATGTCAATGATGAGCATCTAAAGCGGCTTGAGGCAATTTTTGAGAAGTATCAGAATGGGTTAAATATCGGCCCCAGCGGATCGTCCCTGAAAACCCCCTCAGACATAGGTGCTGGGAGAAAGATAACACCTCCTGCTTCCGGGGCTGGTGAAGTTAATCAAGCTCCCAGAAAACCGTCTGTTCCGGCAACGGCAGCACCAGTTCCAGTCGTGTCCTCTGACGGGCGTTTCATCGGAAACGGTAAAAACTCGGATCCGTTTGTGAGCAACTACAAAGGCCGCGGCGAAACGATGTTTGATAAGTATCTGAGTAGCCTCGGTAAAAATGCGCAATCGACGTTGAAAACGTACAAACAGATCAATCGCACGTTAGGCCAAACCAACGCTAGACTCAAAACACTGTTCAAAACCACGGTTTCGTGGGGAACAAAACTCGCGGCTCTGGGTGCTGTTGGGCCATTGGGTTATGGCTATATGGCGAGTAAGATCGCAGCGCAATATAGAAATGCGCAGGAATTAGGGATGACGACAGCCCAGGTGCAGGCGGCCAAAAGCACTTATTCCCCGTATTTTTCCGGCACTGAAAATTTGGTTCAGGTGCTAGCAAATGCTCAGGAAAGACCATCTGACCCGAATTATTCAGGGTTGATGAGTCTGGGTATAAACCCGATAGATGGTGCGGCGGTCAATCTGCCAAAGGTGCTGAGTGCGGTTGCTGCATTAGTGAAAGAGTATAAAGGTTCGGGTCTGACACAGGATGTCCTGAATGGTCGTGGTTTGGGTTTTGTTGATGTGTCGCTGGCTAACCAGATTGGCGCGAATGCCAATAAAATACCGGAACTTAACGAGCAGTTTACGCGGAATACAGGGTTGCTTGGAGCTTATTTGACCCCGGCTATGCAGTCTGATTATCAGAGTACGGTCAGTAACTTTTTGATGAACGGCAACCGGGTTTCTAATGCCTGGCAAGCCGCTATAGCCCGATACAACTCGCAAATCCGAGGGGTATCAAATGGCCTTACTTCCAATATCGAGGGTTTTTTAACTGGTGGGAACTTTGAAAAAATCCTGACAGAAGTGGAAGGGGGGTTAGATAAATTAGGGAAGTGGCTGAACAGTAAGCAGTTTAAAAATGATCTGGATGATTTCTCGCTCGCGGTGAGTAAGGTTGTTAAGACAATTTGGGGGGCTATTGAGTGGGTGGCTGGGAAAGATAAGTATCTTCCGGGAACAGGTATTGGTGCCGATAAAGCAGATTCAGCGTTGGTCAATTTCGGGAACAAGTATTTAGGAGGCCAATTACCAGGTGCTAACCCTTTAACTAATAAATATACGGAAATCCTCAATCAGGACGCGGTCTATAAAAATTACCAAATGCCAAAAAATCTGAAGAATAACATTCAGAATTTTGTTGAGCAGGCTAACAAAACCTATAGGTTACCGGGCAATATGATGTCGGCTATTGCTGAGGTTGAGTCATCTTGGAATCCATTCGCTATTAATAAAAAAAGCGGAGCTGCTGGGCTATTTCAGTTTATGCCATTAACGGCAAAGGCATATGGTTTAGAGGCGGATGATGTTTTTGATCCGAATAAAGCGACTTTTGCAGCAGGCCGTTATTTAAATGATCTGAACCGACGCTATAAAGGCGATGTGGCAAAAATGCTCACTTCATATAACGGTGGCCGTATTGATAAAGATGGGAATCTTAGTCTGAAATTAGAAACGGTTAATTATTTACTTAAGTTATTACCTGAAATTCAGGGCGGAATGGATCAACATCCGGGAATCATGAAGCAACTGCAAGATGCTAAAAGTAATTTAGCTGGTGCAGGGAAAGAGGCACGAGCAACTATCAGGTTACAGGTTGAACAAAAACCGGGTTCAGACATTCAGGCGCAGTTGGCCGGGCAGATGCAAATTCCGGGGTAAGTCACATGTCATTAAATTATTTCGGACAGGCATTCAAACTCGCGTTTGAAGTGTCCCCTATTTTATTGGTTGATGGTATTGCGGCGGATATTCCCGGTGGTGTGATGCCAATAGCTGTATTAACAGAAGGACTGAGTATTGCTAATGGGTTACTGCATGGAGAAATAAGAAACCGTTCAATGGCTGCATTTACGCCAATGGCAGGAACAACATTGGTGCAGCAGGATATTAGTAACCTGAATTTTTATAATCAGGTTACTGCCGCGAATTCTGTTGTTAGAAAACCTAACCGTATCGTGATGCAGATGGTTCGACCTGCCTCCACGCAAGATGGCGGTTACTCCACCAAAGGGATGACCTTTACCGCACTAAAGATGGCGCTTGATATGCATAACCAAAGTGGTGGCTGTTACACGGTTATGACGCCGTCATTCATCTATACACGCTGCCTTATGCGTTCATTCATCGATACATCGGGATTTTCAGAGCAGAACAAACAGGTTCAGCATACCTGGCAGATTGAATTTGAGCAGCCGCTTTCGTCGATTGAACAAACGGAGTCTGTGCTGGGAAGTTTGCTTGATAAATTCGATAAAGGGGTGCCGCCAGACGGAGTGCTTTCTTGGTCTGGTATCGGGAGACAGTTCACGCAGGAGTTCGGGATATGACAACGCTGATCCCTTTTAAACCCAACGGACGAGAACCCTTTCAGTTTACCGTCACGCTTGGCTCAATAACGTTATTTGCCACAGTTCCTTACAACCTTTACTCCAATCGATATTACATCCAACTGAAAGATAGTTCCGGTGACGTAGTGGTGTATTGCCCGTTGGTCGGTTCGCCGGATGAATACGATATCAATTTGGCATTGTCCTATGCACCCAGAAAACTCGTTTATCGCGAGAGTAGTAATCAGTTCGAGGTTTCGTAATGCGATATTACAGACTTGAAATTGTTGACCCCAAAACAGGGAAACCGCCGGTGGATTCAAAGGGTAGGGCGATTGGGCCATTTGATACCAGCAGGACACCCGGATACGGGTTACACATCGAATTTGATGTGGTTATTACTGGTTTGGATACAGTCAGTTCAGGAACTTTGTTAACGATTTATGGTTTGCCAATCGAAATGCTACAGCAAAGCGTTAATTTGCAAGGATGTCTGGTCAAAATGTTCGCTGGGTTTACTGCCGGTTTGCCGTTGGCAAAGCCAGAGCAGCAGGGAGAGATAATTTACGGTGAGGTTTATATTGCGTATGCCAATTGGATCGGCATGAATCAGACCTTAAACCTTGTGATAAACCCGACACCCCGGACGACAGATGACGGTAAACCTGTTGCTATCAAGGGGGAGGGGAGAATGGGAGAGAAATTAGGGGATGTGCTAGTGCGTGCCTTGCAGGAGGCGTACCCCCGAAAAATAACAGAGTGCTCGGTGAGCGATAATCTTGTGTTACCTGAACCATGGTCGGGGACGTATACAGATATTGGCTCGTTAGCGATCCTTGTCAGGAATGCTTCAATTGCCATGATGCGCAAGGCTAATTACAGCGGCGTTGATATAACCATGTTATCAGAACGGATACGTATTTATGACAGCGCATCGGCAAATTGGGACAAACCTAAAAAAATTGAACGTAATGAACTCATTGGGCAGCCAACATGGATCAAGCCTTTTACTGTGAGCTTCAAATGCCCGTTACGGGGTGATATTAGATGCAGTGATGTTGTTGAACTTCCCCAAGGATTGTATTCAGGAGCATCATCAATTTTGATGACAAACACGACAGCGCCTAGTGTTATTTCCAGAAATGCGACGACCTTTTCGGGTAAGTTCCTGATCAGGTCTGTTCGACATATAGGTGCTTACCTTACCGCTGATGGTGATGCATGGGTGACGGTGTTTGAGGCTTATTCTGAAAACCTGGCAAGGTAATGAGGGGCGATGTCTAATTCTCAGAAATTACCGTTTATCAGAGCGCTCTCGGAGATGATGGCGGAGTCAGAGAGAACGCAAGCGCAACTTAAAGGACGAGAACTCCCTTGTCATGTCGTGGTAGTGAAGGGACAGATTGTCACCGTTCAATTTGATATGCTCCCTGAAGGGATTAATTTTCCCCAGATAACAATCCCTGTCGCGACATTCCCATATATCCGTTATCCGATTCAAGTTGGAGACAAAGGTGTAACCATTGCTGCTGATGTTTCCCTACGTGGTGTATCTGGTCTGGGTACCGGTATGGCGAGCTTGTCGTACTCGATGTCGCTTACACCGCTGTTTTTTGTACCAGTAGCAAATACGAGCTGGTCAGAAGAGGAACCACGAAAAATCGTCCTGTATGGTCCTGATGGCGGCGTTTTGAAAACGGAAGATGGCAGTAGTTCTGTGACTGTCGCACCGAAGGAAATACGCCAAAAATCTAACGCTATCTACCTCAATGCTGAGGATATTTACCTTACCGGAAAAATACATCTGAATGGGACGATTGTTCAGGATGCTGACCAGATGAGTAACACGGCAGCATCGTTGATTGGTCCGCTTAATGTCCAGAATGACGCAGTAATTAATGGAGTAAGTGTTAGCGCTCACGATCACAATGTGTCTGGTGTTCAAAGCGGTGGGAGCACGATCACATCGAAGAAACCGAATCCGGGTTGATACCGGATCACTTTTAATCCCATTCCATAAAGCAAAACCCCGGCTGGGCCAACAGTCGGGTTTTTCTGTTTCTAACCTTGAATAAGGCAAGGAGAAAGCGTGTTTGATTTTAGCAAACTGATTCGGGAGATTCGAGTTATGACTGAAAAATTGTCCACCTGGAAGTTTTTGCTTATCTGGCTGCTCTTTCTGATCCTGGCTTCTGGATATTTTATCGGGCAGATTCGCTGGTGGTGAGGGTACGATGAGAACATGGGGACGTATCACCGATCAGAACGGTAATAAAAGATGGGTAGTTGTTGAGTCAGACGTGAATGGAGATTTCTCTTACGGTTGGCTGACAACACTGATTCAAACACTAAAACTGGGTCTTGGTGAATCGCCGTTTTACGCCAATTACGGTATTCCTGCGCAACAGTGCATTGTCCAGCAGATTTACCCGGATTATTACGTGAACATGGTTCAACAGCAGTTTGCCGGGTACTTTGCTTCACTGGCTATTACGAAAGTCGATGGGGCCGATAATCCCACATATAACATAGATGTGGTTTTTTATAACGGCACCAGTTATCGAATTGATGTAGCGGCATAATGCACCAAATAAAATTGGCAGAGTACTTCTTTTCATAATATATCCTTTAAGATCAATCATGTCAGAAATACCAATTATTATGACCAACGCGGGGGCACAGCCAACGTCCCCGCAAACCTTGCTTGCAAATCTTATCACCAGAGTTTCTGAGAAGGTGCCTGGATATACGGCCAACCTGCCAGCTGGATTGATAACAGATTTAGCCAGTACAGCGGTTGGGGCGCTGGCATTAATAGATCAAGCACGTGTTGATCTTATTAATTCGGTCAGTCCTTACGGTGCAAATATTCCGCTATTGATGCAGCTTGGTAATATATATGGCGCACAGCGTGGAGTGAGTACAAATACATCTGTTTATGTCGTATTTTCCGGGCTTCCGGGATTTGCGATCCCCAAGGGGTTCACCGTTTCTGACGGCAACTATCAGTATGTTGTTACTCGTGATACAGCTATTCCAGATAGCGGACAAACGGAGCCTGTTTACTGCTTAGCGACGATTTCAGGAGCTTGGGCTGTACCTGAAGGAACGGTGACACAAGTCATCACTTCCGTACCCAAAGAACAACCAGTCACCTGTACAAATATTACGGCCGGATTACCGGGGAGGGAAGAACAATCGTGGGCTTCGTATCGCGCTCAGGTTATGGCATCAGGGATGTTAGGGGTACAGGGCACACCAGATTGCCTGAGAGCATTGTTAAAGTCTGTCAGCGGTGTTCAGGAGAATCTCATTTCATGTCGACAGTCATCACTGGGGAAATGGGTTGTTGTTGTCGGTGGTGGTGATCCCTACGAAGTGGCCTATGCCATCTATAAATCGGTACCGGATATTTCAGTTTTGACTAATGATGTCAGTAACCTATCTGGGACATCGGTAGAGAAAAAAACGGTTTCACTGACGGTTTCCCCTGACGTTTACCAAATTCCTTATGTTATTCCGACCTCACAGAACGTTATTGTCATTATTACGTGGAATACTGTATCTGAAAGTTATGTTGACCCGGCGGGAATTTCTCTGGCTGTACAACAGAATGTTGCGGATTACATCAATGCGATAGAAGTCGGTAATCCAATTAACCTACTTCAGATTCAGGATATTTTCAGGGATTCGGTGAAACAGCTTGTTGATGCATCCTTAATATCCATGATCGACGTACAGATAGGAATTAATGGCAATATTGTTTCGCCTACAACAGGTTCGAGTTTGGTTTACAGTGATACATATGCGTACTTCACAACAATAACTTCGCAAATTCAAGTTCAGAAACATGCATTTACCGATTGATAAAATCATTCCTGCTTATCCTTTTATTCAGTACCGAGACGATCCGAATGTTGTTGCATTCTTTGAGGCTTATAACGAAATTGCGCAAGAATATCTGGATTCACTGAATAATCTTGCTTTGCCTTGTTGGACGTCCGAGTCAATAACAGGTTTGTTATTGGATTGGGTTGCTTTAGGAATTTATGGTGTTGAACGGCCATTACTTCAGGTATCGGAAGAGGCTATTGCACGCGGGGTGTATAACACCATTGAATATAATGTGATCCCTTATGCTGTTATGAGAAATTATGTTCCCGGTTCATCTTCGTATGTTCCGGATGATTACTTTAAACGCATCCTGACATGGGATTTTTATAAAGGTGATGGTTCTCATTTTTGTATTGATTGGCTGAAGAGACGTATTGCGCGATTTATTCATGGTGCTAATGGTATTGATCCACCATTACAAAGCACATTTGATATCAGTGTGACGGTTGCGAGTGGAGTCTTTGCTATCGTGATCCCTGATTATGGAAATGGTGTGGGTTATTTCCTTAAGGACGCAATAGATCAACAGCAGGTCAAACTTCCATTTATTTATAAATATTCGATAACGGTGATTGAAAAATGATTATCGGTTTTGGGAATAATGTAGTTTCCTCGTTAGCATCGGATATTACAGCATCACAAACCCGAATTACTGTAATGCCAGGAACGGGAAAGATATTTCAAAAATTATTAACAACGGATATATCAAACGATAGTATTTCCCATAATATTTACGCAAAAATAACGCTGACAGACAGTCAGCAGTCTGTATATGAAATCTGCCATCTTATCGCTGTATCGCAGGACATATTGACAGTTGTTCGAGGTCAGGAGGGAACCACGGCCAAAGGTTGGTCTTTAAATGACGTGGTAGCAAATTTTGCTACACGCGGTTCTGAGCAACACTTTGTTCAGGTTGAGCAGTTGCAGGCTGGGGACTATCTTTCGGCAGTGGCCGGTGGCACGGAGAACAACCTGACGATATCACTTCCATCGACATCTTCTGCAAATGACTGGGTGCTTAGGTCGCCGATTCTTGTCTTGCCGACAAAAACTAATACAGGGCAGGCAACTTTAATGGTGACGCTTGCAGGGAGAGTCATGGGAACTTATCCCTTATGTAAGGGGAATCATGTTCCGTTGTGGGCTGGTGATATTGTAAAAAATGTTCCTGTAGTGGTTGTTTTTGCACCAGAAATGTCTTCATTCCTGGTTTTAAACCCCGGTAATGGCGTTGTAGATGAAGCATTATTTCTGAAGAAATCAGCTAATGGCGAGGATATTCCGGATAAACCTCAATTTGCTCATAACATAGGTGTTTACACTCAGACGGAGAGTGATGAACGCTATCATTTACCCGTAGGTATTCAATTACCATGGCCTTCAGATATCCCTCCTGAAGGGTGGACAATTAGTGCCGGTCAATCATTTGATACAACGCGCTACCCCAAGCTGGCGTTAGTCTACCCTTCTGGCCGCTTACCCGATATGCGCGGACAAACCATCAAGGGTAAACCGGATGGGCGTGAAGCTCTGTCAACCGAACAGGACGGGAATAAATCACACACCCATACCGGGCGTGTTTCAGAGACCGATTTGGGGCGGCGTCAAACCAGTACTTTTGATTACGGCACCAAGAGCACCACCACTGGAGGCAGGCATGTTCATGGTGTGCCACAAGGTTCACGTTATGGTGGTAGAGGTATTTATACATCAGGGGATGATGAAACCTCCTCTGCGTTCAATTGGCCCCCATCTCAAGAAGCTGGTGATCATGCCCATTCAACGCATATTGGCCCGCACGACCATTTTGTCGATATTGGCCCGCATGGTCATGACATCACCATCTATGCCGAAGGGAATAACGAAACCACCGTGAAAAATATTGCCTTTAACTACATCGTGAGGTGCGCCTAATGACCTTTAAATTTGCCAACCATACCCGAACCCTCAAGGTTTATAGCTTCCGCAGCGATACGCAGGAATTTATTGGTGCCGGAGACGCCCATATCCCGCCCTACATGGGGCTACCGGCCAACTGCACAACGATTGTGCCACCGGATGCACCAGAAGGGCAGATTGCCGTATTTGATACCGAGAGCGAGTCATGGTCTCTGGTTGATGACCATCGTGGCTTGCGGGTGTACCACACCGACAACGGGCAGGCCATGCTTATCAGTAATCTCGGCCCGCTGCCTGAAAACTGCACCCGACAGGTGCCAACCAATCAATTTGACCGCTGGGACGGTTCACAGTGGGTGAAAGACGAAAATGCTGAGAAAAAACATCATCTGGCAGAAGCAGGACAAAAAAAACGGGGTTTGCTCAACGAAGCAAGCGACAAAATTCAGATATTGCAGGACAGTATTGAGCTTGGGCTGGTCACAGAAACCACCAAGGCCGAATTACTGGCGTGGCGTAAATATCGAGTTTTGATTGATCAACTGGATATTTCAAATGCACCAGATATTAACTGGCCAGTTACACCAGTATAATAGGAACTTAGAACGTGAAGGGCGAAATTTAAATTTCATCTATTTCAAATAAATTATGAGCGGTTTAAAATACCTTGTGTTACTAATAATATCACAAGGTGTTGTTGTTTATGGGTTACATTCAGGTTAGTGTTATTATTCCTGTCTTTAATTCTGAGAAGTATCTCCCTGCATTGTTTGATTCTCTTCAACAACAAAAGGATGTTTTCTTTGAAGTGATAGCTATCAATGATGGTTCTACTGACTCTAGTTTGGAGTTGCTGAAACATTATGAGTTATTAATACCCAACATGATGGTTATTAACCAGAGGAATATGGGGCTTTCATGCGCAAGGAATGCGGGTATTAAACAGGCCCGGGGCGAATGGATTATGTTTATAGACAGTGATGATATCCTGATGCCAAATACAATACGAACTTGGCTTGACTATGCAAAACAAAATAAGCTGGACGTACTTATTGGTAATGGTTTTAAATTTCACTCTGACATAAATGATATGGGAGGCGTTACCGTGTGGTCTTTGCAGCCACATGGGCGTGTCATTACAGGTAAGGAATGGCTTCAATGTACGGCTTTCCATAAAGAGTTTCCTTACAATGTTTGGCTTCAGCTAATCAGGGCAGATATTTTGAAGGCGCATAATTTAAAATTTGTTCCCAAGATATTGAATGAGGACATTTTATGGACAACGCAGTTGGCAATTGCGGCTGAGAGAGTAGGATTTTATAAAAATCCTCTTTACGGATATAGGTGGAATATAAATTCAATTTCTAATTCATTATCTAAGGAGATAATATCAAGTCGAATTGATAGTTATATCAAGGTGATTTCTGAACTTATTGATATGGCTGAGGCTAATAGAGGTGATGAAAATCTTTATAAGGCGATCTTGAGTCTGGCTCGTCGAGAATCTGGACAGCTTAGGTCATTATTAAAAAATAAACTTTCCGATAGAGTATTGCAGGGAAAATTTTCAAAAAAATTATTTCAAATAAATATATTCCCCAGATTGCTACCTGGTATTTCCGGGGTTAGTGATATGTGGCGACTGGTGCGCTTGTATTTAACTGCATTGTATTTTTCGTCTGGAAGAGGGTGAAAATATTTTTTAAGTTAATGGCTTTAGGAACTGAATAATTTAGTTTGCTTAAACCAAAAGTATTGATGGGGCATTTATGCCCCCAAAAGCAATATCTCAGGGCTGGACTTGCCAGCCCTGAAGAGGGGGCCTTTTTAGAAATTAGACTTGCCGAATTTTATGAGATTGCATATCTCTAATTAATTTTTTTTTCTTGATTTGAACACCTTTTAATTTGTTATTACTGTCACTTCGGCGGTTTTTTTGCAGTTGGTGCTGAAATATGTCAATAAAAATATCCGGTGCGCTAATTGATGGCGCAGGCATCCCCATGTCTGGATGTCAGATTATTTTAAAAGCGGGAGTGAACACCGCAGAAGTGGTGATGCGTACAATTGCAACAATTACTACGGACGGGAATGGTAAATATTCATTTGAAGCGCAAGTAGGCAAATATCATGTTTATTTGAGGCAGTACTTCAGGACGGAATATTGTGTCGGTGAGATTACGGTTTATGACGATTCAAAACCTGGCACCCTGAATGATTTTCTGACAGCACTTGATGAAGGCGACCTAAAACCAGATGTTATCAAGCGCTTTGAGGAAATGGTTGCACAGGCACAACAAAGTGCAGAAGCGGCAGCGCGCAGCGCGCAGGAGGCAAAACTTAACGCCAAACAGACGGCACAGGATGTGCTATCAACAACGCAGTCCAGAAATGATACAGAACGTTTTGCCAACAAAGCTAAAGAGAGCGCAACGGCTGCAGCCGGCAGTCAGGCAGATGCAGCAGAAAGCGCAAAGCAATCATCGGCAAGTGCGGA
Source organism: Yersinia similis (assembly GCF_001053095.1). Lineage (GTDB taxonomy): Bacteria > Pseudomonadota > Gammaproteobacteria > Enterobacterales > Enterobacteriaceae > Yersinia > Yersinia similis. Next base: position 47,404 of record NZ_CGBP01000003.1, on the reverse strand, counting down.
AGCATCAGCAAATAGTGCTAAAGATGCTGCCACTCATGCTGAATCAGCGAAACAGTCAAAAGAGGACGCCGTTGGAGCTTTGGCTTCTGCACTGAAAATTGACAACAACCTGTCCGAGATCGCCGATGCTGGAGTCGATGCACGACAACAGGCGCAAGCACATTTAGGGTTAGGCACTGCGGCAACACGGGGCATGCAGTCTGATATCTATGACCGCACAGAAGGACGGCTGGCTATACCGGGAGCCTTTGGTTATGGGGCGTATTTTCGGCATAGTAAACAATTCAGTGGTAATAACGGGCCAGCAGAATTGCTTACATGGGTAAAGGAAACGCCACCCGGACGATATTATGTCTCTCAGTATGGTGGTAGCCAGCCCATTATACCGGGCGTGGTTTTTTCGGGCGTGATTGAAATTGAAATCCCGAACATTATCTACTCCAGCGCAAACCAAAGGCAGCAAGGGAAACTCATCAAATTTTATGGCGTCAATGGTGACCTTTACTTTAACCGGTTAAATATCAATAGTATTAGTGGCGATTACTTCATCGGCTGGGAAAATCTCAAGCTAAAAATCAGCGATTTCACAGGAGCCTTACGTTCAACCACCGGTAATGCATGGGGATCACCCGATGTGGGAGGCCTAATCTTTGCGACTTACCACGGTGATTCCGATGATGACAATAACCGCAAGCTTTTCAGAGGAAAAGGTGTTCCTGGTTCCCGACTGGGCATGGTGTCAATGAAAGCATCATGTTCCACAAGTGGGACTTATGTCTCTACGCCTCAATTCGCTGTTGCATCGCCGAATTCATATCCCCAACCAGGCACCTTTATCGCGCTTTCAGGTAGTACCCTCACGACTATTGGCAAGACGGAAGCCTTTATTGGATTATTCATACGTATCGCATGAGACCCAAATGGACATTAAAAACATTATCAATCCCCGCTATCTAGAAAGCGGTGCTATTGACTGCGACGTGTTGTTTGAGGGAATGGATGAAGCCGTTCCCTACACTGCAACACCAGACGATACCGCCGAAACGGGACAAGCCATTTGGCAGGCGCTGCAAAGCGGCCAGTGGGGCAAAATCGCCCCCTTCACAGTCACCCCAGCCATGTTGCAGGCGGCCAAAGAACAGAAATTGCAGGAAATCTACGTATGGCGAACGGAGCAGGAAGCACAACGTTTTACCTTTGAATATGCTGGTCGAACATGGAATGCAGACCAACAGTCGATGGCGCGTTTATCTCCTGTGGCTGCTGTTGCTAACACAGATTCACGTGATGTGATGTCGTGGGGTGATGCGAATAATAAATCAGTACCACTGAGCGTGGAACAACTCAAGGGGCTCAGTGAGGCAATGGCATTGGCCCTGATGGAACACAATGAGAGAATTTACCAGCGGCAACGGGAAATGAAGGATGAGGTGGCGGGGCTAACGGACTTAAAACAAGTGCGGGAGTTTGTCGTTATCTAGTGAAATGCTAATTTGTACCGCATTGAAAAATTCGGAATAAGTTAGAAATAGTTTAATGTCTGTCTTTGCTCATAGCAGACCTGACAGCAATTCAGTCTGTCCGCTTCGTGCCAAAAGCGGACGATTTTAGGTGGATTGTGAATGAACCGGGACGCTCGTTACCTTTGAAGTGCAACGAGCGCTAATATGCCTGCTATCAAAACTCCAACAATAGGAAATTATTGGATGCAGTATTTTCACATTGACAGCTGCTACAAACCAGCGGGCAAGCGACTCCTTGAGATTGGGCAAACTCTCAATACCAGCAGCCGCCCCTTTAATCCCTACTACGAACAAATGTGTGATATTCATCATGTTATTCCCGCCTTCGGGCAGGAGCGTAGGCTCAAGGAACTTCTCCGCAGCCGCGACATTGAGCGATTTCCTAGCAGGGAGCTGGCCAATAATTTTCACGGCATTATTGACACCTACATCCGTCTGCTCCGAGAGATGGAGTTCGAGAATATACGGAGGGAGCAGTACGCTAATCGTCCATCCCGAACTCGATGCATATGGCTGACGGACAATCTCGATGAAGCAGTTTACTGGCGCGAACGTTTGAACAAGGACGATAGAACGCGCATTGTACGGGTGGAAATCGACGGCACTCTCCACCAAGCTGATGGTCGTTACCTGAGCGCCGAATCAAGCTCTCTCCCGGAGCTGCGAGCGGCAGCACAGAGCGACTGGGAAGGAACGCTTTGCGCCAATTCGGAAAGAGAGATTTTACTTGAAGGGGCAATGACAGTTGTTGCAGTTGTTGCAGTCGAGGTGTGAGAATCTTCTATTTCCTGATTTATAGATTCATTTTTAGCCAGTGGCTGCGTCTTCACATGCTTTGTTCCAGAAAGAAGCGGTCGCTGTGTGTCTATAAAGCAGGGCTGGTTCACTGGTGATCTTACCCAGTAATTATGAAGCCCTAGCAGCCACTGGTGCAGTTGTAACGGTTGTAATGGTCAAGTAAAACCGGACACCGATTTAGGCACATTGTTGTAGTCGTCGTTCGTATTCATCCGGCGAGATATTTCCCAGCCGATAATGCCGCCGCTTCAGATTATAAAAACTGTCGATATAATCGATAACGTCTGCAATACCCTGACTTCGGGTTTCATAGCGACGATAGTTAACTCTCTCTGCTTTCAGACTGCGGAAAAACCTCTCCGTAACCGCATTATCCAGGCAGTTACCCTTACGGCTCATGCTTCCCGTCACAGCAAGTTCCTGCTGGCAGGATTGGAACTGAGTACTGGTATATTGCGCCCCTTGATCGCTATGGAACACGACTGGACCTGTTGGCCGTCGTTTATTGATCGCCAGCCGTAATGCCCGCGTAGTCAGCGCGCTGTCCGGTTTGTCTGAGAAGGCCCAGCTCACTATTTTTCTTGAACATAAGTCCATGACAATAGCCAGATACAACCAGCCCTGAGCCGTGCGAAGATAGGTGATATCACCTGACCACCAGGTATTCAATGTCTCTGGATTAAATTGCCGATTCAGTAGGTTATCTGCCACTACAGCCGGTTTTCCACCACGGGGATAGCGGTGACGTCCGGGACGCTTCGCAACCAGCAACAGGGCTTTCATTACCTGACGGACGCGGTATCGGCCTACGTTAAAACCCTGTTCACGCAACTCAATACACATACGCCTACTGCCGTACGTCGCATCCATTTCAGCATGAACATGTTTAGCCGCTGCGTGAAGCATAAGAACATCGGCTTTGAGCGCTGGTCGCCTGCTCCGTGCGTAAAATACGCTGCGCGTAAGCGACAGGCAGCGACATACCTGCTGGATATTTGCACCAGCCTTCTTCAGCTTTACCGCGACTTTTTGTCGTTGTTCATTTCCATGGCGAAGAAGGCCGAAGCTTTTTTTAACAGGTCATTGTCGCTCTGTAGCTGACGTACCTGCTTTTCAAGTTCCTGTATTCGCCGTTGTTCAGGTGTAATGGCACTGGCTGCTGGCGTCTCGCCCCGTACTTCTCCGCGATACTGGCGTAGCCAGCGCTGCAATGTGGAAAGACCAATATTCATTGTTTCAGCAGCTTGTGTCACCGGGTAGTTGTGCTGAAGGACCAGATTGACACATTCCTGTTTGAACTCATGGGTAAACGTTTTTCTGCGCATTCTCACCTCGTTAGTGCTGCTTATTATATCTCTAACAAAGTGTCCGGGATCATTAGACCATTACAGTTTTCCATCCTCGAAGCGAGTCTGGTTTCGGGAGTAGTTCATCTTGATGTTCGAAACATCGGTGCCATACAGTTGTGCTAGTAACTCAGTAGTAATAACAGGGATTTGGTTATGCAGAATTGGTTTCAGCGTATCGATGCTGCTCATTTGGCACCTCCCATCACTACTTTAGCGACAAGAGAAGTTTTAGCATTAGATACGGCTTGATCATGGCTGGCAATACGCATTGCCTCGCGCTCTATAACTTCGGCCAGATGGAAACGATCAGCATACGAGGATTTCTTGAGAAGGATTTTTACAAGGCTAACGTAATAATCATGGGGTAAGTTTGTCATTATGACGCCCTCTAGTGGTTTGCATTTTTCACCACCTTCAGGTTCGAATCATCTGGTGGTGAGACGTACAGGGTTCGAACTACCGGACAAACCAACCGGCGAGCCTTGCGGCTCCCCTGTACGGCCCACCATTGTTCAGATGTGCGGGTACATTACGACAATAAAAAACACGCTCGCGGCGTGCACTTGTCGCGGTTTGTCTGCGGGGTTCGAATCCCGACAACCGATTTTGCGGCTGCTTGGGAAATATAGCCCCAGAGACTTTGTGTAGTCAATAGTGGTAACCATTGGGACAAATTTGGGACAGGTAAGTAAGGGTCACTAACCGTATGTTTCCGTGACTTGGGACGTCTGATAACCATGTAATCCTGCAGGCCATTGGTTTAAACGGGGCTAAAACAAGTGCGGAATTTTGTGGTGGACTGGGCTAAAAGTGCGACTGTTTTGCTATCTGATTCCTCAAATTGCATGATCACAAAAGCTATTTTTGGCTCACGGAATAACGGGAATTCATTCTGCAAAACTACGCATACTTGCTTGTTTTTCAAGGCTAATTTTTGCTGATTTTGTTAATATTTGAGCTTGGTTTTTTGAAGGTTTTTTATTAAATTTCATGATGTTAAGTTTACTCTTGGAGTTGCTGCTGCGTCACATGGGCTGGTTTGAAGCCGCTGACTTAATTGTTAAAGGTGTTGAAGGCGCAATTCAAGCCAAGACCGTGACTTATGATTTCGAACGTCTGATGAAAGGCGCTAAGTTGTTGAAGTGTAGTGAGTTTGGCGACGCTATTATCCAACATATGTGATTCTGACATATCTAAAAAACTTCACGGGGGCTTATGCTTCCGTGGGTTTTCCTGCTCTCGTGTAGTGATGTTTCTCTACTTAAATCAAATAATTTATCCGGCCTACAGAGCGTTGCAACTGTACTGAGTCACTTAGGTATTGGTGCAGTTGGATTGCTTCCCCGTATAAAGCGGTCCAGTTCTTGCTACTCTGCTCCGCAGTGATCTGGCCTTAGCATGCATATATGGGCGCTATTTATCGCTGTTTACTGAAAAGGGGCACACAGTTATCTGGCATTGAATTACGGATGGATGCCCGTTCTAGCAGTGGGCAGGGTAACCGATGTATTGCCCGCGATTCACGTCCTCTTATTAAGTGTAGGGCAGCTTGACGACCAATATCATAATAGGGGAGTTGTACTGTGGTCAGTGGTGGTAGATACAATTCACCAATACCAACCATATCGCCATAGCCGATCACCGCAACCTGTTGTGGAATTGTCACACCTTTGGCCAGTAAAACCTGATAGGCCAAAAATGCGATGCGGTCATTGCCGCAGATTAACACATCAAAATTGGGTTTTCCCTTAGGGCAATGGCGTTCTAATAACGGAATGACATCCTGATAATGTTCATCTCCCCACGCTATATGGTACTGATTGAGTTGCTCTGTTGGTAATGTGGATTCCTGCCAGGCTTTTTCTACCCCTGCCCGCCGGGCCTTGCCTGCCAAGGTACACTCCGGCAGGTAAATACACAAAGGCCGTTGGTATCCGCGTTGCAGCAGTAATTTCATGGCTTGATATTGACCATCAAAATCATCGGGAATGTAGCTAGGAATTGAATAATTTTCACTGACGCAATTAGCGAGAACAATGTTTTTATCCCGTAATCGCTCGGGGATAGTGACCTGACGTAGCCCCATAGCGGTAAAAATAATGCCATCGGGCCGTTGGGCTAGTAGCTGATTAACCGCCCGTTGGCTGTCCTCGCGTGAGGTTAGGTTCACTAAAAAGCTGTTCCAGCCAAACTCTCGGGCAGTTAACTCAATGGAGAGCAATATTTCAACTGAGAACGGTGTGGTCGCCGTATCCCAGGCGAGTACTGCCAGGGTTGATGTTTTGGTGGAGTGGCCGCGCATCTTACGGGCTGCAAAATCAGGCACATAATTCAGGGATTCAATCGCCTGCATCACTCGCTGATACGTTTCTGGCCGCAGTTGCTCTGGACTATTAATCGCTCGAGATGCGGTCATTAATGAAACAGAGGCTAGATTTGCCACTTCTTTCAGTGAGACCATTACGTACCTCCTGGATTATGCTGGCAGGGTAATCATATTGGCATGGATGATGTGGCTGCTCTCATTTTATAGATGCAGTGATATCACCATTATCTATCAATTTTGCAAGACTATTGAGGTTCAATTGGTTTTGTTAAGGGTTTGTATATGATATGTGTTACGAATTAACAATTTGGGGTGGGCTTGGCAGGAGGCAGTAAAACGCCCTCAATATTGAGGGCTCAGACTGCTGACAAACCCCGATGACTCACTCTTGAACGGTGAGGATAGGCAGAAGAGTAAAGAGTCCGCGCCAAGGATGGCGCGGCTCGAGCCCCCAGGGAAGGCTATTTTTATACAGGGAAGCCGGCGTCTTTACGATCTGCCTGTTCTCTCCGTCGCGGGCACTTTGTCAATAACCTCGGCTGAATGTTAGCGGTTGGCTTTGTCATCGGCCTCATCAATCAGGCCATTCGCAATAGCATTGGCATCAAGATAACGTGAGGAGCTTAAAATACCATTCAGTGTTTCTCGGATGCTAAGCAGGAACTGATCGTTATCTGACTCATTCGCGCATTCAACCATTAATGCGACAAGCAAAGCTTCATGGGCGATCAAATGATCTTCACCAGGTAAGTTTGCACCGGTTTCACCTGTGTGAGCGCGAACAGATGTTTGGTTAATTGATGACATAAAACTCCTTATTTAATAATTGGATAACCACCTACCCACTATAGCGAGGTTTTAGATTATTGCTATGATAAATCACCTGTAGTCGGGGTAGGGGTAACAGATAATGCGGTGATTCTGTCTAATCCCTTAACTTTCCTACGTTATTCACTGGGCGGTAAATACGTACCGCTGCGGTCAGTCGCAATGTCCGATGTGCCAGTTCTTCTGCCGCGCCAGCATATTGCTCAACCATCGCGGCATTCTGGTAAGTCATTTGATCTAGCCGACTGATCGATTGCCGGATTTGGCCAAGGGCCTGTGTCTGTTCATGAGTCGAGGTGCTGATTTCACTGATCAGCGTAGAGACCTGGCTTGCCTGTTTGACAATATTATCCATGGTGGAACCGGCCCTTTGCACCAAAGTACTTCCGTCACGTACTCGCTCTACACTGGTCTCGATTAAATGTTTAATCTCTTTTGCTGCGGTTGACGAACGTTGCGCCAGATGGCGTACTTCACTGGCAACTACGGCAAATCCACGACCTTGTTCACCCGCCCGGGCCGCTTCTACGGCCGCGTTGAGTGCCAGAATATTGGTCTGAAAAGCAATGCCTTCAATCACACTGATAATATCTACAATACGATGGCTGGAGTCATTGATAGTACCCATAGTTTCAATGACTTGGTGCATTAGCTCGCTGCCTTGTTCCGCGGCATGGCTGCTCATCTCGGCGAGTGATGTTGTTTCATTGGCACTGTTGGCACTGTTCTGCACTGTCGCGGCTAATTGTTCTGTGGCACTGACAATGTGCTGAAGATTATCAGTTGCTTGTTCGGTTCGCACTTTTAGTTCGCGATTGCCAGCAGCAATTTCGTTGCTGGCTGTATTAATCCCATCAACCTGGCCACTGACATCATCGGTTAAAGAACGTAGGTTCAGACCGAGTTGATTGACGCTACGCATTAAATAACCGATTTCATCGACACGATTTAGTTGTACATAATCGCCGGCCTCTCCGGAGGAAACGTCTTGCGCCTGTTGCAAAATAGCCGCGATAGGTCGGGCAACCTGCCGTTCCAACCACAGTGAAGCCAATATACTCCAGGTCAATGCTACCGAGCCGAGAATCAAGAGAGGTTGATCTGCTACCTCCATCAAACTGGCGGCGATGGTTGGAATGATGGCGGAACTCAACAAGGCACACCGCAGGCGCCAGCGTAATGGTAAAGTTTGGAACAAAGAGAGTGGGGATAGCCACCCTGTGCGCACGATCAGCCCACGATACAAGGCAATATTCCGCCGTTTTGCCTTACCGGTGTTGAAATCGGTATACAATGCTTCAGCTTGTTTTACCTCCTCGCGAGTCGGCGCAATACGTACCGAAATATAGCCGGTTAAACGGCCATTATGGCGCAGTGGCGTTGCATTAGCCCGAACCCAGTAATAATCTCCATTTTTACGGCGATTCTTCACCAATGAAGACCAAGAAAGACCGGCATTCAATGTTTGCCACATATCAGCAAAAGCAGCGGGTGGCATATCGGGATGCCTTACCACATTGTGAGGTTGACCCAGCAACTCTTGATATTCAAAGCCACTGGCATGAACAAAAGCAGCGTTAGCGTAAGCCATATTTCCATGAATATCCGTGGTGGATTGCAAGGTGATATCGCGCTCAATGGGATACTCCTGCCGGCTGACAGGTTTGTTAACTCTCATATTAACCTCAGTAAAGGGAGGAGATCCCTGATAGTAGATATACCCGTCATACTTCAAGTTACAGGTGCGTTGGCTACGCTCGTTACTCAGTCCGTCCATGGGCTTCGCCTCTACGAGGCTGCTGCAAATCGCGTTCAAATCTGCTCATGGTGCTAAGTGTTAATAACCGTTGTCACCCAAATCACTTATCGGCCGTTGACCGTAAAATAAGTAATCTCGTCGGGATTAATGAGCTTCATCCTGCGGGCTAGCATAAATGCTGTTCAAATCGGTTCCCGACCAATTTTTCTCTCGTTGCCGCCTTCCTGTAACTCGAATTATTTAGGGTATATAAATAATAATTACTGACGATAATCGGCGTTATTGAGGAAAACTTTATACTTACATTTATTAAATTATTTATGCCCTATTAAGGTGCTGTTTTTTTCTGCCTTTGCACTTATTTAGAGCGTCATATTTTTATATGATCATTATGTAATTATTATGTATTGTACATTGGTTGAAAAAATTAAAGCGATGCTGCGTATTTATAAGTTAAATAAATTAAATTAAAACAATTGGTTGGGATTATTCTTTCGGGAGGCATAGTTATTCAATTGATTAAATTATTTAATGTTTTGTTGTGTAAGGGGGGGCGATCTTATGATCGCTGCTGAACGTGTTGAAATAAGCTGAAAAGTTACATTACATGCTCGTTATAAGATAATTCGTGCACAATTGTTTATTAGTTATGAATAACACAAGAATTATTTGTTAAGGTTGATTCGGATATATATCGTGAACCCGCATTAACGTGAAAATTTTTTGTGGGAGTAGGAGTAAGTTCGATACCTACACGTGTCTGCCATGACAGAGACTTCGATATACTTGATAAAAGTTAGCCCACGGTACGCCAGCAGGTCGTTATGGCTACTCTCATTGATGTAAGGGATAAAGAATGAAATTAGAAACTCTCTCTATACATGCAGGTTATTCGCCCGATCCAACCACCAAAGCGGTGGCCGTACCTATTTATCAAACCTCTTCCTTTGCTTTTGACGATACTCAGCACGGCGCTGACTTATTTGATTTAAAAGTCGCTGGCAATATTTATTCGCGGATCATGAACCCGACCAATGATGTGCTGGAAAAGCGTATTGCCGCGTTGGAAGGGGGAGTTGCGGCCTTGGCGGTTGCCTCTGGTATGGCGGCCATTACCTATGCTATCCAGACTATTGCGGAGGTTGGGGATAACATTGTCTCGGTGGCGAAGTTATACGGCGGTACTTACAATCTGCTGGCGCATACGTTGCCGCGTTATGGTATCGAAACCCGTTTTGCTGACCATGATGATATTGAGGCATTGGAATTACTGATAGATGAGCGCACAAAAGCCGTTTTCTGTGAATCGATAGGTAACCCAGCGGGGAATATCGTTGATTTGAAAAAATTGGCCGATGCGGCTCATCGTTATGGCGTACCGCTGATTGTGGATAATACCGTGGCAACGCCCATTCTCTGCCGGCCATTTGAGCATGGTGCCGATATTGTTGTTCATTCGCTAACTAAGTATATAGGCGGTCATGGCACCAGTATTGGTGGCATTGTGGTTGATTCTGGGAAATTTCCTTGGGCGCAATATCCGGAACGTTTTGCTCAGTTGAATACGCCGGATCCCTCTTATCATGGTGTGACCTATACCGAGCAGTTTGGTGCCGCCGCCTATATAGGCCGTTGCCGGGTGGTTCCGTTGCGAAATACCGGTGCAGCATTATCACCTTTTAATGCTTTTTTAATTTTACAGGGGTTGGAGACGCTGGCGCTGCGTATGGAGCGCCATACGGAAAATGCGTTGAAAGTCGCCCATTATTTGCAAGATCACCCGCAAGTCAGTTGGGTTAAATATGCGGGGTTGCCGGATCACCCAGAGCATGATTTAGCCCTGCGTTATTTTGGCGGTAAACCTGCGGCGATATTATCTTTCGGTATTCATGGCGGACAGGAAGCTGGTGGGCGTTTTATTGATGCACTGAATTTGGTTGTGCGGTTAGTTAACATTGGGGATGCCAAATCACTCGCGTGTCATCCAGCGTCAACAACGCATCGTCAGTTAAATGATGAAGAACTTATCAACGCGGGTGTGCCACGGGATATGGTGCGGTTGTCGATTGGTATTGAACATATTGACGATATTCTTAATGATCTCGCTCAGGCGCTGGATGCGGCTAAATAATTCAGTGGGCAGATAACCTAGCGGCTGCTTCTCTTAACAGATAAACCGCTTAACCAAGAAGTGGTGTAACGGATAAATCGCGAATCAGTCTATCTTAGACCGCATGGGGCTTGATTCGCGTACGGCTAAGGCAGTTTAAAGTGTGAACAGTGTCGCGGCTATCACTTTGGTATGAGGGGCGACCAATAAGTTTGCTCAATGTATGGGGGGCATCAAATACCCCCCCCCCTCGAGCGCCCCGGCCTCTGAATCCGCCAGCATACCTGCCTGCGCTTAGCTGTATTGATCACCGCCGTATGCGGCGCAACACGTGGTCCTACTTCACTGGATGAAATTTAAATTCTACGGCACGTTTCCCTTTCATCTGCATTTGTCCGCAGTCTGAGGTTAGCGGCCCTTTTTTTTACTAAAAATCTTCAGCAGTGCGCCAATTACACAACCCAAAACGACACCCAGTATTACCCATTCAGTAAATGACATAATCAGACCTTTTTATTTGCTTGACCTGATTATATAAATTATTCCCCGATTGTCTATGCCAGCTCCTTGCCGCGAGGCTGAATTGTCTGAGACGCTTGGCCCGTGGGAAATGTTATATCAATCTTATTGTGCTTCTACATTGTTAGCCAGACGATCGTAAACCATACTCGATGAAGTCAAAATATTCGCAGTTTTAATAAGGATATAGAATCATGTCAGTATTAGAAAATCGTGTACGGCTATCTGGGCTGGTATTGATGCTAAGCGGATTGACTGCTATTACTGCACCGGTAGCAGCCGAGCCGTCAGGCTACACTTTAGAACGAGTGGTTATTTTGAGTCGCCATGGTGTTCGCTCACCGACCAAACAAACACAGCTTATGAATGATGTTACGCCAGATAAGTGGCCACAATGGCCGGTGAAAGCGGGGTATTTAACGCCACGTGGTGCGGAGTTGGTCACATTAATGGGGGGGTTTTATGGTGATTACTTTCGCAGCCTTGGTTTGTTAGCGGCGGGATGCCCCACAGAGGGGGTGGTATATGCACAGGCAGATATCGATCAACGTACCCGCCTAACCGGACAGGCATTTCTTGATGGTCTGGCTCCGGGGTGTGGTTTGACCGTGCATAATCAGGCCGATTTGAAAAAGACCGATCCCCTGTTCCATCCGGTAGAGGCTGGCGTGTGTAAGTTAGACGCCGTACAAACAGATAAAGCGATTGAAGAACAACTGGGCGGGCCGTTAGATACGGTAAGCCAGCGCTACGCCAAACCTTTTGCCCAGATGGGGGATGTGCTGAATTTTGCGGCTTCTCCTTATTGCAAATCTCTGCAACAGCAAGGGAAAACGTGTGATTTTGCCCACTTTGCGGCCAATGAAGTTAACGTTAATAAAGAAGGGACAAAAGTGACCCTCAGTGGGCCACTGGCGTTATCATCGACATTGGGTGAAATCTTCTTATTACAAAACGCGCAAGCCATGCCAGTGGTTGCCTGGCAACGGCTAAAAGGGGCGGAGAATTGGGTATCCTTATTGTCATTACATAACGCGCAATTTAATTTAATGGCAAAAACACCGTATATCGCCCGTCATAAAGGGACGCCATTATTACAGCAGATAGATACGGCTTTAACCCTTCAACTGGATGCTCAGGGGCAAAAGCTACCCATTTCAGCCCAAAACCGGGTCTTGTTCCTCGGAGGGCATGATACCAATATTGCCAATATTGCGGGTATGCTGGGAGCCGACTGGCAGCTACCCGAGCAACCTGATAATACTCCACCAGGTGGGGGATTGGTTTTTGAACTATGGCAAAATTCGGATAACCACCAGCGCTACGTTGCGGTGAAGATGTTCTACCAAACGATGGCTCAGTTGCGTAATGCCGAAAAGCTGGATCTAAAAAATAACCCAGCGGGTATTATTTCCGTTGCGGTTGCTGGTTGTGAAAATAACGGTGACGATAAGCTTTGCGAGCTTGACACATTTCAAAAGAAAGTGGTTAAGGTAATTGAACCTGCCTGCCACATTTAAATGGATATTATCTGGTTGGCATTAATACCAACCAGATAATAGATGATGGTTTGTCACCCAATATTTTATTATCATATGGGCCGTGTTAGGAAAATTACAGTTTATATCCGTCAGACTTCAAGTTGCATGTGCGTTGGCTGTCTTCGTTCCCCCCAGACACTTACCTATTGTTGACCTTGAAATAAATAATCTCTTGGGTATAGATTATTATTTCCGTGGCAATATGTTATAAAAAAATCCGGGTGACCCAATAAGACTCAGGCCAAACCCGGCAAATAATTACCGGCAGGAAAGCGTACTGCGGTTAACCGGAAACCTCCATTTTAATCGGTGGCTATAAGCCTAGACTAATGTGATAAATCTAAAATTATATTGTTGTGAAACCAAGGTTATATTGTTATGAAACTAAAGCAATAATGTTATAAGCCTAGTCTCACTAAATCAAAAGGAACGTGGCGCTCACCGGTATGCAGTAACTCGACAACCTTTTCCCGCTCTGCTTGTACGGCAGACATTCCGTCGGCATGAATAGCTTTAGCCACATCAATCACCCCGGATTGTGCGATCATCACGCGTTGCCCAGGGACAATTTGGTTTCTATTTCTATCATAGACTTTGACCATATTAGCCTCCACTTTATCTGATAGGGCCTAATAACTGTACACGTAGGGATACACGTTTAAGATCTATATCTTAGAGCATCTCCTTACGTAGGATACGCTTGATGAAATAAATTTTTTGCTATTCTCATTATAATAGGTGCCACTTCAGTGCGGAAAAATGATATTTATTTTTTTCTGTGGGATCAAGTCGAATAAGCACTTTTTTATTATTAGTTGGCGGGGTATATCATGCAGGAGTGTAACCCGTAGTCTATTAAATCCCCCACGGGGTTAATGGGGGAGTCAGACGCCACGTGGCCACTTATATCAGCGTTTTTTGTGTCAACGCTTCCAGTATTTTCAGCGGTGAGCGCTGGGAGGATTTCATTCCTTCAACAGGTAGTAGGAACGTTTGCTCCAACATAAATTGTCCGCCCATCGCCGCATGAGGTGTTTGATCTGAAAAACATATCCAACTGCTGCCTGGTGGGAACTCAATGGCCTGTTGTAAGCCATCTTTTTGATAAGCTAAATCGGCCTTCATTTTATCATGCAATTGAAGCATCAGATGGTCGTAATGGCTACGGGGGCGTTTGGTGATACCGACTTTATGTTGCAACCAACTGTTGATCGATGAATAGCTATCCAGTTGTGGCAAATAGCGGCTGGCAAGCTGTGTAAAATCTTCACCGACACGCCAGGAACGCGCTTCACCATACGGGTTAATATTGGTGAATATGCGGATGATACGCTCACCGTAGTTTGGGCGGGACGGGAAAGCATCTACATGTAAGCGGCTATCATCTTTACGCCATGACGTACTGTCGCGCCAGGCGGTCACAGGGTGCAATCTCAAGCTATTAGTCGGGCTGTGTAGCGCATGGGTATAGACCGGGAGGAGTTGCTTTACCAAACTGAGGCAACTTTGATAATAACGATCCAATAACTGGCGGATTAATGCGATTTTGCTTGCATCAGTCACGCCAGTTAATACACCTTCTAACGGTTTGAAACTGATATTCTTGCGTTTAACATCAACCAGGGTAGGGTCAAGCAACTGTTTTTCCTGCTCACTCAGTTCAAAAGTCAGGTGAGGTAAGAACAGGACTTTACCTTGCTCAAGTGCCTCAATGGCACCGGTATTATCCGTTGCATTCTGGCCCCAGCGCGTGTTAGGAAGTGTAAGGATCAGCGGATCTGACTCTGGTTTATCAATACACATCAAAGATCTGCTCCTAAATATCAATATAATTCTGTCAATAATAACTCTTTATTATAGGTAACGTGAGGCTTGAGATGCTCACTTCCGCTTTTTATATTTTTATCGGTCGAACTAATGGTGGGAATCGCCGTGTAATCGGGGTGGTTTTGACTATCGAGGTATAGGTTTCTGCCTGCTCTGACCAGCGATCAACAATGGTATCCAATTGTCCCATTGACCGAATAGACAAACGGCTCAAAAAACAGTCATCACCGGTTATTTTGTCACACTCAATGCACTCCGGTGTGTCCTTAATCATTTTCTCAACAGCATCTAGCATGTTGGCTACAGGTTTGACGCGGACAATAGCTTGTAAGTTATAACCAAAGGCTTGTTGGTCCAAATCTACTGTGTAGTTAAGAATGATATTCTGCTCTTCGAGACGCCGTAGACGTTCAGACGTGCTCGGGGAAGATAAGTTGACTTTCTGGGACAGGTCTTTCAGGGAGGTTCGTGCATTTTCGACTAAAATGGCAATCAATTGCTCGTCAATCTTATCCATAGTTATTGCCTCTTATTATTAGATGTATCAATGGATTATAGGTATATTTAAAGTTATTATCGATAGCCACCTAACATTTTTTATATCTCTAATTGATAAAAATACATGTCTTATATTGTAACGTTTATATTTCCACGTGACTGGCGCTACAACAAGATAATCAGCGGTAACCTCGGTGAGCAGACCCAGAGTTGGGGATAATCTCAGTGGTTAGGATGGGGCCAACGGCAAGCAAGAAGGCGGTATCAATAAAATAGGCGTTTTACATGCCATCAAGATAGGTAACCAGTAGGGGATATGACATGCTGAGAATATTTGAGGAGCTTGGTGATACAAGGCGTATTGGCCATTGGCATATTGAATATTGGTGCATTGACTATCGCCAGCATGACCGCGAGCGATAGTGTTTGGATGTGCTTATGACTTAATAATCGTGTTTATGGACTAATAATGGTATTGCTGACCAGTGAAGGCGTGGTTTCCAGATCATTGAGTTGAATCGGTTTTTTTTGCATATAGGCTAAATCGTAAACATCATAGAAATCTATTTCGCCTTTGTTACTAATGATATGTTTGAAACGGAGTTTAAAGTCATCACTGATATTTTTGCTGTTCAATATTTCGTCAATTGCCTGGGTTGATAATGCGCGGCTAAAGAACCATTCACCGTTGTAACACACCCGTAAGTCAAGAACACCGATATCTTCAAACTTAAATACTGGCTTGATTTCCATCATTAAAATCGCTGACATTAAAACAAAAAAAACAGTAAAGGCGATCATATAGCCAGTGCCAAAGTAAGGTGTTAAGTACATCAAAACTAGAACAAAGACGTATGACACTAACATCGCCAGACAGAGATAAGGATGTTTGTGGACAAAATCGCTGTTAAATTTTAACCGACCATCTCTTTTTTCTTTTTTGTTTATTCTTGCGATGTCGTCAATTAATATTTTTTTAATTATGTCCATAATTATGACCTTGTGATTAATGACTTATTGAATTTAAACCATTACAGTTTTTTATATATTAGCATGAAAGCTTAATACTAAAGCATATCAGTTCGATAAATTAGCCAGTAAAACTGTTATATACCCTTTATACTTCAAGCGGTATATGCGTTGGCTACCTTCGTTCACCCCAGTCACTTGTGTAAGTGACTGGGGATTAATGAGCCTCACTCTGCTGGCAGCATAAATGCGGTTCAAATCGCTTCCCGATAATTTGTCGCTCAGCTACCGCCTTCCTGCAACTCGAATTATTTCGGGTATAGCATCCTGCCGATAGTAGACATTTACGGACTCAAACAGTTAGAACAATTTTACCTATGTGTGTACTGCTTTCCATTAATTCATGGGCTTTTGCTGCAGCTTCCAGTGGGAAGGTGCTGAAAATCTGTGGTTTCATTTTACCCTCACTCAGCAGTGGCCAAACGTGTTGTTCGAGTTCGTTGGCAATTAATGCTTTCTCTGCAACCGTACGTGAGCGCAGTGTGGAACCGGTATGTGTTAGACGTTTTATCAACATCAGCATTAGGTTAAGGTCTTTGACATGACCATTTTGTGTACCAATCTGAACAATACGGCCATTCATCGCCGCTGCGTCATAATTGCGTGCGACATAATCACCAGCAATTAAATCGACAATTACATCTGCTCCCTTACCGGCGGTTGCCCGCTTGGTTTCAGCGACAAAATCCTGAGTGTGATAATTAACAGCAATATCTGCGCCCAGATTCAGGCACGCCTGACGTTTCTCTTCTGAACCTACCGTAACAATAACCGTTGCCGCACCAAAAGCTTTGCTCAGCAAAATAGCCGTTGTCCCTATGCCCGAAGAACCACCATGAATGAGTACGGTTTCGCCTGCAGTGAAGTGACCTCGTTGGAATAAATTGGTCCAGACAGTAAAGAACGTTTCAGGAAGTGCGGCAGCTTCAATGGCGCTTAGCCCCTGAGGGATCGGTAATGCATTGGTCTCATGTATGACACAGTACTGCGCATAACCGCCGCCCGCGATCAGCCCGCAGACGTTGTCCCCGATTTTAAAACGTGTGACATCCGCGGCAATAGCGACCACTTCGCCAGCAACTTCTAATCCAGGAATATCTGAGGCACCTGGTGGGGGCGCATATTGCCCACGACGTTGCATGACATCAGGCCGATTAACTCCAGCGGCAGATACTTTCACCAGAACTTCGCCAGCGGCTGGCATGGGTGTTGGCCGTTTGGCTGGGACTAATACCTCTGGTCCACCAAACTGGGCGATTTCAATTGCGACCATGTTGGCAGGGAGATGAGTTAACAATGTCATAATATTCCTCTTATGGCGTGGCGGTGAGTCAGCAGTGATGGCAGTGGTTAAAGATGATAGTGGTTAAAGATGATAGTGGCTAAAAGGGTATCTTAGCCGTGTAATGGAAAAAATTCATAGAGTGAACGTGCGTAACTGTCAGCGAAAGAGGGGATAAAGCAACAAAAAAAACGCCCATAGAATGAGCGCGTAAATTTTGCAAAGGAGCAATGCATGTATGGCTTACTTGCATCGTGACAACAGAAATTAAGAGATGTTTGGAGCCTGGTCATTGTATAAACATTAATTTAGTGCCGATATAGGTATTAATCCGAAACTGAGGGGGGCTGGTGTTGGCATGACTAATCCTTGCCTCTGCCCCCACCGATGCCTTACACCCTGTATTGCCAACAGATTTGGTACTGATAGGTTTCACGGGTGAGTATGTCATCAATGTGAACACTCGGGCTCCATGAATCATCACCGCCCACCCCCATATGGAAGCCATCAATATTGAGCCAGGTACCCTCTTCGGGTTTCAATAGATGTTGATGGGAGGTCGCCATCAGTTGCTGGGTGCTGTAGCGACTTATACCAAAGTGGAAATCGCCCGTTAACGTCCAGCGGCCATAATTCAGCGTATGGGTATTGCAGCGCAAGCCATTCTCACTGGGGAAAATATACGCGGTGTGCATTTGCTCCAATGGCAGGGACCAGTGCCCATATTGTGCTGCAAGCTGCCGATCAGGGTAGTTTTCATGTGGCCCTAGCCCTAGCCAGTCAACCGTAGGTGAGATATCAGCCAGTTGGCAACACATGCCAATCCTGGCTGGCGCAGGGAGTGAGGTAGCGATACGCACATTAACATCAATGGTCATACGGCCATGTTGGTCAAAACGGTACACCCAATAGCTGTGTAACAAGGGTTCCTGCTCGAATTCATAACGGTATTCGGCACTGATTTGTACTGAATGGGATAAATGGTCTGCTTGTAGGGAAAGGCAGTGTTGTTGGAGTTGATACATTCCGGCTTTCTTCCAGCGCTCAACCCAGGCATTGGGGTCAATACGTGTGGCTTCACTGATACCGATATCGTTATCCAGCGGCGCACGCACAAATTGATCTTGTAGTGGGCGGAGTAGCATAGGTTTATCCGCCACCCACCATTGCTCCAACTGCCCCGTTTGACGGCTGAATTGCCAGCATTGTTGCTGATAAATCACTTTAATATGCTGTTCATCTTGTTGCAGTTGAAGGCTATGTCGCAGTTGAAGGTCATCGTGCATTGTGACATTGGTCAGATCACTGGGCGGCGAAGGTAACGGTTGTGGTAAGCGCCATTGATGCCAGGCACTGCGATGTTGAGCAAGGGACCAAGGAGTTTCTTTCGGTTGCCTTATCTCAACATTCAGCCATAGCTGCCCAGGTTTATTCAGTGTGGGTAATTTCTCTGCCAACCTGTAGCACTGTGAGCTTTCAGGAGACAAATTCAGAGGGTAGCTGCCCTCCAACACGGATTCTCCCTCTAACATTATCCGCCAATGTAATTGTTCGTTGTCACTCTCTCTGAACAAATATTCACTGGTAATGTTGATCGCCAACGGGGTGGTACTCAGCAACGAAAATTGGAAGAACTGCTGTGCGCACTGCGCTTCATATAGGCTCGGGTGCGGGCTGCGGTCAGGGAAGACTAATCCGTTCATGCAGAACTGGCGGTCATTGGGGCTATCACCAAAATCACCACCATACGCCCAATAAGGCAGACCATGGCCATCATAGTGAGTCAGACTTTGGTCTACCCAGTCCCAAACAAACCCGCCCTGTAAGCGCGGGTACTGACGAAATGCCTGCCAATAGCGGGCAAACCCACCGAAGCTATTGCCCATCGCATGAGCGTATTCACATAGGATCAATGGGCGAGATTCATTAGGTAAGCCAATCCATTTTTTGATTGACCATTTGGGGACGGAAGGAAAGGGCTGGTCTTCATCAACACGGGCATACATCGGACACAGAATGTCGGTCGCTAAGGTATTGGCTCCGCCCCCTTCATATTGCACAGGGCGGGTGGGGTCATTGGTCTTTATCCAACGATAGAGGGCATCATGGGTTGCGCCATGGCCTGATTCATTGCCCAGTGACCAGATAATAATGCATGGATGGTTGCGATCCCGCTGAACCATCCGCGTCACCCGTTCACTGAAGGCTGAAAACCAGCTTGGGTCGTCGGACAACCTGCTCATGGGCTGCATGCCGTGTGTCTCAATATTCGCTTCATCAACCACATACAAACCATAGCGGTCACAAAGGCGGTACCATAAAGGATGATTGGGATAGTGAGAGCAGCGTACAGCATTAAAGTTATGCTGTTTCATTAATAAAATGTCTTGCAACATACTCTCTTCATCAATGGCCTGACCTGCTTGCGGGTGATGTTCATGTCGATTCACCCCTCTGATCAGCACCGCTTTGCCATTGACTTTAAGCAAGCCTTGATGGATAGCAACTTGTCTGAAACCCACGTCATAGGCTTCGGCCTCAATCAATTCTTGCTGATGATTGAGCAAGGAGATCACCGCTCGGTATAGTGTCGGCTGCTCGGCACTCCATAGCAGAGGCTGATCTATACGCAATATTAGCTGGGTACGATCAGTATAAGGGCCTCGTTCATCAATGGATTGGGTGCCTAGAGGCTGCTGTAGACTGGCGACCAATTTATCGGCTAGCCAAAGTTGCACACGGAGCTGATAGGCTCCGGTCATCTGCGGATCATTGAGTTGTAGATAAGGAAGATTGACGGCCGCCATTACCTCTAAATTCGCAGAGATGAATTCAGGGGATAGATGCGTCATGACGTGGATATCCCGTAAGTGAATATCGGGTTTATGCAACAACTGCACATCACGAAAAATCCCGCTCATACGCCACATATCTTGATCTTCAAGATAACTACCATCACTCCAACGCAGAACTAAAACCGCGATACGGTTACTGCCAGCGTGTAAATAGGGCGTGAGATCGAACTCAGCAGGTAGACGGCTGTCTTGTGAATAGCCCACCCATTGCCCATTACACCACAGATAAAATGCGGAACTGACACCGTCAAAAATAATACGAGTCTTACCTGACGCTAACCAGCCTGACTTCAACGTGAAATCACGTGAATAGCAACCAGTTGGATTTAGGTCTGGGACCCGTGGTGGGTTGACGGGAATAGGGTATTGTATATTGATGTAAATGGGCACGTCATAACCATGAAGTTGCCAGTTAGCCGGTACAGGGAGCGGCTTTGCCTCGGTTAAATCACATCTCACCCAGTGCTCTGGTACCGCATCAGGTTGTGTGAAATAGCTGAATGACCATAGCCCATTGAGTGTTTGTTGCTGTGGTGACGGGCGGTCCTTCTGGGCCGATTCTACATCACGCCAACTGTGAAAAGGCGGGTGGGTCTCCAGGCGATGATACTGTGTTATCTGCGGGTTTTCCCAATCTCGGCGGGACAAAATCTGGGAGAGACTCAGTTGCACCTGGAGTTGTACCTTTTCCTGTGACGTCATGGTGTCAGCCTTATTTTTGTTATGTCTGAGGAGACGATTTTGTTTGGGTCAGTGATAAGCCTGGGTGGGCTGGATTTTCGGTGGCAACTCATCATAGCAAACTCAATAGATAAACTTTCAGCGCCTCCCTATAAACAAGATGCCCATAATGTGATCTGTCGCACATGTCAGTTGTGTGATGCTAAAAACCGCACGGCGAACTATGAAGAGATGACAATTTAGAGGATTATTCCGTATGAAGATAAGGGGAAAAGTATATTAATTGACTCCTTTGGTTTTATTTTAGGCATATAAACAAGAATATTCAGTTTGGTTACTAAAAAGAGTTGCTATTAATACTCGCTCATGAGTTAATGCGTCTCGGCCTGTGGTACAGACCTATTTATGCACGACATCTTGAGTAAAGTGGTTCATATTTAAAGCGTTATCGTTGATAGCTCTTCACTGACGAATTTCCTTCATAGTGCCTCCATAAGTAACGACTGATAACCGGCTATAACACGCCCATGGCGGCAAAATTTTTTAATAAAGGAAATACACATGTCTAACATGATGAAAGGTCAAGTAAAGTGGTTCAACGAGTCTAAAGGCTTCGGTTTCATCACTCCAGCTGATGGCAGCAAAGACGTGTTCGTTCACTTCTCTGCTATCCAAGATCAAGGCTTCAAGACCCTGGCTGAAGGCCAGAATGTACAGTTCTCTATCGAGAACGGTGCTAAAGGTCCGTCTGCAGCAAACGTAACTGCAATCTAATTGGCCTTTGGCTGATTATAAAAAAACCCGCTAAGGCGGGTTTTTTACTGTCTGTAATAAAATCCCATCTGTAATGAAATGCCCTCTGCAATAAAATACAATCTGTAATAAAGCACAGTCCGCTACACCGTAACTTCACCCAAATCACATGCGGGTTTGCACGTAAACCTTATCATTCGCACCTAATTTTGTACTACACTAGCCGCATTGATTTAGCTAAAGGTAATAATATGAAAGTTAATGATCGAGTGACAGTCAAAACCGATGGTGGTCCACGCCGCGAAGGGGTTGTTTTAGAGGTGGAAGAGTTCAGTGAAGGGGTGATGTATTTGGTCTCTTTGGCGGATTATCCGGCCGGTGTCTGGTTCTTTAATGAAGTGGATAGCCAAGATGGCACCTTTGTTGAGCCACTTTCTCAGTAGGTTACACTGCCACTTTTTTTCCTTAGGCTCGATTGTATTGCGATAAAAAACCGGAGGAAGGTTCATACCTTATCCTCCGGTTTTTGCTTTTTCTCTTCCCGGGTATTTTAAGCGGCAACTCGCTTCTCAGCATCACTTAGATAAATAAGCTGCATCTGAAATAGCCAACAAAGATTGCTTACTTAGAAGGTTTCCCAATTCAGTGAATCATCCGTTGGCTTCTTATTGATGCCAGAACCATTTTGGCCTGTAGGGGGGGATACAGGTTTTTTAAATTCCTTGATAGACGGGTGACCCCTAAGCTGGAAGACGGCAACCGCTTGAGTCAATATTTCAGCTTGTTGCTCCAGAGAGGCCGCCGCTGCAGAGGCTTCCTGTACTAAAGAGGCGTTCTGCTGAGTAACATTATCCATTTCGGATACGGCTTGCGCAACCTGGCTGATACCACGGCTTTGCTCGTCGGAAGCTGATGCAATTTCACCCATAATATCAGTGACGTGAGTAACTGCTGTGACGATCTCGTTCATTGTTTTACCCGCATCTGAAACCAGAATTGAACCGTCACCAATTAAATCAACTGAGGCTTCAATCAGCGACTCAATTTCTTTTGCGGCATCTGCGCTGCGCTGCGCCAAGTTACGTACTTCACTGGCTACTACCGCAAACCCGCGCCCTTGTTCGCCCGCGCGCGCGGCTTCTACCGCCGCGTTCAGTGCCAAAATATTAGTTTGGAACGCAATACTATTAATAACATTAGTTATTTCAGCAATTTTCATTGAGCTTAAGGATATTTTATCCATGGTGCTGACAACATCGCTGACAATATCACCACCTTGTGCCGCTTTACCTGATGCATTAGCGGCCAGTTGGCTTGCGTGATGGGCGTTCTCAGCATTCTGTTTCACGGTTGCGGTCAATTGCTCCATGCTGGCCGCAGTTTGCTCAAGTGAAGCGGCTTGCTGCTCTGTGCGTGCGGAAAGGTCGGTGTTCCCCAAGGCGATTTCGCGGGATCCTTGATAGATAGATTCAGCACTGCTGCGCACCGCTTCAACCGTGATGGCTAGTGAATCCTGCATTTGCTGGATATTACTCCCCAGCACGCCAATTTCATTATGGCCAAATGAAACGGGAGCCTGCGTCAAGTCCCCCTGGGCAATCCGCTGAATACGGGTGACCAGCCAATTAATTGGGTTGATGATTACCTTGCTGATGAGTAAGAAAGCAATAATTGTCAACAAGATAACCAAGACAAAAGCCCCCGCCATGAGAATGTAACCAAGGCGCGCTTCCTGTTGAGCGGATTGGTTAATCTGGTTCGCTTGCTCTGTACGATATTTAACGGCTTTCAGCAGTGGTTCGTTATAGCCTTCATCTAGCTGACTGATTTTTTCAGCTTCAAGAGAGATAACTTCTTCAAAATGGCCCTCTTTCGTTGCCGCTAACATGGGTTTCATTCCATCGTCACGATATTGTTCGTAGGCTTTTTTCAGTGGTACATCCAGCGCAATATCCGTTTCAGATTTTGTTGGCCGGTTATAATAGAGGTCGAACATTTGCTGTGACTGAGCTATGCGACCTTCTGCATTTTTCAGGCCTTGCTGGTAGCCTGTAGCATCACCAATACGTGCGGAGGAGGCGGCCTGGATCAGAATAAGACGGGCGGTTCGTAGGTGATTAGAGCTGTTAGACAGACCCTGACGGATGTCTATCTCTTGCGTTGCTTGTGCCAAAGATCGGTTACTTTGTTTTAAAAAGTAGCCTGATGTCCCAATAGCGGCGGCAAATAAAAGCAGTATTCCCGCCAATATGACGATAAACAAAGTGACCAGACGCATATTATTGATAAAGGATACTTTGGTATCTTTATAAGGCTCTGGTGCTATTTTTATATCTAATGGCTTATGCACACTTCCACGTTTCATTTTTAGTTCCGTTTTTATAGTCGCTTGAGGGAGGGGCCTTGCCTGATAGGCATCGCTACGAATTATTTAGGGGATATATCTGAAATTACCCCAACATTGCTCTAAGAACCTATCGGCAATAACGCTAAAATAATTAGGAGTATAAATGAGATCGCGGTCGCAACTTAAAGTAAAGACCCATTAGGTTTTTATAATAAGGTCAAGGTGTTGGCTACGATGTGGTGTAGTCCCTCGGTTTTTAGTACCAACGATCACGGTAGGTTTAGGGCGAAAGCGTTACGGAGATAATCAGCAGTAGTGGCATCCATATAAAAGTTGTTATCAACTCATTGTTTACTATCCCATACAAGGGAAATGATAATGAGATTTAATACGATCTAGGTGTAATGTCATGCTGTTATCGAGGTCTGTTGAATCATGCTGTGCAGACAACGCTTGATTGAGATAAATAATTTGGCATTAAATAATGAAGAGCGTTCTTTATGATAAACATTGATACCATTATTTGATCACCTCTTAGTTGGTTTAAGTATTGTTTAAGAATATAGCCTTTACATAGTTATCACCCGCAATTATACTTTTTGGAAAATCACGATGGAGAAACTAATGGATACGCAAAGTACGAGTCAAATAAGCAAGGCAAGCTAACCTATCTCTCTATTGATTTGTTGCTTGCTGAAAAAGGCGGGCAGCACCCTCTCGGTATATCTCTGAGCTGTGCATCCCCAAATAAAGTTTTAACTCGACGGTAAATGTCGAGGGTATTAATTTGGATTGTATTATGGAATTTAACAGCCACGCACTCTTTCCTCCAGGCGCTAACACCGGTTATTGCTGAATTATACTTTTTGTATTTGAAGTTGTTGCTTTGCCAGTATTCTGGCTGCCACTTCAATAAACTTGGGTATATCTATCAGCACCATTACCTGTGTGCTATACCCGTCATATTTCAAGTTTGCCATCGGCCTGTAACTCGAATTATTTAGGGTATAAATAGCACATGATTATTCTACCAATGATTATTTCATGGCGAGAATCATGGCATTAACACCTTTTGTTATGAATTTATTACTGGCAATGTGCCTCGGTGCGTTAATTGGTGCCGAAAGACAATGGCGTCAGCGTATGGCAGGTTTGCGCACTAATGCGTTAGTCGCCACGGGGGCCGCCGTATTTATTCTTAGTTCTTATGCTACATCACCAGATAGCCCTGGGCGTATTGCCGCACAGATTGTTTCGGGAATTGGTTTCCTTGGTGCGGGTGTCATTATGCGTGAAGGCATGAATATCCGCGGTTTGAATACGGCGGCCACGCTGTGGTGCTCGGCTGGTATTGGTGTGCTTTGTGGTCTGGGTTTGTACTGGAATGCCGTCTTCGCAACTGCGGTTATTCTGTGTGCCAACATCTTGTTACGTGAAGCAGCACAACGTATTAATTTGCAGCCTCAACCGCAGGTGATAGATTTAGATGTCCGTTATCGTATTCTGATCACTTGCGGAGCTGAAGATGAAATACTGGTACGCACACTGATTTTACAGGCATTAAATGGGACGGCGTTGCGCTTGCAGTCGTTATGTAGTGCTGATATTGCCCGATCTGGTCAGTTAGAAGTCTGTGCAGAAATAGTGGCATCGGCATCGCCAGAGGCACAAAAAGAAATTGAAAATATTGTTTGCCGCGTAAGTTTGGAACGTAGTGTCAGTGCCATACGTTGGCGCATTGCATCTGAATTACCGGTCTGATATACCCGTTATACTTCAAGTTGCAGGTGCGTTGGCTACGTTCAATAACCCGAATCACTTACTGGTATTGACCTTAAAAAAGTAAGTAAGATCATCTGCCGCCTTCCTATAACTTGAATTATTTAGGATATAGTAATTTATTAAGTGATAAATAAATTAGGTGACAAATAGATAAAGCGATAAGTTAATTAAATAATGGAGTTGTTATTTAGTGTCTCAGTAAGTCATGTGTGCTGCTCCGTTGGGCAGTAAGGAGTTGTTATGGAAGAACACCCCAGAGTTAACCTAATCGACAGTTGCTAATTAATTTTAAAATTGGTAACGCAATAAAATAATTCGGCACCCATATCTCTCAACTATACCCAAGTTACTTAGAGATACAGGTAGGCGGCACCGAGCAAATTCCCTGGATCTTAAATAATTAAGTGACTGGGGTGAGCAAGGGCAGCTAACACCCTGGATCTTGAAAGGCGACGGGGATATTGAGCGGATAAGCTTCGTGCATTTTGAATTAAAAGAGAAGCGTTATGCGTAAATTAGAAAAAACAGATGCAAGCCGTAGTAATAATAAGAAACCTTTTGCTATTGCACTGGAGGCAAAAAATAGTCTCGAACAAACATTATTCAAGCTAAATACACATTTAAATGGTCTGACGGAAGAGGATGCCAGAGAGCGGCTGGAATTATACGGTATTAATCAGGTTGCCCATGAAAAAGCTCCACCGGCTTTTCTTCAGTTATTGGCCGCATTTAATAACCCATTTATTTTTGTTTTAATGATTTTGGCGTCTATCAGTTTCTTTACTGATTATTGGCTGCCATTACAAGAAGGCGAGGAGACTGATCTTATCGGGGTGAGCATTATTGTGACAATGGTGCTGATCAGTGGCTTACTGCGATTCTGGCAAGAGTATCGGACGAATAAGGCGGCTGAAGCGCTGAAATCGATGGTGCGTACCACCGCTACGGTACTGCGTCGCGGCCACTATGGTGCTAAACCAACTAAGCAAGAAATTCCAATTAACCAATTGGTTCCAGGTGATATTATTTTGTTGTCTGCCGGAGATATGATCCCTGCCGATTTACGCCTGATTAATTCGCGTGATTTATTTGTTAGCCAGGCGATCCTCACTGGTGAAGCGATCCCGATCGAAAAGTATGATGCGATGGGCTGTGTCAGTTCAAAATCCGTGGATGCGGGTGCCGGCAGTGAGGGGGAACTGCTTGAACTCTCTAATATATGTCTGATGGGGACTAACGTTGCCAGCGGTACTGCAATGGCTGTGGTGGTCGCCACGGGTGGGCATACTTATTTTGGTTCACTGGCTAAATCTATTGTGGGGACTCGCGCACAAACGGCATTTGATCGTGGTGTTAATAGCGTCAGTTGGTTATTAATTCGCTTTATGTTGGTTATGGTGCCCATTGTCTTGTTGATCAATGGTTTTACCAAGGGCGATTGGACGGAAGCTGCATTGTTTGCATTGGCGGTTGCTGTGGGCTTAACGCCAGAAATGTTACCGATGATTGTCAGTTCTAATCTGGCAAAAGGGGCCATTGCGATGGCCCGACGCAAAGTGGTGGTTAAGCGTTTGAATGCGATTCAGAATTTTGGTGCGATGGATGTGTTGTGTACCGATAAAACCGGCACTTTAACCCAAGATCGCATCATTCTGGAACACCACTTAGATGTCAGTGGTTGTAACGACAGTAAGGTATTGCAGTTGGCATGGCTTAACAGCTTCCATCAAAGTGGAATGCGCAACCTAATGGATCAGGCGGTAATCAAATTTAGTCGTGGCAAACCAGAAATAGAGGAGTTGCGCAACTTCAATAAGGTGGATGAGTTACCGTTCGATTTTATCCGCCGGCGTTTATCCATAGTGGTAAAAGATGCGCAGCAACAGCAGCACCTGATTTGCAAAGGCGCGGTGGAGGAGATGCTCAGTATCTGTACCCATGTACGTGAGGGGGATGTCATCTATCCACTGGATGCTGGCCGCCGTGTAACGTTACAGGCTCTGGCTACGCAATATAATGAAGACGGTTTTCGTGTCTTGTTGCTGGCAACCAGAGAGTTAGGGACGCAGGTCAGTCCCGTGCCGTTGAATATTGACGATGAACGAGATTTGGTAGTGCAGGGGTTACTGACGTTTCTTGATCCACCGAAGGAAAGTGCAGCGGCGGCGATTAACGCATTGAGGGAAAATGGTGTCGCCGTCAAAGTATTAACCGGCGATAACCCGATTATTACCGCAAAAATTTGTCGGGATGTTGGGTTGGAACCAGGGGAACCACTGAATGGACGTGATATCGAAGCAATGGATGATGCTACGCTGGCGCGGGAGGTGGAATTACGCACGGTGTTTACCAAACTCACACCGTTGCAAAAATCACGTGTGTTAAAAATGCTACAAAGTAACGGGCATACTGTGGGCTTCTTGGGCGATGGGATCAATGATGCACCGGCATTACGTGATGCCGATGTGGGCATTTCGGTTGATACTGGGACCGATATTGCTAAAGAGTCAGCTGATATCATCCTGCTGGAAAAAGACCTGATGGTACTGGAAGCGGGGGTGATTAAAGGGCGTGAAACTTTCGGAAATATCATCAAATACTTGAATATGACCGCCAGTTCTAACTTTGGTAATGTGTTTTCAGTATTAGTGGCCAGCGCATTTATTCCGTTTTTACCCATGCTGGCTATCCATTTGCTGTTACAAAACTTGATGTATGACATTTCTCAGCTCTCTTTGCCGTGGGATAAGATGGACAAAGAGTTTTTACGTAAACCGCGTAAGTGGGATGCTAAGAATATTGGCCGCTTTATGTTGTGGATTGGGCCAACATCATCAATTTTTGATATTACAACCTATGCGTTGATGTGGTTTGTTTTTGCCGCGAACAGTGTTGAACATCAGGCACTGTTCCAGTCAGGGTGGTTCATTGAAGGGTTGTTGTCGCAAACTCTTGTCGTACATATGTTACGCACGCAAAAAATTCCGTTTATTCAAAGTACCGCTGCATTACCGGTGTTATTGACCACAGGTCTAATTATGGGCCTCGGGATCTATATTCCTTTTTCACCACTAGGCACATTAGTGGGGTTAGAGCCGCTGCCATGGCAATATTTCCCTTGGTTAGCGGGCATGCTGATTTGCTACTGTGTTGTTGCGCAACTGATGAAGCGGTTCTATATCCGTCGTTTCGGCGAATGGCTTTGAGGAGGCGCGGTTTCAAATAGCCTGGTTTATCTCAAGACACTATTCCGGGGATTGCAGCCCTGGAATGGTGTGCTTTATTGGTGACTCTTTCAAATCAGCCATTTCACTGTGTTTACCTTCGTTCGCTTACTTTCAGCCACTTGCCTTCAACCACTTTATCGTCAGTCGGCCAACAAAAGTTTGCAGCCATATTACAGCACGATACCCGATATTCGTTGCATCTGCTGCTGAGATTATTAACTGACCGTTGTGCATCAAAGGGGAGGGCTAAAGCGGGACAATCAGAACATCCACAGTACTGGTATTGATTAGTCCGGGCGATCGAGCAGGAGAATTTATTCATCAAATTTATACTGTGGTTGCCACATACTACCAAATCAATATGATTCTTTTGATGAAAGCAAACCAAGCTGAATTATTTAGGGTGTATCTTTAAAAGATTAGGGGATTATATCTTTCAAAAATGAGGCTTTTGTCACATTTATCCGTGGTGACGTAAAAAGGCAGAAACAGCAGTGAGTTAACGGGTGTACAGCGTTGGTCAGCAAACCTGCGATGCGTATTATTAATACAATTGATTAATTTAATTTATGATTAGATGATGATTTTCTTACAGGAGTGTAAATATCAGCCAGCGCTAGCGGTGTGATCGGGGAAATAGGATCTGGAGATAAGCAGTGAAACAGACCATTGCCTCTATTGTTACTTTTAATACAGGCTGACATTTCTTTTTATGTTAACTCAATGAAGGATAAATAAATGACCGACTGTCGGTTCTTTCTGAACAGCATAAATATTCATTAAAAAAATAATTTTATGGCGTTCTTGATTAAAGAAGAGGAGTAATGAAATCTAAATTCAGCGCTTAATATTGATAATCTTAGGTTATAACATATATTTGCTCTGATATTTCAGTTTGGGGATGTTTTTGTTCGAATTGATCTAAAAGCGATAAAGATTAGGCTCATATCTATAGTTTTTTAGCTACTTTTTTACTTTTAATATTTTCACAGGTGTACATGTGAGCGGTAATTGATCAAAAAATGCAAAAAAAATAGATTTATATTTTATTTTTGTGACTTGCATCACATTACATTTAAAATAAATAGCTACTCACATTGTATGTGCTAACGATTCGGGAGTAGAATTGCTCCTCTTTAGGAATATTCCTAATATTTTGTAAGAAATAGTTTGTATCAAAAGTGCAAGACCGAAGCAGTGTAACATTTAGCAGCTAGACTTTTGACGTGCTACTTCATACCAGAATGGTGATTTTTTGTCATGTTACATTAGTAAGTTTTAATTATCTTTTCTGCTATGTCCAAAATCGTTGGCGCTGAGGCAGTACAGCAAATGAGTGAGCTTTGTAGAGCGGCTTATGCCAGTGACTCGGGTGAGAAAAGGTTGTTACCCCCTGTAACTTAAAGTAATTAGGGTCAGTAGGTTCTAATTAACAATATAACGGGAAGGATCCCTGGTTTTGGGTGATAAAATTTGTCATTCAATTTATGTTTTAAAACATAATCAGTTGGGATGTGTAAGATGAGTACGTCTGAATTACTCAAACATATTTATGACATAAATTTGTCATATTTACTTTTAGCTCAACGGTTAATTAACGATGAAAAAGCTTCGGCGATGTTTCGTTTAGGTATTACGGATACCATGGCGGACGCATTATCACAGTTAACGTTACCGCAAATGGTTAAATTAGCTGAAACTAACCAATTAGTTTGTCACTTTCGTTTTAGTGACCACAACACAATCCATCATCTAACGAAAGAGTCTCGCGTGGATGACCTGCAACAAATCCATACCGGAATTCTCTTGTCGAGTCACTTACTCCACGAGCTATCGTTAAAAGACGATAGTACGCCTAAAAAAAGAGCATGATTGATGGTTGAGAAAAGTATTGTCCAGGAAGCTAAAGACATACATTTGGCAATGGAACTGATCACGTTGGGTGCTCGTCTACAGATGCTTGAAAGTGAAACGCAGCTTAGCCGAGGCCGTTTAATCAAGCTCTACAAAGAGCTCAGAGGCAGTCCTCCCCCTAAAGGGATGTTACCGTTTTCGACCGATTGGTTTATGACTTGGGAACAGAATATTCATTCGTCGATGTTTTATAACGCTTACAGTTTCCTACTTAAAAGTGGTTATTGCACCGGTGTTGAAGCGGTCATTAGAGCGTATCGACTTTATCTTGAACAGTGTCCTGATCTGCCTGAAGTCCCGCCATTACTGGCGTTGACACGAGCCTGGACGCTGGTCCGCTTCGTTGACAGTGGCATGTTGCAGCTTTCCGGGTGCAATTGCTGTGGAGGGACATTTATCACCCATGCCCATCAACCATTAAACAGTTTTGTCTGCAGCCTTTGCCAGCCACCTTCCCGCGCAGTAAAAAAACGTAAACTTTCTCCGCAGTCTGCCGATATAACTTCACAACTGCTGGATGAGCAGGTTAGACGCGCAGTTTGAGCTTCATAAAATTGTCAGACATTCATGCCCAAAATTATTGGCGTTACAGGTAGGTTGCTAGCATCACTGTAACGTCAAGTTAGCAGGGGATAGGTTACAGCAGCGGTATAGAGCCCATTTCTGTTGACCATCAATGACATTTTTGGCCCTCAAAAAGTGCTAACGCCTCACCTTCCACCCACACATTTTGCTAAGGATGTCACGTGTTAGTTATTTTGGGTTATCTCGTGGTCTTAGGTGCGGTCTTCGGTGGCTACATACTTGTCGGTGGCCATTTGGGTGCACTCTATCAGCCAGCGGAATTTTTGATTATCGCGGGAGCGGGTATTGGCGCATTTATTGTGGGTAATAACGGTAAAGCAATAAAAGCCACAATGCGTGCGATGCCGAAGCTGATACGCCGTTCTAAATATAACAAAGCCCTTTATATGGATTTAATGGCGTTACTTTACCGCTTATTGGCGAAATCACGCCAACAGGGAATGCTGTCGTTGGAAAGGGACATAGAAAATCCGCTGGAAAGTGAAATTTTCTCTAATTATCCACGGATTATGGCCGATAAGACATTAGTCGAATTTATTACCGATTATTTACGGCTTATTGTGAGCGGGAATATGAACGCTTTTGAAATTGAAGCGTTGATGGATGAAGAGATTGAAACGCACGAGCAAGAGTCTGAGGTGCCTGCCGGTAGTCTGGCGATGGTGGGGGATTCGTTACCAGCATTTGGGATCGTTGCTGCCGTCATGGGCGTGGTACATGCCTTGGCTTCCGCTGACCGGCCAGCCGCAGAGCTTGGTGCGCTGATCGCTCATGCTATGGTAGGTACGTTCCTCGGTATTTTGTTGGCGTATGGATTTGTTTCCCCCTTGGCAACCCTATTACGTCAGCAAAGCGCAGAAACGACCAAAATGATGCAGTGCATCAAGGTGACTCTGCTGTCTAGCTTGAACGGCTATGCACCGCAAATAGCGGTGGAGTTTGGTCGTAAAACACTCTATACCACGGAGCGTCCATCCTTTATTGAGCTGGAAGAGCATGTGCGCCGAGTGAAAGCGCCGGCATCGCAAGCGACGGAAGAGGACGCATGAAGCATCAGAATCACCCCGTTATTCTAGTCAAAAAGCGAAAAGCTAAGCATGGTGCCGCGCATTATGGTGGGTCATGGAAAATCGCTTACGCTGATTTTATGACGGCAATGATGGCCTTTTTTCTGGTGATGTGGTTGCTTGCGGTTTCCAGCCCGCAAGAACTGACGCAAATTGCAGAATATTTTCGGACACCACTAAAAGTCGCCTTAACCAGCGGTGATAAAAGCAGTTCCAGTACCAGCCCTATTCCCGGTGGTGGTGATGATCCTACTCAACAAGTGGGTGAAGTGAGAAAGCAGATTAATTCTGAAGAAAGTAGGCAAGAGATATACCGGCTCAATAAATTGCGGGAAAAACTGGATCAATTGATTGAGTCTGACCCCCGGCTGAAGGCATTACGTCCCCATTTGCTGATTAACATGATGGATGAGGGCTTAAGGATCCAGATTATTGATAGCCAAAATCGGCCAATGTTCAAGATGGGAAGTGCACAAGTAGAACCATATATGCGCGATATTTTACGTGCTATTGCGCCGATCCTGAATGATATACCGAACAAACTCAGTTTATCTGGTCACACCGATGACCTGCCGTATGCCAGTGGTGAAAGAGGTTACAGCAACTGGGAATTATCTGCTGATCGTGCCAATGCCTCGCGGCGTGAATTACTGGCTGGTGGCTTGGATGAAGGCAAAATTCTGCGTGTAGTCGGTATGGCGTCAACCATGCGGCTGAAAGAGCAGGCGTCAGATGATCCGGTTAACCGCCGTATCAGTATTTTAGTGCTGAATAAGCAGTCTCAACACGATATTGAGCATGAGAATTTAGACAACAGAGCGTTGGATATAGAAAAAGCAGCCAGCTTAAAGCAGCTTGATACCCGCGGACCGGTGCCTGTAGAGGCAGTAGCACTGCCAGCGGCTGAATCTGTGAACACGCTACCGCAGCCGATGACTACAACTGAAACACAACAATCGAGTACAGGGAATATTACTTCAACTGCCAATGGGCCAACGACATCGTTACCCGCCGCGCCTGCAAGCAATATACCCGTCTCTCCGACAAGCCGCGACGCACAGTAGAGGTGACACCGTGAGCATGGATATTACCGCGTTTTATCAGACGTTTTTTGATGAAGCAGATGAACTGTTGGCAGATATGGAACAGCATTTGTTATTGCTGGACCCGCTGACACCTGACAATGAACAGCTTAATGCCATTTTCCGTGCTGCACATTCGATCAAGGGCGGTGCCGCTACCTTTGGTTTTACGGTATTGCAAGAGACCACTCATCTATTGGAAAACCTGTTGGATGGTGCTCGCCGCGATGAGATGCGCTTGAGCACTGATATCATCAACCTGTTTTTGGAAACGAAAGATATTATGCAGGAACAGTTGGACGCCTACAAAACCTCTCAGGAACCTCATTCGGAAAGCTTTGAGTACATTTGTCAGGTGTTGCGCCAGTTGGCACTTGATGCTTTAGATCAACCTACAACAGATCAACCTACAACCGAAGAGCAATCCGCTACCGGGCAGCACAGCACGGTCGCCAATACGCAAACAACGGCTTCCACTCGCGTATCATCTTCTATCGCTGCCAACAAATCACCGGCGTTGCTTCAAGGCGGGATGCGTATTCGCTTGTCTGGCCTGAAAGCGCAAGAAATCTCACTGATGCTGGAGGAACTGGGTAATCTGGGTGAGGTACAAGATCCCCATCAGGGCGCTGATAGCCTTGAGGCCACCTTGATAACCTCCGTCAGCGAAGAGGATATTAGCGCGGTATTGTGCTTTGTTCTGGAGCCTGAACAGATTAGCTTTGTGTCCCCAGGGGACACACCGCAGATTTATGCTGAGCAGACAGTTGAATCAGAACAATTATCTGAGCCAGAACGCTTGTTTGAGCCAGCAATAACCGTGACATCGGTGATCGCAGAACCGGTTCAGCGGGTGGCAGCACCTGCCGCTGAAGTACCAAGCACGCTGAAAGTTGATGTGAACGCTACACCGGCTAACGCGGAACAGGTCAGGCCTAAAGCGAAAGCCAGCGAATCGACCAGTATCCGTGTGGCGGTAGAAAAAGTGGACCAACTGATTAACTTGGTCGGCGAATTGGTTATTACCCAATCGATGCTCGCTCAGCGCTCAAGTTCGCTGGATCCGGTGATCAACGGTGATTTACTGAATAGCATGGGGCAGTTAGAACGTAACGCCCGCGATTTGCAAGAGTCCGTCATGTCTATCCGGATGATGCCAATGGAGTATGTATTCAGCCGCTTCCCACGTTTGGTCCGTGATTTAGCCAGCAAGCTCAACAAACAAGTTGAATTGACGCTGTTAGGCAGTTCGACAGAACTGGATAAGAGTTTGATTGAACGCATTATCGATCCTCTTACCCACTTGGTGCGCAACAGTCTGGACCACGGTATTGAAGAGCCTGCTATTCGCATTGCCGCGGGTAAATCGCCGGTGGGCAATCTGACACTGTCAGCTGAACATCAGGGCGGAAATATTTGTATCGAAGTCATTGATGATGGTGCAGGTCTGAATCGACAGAGAATTTTGGCGAAAGCACAGTCTCAAGGACTGGCAGTCAATGAAAACATGAGCGATGAAGACGTTGGGATGCTTATTTTTGCACCGGGATTCTCTACTGCCGAACAAGTCACGGATGTGTCAGGGCGTGGTGTCGGGATGGATGTGGTCAAACGTAACATTCAGGAAATGGGCGGCCATGTGCAGGTCAGTTTTCAGGCCGGTTTAGGCACATCAATCCGTATCCTACTGCCATTGACGCTGGCTATTCTTGATGGCATGTCGGTTAAAGTCAGTAATGAAGTCTTTATCTTGCCATTGAATGCTGTGATGGAGTCACTGCAACCATTGGCCGAAGACCTACATCCATTAGCCGGTGGTGAGCGCGTGCTGCAAGTTCGCGGTGAATATCTACCATTGGTTGAATTGTACCGAGTCTTTGATGTTAAAAATGCCAAGACTGAAGCGACACAAGGCATCGTTGTGATTCTGCAAAGTGCCGGGCGTCGTTATGCACTGCTAGTAGACCAACTGATTGGTCAGCATCAGGTGGTCGTGAAAAACCTGGAAAGTAACTATCGGAAAGTACCGGGCATTTCAGCCGCCACCATCTTGGGTGATGGTAGCGTTGCGCTAATCGTTGATGTATCAGCGTTGCAGGCCTTAAACCGGGAAAAACGCGTCACGGCTGATGATGTGGTTGCCGCATAGCGTATAGGAACTTTTCCTTATAAAAACATGTAATACCCTAAATAATGTGAGTGCAGCAAGCCACCACCGGCCACTTTAAATATGACGGGTATCCAGGGCGGTGAAATATGTTTCCGGTCCTGAAAAACATAAATTCAACCTATTGATTTAAGGGTAAAAAACATGGCAGGACTAGCAACCGTCACGAAACTGGCTGGCGAAACGGTAGGACAAGAATTCCTGATTTTTACGCTGGGCGATGAAGAGTACGGCATCGATATTCTGAAAGTACAAGAGATCCGAGGCTATGATCAGGTCACTCGTATTGCTAACACTCCTGCGTTTATTAAAGGTGTGACCAACTTACGCGGTGTCATTGTGCCTATCATTGATCTGCGGGTTAAATTCGCCCAACAAGGTGTCACTTATAACGAAAATACCGTGGTGATTGTGCTGAATTTTGGTCAACGCGTGGTGGGCATTGTCGTTGATGGTGTGTCAGATGTACTGTCGTTGACCAACGAGCAGATCCGTCCGGCACCTGAATTTGCGGTTACTCTCGCAACAGAATATCTGACCGGTTTAGGCTCGCTTGGCGAAAGAATGTTGATCCTGGTTGATATCGAAAAACTGCTGAGCAGTGAAGAGATGTCGTTGATTGATAGTGTTGCTAAGGTGTGATTGAAGCGTGGAATTTACGCACGTTGAGTGAACCTGAGCCTATCGGCCTCAACCAAGCAGGAGGGTATTCCGGTCCTCCTGCCCCTACGGCTTGCGCGAATATTGCCCTACGGGTAAAGCGTCAGCGTCTTTCGGGCTGATGAATAGAGGACTGTTCAATGACTCCTGAAATAAAAAACCGAACCGCCATTGCATATTGAGTCCTATCGTCATCCATTCTTGATTAATTCAATAAAATAATCAGTTCTCCATTTAGCCCGTTTTTCAATGACAAAATAGTCTTGTTTCAGGTCTCATTTATAAAAAATATTTACAGATAATTTGTAGGAAAATTCACTCAATGAACTTCCGATATTCTTTGTTTGATTTTTGTGATGTTTATAAAAGCCTTTAATAATGTATGCTTATATTGGTTTTGTAGGAAATATCTTATGTATCAATATGATGAACGGTTACTATTGAATTTTTACCACTTACATACTGTTACATTTAACCCATTGGTGTTAGCTGGCTAACTTTTCTACACTGCCGCCGGCTAGTATTTAATTGGTAGATTAAGGCGTGTGAAAAATACCTGTCATCTACATGCAAATAAGTGCGTTATCTAACTCGGTAAAATATATACGAGAAGAGATCGGCAGGCTGCGCAATGAGCTTGCTCCACGCTGCCTGAACCTACTGTGGCCACTGTTGAGGAAGAGAGCACGCCAACGAATTTGGCAGATGAAGTGGCCGTGTCCGAGGTCTGGACCCCTGTGCCATACCGGAGCTCGCATCGACTGATGTGGAAAAATCAATATACAGCAAGGAGTCAGTGTGATTAATTTTGTGAAGTTAATGTGTAAATGGGGGGCGATACTGGTGTCACCCTTTTTTCTTTCTGCTTGCGTAACTAACCAGCTTTCAGATGATATCCGGGGTCATGAAAGAGGCTACACTCATTACAATGATGATATTATTGTCGGCGTGTCTTTAGCTAAGCAGGGTGATAATAAAAACTGGGCATTTGTTGGTACGCATTTCGATTATGTGTTGTCATCGGGAGTCGATGAGTTCTTAACGCTGTTAGTTACCGGGAAGATTGATAAAAAGAGGATTGAGGTAGTCAGGGACGGCAGCTTTAATCTTAATAAGAAAAAGGATGGCTTCACAGGGAAGATCGCTCTGAAATATAGTTATCAGACGGCGGAAGAGCGAGATAAAATAGAGCCGCTGATAAAGGGTGCTGACTGGAATTGTTCAAGCCTTACTGAAACAACGGGTGTTTGCAATATTAACCTGGATAATCTGGTTGGCACTATTCACAGAAAAGGTGCTACACCGTCCGATATCTTCCGTTTTGAACATCCTTTGCAAGTGAATTTTTACAGTAAAAATACGACCTCAGCTAAGAGAGCGCTTTACCCGGTAGCAGTAGCGGCAGATGTCGTGATGTTGCCCGTGTATCTATTGAGTGCTGCTGCCGTGGCCGCTTTCTATGGTGTGGTCTCATTGAATTAGTCGCTCTTTTTAAACCCAGCTAACAAAATAGAGAGGGGTAGCCTACCGGGCATTAAACACAACAGTGTCCGGTATCGCCCAATGATGATGTTTGGCTGGTAAATGTTAACACTTGGTTCCACCTCGTTAAAATAATCCTCCCCACGGTAAAGTTCCCCTTTTTAGTGCCGATAACACACTTAATTAAACGTCTTTGTGTTTTGACGTATCTGTGTTTTGTCGTACTGATGAAGGGTTAATATGTTCAAGCGTATGAAAGTGGTTACCAGCCTGCTGCTGGTATTAGTGTTATTCGGTGCCTTACAACTGGTATCCGGCGGGCTTTTTTTCAAATCATTGAAGAATGACCAAGAAAACTTTAATGTTTTACAAGTTATTCGCCAGCAACAATCGGTATTGAATGAAAGCTGGGTCTATCTGTTACAAACACGCAACACGCTAAACCGTGCCGGTGTTCGTTACATGATGGATATTAACCATACTGGCAGTGGCCCTACCGTGAAAGACCTTATCTCCTCGGCTAAAGGGACACTAAGCGTCGCGGAGGACCGCTTCAAAAGTTACGAAAAAATTCCACAAAATAGTAGTCAGGACCCAGAAGGTACCAAAAAATTAAAACAGTCCTACGAGGAATATTTTAGAGCCTTAACCGAACTGATTAATTTGATGGAAACGAACAAAATCAATGAGTTCTTCAATCACCCTACCTCCAGTTTCCAAAATGAATTTGAGCAGGATTACAACAGCTATCTGACGCAAAATGACGGGTTGTACGATTCTGCGGTCGAGGACAGTAATCAATCCTTTAGCTTTGCTATGGGCGTGGTCATTACTGTACTGGTCGTCGTATTGGTGATGATGCTCATTGTCTGGCTGGGTATGCAACAGATCTTAATTCACCCTCTCAACCACCTGATTGCACACATTAAACATATTGCCAATGGTGATTTGACGCAAAATATTGAAGTTAATGGCCGCAATGAAGTTGGCACGTTGGCTGCTAGCCTGAAACACATGCAATCTGAATTGGTCACTATCGTTGGCGATGTGCGTGTAGGCGCTGATGCTATCTACAGCGGAGCGTCAGAAATTGCAGCGGGTAACAACGACTTATCCGCCCGTACTGAACAGCAGGCGGCATCACTGGAAGAAACGGCTGCCAGCATGGAGCAATTAACCGCTACGGTGAAACAGAACGCTGAAAACGCCCGTCAGGCGAGCCAATTAGCATTGAGTGCCTCAGAAACCGCTCAGA
This sequence comes from Yersinia similis, assembly GCF_001053095.1. Taxonomy (GTDB): domain Bacteria; phylum Pseudomonadota; class Gammaproteobacteria; order Enterobacterales; family Enterobacteriaceae; genus Yersinia; species Yersinia similis. The sequence goes on along the minus strand of NZ_CGBP01000003.1, from coordinate 8,158 downwards.
AAGGGGGGAAAGTGGTGGCGGATGTTGTGCAAACTATGCACGAGATCGCGGGGAGTTCGCAGAAGATTGCCGATATTACCAGCGTCATTGATGGTATCGCCTTCCAGACCAATATCTTGGCATTGAACGCCGCCGTTGAAGCTGCCCGTGCGGGTGAGCAAGGCCGTGGTTTTGCCGTGGTTGCCGGTGAAGTACGCAATTTGGCACAACGCAGTGCACAGGCGGCGAAGGAAATTAAAGGTCTGATTGATGATTCCGTCAACCGTGTAGATATGGGCTCGGTACTGGTTGAAAGTGCCGGTGAAACCATGGGCGATATTGTTAATGCCGTGACCCGCGTGACCGACATCATGGGCGAAATCGCTTCTGCCTCAGATGAACAAAGTCGTGGTATTGACCAGATTGGTCAGGCAGTTACCGAAATGGATCGCGTGACACAGCAAAATGCTTCCTTGGTAGAAGAATCGGCTTCCGCCGCCGCTTCACTGGAAGAGCAAGCCAGCATGTTAACTCAATCGATGTCCGTATTTGTTCTGAGTGTGGATAACGGTAATTCCACTCACGACACCAGAAAAGTCAAACAGCCTACTCAGGAAATGAACGGCGCGGCTAAAAAATCACCAGTAAATAATCTACAAGATAATTGGGAAACCTTCTAAACCTATAGCCTTCGTGCTTGAAGCTGTTGGAGTGTTAGCTGCGTGCACTAATCCGAATCACAAACTTGAGCCAGCGCATCGGGAGCCGCCTGCTGGCCATTTACCTGCCACGCCAATTGATTTGGGTGTATGCAAAATAATATTAATAAAGTCGGCCTATGAGCTGGCGGAGAAGAGGTTACGATGTTTGGTCAAATCCGGATTTCTACCAGTTTTTTCCTGCTACTGATGTTTCTTTGCTCCATACAGTTAATTTCAAGTGGTCTATCATTTACGGCTTTTCGCTCAGACTACCAAAATTTAAATCGAGTGGAGTTAAGTAGTCAGCAACGCGATGCATTAAGCCTCAGTTGGGTATCCTTGCTTCAGGCGCGTAATACCTTAAACCGTGCGGCCACTCGCTCGGCACTCAACGTTCCTCAGGAGCAAGTTAACGCTTTAATGGGGAGCGCGCGCAGTGCATTGCAGAAAGCTGAACTTTACTTTAATCAGTTTCAGGCGATACCGCGTCTTGATGAGAGTGAGAGCAGTGGTCAACTACTGGATGCGACCAAAAAAAGTTATCAAAACCTTCGTAGCGCATTACGTGAGTTAATTGATTTTCTGGAAGCGGGTGATTTACAAGCATTTATGGATCAACCCACTCAGAAAACACAAGATTTGTTTGAAGCTGATTTCGTCCAGTATTTGCAATACTCCAATGAGGTTATTGTCGATGCCGGTCAGCAGAATCAGCAGGCTTACCAGCTCTCAATCTGGATATTTAGTGGCGCGATTTTGATGGTTATCACGATGGCCATTTCATCGCTGATCTGGTTGCGCAACATGTTTGTTCGGCCATTGGCGACGATGCGTGAGCATTTTGGCCGCATTGCTCAAGGGGATTTGTCTGGGCAGATCTCGGTAACTGGCCGTAATGAAATCAGCCAGATGTTCGCCAGTTTATACACCATGCAGCAGTCACTGATTTCAACGGTCAGTCATGTGCGCGATGGTACCGAATCGATGTTGACCGGTATCCAGGAAATTTCTGCAGGTAACAATGACTTATCGGCAAGAACTGAACAACAAGCTGCCTCATTGGAACAAACTGCCGCGAGCATGGAACAACTGACCGCCACGGTGAAACAGAATGCGGACAATGCGCATCAGGCCACGGTACTGGCGCAAGAGGCTTCCGCTACGGCGGCTAAAGGCGGAGAACTGACGGCGAGCGTGGTAACAACCATGCATGCAATCGCCACCAGTTCGCAGAAGATTGGTGCGATCACCAGCGTTATCGACGGTATTGCCTTCCAAACCAATATCTTAGCACTGAATGCGGCAGTGGAGGCGGCCCGTGCGGGTGAGCAAGGGCGTGGCTTTGCGGTGGTGGCGGGTGAAGTCCGTAATTTAGCGCAACGCAGTGCGCAAGCAGCCAAAGAGATTAAAGGGCTGATTGATGAATCCGTCAGCCGTGTACGCCAGGGGTCTACGCTGGTCGAAAGTGCAGGAACTACCATGGAAGAGATCGTCCGCTCGGTGGCACGTGTGACTGACATTATGGGGGAGATCGAATCTGCTTCGGATGAACAGAGCCGAGGTATTGAACAAATCTCACTCGCCGTAACGCAAATGGATCAGGTTACTCAGCAAAATGCGTCATTAGTGGAGGAGGCCGCGACGGCAGCGAATGTACTGGAAAATCAAGCCAGCATGCTTTCCGATGCCGTCTCTGTTTTCCGTTTGGGACAGGGGAGCGACGAACAGTTAGCTGGGGGCAATAGCCAGCAATCACTGGCCACTAATTATTAGTCGCTGATTATTGGTCGATCAGCATTTGTGACATTGATCATTAGTGAACAATCGATCATCAATAGCAACTGATCACCCCTGGTAACTGATCATCTCTAGTAACTGATCATCTCTAGTAACAACAAGTGGCTGTAAAGGAAATTGTAGATTGTCAAACGGCGTAACAAAGACGGTATTGGGGGGTAAGGTTGGATGAAACGATCATCAATGAAGCCATCGCCTCAGTCATTACCTCAAGAGTCCGGGTCGATACTGACCCAAATGATTCAACGGTTGCCGCTGTCGGATGTTCACTTCCGGCGTATCTGTCAACTTATCTATCAACGGGCTGGAATTGTTCTGGCTGAACATAAGCGGGAAATGGTCTATAACCGCCTGGTCAGACGGTTGAGATTGTTGAATATCCATGATTTTGGTCAGTATCTGGCATTGTTGGAGAGTGATCCGAACAGTGCAGAGTGGCAGGCATTTGTGAATGCGTTGACCACTAACCTGACGGCATTTTTCCGTGAGGCTCACCATTTCCCGATCTTGGCAGAACATGCTCGCCAGCGGGCGGGCGGTTATTCGGTATGGAGTACGGCGGCATCAACCGGTGAAGAGCCTTACTCCATCGCCATGACGCTGTGTGATGTGTTGGGCAATCGTGCGGGAGCCTGCCAGATATTGGCCAGCGATATCGATACACAGGTACTGGAGAAAGCTATCAGCGGTGTGTATCGGCAAGATGAATTGCGCTCATTGTCAACCCAGCAGATGCAACGCTACTTTTTGCGAGGCACTGGCCCGCATCAGGGCATGGTGCGAGTTCGGCCCGAACTGACCAACTTAGTCCAGTTCCAACAGTTGAATTTACTGGCACCAGAGTGGGCACTACCGGGGCAATTTGATGCCATTTTTTGCCGTAATGTCATGATCTATTTTGATAAAGAGACGCAGGAACGCATTCTGCGTCGTTTTGTTCCTTTGCTAAAACCAGGTGGCCTGATGTTCGCAGGCCACTCGGAGAATTTCAGCCAGATCAGTCGGGAATTCTATTTGCGCGGGCAGACCGTTTATGGGCTGACCAAGGAGAGGTGATGAGTAAAATCAGAGTATTGTGTGTTGATGATTCTGCATTAATGCGTCAGCTAATGACTGAGATTATTAACAGTCACCCGGATATGGAGATGGTCGCTGCGGCACAAGATCCATTGGTTGCCCGTGATTTGATCAAAAAATTCAATCCACAAGTTTTGACGCTTGACGTGGAAATGCCTCGCATGGATGGCTTGGACTTTCTCGAGAAATTGATGCGTCTACGGCCCATGCCGGTGGTGATGGTTTCTTCCCTAACGGGTAAAAACTCTGAGATAACCATGCGGGCGTTGGAGTTGGGGGCGATTGATTTTGTCACCAAACCTCAGTTGGGGATCCGCGAAGGAATGCTGGCTTACAGCGAACTGATTGCCGATAAGATCCGCACGGCGGCCAAGGCGCGTTTACCACAGCGCGACTTGGAAAATAAACCGGCGATGCTTAGCCATACCCCATTGCTCAGCAGTGAAAAATTGATCGCCATTGGGGCCTCAACTGGCGGTACTGAGGCGATTCGTGCGGTATTACAGCCTTTGCCACCGACCAGTCCGGCATTGTTGATTACTCAGCATATGCCGCCGGGATTTACCCGTTCGTTTGCTGAACGCTTGAATAAACTGTGCCAAATCACGGTAAAAGAAGCAGAGGATGGCGAGCGAGTATTACCGGGACATGCCTATATTGCACCCGGTGATCGGCACTTGGAACTGGCCCGAAGTGGTGCCAATTATCAGGTGCGAATTCATGATGGGCCGGCGGTTAATCGTCATCGTCCTTCGGTTGATGTTCTTTTCCGTTCGGTGGCGCAGCATGCCGGGCGCAATGCGGTCGGGGTGATCCTCACGGGGATGGGCAACGATGGGGCTGCCGGCTTGCTGGAGATGCACCGGGCAGGTGCCTATACCCTTGCACAAAATGAGGCCAGTTGCGTGGTCTTTGGTATGCCACGTGAGGCGATTGCTATGGGGGGCGTTAATGAAATTGTGGAGTTGAACCAGATAAGTCAGCGCATGTTGGCGCAGATCAGTAGTGGTCAAGCCCTTCGCATATAGAGATCTCATTATGATGGGGATCTATAAATTATTTTTCCGATAACCATCGGGCTATTGCATTTAATCGCTCAGCGGTGAGTAACAAACTTTAGGAGTGGGTATGGCGGATAAGAATCTCAGATTTTTGGTGGTAGACGATTTTTCGACCATGCGTCGTATTGTCAGAAACCTGCTAAAAGAGCTGGGTTTTCACAATGTGGAAGAAGCCGAAGATGGTGTTGATGCATTGAATAAATTACGAGCAGGTGGTTTCGATTTTGTGGTTTCAGACTGGAATATGCCGAATATGGATGGCCTGGATTTGCTGAAAACAATCCGTGCAGACGGTGCCTTGGGAACGTTGCCTGTTCTGATGGTGACCGCAGAAGCCAAAAAAGAGAACATCATCGCAGCAGCGCAAGCCGGGGCCAGTGGTTATGTAGTGAAACCTTTCACTGCCGCGACCTTGGAAGAGAAGCTCAATAAGATTTTTGAAAAGTTGGGTATGTAAGGAGGCGAGATGAATAACCATCCAATGCCCGCAACCGATGCGGCATCAGCCAGTGATATTATTAGCCGTATTGGCAGTCTCACGCGGATGTTACGTGACAGTTTGCGTGAGTTAGGTCTTGATCAAGCCATTGCTCAGGCCGCCGAAGCGATCCCGGATGCTCGCGACCGTCTGGATTATGTGGTTCATATGACAGCACAGGCCGCAGAAAGGGCGCTTAACTGTGTCGAGGCGGCACAACCGCGTCAGAACGAACTGGAATCATCAGCAAAGGCGCTAAAAATTCGTTGGGATGAGTGGTTTGCCAATCCAATCGAGCTGTCAGATGCCCGTTCGCTGGTCACGGATACGCGGGAATATTTAGCGGTTGTCCCACAGCATACCTCATTTACCAATGCGCAATTATTGGAAATCATGATGGCACAGGATTTCCAGGATCTGACCGGTCAGGTTATCAAACGCATGATGGATGTGGTGCAGGAAATTGAGAAACAACTGCTGATGGTATTGATGGAAAACATTCCCGATACCCCGTCAAAACCGCAGAAGCCGACGGACAGTTTACTTAATGGCCCGCAGATGGATAAAAATGTTGCCGGTGTTATCGCCAGTCAAGACCAGGTTGACGATTTGCTGGATAGTTTAGGTTTTTAATAACGTTGTCGATAGAGCTAATCGGTAGGGACATTGCCCCTGCCGGTTTATATTCGTCATACTTCACATCACCTGTGACTTGTTGCCGTCTTCCTACCTCTCGAATTATTTAGTACAGAAAACTGAAATTTTTGTAAGAAAATAAATTCACGAAAAACTAATCCACACCGTAATCACATATTTCTCCTTGAAAAATCACCTCTCAGACTGCTGACAAACCCCGATGACGCGATCTTGAACGGTGAGGATAGGCAGAGGAGTAAAGAGTCCGCGCCAAGGATGGCGCGGCTCGAGCCTACATGGATGTATTTACGGCGTCTTTACGATCTGCCTGTTCTCTCCGTCGCGGGCACTTTGTCAATAACCTCCTCTCATATTCTTTTTTTAGCAGCCATTTTATACCCAAAATAATTCGAATTGCAGGAAGGCGGCAGGGAGATTATCCCGATAAACTTATTTATTTTTATGAAATTACTTATTTTAAAGTCAACGACCAGTAAGTGATTCGGGTGACAACTGTTATTGACACTTAGCGCCGGGAGCAGATTTGAACGTTGCTTGCAGCGGCCTTGCCTTTGCGATGCCCATGTATAGGCCGAGTAATGAACGCACATGCAACTTGCAATATGACAGATATCTCTGCAGTTAATTAAATCAACATTGTGACAGCTATATACACCGATTTATTGGTGTTGACCGGGTTCTTAATGTCATCCGTTAATATAATTTTCTGTTATCCAGATCATCGTGGCGAGGTGCGTAATCCATTAAATATAATGTTGCATATATGTCAAAAAAATATTAAATATTGATGTGGCGCACACATTGTGACTGACTTTATATAAAATAATGTGTGATGTGTTAACACTTAAATTCATTTTTATTGAGTAAGGATTGTTATGTATAATATTGATTATAATAGTTTTCGTTCAGTGAAAGGATTCAATCGACGCGTTCGTTTTCTTGTGATGCACTATACGGCCCTCAATTTTAAAGATTCTATCGATGCACTCACGGGGCCTTCGGTAAGTGCTCATTACCTGGTTCCCGACCCAACGGAACAAACTTATATTGATGCCGGTTTCAAGGATATGCGTATTTTTAATCTTGTTGATGAAAATGAGCGTGCCTGGCATGCAGGAGTGAGTTATTGGGATGGTCGGAATAATCTTAATGACACCGCAATAGGTATTGAGACCGTTAATCTTGCTACTGATAACGATGGCGTATTCACTTTTCCGCCCTACAATGTTACCCAGATAGCAGCAATTAAAGAGTTGGCATCAAATATTCTTTATCGTTTCCCTGATATTACGCCAGTCAATGTTGTTGGACACAGTGATATTGCACCTGGTCGAAAAAGCGATCCGGGGGCTGCTTTCCCGTGGAAGGAACTTTATGATGCAGGTATTGGAGCCTGGTATGACGATGAAACTAAGCAGCGGTATCTGGAGCAGTTTCTTTGTGGTCTGCCATCAAAAAACGATATTATTTCAAAACTGAAACGATATGGTTATGACTCGTCAGACGCAGTCAGTGACGTGGGATATAATCAATTAATCCGTGCCTTCCAACTTCATTTTCGGTCATGTAATTATGATGGCATACCGGATGCGGAAACTGTTGCGATCCTCTATGCATTAGTCGATAAATATAAACCATAAATATACCCGTCATACTTCAAGTTTCATGGGCGTTGGCTGTCTTCGTTCACCCCAGTTACTTATCTGTGTAAGTTTCTGGTTACCGCCTTCCTGAAACTCGAATTATTTTTGGTATGTATATATTGGTTATACTGCCAGCAAGAGTTTAAAGGCTCAGTTCATTATTTGGGCCTTTTTCTATTATATTCTACGCACTATTTAATTAATTCTGCATACCTATTTATAGGTGTGCTGTACTGCTGACTCCTTTTATCGTTAATATTTTAAGAGGGAGATCATCCTTCGGAAAAATATCACCCTAGTGTAACCAATAGTAAATTTTTATTGTGATGAAGCACCGACTGTCGGTGAGGCAGGCGTACAGACGATGAACTTCGGTTCCCTCAGTGCCATACAGGATCGGGTTTGAACGTCTTTGCCTAATAATTAGCCACCAATGACAAAAGGTGAACAAGAATAAAATGGGGATGGTATGACGAATATCCAAAAGTGTGACTGTAATTATCTGTCCAGATTTGCAGTTTCAGACTCTTTTATCAAAGACAATTATTTTCGCGGCTTGCTTGCTATTTTTATGGTGACGATATTTGTGCCGGGTACTGCAATTTCTAGTATTTATGTGAACAATGCCAATGATGGCGGCTGTTATGGCGTTGTGGATGGAAGTAATAAGAAGGTTATTGGGGGGAGCACCGGTGTTCTTAATAACTATGCTAAGTGTAGTAATTTGTCTTTGGATAATCTGAATACCAATGGGGGGCAGCTATT
>NZ_CGBP01000002.1 GCF_001053095.1 Yersinia similis | reverse complement strand
TGCGCGATGCAAGTTGTGTTATCTGCGTTGCTAATTCGAGCGCGTTAATTTGACCATCATTTAATGCTGAGCCTGCCAATTTTATTATGTAGCAGCCGGTGGCGTTCACAGGCCGATTTTCGATTGCGGTGGGACTTACTAATGCAGAGTCAAAACTAACACCAAGCTCACCTAGCGCGGGCTCCCCAATATTAGATGGAGTTGGTCTTCCAGTCGCCACGCCAGTTCTTGTAAAAGCTCCGGCAGCCTCACCTATAACTAGGCCATAAGAAACATTAAGTTGTCCGCCAATTCCACCAAACGTCCCAGTAATTCTTCTGCTCGCGTCTCCTTGGATTCTCCCCATTTCTCCGAGAGAGCTCTTACCGTCCCCCCCCAAAAACACTCTTCCCATGCTGTCTGCGGATTTGCCGTTCAAGTCCGGAACTCTGAATGTTGTACTTCCGTCACCAATGGAAAAACTAGAGCGCCAGTCTTTATAAAATACCCACGAGTCATCAGCAACAACCGGATATTTCCCGCTTAATATTTCAGCTAATGCAAATGGAAATAGATTGCGTGATAGTAATTGACCATCGGCGGGTGCCCAGCCCGCAGGAATATAATTTCGGCTCATGTGCCATTTTACACTTAATAGAAATTCGCCCCCGGTTCTTTCAAATTGTTGAAATGTGACCGGCTCTAACGGCCCTATGGCATCACGAGACATTGATACTGGGCCAGTGAATTCGCCGCCAGCTTTTGGCATTACATCGCCGACGCTTTCTGCTGAAGCATGCGCCTGCTGAGCAAAACCCTCAGCCTCATCTCTAAAACCTTTTGCTGCATTTTTATCTACTGTAGATATTCCTGCGTTCTGTTGTGCTGTTTCCGCACTGATTGCCGCTAACGCTTCCGATTGAACAGCACTGTTTGCCGCGGTTGTTGCCTTGACTTCACTATCTCGTGCGGCGATAGCTGCTTGTGTTGTTTCGCCATGCTGTTGAGCAACTGTCTGAGCTGTGTCATCTACCGAGGATTTTATCTGTTCACTTGCTATACGTGCCGCTTCGGCACGATCCGCATCAGTTTTAACTTGTAACTTAATTTTTTCTGCTGTCCGCTCGGCTGCAAGTGTTGACGCATCATCGGCTGCTGTGGCCGCTGCTGACTGGGCTGAGTCGCGATATGAAAGCGCATTTTGCTCTGACAGTAATGCTGAATCGGCACTGGCTTTAGCACTCGTTTCACTTATCGCCGCTTCCTGCTGAGAGAGTGCAGATGCATCCGCACTTATGCCCGCTTGGTCGCGATACCCCTTGGCTGTTGCAAGCGCCTCAGACAAATCCTTTGCATACAACATAGCCTCATCGCGTGAATGACCTGCGCTCTCTGCCGCATCTGTAGCACTGATTTCTAAAACTTTTATTGTTGCAAGATCATTGGCGACCTGCTGTTGAATCTGGCGGAAGTACAGGATCACATCAGGTGTGAGTTCCGACTCCATGATCTGCTGCTTCAGCAATTGATTGAGTGTGCTGGGGCCTGTGGTGTTATCCAGCGTGACCGCGCCATAAACAAAACTACGGCCATTCGCAGCCACTGTAATGGAGTAGCTGCCCTCTTCTAACTGGATGCGATATGTACCCACCCCGTCCGTTCTGACTGTGGCCGAAAAGGCATTGAGCACAGTAAGGCTATTGGTAACCGCTGTGAGGGTGATCTGTGCATTGACTACTGGCTCGCCGACCGGGTTAATCATAATGCCGGAAACTGTTACGCTCACTGCCCACCTCCCTGGTACTGCGCTTCTTTCAATTGCTGGGCGAAACTCTCAGAATTTTGCTTAACCCCCAACTGATCGCTAAATGCTTGATAGTGCTGCATGGCTAAATTGAGGTTTGCCCCCGCTTCACCATCTTTACTAAACGAACGAAACAGCATCCAATCAACCAACGGATTCACATAAAGCTCGTCAATCGGTACCGGTGTTTTATCTGCCAGGTCATTGATAGCAACGGCCATCGGAATTCTGGCCACTACAGCATCAATATCGACTGGCTCTGCGGGGCCGGGAAACAGGTAATACACTTTGGGTGTCAATTCGTTATAGGTGTAACGCTCAACAGAACCCGTCATCTGATGCCAATCAGGATATTGGCTATCAAGTACATCACGCGGTACCGGCCTTAATGCCCTGCCGTCTACTAAGCGAATCATCTCAATTAAGCGGATAACGCCATCCGGCAACGTTTGTTTAGTCCCAATCGCAGCGGTAATCACTTCAGTCGTTGCCCCAGCATCTGGCCGTGCAAGAATGACTGCCCGGACGGCATCATTGTAATAATCACATAGCTCCGCCAGCGGCCAGCGCAACCATGCAGTATCTTTGAGCTGGGTGTTAACCCGCCCAATAATCTCGGCAATGGTGATCATTAGAAGAACTCGTGTTGGCGAACAGGGTTATTGAAGGCTGTGATCGGGGAGTTATCTAGCGCTTCACGGAATGCCCGGCGGTAACCATCAATAAAACGCGCCCCGAAGTATTGTGAGCGCTGCGGATCTGTCCACGGCTTGCCCGGCATAATAAATAAATCTTCCAGAGCGCCAATGGCGATTACGTCTGCGTAATCGTCGGCCAGAACGTCAGGCACTTCAGTAACATCACGCTTGGGTTCAATAGCAAAATCTACGGTGACTTTGGTCAGTGGCTGATTGAAGGTGATTTGATTGGCAGACTTTACGGTAAACTCAATGCCCGCCGTCAACATGACACCCGGCGCACTGGCATTACTGACCTGATTAGTGAGATCTAATACCCGTAAACGCTTGACGCATTTCACCAGCTCGCTATCCGTCAGTATATAAGTTATACCCGGAGTAACATCATGAAAAGTAACCGTATCACGACACAGCAACGACTCACGACAAAAGGTGATCGCTGCCTCTAGTGCGGCCTGCTTCATCATAATATCCAGCGGCCCGCTAATATGCTTGCGAATGGTCGGCAGAAATGCGTCAAGTGTTGCCATGGTTATTCTGCTCCGGTACTGGCGGCGTTCTTGGCCTGAATAGCTTCACGAACACGCGCGCGGAATTCATCTACCTTTTCCTGAGCGCCCTGCTTGATATCCAGATCTTCCGATTCGACTAACGTTGCCAGTTGAACAGACGTCAGTTTGGCAATATCGACATCATCACCGCCAATCGTCAGGACAAAACTATTCTTCGCAGCCTCTAGTACGGCCAGCGCTGCGAGGCGTACCGCAAGTTCTGCATGCTCTTGTTCCGATGTTTGTTGCAGATTAAGCGTACTTTCCAACTCATCGTGTCGGATAAATACAGTTGGGAAATCCAACAATTGATGGGCGATAGCACTTTCAACCTCAACCGGTTTGTGGCGCGGGAATACCAGGCGGCTACCGGTAATGGTGTCACGTTTTTTTTCTTTTGGGCCGATATAGACCACGGCGATTTTGTTATGCATGGAATACTCCAAATAGCAGACAGTAAAAAACCCACCGAGGCGGGTTTCTAGAGGGATTGGTGGGATTAGTAACCTACTGCCACATACAAAATGTTGACGGCAAGATGACCACTGGCAGGGCCACCCGCAATAACCGCAGTCACTTTCTCGCCTGCTGCAATAGTGCTGTAAGGAGTAATGGGCACGTTCTTCGCGACAGTAACAGCATGACTCGCGGCAGACACTAATGAGGTGGTGCCGCTCTTAATCTCTACTGTTACACCCGCACCAAGCGCGTCACTCACAACACTCACACCATAAATACGCATACCGATCGGCAGTTCTAAAAACTCAATCACATCACCGACTGCCGCATCTTTTAAAATAATCTGCCCTTCTGCCAGCGACAGATTGCCTTGCGGACCTTGGTATACCGCGTCGCCAATAGAAGGCGCTTTAATGATTGTCATAATATTTTTCTCCAGACAAAAAGAGAGCAGACCGAAGCCTGCCCTTTGAGGTATTAGCGTATTGAATTACTGAGAGATTACTTGCCCAGAGTGACCGCTGAGTCCACTACCATGACACCGTGGTCATTGACTCGGCCATCTTTCTGTTTGAAGCGGATCTTCTTCAAACCGTTAATCCAGCGGATAGAGACTTCTGTCCCATTACCGTGATCCACTTTCTCTTCGTTATAGCCAAAGAAACCACCGCCATCACCGGTACCGTAAGCGTTAGCCAGTGCCTGACCACCCAGCAGCATAGCGCGGTCAATGGTGGTGCCAGTGGTGATTAGCTTGGTTGAAGCCACCAAGTCATTATTTGATACCAACACTTTAGAGCCAGTATTAAAACGAACTGGCGTACCACCATATTTCCGCACCAGCACGTTACGCCACATCGCACATTCGCCTTTGAACAGCGGATGATCGAAGCCCTTAGAACGTTGCACTGCACGGGTCATCATCGCTTGCCAGTCTTTACCTGAAGTAGATGTGTACCAGTCATTCCACTGCCGCGGCGTCACGTATAGAACAAAATACGGATCCTCATTAGCCAACTCATCTTTAGACATCCGGATCGGCTGTAAAGGATGGGCCATTTCATCAAGGAACAAGGCAATGTTATCGACAGTGGCTAGCGTGAACAGATCCGCTGCATCCAATGTTTCCATAGATGTCGCATCACCAGAATAGAAATGGCGGTCATAGGTGGGTGGCAATACATCATTGATCATGATTTTGCCAAATTCACCGTGTTCAGCCAGTGGCACGATGGTGTCATCGGCCATGTAATCGCCACGCGCCCCCGCCAGATGGAAGGTGGCAGACTGGTCCTGCACATCGTTGAAGTAAGTTCCCAGCAACGTGCGGGCGGTCTTATTCAGGTTGTGCTTGAAACGCTGCTCAGACATCTTGCCGCCCGCATCAACTAAATGGCGGCCTTGGTTAATCTTCAAAGCAAAGTCTGCAAACGCCAGATTTTCACCGCGACCGGCCAACTTCTCATCGCCCATCGTCGGGCGCTTCGACAGTTTGTGAACGATTTGCATATCCACTTCATCGCCTTTCTGCTTTTGCAGATCAGTGATACGCACCACGGGCGCGTTGTGGCTTGTCTGGGTAGTCCCTTTTTTATCAGGATTGACTGACTTCGGCGCTTCCTGTTGTTCGGTTAGTACGTTAACAAATGAGCGGTTACGGTTTGCAGCCGTGAACAGCGCGACCTGCATTAGCTTATTCGCCTGGGCAGAGGTGATAGTCGTCATAGATACTCCATAAATGAAAAACCCGCCGTAGCGGGTTGAGATTTAAATCAGTAGGGTTATTAGATTGCCTGGTCTAACAGTGCCTCAATTTGGGCATCCGTCATACCGGCAAACATGGCCTGTAGCTGATCAGGCGAAGCATTAGCAGCTTGCTCCAAAGGTGAGGCCGTATGAGTTGTTGTTACCCCAAGATCTGACGGTGAGCCAGGTACTTGCGTCGCCGCAGTTGCAGCGGCCAATTTCTCAGCGGCAATCCGTTGAACATCTGAGTTGGTCGTCGTGGCGGTGGTTGTCGTAACCTGCTCTTGTTGAGCCGATTCACCGTAGGCGGCCTTGGTGCGTTTCGCGACTTCCACAAAGCGCTCAGTTAAAGACTTATCTTTCCATGCAGGGTCATTTTGCAGATTAGTATCAATGTGTACTGCCAGTGTGAAACGGTCAGGATCTTGGTCCTGCCATGACTTCAGGTCAGGTACAGCATTCATGGCATCCATTACTGGGTTGCCGTTCGTGACCGGTGCTGGCTGACTCTGCTGCAGGTAATCGATTTTCTGCACCATCGTGTCCAGCACTGCCGCCATCTCGGGGAAACTATCGCGTATGGCATCGATTTGTTCAGGTGTAACCTGAGCCTTCTCAGGTAATGGAGCAGGTTGCATACCAGCGAAGTTGATTTGTCGGGTCAACGCCTCAAGCTGGCGCTTTGTATCAGCTAACTCAGTTGCAGCTTGCTGATTGGACCCTGCCAAACGCTGTTTTTCTGCCCGCTCGGCCACCAGCACGTCGTAAGGAATAACGTGCTGACCATCTTTGCTGAGAATGCCTTTCGGTTTCTCAGAACCTTCAGTGGTTGCCGCTTGCGTGGTGGCTGTCGTTTTAGTGATCGGCACTTCAGTGACTTGTGCTGTAGTCGTCGCGCCCGGCGTCAGCTCGTCTTTCTTATCGCCCGTATTTACTACTGCTGCACTTGCATCGTTAGTAACAACAGTAACGGGCGTAGTCGTAACCGCTGCTGTCTGTGTTACATCAGAAATATCCACATCACCAAATCCATCGATTAGCGCTTCCAACTCTTCTGGCGTTTCATTACCTGTTAATTCAATGTCCACGTTATAACTCCTGCATGACTATTTACCGGATAGATCCGAATGAGGAAGGCGTATCGCTGCCCATGCGAATAAACACTCTTGGGTAAGAGCGCTTAGCGGCATAAACCGAATTGGTAGAAAAAGAAAAGCCCACGCGTTGTGGGCAAGTTATTCAGATGAAAATCAGAGACGCCAGAAAGCAAAAAGCCCCGCGTTTAGGCGAGGCTTAATTCGGTGCAATGTAGTGCATCTTTCGGAAATTTAGCGCTTATTCTGCATGCTTGCAATAGCTAGAGTGGCAATTGATTAATTTGTCCCTGAATAGTACTCATCATTTCATCACGTAAAGCGCCTATCTCCTCGGTTACATTCTGCATGTCTTGCAGCACTTGGCCCGTTTTAGCCTGAGTATAAGCATCATTGAAGCGCTGACCATTGGCCAATGTGGCCTCATGTTCCGCTTGGGCATTAATGCGTTGTGCTTCGGCTTCCAATTTTGCAACCTTACCAGCAATTTCGCGCATGGCGAGTTCTTGTTGTTGCTGCTGTAGCTGTTGCTCCTGCTGTGCGGCTTGCTGTTCTTCGGGTGTCATTTCATCCGGAGATTTCGGTGTCCCCAGCGCCCCACGGATCCGCTCAATAAACTGCTGTTTGTTCGGCAGGTCTAGCAGTTCTACCCACATATCAAGCACGCTGACTTGAATCTGCGGCGGTAACCCGACAATAACTTCAGACAATCGTTGCGCCAGTTGTGATTTATAGGCCGGTGTCTGTTGAATCGGTGCCAGTGCGATATGCGCTCGCAGGCGTGATATGTCATTATTCATACCACCCACTTCTTCTTCGGCATTCAACACCACCTCTTTGCGCTTACGAGGGTCATCACGATTGATTACCACTGGATAATTCCTGCGCTTTGTTAATTCCTCCAGCAAATAGCACAGTAATAACTGGCCGACCTGCTGGCAAGCGAACTGATAGTTATCGTTGATCTCCGCCAGAGTGGTCGCCCCCTGCTCTACCAGGTTGCTGATGGCTACTCCACTGGCCGCGTTGGAATCTTGCCCGAGGAATGCAGAGTAAACCCCAAGCCCATCTTGGATCAGCTTCATTGACTCCTGCATCACCTGAAACTGCTGCTGGGCGACTTGGAAGTCCTGCTGGATATTTAATGCGTCTGCGGCGGTGGTTTTATTGGCGCGGTTGGGGTTGAGATTAATGACCCCATCTGGGCGTTCGATCTCTTCGGCCAACTGTTTATCGGTCATGTTTGTCGCATCCGCATCCTTAATCACTCGCTTGGCCTGCAATAGCCAAGTCAGTTTGATGCGACGGAAATTGACTTCATCCTGTGCCGGAATAGCACGGCAGGCCAAACCATAGGGCGCTCCGGTCTTATCTTTGCGATAGCCCCAGAATGGGATCAGCGGAAACATGCCTTGCGGCGCGGTACAGGGGCGGTCAATGATAAAGTGAGGGCCAACAAACCACGATTCGCGGATCCGGCTGACTCGCGCCATGGTTATCTGCACCCGACCAGTGGCCACTGCTACTGCATGCATCACGTTATTCTTGTCGTATTCCACCACTCGACCATTACTCAGTTGCAGGATAGGTAGGCGCTGAAATGTTCGATAATAGATAACCTGCAATAATACGCGTTTACGGTTTGATGTGACCCACTCGGTACTCTCACGGCTCCATGATTGATACTCTTCGTACGCACTGATCAAATCAGACTCTTGTCCCTCCGCTAAGCTAGTATCAACAAAGCCCTTCCACTCGTTGAGTGAATAATCGATTATTTGTGCTTTATCCGGGAAAGTCCCTTTAACCTCGTCCACATCCAGCCAGCGCTTACGCATCAGCCAACGGCAATCACTTAGATCCGCCTCGCGGCTGAACCAATCCCAATAAACTTCATTACGATGAACGGTAGAGACTTTGAATTTATTGGCAAACGGATCATCATTACGACGCACCTCCACCCACGATAACCCGGCTTTGATTTGCTCGGCATAAGCATCACTGCGGGCCTTATTCAAGCCACTTAACCGGCAAGCATCAGCAAACTCAGCATTAACGGCCTCGGCCATGACCTCCATTTCTTCATTGGGATCATCAGCAATCACCATTAAATCAGTACGTGTCTTGGCTTCCATGCCCAACACGCCGTCAATCGTTGGTGCGATAAGGTTATGTTGCGTTAATGGCTGCCCGCGTTCCCGCAGCTTTGCGACCACCTCAGGCGCAAGCTGATCCCCGTCATAATAAGCACAAGCAGTATTAGCACTGGTGCGCCAGTCTGGCTGATGGTCAATATCTGAAGAGATATCCATCAAGCGCTCAAGTGTGAAACGGTCACGGTTTACTGGCTGAGCAGACTCAGTTTGATTAGTAGCGGTATTCATCAGATAGCCATCCAGTGTTTAGGTTTCGAGCGGTCAATAGGTGTGTGTTTTGGACGTGCTGGCATACGTGCTCTCATTTCTTGTGCAATTGCATAGCTCATCACCTGGTCATCGAAGCAACCCGTTTGGGCATTCATACGGCCCCGCGTGTCATAAACGTAGGTGTTCAATTCGTTGATGGTGCCAATCCAGCGAACACCGGAGGCGTTCTCTCGAAGCAATGTTTTAAGCCCCTCAATAATGACCGGCTTGCTTTGTGCGGTAGTTAACCAGCCCAGTTTTGGCGTTTCATCATCGTGGTCACGGTCGAGATATTGCTCTGAATAGATAGATCGGTGTGGGTAAACTTCGCGTAATTTTTGTATGACTGCGTGGCCGTGGTTGTTCCGTTCAGGACCAATGAAGGCCGTGTTGTACCAACGGCCAACATGGGCCATCAGTTGAGCGAATAGCTCAGCATCAAGATAGCCGAACCAGTGAGCGACCTGTTCACCGCTAGACTTTTTCACCACATCAAATGATGATCGGTCACGGTTTTCCAGCCCTTCAGCCACATCACCGCCAATGGCGTAATCTTCATCAGGGTCCGGCAGTTCCCACACTAATAAGTGATTCAGTAAAGTGCGTTGAAGTTCTTCTGCATTGCCAGCACGTAATGCCTGAACTTTGGTTCGTTTACCGGTGACTGGCTCAATGTCATATACCAGCAACGGGGACTTACACTGACCTTCGGCCTTCATAACATTAATGGCGGCGAATACACGGCGGCCAGATGTTAGAAATGCCTCAGACGGCGTGCTGGGGAATTCCTGTTTCATTTCCTCCTGCTGCTCAATTTCTTTGCGGATATACCACTGCTTTTGTTCATCAAGCAAAGTGATACCCATCGCTTGCTCAACAGCAGCAAAATACTCCTGATGGTATTTACTTAAACGCAGGCCGCCAGCGGGTACAGGAGCCTGATACTTAGGATCCTGCCACCAGGCAAAGAAATGGAATTTATAATCTTGTGATGTGAGCGGTAGATTTAATTGGCCTAAATCCATTGCTCGCGTGCTCATGGTATGGAAATCGCCACCAACACCTTCAGCGGTGCTTTCAATAAAAACAATACAGCCGTCTTTAATGGCGTTTAGCGTACCAGTTCTAACCTCTTTCGCTTTAGCTGGATACGTAGCGCAAATCTTTCCATGCTCTGAAATATGTAACCGTTGAACTGTCCCCGAACGAAATGAGGTTGATACACGTATCTTGGAACCGTGGGCAAACTCAATATGCCCACCATTTGCTCCTTCACGTCGAGTGCTCACAGGAAAGGTGGCGCGTAACCAAACAGGCAAGTTATCAAAAGGAATAGATATTTTGGTGCTAAATATTTCCCCTGCCGCTGGTAAGTCCTGGGCGATGATCCCGCAAGAGAGATTGTTGTTAAACAGCGCTTGATCCAGAAGGTAAATATCTATGCCCGTTGAGAAGCCTAATTGACGGGCTTTTAGAATGATATTTCGATAGTGCATATTTTTGAACAATTCCCGCTGCGCGGGACGCATACGGAAGGTTACCAGCTCACCATCTTCATTGACGATCTTGTACAAGTTATTCAACCGCCACCAAACATCAGATAAGTGTGCTTTGATATAGGCGATCTGTTCTGCCTCCCCCATTGCTACAATGTCTGTATCGTTAAGCCTATTATCTTGTGTCACAGCAAACCATCCTGCCCTGAATCTCTAACTTCCTTCACCGCTTCACTGAGTGGTGTTGTGACCCCTTTTCCTTCCGAAGTTAATTTTTGGGTTTCCGCCTTCAGCTTAGAAGTGGCTGCTTTGATACGATACATATCAGCCGTTAAACGAGGCCCATTGATGGCATCCAGCCTTAATTTACTCAAACTATTCTCTATTGATTCAATGCGACCAATATTTCTATCCAGAGCAGATTCCGCCTTTAGCAGCTTGTCATACAGTTCGATACGCGCTTCAACTGATCCCGCCGCCACGAGATCCTCGTGGATTTTCCGCATGGTTTTAGTAACAGACAACGCACGCGCTCGAGTGAATATCAGTTCGTCATGAAGATCGGAATCTGCTGCAGCCTCAAACAAGTCATCTGCATCAAGATATCGAGCATAAGCACCGTGCTTTCTTGCCGTTTGGTTTCCGGGAGTGAAGGCACCAACGGGATTGGGATTACCTGAATTACCTTCTGAATGACGATTACCCTTGCTGAATCGCCCGTCTCCAGACCTTCCGGAGTTCGGTTTCTCGGGGGGCTCAGAGTCCGGATCGCTGTCATCGTCTGCGTCCGATGATAATTCCTGTTCCTCCTCTTCCCCTTCATCACTGTTTGCGCACTGTTGCGCAGTAGTATCTGATTGCGCATTGTGCGCAGTTCTACGGGGTTTCTTTTGCGCAGACTGCGCAGCACGAGGTTTGATGTAGCGGCGTGCTGATTGGTAATTAAGCCCATGCTGTTCACACCATTGCTGAGCGGTAATCCCTGTATCTGCGTTGTCCGCCAGAAATGCAGTTTGTAACGCTTCCCAATCATGCTTTGCCATAGTGTTCTATTGGTCTGTTGTGGGCCATTATTGAGCCACCTCTTGGGAAGTGACTCTGTAATGACTTAAACAGCCTGAATCCCTATGTTCTTATCAGCACGGAGAACATCCAGTACATGCTGGCCACTTAGCGCCCTTACCGGTTCCCGTAACTCAAATGGGAAACCATCGACTTTCACGATTTGCCCAATAGGCAATTCATACTCACCAACGGAGTTGACCACTGTCTCATTACCTACGATGGTCCAGTCCTCTGCTAACATATCCGTTTGGGATGCCAGCCAGCCTGGTTGCATTTCACCAGTAGCTGTTTTCATGTCAATGTGGGCGTTGATAGTCACAATACCTTGGGGAGAAACGGCTAAATCTGCGTATGGTGTTCCCTCGCAAGGTTCTACATCTTTAGTGCCTGAGATAAGAATTAGAAACATCCCTTTGCCATTCCACCCAATGCGGGCCACCTTGTATCCAGCTTTCAGTGCTTGAAGTGCTTGTCCGAAATTCATAGTAATTTCCTGTTGAAGTGATTTGTTAACCTAATTTGGCGCGCACAAGACAATCCTTGGCCTCTAATAACTTGCGCAGGCCAGCCGCTTTCTCTGCGCTATCGGGCAACTGCTCATCCATTGCAATAGCTAAATCACCAATTGGCTTACTGACTTCCTGAAGCACTGGTGGTAAATGGGTATATGCAAAATATTTGATAATTGGTGAATGCATGACTCACTCCTGTTTGCTTTGTTGTTGTGATGGCAGACTGCGGATCGATTCTCTATCGTTATTAGCTTGGTCTAACAGGGTCAGCAACGGATCAATCCACAGCACGGCTTGGCGGTATGTCATTCTGCGGGGGGAAGTGGTACCAGCAGCGGTTCCGTCAGGCTGGCCGGAATAGCGCATTGCCCTGGCACGTAAACGGTTCGTATAGTCGTACATCCGCTGAGCAGTAGAATCAGGGATGTACTGATTAGCGCATTCCTCAACTTTGAGGTCTTTGCGGTTTTCAATTTGCCTTTCCTCGCTTTTGCCAGAAATGGTGACATTATAACTACCGGCTTGCGCCGCTATCTCATTTGAGCGCTGGAACTGGAAAGCCTGTAATGCCAGAGTGGCTTTCGATTCATCCAGATCAGATTGCAGTTGCAATAATTGCCTGCCTTTCTCCGCAGCAGATTGATGAAAATAGAGTGCGGTACCGCCGAGGCACAGGACCACAATTGCGATAATGAATTTTGTGGACATATCAGGATCCGGGCTTAAAGCCGTTTGCTATGAAAAAAGCAGGGGTAATGGCAGACACCAGCAATTCAGATTTCACGTAGCGTTACCAAAGCAGCTTAAAAATGGGTATTACTGGCTAATTTATAAGGGGTTTATGGCATCAGGCATAATTCGCGCTCGACTTCACGGCGATTCACTAACCCCTTCCAGACCTTGCCACCTGCCTTAATCCATCTGCGCAGCTCATCGCACGCGCCAGAAGTGTCGCCACGGTTGAGCTTTTTCACCATGGTGGAATGGGTCATTGCAGTAATACCAACGTTGTAGCCAAATGATGCCAATGCGGCTTTGCGGAAATCAGGCATTGGAACGTTAACGATGCGGTCAATGGTGGCAAATACGGGGATCAGATCTTGGTGTAGCAAAGCATCACATTCAGCATCGCTATAACGTTTGCTGGGAATAATATCTTTGCCGGTATGACCATCGCAGACCGTTAGCACGCCAACCACATCACGATAAGGGGTATATTCGCGCCCTTCCAGACCATCGCTGCCGCCCACCATGGCGATTGCTATTGCCATTGCACCGCCGATTGCCGCACCCATGACTTTCTTGCGCAACGCGGGGGACATTGCCATTATTCCCCCTTCGCCGCTTTCCGCTTATCTTCGCGCACCTTGAAATATAGGTTGGTTAGGAATGTTAGGAAAGCAAACATCAAGCTACCCAGCACACCAATAGCCGCCCATTGCTCAGGGGCAAATCCATTCAGTAATTGTTTAAACCAAAACAGTGCGCCGCCACCGCTCGCGGTATAAGAGATACCGGTTGTGAGCCTCTCCATTTTCATGCTCCACCTCCCCGGCTTGGGGAAATAAAAAAGCCTGCTGGGCGAACCATGCAGGCTTTGGGTGTAGTCAGGACTGACCGGAACTGACCAATAAAAAACCGGAGCAGCTTTTAAGCATACTCCGGCATCTTTGTGTAATTTAGCGCGTTAATGATGTAGGGTCAATCATTGGTCAAAAGTCTTTTTCTAGCTGAATTCTTTCAATTAAAACCTCACCAGCACTCGATTCTTCAACATATAGCCAATGCATACATTCTTTAACCAGAGGCACATATTGCGCCGCCCAATCCCCACCGGATATCTCAGCCCCTATGATACCCATAGATTTGCGCAGGTGTTCCATTGTAGGCGGTATACGGCCACTGCCGCCGCACTCGTTGCATATTTCGGGATGAGGCCGCAGGGTTTTACCGGCACCGTGACAACGGGGGCAGACTTGCTTTATCGCCGCCTGATGATTAGCCCACGCCCGCAGTGCACCACGTTCTGTTTTGATTTTAGACTGAAGGGTTTTTATTTCGTCTGCCAGTAATGCGATAGTGCCATCATCAAGTGCCTGCGCTTTATCTCTTTCCAGTAATTTGATTTGCTGCTGGAGTCCATCAACGACTTTTCTGGTGATACCTGTACGGGAGCCGTAACGACGCAGTAAAGTGGCAATTTGCTCTACCTGCGCCGGAAGGTTTCTATCCAATACCATATTAAGTGCCAACTGGCAGGCAGCAATAGCTCGCGCTGGATGTGGTCGCTTATGCAACCACACACCAATGCCCGCCCGTAAGCGCTGCTCGGCTTGGCAGTCATTACGGTATTTGGTCATCAATATATCGAAGCCAATGGGATGTTGGTGCTGGCAGGTGGCGAAAGTCCCTAATATCTGGTCTTTGGTCAGAACGGCACGACCCCGGCCAATATTCAGCGATTCAATGCTGACGCAGCGCGGATCGTGCATTTTGATAAGTTGTTCAATTGCAGTGGTCATATTGGTCAGTCCCCTGTTGAGTCTAAACCAATGATAAACACTATCCCATATAATGCAATTCAAGTTTAATTGTTGCAATTTATGAAATACTAAAGCACTTTATTCATATCTATATTGTAGCCCGAGCTTTTTAATTCTTTAGCTAGCATTAACTTCCAAGCACCTGCGATGTCTTGAAGCACATAAACAACCCCACTAATATCATTAGGAGTCTCGACATCTCCTTTAACTAGCGCACAAACATTTTTTCTGGATAACTTGCCAATTAAATACCCATGTTCAAAGACCACATTCTGTCTAGCTCTTGGTCTATATTCTGGTTCAACTGATTGTTTAGCTCCAGTATCACATGGTGTATAAAGCACCACACCAAAACCAACATCAGTGTATTTCTCAATCTTCTCAATTATGGTACTACCAGAGCTTGCTTGCTCATGTAAAACTATTGGTTCAAGCCCTAATTTGCTTAGAAATGAAGATACTTCAAGCCTTGCTAAATCATCCTGACCATGCACTATAAAGACTTTTGTTTTATCTGTTGGCTGTTTAGTATCTCCACGATGTTCAATTTGTGAACTTAAAGACTCAGAGCGAGCCTTTTCTAATAGCTCCCTACTCACATCTTTCATCGATGTGCCACCAAATATCAGACCTGACTTTGTGACTGATGAGAGGAAACTACTATTAGGTCTTCTATTATTAGAGTAACTATCTTTTTCTTGTTCTGCTGTTTTTGCGGTTTCTATTATTTTTATTCTATTGACTTGTTCTTTGGCTAAAAAATAGCCATCGAACTGAATGGATTCACCCATTAAATAAGGTTTTAATATTTTATTAATAATAATATCTGTTGACGGAAAATCATACTCAAAGTGATGTTTACATCCCCCTTTGGAGTGTGCATCCACTGACTCTATGTGAACATGATAAAACATAGCGCATCATCCTGTTATGTTGTTTTGTTAAGGTATTTTACTACTGTATCTTTAGCCTGACTAAAAGAAAAACAAGTAGTTGCCACATAGCCAACATTATCCAACTTTCTCAGCCAGAGAAACTGCTCAGTTGTAGACTGTCCTCCCTGCGCTTTCATCTCAATCCACAACCCCGCATACCCACCGCGCGGCAGCGCCAGAAACAAATCTGGTACGCCGTTCCTCAATCCTAGTCGCTTAGCATCCCTCGCCGCCTTTGGCCCACGCTTCCCTTCATTGGGTATATGGATCAGATAATCCCCGATACAGATACCATCGATAACAGTTTTATCTGCCCACTCAATTAGCGCGGCCTGTTCTTCGGTTTCTGCCTGGTGGTTAACCTTGTGAACCTTTCCATTTCGTACTTCCAGCTTGGCTTTTGTTCGAACAAGGTCAATGGCATCAATTTTATTTATCAAATTTTCGTCAGTTTATCGTCTAATAGATAGTTATATTTTTCTGGAAGGAGAGCAAATTCGCCCCAACCCAAACCTGCCAAACACAAACCAGTCCCACTCTTTTCAACTATCCCATACATAATAATGTAGCGTCCCTGGCTATCAGTTCGGATCCCTTTATCTTGAGCATCTTTATTTTCTTGCTTAAAATAAAAATCAGAGTAATTGTCATTTCTTGGCCAATTCAATCGAGTCATCCGTATTGAGTGATCCAAAGGTTTTTTACTCCAACTACTTAATATTTTTCCAAAATATAGCCTTGGTGAATCAGTAATATCTTTAATCACTTTTATATCAACCAACAATCTGTCAAGACGTTCCGCATTTTTTTCACCAGGTAAAACAAAGAACTTATAGTAATTATTGTCAAAATTCCGACAAAAACCTGCGACTGTAGTTATTACATTTGGCAAAGAAAAAGACTCACCTGTATGCCTGCCAATAGCAACTTCCGACAAACCACCATCGATATCTTCTAAATAGTTTTGATCGTAAATTCCGATTTCAGACTTTTTTATTTCAGGGCGATCTGTCATAAATGCTTTCACAATTGTCAATTGATCATCTGAAATCGCTTTTTTAGCTTCTTCTTCGTTTAAATATCTTTTCCCTTCAGCTGGTTTAGAACGCAAAAAACAAGGTACATCACGAAAAGAACGTAGATGAGCAAAACTGGCGTTTCGACCATTTGTTGTCGTATCCTTATGTTTCGGCCTTCTAGTCAGTGGTGTAAAGCATTCTGGGCAGAAAATAGCTTGATCCATCTCTAGGGTAAATTCACTAGGTAGAACTCTTCGCCCCTGAGACTTTAAAACTGGAATTGAGTGTATCGTCCTTTTCCATGTTGAATGAAAATAGGCAAACTTGATTCTAAAGGTGCTTTGATCTTCCATGCATTCCACCAAATTGGTTTAAATATAAAGTAACTCTTATCAATTATTTTAAGTTCGTTCAATGACACACATCATTTTTCAATCAGTTGGATGAGGCCACAACAGAAAAAATATTTAAAAGTTAAATGTAATGCCAATAATATCGTTTCCTCAAGCTCTCCGGGCTGCCAGTTATAAGGCACCCGATCATCAATAACATCATGGCAGCAGTTACACCCAAATACGGCCCAGTAGTCATCTGACTTATACCCCATGCCGTGGGTTGAACTGGGTAAATGGCACAATACCGTTGTTTCTGGATTGCTGTTACAGATGCCGGGTATCTGGAGCGTGCAGCATTGGCCCCGCGCAGAATCGCGCAGGGCTTTGCTTCTAAATGCCGAAGATTTCATATCAATACTCCAGCAACCGGTTAACTGCCTGTTCCATCTCATACTCGTCATCAAAGTGCTGGCCTAATGTCTCATTCCAGATAACACCGGCCACCCCTTTATAAATTCGGTCAAAAACGCCCTGATCCATATTCACGAACGCAATACTCCAGCGCTGCTTCAATGTGCCGCCCTCTGGGTTGGGCATCAGGTCATAGAATCCGGCTTTGATCATGACGTGGTTGAAATAAGCGGAGTCCGTCTTTACCGCCTCTCCATCAAACCTTTTCTGGCGCTGCCTGATTACTCTGTCTAGCACCGCCTGAGCGATAGACTTTGTCACCTTCTCATAGAGTTCCGGATCTCCTGCAGCGCTGCCCACGGCTTTTGCTACCTCGTGAGCTATCCACTCTTCAGGTGCGCTAACAAAGGTCCAATCCGGTACCCAATAAGAGAACCCCAGCTCGAGCAGTTTCCAGAACTTACGGTGATGCTTCAGGTTGCGCCGGTCACCAATTGGGCTCATTGAAATTGGAGTGCCCGCAGGCACCCCCTTCATAGTTTCCCGATCATGGTCAGTGGCGTACTTAATGCCACCACCAGGTAACAGCACGCCCAGAACCTCCGTCTTTTTCTTTCTCGGGGACTTAGTTCGCGGTGCTGTTGTCATGCCGCCACCTCATCGCGATCTACACACATTTCTGGCAGATTGGCCCGAACCAGCGCTTCCGCAAATGGCGGTGGCACCGCATTACCACAGCGGGCTACCTGCTTATCTTTGGCGTATTTAGTACCGGTGTAATCGCGGTCGATGATGTACCAGTTCGGGAAACCCTGCGCGGCGTAAAGCTCATGCGGCTGCAACATACGCATACCGATATCCACGATCTGATAATCAATGCCCTCGACCGTCACCAGACCGAACCGGTCATTGGTGGTCACTGTGTGCAGGGGGCCATTCAGGCTAACACCCTCTTTCTCATTGCCGTAATACTTGAGTAAGAAAGCACGAACCTCACCGATATGCAGACCACCGGCAGTGATTGTTGGCATTGGCTGGGTAACCTGCTGACCGTCTTTGCAAGTGCCGCGCAGCTTTATCAGGTTAGAAGTCACCAACGCATGATGATCAACCGTTGTCACTGTGTGGGCTGGCTGATTCAGATCAGCGCCTGAGCCGGTATAGTTGCCGCCGAAGTGTTTAGCCAGGAATGCAGAAACAAGCCGAGACTTGCCACCTCCACCCGCTGTAATAGTACCGCTTGGATCATCAACCACATGCCCCACACTATTACCAAACTCACGAGCAATGATCGGGGCGACAAGAAGGTGTTCAGCCTTACTAGTGATTGTCGTCAGTGGGTTACCCGCTGCATACGCCATACGATCGCCACCAAAACCGGTTTGACCGATACGGGCTATGATTGGAGTGACCAATGAGAAGCCAGGCGTTTTGGTAATGGCCTGCAACGGATCAATTAATGGCTGCCCCCGGAAACAGTCATATGTAGTTTTACTGCTGGTGTGGTTACACTTCACGATAAACGGCGTGGGGTTATCCATAACGAAACGTTGAATGCCCCGCGCAATGCGTTTAAGGGTGTTCTCCGCTAGCGGTTTCTTGCGATCGAAAATACTCGGGCAAGGAATTGACCAATCAATACACTCGGCGGCGGTGCGCCACGGTTTACGGTGTCCGCTCTGAACTTCCAATAATTTTGGATCGCCGTGAGTCGGCTCCGGCCACACTACTGGCAAACCATCACAACGCATTACCATAAAGAAGCGCTTTCTGATGGTTGGCGCACCATAATCACTGGCCCGAAGTTCTTTGTGATCAACGACGTATCCCAAACCAGCCTGCAGTCGTTTAGCATCTATACTATTGATATCAATCCCTAAAACCTCGCAGCACTCCTGTAACGCTGGATGTTCGGCATCAATACCCGTAGTCAGCATCGCTACAAATGCGGCGAATGTCTCACCCGCGCGGGCGGGATCGGGGTGTTCTGTGCCATCTTCGGCAGTCAGTAGCGGTCCCCACGTTTTAAACTCTTCCACATTTTCCAGCATCACTACTCGAGGCTTTTTCGCTAACCCCCAACGAATCAGTATCCACGCTAAACCACGGATCTCTTTTTTAACTGGCTTACTGCCCTTCGCCTTACTGAAATGGCGGCAATCAGGGCTGAACCATGCAAGTCCGACAGGTCTGCCGGCGGTCGCGGCCACGGGGTCAATATCGAATACTGACTCACAATAATGCAGGGTATCGGGGTGATTGGTGGTGTGCATGGCGATAGCATTCGGATCATGATTGATGGCGATATCAACACTGCGCCCGGTTGCCATTTCGATCCCGGTAGAAGCCCCACCGCCACCAGCAAAATATCTCTTTCATGATGTTGCTCCCATAGCGGCGGTGAGTGTTGTAGCGGCGGCAATGATGGCATCAGACGGAATACCGTCTAATTTCATACGGTTGATATTGCCTAAGATTTTATGTTGCAGGTCGGCGGGTAATTCAGCGGCACCCGATATTTTGCTGAAATACAGATTTACTTCGACCGGCCAGACGGTGTTGCCAGTTTCCGGTACTGGAATATTTTTCGGCTGGTTTTGTGGTATCAGGCGCTCAGCCTCTCTGCGGATCTGCGCTAAAAATGCCTCACCAGTGGCAAGTAATTGCTCACGGGTGATATAGCTAATCGCAGGGCCACGCCATTCCTTATCGAAAATGGCAATAGCCGCACCAAAACCCGCATTGCAGGCAACTTGAGTGTTATCTTCGGGACGGAACCAAGCCGGTACTTCAAAGCCAATTCTGCCGCGAATGAATGCAATATGGTCTGCTTCTTCAGGCCACCACACCTCTGACGTTGCCGCTTTGGTCAAATAGACATAGCGACCGCCGCGCTGCCGCATTTCGGAGGTATAAGCCATGATGTGCCGCATGCCAGTGATATATTGCCCTTCATGCTTTTTCGCCGTGCTGTAGGGAGGGTTAGCAAATGCAGCGCCATTCAACTCGGTCAGTTTCGTAGCCCAGTCTTGAGTGAGCGAGTTATCTTCCGCAGTGTAATAAGCGGGTGTTTTCGCATTCTCGCAATCACTGAACAGATCCAGAACTAACGGGCCAAACATCGCATTGATACCCCAAAACAGAGCATCTGGCGTGCGCCACTGGTCGCCAATTAATTTCAACTTATGTGTTGGGGCGGACTTGAGAGCGGCCAGATCATGAACATATTGGGTATTGGAGAAATCAATCATGCTGCACACCCCTTATTAATTGGATACGCAGATAAAATACTTTCGATACGAGCTGGAACCAGTTCAGCGTATGCTGGGTTCAATTCGCAAAGAATAGCTTTACGACCACTGCCGATAGCGACGCCAGCAGTCGTGCCACTACCACCGAATGGGTCCAAAATCACGCCACCAGTCGGACAACCAGCCAAAACACAAGGTTCAATTAGTGCTGGCGGGAAAGTAGCGAAATGAGCTTCTTTGTAACCACGAGTGGCCACAGTCCAAACGTTGCGCTTTGCCCGCATACCATCAGAGACAGTATCTTTACGATCAGCACGATGGGTACCCACATTTTGCCCAGGTATAACTACCGCTCGCTTACTGTCTTCCCGCTTGAAGTTATCGCGGGCAGATATCCTGCCGCGATTTCTGTCACTCTTATCCATGCCATGCCCAAAGCCGACGCCGGTATTTTTACCGCTGTAGACAGATGGTTCTCTAATTGCCTCATGATCGAAGTAATAGCTTTTCGACTTACTCAGCAAAAATATATATTCGTGGGCTTTGGTACAGCGGTCACGCACGCTTTCTGGCATAGGATTGGATTTGTGCCAGATAATGTCTTGGCGAAGGATCCAACCGTCATTTTGTAACGCAAAGGCAAAACGCCATGGCATACCATTCAATTGCTTCCCTTTGTCCCAACTATCCCCCATGTTTACCCATAAAGTGCCATCATCACGAAGAACGCGGCGAACCTCACGAAACACCGCGACAAGCCGTTGAATAAACGCCGCAGGGCTTTCCTCTAAACCAATCTGCCCTTCAACACCATAATCACGTAGCCCATAATATGGCGGGCTGGTAATGCAGCTATGAACGGACTGGTCTGGCATTTTGCGCATTGAGTCTATGCAATCACCGATAAAAATCTGGTAACTCATTGCATGCCTCCTTGCGTGGTAGGAACCAGACGATAAAACCAAACCCGCTTGCCGCTATCATCGTTACGGACAATTTTGACCTGTTTAACCAACCCATGGCGGACAGGATTAATTTCACGCAGACGAGCACTTATAGCGGCCTGGGTATCACCTTCACCGGGGAACATCTGAGACATCAACTTTTCGAGTTCGCGCAGTGTCCGCCAATCAGCACCACTTGCGGCGGTGATCACGCGGTTTAACTGGCTGTTTGCATCACTTATACGGCCAGCTAATTGCATGGATCTTACTGCGTTATTGATACCAACCCTTTCGGCATTGGGTACGTGTGGTTTGATCACCATTACGCGCCCTCCCCAGCAAGCACTTTGCGGGTCCCGTCTGGTGCGGGTTGGGACACAATGCCTTCAGCCTGCATTCTTTCAATCAGCCATGCGGCACGGTTATAGCCAATACGGAGTTCACGCTGTAGCCCCGAAATTGAGGCTTTTCCTTTCGCCTTGGTGAAGTTCACTGCTTCTGGATAGCGATCATCATCGTCCCGTTCTACTCCATCCAAATCCACCCATGAACTGCTGGTTGCCTCGCCGCCCAGCGCATCCACTAGATGGGCAATCAGTGCGGCCAGTTCACCCGCCATCAAAATAAAATCGGCATCAAAACGCTGCGCGTAATCCTCGCGGTCGATATCGTCGTTCCGCTCCAGCAGCGTGGTGCTGTATTTCACTCTCTTCAGGCTGCCATCGTCGGACAGCATAAAGCTAATGCGCCCCTGCCACTCCAATGCCAACTTGGTCACCAGCTTACCGGCGGCGATATGCCCACGGATCTCGTCACTGACTAAATCCTGATGTTTACTGCGCAGAATGCCGCCCTGCTCCAAAACGGCTTTAAGCTCGGCTTCTTCCTGTAAGATGAATCCCGCAGGCGCAGCGCCAGAGCGCAACCACTCGGTTAACGTCAGTTCAATCGGGGTATTAAGTGTCAGAGGGACAACTGGCAGAGAACCCATAGTTTTGCGCAACAATGCCAATGCATTTTCAGCTTTCCGCGCGCTGGCAGCATCAATGATAATTAACCCGGCCCCTGCGTTAATCCAGAGGGATGTTGTCGAGTATTTGCTAAAGGCCCGTGGCAGCAGAGTCTGGATAACTTCATCTTTCAGCGACTCTTTTTCTGTTTTTTTCAGTTTACGGTGTTGCTCTTGCTCCAAACGCTCAACTTTACTCGCCAGCTCACGGGCGATAACCGGGGCGGGTAAATCCTTTTTTTCACAC
This sequence comes from Yersinia similis, assembly GCF_001053095.1. GTDB lineage: Bacteria > Pseudomonadota > Gammaproteobacteria > Enterobacterales > Enterobacteriaceae > Yersinia > Yersinia similis. The sequence goes on along the minus strand of NZ_CGBP01000002.1, from coordinate 290,384 downwards.
TGCAATGTGATAAGGATTTGCTTGTTAGCCACATGCGCAAGCGTTGCGCTTTCGTTACCCATTGGCGATATCCAACCGGTTTTCGCCATATCCTGACTGCCGCACGGTGTGAATGCGAACTGCGCCATTTGCTCTTCCAAATCAGCGAAAGAAACATCGCGAGATAATTTGTAAATCAATACATTCTTAAAATTAATGCTCATTGGTCAGTCCTCGGTAATTTTATTATTTTGCAAACCGTGGTCGGCGGTCTGCTGCAATGACTCTTGGTATTTGTGTTCCAGAGACGCTTGTAGCCTAATACTTTCATCACGCCATGTGCTTTCTCGCGCCTCCTGATCCTGCTTAATTCTCCCCTTCAGTTCGTCTAAAAATTGTCGTATTTTTGTGGGTACTTCATTCCCAGCCTTCCCCTTTTCTGGCAACAACAACTGATACTTTTCGGCTTTAGGTCTGGGAAGCAATCCTGTTGTTACGGCCTGCTCAACGGTACGTTTTACTGTCTCTTTGTCCCATCCTTCAGACACTGACCATGACGGTGATCGGCCTGTCCCTTGCGCTGCCTTAGCCAATCGTTCATAAGCAGCGATAAAAGCCATACGTGCGCCAATTTTGTCGCCCTCCTGCATGATTGGCTGGGCAATACTCCATGCCTGGGCAATTTCATTCGTCCAAACCACGGTGTTAGCTTCATCTTGCGCGGGTAATGCCAATGCCCACGCCTCATTCGCTGAGAGCCAATCTGGTTTACCGTCAATATTTTGGATATTGCGGATAATATCGGCGGGCTTAGGTGAAAACCGGCCTTGTTCTGGATCTATCACCCAGTTGCTGAACGCTTGACGCACAGTTTCAATGTCGTATGGCAGTAAAGCATTCCAATAAATTTTTAGTACAGCCTTGGATCCGTCTTTGCCGTAGATCGCCAAAATAGCTTTCATGATCTCAGCAAATTCTCGTTTTTCAGTCTCTGCTTCCCGCATGGATCACCCCCCACTCCTGACAAAATCGTCAGCAACCTGTGCATTGCGGGCCTCCAGTGCTTCCTGACGACTCAGGCCGGTGTTACCCGCGTACTGACTCTGTGGCCGACTCCGATTCTGTAACCATTCAAATTTGAACCCTTGCCAACCGGCAGCCATAGCTTCCGCTAACGAATCATCCACCGACCACCCAGCCCCAGCCGCTTTGTTCAACTCCTTACCCAGCATGTTCACCACGGTCTGCGTCATCGGCGCTCGTTTTGCTTTTCGGTGTGTTAGGTAGTCCTCCCAAATTTCAGGGCTCACCGTCATTGGGAAAGATGAAAAATCAAACACCGAACTTTTAACCGCCTTACGTGTGCGCTTCTCTGAAGTAGTCTCTGTTGTAGTCTCTGTAATCTCTGTATGAACATCAGGGCAATCTGCCCCCTTCTGATGGGGGCAATCTGCACCAATGGATGGGGGCAAGTTGCCATCTCCATCAGGGCAATCTGCCCCCTTGGACTGTGGCAATTTGCTGTCACTGTTTAGTGCGTCACACTCATAGTGAATCGTGTAATAATTCGTCATGTCACGTTGCGCTTTTGCTAACTGCTCAACACGGACGCATCCCGATTTTTCCAATGACAAAAGTGTGCGTTTTACTGTATCAATGGACCAAAACGGGAACTGCTTTACCCACTCTTTATGTGTGTTGTAAACCCACTGAAGGCCTTCCTGTTCAATGCCTGAGTTAGTTTCTGTTAGCCAATAATTGATCTGCTGCAAAATAATGGCTTCATTCAGACCGATACGGGCCGCTAACTCTGGATTGATCACCAGTGGCCGATATTTAAATAACAAGCTCATAGATCCCCCTACGGCTGCTTAGTATCAGAGGGACTATGTTGACGGGAATAAAACGCCTGAGTCACCCCAGACAAAGCCCCTGTGATAGCCATACGGCGGGCCTCCTGCCCGTCAATAGCCAGTTTTTTACCCACAACATTGGCAATGAGTTCTACCGATTGTGTGGTTGTAGGCGTTATGTTAGTCATTGGGATTTCTCCTGTCTGATGGGAAGCTCAGGCAGCCATTCAGGTACCGGCAGTCCGGCGAGTTTTAATTCGGCATGAACATGAACCAGCATGTCGGGAGCTTCGGCAAACATCGCCAAAAATCCACGAATGGCGGCTACATTGGTTTCTACTGCGGGGTTGGATTCCAACGCGTTGGCGGTGCTTTTTATGGCTACTGCCTCGCTTTCTGTCCATCGGGTCTTAATCTGATCTTCGCGCACGGTATGGAACGGTAAACCGTTCTTTCCCACCTTTTTGCGGGATAGCAACTCCCGCCGAACGTCAGATGCTATCGCAGCCCCTGCCGTTATAGCGGCAGGTTGATAAATTGTGGTCATTGGTCAGTCCTCTATCTTTACTGATGAGCTGGTTTGGTCAGAACCAGGCTAAGATTTTCCGGGTTGCGGCCATAGTCGGCCGGGTTGTAGATGTATGGGATGTTAGAAGATAAATGACACAACAGAGCAATATCTTCGGGCACTCCTTGAGATCGCCACTTACCCACTGCCTGCCCGGTTCGTGACTTACCTTTTGCAGGAAATCGGCGGCCAATTTCCGCATTGCTTCCAATTTCAGTTTTCAAAATATCATACAGTTTCATGGATACCTCCTCACTAATCGTAACCAAAGTATCAGATTCAAGCAAGAGCATAACGAAAACAAAGTTTCCAAAGATAGTGTTACTTTGGTGTCAATTTTTAGCTGGATATAATTCAGAGGAATCAATGGCAAGTACTTTAGCTGAAAGGGTCAGCGAAAGAAGGTCAGCGTTGAATCTTAGTCAGGAAGAGTTGGCAAGGAAATCAGGCGTGTCTAGAGTAGCTATAAGTAAAGCTGAGTTAGGGCTGACAAAAAACTTTAATGGCAATACGCTCTTTAATATTGCCCGTGCTCTTTTATGCAATCCAGAATGGCTTCAGACGGGAAAGGGAAATCCTGAATTACAATCCACATCCAGCGCTAATTGGGATGCGAATGTAAAAGAAAATAAAGACTCGCACCCATTACAATCCTATGAGTATCCCAAAATCAGTTGGGTTAGCGCGGGAAATTGGTCAGAAGCCATTGAGCCTTATAGTCTTGATGAAATAGACGAGTGGGTAACCACCACTAAGTATGCTGGACATAATGCCTTTTGGCTTGATGTTAAAGGGGATTCAATGACCTCTCCTGTGGGCTTAACCATTCCTGAAGGTATGTCTATATTAGTCAACCCAGATGTTGAACCCACCTCAGGTAAATTAGTTATCGCCAAACTAACCGATGGTAATGAGGCGACATTCAAACGCTACATTGAAGATGCTGGCAATAAATATCTCAAGCCTCTGAACCCCCAGTACCCAATGATAGAAATCAATGGTAACTGCCGAATTATCGGTGTTGTTGTTGAGGCTAAATGGGAAAATTTATAAGGAAAAAACAATGTATTGTATGAAATGCAGCGCATCAATTGAGCCCCATAGCAAGTATTGTTCATCCTGCGGAACCCAAGTCAGTCAACTAAGCCTGGCAAAACCCATTGCAACAACAGAAAATGGCTTTATGGATTTTATTAAAAAATGGGGCACAAGGGCCATTATTCTCATTGTTGCCACTATTTTTGCTGTCCTTTATAAAGATCTGGGTCGCGCGCTAACAGATAAATCAGATAATGCTTCAATCTGGGAAAAAGCCGTACCAGCATTTATTGAAGAAAAAATCAAACTCGGCATTCCTAAGCGTTTGGATGACAATACAGTGATTACTGATATGTTCATTCAAGATAAAAGTGTAAATTATGTTTATAAAATCAATGATATGACACCTGATTACGAAACAGTAGTCCATGTTAAAACCATTGCAAAAGAAAGTTTTACCCATGCGCTTTGTAGCAACATTCTTATCGATAAACATCAAGGCTCAGCTAACTATATTTACCAGTTTCCAACAAAGACATTGACCGCCACCTTTAACAAATCAGACTGCCCAGTCCGTTAACATTTCCCCCATCCTCCAGAAAAACCACATGTAATGGTTTTTCACGACCAATACGGAAACTAAAGTATCAGAACTTGCTTGACGCAATCCGAAACTATAGTTACATTCAGATTCAAGAATAGGACTACCACCCGAAACGATGGGTACGCTCTTTAACAAACAGGTTAAGTGACACAAAACGGTCCGCGTGTACCGGTCACGGCTCAGCTAAACCACGAATTACCAGTGTGCCTTCCATGAGGGTATAGCGGTGATAGACACAACTGAGGACTGACCAATGGCCACCACATCTCGTCAAAAACGTATGGCAAAAAAACGTAATGCCCATATCCAGGCACTGGCAAATCGGGGAACTAACCGTGTTGAAAGAGCAGTATTAGTGATGGTGCGGAGTAAACTGATACCGGATATGCCAGCCATCACCAACAAGTCCCGCACTTCAGCAGATCCAGAGAAACGCATTGCAGCAGTTGCCCGCCAGAAGATGCGTGGTTGCAGTCAGTTACCTCGCGGCGTGCGTTAGGCGTTAACTATCAAGAAAGCAAAATCAAACCATCGGAGCTACAGCTTAGGCTGTGGCTCTTTTTTTTACCTTTAAGGAACCAAAATGAGCAAATTATCAGCAATTAACATGCAGCAGATTGAATCTTCCCAGATCCATAGCATCGGCCATGACTCGGTAAGTAACACTCTGGCGATTCGCTTTAAGTCGAAAGGTGAACCTGCTGCGCTCTATCACTACAAAAATGTATCCGCTGATGAATACGCAGCGTTCTCTGGTGCCGAATCAATTGGCTCCCACTTCTACCGCAATATTAAAGCGGATACCGATCGTTATCCGTTCCAACGCATTAACGAAAAGAAAGACGGCGAATAAGTGGTTTTACCGCTGCCCCTGTACGCGGGGGCTTCGGCAAGTTCACTACCGATAAGGAATAAGACTATGAGCACCAGTAAGTATCGATGCGAAAAGTGCAATAAATTTAAGCAATTTGATCGGTCGATGCTGAAAGTTGGCGACAAGGTTGAATTCACCAAAATATCAAGTAATGGTCGGTCAGTTCGCATGTCGTCCGTAACCGGTAATATTATCTTTATTGATGGTGACAAAGTGTCAATTAACTATAGAGGCACTTTATGCCAGAAAAGCCTAAATGAAGTAAATCCGCTAGATGCTCCATCTGGATTGTCGTACGCAATGATAGGGATTTGTATCTGTTAATAGAGATATTCCCCGTAACGGAAAAGATGAAGACCATTGAGGAAAGTATATTGGACACATTAAAAGTTAAGACTCCAACCAACCCAAGTAGAACCGCAACTGCCCGAGTGAAAAACCCCCTTCCTGCTCCTACTAATTGCCATTTTTGTTCAGGTAGCGTTCACGTCGCCACGCACCAGCAAGTCTATGGCCGCGACTACAGCGACTGGCCTTACGTCTATTTATGCCAAGGCTGTGGTGCGTATGTGGGCCTACATCCATTCACTGCTATTCCTTTAGGGACTCTGGCAGATAAGGCAACCCGACAGGCCAGAAAATCATGTAAAACCCCGTTTGAAAATATCTGGCGCTCAGGGCATATGTCTCGCTCTCAAGCATACGGTTGGTTAGCGGCGAAAATGGAGATCCCCACAGAGCAGTGTCACTTTGGTTGGTTTGATATTAAGCAGTGCCAGCAAGCGAAGCAGATATGTGAAGGCCACTCCCCAACCTGATCTATGAGGTGCATCGTGAATGAATACAACTATCAGCGAATGGTTGAGCAATCGCTGGAACAGTATGACCGCCTATTAATTTCGGATCCGGATGAGCAAGAGGAGTTAGGCAAACGGATTGAGTTTTTACGCCGCCATTCAAAAATGCTCAACGCCTTTAAATCCGCTGTCCAAAATAGCTGTTTTGTTGCTGGAGCGAGTACCGGCCACCTTGAGTTACTTACCGAAACTGCCGCTATGGAACTTTATCTGGATGAGGTACAGGAGGAAATATTTCTCCGGGTTGCCAAGGCCGAGCGAGCAATGGAATTAGACGCTGAGAAAGACCACCTACCTCCAATAAAGAGAAAAGCCCCAGCGATTAAACCGGGGCTATCCCAGGAGTGCGGGACCAACCGCAAACCTACTGAGGACTGAACAATAACCACGAGGATTATTATCAGCGTGGTTGAGTGACCAAACCCAACCATGGGAAAGCATACCATGCCTATTGAATTCATCAAGACACTCCAGTATCGCCATCGTGTGACTGGTGACGACATTAACCAGTATCCCCGCCAATCTGGCCTGAAATTCTTCTTCGCATGCGTTTTAGGCGCGTTCATGTTTCTTGCTATCGCTGTCAAAATTTGAGGACTGACCAATGACCACTCAAGCAGTAACAACCAATCTTCCACCCGCCGTGGTTGGGTTGAATATTGACGAACCCACGTGGAACGCGCTGAAAAACAGTATTTACCCTGGAGCTAAAGATGATTCAGTCATCATGGCCGTCAGTTATTGCCGCGCTCGCCAATTAGATCCGCTGATGAAACCCGTTCATTTAGTACCTATGAGTGTGAAAGATGCGCTAACCGGTAAATATGAAACGCGCGATGTGGTGATGCCCGGCGTTGGGTTATATCGCATACAGGCTGACCGCTCCGGTAACTATGCCGGAGCGCAAGAGCCAGAATTTGGCCCAGATCTGACGCAAGCCTTTAATGGAGTAGAAATCACTTTCCCTCAGTGGTGCAAATACACACTGAGCAAACTCATGCCTAACGGCACTATCGTGGAATTCAGCGCAAAAGAGTACTGGCTGGAAAACTATGCCACCGCGGGTCGTGATACCCAGGCACCCAATGCTATGTGGAAAAAGCGGCCTTATGGGCAATTAGCCAAATGTGCCGAAGCGCAGGCATTGCGTAAAGGGTGGCCAGAAATTGGTCAGCAGCCGACAGCGGAAGAAATGGAGGGTAAAAGTCTTGATGTGACTGAAACTAAAGAACACAGGCAAGGCAACCAGACACCAAGTCAGCCGCAGGCACTACCAGAATACAGCGCGGAACAATTTCAACGCGCGCTGGCTGACTGGACAACACTGATCAATAAAGGCAAGAAAACCGCCGTGCAAATCATCAACACCATCGAAAGCAAATACACCCTCACCTCGGCACAAATCAAAACTATCGAACATCTGGAGGCAGAAGATGCAAATCATTAATGTCCAACAAGGCACGCCTGAATGGCACGCCTTGCGCAGTCGCCATTTCACCGCCAGCGAAGCCCCGGTAATGATGGCCGCCTCCAGCAAAATGCGCCGCGATGAATTGCTGAACATGAAGGCCACCGGATCAGAACGGGAGATCAGCGATTGGGTACAAACAAACTTGTTTGATAAGGGCCACGCGCAGGAAGCCACTGCGCGGGTAATCGTAGAATCCATTATCGGCACCGAGTATCGGATGGCACCAAAGAAAACTTTGTCTGGATGGAATATTTACCAGTACGCGGGCGGCGCAAGGAATTGATGGCAGGTTGGCAGCAATTTGAGCAGGATTTAAACGGTTACACAGCCCCTGAGATCAAAGATATCCCGCAAGGCAAAGCCTTGATGCGCCTCCCCGCTTTATTGGTAGAAATCGAAGGCGCAGTAAAAGAGTCAAACTTGGCGGTCTACCAGAATCAGGCACTGGCCTTTATTCAATCTATCAATACTAATCTGGTGACCGATCAGGACTTCGCTGACGCAGAAGAAACGGTTAAGTTTTGTGAAAAGGCCGAGAAAGAACTGGATCTGATTAAGCAGCAGGCGCTGTCTAAAACTGAGCAGATTGATCTGCTGTTCCGCACCATTGATACCTTGCGTGATGAAATGCGTAACAAGCGGCTGGACCTGTCGAAACTGGTTAAGTTGCGCAAAGAGGCTATTCGCCTTGAGATACTGAACAAGGCAAAAACCGCTCTTGCCGAGCACATTTCCAGTATCAATAAACAGTTGGCGATTGTCACTCTACCCACTATCCCGGCTGACTTTGCCACGGCCATCAAAGGCAAGAAAACCCTCACGTCTTTGCAAAGTGCCGCCAACGATGAACTGGCCCGAGCCAAGATAGCCGCTAATCAAGTGAGTGAAAAATATCAGGCCAATTTAACGCTATTTACTGATATTGAACCGGCTTATAAAAACCTGTTTGCTGACATCAACCAAATAATCGGCCTTGAGCATGAACATTTAGCGCTGATGATTGAGCAACGCATTACCAGGCAAAAACAGATAGAGGAACAGCAGAGACAGCAAGCAGAGCAACAACAGGAAGAATTGAAAAAACGGCAACTGGCCGCCGCAGCGGTCACAACTGAAATCGTCGCTGTAAGCACTGCTACAACTGCCCATCAGCCGTTGCACCCCGCGGGAGCAGTGAGTTTCCCTGAACAACTGGGTAAAACGACAAATGAAACAAAAATAGCAACGCCAGTTGACCTGATTGCACAGATTAATGCTGATTTGGTTACGGCAGGCATTGATCTTACTACTGAAACAGTTTACCGCCTGTACCAGGCGGTAAAAGCTGGCCGGATCCGCTATTTCTCTATCACGCAGTAACCTTTCATCACCTGCCTCGACAGGCAATTCACAGGTAATTAATCATGACAACACAGGCCACCACTGCCAGTGTGCTGGAGTCATCCCTGCGTCCAGTTCGGGCGCAGTTAGACCTTGCCATTGAGCAGACTACCGGCACCGCACAGCGCTCTATCGAGAGCGCTACTGTTTTACTCAACCAAACACAGTCCCTATGTATTGAACAACTCAATATCGAGACTGACGAATACAACCTTTTATTCGACCGTTTAGAGAAAGCTGAGAACGACCTAACCACGAAATCCTTGGCATTAACGCATGTACAGGAACGCATAGAAAGCGCTGACCTGGTAGCCGCTGAAGCGAATGCCCAGAGAGACAGTATTTCAGCCAAATACAACCTTTCAATTTCTGATCAACGCGTGTTGGCCACTGAAGTGAATCGGTTGAAATCACTTAACCCTGAAAAAATGAAAATCCAAATCGTGCGGCTGAAAGATGAACTGGACAACAAGCGCACGCTGTTAAACCAGCAATTGACGGAAATCCGGCGGTATAAAAAAGAGGCGGCAGAAAGAACCAGCAAACTGGCGGCCATGGTCAATGTTAACAACCAACTGGCTAATACTGTTTCAGACCTTACCGCACGGATCCAGCGCATGGATGGGGACGTCGAGCCCACTTATTACCGTGGTAATGATGGCACTGAGTTTTACTTTTACACCTTTCAGTGGGGGTTGAAGCTCCGCTCTGGTGATTATGATATGCAGCTTATTAACGATATTGACTGGCATATTGAAATCCGTTCCACCACGGGTATTGGCCTGATCGTCTCTGTTAATGAGTGGGCATTGCCGGTCTACCCCATGGTTGATGACTTCAAACGGAACTGGCCGGATGGCCTAACGCCTGCTGTTACACAGCGCATTCGTGACCTGCTTGAACCAACTCACCCGCACCTGGTTAAGCGGGCGGAATGGGCAGAGTCTGTGCTTACCGAAACTCTCCTCTTGAAAGAGCAGTATTTAGAACTGCTGGCCCGCTCTGGGATCCATTCATTGTTTGATGTTGTTCGCCGAACGCCTGACATGTTGGCTAATGCAGTCAAAGGTTTCGGGATCGCAAGCGCTCGCCAAGTGCATGCTCAATGCACCCGAATCGTAAAAGAGTGGGAATCAGAGCAGAAACAGAAGGAAGCCGCATGATGGATGAGGAACTAAACCTGAGCACCGGCTGTTATTTTAAGGAAGATGACAGAGGAGACCACACCGCTTGCATAATCTGGTTAATGCGCAGCCGCGCAGAGATCCGCAGCGGGAATCCCTACCTGCCAATGCCAAAACCGATTTATCCCAGTGATGAACGATGGCGCGGCTTACCCCAGGTGGATACGGTCGATATCGGTATTCGTAAGCGCTACTCATTGGAAATTTTGTTGGCTATTTATCAGTTTCACCGCGCTGGCCACAATGAAAACTTGATTGCCAGCGATACCGGTATTCCGGTGACCACTATCCGCAAAATGCTGGAGCACAAAACCCAAAACCAGCGCAAAGCATGGCAACTGGCGCACCAGCTTCGCATCCCCTCCAAACGAGACATTATCAACCGATTAATACGGGAGGTTTAGTTATGACCGGTCAATGCAAAGAAAGGCCGATTTTATTTAATAGTGACATGGTTAAGGCCATTTTAGATGGTCGCAAGACGCAGACGCGGCGGATCATGAAGATTCAGCCATCAAATGATTTTTATCCGCTTAGCTGTACAGGTGAAATCGATTTTGATGCTCGTTGGTATTGTCCGGGAGTGGTGGATAAAGACGGATACCTGCAACCAGCAAAGAAAGATGTCTTCGGTGTAGCTAACGAGGAAGACGGTTACATCTGCCCACTTGGTGCAGATGGCGATCAACTCTGGGTGCGCGAGACATTCGGAAATTGTGGAGTTCGAATTGTGTATCGTGCTGACAAAGATGATGGTGCGCACTGTCAGGTTAAGCGCTGGACGCCATCTTTGCATATGCCCCGTGAGGCTTCCCGAATAACACTTGAGATTACAGGCGTTCGTGTTGAGCGCCTAAATACAATCAGCACTGGCGATGCTATGGCAGAAGGTTATCTAGCAGAGCGTTCAGCAACTGGTTGTCACCTGGATGCGTGGCGGTGGTTCCGTGAATTATGGGATGGCATTTATCCAGATAACACCTTTGAAGCTAACCCATGGGTGTGGGTAATCGATTTCAAAACAATAAACTGAGGATTGACCAATGACCAACGAAAAACTGGCGGCAATTGCCGCAACAACTCAACCAAAGGCCACCAGCCTGGCTACCGATATCGCAGCGCACTGTCTGGCGTTCGAACAGTCGCCGGAATACTCGGCAATGATTCAGCGGCACGTTTCCAGCCTGTACGACAAGGCGATCAAAGAAACCTTCGAGTGGGGTGACTTCCCCCGCGCCGTAAAGAAAGCGCTAGAGGAAGCTCTGCCAGCCAACATCTCACAGATGGTCGATCTGCCGCGTTACAACATCCTCATGGCTAAAAAGCTGGAAGAAAGCTGGGCGCTCAATGCTGTTGGGGAGCGCCTAACAGCAGGTATGCAGAAGATGGTGCTGGATTTCGTCAAGGCAGACGAGACGCCGAAATACATCAAAGCCTCCGATCTCTGGAAAGCCTATATCGAGGAACACAAAGAAGAAGCGGCCCACGAGGGCTGGGAGCGGCCAGAAGTGCTGATGGACATGGGTGAGGGCGACGTATTCAGAGTGGGGATCGAGAAAGAACCAGCCAGTGAAAGTTCATCACTGTACAGCTCATCACGCAACAATAAAAAAACGCACGCATTCGAATTCACGGACAATTTCTATTTCATGCGCAAGGGTGAGTATGTTGATTCTAAAGGTCGCATGGACAAAATTATGCAAGAAGTTGATGGTTTCCCTGTCTATGAGCTGTATTCAGGTCAAGTAGACGGCGATGCATTAGGCAAAAAAGTAATCATGTTCCGTGGTGAATTTGAAAAGCTAGTTGGAGCACTGTACTACGGCGATAGCTTGCTCGTGTTAGACGAGTCTGATGCTGATGAAGTTTATTATCCCGACCGCTATTAATCAGGAAATGAGTATGTCTCAGGAACTGGCTTTGAAATTTAGCAACGCAGGTCCAGAGCAATTACTGGGCATACTCCCTACAGAAGAGGTGGTAGAAATAATAAAGTTTCATTTACAAGAAGAGGTAGAAGCGGAAGTTCGTAGCGAATTCACCGCCCGCATTGATTATCTGGAAAATGAAGTAGATGAGCTTAGTGGGTGGGAAGATACAGCCAACGGATGGGAATGTGATGCCATAGGCCTGTATCGTGCTATTGAGCACGCATTAACGGTCCCATGGAGCCAAGCAATACCGTTACTCCAAACCAAAAAGCAATAGAAGAGCATGGTGGCGATATTGAGCCAATACCATGAAAATCGCAAAAGGCCGGGCGGCGGTATGGGAACACGCTGCCGAGGCCAATATGCAGGAAACCATCAGGAAGATTGCAGCATTATTTGATATTGATGATATTGCCATTTTCACCCCCGGTAAGCTGACCTACCTCAAAAATAAACCCCGTAAATATATCCGTATCAGGCCATTAGAAAGTGATGTGGTTATCAATCCAATAACTGGCGCTCATAGCGCTAAGAAGGGAACGTGAATAAAGGTTCTAAGTTAAAGCACCCAAATGTTATTACTGTTAAAAAGCAGGTTAATAAAGTAAATACTTGGTTTAAGCGATTTAAATAATTCCACCCTCTCAACTCCCAGTCATTACTCATTATATATCACCCCACAGTCTGGGATTTATTTATTCAATCAAGGAGTAATCCCATGTTTGGATTGTTTCTATACGTCTGTTTTACATTTCAGCCCTGCAAATATGAATCACAGGGATATATATATCCTGACCAAAGTAATTGCCTTGCTGACATCCAGCAAGAAGGTTTGCCGCCTGAATATGTTTGTTTGCCAGTTGAAGGCGTTTTAATGGCGAGGATAAAGCAATGAGCAAAATAATATCGGTAAAAATGGCAAGGCCCAGTGAAGATGAAGTGAAATCTCTGTGGCAACTCTTTCACGCCACTGAAGCAGCAGAAGACCGCTGGCACAGAGAATCATCCGCGCAATTTTTAGAACGCTTTGACGATCAAGAAATCAGTGACGAGGAGCGCACATTTATTGCCGTTGCGTGGGATTCCCTGGTACAAGGCCACGGTGGATTTGGGCGCTTCATCGGCGCTTATGAGACCCTAATCTATAATTTCCAAGATCCAGATGCTGACCACGTTGCCACACATCCTAAATTTAATGCTCTTCTGACGGAATCAGAGCTATTACCAGTGGTATTTGAGGGTTATCACGAGGCTAAAAATACTATTGCAGATCTGGAAAAAAAGAATCAAATGTTGGCTATTGAAAACATGGTGTTGCAAGAAAAAGCGGCGCGGGAATTATCCGGAGCGTGGATCATGAACCGCCTAGTTGTTGGTTCAATCGCAGCAATTTCACTTATTCACGCCGGGCAATTTACCAGCGCAAAGGATTGGTTGCTGGAAAATATGGAGGGTATAGATATTGATATTCCTACCTATCAATCAGACACACAATTAAATGAATGGGCCAAAAGTCAGCAAGAGGGGTATTTAACCCACACTCAAGCACTGAAAATTATTAAGCAACAAATACCAGAAACGGCGCAGGTAATTAATGAATATCAGGCGCAAGGAGTTGAGCTGGCAGCGGATGGATTCCACAAGTCGGTATTCTCTGCAATTGAAGAGGATGGAGTGATCAAGTCTCTTTTATATATCAAAGCTGACTTAATACAGTTCGCCGCCAACCTGAGGGGTTCCCATGAAATCAAATCGTGAAGCAAAGCGGCTGCTTGGTATGCCCTACAAACTTAGTCGGTCAAAACCTTGGACTGATGTTTGGTTATTCAAAGTGCCAATAGAGTGGCGCTGGCAGCTTCCAGATCATCTGCAATCGCACGCCATTGTAGCCGTCAAATATGAACCTCATTTACTAGCAGGAATGGTATGTGATGGCTATGGACACTATCCGGCAACGGCGTTTTATCCTGCATATGTGGCGAAGGGAGTAACAGCTGATGAATAACATCGAAGAGAGAATTAAATTCCTCAAGGCCAGCGTAGCGTTATCAGATTTAGTTGGTCCTGATGAATTGACAGTCACTGTTTCTGATTTGAGCGCACTGATAGCACAACTGGAAGCAGCACAACGTGATCGTGATCTGCACTATCGCGTGAGCGAGAAGCTTCGCATTGAATTGATTGCAGCAGAAGCCGAGTTATCAGCGGCAAACGAGAAGCTGAGTAAGCCTGCTGTGTTGGCTGAAGGCTCTGGCTGGGCAAGTGATCCGTACAATAATGGCAGAAACGCAGGTATACGAGAGTGTAAATTCGCACTCAAAGCCGACGGTTTTGCGGTAGAGGGGGAGTGATGCTAATCGGCTTTGTTCTTCTCATTACTTCCTGCTTTAACGATAGTTGCGACGCGCTACCCGTCACCGAATATATCTACCCCACTCAATCCGAATGCTTAACAATTTCAGCGCTGATTAAAGAGCGCAGGACCGACGTTGTACTGACGTGCGGCGAAGTGTATCGGTAACCGTGCTATAATCCTCCTGAACGTAAATAAGGAGAATATAATGGAAGTTGCTGAATATCTGGTTATTGGCGGTAGCTGGGATGGAGAAGTTAAAAAGGGAGATTTAGCTCAAGATACGGTTCGGTTTGTTCATCGCCCTCAAATTATAGCTGTGGGCCCCGGAGGGACTCAGCACGATAATTATGTTGCAGACGGATTTGAAATCTACAACGTAATTAAGCACAAGGCGGATGATGGCAAATATTATCTTTTCGCAATAGCACCTGAGGCGGAAGGTACCAATTTGGACGACCGACTTAGAGCAGTTAGGCCTAAACCTAAAGCCATAGAATAGTTACGCCACCACTCAATGAGCCTCGCTAAATGCGGGGTTTTTTATTGCCCGATAATAGGGGGACACAGTGATTCATTATCATGGAGGGCCAATCACGCCAGATTCCTGCGCAATCAGAGCATGGAAAGGACGCCATGCATTTATATCCTTTGCGCATGCTGGACAGATAGAGTTAGCCAGCGAGATTTGCCAAAGTTTCTCTATTGATAATGGTGCATTTACAGCATGGAAAGCTGCAGGTAAGAACAAAATTGACTGGTCAGATTATTACGCATTTATCGAAAGATAGAAGAATCACCCAGGCGTGGACTTTGTGATAATACCAGATGTGATTGATGGCGGACCCGAGGAGAATGACGCCCTCTTATCTGAGTGGCCTCATGGAAAATCAATAGGAGTTCCTGTTTGGCACATGAATGAAAGTGACGAAAGATTTATCCGTTTATGTCATGAGTATCCACGCGTAGCGATAGGCAGTTGTGGCGAGTACGACGTAAAATCGCCGCTTAAAGCTGTCGCTAGATTAAAGGACATAATTCGACATGTGGTTGATATTCACGGTCAGCCAATAACAAAACTTCACGGTCTTCGGATGCTAAATCCAACCATTTTTACAAGGCTCCCATTATCATCAGCTGACAGCACTAATGTAGCAAGAAATATTGGCTTAGATAAAAAATGGAAAGGAACTTATCAGCCAGAATCAAAAGAAACCAGAGCATCTATTTTAGTTGAAAGAATCGAGGCCCATAACGGCTCTGGCACTCTCGATTATTGCGAAAAACGTGACAACTTTGCTGTGCAACTGGGGCTTGAAGTGTAAATGAACAAATTAACTAATGCAGATGCTGAGTAAAGAGCCGTTACGAATTCGGCACGATTGACACCACGCCGCTGTATTAATATTCAATAGATGTATCACTAAAACATAGCCCCTTACCACCACAGACCAAACGACCATAATAGGGCGCAGCATCGTTGCGTCCTTTCCTACTGAGGAAAGACCAATGACCAAAATACTGACTCGCACTGAATTAGAAGAGATCACTGGTTTTGTACAACCCAAGAAACAGTGTGAATGCTTACGTGAAAGTGGCATTTTTTTCATCGAGCGTAAAGATGGTAGACCTAGCACAACATGGGCGCATGTTGAGCACCCTATCTCTTCCCGCAATATCATTCATAACATGCCTGAAGACCAACCTAATTATGGGGCTATTTAATGTCACGTCCACGCAAGAACCCTGCAGATAACTGGATGCCTCCACGGGTTCGTAAAGGCAAGTCTGCATATGAATTCAGGGCAATAGACGGGAGAACAATCCGTCTATCTAATTTTGAATGCAGTCAGGCTGATGTCTGGGTTGCTTTTGAGAAATTAATGATCAACCAAAAAGAGGATTCGACATTTACTGGTTTGATTAATGAGTTTCTATTGTCAGGTGATTTCTGCGAACTGGCCTCCGAAACGCAAAAGGATTACCACAAATACTCATCAAAAATAATTGCAGTGTTTGGGAAAATGTCTCCCGACAATATAAGACCAGAGCATATTCGAAAGTATATGGATAAGCGTGGAGCAAAAAGCAGGGTTCAAGCAAACAGGGAAAAATCCTTCATGTCGAGGGTTTTTCGCTGGGGATATGAGCGCGGGAAAGTAAAGTTAAATCCTTGCCAGGGGGTCAAGCAATTTAAAGAAAAAGTTAGAACTCGTTATATAACCGATGAAGAATACACCGCCCTTTACGATACCGCCCCATCGGTCGTAAAAGTGGCCATGGAGTTGGCTTACTTATGCTGTACCAGGCAAGCGGATATTTTGGACATGAAGAAAGGGCAGTTACTGGAGAGCGGCATACTTATACAACAAAGCAAAACTGGCGTTGCCCAAATTAAAGCTTGGATACCTCGGTTGCATGAGGTTATACGACTAGCAAGCACCCTCCCCTTAAACAGGGGCGTTGTGAGCATCTACTTGTTACACCAGCAATCAGGGTCACGTTTCACCCGTGATAGTTTTAATGCCCACTGGATGAAAGCAAAAAAGGCAGCAACTATGAAGTATCCCGAACTGGAATTTAATTTTACGTTCCACGATCTAAAAGCAAAAGGCATCTCAGACCTAACTGGTTCGCTATATGACAAGCAGGCAATCTCAGGACACAAAAACGCATCACAGACAGCGCGATATGATAGAAAGATTAATGTAGTTCCGGTGGTGGGAGGTCAAGATATGGCGAAGTGATATGGCGAAACAATGGTGAAGTGGGATTTCAATCACAAAAAAACCGCCTCTCGGCGGTTAACGACATACTCGTACTACTTTGTTTTACTTAGACTATTTTCCATGGTGCCCGGGGCGGGACTTGAACCCGCACAGCCATAAGCCGAGGGATTTTAAATCCCTTGTGTCTACCGATTTCACCACCCGGGCTCTGGAAAACTGGAGGCGCGTCCCGGAGTCGAACCGAGGTAGACGGATTTGCAATCCGTAGCATGGCCACTCTGCCAACGCGCCTTATTCTTCTTTGCCTTTACAGCTAAGGTTCGCTAATGCCAACCTATTAATTTGGAGCGGGAAACGAGACTCGAACTCGCGACCCCGACCTTGGCAAGGTCGTGCTCTACCAACTGAGCTATTCCCGCAATATCAGAACCTACTGATTCTTTTGCTATCTTTCGACATTTCGTTGCTGCCGTCTGATGCGATGCATTCTACTTACCTGACGCAATGAGTCAATAAAATTATCTGAATTATTCGTTCGTTTGCTGCTTTTTACGGCGCTTCGATCAAGGTTCGAGCAAATCACTCCAGGCCGCGTTCAAATATTGGAACATTGACCAGAATGTCAGTACAGCTGCAATATAAAGTAAAACGAAGCTAGCAAGTTCAACATTGTGGTCAGGACGCCAAAGCAACCCAACAAGTGACCCCATTTGCGCCATCGTCTTTACTTTACCGACCCATGAAACCGCAACGCTGCTGCGTTTACCAATTTCTGCCATCCATTCTCTAAGAGACGAAATGATAATTTCCCGGGCGATCATCGTTGCTGCCGGTAATGTAATCCACCAGGAGTGGTAATGTTCAGCAACCAGTACTAATGCAACGGCTACCATAACTTTATCCGCTACAGGATCAAGGAAAGCACCAAAACGGGTTGTCTGTTTCCAACGTCGAGCTAAAAAGCCATCAAACCAATCGGTTGCCGCAGCAAACACAAATATGATGGCGCAAACCATCGGAGCCCAGACGAACGGCAAATAAAACGCCAGAACGAAAAATGGGATGAGCACAACACGGAACAAGGTAAGCCAAGTCGGTATATTCAATTGCATAATGCTACGATAACTATCTGGCTGGTGTGGACATTATGAGTATGGTGCAACATTAGCTTCAGTGTTTCAATGCATTGTGGATTTTTTCTGCCAATGCTTGTGAAATACCCGGCACTTTTGCAATTTCCTCGACGCTTGCGTTAAACAAAGGTTGTAGTCCCCCCATATATCTCAACAAAACTTGCCGTCGTTTGGGGCCAACACCTTCTATCATTTCTAACGCACTGGTATTTTTTACTTTAGATCGCCGCTGCCGGTGCCCGGTTATTGCATGATTATGAGAATCATCACGAATATGCTGGATCAAATGTAATGCTGGTGAATCTGGGGGCAAAGAAAAACCCTCACCTTCTGATGCCAAGAATAATGTTTCCAGGCCCGCTTTGCGATCACTACCTTTAGCAACACCGACTAGCAACGGTTTTTGCTTATCCCACGGAACATTCAACGAGGCAAAAACATCAAAGGCCTGTGACAACTGCCCCTTCCCACCGTCAATAAATATGACATCAGGAATTTTTTGATCATCTAATGCTTTCCCATATCGACGTTTTAGTACTTGAGCCATCGCCGCATAATCATCACCCGGCGTGATGCCACTAATATTGTAGCGCCGATATTCAGATCGTACAGGACCATTCGCATCAAATACTACACAAGAGGCTACGGTTTGTTCCCCCATCGTATGGCTGATATCAAAACATTCCATACGATTAATTTCATCAAGCTTAAGGATCTTGGCTAATTCCTTCATGCGTTGATGAATAGTCGATTGCTGAGATAAGCGGGTTATCAATGCGGTTGAAGCATTGGTACGTGCTAACTTGAGGTAACGTGCGCGATCTCCTCGAGGGCGGCTTTGTATCTGAATTTTTCGCCCAGCCAGTTCAGAAAGAGAAGATGCCAACAGATCTTTTTCTGTGAGGGTAAAATCCAGTAAAATTTCACCAGGCAATGTACGCCCTTGGCTTCCTTGTAAGTAAAACTGCCCAACAAAAGTCTGAACGACTTCGCTCAACTCAGTACCAGTGGGAACTTTAGGGAAATAACTCCGACTACCTAATACTTTCCCTAATCTGATAAACAGTACATGAACACAAGCAAGCCCCGCATCAAATGCCACACCGATAACATCAAGATCTTCACTGTCACCAGAAACAAACTGTTGTTCAGTTACTCGACGCACAGCTTGGATTTGATCGCGAATACGTGCTGCATCTTCAAAATGCAGTTGCTGGCTAGCCTCCTCCATACGGGTGATTAACTGCGTCAAGACTTGCTGATCTTTACCTGAGAGGAACAAACGAACGTAATCAACTTGGCGCTGATACTCTTTTTCACTTACCAACCCCTTCACGCAAGGCCCGGAACAACGCCCAATCTGATATTGTAGGCAAGGCCGTGAGCGATTGCGGTAAACACTATTCTCACATTGCCTCACTGGAAAAAGCTTCTGTAATAATGCCAACGTTTCACGCACCGCATGAGAGTTTGGAAACGGCCCAAAATACTCCCCTTTCTCATGTTTTGCGCCACGGTGTACAGCAAGGCGCGGATGCTCGTCCGCACTCAAGAAAATAAGCGGATATGACTTATCATCACGTAGCAACACATTGTAACGTGGCTGATAAAGCTTGATGTAATTGTGCTCAAGCAACAGTGCTTCCGTTTCAGTATGCGTAACGGTGACATCAATATGAGCAATATTCTTAACTAACGTTTCAGTTTTGCGGCTGGCGACCTGAGCACGAAAATAGCTCGTCAGACGCTTTTTGAGATCTTTTGCTTTACCGACATAAATAACTGTCCCTGCCGCATCGTACATCCGATAAACACCAGGCTGACTGGTGACAGTTTTCAAAAATTCTTTAGAATCAAAAAGATCAGTCACTATTTGATAACGTCTCCGCGTTAAATAAACCGTGGCGAATAGCCAGATGGGTTAATTCAACGTCACCACTAATATTGAGTTTGCTGAACATACGGTAGCGATAACTATTAACCGTTTTTGGACTCAGATGAAGCTGTTCTGATATCTCATTCACCTTTTGGCCTTTCGTTATCATTATCATAATTTGCAACTCACGCTCCGACAAACAGCTAAAAGGTGTTTCTGTTGGAGGCTCAAGCTGGCTCAGTGCCATTTGTTGTGCAATATCAGAAGCTATGTAACGTTGCCCAGCATGTACCATGCGGATAGCAGTTATGACATCCTGCGGAGCAGCTCCTTTACTGAGATACCCCCCTGCCCCCGCTTGCATGACTTTTGCCGGTAATGGATTCTCCGTATGAATGGTTAGCATTATAACTTTAGTATCCGGCGAAAAACGTAAAATTTTACGTGTTGCTTCCAACCCGCCGATACCGGGCATATTCATATCCATCAGGACGATGTCTACAACATGGCTACGGCACCATTTTACCGCATCTTCACCACACTGCATCTCACCCGCGACTTTGATACCTTTGATGTCGTCAAGAATGCGTCGTATCCCTGCGCGCACCAATTCGTGGTCATCAACAAGAAGAACGCTGATCAAAGAAATTTCTCCAGAAATAAAGGGAGTAGACTAACCATGCTTTGTTTACCGTAATGATATTACTTGTTTTCGACCAAAGAATGAATACAGAATAATTGCAAAATCATATCTATATTGTTTGACAGATATTATTTTTATCATTGTTTTAGTTATGTACATAAAATCTCAAACATATTGAGTTTACAACACGATAAAAAAGAAACGTATTTTTAAGATACTTCTTGGTTTACATCTTCATACATTCAAAAAACTAATTATTAGCATTAGATAAGTTAGTTCTTATGAAGAAAAACACAATTCATTGATATAAATAGAGATTAAAAAATCAAGCCAATCCATAAGCATAGGAACTATTCCTATATTTTTTATTGACTGTTTGTATTTTATTCACTCGGAGTGTGCACTAATTTTGATACAAATTATTTAATTCCTAAAAAAAACATATGCTTTATGCGAATATTCGCTTAATTAGGAAAATACTTAGATGATGAATGTCTCGATTTCCTTCCAGCCCTCTTTTTTTACAACGTGTCTCATCATTCTATGATATAATCTTTTAACTGTTTAATAATGCCACAAATGTTCATTACCGACTCTACCCTCAGGAGAGAAAATGAGTAATCCAGACTTTACGACTTCTGCTGACCCAACAATCTTAGCCAATGAAGTCGCATGTTTGAAAGCAACTCTGACCCTGTTACTGAAAGCAATCGGTCAAGCCGATGCTGGGAAAGTAATCTTAAATATCGAGCGTTCTATTGCCGGTATAGAAGACGCTGCTCAAGCTGAAGTCTTCACAAATACACTTGCTCAAATCAAGAACGGCTACCGCCAATAGCTATCCAGGGCCAACATAGTGGCCCCTTCACCTATTCGGGCTACCAATTGACATAATAGTAGAGCTTCACTGTTTGCCATTGAAATATTATGTATAAGCAGCTTATCCCCTGATAATCAAAGAACACGATGGGATTGTTACTTAATGTATTGATTGGTAAAAGAATGGTGCTGATGGTCACACTACTGTCGAAAACTCGTCACTATTATATTGCTGACTTAATACTACTTTTCCTACTTTTGCCTTTATCACTCACTGTATTGTGGGTACTGAACGTAGTATTGGTGCTTGGCGTATAACAATTAAATTCGGTTTGTGGGCCACAATTCCTTATTTTGTCTATCTGGTATCACTTTACTTTTTTATTGGGTATATACGTTTACCACTAGCCTTGGCTTCTGCTGTTTTATGTTGGGTTATTGCCGCATGGATATTGATATCAGTCTGGAGCCAGTGAGGAGTTGCACCAAAGGCACATATCAAGTCAACGTAATAGTAACAAGATCAGTGCATGAACAGCCAACATCGCGACTGCGAAGGTTAAATTAATATTATTTATAGATCTTGATCTTTTTTCAGCAGATATCGCCTCGGTCACCTGAATCTTCCTAATTTTATAAACCCAATAGCCACCAAGAATGACAAAAAAAAGAGCCAAGGCAACGGCTAGCAATGGATAGCCCCACACGAGATACTCACCTAATCCTGCAATCGCGAACCATAGAACGACGAATACCATGATTGACCACCTAAATTTTAATAGTTTGTAGCTTAACACATACCTTAAAAACGATTAAGTAACATCAAAAAAATATTGGTGAGATGATCAATCACTGGCCTTCCTAAAAAACAGACTTTATTGCCCTCTAAGAATGGACCCTATACTAAACTTGGTGCTGGTCAGATTGTTACATTAAAATACAGCATGATTTATCATGATGACGTGTAAGGCTAAAACACATGGTTCATTAACCGCGTCAGGGACTCAATTTTTTATCGTTGATGAGTTTTTGTAGCTGATGAAAAAAACAGCCGTACAGTGCACTAATACGGCTGTTATGGTTATATAGAAAGTATTTTATTAAAAACGATAGCCAATGCCTAAAGCCCATGTCCCGATGTTGGCATTTTTAAGTTTTGTGTACTCGTATGAAGCATCAATGGCAATATTGTTAAGTGGATTAAATTGCATCCCAACACCATATGCCAAAGACTCTTGCTCCTCTTTTTTACCGTATCCTAATACAGATGCTTTCGCTTTCCCATGCCCGACGCCCAATAATGCATACATGCTGAACAACTCATTAAAATGTACGCTTGGCCCAACCATCAGTGAATAATAATCAAAGGATGCATCCCCAACTTTGACATTATTATTATCTAGATAGTCATAATTTAAATTCGTGTAAGTAAAAGAACCTATCGTACCGAACATCTCACTCAGTTTATGGTGATATTTAACATTAATCCCTTGAGGATCATCGTTTAATCTAATGTCTTTTCGATTTCCATCACCGAGCCTTACATCCCCTTGAGCATACCCCAATGAGATGGTGCGATCCCCTGCTGCATAGGCCGCGGAACTGCTTAATAAGGTTGCAGTTATAAATGCAGCCAATGTGATTTTATTCTTCATTAAATTTCCATCCTTAAATAATTATCTTTGATTATGGTATCGTCGCATTGGTCACTAATATTCGATCAGTAGTCCATCACAAAACATAATTTCATGTGTCATAGAAAATACTCACGAAAATAATATACTGAGAATGGAATAGGTTCAAATTAAGCAGAGTAAAAACAAAAGAAAACGTTTGATTTCGAAATAATAAACATTACAACAAATAAGAATTAGTTATTAAAAAACAAAAAAATAGGCGCATATCAAATCGAGAGGATAATAATAAAAAGTTAATTATTCACGGCTATTCTCTCTGCTATCTTGGATATGTATAGGGTATTACCATTAACCAAATCACTAAGCCTCTTATCATTTTATGCATGGCGTGACAATGGACAACAATAGAGATAAGGAATAAGAAATGAAAGTAACTATGTCTGAGGATAAGAGCTCCGTCAGAAATATCTATTACCACTCATGATAAATGAACATATTGAAACCAGTTTAGGCGATGGCACAATATGAACAATCCATATCAATTAATTTAATTTAACATACAAGAAAAATAAATTTTATACTGAATCGAGATGGCACGAATATGACAAAAGGAATGATTAAATAATGAGGAGGTATAATATAACTCATTGATTTAGTTGGTGGGTCGTGCAGGGTTCGAACCTGCGACCAATTGATTAAGAGTCAACTGCTCTACCAACTGAGCTAACGACCCAACGAAAATAATTATTCTCCTGTTAACCCCGCCTGTCAAACATTTCATTGAGTGTTTGTCTTTATACCACTCTATACCCACGAGAGAAGATTAATTATTCATACGGTACTTACGATTATTGTTAGTTATGTGACTTCATGTTGTAATTCCAAACACTGTGATGTACTTAACAAAAATAAGAGTGTGAAATATAAACAGTGGAAAATAGAGAGTGATGTGTGATTATTGTTGCGATAATGTTAATTTGTTCGCAAATTATCTTTAGTGCATAAAAAACAGACAGACAGGTCAGATAGATAAAACCAAAGAGCCAATCTAGAGCTCAATAACTTCACAAATACAGGAAGAGGTAATGGGAAAGATGGTAGACCAATCCAAAATAGTGGCAAAACCGTTACAGGAACCTGATGAACACCTCCAACGAAGTCTCTCCAACCGGCATATCCAGCTCATCGCCATTGGCGGTGCCATAGGTACCGGGTTGTTTATGGGATCGGGCAAAACCATCAGCCTTGCCGGGCCGTCGATCATTTTCGTTTATATGATCATTGGTTTTATGTTGTTTTTCGTGATGCGGGCAATGGGTGAACTGTTGCTATCGAATCTGAACTATAAATCATTCAGTGATTTCTCCGCTGACTTACTTGGCCCTTGGGCTGGTTTTTTCACCGGTTGGACTTACTGGTTTTGTTGGGTCATCACCGGTATTGCTGATGTAGTGGCCATCACCGCTTATGCACAGTTCTGGTTCCCCGATTTCTCTCAATGGGTTGCCTCGCTATTAGTCGTTTTACTGTTGCTGTCACTGAATTTGGCCACAGTAAAAATGTTTGGTGAGATGGAGTTCTGGTTTGCCATGATTAAAATCGTGGCTATCGTGGCGCTAATTTTTGCCGGCCTAACCATGGTCTTAGTCAGCTATCAGTCACCATCCGGTACCACTGCTTCATTTACTCATTTATGGAGTGACGGAGGTATGTTCCCGAAAGGGATCGGTGGATTCTTTGCTGGCTTCCAAATTGCCGTTTTTTCCTTCGTAGGTATTGAACTGGTTGGGACCACCGCGGCAGAAACCAAAGACCCAGAAGTGGTTTTACCACGAGCCATTAACTCCATTCCGATTCGCATAATCATGTTTTATGTTTTCTCGTTAATTATGATTATGTCGGTAACGCCATGGAGTTCAGTCGTCGCGGATAAAAGCCCGTTTGTTGAGTTATTCGTCTTGGTCGGGCTGCCCGCAGCGGCCAGTGTCATTAACTTTGTGGTATTAACCTCTGCGGCCTCCTCGGCTAACAGTGGTGTGTTCTCCACCAGCCGGATGTTGTTCGGGTTGGCGAAAGAAGGCGATGCGCCCAAGCAATTTGGCAAGCTATCACGCCGTTCAGTGCCTGCCACTGGCCTGACATTCTCTTGTATCTGTCTGTTAGGTGGGGTGGTGCTGATTTATCTTATCCCGAACGTGATGACGGTCTTTACCTTGGTTACCACTGTTTCGGCCATTCTGTTTATGTTCGTCTGGAGCATCATCCTTTGCTCTTATTTGGTGTATCGCAAAAGACGCCCAGCGCTACATAAAAAATCCATCTACAAAATGCCAGCCGGTATTTTTATGTCATGGGTTTGCATGGCGTTCTTCGCCTTTGTTCTAGTACTGCTGACATTGGAAAGTGATACCCGTCAGGCGTTAATTGTTACACCGCTATGGTTTGTCATTTTGACTGCCAGCTATATCTTCCTGAAAAAACGCAGAGCCCGTTTGTACAACAGTAAATAATTTGTACAACAGTAAATAACCACGATGTGATAAAACGGTGCCAGAGGTGTTCTGGTACCGTTTCTTTCCCCCTCTAATCACTTCCTCCATAACGCCGATAACCCGCTACTGAATGAAGTTCTTTCATTTATTTCAACCTCAATTTACTCAATGTGCAGTTGCCCTCCCTGCCAGGATAGCTGTGTAACTGCTGAAATGGCCGTACCCCCGATGGTTTCGCCACCAATCAAAATGACTTTATCTGGCCCTTGGATAGAAACACCATAACCCAGCGGTTGAGGCAACTTCCCGACGATTCTCCACTGATTATCGACCAACGCATAGACCTGCTGATGCCACTGTTTTTCCAGCCCTTGGTGAGCATATAGGTGACCACTATTAAATTGCTTCCAGGCACCAGGGAAATTAGCGCCTCCGGCGACTAATACTGTTTTGTGACTGATGCCAGAAAATGCGCCAGCCAATCCTTCCTGCACGGGTCCCGTTTCAGCCCCGATTAAGTTCGGTTGTGGCTGCCACTCCAGTACATTCCCCCGCATTAGCCCCTGCCATACAGCCGCGGTGCGTAAACCGGGTTTAATTTCACCATTGATTAATATCAAGCGATTATCCATGCGGCTGATGGCTGACCCGGCTGTTCCTAAAAATGGCAACAAACCGCCGCTTTTCCACTGATTTTTTTGCGGCTCATAGATAAGGACATCGCGGTTGTAGAAATAATCAGCCGGAGCCTGATTAAAATAGGCGTTTATTACCGCACTCTTGTGTGCTTCATCACTTCCGGCTGACGCCAGATCAGTAAAATAACCGTCAAAAATTGCTTTATTTACACCGCCTAACAGTACTGCCTGAGAACCATCCAGTGCTGTGGCCACGGTCCCCACCAGACCTCGAGGAGCGCGGGTAGCCAGTTGCTGCCATTGATTAGTTTGTGGATCGAAACGATACACATCATCCAGCGCCCGTACTTGGGTATCGTTGGCGTTCGTTTTCCCCACCCCACCGAACACGTACAGTTTCCCTGCCAATACCACCGTCACGGCCTGTTCACGAGGCTGGCCTGGGAAATTAGCCACTTTCTGCCACCCAGCCCCCGTTTTATCTGTATCCAGACGGAACCACGACACACCTGCACTCCCCAGCCCCACATATAAGCTGTTATCCACTTTGCCACCCGTGCCGTGTTTAAATGGTACCGGAACGTCAGGATATTGCTCCGCATAGGTATTGGGTAGCGATGCCATCATCAATAGAGATAACGCACTAAACAGTACTATTTTTGTGGTCAATTGTTTCTTATATTGTGGGTATGACTGGGTCATCAGCAGTGTTCCTCATTAATTCATCGTGGTGGAACCATAATGTTGGCAGCATAGCTTCTAAAAAGAGTAAAGCTCCACTAATAAATTAATTATGGAGTCATAGTGTCATTGAAGATATTAACTGCGTCACATGCTGTCAATATGGATTGATAAACAACGGTGATAAACACCCAGAAGCATGATTTATATTTAAGGCTGAAATCATCAGACTTTTATCCGAAAAGTACATTATGCTATTAGAAAAATCACATCAATAATACTGTCGGCAAGGTGCCAGGCAGATATCATTCTACTGTCTGGTTGCTGCCGCGGCAGCCTTAACCACCTGCGTATACATTTGCTCATCCATCTTCCATCCCTATGGGGAATCGACGATAAATCTTTATCGTATTCGTGAATTGCGGTTAGCCCGAGCCTGGTCACCTGCCTTATTTTGCCTTTCGTGGATTAAAAGTTGCAGCCTGTGCTGATTAGCTTATGGTTAATAGGTGTCATTAGCCGCAACTATTAATGACATCATCAGCCTTATTCAATAAATTTGATTGGAGCAACGCGAGATGGCGAAAATTTTAGTACTCTATTATTCCATGTATGGGCATATCGAAACGCTTGCCGGTGCGATTGCCGAAGGTGCCAAAAAAGTCAGTGGCGTTGAAGTCACCATAAAACGAGTACCTGAAACCATGCCAGCCGAAGCTTTCGCTAAAGCCGGTGGTAAAACAAACCAACAAGCGCCAGTCGCAACACCACAAGAGCTGGCCGATTATGATGGCATTATTTTCGGTACACCTACTCGCTTTGGCAATATGTCTGGGCAGATGCGGACCTTCCTCGATCAAACGGGCGGGTTATGGGCATCGGGTGCGCTGTATGGCAAAGTGGCCAGCGTATTCGCCTCCACCGGGACAGGTGGCGGACAAGAACACACCATCACCTCAACCTGGACCACTCTGGCCCATCACGGTTTTATCATTGTACCTATCGGTTATGGTGCCAAAGAGTTATTTGATATCTCGCAGACTCGCGGTGGTACGCCTTATGGCGCAACGACGATTGCCGGAGGCGACGGCTCCCGTCAGCCAAGCGCTGAAGAATTGGCGATAGCCCGTTTCCAAGGTGAACATGTGGCAAAAATTACGGCCAAGCTGAAGAGTTCAACATAAAGAAATTACAACGAACATAGACGCCATAAAAGAACGTAGATGTCATAAAAAGCACCGCGCGATGATCGCGGTGCTGTATTTCAAGCTTCAAGTAGGCTTTGTGCCAAATAGTGATTAGCATCTGCAACACCGGGTAAGGTAAAGAAATACCCCCCACCAATCGGTTTGACATACTCTTCCAACGCTTCACCATTTAGGCGCGCTTGTACCGTTAAGAACGCTTGCGCCAAATCCGACTGATAGCAAACAAACAGTAACCCCATATCCAGTTGCCCGGAGTTTGAGACCCCCAATGAGTAGCTGTACCCACGGCGCAACATTAGGTTACGCTGCGTTTCGATTGTTCGTGGATTGGCTAACCTAATATGGGCATCCATCGGGATAACCTTCCCTTCAGGATCTTTGGCGTAATTGGGTTCATCATGCTCATGTTGCATCCCCAAAGGTGCGCCACTGTTCTTATCACGGCCAAAAATGGTTTGCTGTTCTTGCAACGGTGTGCGATCCCAGAACTCCACTTTGAAGCGGATTATCCGCACCACCTGATAGCTTCCTCCTACCGCCCATGTGGGTTCGCCTGCATTATTTGATACCCAGACCACACTATTGATCAGCGGTTTATTACTGACTTTTGGATTCGCGGTCCCATCTTTAAAACCCAATAAGTTAATGGGGGTTTCCTGACCTTTGCTGCGAGCCGCATGGGCAGAAATAAATCCCTCACGCTTCCAACGGACACTGAGTAGATCGGGTGTGTGCTTAATAATATCGCGCAGCGCATGGATCACTGTTTCATTGGTATTGGCGCAGATTTGCAACATCACATCACCATGACATAGCCTCGCATCCAAAGAGTCATTAGGAAAGCGGGCCATTCGCTGTAGTCGCAGCGGTTTCTGCCCCTGTAAACCAAAGCGCTCATCAAATAATGCATCACCGACAGAAACAGTAACGGTCAGATTATCAGGATAAATTTCAGGCCCCATGATCCCCGAATCTAGTGGTGGTAGTTTGGCATTCACTGACGGCGCCCGCCCGCCTGTCGTCAGAAAGGCCAGCCGTTCGGTCAGTAATTTGAATAACCGAATTAATGACGCTTTATCAGTAGCCAGTACATCAAAAGCCACCAATATCATTGCCGCTTGTTGTGGCGTTAACACCCCCGCTTGATGTTGACCATAAAACGGCTGTTTTTGCCAACGCTCATCTTGGGTTGCAGCAACATCAGGTGTTGGACAATCTGCGGCTTGGGCAATTTTCGCCCCGCCCAATACCAGAGCACCACTCACCATGCCCATACCTAAAATTAAACGCCGACGTGACGGCGACACCGCCTCATCATCCTGTTGATACGGCCCGAATTTCGGACCGGTTTTGTCACCCATGTTAACAACCTCAATCCAGACCTAATACACCACGCAGTTGAGCAAGGTCTTCCGCCAGTGTAGTGATCGGCCCTTTCATCGCATTACGATCCGCATCGGTTAGCTTCTCGTAGGATTCATAACCCTCTTTGGTACGATATTTCGCCAGCACGCTATCAACCGTTTTAAAATTCGCATCAATTTTTTGCAGTAATGGCTTATCTGATTTTTCCAGCAAGGGTCGCAGCAGATTGACAATTTTCTGTGCGCCATCGACGTTGGCTTGAAAGTCCCACAAATCAGTACGGCTATAGCGGTCTTCTTCCCCGCTAATTTTACTGGCTGCAACTTCCTCAATTAACCCTGCCGCCCCGCCCACGACTTTATTAGGCGCAAATATCAGACCAGTAATGCGTTTTTGCAGTTCCAATGTGTCCTGATACAGCAGGTCTGCAAACTTATCTGCCCCCTTGGTTGTGTTATCACCGAACAAGATTTTTTCTAAACGGTGGAAGCCGGTAAATTTAGGGTCTGCCGATTTCTGTTCAAAATCATCTTCACGAGCATCAATACTGCCGTCCAAATCAGAGAACAGTTCGGCAATCGGCTCGATACGCTCATAATGCTGGCGTGTCGGCGCATACAATTTACGTGCCAGTGCCAGATCCCCTGCCTTCACTG
This sequence comes from Yersinia similis, assembly GCF_001053095.1. Lineage (GTDB taxonomy): Bacteria > Pseudomonadota > Gammaproteobacteria > Enterobacterales > Enterobacteriaceae > Yersinia > Yersinia similis. Next base: position 260,415 of record NZ_CGBP01000002.1, on the reverse strand, counting down.
CATCGGTGAAAGCTTTGGTTTGGCTGACTAACTGAGCCACTTCTTGTGTGACATAAACCTTATATTCAGCAATCGGCCCGACTAATGCCATCGCATCGGGTTTCACCGAAGCCTGTTCACCGGCTGCCGCAGTTACGGTTAATTTACCTTTTGGATTACTTAACAAGCCGCAGGTCATGTCATATTCACCAGGTTCCAGATTCGCCGTCATTTTTTGGGTAAAGCCTGGCGCGATATTCTCTCGCTCTTCCACCACCATCACCCCTTTTAAAATCTCCCACTCCAGCCCTTTCTGGCTAACATTATGCACAATAAACTGTGTTTTACCGGCAGGAACCGTCAGCGCCATCGGCTCACATTGTTTATCATTGACAGTGATTTTAACCTGTGGAATATCAGCAGCCTGTGCGCTGATAGCGAAAGCAGGCAGTGCCAACAGTGCGGCGTGTAACGCTGTGCGACGGAAGAACCGAATAGACATGTAATAACTCCCTGAACTGATCATTTTAGTTATGGATTAATTTTCCGAGCCACAGCGATAGTTGAATCCACAGTGGATCGTGGTGGAAGAAAAAACAGAATCAACGCCGGAATAAGATAGATAAAGTAGACAGCCACTTCACTCACCGTTGGTGCTTCTTGATAGCCAAACATCCCTTCAAGGAACGTCCCCAGTAATGAGTGAGTAGAGAGCACATCGGTCAGGTCAAAAGCAATGTCTTGGAAATGGTTCCATAAGCCAGCGTCGTGAAAGGCTCTGATAGCACCGGCAGCAAGCCCTGCGGCAACGAACAGAATAAACAGGCTAGTCCATTTGAAAAATTTGGCTAAATGTAATTTAACACCACCCCAATAGATGGCCATTCCGACCAAAATAGCGCAGACCAACCCGAGTATCGCGCCAATAGGCGCCCCGATACCGACATCCTGTTGAAAGGCGGCTAACAAGAAGAAGACAGATTCAAGACCTTCTCGGGCCACTGCAAAGAAGACCATAGCTACTAATGCCCAACCTTGGCCGCGCCCAGAGTTAAGCGCATTATCAATCGCCCCTTCCAAGTGAACTTTGACGGACTTGGAGACTTTACGCATCCAGAAAACCATATAAGTTAATATGCAAACCGCGGCTACAGCGATAATGCCTTCGAACAGTTCTTGCTGTTTCTGTGGAAACTCACCGGTAGTTTCATTGATAAAGATGCCAATAGCGAGGCAAAGCGCCGCTGCCACCACCACACCAATCCAGACTGCGCCCATCCACTGACCGCGTTGAGTACGCTTGAGGTAACTGGCAATCAGGCTGACAATCAGTGCCGCCTCCAGCCCTTCACGAAACATAATAAGAAATGGGACGAACATGCTAAACACCCCTAATGTGGGTAATTAAATTTATAAATGCGGACCATGTCAGTTTTCGTAAAGAAAAGTAAAATGATTGTGATTATCATTCTGATAAAAAGAAATTCAAGAGGTATAACAAGATTATTGTTAAGCAAACTGTGGCAAGTTGTTTCTACCGAGTTAAATAACAAGTTAATTCATTAGGATAGTAATTTTTAATGCCGCAATGGCATACAAGGGAGCATCAATTTTTTTATATACAAAGATGTTTTTACATACAAGATAGCCCCCTGTTATGGCAGGAGGCTATGTGTAGTAAAACGTATTGATAGGTCAGAACACCAGGCGATTAAACTGTTTTAAACTCCGCCTCGGCTTTGTGGAAACGTTCGGTGATGGCATTACTTGGCTCGCGGCCCATCAGGCTGACAACAAAAATAGCCAAACTGGCAAACAAAAAGCCTGGAATAATTTCATACAGATCCAACCAGCCATACTGTTTCCAGACAAGTACCGTGATGGCACCGACCAACATTCCCACCAACGCACCATTACGTGTCATTCGTGGCCACAGCACCGAGATAAGGACGACTGGCCCAAAGGCTGCACCGAAGCCTGCCCATGCATAGCTGACTAACCCGAGGACCCGATTATCAGGATCTGACGCCAGTGTAATAGCTATCAATGCGACCAATAACACCATGGCACGGCCCACCCAGACGAGTTCTTTCTGGCTGGCTTTTTTACGCAAGAACGCTTTATATAAATCTTCGGTTAGTGCGCTAGAGCACACCAATAATTGACAACTCAAGGTACTCATAACCGCAGCCAGAATGGCTGACAACAGGATACCGGCAATCCACGGGTTGAACAGCAGCTTAGCTAATTCGATAAATACCCGCTCACCATTTTGGCTCACATTCCCTGCTTGCTCAGGGTTATTTTCAAAATAAGCAATGCCAAAGAAGCCTACGGCGATAGTCCCCGCCAGACAAAGAATCATCCAGGTCATACTGATACGACGTGCACTACGAATAGTACGGTGAGAGTCTGCCGCCATGAAGCGAGCCAAAATATGAGGCTGACCAAAGTAGCCCAACCCCCATCCTAGCAGCGAGAGGATCGCCACCAGATTCAACCCTTTGAACATATCAATGTTAGCGGGGTTTTTCGCCGCAATCACCATCATTGAGGTATCTATCCCCCCAACGGCAAGAATCACGATAATCGGTGTCAGGATCAGGGCGAAAATCATTAATGTTGCCTGTACGGTATCTGTCCAGCTTACGGCCAGGAACCCCCCAATAAAGGTATAGACGATGGTCGCGGCAGCCCCTGCCCATAATGCGGTTCCGTAGTCCATACCGAAAGTACTTTCGAACAAACGCGCACCGGCCACAATCCCTGAAGCACAGTAAATAGTAAAGAAGACTAAGATAACCACAGCGGATATGACCCGCAGTAATTTACTTTTATCTTCAAAGCGACTGGTGAAATAATCGGGTAATGTCAGGGCATTATTATTGGCTTCGGTATGAACCCGTAAACGGCCTGCCACCCATTTCCAATTGAGATAAGCCCCGATCGTCAGGCCTATGGCTATCCAACTTTCGGAAATACCGGACAAGAAAATCGCACCTGGCAGGCCCATTAATAGCCAGCCACTCATATCGGAAGCACCCGCGGATAACGCGGTGACGACACTGCCTAAGCGCCGGCCCCCCAAGATGTAGTCATCGAAGTTATTGGTCGCCCGATAGGCGATCAAACCGATTAATATCATCCCCAAAATGTAAACTAAAAATGTCACCAGCATCGGCGTATTCATGGTCATGCTACGTCTCCATTGTGCATATTATCGTTTTAATATATTTCGCCATCTTTAATACATTTCGTCATTTTTAAGACATTCAGCGATTGCTTCTCTATGCTTTTTCTCTGCCCATTGTCGGAACGAGACAATGGGTTGCACCAAAGATAACCATTAGCAAAAGATGAAATACCCGTCAGTAACAGATGAACCACCAGCCCCCCATTGACTAATCGACGACTGTCTCATGGTTGCTATCCTAGATGAGTCTTTTCTTTAGTCACAACAATTTCAACAAAAAATTTACAAAAAACTCACGCCGCATCACATTAAATGCTGAGATGCAGTTACACCTAGCAATGTAAAGTGAGTTGCACCTAAGGTAAATTCGTTATAAACCCTATATTTGTTAGGGTTTGAAGCTATTGCACATAATTGTTAACCCTGAATTATCCTTACCGAAATTGTTAAAAAATCAGACTGAATTCACACTTCAATCACCGCCTGATTTAACGTGGTTGCACAAAGTTGCAACATACCTGATATTGTCAGGAATAAAATCATAATTCCCCTTACCAAAGGAGACGGGCGACATGGCGAGTACCACAATGGGCGTAAAGCTTGATGAAGCAACACGAGATCGCATCAAGAGTGCAGCACAACGTATTGATCGCACACCACATTGGCTCATTAAACAGGCTATTTTCAACTACTTAGAAAGGCTGGAAAGTAACAGTGAATTGCCAGAACTGGCAACAACAAGTTCACTCTCTCTGCAAGACACAGAAGATGCTATACCGCAACTCACTGAAAACACTCATCAGCCATTCTTGGATTTTGCGGAACACGTGCTCCCGCAGTCGGTTACTCGTGCCGCCATTACTGCGGCCTATCGTCGCCCGGAAACCGAAGCGATCCCCATGTTATTGGAACAAGCGCGCTTACCCGCAGATTTAGCGCAAGCAACACATAAACTGGCCTATTCCATTGCTGAAAAACTGCGTAATCAAAAAAGTGCCCATGGCCGCGCGGGCATGGTTCAGGGGTTGCTGCAAGAGTTCTCACTCTCTTCACAAGAAGGCGTGGCATTGATGTGTCTGGCTGAAGCGCTGCTACGTATTCCTGACAAGCCAACCCGCGATGCGCTGATCCGCGATAAAATTAGCAACGGCAACTGGCATTCCCATCTGGGCCGTAGCCCATCAATGTTTGTCAATGCTGCCACTTGGGGCCTGCTGTTTACTGGCCGCCTAGTCTCTACCCATAACGAAGCCAAACTCTCCGGCTCGCTGAACCGGATTATCGGTAAAGGGGGCGAACCCTTGATTCGCAAAGGCGTCGATATGGCGATGCGCTTGATGGGCGAACAATTTGTCACCGGTGAAACCATTTCGGAAGCATTGGCAAATGCCCGTAAATTAGAAGATAAAGGGTTCCGCTACTCTTACGATATGTTGGGCGAAGCGGCGTTAACCGAAGTAGATGCACAGGCTTACCTGCTCTCTTATCAACAGGCAATTCATGCCATTGGTAAGGCCTCAAATGGCCGGGGTATTTACGAAGGGCCGGGGATTTCAATCAAACTTTCCGCCCTACACCCCCGCTATAGCCGTGCGCAATATGAGCGAGTGATGGACGAGTTATATCCGCGCCTGTTATCGCTAACGTTACAAGCCCGTCAGTACGATATCGGTATCAACATTGATGCCGAGGAAGCCGACCGTCTGGAAATCTCTCTCGACCTGTTGGAGAGGCTGTGCTTCGAACCTAAATTGGCGGGTTGGAATGGTATTGGTTTTGTTATTCAGGCATACCAAAAGCGTTGCCCTGCCACTATTGATGCCGTGATTGATATGGCACAACGTAGCCGCCGCCGCCTGATGATTCGCCTCGTCAAAGGGGCCTATTGGGACAGCGAAATTAAACGCGCCCAAATTGACGGGCTGGAAGGATACCCGGTTTATACTCGTAAGGTTTATACCGATGTGTCCTACCTGGCCTGCGCCCGCAAATTATTGGCTGTTCCAAACCTGATCTATCCGCAATTTGCGACGCATAATGCGCATACTCTGTCAGCGATTTACCACCTTGCCGGGCAGAATTACTACCCCGGCCAGTATGAGTTCCAATGCCTACACGGCATGGGGGAGCCACTGTATGAGCAAGTGGTCGGGAAAGTGGCCGAGGGTAAACTCAACCGCCCATGCCGTATTTATGCTCCGGTCGGTACCCATGAAACATTACTGGCTTACCTTGTGCGCCGTCTGTTGGAAAACGGTGCCAACACCTCGTTTGTTAATCGTATCGCTGATGCCACATTACCCCTTGATGAACTGGTTGCGGACCCGGTCAGTGCGGTAGAAGCCATGGCGGCGGCTGAAGGTCAACTTGGCTTACCTCATCCGCGGATCCCCTTACCGCGTGACCTGTTTGGTAAAGTTCGCGCCAACTCCAGCGGGTTGGATCTTGCTAACGAACATCGCCTCGCGTCGCTCTCTAGCGCACTACTGACCAGTGCCAGCCAGATATGGCGTGCTGAACCCGTCATCAATGCAGAGCTGGACAACGGTGACGCCCTACCGGTTATCAACCCGGCAGAACCTGCCGATGTGGTCGGCTATGTTCGCGAGGCAACCGAAGGTGAAGTTAGCCGTGCCTTGGATGCTGCCGCCCGTGCCGGAGCTATCTGGTTTGCTACTCCCCCCGCTGAACGGGCCGCTATCTTAATCCGCGCCGCTGAGTTGATGGAAAATCAGATGCAAACGCTGATGGGAATACTGGTACGTGAAGCGGGTAAAACCTTCAGTAATGCCATTGCTGAAGTCCGTGAAGCTGTTGACTTCTTGCACTATTATGCAGGGATCGTCAGGGATAACTTCACCAATGATAGTCATCGCCCACTTGGCCCGGTTGTTTGTATCAGCCCGTGGAACTTCCCACTGGCAATCTTTACCGGTCAGGTTGCCGCCGCGTTGGCGGCTGGCAACAGCGTTCTGGCAAAACCAGCAGAACAGACACCGTTAATTGCCGCACAGGCCGTGCGCATTCTGCTAGATGCAGGCATCCCACAGGGGGTTCTGCAATTATTACCGGGCCGCGGTGACAGTGTTGGCGCACTACTGGTTAATGATGCCCGTGTACGCGCAGTGATGTTTACCGGCTCTACCGAGGTAGCGACTATTTTACAACGCAGTATCGCAGGCCGCCTCGATCCACAAGGACGTCCAACACCGCTGATCGCTGAAACCGGTGGCCTGAATGCGATGATTGTTGACTCTTCGGCACTGACTGAACAAGTCGTGACCGATGTTGTCGCCTCTGCCTTTGACAGTGCAGGCCAGCGTTGTTCTGCCCTGCGTATTCTCTGTATTCAGGATGATGTCGCCGAACATACGCTGCAAATGTTACGTGGTGCCATGGCGGAATGCCGGATGGGTAATCCAGAACGTCTGTCTACGGATATTGGCCCCGTTATCGACGCTGAAGCAAAAACGGGCATTGAGCGCCATATTCAAGCGATGCGTGCCAAAGGGCGTAAGGTTTATCAGGCAGTCCGTACCAATAGCTTGGATGAAAAAGAGTGGCAACGTGGAACATTTATCAAACCGACCTTGATTGAATTGGACAGTTTTGATGAGTTGCAAAAAGAAGTCTTTGGCCCAGTGCTGCATGTCGTACGCTTCCAACGTCAGCATCTTAATGAGTTAGTCGATCAAATTAATGCATCTGGCTATGGCTTAACCCTGGGTATTCACACCCGTATTGATGAAACTATTGCCCGCGTCACTGAAAAAGCAAAAGTAGGCAACCTCTATGTTAACCGTAATATGGTCGGAGCCGTTGTCGGTGTACAACCTTTTGGTGGCGAGGGGTTATCAGGTACCGGTCCCAAAGCTGGCGGCCCATTGTATTTGTATCGCTTACTGAGTAGCCGCCCAGATGATGCACTGGTCAATACACTGGCGCATCAGGATGGCGAGCAGCAACAGAATGTTGCAGGTCGTGAACCGCTGCTGACCGCTCACCGCGCGTTCACTCAATGGGCCACGGAACAGCAACACGATACGCTGGCCGCGCTTTGCCAGCGCTATGTCTCGCTGGCACAAGGTGGAACCGTGCGGTTATTACCGGGGCCAACTGGTGAGCGCAATACCTATGCCCTCCTGCCTCGTGAGCGAGTTCTTTGTCTTGCCGATACCGAAAGCGACATCCTTACGCAGTTGGCTGCGGTGCTGGCGACCGGGAGCCAAGTTCTATGGCCGGAGAATGACGTACAGAAAGCACTGTTATCTCAATTACCTACTGAAGTGCAATCGCGGATCACCCTTACCCATGATTGGCAAACCGCTGACATCGCCTTCGATGCCGTTATCTATCACGGCGATGCTGATCAACTACGCACGCTATGCGAGCAGGTAGCCCAAATTGACGGCCCCATTGTCTCTGTACAAGGCTTCGCTCGTGGTGAAACCAACATCCTGCTGGAACGCTTATTGATTGAGCACTCATTGAGTATCAATACAGCTGCCGCCGGCGGAAACGCCAGTCTGATGACTATCGGCTAGATTTATTTCTGTCAAAAAAGGCCATGCCACACAACGACTTTCGGTTAAGGCCCTTCGGGGCCTGAGGTTATTGACAAAGTGCCCGCGACGGAGAGAACAGGCAGATCGTAAAGACGCCGTAAATACATCCATGTAGGCTCGAGCCGCGCCATCCTTGGCGCGGACTCTTTACTCCTCTGCCTATCCTCACCGTTCAAGATCGCGTCATCGGGGTTTGTCAGCAGTCTGAGGCCCTTCGGGCCTTATTTTTTGCCAATACCCCCTGATGGCAATGACACCGCCTTATCTTGATCACTCGCTCTTATAATCACCCTTGCCTTGTTTATAAGTCGATTTGTTCCTGAATCGATTTGTTCATGAACTGATTTGCTTATCAGTCCCCAACCTTGGGCCGTAGTCTCTTGCCCCAGCACCGAGATGTAAAGTGAAAATCAGACAAGCGTTCATCCCCTCGAGATGCTTCGCATTATCAAATGTAATTCTGTCGGTATCACCCATCTCTTTTAGTCGCCTCCCTCAGAGCTTATGTTGAGTGCTTGCCCAGCGTTTATGGCTAACCCATTATTAATTCAACAGAAATAAATACCTTTTTTACTCTTGGATTTTTTCTTAGTGAATGAACTGTGTACAACAACCAACAGAGGTGGTAATAATAACCATGGCTGATAAAAAAATTATCGATGAAGTCCATAAAATTGCTAACCGGCGAGGTAACGGCCAGTTACGCCGTGAAATCTGGGCCAACTCATGCGGAATAATTACCCGTTATAATTTGGCTTATATCAATCACCACTTATCAAAAGGTGATAACGGGCGAGTGATCGGTTATGACAATGCACATGGCTTCCATCACCGCCATTATCTCGGGGGGGTTGAAGCGATTGATTTTATCAGCTTTGAACATATAGAGAGTTGCTTTCAGAAGGATTGGACTGCGCTAAGGAGAAGTTAATGAGCAAGTTAGTTATCAAAACGGCAACAGAAGATGATTTTTTTACACGGGGTCAACAACTCGCAACGCTCGCAGATGCGGGGAAATCACTGCCAGAAGAACACATCATCACCTTTGAAGACCCTCTGGAGATGGTCAGGGTATTAAGTGCTGCACGTATTATTCTGCTACGGACAGTAAAAATGTATCCGGGCTCTATTACGTCACTGTCTACCCGGTTAAAGCGGGATCGCAGCACGGTAACCCGTGATGTCGCTATTCTAAAGAAAGCCGGGCTAGTCACTGTTGAGCAAAAAATATTACCTGGGCATGGCCGCATGAAAGAAGTAAGAACAATAGCGCATCGCCTCAAGCTTGAAGCCTTTTTGTAAAATTATCTAGCAAATTGGGGGCTATACAGTGGCCCCCAACATATTAAAAATTCCACCTGGCAGATTAAAAGGTTTCAATATATTAAAAAACCTCAATATATTAAATTTTGCTACCTAAAAACGCTGGATCAGTGGTTATTCAGGAACTTATCAAGGAACTGTTTGGTACGGTCATGCTGCGGGTGCGAAAACAGTGCTTTCGCAGGGCCTTGCTCGACAATCTGCCCGTGATCCATAAAAATAGCCCTGTCTGCCACATCGCGGGCAAAGCTCATTTCATGGGTCACAATAACCATTGTGCGTTTCTCTTCGGCTAACGCACGTATGGTACTGAGTACCTCCCCCACCAGCTCGGGATCCAATGCAGAGGTGGGTTCATCAAACAGGATAACCTGAGGCTGCATGGCCAACGCACGCGCTATTGCCACCCGTTGTTGTTGCCCACCAGATAAACGACGCGGATAGGTATCCTCTTTACCACTTAATCCTACCTTTGCCAGTAACTCACGGCCGCGTTTTTCTGCCGAACCCCGATCTTCCCCCTTAACAATCACTGGCCCTTCAATGATATTTTCCAGCACTGTGCGATGAGGGAATAAATTGAAACCCTGAAAAACAAATCCCACTTGTTGCCGCAAGGCACGGACCTGACGTTGCTGCTTACTGATGTGGATACTGCCATTAATCTCCATATTGCCTACCCGAATTATCCCTGAATCGGGGATCTCCAGTAGATTGATACAACGCAATAAAGTGGTTTTCCCTGACCCACTGGGGCCAATAATCGCCACCACTTCACCGCTATTCACTTCAAGATCGATACCGTGCAGCACCTGTTGACCCTTAAACTGCTTGGTCAATTTTTTAATATCAATGGTACTCATGGTTACTCCTGATCCTGGCGGTTAACATGTGCTTCCAGCCGATTTTGTAATGCCGATAACAGTGTTGCAATTATCCAGTAAATCAATGATGCCGCCAGATACATAGTGAAAACTTCCATCGTACGCGATGTGATCAACTGTGCTTGACGGAAAAGTTCCGGTACCTGGATGGTCGCTGCCAGAGAGGTATCCTTTACCAAGCCAATAAAGCTGTTGCCCAGTGGGGGCAAGGCGGTGCGCCCTGCCTGTGGCAAAATAACACGATACAGTGCCTGCCAGCGTGTCATGCCGATACTGGCTGCCGCTTCCCACTGCCCTTTCTCAATAGATGAAATCGCCGCCCGCAATGTTTCTGAGGTATAAGCGGCAGTATTCAGCGATAAACCAATCAAGGCCGCAGGCATCGGATCCAGTTCAATGCCAAACTGAGGCAGGCCATAGTAAATCATGAATAACTGAGCAATCAGTGGCGTACCACGGAAGATAGAGACATAAAAGCGGGAAATAAGTGAAAAAGGCAAGAAGTGCGATAACCGCATCATCGCTAGCATAAACCCTAAGAGCAGCCCGAAAAACATCCCCCCAAGACTAAGCTGGAGAGTTAGCCAAGCTCCCTTCAATAAAAATGGTGCTGAATCCAGCACCAATTGCATACTTTCTGGCATTATTTAGTTACGTCCGCACCAAAGTATTTATCAGAGATCTTGGCTAGCGTGCCATCTTTTTGCATCTCAGCGATGGCATTATTGACTGCGGCTAACAATTCAGGGTTATTTTTGCGCATCGCCACACCCGACTCTTGGCGGGCAAACGCGGGGCCTGCAACCGCAAGTGCATCGTTAGTTTTCTTCACCAAATCCAATGCCGCTAAGCGATCAACCAAAATGGCGTCGGTACGGCCAACACGCAGATCCTGATATTTCGTTGGATCATCATCATAGGTGCGAATATCAACGCCTTTCAGGTTTTCACGTAACCACTGTTCGTAGTTACTGCCTAAACCCACGCCAACCTTCTTACCTTGTAAATCTTCTGGCTTAGTAAACTGGCCTTCGTTACCTTTTTTAGTCAGTACCTGAATACCAGAAATGGTGTAAGGTGTTGAGAAATCATATTTTTTCTTACGTTCATCTGAGATAGTGACCTGGTTAATTGCCACATCGATACGTTTAGACTCCAGCGAGGCCAGCATCCCATCCCATTTGGTTGGGGTGATTTTAGCTTTGACCCCCATGTGTTCTGCCAATGCGTTGGCAAAATCCACTTCAAAACCAGTGAGTTTGCCATCTTCGCCCTGAAAACTGAATGGCGGATAAGTCCCCTCTAACCCAACAATCAGGGTGCCGCGTTGTTTTACCTGATCCAACAGGTCACCAGCAGCGTAAGACTTCACGTTCAAGCCGGTTGCCAGTGCGACCGCCACCATGCCCAGAACAATGTGGCGACGTACAATTGAAAAACTCATAAAGACTCCGACTGTCATGTTTATTTTTGATATTCAACACTTTACCAGTGTTATTAATGAAGTGAAGAAATATAAAATGATAAATATAGTTAAAAATGGAATAAGTAATAATAAAAGCTTAGGCTACACCTGCGGATGATAAGCAAATAATGCAGGCGCCCCACCAGTGTGGATAAATAAAATTGGCCCTTTGTCACAGAATTTTTTTTGTTCAATACCATCAAGTAAACCCGCCATCGCCTTACCGGTATACACAGGGTCCAACAATATTCCTTCTAGTCTTGCCAAGAGCTTAATAGCCGCTATCCCCTCTTCGTTTGGCATCCCGTATTGCGGAGAAAAATAGCCATCCCACAAGGTGATTTTTGCCAATGGGTCCTTCATCCCTAATAATGTCGCCAATGCTCGTTGAATATGTGTCACTTTGGACCGCTGTTCATCGGCGCTACGTGATACCGTCACACCGATTAATTCCGCATCGGGTAGCAACTGCTGTAGGCCAACCGCCAGTCCTGCATGTGTTCCCGCACTACCAGAGGCCACGACGACAGAGCTGAACGCAACATTGCTCGCGGCTTGAGCAGCAATTTCCAGTGAGCACTGCACATAACCCAGCGCCCCCAAGGCATTAGAACCGCCAATTGGTACTACGTATGGGCGGAAGCCCTGCGCTTCCACGCGGGTAGCCAATTCTGCTAATTGCTGATTTGGATCGTGCAATGCCTCACACATCACAACATCAACATTGAATAGATCCAGTAACAGCCGATTACCGTTAGTCAGATAATTCGCCTGCTCAGTAGCGATGGGGTTCTCCAACAGTGCAACGCAATGCAGACCCAGTTTTGCGGCTACAGCGGCGGTTTGGCGGACATGATTAGATTGAATAGCGCCAGCCGTAATCAGCGTATCGGCTCCCTGTCTCAAGGCATCTGCGGCTAAAAATTCTAGCTTGCGCAGTTTATTCCCTCCAAGAGCCACAGGCGTAACATCATCACGTTTAATGTAAATTTCACGTCCCAGATAATCAGATAGGCGAGACAACTTCTCTAATGGCGTCGCATTACCGACCAGATCCAGACGCGGGAATTGCGTCAGTTTTTGTTGAAGCGTCACGTGCCCCCCAAGGAATTGATGAATTATGGCTTTTACATAGATTTATCAGATGTGGCATTAATAATCACTGATTTTATGAGTGATGTCAGTGACCAATATCGCAGGGGATAACTTAACGAGAATCATTTGACAGCAGGAGAGCGTAAACGCCCGGCGAAGAGAGAACTTGCCAGGCGTGAAGCAATAATGGTTATTGTTCAGACGTACATTTGGATAAGAGATTGACTCCCTATACCCAAGTTACTTCGAGATATAGGTAGGCGGTAACCGGGTAAATCACCAGAAGCTTAGATAACTAAGTGACTGGCGTGAGCAAGGACAACTAACCCCCAGCATCTCGAAGGATGCCGGGTATATACCCTAAATAATTCGAGTTACAGCCATACTCAGTAGTTCTTCTGCCATGCCAGATATTGATCATATTTACGCAAAGCAATGCGGTAGTTGTTATGAACCGCATTGGGAATATCATCAATAATGCGCTGGTACAACGCTTCACTGGCAAACTTTTCGGCAGGATAATTAGTGGCGACAAGCATTTCATCTAAACGGCGTAAACGCACAACATATTCACGAACGGTGCTGTGACTCATCTCCGTTTGCTCAAATAAATACTGTTTAAACGGCATGATATCGAAATAGCCGAGCGAATTATTACAGTATATTTCACTACAAAAACGGCATAATGCCGTTAGTTCATCCTGAAGTTTCGACCAGAGCGGATCGTCGATAGGTTGGTCCATGCCAGCGATGGTCTCTTTATTGATGATTTGCCCACGAAAAACTAATACCATGCGATCAAGCTGTTTATGACAATGTGAGCAATGCGTTTGGCTGTGTTTATAATCTTTTAAGTAACGGCTCAGCGGCCGCTTTTTTAACTGGAGTCCTGACATTAGAAGACCTGCATTAATAAAGTAAGACAACGTAATGTATGCCCCAAATCATTGGCGTTGTAGGTAACAAGCCAACAACAAATGGGTGAGCCTCTAGATAGGTTCATCGTCCCAATGAACCTATCCAAGTAACGCTAACGACACGTCAGTCATTCGGGTGAATGAATCCGTCGAGAACAGATTGAACGTGAATTAAGCGTCATTATTCAGGCGGGCACGTAAGCGTTTTATCGCTTGGCTGTGAAGTTGACTAACGCGGGATTCCCCAACTTCAAGCACCGCGCCAATTTCTTTCAAATTCAGTTCTTCCTGGTAATACAACGTAAGCACCATTTTTTCACGTTCTGGCAATGCCTCTATCGCTTCAATTACGCGCTGACGCAGATTACCGTCCAACAAGTGTTTTAGTGGATTGGCATCTTCATGCCCTTCCAGCAGGGGTTCGACATTTTCACCGTGCTCTTCACGCCATTCGTCGTAGGAGAAAAGTTGGCTATTGTTGGTGTCCAATAGGATCTGGCGGTACTCAACCAAGCCAATATCAAGAACCTGCGCGACTTCCTGTTCAGTCGCCGGGCGTCCCACTCGCTGTTCGACTTGCTGCATGGCACTGGCTACTTCCCGTGCATTACGGCGCACACTGCGAGGTGCCCAATCACGGCTACGCAGTTCATCCAACATCGCCCCCCGTATCCGCTGTACCGCATACGTAGTAAACGCGGTGCCTTGTAAAGCATCATAGCGCTCGACAGCATTCAGCAGGCCAATACCCCCGGCCTGCAACAAATCGTCCAACTCCACACTGGCGGGTAAACGCACCTGTAGACGCAATGCTTCATGGCGAACCAAAGGAACATAGCGTTTCCAGAGGGAATTCTTATCCATCACGCCTTCGGCGGTATACAAATCACTCACGAGACAGGCACCTAAGGGTAAGAGAGTCGTCCCATTATCCTGTCAGGTAAGTCAGCCAATCGCCGGAATAGACCTATAAAAGGGTGGCTATTTGGCTTATGCCATGATTTTTACTGTTAACCCATTGTCGATAGAGCGATAAATTGGCTGAGACACCATTGAAGCGCATTCTCAGCGTCTGATTTTTATCTGTTCCCTATGGAAATAACCCCGAAATCATTTCCATAGGGTGATATATCCCCAGCACTATCGATGTGAAAACCGCTAACACCAGCAAAATCTCAAATGCACTAGCGATAAAAACCCCGCCAAAGCGGGGTTGGAATAAGGGTATTAGTGCAGTCGAATTAACGTAGCAAAGACAGAACAGTCTGTGGAACCTGGTTAGCTTGAGACAATACAGAAGTCCCGGCTTGTTGCAGGATCTGAGCACGGCTCATGTTAGACACTTCAGTCGCGTAATCAGCATCTTCGATACGGCTACGGGCTTCGGTCAGGTTGTTTACTGTGTTATTCAAGTTGGTGATGGTGGAGTTGAAACGGTTTTGAATCGCACCCAATGAGCTACGCAGGGAGTCAATTTTGTTAACCGCGCCATCCAGCGTGGCTAATGGGTCAGCCGTTTTAGCTGTTGCTGTTTTAGCATCAGTAGTGATGGTGCCATCAGCTTGTTTAAAGACAGCTTTACCTGAGCCGTTGGTGATAGAGCCATCCGCTTGTGCGAAATAACTCACTTTATTGTTAGTCGTTAACGTGCCGTCTTTAGCAACAAATGACTCTGCGCCCCCCGCAGTTACAGTCACTTTACCGTCAGCGGCAACAGTTTGAGTCGTGGTAGTGAATCCTGCAGCTTTAGTGGCAGCATTCAGCGCATCAGCACTGATAGTCGCACCAGCTACGTCGAATTTACCCGTAGTACCACCAGCAGCAGTCAGCGTCACGCCATCCGCAGTAGTGATAGTCGCAGAGATCGGAGTACCAGCGCCGTTGGTCATTAACCCATCAAGTGTCGCAGCAGCTGGGCCACCCGCACTGTTTTTAGTCAGGTTACCGGTTGTATCCAAATACAGGGCTGCGCCATCATCTGCCGCAGTGATTGAACCATCTTTAGCAATAAGAACATCTTGCTTAGTACCACCAATGTCAACAGAGGCTTTAGTGGAGTCACCGGCTTTAGGGTTCAGATAATTAGCCACATCAGCAGATGCAACCCCGGTGGCACCAAAGGTAAATGAATTGCTTGCTTTGTTATAAGTAAAACTTGTTGCTGTAGATGTTGCCCCAAAGCCTGCATCAATAGGCGCAGTACTCGTAACAACCGCAGTGTCAGCCAAATTAGCTAACACATTAGCGCCGGTGGCATCTTTCAAGCCAGCTGAACCCTGGTATTCGTTTGTACCCGTTTGCTGTACAAAACCAGCAGTTTTCAAATCAGCCGCAGAAGCCGCAGTATTCGTTACGCCGCCTTTACCGTTGACATTGAAACCATCAAGACCCAAAGTCTTCGAGTTAATTTCTTTCAGGTCCAGAGAGATTGTTTCGCCGTCGTTAGCGCCAACCTGAATTTTCAGGCTGTCTGTTGAAGCCAACACTTTCACGCCGTTAAACTGGGTTTGGCTGGATACACGGTCGATTTCATCTAAACGCTGTTGAATTTCGTCTTGGATTGAATCTAAGTCAGTTTGTTTGTTGCCTTCAGAAGAGGCCTGAACAGTCAACTCACGCACACGTTGCAAGTTGTTGTTGATTTCGTTCAGTGCGCCTTCAGTGGTCTGAGCGATAGAGATACCGTCGTTGGCGTTACGTGCTGCCTGGGTCAGGCCACGGATGTTAGAGGTGAAACGGTTAGCGATTGCTTGACCAGCAGCATCATCTTTCGCGCTGTTGATACGCAGACCGGAAGACAAACGCTCAATGGCGGTGCCTAAAGAAGACTGAGATTTGTTCAGGTTGTTCTGAGTCAGCAGGGACAAGCTGTTTGTGTTAATTACCGCCATAGTGTTATTCCTCAAATACTGTTGGGTTATGATTTGGGCTTACTGCCCACGGCTTCATCACCGTCCCAACTTGTATCGGCGTTTTTTAATGAACCTTTAGCCATTCAACGAAATAATTTTTAAAACTCGCTGAAAATTATTCTTATCTCTTCTTTTAATTACCATTCCATTCAATAGAGCAAATAGCCCCCTGTTATTCCAGCCATCATTATTTCTACTCTATGTGTAAACTTTTCCTCCCTCAGGCCGATAACCCGGTAACGACACTTGAATATTAAGGATTAAACATGGCAAGTATTAGTTCTCTGGGGAGTGGTTCAGGCCTGGATTTAAACGATGTACTGGGTAAACTCACTGCATCAGAGATGACACGCTTAACTCCGCTGACTAATCAACAGTCCAGTTATAAAAGTAAATTAACCGCATTTAGTGTGTTGCAAAGTGCTCTGGCAAAATTAGAAACTGCCTCTGCGACACTCAAAAAAGCCGACACATTAAATTCAACGGCTGTCAGTGGTGCTAATACGGCATTTAGCGCCACCACCGACAGTAAAGCGACGGCAGGCAGTTATTCGATTGAAGTCACCAATTTGGCTAAAGCACAGTCTTTATTATCTAAAGATGTGCCTAATGCGACAGACAAATTAGGTAATGATAATGCGACCCGCATCATTACTATCAGCCAGCCAGGGCAAGAAAAACCGTTGGAAGTGACGTTAACCAATGAGCAAACCTCATTAGCCGATATCCGGGATGCCATCAATAAAAAAGAAGGAAACGTCAATGCCAGTATTATGAAGGCGAGTGATGATACCTACTATTTAGCATTAACAGCCCGAGATACAGGCACTCAGTCAGAAATGACCATCAGCGTCAGCGGTGATGAAACCTTAAATGATTTTCTGAACTACACCCCCAGCAGCACTGGTGGTAGTGGTGCAATGACGCAGAAAGTCAAAGCGGAAAATGCTGAACTGGCCGTCAATGGTGTCGCGATTACGCGCCAAAGCAATACCATTACCGATGCACCTCAGGGTGTCACCATCAATCTGAAAGCAGTGACTAAAGCGGATACACCAGAGCAATTAACCATTGTCCGTGACAGCAGCGCATCAAAAGCGGCGATCCAAAACTTTGTTGATGCCTATAACTCATTACAGACAACTTTCGGTTCACTGACCAAATATACCGCCGTAGAATCAGGCAGCGATCAATCCGGTAGCAATGGTGCATTGGTCGGGGATGGCACATTACGGACTATTCAAACACAATTAAAAAGTCAATTAGCTGCGGCTCAGCCAGGAGATTTAAAAACCTTAGCCAGCATGGGGATCACACAAGATCTCGACGGTAAGCTGGTTGTAGATTCCATTAAATTAGATGCAGCATTAAAGGATAAACCTAATAGCGTCACTGCATTTCTTGTGGGTGACGGGAAAAACTCTGGTTTTGCCACTCAGACTGAAAAATTACTCAATACCGCACTGGATACAACATCGGGCACATTAAAAACAGTGACTGACGGTATCAATAACACCTTAAAAAGTCTGGATAAGCAGGTTATTTCCACCACTAACAGTATTAATGCCAATATTGAGCGTTATAAAACCCAATTTACCCAACTGGATAAGATGATGAGTTCGTTAAACAACACTTCCAGTTTCTTAACGCAACAATTTTCTTCATAAGGGATAGGACATGTATAAGCGATCTGGAAGTCAGGCTTACGAACAGGTAGGTCTGGAAAGTGGCGTAATGAGTGCCAGTCCACACCAATTGATCGTGATGCTATTCGACGGGGCGCATAGCGCCCTGATTCGTGCACGTATTTTGATGAGCCAAGGTAATGTTCCCGCTAAAGGTGCCGCAATATCCAAAGCAATCGATATTATTAATAACGGCCTGAGTGCAGGGCTTGATTTGGAGAAAGGCGGCGAAATGGCTGAAAATTTATCAGCCTTATATGACTATATGTCGCGGCGCTTACTGTATGCTAATTTGCATAATGACGAGCAGGCAATTAATGAAGTGTCTGCCTTGCTCGAAAATATTGCAGATGCGTGGCGGCAGATCGGCCCGAATTATCAACCCAATTAGGACCCATTTAATGGAACGTCACCAGCATCTTTTGTCCGAATATCAACAAATCCTAACTCTCAGCGAGCAAATGCTTCTGTTGGCTACTGAGGAAGACTGGGATGCGTTGGTTGATCTGGAAATGACTTATCTCAAAGCCGTTGAAAACACAGCCAATATCACTATTTCCTCTTGTTCATCGCCAGTATTGCAAGAATTACTGCGCCAAAAATTAAGATCTATATTGGAGAATGAGATAGAAGTTAAGCGATTACTGCAACACCGTTTAGATAAATTAAGTGAGTTGGTGGGGCAATCTACCCGCCAACGGGCGGTTAATCGTACTTATGGTCAGTTCCCCGATCGGGCACTGCTGCTGGGTGAAACACAATAGAACACGGGTTATCAACGTCATGTTATACCCGTCATACTGCAAGCTGCATGTGCGTTGACCACATTCAATAACTCGAATTATTTAGGGTATATATCCGCTCCGCTGAATGTTGCCATTGTGTTAATAGCGTTCACTCATGCCGTATTGAATGGTATTATCGCTCTGATGTTTTTTTATCATCGAAATAGCTTGCTTTATAGTCGGAGTAGCATGCTATGGTAAGTTTTCTATTAAAATAGTTTGCCAGCCTGCTATTCAAAGCGTAAAAATATTATCAAGTCAAACTATGAAATAAATATTGATGAAACATAAAATCAGCGTCTGTCCCGGTGTGGGTAGCACAGCGCATATTATTCAACATTCCGAGTTGCTTCTCACTTCAGTCTATATTGAGCACCCGTTGCTCATTATGGTTAATCGTGGGTATAAAATTATCCGTTGGGATAGCCAGGAGTGCGTTATCCTGCCGGGCGAAATTGCAGCTATAAATAGCGGGCAAACTATTGATGTTATTAATGGGCTATCTAATGATGACCTGTTCTTCAGCCAACAACTTCATTGTGACCCGAGTTTGATCGCGACCTTTGCTAATCACCCTACTTCAGCAGAGTTGGGGTTTATTCCCGGCGTGATGGCAATACGTAACTTAGCACCTGAATTCATCAATACGTTTGGCAATATATTTAACGCAATATCAGAAAATAGTGATATTCCAACGGTAATCATCAAGCACCGTATGCTTGAGTTATTACTTTGGCTGGCGCAGCGTGATGTTAAATTTATATTAAATGACGGTAACAGCTTGAGTGAAAAAGTGCGCCGATGCTTGGCCAACGATCCACACAGAATATGGTCCGCTTCTGAAGTGGCCGATCATATGATAATGAGTGAAGTGGTATTACGGCGAAAGTTAGCAGCAGAAAATATACTCTTACGTGATTTAATGATCGATGTCCGCATGACCAGTGCACTTCGCCTATTACAAGGTACGGATTGGCCGATCTCATTAATTGCCAATCAAATCGGTTATGAAAGTTCATCACGTTTTGCCGAACGTTTTCGTAAGCGCTTTGGTTTTGCGCCAACCGCTATTCGCGGCCATCATCGCTTGCAACCGGTAGAGAGTGAACCACTGATAAACCCAGTTAATCGTTATCTTAAGCCCTCATATTCCTGACTTATTACGACAGAAGGCGTTTGAATGTTGTCTGAATGCTCATTTATTCCACAACTCAATCCCCCTTAATTCATGTAGCTTATGTAATTCATCCCCATAAACCCGGCCATCCCCTACCTTGCCAGCAACATTGAGGGCTGCTAAATACTGCTTTTAGATATTTTGCACTTTAAAGCATTCTTTTTAAGGCCGCCATTAGCGTATTCATCCGGTAATATTTGCGCGCTATCGATTAAAACATTTTAAATCATAATGTTAAGTATAAATTACTGAAATTTAGAGAGATATAGCAATTATCGTGGCACCGCCTATTATTAAGCACGATTAAAAAATAGACTGCTGGGACTGCTATTATGTTCAGTAACTGGTTAGGATTAAAAAGCCGCTATCCTTTGCACATTCAAATTGCCGTTCTCTTTACGCTACTGATTGTCTCAATCGGTACGGTTATTATTATTTATAACCACAACCAGTTGACTAAACTCACTGAAATTAGCACTCATCAACAGTACCAAAAAACCGGCGAGGCCATTGCTGCCGAGTTAGATGCCGTTACCCGCCCGATGATGATGTCAGTCAATATTCTTGCCAGTATGCAAATCACCGAATTACCGACCCTTGAGCAACGCATTACTTTTATCGATAAGTTTATTGAGATCCTACAGCAGAATAGCTACGCCAGTGCCGTATACAGCGCTTACCCCAATGGGGATTTTTTTATGTTGCGGCCAATGACCGAGGCTAACCGTGTGTTATTTCATGCGCCTGAAAACGCAGAGTGGATGATTCAAAGTAATCGCTATCTCGATAGCATGCCTGAGAAGCGATTTATTTATCTCAATCGTGACCAAAAGATTATTGCTGTCATGCCGCGAGATAATGATAGCTACGACCCCCGACAGCGAGATTGGTTTATTTTAGCGTCACAGAATGCGTCACTGAATACCTCACCGACCTATATTTTCAAAGGGACAGGAGAAATAGGCTTTACCTATAGTCGTCGCGCGGAGAATAAGCAGGCGATCATTGGATTGGACGTTTCTTTAGCCTCGTTATCCCAATTTTTGACCAAACAAAACCTACCACCAGGTAGTCAGGCAATTATTATTAACTCCCACGATGAAGTGATCGCCAGTCTACCGAAGGAAAAAAATGAGGCGGCACAAAGTCCTATTACGGGCAAAAAAGTACCGATACTACAGGTATTGATAGACTCTCCGGCCCCCCCCTCCGATGAGCCTCATACTAAAGGCCATAATAACAGTGTTATATTTGAGGCACAGAATCAGTCTTGGTATGGATCTATTGTTGATATCAATAATAATGGTAATCAATATCAACTCGTTATTGCGACTCCAGCAGCCTATCTGACGGCGGATGCAAATGCTATCCGTAACCGCTCAACATTAATTGCTTTTATTCTATTAATGCTCAGTTTGCCTATTATCTGGTATTTCTCACTAAGAATATCTAAACCTCTTATTCGCTTACGACAAGATGCTGATGCCATCAGTCATCTGCATTTTGAGGAGAATGAATTAGAACACTCAGCTATTGAAGAAGTTGATGAGTTACATAAATCAATGTCTAAAATGAAACTGACCCTGAAGCAATTTATTTCAATGGGCAATATGCTGACCGCAGAAAGCAATTTTTTCCGTCAAATGCAGGGACTGCTGAGTGAGACAACCGAAATCGCCTCCATGACTGGGGGAATTATATTTTTGGCCGATAAAGAGGTGGGGACATTTACCCCAACCGCCTTTCGTTGGAACAGTGAAAATATCCCAGTATCAGGAATGTCATCGTTGCAGGTTAATGAAGATAACTTCAACATTTTTAACCCTGTACTGGAAGGAAATACCATTACGGGAACGTTAAATAAAGAAAATATACTCAGCCAATTGCGCGATTTTTTACACCCTTACTTACCACTACGCTTTGTCGCCGTTCCCATGCGAACCCATGATGATCAATTGTTAGGTTTCTTGCTGTTATTCAACCCTTATGAGTTAAATGCAGCACGTGAGCGTTCAAAAATTCAACTGGTTAATGCTTTAGTGGGCAGCTTATCTATTTCAGTAGAAACTCAGCGCTTGCTGCAAGAACAAAAAAATCTACTTAATGCCTTTATTGAGCTTATTGCCGGAGCAATAGATGCCAAGAGTGCCTATACCGGAGGACACTGCCAGCGCGTGCCTGAAATAACAAAAATGCTCGCCAGAGCAGCGGTGGAGAGTAAAGAGGGGCCATTCTCCGACTTTAATTTATCTGAGAGTGAGTGGGAAGAACTGCATACCGCCTGCTGGTTACATGACTGCGGAAAAATAACCACGCCAGAGTTTGTCGTCGATAAATCGACTAAATTGGAGTTAATCTATGACCGTATTCACGAAATACGCATGAGGTTTGAAGTGCTAAAGCGTGAAAAAGAAATTGCTTTCTTACGTCGTTATAGCACGGTTATTGCCAATGAGGCGGAGCAACAACAACTGGCTGATGAATTACAACAATTAGATGATGATTTCTATTTTATCGCTCACTGCAATGTCGGTGGCGAATTTATGTCTGATGAGGCGATAGCCCGGATCCAGCATATTGCCCACTATAATTGGACCAGAACATTGGATGATACCGCAGGCATTTCGAATGAAGAACGGGTACGTAAAGACAGGCAGCCAATCAGTGCCTTACCGGTGCAAGAACCCATGTTAGCGGATAAAGAAGAACATATTATTTATCGAGATAATAAAAATAAACGTTCAGAATATGATGATTTTAAAGTTAAAGAACCGACCTTCCTTTATAACCGAGGAGAAATTTACAACCTCAGTATCCGGCGCGGCACACTTACCGAAGAAGATCGCTATAAGATTAATGAACATATTATGCAGACCATCGTGATGCTCAAAAAGCTGCCGTTCCCTCGCTCTATGGCGAATGTCCCGGTTATTGCTGGCGGCCATCATGAGCGTATGGATGGTAAAGGTTATCCTTATCAGCTCACCCGTAGCCAAATGAGTATTCCTGTCCGTATGATGGCAATAGCTGATGTTTTCGAGGCTCTCACCGCAGCCGACCGGCCTTATAAACCAGGAAAAATGTTATCAGAAGCCCTTAATATCATGGTGAATATGGTGAATGAAAGCCATCTGGATCGGGATCTGTTTATCTTATTTCTGCAATCAGGTATCTGGCGTGACTATGCTGCAGCTTATTTACACGCCGAGAAAGTTGATAGTATTGATATCACTATTCTACTACAAAGAGTGGGTTATCAAGCTATCCCGCTGTCTGAATTGGCCTAAATATATCCGTCATCATTCAAGTTGCAGGAAGGAGTGGGCTGGTGTTCTATACCTACGGCGAAACAGAAATAAATCATCTGAAACGGCGGGATAAAAAAATGGCCGCGGCTATTGAGCGCTTGGGGATGTTAGAGCGCCCATCATCGCCGGACTTATTCGCCGCGTTGATCAGAAATATTGTTGATCAGCAAATTTCAGTTAAAGCGGCGCACACCGTCAATACACGCTTAACCCTATTATTGGGTATCGTCACACCCACCAGCGTTGCTGCAACCTCAGCCGGGGCGATTCAACGCTGTGGTATGACCATGAGGAAAGCTGGCTATATTAAAGGGGCAGCCAATGCGGTCATTAATGGTTCACTGAATTTATCTGTTATTGCGCAATTGCCTGATAACGAGGTTATTACACAGCTTTCACATCTTGATGGCGTAGGGGTTTGGACAGCGGAAATGCTGTTGATCTCCTCATTGTCACGGCCCGATATTGTCAGTTGGGGAGATTTAGCCATCCGCCGCGGTATGATGAATTTATATCGCCATAAAACCCTGCCCCGTGAGCGTTTTGAGCGCTATCGCCGCCGATATACCCCATACGGAACAACTGCCTCTCTTTATTTATGGGCGTTGTCACACGAACCTATGAAGGACCAATAAATTACGTAGTAAACCATACATCTGATTAACAAGTTTACGTTCGAATTAATCAACGGTAATTCTTTGCCCTACCTCTCCCCCCGGAAACCTTGCTGTACCTTGGCGTTGCCTGCGTCGATTATCCATCCGATTAAACGGCGATTATCCATTCACCACATTTGGCAAACCCTTTATACCATTATGAACATACGGTCGAATGGTTATGAGTCAGTCGAAAGAGCGAGGTAGGTTTAAACCGTGATAGGAGATCTTGTTTACTCCGGGTAAGAAAGCCCGGCTCTGTATTTTATCGCCGTCCTTGATCACACGCCCATATTCATCATGTGCTGTGGTCGGTTTTAAATTCGCGTAAGTGCTAGTAACTTCACGTATGGCAGTGCATTACCGCAAGGTGTCTTGTCTATGATTGGCATAGTTCAAAATAGAAAAGGCCCATCGAAGTGAGCCTTAAAATTTTATGCCGACTAGCTAATTAACTTGAGATCGGCTTGGCGTTGCTGCTTTTGTGCCTGATAGAAGTTTTCGTGCGATCCTAAACTTAATAAGTAAAGCTCGATTTTATCTTCTACCCAGCTATATCCCAGCAAAGTAAGTTGGTTATTAAACTGAAACTTATGGACGCGGAGATAACTGAGATCCCCCTTTTTCTGCTCACCTATAATGGGATTCTTGATAATCTTTTCGATTTCATCTTCCACCATCACCAAGTGAGCCTCTGGTAGTTTTGCTAATGCCTTTGTGAATCGACGGGTTTCATAAACGTCAATCTCACTTCCGTGCTGTTCTTCTGACATAGCGCGTAACCTTGTGGTTATCGACCTCGCTTTGCGCCAGTAGAGATTCTAGAATGAAACTGTAAGGCAAGTCAGGGTTATCTTCAGCGATACGCCCTATCCTCGCCCAATGTTCAATCTGCTTTGGAACACTGCGGCTTGCAGCATCAGCATGAACCTTTACGTCGCTAACAAAGTCGTCGTCTAAACGAATACTGGTAGCCATTGTGCGAACCTCTCTCGGGATTTGTATTTCATGCGACATGAAACGCATGCGCTGGCGATAGCGATAGCGATAGCGATAGCGATAGCGATAGCGATAGCGATAGCGCACTGACAATATGAAACAATATGTCGCAACATGCAACCTTTAATTGCTCCGCCTACCACATTCGGCTGGGTGCTGCCTCGTCCAGACCTCGGAGGATGGCAAGATTTAGGTTCTTTCAGTACCCATGCGAATGTAGAAATGCAAAAGCCCCAGCGATTAACCAAGGCTTTGAATTCTTGTTTACCAACTCAACGGATGCAATTACTACCGTTAGAGATGAATCTAGTCATTTTTCCGGAAAAGACAAAATTTTGTTTTTATAACGCCGCTATCCGTGGCAATCGTGCTTTATCGAGCATGCAATATTTCTTGCATTCTCACTCCATCAATACAGCCGGACGCCAAAGCAGTACGAAACGGATACCATGCTCTTTAAGATAACGGCGCTGAAAAGTGCAAAACAACCAAAGCGAATGAGTTTTGGGATGTGGTGAGTCAGGAATGACTACTACGGCATATGAATAGCTTTACTGAACGCAAAGTTATCGCCATCTGCCCCACCCATGCCCCATAGAAAAAAGGATTATCATATTTTTCATTAAAATTAATAACCTGACTGACTCACACGCCCATATTCATCACTTCTTGGTAGGCGGCAACCAGCTTATTACGCACCTGAATACCAAGCTGTAACGAAACCGATGACTTTTGCGCATTAACCATCACATCATTCAAACCGACACCGGGAACACCCAGTTCAAAATTCTGTGCTGATGTCCGGGCAACTTGTTGGTTTTCACTGATTTTGCCGATCGCCGCTTTCAGTTCGCTGGCGAAGCCCGCCTCTGCGGGCAGGGTTTTTGCTGACCCCGAGGCCTGTAATGCGGTCACCTGTAACTGCTGTAAAACCCCTTCGATACCTTGAACAGACATATTCACCCTCAGGATATAAACACTGCGATCAATGCAGACGTCTGGGCGGTTTTTATTCACGAAGGTGTTTAAACACCCTCATTCTTAACCACAAGCACACACGTATCACTCTTTTCAGGATGACACCCTAACACATCATTTTTGCGCTAAAGCGGCTAATTAGATACAAAAGTACCGGCTTATTGAGCCATCGAATTGTTCACTTCCAGCAAATAATGGCATGCCCATAATAAGGGATGAACAGCTATTGATGCGGTACCGCTCACAGCACCTGGGAGTCTGTTTTGTTTCAACACACTATTTATATGAAGAATATTAACTCAAACGTTGTTCAGATTGGGCAAGGACGTGTATGAACGCCTCGATAACTGGCGGTGAAAATCGTGAGAACGCTTTTACGATGACATTGGCACGCCTGCGCGCGAACCCTAAAATTCCCCTGCTGATTGCTGCCGCTGCCGCTATTGCCATCATTGTCGCATTGATGCTCTGGGCTAAAAGCCCGGATTATCGCGTTCTTTACAGCAATCTTAGTGATCGTGACGGTGGTGATATCGTCACCCAACTGACACAACTGAATATCCCTTATCGTTTCGCTGATAATGGTGGCGCATTGTTGATCCCCGCGGAGAAAGTGCATGAAACCCGCCTGCGGTTGGCACAACAAGGGTTACCAAAAGGCGGCGCTGTGGGTTTTGAATTGCTGGATCAGGAAAAATTCGGCATCAGTCAATTCAGTGAGCAAATAAATTACCAACGGGCATTGGAAGGCGAATTATCCCGGACCATCGGCACACTTGGGCCAGTGTTGAATGTACGAGTGCATTTGGCGATGCCCAAACCCTCGTTATTTGTCCGTGAACAAAAATCCCCGACCGCATCGGTCACGCTAGCCTTACAACCGGGTCGCGCATTAGATGATGGTCAGATCAACGCCATCGTTTATATGGTTTCCAGTAGCGTGGCAGGCTTACCGCCGGGTAACGTCACCGTAGTTGACCAAACGGGCCGTCTGTTGACGCAATCAGACAGTGCAGGCCGCGATTTAAATGCTTCGCAATTGAAATTCACCAGCGAAGTTGAAAACCGCTATCAGCGCCGTATTGAGAATATTTTGGCACCGATGGTCGGCAACGGTAATGTTCATGCTCAGGTGACTGCGCAGGTTGATTTTGCCAGCCGTGAACAAACAGATGAAGAGTACAAGCCGAATCAGGCCGCCAACCAAGGCGCTGTCCGCTCTCAACAGGTGAGTACCAGCGAACAACTGGGCGGAACTAACGTAGGCGGTGTGCCGGGTGCGTTATCGAACCAACCGCCAGTAGCACCGATAGCTCCGATTGAAACCCCACAACCTGCGGGAGCCGCGGCCAATAATGCCGCTCCAGCGAACGCAACCACAGCGGCAACTTCGACCGCTGCGAAAGCCAGTTCCAGCAATAGTCGCCACGACCAAACGACAAACTTCGAAGTGGACCGCACCATCCGCCATACCCAACAGCAAGCAGGTATGGTGCAGCGTTTATCCGTCGCGGTAGTGGTGAACTACACCAGTGATAAAGCCGGTAAGCCGATTGCACTGAGCAAAGATCAGTTAGCCCAGGTGGAGTCACTGACGCGTGAAGCTATGGGCTTCTCTACCGTTCGTGGTGACACGCTGAACGTAGTCAATACTCCCTTTACGGCCAGTGACGACACCAGTGGTAGCAGCCTACCATTCTGGCAACAGCAATCTTTCTTTGATCAGTTGCTGAATGCAGGCCGCTACCTGCTGATCCTACTGGTCGCCTGGATTTTGTGGCGCAAAATGGTGCGCCCAATGCTCGCCAAAAAACAGGTCGCAGATAAAGCCGCCGCCTCAGTGAATGACATAGTTCAAACCGCACAAGCGGCTGAGACGGTAAAACAAAGTAAAGAAGAGCTGGCCCTACGTAAGAAGAATCAGCAGCGGGTAAGTGCTGAAGTTCAGGCCCAGCGTATACGCGAACTTGCGGATAAAGACCCACGTGTTGTGGCGTTGGTGATCCGTCAATGGATGAGTAATGACCAATGAGTCTGACCGGAACTGAAAAGAGCGCCATTATGCTGATGACGTTGGGTGAAGACCACGCCGCTGAGGTTTTCAAGCACCTCTCCTCCCGTGAGGTACAGCAACTCAGTACCACTATGGCCAGCATGCGTCAGGTTTCTCATCAGCAATTGGTCGATGTCTTGGCTGAGTTTGAAGATGATGCAGAGCAATATGCTGCATTGAGTGTTAACGCCAGCGACTATCTGCGTAGCGTATTGATAAAAGCACTGGGAGAAGAGCGAGCCTCCAGTTTGTTGGAAGACATTCTCGAATCTCGCGAAACCACCAGTGGGATGGAAACCCTCAACTTTATGGAACCGCAGATGGCGGCGGATCTGATCCGCGACGAGCATCCACAGATTATCGCCACCATATTGGTTCATCTAAAACGTGCTCAAGCCGCCGATATTCTGGCCCTGTTCGATGAGCGCCTGCGTAACGATGTCATGCTGCGTATCGCCACCTTTGGCGGTGTTCAGCCCGCCGCACTGGCTGAATTGACCGAAGTGTTAAATAACCTGCTTGATGGCCAAAATCTCAAACGCAGCAAAATGGGCGGGATCCGTACAGCGGCAGAGATTATTAACCTGATGAAAACACAACAGGAAGAAACCGTTATGGATGCGGTACGTGAATACGATGGTGAATTGGCGCAGAAAATCATCGATGAAATGTTCCTGTTCGAGAATTTGGTCAGTGTTGATGACCGCAGCATTCAGCGTTTGCTGCAAGAGATCGACAACGAATCGTTGCTGATTGCCTTGAAAGGGGCCGATCAGGCCTTGCGCGAGCGCTTCCTCAGCAATATGTCCCTGCGGGCAGCAGAAATTCTACGCGACGATCTGGCCACCCGTGGGCCGGTGCGGATGTCACTGGTCGAAAACGAACAGAAAGCCATCTTGCTTATCGTTCGTCGTTTGGCCGAAAGCGGCGAAATTGTGATTGGCGGCGGCGAGGATATCTATGTCTGATCGGATTAACGCCCTGCCCTGGCAACCTTGGTCATTGAAAGATTTTGCCAGCCAGTCCGAGGCACCTCTGTCCGAGTCTATGCCGGATATCAGTCTGTTATTTACTGATGAACCTTTGGCAACCCCAACCGCCGTTGATGAGCAACAGGTGTTGGTAAACCTGCAATTGGAAGCCGAAAAACAGGGCCGCCAGCAGGGGTTTGCCAAAGGCTTACAAGAAGGGTTGGATAAGGGTTACCAAACCGGGCTGGAAGAAGGCCACCAGCAAGCGTTGGCCGATGCGCAGCAACAATTAGCACCAATGACCGCCCACTGGCAAGTTATGGTGACCGATTTTCAAAATACGCTCGATACCTTGGATAGCGTCATTGCCTCACGCTTAGTGCAAATAGCGCTGGCCGCGGCGAAACAAATTCTCGGACAGCCTGCGATTTGTGATGGCACGGCCCTATTGACGCAAATCCAGCAGATGATCCAGCAAGAACCCATGTTTGCTGGCAAACCGCAGTTACGGGTAAACCCAGATGATTTAGCCATTGTTGAGCAGCGCTTAGGTTCCACCCTGAGCTTGCATGGCTGGCGCTTATTGGGCGACAGCCAGATTCATGCTGGCGGCTGTAAAGTCAGCGCGGAAGAAGGCGATCTGGATGCCAGTCTGGCGACCCGTTGGCATGAGCTGTGCCGTCTGGCCGCGCCGGGAGAACTGTGATGACCACCCGCCTCGGCCGCTGGCTCACCTCTTTAGATAAATTTGAAGAGCGTATCAACCAATCGACAACAATCCGCCGTTATGGCCGCTTGACCCGCGCCACTGGTTTAGTGCTGGAAGCCACCGGCCTGCAATTGCCTTTAGGGGCGACCTGCCTGATTGAGCGCCATAATGGCGGTGAAGTGCAGGAAGTCGAAAGCGAAGTGGTCGGTTTTAACGGTCAGCATCTGTTTCTTATGCCTTTAGAAGATGTGGAAGGTATCGTCCCCGGTGCCAGAGTGTATGCCAGAGTCACCACGGGCGGCGCATCTGCCAGTAAACAATTACCCCTTGGCCCCGAGTTATTAGGTCGGGTCTTGGATGGCAGTGCCAAACCGCTTGATGGCTTACCGGCACCTGAAACCGGTTATCGTGCGCCACTGATTACACCACCGATAAACCCTTTGCAGCGCACCGCCATTGTCCAAGTCTTGGATGTGGGTGTGCGTACCATTAACGCCCTGTTGACGGTGGGACGTGGTCAACGGATGGGGCTGTTTGCCGGTTCTGGGGTTGGTAAAAGCGTACTGCTCGGCATGATGGCCCGTTACACGCAGGCTGACGTGATCGTGGTTGGGCTGATTGGTGAGCGTGGCCGTGAAGTCAAAGATTTTATCGAAAATATCCTCGGGCCAGAAGGCCGCGCCCGTTCGGTGGTTATCGCCGCGCCAGCCGATGTGTCACCGCTGCTGCGTATGCAGGGTGCCGCCTATGCCACCCGGATTGCCGAAGATTTTCGCGATCGCGGTCAGCATGTATTGCTGATTATGGACTCCCTAACCCGTTATGCCATGGCGCAACGCGAAATCGCGCTGGCTATCGGCGAACCTCCCGCGACCAAAGGCTATCCGCCCTCCGTATTCGCCAAATTACCGGCACTGGTTGAACGGGCGGGTAACGGTGTTTCAGGCGGCGGCTCCATTACTGCATTTTATACCGTCCTCACCGAAGGTGATGATCAACAAGACCCTATTGCTGACTCCGCGCGCGCCATCCTTGATGGGCATGTGGTGCTATCTCGCCGTTTAGCTGAATCCGGTCACTATCCAGCTATCGATATCGAAGCCTCTATCAGCCGTGCCATGACTTCATTAATCGATGATGACCATTACAGCCGGGTGCGCCAATTTAAACAACTGCTTGCCAGCTATCAGCGTAACCGAGATTTAGTCAGTGTGGGGGCTTACGCTGCGGGCAGTGATCCATTATTGGACAAGGCGATTGCCCTGTATCCGCAGATGGAAATTTTCTTGCAGCAAGGCATGTTTGAGCGCAGCAGTTTTGACGATGCCTGCCAGCATCTGAAGAGTTTATTTCCAGGTTAAGCGTTTATTGCCTGGCTAAAACGTTATGAAGGCTGAGAAGCCGGAAAGGATGATGCAAACCGCCGTG
Organism: Yersinia similis; assembly: GCF_001053095.1. Taxonomy (GTDB): domain Bacteria; phylum Pseudomonadota; class Gammaproteobacteria; order Enterobacterales; family Enterobacteriaceae; genus Yersinia; species Yersinia similis. The sequence goes on along the minus strand of NZ_CGBP01000002.1, from coordinate 229,333 downwards.
TCACCCCTGTAATCAATGAGGAATTCGATGAAAAGTCAGTCACCTCTCGTCACCTTGTGCGATCTGGCCCAGAAAGCCGTCGAACAGGCCAGTACTCAACTGGGACACGTTCGTCAGTCCTATCAGAATGCTGAGCAGCAACTGACCATGTTGCTGACTTATCAGGATGAATACCGGGAGCGGTTGAATGACACGCTGTGCAATGGGATGGCTTCATCCAGTTGGCAAAATTATCAGCAGTTTATTCAAACACTGGAACAAGCCATCGACCAACATCGCAAACAACTGGCTCAATGGAGTATCAAAGTTGAGCAGGCAGTGAAGTATTGGCAAGAAAAACAGCAGCGGTTAAACGCGTTTGAAACCTTGCAAGAGCGGGCTGAAACCACTCAGCGCCAGCAAGAGAACCGTTTGGATCAAAAATTGATGGATGAGTTCGCTCAGCGCGCCTCACAAAGGAGTCTTAATTTATGAATCTGTCCCTATTGCCCGCTGCGGCTACCCCGAGTGAAAGCGAAGGTGTCTCGTCCTCTTCCTCTATTGCAACGCTGTTTACCGATGCCGGTATGCCCACGGATTTCGCGAAATTATTAGGTGACCAACTCACTCAACCGGGCAAGGAACTGACAGCTAAAGAAGCGGCAATGCTGAAATCGTCTTTAGCCGCTGATGCCGACAGTGGCAAATTAACCAGTAGCAACAGTAAACTCAATCAGTTGCTAGCCGCACTGGGGGATATCACGGCCACCCTGCCTGCCGGTCTGACTCATATAGGGCAAGTCGGTGATGCCGCTGGCGCAAAAAAAACCACGGCTAATGATGACTCTCAACTGGATAACCGCCATGAGACGAGTGACCTCAACGCGCTACAAACCTTATTAACCATGTTGCCGCATCAGGTCGCGGCGACACTCGGCGCTGACAAGCTGGCTTCTGGCAGTGCAGGGCAAGAAAACACGCTATCTGAAGAGGGTCTGCTGGCTAACAACAATGGGTTAATAAGTAACAATGGGTTAATGGGTAACAATGAGTTAATAAGCGACAAAAACAGTACAGCGAAACAAGATGCTACGGCGCTGACTGGCACAGAGCGACTGGCCGGGGCCACTAACGGTAAAACTAAAACCACTACCGCACCGGACAAATTAACCCATTTAGCGGCTCAGGACAGCGATAGCGTCCTGAGCACCAAAAACCCACCATTGACCGCCCAGAGCGAGGTCTCTCTCACCACCGCCAGCAGCGATAAAACACTGTTAAATTCGACACCGGTAACCGCTGCGCTGTCCAGCCCGATGAACACCACTGCCGTCAGTTCACTGGTCAGCGCCCCCGCTAATGGGTATTTAAGTGCCTCGCCAGGCAGCCAGGAGTGGCAACAGTCATTGGGGCAGCAAGTGATCATGTTCAGCCGTAATGGTCAGCAACGTGCCGAGTTACGTTTACACCCACAAGAGCTGGGTGCCTTACAGATCAGTCTGAAAATGGAAGATAACCAAGCGCAATTGCACTTTGCTTCTGCCCACAGCCAGGTACGCGCCGCACTTGAAGCCGCGATGCCCAGTCTACGCCACGCCTTGGCGGAAAGTGGGGTTCAATTAGGTCAAAGCAGTGTTGGCAGCGAGGGGCAATGGCAGCAGGCACAGCAGCAAAATCAGCAGGACTTCGTTGCTCGCGGCCAACCCACTTACGGTGATGTGGCCGCCGGTCCTCTGACCGAGCCCCCGTTGGCCGCGCCAACCGCCTTACAGTCCTTAGCGAACGGCCAAGGCGGCGTTGATGTCTTCGCCTAAGGTTAACGTCTTCACCTAAAACTGACGTTTGTTTCACCATAAGTGAACAAACGGGCAAGCTAGGCCGTTTTTTCCCACCTATTCTGCCTATTGGTATTGAAGATAAGCGGGATAATCGTCAGCAATAATTCGTATAGCGTGGGGTAGTTTGTGGGTGGACCGCGGTTGGTGGTCATCAGCACAGGCATTGCCCCAAGTTATTATCGTGATTCACCGCTTAATATCGAAACAGGAATTTGTCTTCCCCATGTCTGATAATACCTTCCCGGCCAAGCGTAAGAGTTCGATCTGGCTGATCCTGCTGGTACTGGTTGCTATAGCAGCCTGTGCGGGTGGCGGCTATAGCTGGTGGTTACTTCATAAGAGTAAACCGGCCAATACCCAGATTGTTGCTGCCATCCCGGTATTTATGCCGTTGGAGACCTTCACCGTTAACTTGATCACGCCCGATAATAATCTGGATCGCGTACTTTATATCGGTTTAACCCTAAGACTGCCCGACGATACTACCCGCGCCAAACTCAATGACTATCTGCCGGAAGTTCGCAGCCGCTTGCTATTACTGCTTTCTCGTCAGTCAGCCGATAGCTTATCGAATGAAGAAGGCAAGCAGCGTTTAGTCAATGACATTAAAAACATACTTAGTCCGCCAATGGTTAAAGGCCAACCTAATCAGGTGATCAGCGATGTGCTGTTTACCGCATTCATATTGCGATAATCATTATGGGCGATAGCATTCTTTCACAAGCAGAGATTGACGCACTGTTAAATGGCGATAGCGGGAGTGAAGAACCCGTGGTAATCACCGCCAATGAGACCGACGTCAAACCTTACGATCCGACAACCCAGCGACGTGTGGTGCGTGAACGCCTACACGCGTTGGAGATCATCAACGAGCGTTTTGCCCGTCAGTTCCGTATGGGATTGTTTAACCTATTGCGCCGTAGCCCAGATATCACGGTCGGCCCGATAAAAATTCAGCCTTATCACGATTTTGCCCGCAATCTGCCAGTGCCAACCAACCTTAATCTGGTGCATCTAAAACCGCTACGCGGTACTGCGCTATTCGTATTTGCCCCCAGTTTAGTATTTATTGCTGTTGATAACCTGTTTGGCGGGGATGGCCGTTTTCCAACGAAAGTGGAAGGCCGTGAGTTTACTCATACCGAGCAAAGGGTTATCACCCGGATGTTGCGGTTGGCGTTGGATGCTTACCGTGATGCCTGGGCGGCCATCTATAAAATCGATGTGGAATATGTTCGCTCAGAAATACAGGTGAAATTTACCAATATCACCACCTCCCCCAATGACATCGTGGTGAGCACGCCTTTTCAGGTGGAGATAGGCACCCTGAGCGGTGAGTTTAATATCTGTATTCCCTTCGCCATGATCGAGCCCTTGCGCGAACTGTTGACCAATCCACCTCTGGAGAACTCCCGTCAGGAAGATAACTACTGGCGCGAAACCTTAGTGAAGCAAGTTCAGCATTCGGAGCTGGAATTGGTGGCTAATTTTGTTGATATCCCTCTGCGATTGTCACAGATCCTAAAACTACAGCCGGGGGATGTGTTGCCGATAGAAAAACCGGATCGACTGATTGGTCACGTCGATGGCGTACCGGTACTAACCAGTCAATACGGGACATTAAACGGGCAATATGCCCTGCGTGTTGAACATTTGATTAACCCTATTTTGAATGCTCTGAGTGAGGAACAGCCCAAATGAGTGACCCTAAGTTTCCGTCTGCTGATGGAAAGGAATCCGTGGACGATCTGTGGGCTGATGCGTTTAATGAGCAGCAAGCGACAGAAAAACCCACGGCCACGACCGAAGGCGTCTTTAAATCGCTGGAAGCACCTGAGGGGCTGGGTAATTTGCAGGATATCGATTTAATTCTGGATATCCCGGTAAAACTCTCCGTTGAATTAGGTCGCACCAAAATGACCATCAAAGAGTTACTGCGTCTGTCACAAGGCTCGGTGGTCTCCCTTGATGGCTTGGCGGGCGAACCCCTGGATATTCTGATTAACGGTTATCTGATTGCTCAGGGCGAAGTGGTGGTGGTGGCCGATAAATACGGGGTCCGCATCACGGACATCATTACACCATCTGAACGTATGCGTCGTTTGAGCCGCTAATGACTGCAGCCGCACCGACCTCGACAATACTGGCCTCAACAACAACACAGCAAACCGCAACCACAGGGTTTGCTGCCAGCCATCCGGGGTCGAACAGTCAGTTACAGCCGAGCAGTCAACTGCAATCAACCAATCAATTGCAATCGAGCGCCGCCACCCCGGCCATGCCTGCAGGGGGTGTGTTAACGCAGGTGGGCAGTGCGCTGGGCGGTATTCTGTTATTAATTCTGTTTGTGGCCTGGCTGGTGCGGCGGTTGGGGTTTGCCCCACAGGCCCGTAATAGCAAGCTACTGAACGTACGGGCCAGTTGTCAGGTCGGGCAACGTGAGCGGGTGGTGATTGTCGAAGTCGATGACACCTGGCTGGTATTGGGCGTTACGGCCCAACAGGTTACCCCCTTGCATACACTGGCACGTCCGGTGGTGAAAGCACCGCGGCAGGCGGATGGCACGCTATCAACAAGCAATGCGCAAGCGGCTGATTTTCGCCAACTGCTAAACAAGATATTGAAACATCCGGAAAAATCGGCATGACGTCCCATCGCCCTGTTTTTATCAGCAAACGTTCTCTCATCACTGGCACGCTGTTCTGCCGGATGTGGCGCACCATAATAACGTCGGTTATCAACAAAACCACACTGGGGCTGCTCACCTTATTTTGCTCACCTTCGGTATTGGCTCAACTGCCTGGGATCATCAGCCAACCGTTGGCTAATGGTGGACAGAGTTGGTCTTTACCCGTGCAAACGCTGGTATTCATCACCACGCTGAGTTTTTTGCCCGCGGCGTTACTGATGATGACCAGTTTTACCCGCATCATTATTGTGCTCGGGTTACTGCGTAACGCGATGGGCACCCCTTCGGCCCCGCCGAATCAGGTGATGCTGGGGCTGGCGCTGTTTCTGACCTTTTTTATTATGTCACCGGTGTTTGACAAAGTTTATCAAGAGGCTTATCTGCCCTTCAGTCAGGATAAAATCAGCATGGACGTGGCGCTGGATAAAGGTTCACAACCGTTGCGGGAGTTTATGCTGCGCCAAACGCGGGAATCTGATCTGGCGCTGTATGCCCGGTTGGCAAATCTGCCGCCGCTGGAAGGCCCCGAGATGGTTCCGATGCGTATTCTGCTGCCCGCCTATGTCACCAGTGAATTGAAAACGGCATTCCAAATTGGTTTTACCGTATTTATTCCGTTCCTGATTATCGATTTGGTGGTCGCCAGTGTGCTGATGGCGCTGGGGATGATGATGGTTCCGCCTGCCAGTATCTCGCTACCGTTCAAGCTGATGTTATTTGTTCTGGTTGATGGCTGGCAATTGTTATTGGGTTCACTGGCGCAGAGCTTTTATAGCTGATTAACCCGGTATATTTCACGTTGCAGGTGCATTGATGGCCGGTGCTCCCCGTCACTGGCTTATCGCGTATTCACTCACACAGTTAGGCAAGAGGCAGACACGTCATGACTCCAGAATCAGTAATGGCTCTCGGTACCGAGGCAATGAAGATCGCCTTGGCACTGGCCGCGCCACTGTTACTGGCCGCGCTCATCAGCGGGCTAATTGTCAGCCTGCTACAGGCAGCAACACAGATCAACGAAATGACCCTGTCATTCATCCCTAAAATACTGGCAGTCTTCACTACTATGGTGATAGCAGGCCCGTGGATGCTGAACTTGATCCTGGACTATATGCGCAATTTATTCACCAGCCTGCCCACGTTGATTGGCTAGCCATGCTGTCCTTTGATACCCACCAACTCAGCGTCTGGGTTAGCCAATACTTTTGGCCGTTGGTCCGGGTATTGGCCCTGATCGGCACCGCCCCGCTGTTGAGTGAGAAACAGGTCAACAAAAAAGTGAAGATTGGGCTGGGGGTCTTAATTACCTTTCTGATTGCGCCCTCCCTGCCCCCGGTGAATATCCCTTTATTCTCCAGCGCTGCACTCTGGGTCGCTATCCAACAAATATTGATTGGTGTTGCACTGGGTGTAACGATGCAATTCGCCTTTGCCGCCGTTCGGTTATCCGGAGAGGTGATTGGGTTACAAATGGGGTTATCTTTCGCCACCTTCTTTGACCCATCAGGTGGTCCAAATATGCCGGTATTATCCCGCTTGCTTAACATCCTGGTGACGCTGCTCTTCCTCTCTTTTGATGGCCACTTATGGCTCATTTCATTGCTAGCAGACAGTTTCCATACTTTACCCATTCAGTTTGCCCCCCTTAATGGCAACGGTTTTCTCACGCTGGCCCAGTCAGGTTCGATGATCTTTATGAATGGGCTGATGCTGGCTCTCCCCTTGATTACTTTGTTGTTAACCTTGAATATGGCCTTGGGGATGTTGAACCGGATGACACCACAACTCTCTGTTTTCGTTATCGGTTTCCCGTTAACACTGACCGTAGGCATTATCTCTTTGGGTTTGATCATGCCATTGTTAGCCCCGTTCACCGAACACCTGTTTGGTGAATTCTTCGACCGCCTGGCCGAGGTATTAAGCGGCATGGCAAACTGATAGCAAGAAAATGACGTTCATTGCATCACGATTATCAACGCGTTTACGCTGCGTACCCAGCGGGTGACTAGTTTTATGCTCCGGAATATGTGGACCATTCTTTCCCAGAGTTCATCGCCACACATCACACATATGCGTTGTAACAGGCGTAAATTGTATGTATGGCGTGTATGTTTGGCGCATCAGCAAATCACAAGGAGTTTCGGCGGGGTTTCCCCCCCTTTTTTTTCTGACCTCTCGTAACTATATATTTTTAGGTGATTTTTAGGTGATTTTTAATATAAAGATGTTACACGCATCGAGCATATACCACTCATCAAGCGAGTTAAGATAAGGGGCGCAGCCTAGAAAATCACCAAAGATTATGTGACAACCGTATCCAGTCCAATAACCCAAGATATCCCAATGACCCGAACAATAGACCGTCATTGGGACCCGAAGGTTAAGTCTCTTGGGCAATGGGTAAGGTTTCGGCCGTATTCATCACCTTAAGGGTATGCTCAAAATCAATAATGCCCGCATCAGAGCCTAAACCAGAGACCACCAGCGAAGCCGCAGCAGAAGCGAAGCGCCCCGATGTCGCAAGGTCCCAGCCTTTGGTCAACCCCATAATAAAGGCCGCACAATAGGAATCACCACAGCCGGTTGAATCCACAACCTGCGCTTTATACGCGGGGATCAGAATCTCCGCCATGTCCAGTGACGCAATACTGCTCCCCTCAGCCCCCATTTTGAAAACGGTGTGGCCCACCCCACGGTTCAGGAAAAACGCAATGACATCAGCCCGTTTCTCTAAACCGCAAATGGCCCGCGCCTCATCTAAACCGGGCATAAAATAATCGATATAAGGCAACGCTGGCTCAAGCTTGGCCAGTAGGTCAGGTTGGGCGTTAACCAGTAAATCCAGCGTGGTGGTCACCCCATGCTCTTTGGCGAATTTTAAGACAGTGGCCGTGGGTGGCCCATCAAGGCCGGGCAGTAAATAGGTGCCACCAAAGTGGAGAATATCCGCACTGGCAATCACATCCCAATGGATATCTTCAAGCCTATAGGCCGCGTTGGCCCCCAAAACATGCAGAACTGGCCGCTCGCCATTGGGCCGGATGGGCAGCATACTGCAGGAGGTTTGTACTGCTGATTTACGTACAATGTGGTCGGTATTAACCCCATAGCGCCGCAAGGTGTCGATAATAAAGTTGCCCGATGCATCCAGACCCACGGCCCCCATCGCATAAACATCGCCCCCGAGCTTAGCCAGATCAACACTCATCCCGGCGGCTGTACCCGCAACGGTTAAGCGGATTTCATTAATAATATCGAGCTCTCCACCGGGGGGGAATCGGTTCACGTGACGCCCTAATACATCAAGGACATGAATACCCAGGCTGACAATTTTTGACATATTGATATCCTCATAATCATTGATTAAACATAAATGCTGAAATAGACCTTAGCGATATTTACGCCAACCAAAAGCGGTACCCGCGGCGATAATAAACGCCCCGATAATCACCTTCTGCCATGTACTTGGAATACCCACCAGAATTAAAACGTTGTTAACCAACACGACCAAGCCCCCCCCCATGAGGGTACCCAAAACCGTACCACTGCCGCCGGTAATACGCGCGCCCCCGAGAATGACAGCGGCAATGACCGTTAACTCCAATCCATTTAAATCAAACGGGTTGGCTATGCGGTTACTGGCTACATGCACCATGCCCGCGATGCCAGCCAGTAACCCGGCGTAAGCAAATACAAAGATCTGTACCACTCGCACATCAAAACCGAGCCGTTGGGCAATATCGCTATTACCGCCAATGGCAAAAATGGCACGCCCCAGCAAGGTGCGGTTCAGTAACCACCAGGTCAGTAAGCTGGCAAATACCAGTATTAAAAAGAACAGCGGCAGTATCGTGATACCTTGATTGATATTGCTGACAATATAGAGTGGGCTTTTACCAAATTGCTCTAATTGCTCGGGAATATTCATGTATAACGCCGTGCCAATAAAAGTCAGCAGCAGCCCCCGATAAAGGTATTGGGTGCCAATAGTCACAATAAGTGATGAGGTTTTCAGGCTGTGAACCAAAACACCGTTAATCCCTCCCAAGATAGCCCCCCCACAGCCACTGGCAATAAACATGGCGATAACCGGGGCATCAGGCCAATACAGTAAGACAAACTTCGTGACGCCATACATGCACAGTGCCGCGATCGCCGTAAACGAGACATCCAGACCACCGGAGGCGAGTACAATCAAGACGCCCAATGCAAACAGACCCACGACGACCGAGGCTCTCGCAATATCAAACAGATTGGAGAGTTGTAAAAAAGCAGGATTAATAACGCCGACGGTGAGACACACGATAATGATCAATATAAAGGTAAAGGTTGACGGGCGGTGCAGACACCATTCGATAAGGGTGTTGAATGAACGTGATGGTTTCGTGTGAACGGGGAGATCAATAACCATAGCTATAAATCCTCAGTGAGTCCCTCATCGGCGATCTGTGCTTGATAGAGTCTATTTTCATTGGCATCCACTGCGCTCACCTGTTGGCAAATACGGCCTTTCTTCATCACCAGAATTCGGTCGCAGTTTTGACACAGCTCCGGTAGGTCATCACTGATCAGGATGACCCCCATTCCTTTCTTCGCCAGCGCTTGGATCAGCCGATAAATCGTATCTTTAGCACCGACATCCACGCCGACGGTGGGGCCATGCAAGATAAGCACCCACGGCTTGATGGTCAGTGCTCTGCCAATGAGGACCCGTTGTTGATTACCGCCAGAAAGTGCCTGAACTGGCAGATTTATATTCGACGCAGAAATATCTAAATCGAGAACCGTCTGGGTGGCTAAAACCTGGCATTGCCCCTTATCCACCTGACCCCAATAGCCCAGTAAGTGATCCAGTTCGAGTACAATGAGGTTCTCAAGTATCGATTTACCAAGGAAGAGGCCCGCATCAAGACGATCTTCTGGTACATAAGCAATGTGGTTGTTGATGGCATCACGGGGTTGCCTAAGGCTAATGGGCTGACCTTCGAGGGCGATGATCCCGCGGTTAGCTGGCAATATTCCAGCTAGCGCCAAACCGAGTTCATTGCACCCTGAGTCAAGTAAGCCGGTTACGCCTAAAATTTCACCGCGGTGTAACACGAAGGATATCTCGTCAAAAGCCGCCCGTTGACCTAAGCCCGTAACCGTTAGCAGCGGCTCTCCACCCTGCTGCACGCGACGGTAACGTCGTTCATCCACCCGCCGCCCGGTCATTAAATAGCCCAGTTGAGACTTAGTGAAATGGGTAATGGCACCTTGGGCGATTTTTTGACCATCTTTCAGTACCAAGACTTGTCCGCCAATGGCGAAACATTCATCCAGTTTGTGGCTCACAAACAGCACGGCGACATGTTGTTGACTAAGCTGGCGAATGACACCAATCAGATTATCAATCTCCTTCTTTGTCAGTGAGGTGGTAGGTTCATCCATGATAACCAGTCTGGCTTTAGTGGCGATGGCTCGGGCAATTGCCACCAGTTGCCGTTGTGCAATCGGTAGCACCTCTACCGTGGTGAACAAAAAACTCTCGCTGGAAGGTAACCCCACCACCGCTAATGCCGCTTTAGCGGTGGATAACAGGCGCTGGCGATCCAGTATTCGGTTTAATCTCCCTGCCTGTGCGACAAGTTGTTCGGTTAATCCAATATTCTCGACAACACTTAAATTCGGGATAAGAGAGAGATCCTGATAAACCGTCTCAATCCCCAATGACAGCGCCTCAATGGGGGTTAATTTCTGACAAGCAGTGCCATTGATCACCAACTCACCTTCATCCGCGCAAATAGCCCCTGAGATCACCTTGATTAAAGTGCTTTTTCCGCAGCCGTTCTCACCCAGTAAGTGATAAATCTCACCTTGATGAATCTCAACGTTAATTCCCCGCAGTGCGTGCACGCCACTGTAGCGTTTATGTACGTTGTGTATGACGAGGAAAGCCGTCTCTCTGCTTTCTTGCGCCGCCATGACGCGTTGACCTGCGGAAACGTCCATGGGTGATCCCCCATCAATACGCCCTATGCCGCTTAATCGGCATCGCTTATTATTGGTACCACTCATCAGAATGGGTACTGCTGCCAGTTGGTCTTATCAACAAACTTTGCCGCATCACCGATAACCAAAACACCGTCACCTTTTCCTTTTCTAATGGAGACGTTCTCGTAGCCCGGTACGCCCAGATTCATCCCATCGGTGAGTGGTTTTTTATCGAGCAGAAACTTGGCGACGGTATCCATCGCGAGGCTGGCATCTTTAGGATCCCAGAAACTGATGCCGTTGATCGCGCCACTGTCCAGATACTTGCCAGAATCTTGCGGCAGGCCGATCCCAAAGACGCATATCTTGCCTTGTAGACCGGCCTCTTCCACCGCTCGACCAATGCCGATAACATCAATGGCCGAGTGCCCCTGAAACCCTTTGATATCCGGATATTTGCGCATAATTTCTTTGGCTTTGTCATAAGCTCTATTCGCATCATTAAAGGATTCATTAAGTGGGTCCACCAGCGTCATATTGGGGTATTTTTGGGCATTAACTGCGGCACTTTTAGCCCAAAGCACATGGTTATTGGTGCCGAGTGAACCGACAAAGGTGGTCCACTTACCGCTTTCGCCCATACAGTTAACCAGCCCCTCATTCATTTTTGCGCCAAACGTGGCGTTATCGACCGCTTCAATATCCGCGTGCATATTGACCATGTCATAGGCTTCGTTGGTCACGACAATGATGCCCCGACTCATCGCCTTCTTAAGCGCACCTTCGAGTGTGCTCGGATCCATGGGGGCAACGGCCAACGCATCCACTTTTTTGGCGATCAAGTCTTCAATGATGCGTAACTGTAAGGCGGAATCTGCCCGTGCAGGGCCGACCGTGCGGGTACTGATGCTCGGATTTTCGTCACCAAATTCTTTAGCCCCTTCCCCCATGCGGGTATACCAAGGTTCACCAATAACTTTAACGACAGTCACAATCGATTGGCTACGTTGAGCATAAGCCCCCATGACCCCGAGGCTGAATATGATGGCGGCAATGAGACACAACTTTTTAATCATCATAATGGTGTTTCCTCATTTTATTTCCCCCAGAGACACAGCTCATCAGCGCACGGGGGATTGCACTGATGGGGTGTTTTTTCGCCATAACGATTTAACAAAATCCGAGGGATTAATGCGGGAAAAAATAATGAAGAACAGCAACAACGCGCCCCAAGCGCAGTCACGGAAAAAGCTGGAGACGTCCAAAAAATTAAAGGTACTGGAAAGAAACTGTAGGGCGGTAGCCGATAACAATAGGCAGCCCATTCGCCCATATCCTCCTTCTGGGCGGACCCCTGCCATCACGGCGATCAAAATAGCAATTAGCACATAAGAGCTACCGTAATCGGCGGTAGCGCTGGTTGAACGGGCCGCAATTATAATGCCGGCGATAGCGGCTAAAGTGCCTGATAAGGTATAGATGACGACCAGCAACCGTTGTTGCGCAATGCCAATATACTGTGCAGCTTTAAGATTGGTTCCCAAGAGATATAGCCGTATACCGGTAGCACTAAAACGCAACCAAAGACCTAACAACGTGGCGAGGAGAATAAACAGCGCAAAGCAGAACGGAATATTGGCAATAAGGCCATCACCAATAAAGGACAGCGGTTCAATAAAACCAATCTTAACGCCACTGCCATGAGAAATCACGACAGCAAACCCGGTGAAAATAAGCTGAGTGCCTAAGGTGCAGAGGATCGGCGTGAGTTTAGCGTAAGCAATGAGCACTCCATTGATTAGCCCCCCTGTCAGACCGACCAACAAGGCGCATAAGACAAAAACCACGGTAAACAGCAAAGGGCTATCAACAGCATTGACCCACCCCGGAGTGAGCGTACCGGCGACGACTGCCGCCAGATTAGCGAGAGCAATGCCCGAGAGATCAATCCCCCCATTACCCACGATCATGGCCAGCATGACCCCCATCGCCAGCAAGCCCAATTCAGGGACCTGACCCGCCATGGTTTGTAGATTATAGAGATCGACAAAGGCCCCTTGGGTAATGATAGCGGCTACCGTAATAACCAATATATTGACCATTACCAAGAAATTAAGTTGCTTATCGTTCAACATACGGCGAGTTAATTGTTTGCAGCCCATTCGTGTTTGAACTTTCATAACAGTTTGAACCCCCATATTGTTTGAATTACGGTAACTGTTTGAATTACGGTAACTGTTTGAGGCTCCTGATCAGTGCTCCTCTCAGGATTTATATTGGTAAAACCTGAACGGAGGAAAACCATGATTTATCGCAACATCGCTGCCACATTGCCACCATCCACGGTGATGACGTTACCGGTTGATTTATCGAGCATGGCCGAGACAACAAAAGCCTTGGCGACATCTTGGGCGGTGACCTCTTGACCGAGTAAATTACCCGCCATGTACTTCTCTTCACTAAGACCGCGCGCCCTGGCACGTAGGCTAATCATTTCAGAATCAAGTAAACCAGACCGAATGCGATCTGCATTAACCGCATTAACTCGAATGCCATCCTGACCATGTTCCAACGCATATTGCCGCACCAGACTTAACAGGGCGGCCTTTGAGGTGCCATAAGCGCCAAAATTAATACCGGGGTTGATCGCTTGTTTAGAAATGTTAAACAGCAGCACCCCACCGATACCCTGTTTTTTCATGATACTGACCGCCTGTTGGGCCACCCGTTGATGGGCAAAAAAGTTCACTTCAAAGCTGGTACGCAGTGTGGCTTCCGGCAATTCAGCTATCGCCCCGGATAACGCAACGCCCGCATTGGATACCACGATATCAACGCCGCCAAATCTGGTCGCTATCGTCTCAAAAGCCGCCTGAACAGAAGCGGTCTCGGTGACATCGCACTGTAAAGCCAGTGCATGTGGCCCTAATTGCGCGGCAACGTTTTTGGCTGATGCTCTGTCAATATCGAGTACCGCGAGTTCTGCCCCTAATAACGAAAACTCCTTGGCAATAGCCGCGCCAATACCGCCCCCCGCTCCCGTGATCACCACGATCTGCCCTTGTAATGGTTTTGCCGACACGTTATTGAGCTTAGCTTGCTCCAAAGACCAGTATTCCATGTCGAATTCGTCCGCTTCGCCAATCGGCTCATAATCACCACAGACAGTGGCATCCGTCACGACTTCCAGCCATGACTCGATGATATCGGCGTTGATTGCCGCGTCCTCTGCGGTTCTGCCCGCTCCCACCACCCCGAGATACGGAATGACAATGGCTCTTGGCAGGGCATCCAGCGCTATTTTTTCCCTCTCAAACCGGGCATTATTACGATGAAAATAGTGCTGATAGCGCTCAACAAACGCCGCGATTTTTGTCTGTGTCTGTGCGGCCCAGTTGCCCAAATTATTCAGGTCAGGCGCATCTAAAACCACCGGGCGGCCTTTCATGCGGATAACATGATCTGGGGTCGCCACGCCACGCTGGGCAATGTCTGAGGTTCCTAAGCCAGATGAAAACGCGAGACTCTTTGGGTCAGTACGCAAATCGAATATCCAATGGCTGTTTTCACTTAGCGAAACCGCATGGCCGAAGGCGGCGCGTAGATACGGCGCAATATGTGCCATACCAGCCAAATTTTTGGGCTTTGCGGGGGCCATTATCACTGGCGAGGAATATATGGCCCGGCGACTTTCAATAAAATTTTCAGCCAGAGTGACAAAAGTAATCATTCGCTCATAAGATGCTTTGGCACTCTCACCAAACGTACACAGGCCATGCTTACCCAAGAGCATACCCTCCGCATCTGGGTACGCCCGGAAGGCACGTTCGACTGCGAGTGAAAGCGCAAATCCAGACATGACATAGGGGATCCACAGCACACGCTCACCATAGATGTGACGGCACAAACGGTCACCATCAGGTTGATCAGCAATGACCATGGCAGCAACCGCATGGGTATGATCAATAAAAGGCCGGTCAACAAAAGCATGTAAAAGTGCTTCAACCGAGGGAGTCGGCGCATGGCAGTCGAGAAGATTCGTGCGTAAGATATTGACCATGTCTTCATCAGACAGATGATCCAATACCTTCAGTTGTTGCAGCGGTGCCAATCTGACCGCCGGGTGACCTGACGCGGTGATTGTGGCTAAGTCTTGGCCGCTACCTTTAATACACATCACTTGTACGGGGTTACCGAAAAGATCATTCATATAGAGCTTAACCGAGGTATTTCCCCCTCCGTGTAAGACAAGTTTGGGGTTCGCACCCAACAATCGTGCAGAGTAAGTACGAAGCCCCAACTCTGGTGGTAGCCCCAGTAAACTTAGCCTGTTAACACACTCAGCCGCATCGGTATCACACCAAAGACTTTTCATATTAACCTCGTAAGTAGTAACATATGTTCTATGCTAATTACTTATGTCATTACATATGATTTGTATGCCTTGCAAATGTAACATCCGTCAAGAGGGAGAGGGAATAGATGCTACGGAGTTATTTCTTTTATGTTAAAAATTTGATCTGATAGACACAATTTTAAAAAATATCGCCGCTCTCTCTCTGTCGTTACTGACCTTATTCAGGACATCGTTTTGGAAAAAACCTACGCCAATAATATGAAAAACCGGGTGGCTGAATCCTCTAAGGGTACGGCATTACACCTCAACCCAATGATTTCTGCCGCCTGGCTCTACTACGAAGATCAACTAAAGCAAAGTGATATTGCGGAGATATTGGGGGTTTCTCGCGCGACAGTGATCAACTATTTGAATGAAGCGCGTTTACGCGGAATAGTGGAAATCAAAATTTCCGATGAGCATTTGGCGTCGATGCGTTTAGCACAAACCATTATGAGAGAATTCGGGTTAGAGCGTTGTATTGTTATCCCCGATGATCAAGGGCTGCGCCCTACCGCATTACGTGTCGGTGAAGCTGGCGCGCAATTACTGTCTTCACTTATCGCGCCAAATGACGTTTTAGGGGTTTCGTGGGGGCAAACGGTATTGGCGCTCTCTCACGCAATCACCCGGCATCCAGTGGCTGATTTAACGGTCATTCAGATAACCGGGAGTATGCATTCGACCTATGAGTTCTCCCCTGAACTTTGCACCTCAAATATTGCTGACCGCTACAGCGCCCGGTGTATTAATTTACATGCGCCCTTTCTACTTTCACGCCCAGAAATCAAAGAGATGCTGTGTAATGAACCTGCATTAATGCCGCAGTTGGCGTTACTCAACACCTGTACCAAGATTGTTTTCGGCGTGGGTAATACCGAAGCAGATAGCACGATTTTCAGTTCCAATACCGTGACACACGCTGCGGTAGCACCTTACCGGCAACAAGGGGCGGTGGCAATTATTGCCGGGCGTTATATTGATGCCACCGGCGCACCCATTTATGACCATCTTGATGACAGAATGATTGGATTGACGATTGATCAGATTGATCAGATCCCAGTGCGGATCTGCGTGGCTGGCGGCGTAAATAAAGTCGATGCTATCCGGGCGACCCTCAAAGGCCAACATGCCACCGTGTTAGTCACTGATGAAGTCACAGCAAGTGCGTTAATGAGTTAATGGCAAGTGCGTTTAATGAAGAATGGGTTAACGCAAAGTAAAACCCCGTAGGCTGTTCTACGGGGTTAAAACAGATTATTTATTCAGTTGGAACAGAGACAAACCCTGCATATTGGTGAAAGTGGTATACGAAGCCTGTAGCGCCGCTTGTTGCATGACATAAGAAGAGATAGCCGAGGTCCAATCAACATCTTGCAAATCACTTAATCGCTGTTTATTAATCAAGGTGCGGTCACCACCCAAGCTGTCTAAATTATCCAGCTCTTGCAGTTGAACCCCAATTTCTGCCTGAACTGATAACACATTATTCAATGAATTAGACAACCCGCGGATCCCTTTATCCAGATCAGCTTGTGCCTGCGCTTTCACCTCTTCAGAGGCCCCTTGCAGTGGGGTTTTTAGTGAATTCAGCACCGTATCAATAGTGTCAAAGATATTATCTTCCGATGCAACCGGATCACCATTAGCATCATCAGGTTCCGGTTTCGCATTGCTGGTCAATGCCATGAAAACACTGGAACCGGTATGACCGACAGTAATCGAACGGTTGGCATCCACTTTCTGCTCAATGGCGACATCACCGCCTACGTAGGTCACCTCACCGGTGTCGCTAACCGTAAAGGGAGGCTTGTCACTTTTGAAGCCAGCAAAAATGTAACGACCGTTGCCATCCGTAGTATTGGCCTGATTCAGCAGTTGGTCTTTCAAACCCTGTAACTGCGTCGCATAGGAGGCGCGGTCATCATCACTTAACGTATCGTTCTTAGCACTGATGACTAAAGTTTGAATTGACTGAATGGTACTGGTCGTTTGCACCAATACCGTCGTTTCCAGTGATGACCCTTGACGGGCAAAACTGCGCGCTAATGCATATTGGTTATTTTCAGATTCAGCTTGTGACACCATCACCGCTTGCGATGCTGCCATCGGGTCATCGGATGGATTAATGACGCGTTTACCGGTAGAAAGCTGTTGGCCGGTCTGCATCCAAAGGGATTGGGCATTGGTGATGCCCTGCATATTTTGCTGATACAACATGCTGGTACTTAGGCGCACGATGTGAGTTCCTTTTAGCAACCGTTCAGCCAGTGCGTATTGATGAGCATGGTCATCATCAATAATCATCATTATTAATAACAACAGCCACACTGGCTAAACTTGATATAAAATAAGTCACGGCGCTAAACAGCTACCGCGGACAATAAGTTATGTAGATAATCGCCTATAAAAAAATAAGTTAACCACGCAAACTCAGTAGCGCATTAAACAACGTCGAAGCGGTCTGGATGACCTGTGCATTCGCCAGATAATATTGCTGGAAACGCTGCAAATCTCCGTACTCTTCGTCTAAATTCACCCCAGAAATTGACTGCTGCTCTGCAGTTAACTGCTTGACGATATTCGCCTGCGCCGTGCTGTTGGTTTTTGCGGTATTGGTTTGGTTGCCGACGTTACTCACTAAGCCTGCATAAGCACCAGACAGTGTAGCCTTACCATCCACCAGTTTTTTGCCCTGTAAGTCCAATAGTGCCTGCGCGTTGGTGTTATCGCTCGCACCACCATCAGCAGTGCCCGCCGCGGCAATCTTACTGGAATCAGTAATGGCAACCTGTAAGTTGGCGGCAACGTTCGTTACTGTCTTGACGGTAAATTTATCTTTCGCCTGTGGACCCGGAGTGCCGTTTTCTATCTTGATAGCGACACCATCGAATTCCAACGTAGGCTCACCGGCAGCATTCACACCTGGCGTCGTTGACACTTTGGTATTATCGGACAGTCGAGTAACCTGCCAATCATTACCATCAAATTCTACGGTGTAATCGCTGGCTTTCACTTTAGATGTATCGGTATAAGCCACGCTAATACTGGCACTACCCTGATTTTTAGCATTTTTCATTACAGACGGTTCTGCAAAGCTGAAGAAATCCTCGCCCTTATCGCCATGAGTATCAAATCCGGCGCTGTGCTGAATATTGAAACTATCGGCCATAACCAACGCCAATTGGCCTAGTTGATTACGGGCGCTGTCCAACGCTTCACTGCGGAATTTTAAAGTGCCGCCGAGAGAGCCAGTCGTGATGCGGCTTTCATCAATCTCAGTGCTATCGCCGTTGCCCCGGGTGTAACCCAGCGTTAATCGTGTTGCATCGGCGCCAGAGGGAATGGCTTCCACCTTGTGGGCGTTTGGCCCTTGTACCAGCGACAGTCCACCGGCAAATGATACGTTGTAAGCATCACCATCTTGTTGGGTCACGGTGACGCCAACAATTTGATTTAACTCTGTCACCAATTGGTCCCGTTGGTCGAGCAAGGCATTCGGTTCGCTGCCACTGCTGCCCCGTAAACGAGTAATCTGGTCGTTTAACTTAGCGATTTGCTCGGCATAGTTATTAATTTGCGCCGCACTCTCGGTTATTTTCTGGTTGACCCCGTTATCCATATCACGCAGATATTTATCCGCATTCTGGAACTGATTAACCAAACCTTCGGCTTTGCCTAATACGGTTTTGCGTGCCGCATCATCGCCGGCATTACTGACCAGATTTTGCAGGTTGCTGAAGAAATCCTGCATGGTAGTCGAGAGGTTGTTAGAGCTGTTCGATAGCAGGTTATCGATTTGAGAAATTTGCTGGTAATAGGTGGTCAGGCCACTGCTCTGTGTTTGAGACGCACGCAGTTGGTTGGTAATAAAAGCGTTATATTCGCGATTAACTCCGGTGACCGTCACGCCATTACCGATAAAACCAGCGGACGTAATCGAGCCACCATTTTGCGCAAAGACCGTGTTCTGGCGGTTATAACCGGCTACCTGAAAGTTGGTGATATTGTTACTGACAGTGCTCAAGGCGTATTGTGCTGCGTTCAAACCACTCATCGCAGTATTCATTAAACTATTGGACATGAAGCAATCCTTTTACCGCAGACGACGAGCATCGCAGCGCCTGCATTATTAATATTGGGATACTGCCTAAGGTGACCGAAGCCCCCACACAGCCTGTAATCAGTATCGGCCCGATATTGGAAAACTTGAGTAAAAATCCAACCTATCCAATAGCTGAGGTTAATAACAAAGTGCCCACGACGGAGAGAATAGGCAGAGAGTAAAGATGCCGAGCACTGCTCAAGCCCAAAATGGCAAGTAAAATAGCCTATTGCGTTAGGTTTAGAATAGCGTGGTCAGATCACGCCCCCCATACGCCTTCACCGCCTGCTCCCCGGCATTTCTCATTTGCTGAATCACGCTGACTAATTTTTGTGCATATTGTGGATCGGTGGCATAGCCGGCCTGTTGTAGTGCATGTGCCCCCTGCTCTGGGCTTTGCGCTGCTGCAACATGGGCGTAGCGCGGGTTCTGGGTCAGTAATTTGACATAATCAGTGACCGCCTCGACATAAGAGCCATACACCCGGAAACGAGCTTTGGTTTTCTTCGCCACACCTTGCTCATATTCAGTGGTGGTAATTTCACTGACCGGCCCATTCCAGCTACTGCCCGCCTTAATGCCAAAAACGTTATAGCTACTTTTGCCATCCGCAGTTGGGATCTCACGTTGGCCCCAACCGGATTCCAGCGCAGCCTGCGCCATGATCAGTTGATGTGGAATGCCGCTTTGTTGGCTGGCGATTTGTACCGGAATTGACATCCGAGCCACAAAGCTGCCATTACCTGGGGATATTGCCGCCATGCTACTGGACGGTGGCGTGGGGATGGCCCGGCGCATCACTTGCGCCAACGCCTGTGCTGGCATACGTTGCAACACCTCGTTATCCAACATCATCGGCACCGTACCCGCGGTTTCACTTGCCGAGGTGGTCCCGGAAAGTTGTTCAACCATCATGTCCGCCAGCCCTAATCCTTTGGCCGACATTTGCTGCGCAATTTGCTGATCGTACATCGAGGTATAAAGCTTGGTCTGCTCGCTGTTCATCACGCCGTCTTGTGGTAAGGCCGCTCGCATACTTTTCAGCATCATCTGCACAAACATCCCTTCCACCTGCTGAGCAACCTGCTTCAGATTACCCTCGGGATCCCGTGCCGCATCCCGTTTCAAGGCATCCAATGACTGAGCGTCATACGCCGCCCCGGACATCGCCATTAAATCACTCATTAGATAATTTCCAATTTAGCCCGCAAGCAACCCGCACTCTCCATGGCTTGCAAGATGGACATCAAATCTATTGGTGTCGCCCCCAACGAATTCAGCGCACGAACCACATTATTCAGATTTGGGCTGGCATTGACCCGCTGCAATACCCCACCTTGTTGCTGAACAGAAATCTGGGTATTTGGCGTCACCACGGTCTGACCACCACCAAACGGCGTATCCGGCTGGCTGACAATATTCTGTTTATCCACGACCACTGATAGGTTCCCTTGCGCCACCGCACAGGAATCCAACACCACATTGCGGTTCATCACCACAGAGCCGGTACGGGAGTTGATAATCACTTTGGCGTCGCCCGGATCCACATTGATCGGGATGTTCTGGATATCAGCCAGAAAACGGACCTGTGAACTACCGCCACGTGGGACCAGCACCTGAATGGTGCGCGCATCAATGGCTGTCGCTGAACCGAAACCACGCTGGCGGTTAATGGCATCACTGACTTGCTGTGCCAACGTGAAATCTTCGCTATTCAATTGCAGGTTAATGATGCCATCAGTGCCAAAGGTGGTAGGTAATTCACGTTCGATCGTCGCGCCGTTACTAATACGGCCACCCGCCAATTGGTTCACCTGAACACTGCTGCCACCGGCGGCGGCACCGGCGCCCCCAACCAGTACGTTGCCCTGCGCCAAGGCGTAAACCTGATTATCCACCCCTTTCAGGGGGGTCATTAACAACGTACCACCACGAATACTTTTAGCATTACCCATTGAGGAAACCACGACATCAATGGTTTGCCCTGCGCGGGAGAAGGCCGGTAATTTGGCAGTGACCATCACTGCCGCCACGTTTTTAAGTTGCATATTGGTGCCAGGGGGGACGGTTATTCCCAACTGCGACAACATATTGCTCAGGCTTTGCGTGGTAAACGGTGTTTGCATGGTTTGGTCACCGGAGCCATCTAGCCCAACCACAAGCCCATAACCAATCAGCGCGTTATCACGCACCCCTTGAACGGTCACCAAATCGCGGATACGCTCCGCCGATGCTGGTAGCCAAACCAGCGAGAGCAAGACCATAAGTAGAGTGACAAGTGACTGTTTACGCATTTTGACGCCTCTTCTTAGTACGGCGAAACATTAAGGAAGAACCGCTGTAACCAGCCCATGGTTTGCGCTTCATTGATATACCCATTCCCCACATACTCGATGCGCGCATCGGCAACCTGTGTTGAGGTCACGCTATTGCTGCCGCTGATGGTGCGTGGGTTGACTACCCCAGAGAAACGAATAAATTCGGTCCCCTGATTGATAGCAATCTGTTTTTCACCCACCACATGCAAGTTGCCGTTAGCCAGTACCTGATAGACTGTCACGGTGATCGTGCCGCTGAAGGTGTTATTGGCATTCGCGCCCCCCTTGCCGCCAAAAGTACTGTCGCCAGCGATCTCCATATCGGCGCGCCCATTACCCAATAACCCGTCCAAATAGCGAGGGGCGGTCGCAACACCAAATGAACTGGCACCATTACGGCTAGCATTGGCTGACGAACTTTTGCTGGCACTGACATTTTCCTGCAAGGTAATGGTCAGCGTGTCACCGATGTTACGTGGGCGGCGGTCTTCAAATAGGGGTTGATAGCCATAATTCATCGGCTGTACGGTCTGAAAAATAGAGCCATTCGGCAACGGTGCACTGGCCGGTGCGGGCTGCGCAGACGTGGTGCCATCCACCAGTGGTTTATGCGGAATATACGCGCAACCATTGAGTAGCAACATCGTCATCAACGGCGCACTTACTCTTCTCAAATACATCCCTTTCACTCCACCTGACGTTCTGAACGGCGCTCTATCCATCTCTGATTATCGATCCTGTAACCGGTTAGAGGCTGGCAAACTTGCCCAGATACATATTATGCTGCGGCGATCAGGGGGCACGACGCCCCCCGAAAGCAGGTTTACAGTTGAGCCAGTTTTTGCAACATCTGGTCAGACGTTGAAACTGCTTTACTGTTAATTTCATACGCGCGCTGCGTTTGGATCATATTGACCAACTCTTCCGCCACATTGACGTTAGAGGTTTCAACATAGCCCTGATACAACAACCCACCGCCATTCAGCCCAGGTGTGGTTTCGTTAGGCGCACCGGAACTGGCGGTTTCCTGATACAGATTTTCACCCACACTTTCCAAGCCACTGTTATTGATGAAGGTGGTCAAGGTCAGTTGCCCCACTTGCTGAGTCGCGGTTTGACCTTGCAAGGTGACACTGACGATCCCGTCACGGCCCACCGTCATGCTCAGGGCATTGGCAGGAATAGTGATCGCCGGTTGCACCTGAAAACCACCCGCAGTGACTAATTGACCATTCTGGTCAACCTGGAAAGAACCATCACGAGTATAGGCGTTGGTGCCATCAGGCATTTGTACCTGGAAGAATCCCTCACCTTTAATAGCAATATCTTTGCTGTTATTGGTTTGCGATAAATTCCCTTGACTGTGCAGACGCTCAGTCGCCACCGGGCGTACCCCGGTACCAATCTGTAAGCCAGACGGTAAGGTGGTCTGTTCGGAGGATTGTGCTCCCGGTTGACGCATGGTTTGGTACAGCAAATCTTCAAAGACCGCCCGCTGACGTTTAAAGCCATTGGTGCTAACGTTCGCCAGGTTGTTGGCGATCACATCCATATTGGTCTGCTGTGCATCCAAGCCGGTCTTGGCAATCCATAATGATCGGATCATCAGTTTATTCCTCTGCGCTCACGCGCTTAGCCCATTGCTAACAGCTGATTAGCGCGTTGTTCATTTTCATCCACGCTCTGGATGACTTTCATCTGCATTTCAAAACTGCGGGCGTTGGCAATCATGTCCGTCATGGCTTCAACGGCTTTCACGTTACTGCCTTCCAGTACCCCCGGCATAATTTTGACGAGCGGATCATTGGGCAATTGCGCGCCCCGAGCCTGTTGAGTGGCGGGGGTCAGATGGAACAATCCATCATCGCCGTGCATCATTTCACCCGCCGTCGCCTGAACCCGTTTGATCTGACCCAGTTGCGCAATGGTGTTTGGTGAATCACCGGCATTCAGTGCCGAGATAGTGCCATCCGCAGCAATAGTGACTGCCGCTTGGGGGGGGACTTCGATCGGGCCGTTATCCCCCATCAATGGGTAACCTTGCACCGTCATCTGCCCGTTCGCGGAAATCTGAATATTACCGTTGCGGGTGTAGGCTTCGCTGCCATCTGGCAGTTGTACCGCCAAATAACCATCTTGCTGCAAAGCAACATCCAGCGGACGACCACTGAAATTCATCGTCCCCTGGCTGATATCCACACCGGGAGTCGATGTGGTGACCATCGTGCGGGTAGCCAGACTTGGTCCATCAATGGGTACCGCGCGCATCGCAGCCAATTGCGCACGAAAGCCCGGTGTAGAGGCGTTCGCCAAATTGTTGGCGGTAACGGCCTGCAACTCCAGAGACTGCCGGGCAGCCCCCATTGCGGTATATATTGCGTGATCCATGAGCTCTTCCCGTCAGTACGATTAACGCAGGCTAACCAGAGTTTGTAAGATCTGATCTTGGGTTTTGATGGTCTGGGCGTTGGACTGATAGTTACGCTGTGCCACAATCATGTTGACCAATTCTTTACTCAAATCCACGTTAGAGGATTCCAGCGCACCACTGGTCAACGTGCCAAAGCCACCGCTACCGGCAGTGCCGAGCATCGGGTTACCGGAAGATTGCGTCTCTTTCCACACGTTATCGCCTTCGGAGGACAGCCCTTCTGGATTAGAGAAGTTAGCCATGACGATTTGGCCAAGCAATTGGGTTTGCTGGTTAGAATAAGTCCCAATGACGGAACCATCGCTGTTGATCTGGAAGCCAGTAAACTCACCTGCGGCGTAGCCGGTCTGGTTCTGCGCAACAATGCTGTCTGTACCCGTGTTTTGCTGCTTACTGCCCGCAACACTCAGCGCGAAGGGTTCTGCTGTCGCACCATTAACCACACCCATAGGTATGTTAAAGGTAAAAGGTACCGTTGTTGGAGTATCGACAGGCGTAGTCGCAGGTGGCGTGATCAGCGGATAAGTTGTCCCAGTCAACGCACCATTAGTATCAAACTGCATGGTTCCACGTTTTTCAGCAAGTTGCGCTGGGTTGGCACTACTATCACGGGTGTATACATCCCAAGAGTTACCATCCACTGAACTCTCAGTCCGCTTAACATAATACACATTGATCTCATGGCGGTTACCCAAGCTATCAAAGGTCGTCATGTTATTAACAAAGCTATAGGTATCTGGCTTATCTGGATCAAAGTCAGGGGTAGTAGGAATAATATCGTGCGTCGAGGTCAGGTTCACCACCATGTTGCCGGAGGTGGTAGCTCTGGCAGAGATCATATCCTGCGGAATAGACAAAGGTACCGGGTTGGCCCCCTGCTGTACCGTTGGCGGTGTGCCGGTTGCCGGGTAGCCGGTCAGATTCAGGCCTTGCATGTTGACGATATTACGATTCTCATCAAGCTTAAACTGGCCGTTACGGGCAAAGTAGATACCACCGCTGCTATCTTGCATGCGGAAGAAACCGTTCTGGCTGATAGCCAGATCCAAACGCCGGTTGGTGGTGGTTGGGGTGCCGTCGTTAAAATCTTGAGTAATACCCGCAACCTTTACGCCCATGCCGGTCTGAGAACCCGCAAACATATCAGCGAAAGAAACTGAACCCGCTTTAAAACCTGAAGTTGCCGAGTTGGCGATATTGTTACCGATCACATCCAAATTACTGGATGCTGCGTTCATACCGCTAACCGCTTGAGAAAAGCCCATTTTCTTCTCCGTTAAATTTGGGGTCTGTTACAGACCTTAAGCGCTGATGACATATCAAACGCTGTTTTTGATAATGAAAGTCAGTTCATTCACCGATGTGAATCACCGTACTGTCTGCTGTTTTATCACCGCGTAACTGCTCTATGACGGCATAACGGTTCGATGAAGGCATAACAACAGACTTATAAAATCTGGCGCACTTGATCTAGCGTGATGGTTCCCGCCAGACCCAAGTCCA
Source organism: Yersinia similis (assembly GCF_001053095.1). Classification (GTDB taxonomy): domain Bacteria; phylum Pseudomonadota; class Gammaproteobacteria; order Enterobacterales; family Enterobacteriaceae; genus Yersinia; species Yersinia similis. The sequence goes on along the minus strand of NZ_CGBP01000002.1, from coordinate 204,101 downwards.
GCTTCGAGCCATCAGCACCACGGGTTACACCATTGACAATGGCGTAATTCAACGGTGTTGCGACCAGTGATTCCCCACCATTACTGGCGGTAATTGTCACGGTGTAAGCGCCATCTGGCGCATTACCGCCAGCATCCAGTGAACCATCCCAGGTAAAGGAGTGAACCCCCGCGTTTAAACCACCGATCTCAATGGTCCGTACCACTTGACCATTGCTATCGCTAATGGTGGCGGTCACTTTATCTGCAGGCCGTTGTAGTTCGAGGCCAAAAGGCGTGGTGCTAACCGTTCCATCTTTACTGCCTGCAAATATATTAGAACCGGGGACCATGACCCCTCTACCAATCAGGCTGGTAGCGTACAGAGATTGGCTACTATCAATTTGCCCTGTAATAGAGCCAAGGGTCGTATTCAGCTTTTCAATGCCACTCACGGTGTTGATTTGTGCTAATTGCGTGGTCAACTCGTTATTTTGCATTGGGTTAGTGGGATCTTGGTTTTTCAACTGCGCCACTAATAACGTCAGGAAGCTATTTTGCAGATCTTGACTACTACTGCCGGTTGTGGAATTGGTCCCTGCCGTGCCAGTAATACCGTAATCACTTTCCGTCAGGGAATTGGTAATGGCCATTATGCTGGCTCCTGTTATTGACCGAGTGTCAGCGTTTTGAGCATCAAGGATTTGGTGGTATTCAGGACTTCAACGTTTGCCTGGTAGCTACGTGATGCAGAAATGGTGTTGACCATTTCACCCGTCACATCAACGTTGGGCATCCGCACATACCCTTTGGCATCCGCCAGAGGGTTACCCGGCTGATACACCAAACGATCCGGTGACGGATCATCAACTATCTGGGCAACACGCACTCCACCGGTTTCCTGTCCTGGCTGTGCAACCACCTGAAAGACGACTTGCTTGGCGCGGTAAGGTTGCCCATCGGGGCCAGTCACACTGTCGGCGTTGGCCAGATTACTGGCACTGACGTTCATCCGTTGCGACTGGGCTGATAATGCTGAACCGGCAATATCAAAAATATTCAGTAAAGACATGCGTCTTATCCTTGTTGTAACACTGACATCATCCCTTTAATCTGACCGCCAAGAACGGTCAGGTCGGTCTGATATTTCAGGCTATTATCGGCAAAGTTAGTACGTTCGCGGTCCATATCAACGGTATTGCCATCCATCGCGGGTTGATCTGGGATGCGGAACAACAAGTCCAGATCGGGCGGTTGAACTGTTGTTGCCGGGATATGGCGGGCTGAGGTTAAACTGAGCGACACCCCTGTCCCGTTAGCTCGTCCTTGCTCCATCACTTTTTTCAGTTGACTGGAGAAATCAATATCACGCGCCTGAAAGCCGGGTGTATCCGCATTTGCAATATTGGACGACAAGATCTCCTGCCGTTGTGCACGCAAATTAAGCGCTTCTTGTTGAAAACGCAGAGCACCGTCCAGTTTGTCGAGCATAGTCCCCCCGCAAGGTTAAAATTTGGAGCCGACAGCATAAACGTCGTACCGGGAAGCCTATCGCCAGAATAAGCGCAAAATGCGTCGCTATTTGTCCCCTTAACTCCGCCAAGGTACAGGTACACTAGTGTGTAATGTGATAGGGGGCGGTTTAACTAGTGGTTTAACTAATAGTGAACAGTGTGACGCTGAGGAAGGCCGTGATAACAAAGGAAGACCGTGATGGCGATGAAAAAAAGATGGTTGTGAAAAGAAAGAACATCATTATCGTGGCGCTTGGGCTGTTATTGCTCCATCACATACTGCCCCATCGGGTATTAGCTCATCAAACATTGGCTACTCAAACATTGGCTACTCAAACATTGACTACTCAAACATTAGCTAATCAAACATTGGCAACAAACTTATCAACACAGGTAGATCAATTCTTCCAGCAGCAATATCCGGATAAAGAGAGTCTGGTCAAGGTGGTGATAAAAACCCCACAGAGCCAGTGGCCACAATGTGATGCGCCCGAGATAACGTTACCGGCCAATGCCCGTCCGTGGGGGAGTGTCAGTCTGTCGGTACGCTGTGAAGGCCAGCGGCGGTTTATCCAAACACAGGTTCAGGTGAGCGGGCGTTATGCGGTTGCTGCTCGTCGATTAGCGGCTGGTGAAAAAATCAGCACACAAGATATTCAAATGAAACAAGGCCGGTTGGATACTTTACCGCCCGGTGCCCTGCTTGATACCCATTTTGCACAAGGCGCAGTAAGCCTGAGGCAAATCAATGCCGGGCAACCGTTGACCCGAAATATGCTCCGCCGTCTGTGGCTGGTTAAAACGGGTCAGGACGTGCAAGTATTAGCACAGGGTGATGGTTTTAATGTTAACAGTAATGGTAAGGCCATGAACAATGGGGCAGCACAGGAGACTATCCGAGTGCGTATGCCCTCTGGGCAGATAGTCAGTGGAACGGTGGCTGACGATGGCACAATTCGGATTATGTTATAGTCATTAAAGTTTTTTTAACCTTTGCCGATAATTAAAATAAGCCGTTATTTGCAGGTTAATGAATAAGTGATAATCCCGCCATTCATTTGCAGATAGACAAATGTTTTGCGGGTTGATAAACGAAAATCCCGCGATAAAGGGAGTAACACCATGAGCAGTATTGATCGCACTCAACCGCTATCGCCAGTAACACAAGTTCAAGCACGGGAAAGCAATGACGTAGCGCAACAAACGCGTCAGCCAGCTACCCAGACAAAAACCCCGGTCAGTGGTACTGAGGTTAAATTGAGTGATGCACAGGCAAAACTGATGCAACCGGGCAGCCAGGACATCAATGTGGAGCGTGTCGAAACATTAAAACAGGCTATCCGCAGCGGTCAATTGACTATGGATACCGGTAAAATAGCCGATGCCCTGTTAAAAAATGTGGCGGATGAACTTAAGAGTCGTTAATCGTAAAAGGATACGTGGTGGTGGAAAGTTTACAAACCAATCTGGACCAGCAGTTGGAACTGCTCGAATCGCTGACTCATGTCGTAGCGCAAGAGCAACAATTGCTATGCTCTGGGCGGATCCAAGGCTGGGTATTGCAAGGGGTAACAGAACAAAAAAGTTCAATATTGGCGACCCTGGCCTATTTGGACCAGACCCGGTTGACTACCGAAACCACCGTGAATATTCAAGCGCCTTATACTCATGTGGCAGCTTTAGCTGAACGTTGGCAGCGTATTTTACAACTCACTGAGCGCCTGCGTTACAGCAACCTACACAATGGGTTACTGCTACAACAACATATTGAACATAATAATCAAGCATTGGCAGTATTGAATACCCGCCACGGCCAATCGCTCTATGGCCCTGATGGTCAGGCTAAAGGTGCCAATCTGCTGGGCCGTAAGATCGGCATTTAACGCTAGCTCGCGCTTATCGCGACAGATCCTTTTTAAAAAAACAACGCCGCTCAATTAACATGAGCGGCGTTGCCCTCTGGGTGTTTGCTGCTTTTGGGGCGAGTCGATGATTACCGAACTCCCATTCACGCCCCAAATAATCAGCGCATTAAACTGTTCTTATTGCTATCTGGCTATCTGGCTATCTGGCTATATTGCCAGCGCACAGAGCGGGAACGCCAAGTACGCAGGCCCTGGTTGCAGCACACCCGTGTTCATATTCATGGTTTCAAAATCCGTACTGGTCTTTTTGGTCCAATATTCTCCTGATTGCCAATCAGAACTATACGTGGTCAAGTTCCCCCACTCGCCCCATAATGTCCCGTCAGGCGCACGCGTTCCATTGGTTGCACGGGAGGATTCAATAATCGCAGACATATCTGAACCTTGGCATTGTCTGCTGGCCTCGCTACTCGATACCAGCGATCTGCCGCTGGTGTATATCCACCGATTCGGTGAGAACCGATAAGTCACCGCATAACTTGGGAATTTTTTACTTTTCGCCGTCACGGTTACTTCACTATAGGTTTGGTAGGTAATAGTCACCTGACCCTGATCGTTAACCGATACATTGGGTGTGAATGACGACGACCAATCATACTGAGCATTATTAGCAACATCATTATTCATCTGTAGCTGGAACGTGGCATTTCTAAAGATCGTTTTCGGGAACCCTTTATCCGTAGCAAAGTTTTGCCCATTCACCAGAATACCGGTCAGCTTAGGTACCGGGAATAGGGATACTTTTTTCTGTAATGTGCTCAGTACCAAGGTATCAACCTGCGGCGTGATAGTGACATCACCAACGGTATTCCCAACCACCGTCGCGGTATAGCTATCTGGATGCTCGGTAATGGTGCTAATACTCACCGGCACACCGTTTTGAGTAAAACTCAAGCCCTGCACCCCACTGATAAAATGACCATTCTTATCGACGGGGACAAAGGATAATGTGGAACTCATCGTGCCATCAGCCAAGATATCCGGTGTGGAGACGGTGAAACTGGAGTGGCCGGCATCTGGAATAGGGTCCGCAGTGAAGTTAACCGTCACACTCGGCACATTGAACACAGATCCATCCACTTTCACTGTTACTGTTGCTGCCCCCAACGTGGTACTGGTCAACGGTGCGCTATAAGTACCATCATTGTGATCCGTGATAACGCCCATATTGCCTAAGGTTGTGTCAAAAACCACATTCTCGCCAGCCTGCGGGTCACCATAGGTATCCTTCAGGTCCAACGTGATGGTTGAGGCTATTAGACCATCAGCGATGATAGATGTCGGTACCGCAGCCAGACTGGATTTATCCGCCGCGATAGCCCCCTCGATAAAGTGAGTATCAACACGTTGGCGTTGCCCCTCCACTTCTGCTGTGACTACCGTCACGCCACCTGTCGTATTGGTTAATGCGATACGCGCGACGCCATTTGCATCGGTCTTTTCCGTGATTTTATTCGGCAACGCACCATTACTGGTGGTTATCACCACATCCTGCCCGGCTAAGGGTTTCCCTTCAAAATCAGCAACGGTGAACTCAACGGTGATCGCGGTTTTCCCATTGGCGGGAGCGCCATCACCACTGACGGCCGCCGTTAATATCAACTGAGGCTGCTGAACGGTGACGACCAATGTGGATGAATTAGATCTGTTCCCATTGTGATCAACCGCGACCGCGCTAAGCGAATAAAAATTGGCTGTCAAATCGGCTTCGCTGGGTAACACCGTTACCCTACTCACTTGTGCTGTGCGCTTATAAGGTGGTAAAACCAAGCTGAATTGCGTGGTACTCAATGGGGTTAATGTGCCGCCAGCGGCAATTAGTTCAGCATCATTCCAGATGATTTTCTTTACAGCAGATGCCCCTTGTATTTGTGCACCCACCTGATAAACCTGCCCCGGAAGGCCAGAGACAGTTGCTGGTGATAATGTCAGTTTAACCGCCTGCTGTTTCTGATACTCCAACACGATATTATTGTTACGATCGACAAGATTATAGCGACTTTCAGCAAGTAAACGTGTTCCAGCCACCGCCGAAGGGCTAAGTTGCGCCTGAAAATTCTCGCCTAGGCGATAGTTCATTTGTAGGTTCCACTGTGTTTCATGCTTACGACTTTTCCCCATACGCTGATCTACCCCGACAGTGAGTAGAGGCACGGGGGTGTAATTGATCCCAGCAGTCACAGCATAAGGGTTGCGTTGCAGATTATCTTTGCCAAATAAAGCAACACGTTCACCGGTGTATTGCTCATACATCAATTTCCCCCCCAGTTGCGGGAGCACAGGTAAATAAGCATTGGCGCGCAAATCCCCCCCTGTGGCCGGACGCTCTTTATAGTCGGAGAAATCGCGCGACGAGTGCCATCCACTGAGGCGAAAATACCCATTGGCAGCCAACTGTAAATAATCGGTCCAAGCCTCAGCACCAAGACCGATGCGGTGGTTGTGGCCGGTCAAATCATTGTCATAGAAAGTATTAAGTCCGTACAGCCAACCACTTTCCAATGTACGCAGCCCAACGCCAAGGTTAAGTGTGTTTCGGCTGTCTTTATTGCGAATACCTAACTGACTAAAAAAGAGGAACGAAGCAGATTCATACCAAGGAGCCAACCAATCAAGAGAGCTTTCTTTTAGCGAGAATTTTTTGTCGAAATTCAGATTAACTTGAGCCGTGCCGAATTTATTTAACCATTGTTTAATTTCTTGATTAACCGCATCGCCCACCATTGAATGAGCTATATCAGACGACCTGCCTGATGACGCCAATCTGGCACCGGTGCTTATCATCTTATTCACTGCCTCGGCCTCCTGATCCTTATTGGCACGATCTATCATTGCAGAATTTTTTTCTGCATCCGATACGGAAAAGGGATTGATTGAACTCTCCATTTCATTATTGGGACGAGTATCTTCAAATGCGTCTGAAGAAAGAGAATAAGACTGGGCCTGCGGCAGTGACTTAACATCATATTTTTCTGAAGCCACAACCATGAAGATGGTCAATATTAAACAGATAAAAATCATTATTCGCACAATAATATTAAATGAAATTATTTTATTAAAATACATAGACATTCCCGCACTCCTCTCAAGAAAAAACCACTGATTGGCTGGAAAACCATCTGATTTAAATGAAATAAAGCATACCCGTCATACGTCAAGCTACATGTGCGTTGGCTGCGCTCAACAACTTGCGTTATTTTGGGTATAAACGACCATAAACCGAGCATTTAAAATCACTTCAACTATTAATTAAAGATATAATAATTTGAAGAGATATTATTCTTAGATGCAAGATCACAGAACAACAATAAAAAACATTAAAAAGCAATAATTGGAAGTGGAAGTTATTTTTAATTTAGTAAAGACATTAAGAGGATAGCACCTTTTCAAATAATCAGACCGAGCAGATTAAAAATACTCGATATATATCATCAAACAGCCTCCGCCATGCGGCGATACAATTAACTTTATTGTGATAAAACAGGTGAAAATATTAAAGGCGCAAAATAAAAAACAAACTATCACTATAGAAATAATATCAATTAGAAGAAGTCCCCCCTTCATTTGATGTTATCAGTTACCTGCTGCGGTTTTTATTTCTACTTTCAGTCTGAGGCGTTACTCCGCAATATCCGTATTAATCCTGATGGTAGCCTCGATGATACTTGTATTTTTCCATAGTGAAATAAGCATTGTGAAATAAGCATTGCAAAACAAAAGATTGGCTTTCAGTTAAGTCATGGCACTGAGTATCAGTTCATGACACATATATCTCTGTGTTCACCCGAAACAGGGTTAACGATAATTGACCAGCACTTGGTTGCTGATCACTTGTAATGGTGGGTTGACCCGGCCCTTGCCCGCAATAAAGTAGACAAAAGTCAGTTGATTCGCTGCGGCCTCCCCTGCCAGCCCTAAACTCTGTCCACGGCCCCCTTCAAGCGGTATACAGCGGGTTGGCGTGCATAACTTCACTTGCAAACCATCTGGGGCCGTTGACATTAACTGATAGCGCCAGCCGACTGAAACAATACGTGCATTTTCCTGCGCCAGTGCAACTGGCGGTTGCAGCGGGGATGACGCCGTTGCCACCCCACGCAGACCCTGAGTGATGCCAATATTATCCGCCACCCAAGAACCGGATGCGGCCTTAATCTTAAGCGGCAACAGGCTCGCCGCTAATAGGATCAGTACACTGTGGTAGGTCCGAATCAACATTAGGCGGATCCTATCGTCGAGGTCATACGAATCTGGCGGTTATCACCAATTTCCAGGTTAGACAGCACCACCATTTGCGGCAAACTACGGCGCAAGAAGCGGGCCAATAATGCCCGTAGTGCATGATTAACCAATAATACAGGCGGTGCGCCTAGCATCTCTTGGCGTTGCAGCGCTTGTTTAGATTGATCCAGCAGACGATCAGCCAGACCTGGCTCCAAGCCACTCCCCCCTTGCAGAGCTTGTAATAATAAGCGCTCTAAGGCAGCATCCAACCCGATAACCTGAATTTCACCGATTCCAGGGAACCACTGCTGCGCAATTGAACGCCCTAATGCCACCCGCACTGTCGCGGTTAATTCGTAAGGATCTGCCTGGCTTGGCGCATGTTCAGCCAGTGTTTCAATAACGGTGCGCATATCGCGGATCGATACCCGCTCCATTAACAGATTTTGCAAGACTTTATGTAACGTAGTTAATGTCACCACTCCTGGGATAAAGTCTTCGGTCAACTTTGGCATTTCTTGCGTCACACGATCAAGGAGCTGTTGAGTTTCCTGACGGCCGAACAACTCACTGGCATATTGGCTGAGCAAATGGTTCAAATGCGTCGCCACCACCGTGCTGGCCTCAACCACGGTAAAGCCCTGAATTTGTGCCTGTTCACGTAACGCACTCTCTATCCACACTGCCGCCAGACCGAAGGCCGGGTCGTGGGTGGCTTCACCTGGCAATGTGCCAACGGCGTTACCGGGATTAATCGCCAGCCAGCGCCCTGGGTGCGCCTCGCCACTGCCAATTTCGACCCCTTTCATTAATATCCGATAGTTAGCGGGTGGTAATTCCAAGTTATCGCGAATATGCACGACTGGCGGTAGATAGCCCATCTCTTGCGCAAATTTTTTGCGAATGCTACGAATGCGGCCCAATAATTCACCATTTTGCTGGAAATCCACCATAGGTATCAAACGGTAACCCACTTCCATCCCCAGCGGATCTTCCAGTTGAACATCTGCCCATGTCGCCTCTGCGCCCTGCTGCTGATCCTGCACCACCGGTGCTTCCACCGCCACAGGCTGCTGTGTTTGTTTACCGCGTAAGCGCCAAGCCAAGGCCAGTAATGCTGCGGTAAATAGCAGGAAGACAAAATTCGGCATCCCTGGCACCATTCCCAGCAAACCCAGAACGCTGGCGCTTAATACCATCACCCGTGGATTGTTGAACAGTTGGGTGACCATTTGCTGACCAACGTCCTGATCAGTACTGACGCGAGTGACAATCACACCTGCAGCGGTCGAAATCACCAACGCAGGGATTTGAGCAACTAAACCATCACCAATGGTGAGCAAGGTATAGGTTTCTGCTGCATGACCAAAAGCCATGTTGTGCTGAAGTACACCGACCAGCAACCCCCCCACCACGTTAATCACCATGATCAGCAAACCCGCAACCGCATCACCGCGAACAAATTTACTGGCCCCGTCCATTGAGCCGTAGAAGTCAGCTTCTTGCGTGACTTCAGAGCGGCGTTTTTTCGCTTCATCTTCGCCGATCAATCCGGCGTTTAAATCAGCATCGATTGCCATCTGTTTACCGGGCATACCATCCAAAACGAAACGGGCACCCACTTCAGCAATACGTCCTGCCCCTTTGGTGATCACCATAAAGTTGATCACCACCAAAATGATAAAGACCACAATACCAATGGCAAAATTACCGCCAACCAGGAAGTGACCAAATGCCTCAACCACTCGCCCAGCCGCCGCCCCCCCGGTGTGACCATCCATCAGAATAATACGAGTGGAAGCGACGTTTAGCGATAAACGCAATAAGGTGGAGAACAGCAGGATGGTCGGAAAGGCGGCAAAATCCAGTGTGCGCTGAGTGAACATGGCCACCAATAACACCATGATGGAAAGTGCAATATTAAAGGTAAACAACAAATCCAGGGCGAATGGCGGCAGAGGCAAAATCATCATCGACAAGATCATTAAGATCAGGATTGGCCCAGCGAGAATTTGCCATTGTGTATCTTTAAAATTGCCCGGTAAACGTAGCAGGGCGGCCAAATTAGCCATTAGTCTGTCTCACTCTCGGTCTCACTCTCTGTTGCAAAATCCAGTGCTTCCGGCACCGGCAGATGTTCAGGTTTTTTTGGGATAAGCCCGCCTTCCCGTTTCCAGCGTTTCAACTGATAAACCCAGGCAAGCACTTCGGCGACTGCCGCATAAAGGGTGGCGGGAATATGTTGACCGACCTCACTGTGCCGGAATAATGCCCTCGCCAGTGGCGGTGCTTCTAATAACGGAATACGATGTTCAGCACCTAACTCACGGATACGCAGCGCGACAGCTCCCGCCCCTTTCGCCAACACTTTAGGCGCACTCATTTTTGATTCGTTGTATTGCAAAGCCACCGCGTAGTGTGTCGGATTAGTCACGATGACATCCGCTTTGGGCACATCTACCATCATCCGACGACGGGCCATCGCCCGCTGCTGCTGGCGAATGCGCCCTTTCACATGTGGATCGCCTTCCTGATTTTTAAATTCGTCGCGTATATCTTGTTTGGTCATACGTAACTTTTTGATATGGCTAGTTATCTGGTAAAACACATCAAACCCAACCATTGGCAACAGACCTAATACCACCATCAGTCCACAGAAAATGATCAAATGGAGTGCATCGCCTAATGCAGCAACCGGTGGCGCGGCAATCAGGCGCATCATGTCGGGCCAGTTATGCCAAAGGAACACCCCGGTGACCCAACCAACCAGTGTCGCCTTCAAAATGGCTTTCAGTAACTCAGCCAGCGCCTGTGAGGAAAACATGCGTTTTAAACCCGCTACCGGACTCATCCGTTTTAGGTCAAATTTTATTGACTCACCACTAAACAGCACCCCACCCAAAAGCATCGGTACCGCCAAAGCGACTATCACTAATCCGGCAAAAATCGGCAGCATCGCCAGCAATGTTTGACGTAATAACATGCCGATTTGCCGCAGCATCTGTTTATCATTGCTAACCATGCTGTGATCAAAATGCAACCCTTGCGCAAGCATGGCCGATAATTGCCTGGCCATTGATTCACCGGACATCCACAGGATCGTCAAACCGGCCCCAAGCATCAGCATTGAGGTTAATTCACGCGAGCGCGGGATCTGGCCTTTCTCTCGTGCCTTCTCCAACTTACTGGCTGTGGGTTCTTCGCTTTTTTCCTGATCGCTATCTTCAGCCACTGCAGGTATTCCTGTTCAACGTGAGCGTTCCTGTGTTAGTCAGAGGGACAGCAGCCAACGTATATGCAACTCGAAGTATGACGGGTAAATGGGTGAGCTTATGCTCGGAACAACGCATTATTCAGGGGGTTATTTGATAGATTGAACAACAACTGCCGGACTTCAATTGCACCTTGCAAAGGTTTGGTGGCGCGGAGACCAAGAAGAAGGCAAAGGTAAATCTTTTATGGCAACTATTTTTTAATTACAAAAATTAATTCTCTTTTTTGAAATAATGTCCATTCTTTCTAAATTAAAATTATTTAAACTTATTCCCGTCATACATCAAGTTGCATATACGTTGACTACCGTCGTTCCCCCCAGTCACTTACTACAGTAAGTTTCTGGGGACTTACTCCGTTGCCACCTTCATGCAACTCGAATTATTTTGGGTATAGTTGTACATAGGGTTAACACCTTGAAAATACATTTGTAATATCTTTAGTTTATAAAAAAAAGGATATAGGATTAACAGTTGATGGAAATATTAAGTCCTTTGTCATTCAAACAAAACTCCAATCGTAGCATAGGAGAAGTAACTCGTAGCGCCCTTATTAAAATAGGCGTACCTGAAAGTTATTGCCGAAATTTTGATTTATTGTCTCCAATTCAAATCGTATTTAAAGGCGGGATTTGTACAAACATATCTGTAGAAAATGATAGATTGTGGTTTTGGTCTTCCTTCTCTATAACAGAGAATCAAATTTTGACAAACATTGAAAGCATATTAAACATATTAACCCAACCTGTAAGTTATGCAGAAACCGACAGAGTCACCATTGGTAAAAACACAAATGGATATGAGTTAAAAGCATTAATCAATCCACGTATTTTTTCCGATGACAGTTTGTTCATAGAAGCCATAGAGTCTTTTTACAAAACATCATCAAACTTCCAAACATTACTAGATTACAAATAAAACTCAAGAGTTAAATATAAAATAATTAATTTACCCCTTTCAAGTACTACAGAAAAAAACCTGACAAACACCTATTTAGATGGAGATTTTTGCTTAGCAAAAGAAATTGAAAGCGTAAGTAACATGCCTGAAAATGTAATATCAAACAAAGATATCACACCTAGTAATATACATGGCAGAACATTTGCGATAGAAGTTTCATATTTATATGCTCCAACAGAGATCTATGAAAGGTTTGGAGAAAAAACGCCGCCTCATATCGATAGATATACGCAAGTATGTGTGGCTGTAGCCACTAGTGGAAACTCGATAAATTGGTTTGTTATAGGTGAGATGAATAAGGATGGACAACATTTTAGAGATGAGATTTACGCATGCGCATCAAATGCTCACAATAGCGTTGATCGAGGATGTGGTAAGTACTACAGAGGAACGAATGCAGTTCATGTAAAAAGGCTTCATAATGATCCTTTCGAATCTATGTATTCTCATAATCATTACCCACCAGGTGGTAATAATGGGAAGGATTTTGATAGTGTAACTTTTCCGAATGACGTCACTCCCGATGAATTTAAACAACATATGCTAAACTTTGCTAATTATGATGCTCTTATGCATGATGGTCATGCCAGATTTTGTGATCTTACAACAGCAAGAAAAATAGTTGACATATTTACTGGTGAATATGAAAAAGGCATTTCCATCAAAAACAAGGTGGAATACGATGAACAAGACATATGTGAACTAAAAGAAAATGCAGCCCAAGAAAAACCTTGTAGATCGCCTGATAATATAAGTTTGAATACAAGGGGAATTGCTACTGAAAAAGCCGACGAAAGACAGCCCTATGAATACAGTAAAAAAGAATATGAATATGTTCTTCAATTCAGAGCTCAAGGTGAGATTCATTTAAAAAATGCCAATGCGTTAGAAAATACGATGCATTCCAGAAACAAAATGCTTGAACAATTAAAAATCAGCAAATAGAGAATAATATAAAGATAATGCCCCCCAATAATTCGAGTTGCAGGAAGGCGGCAACCGAGTAACAAATTGGTCGGTAACCCATTTGAACAGCATGTAACAGTGGCGGCTTGCTCAGGTAATAGAGGGCCTATACCAGATTCTGTGCAACCGCCCATGGCATTTCGCCGCGCATGGTAGTGATATCGATAGCAGACATAGTGAGTAATTTCCGGTGGGCATAAAAAAAACACTAAAAAGTGAGGATTGGCCTCTTGGGGTGATTTAGCGCGTTAATTCGCTGATATCAACGTAATGAGAAATTAAATACATTTGAGGATTGTCTGAATCTCTTGCCACTCTAGTTTAATCATGTGAGGTAACAATATATGCTGATGAAGAGCAAATGGGCTTTAAGCAATAATTAACACGATAACAAGGATGTACTATGGATACAGTTGAAGAGCTGGGCGGGACGTACTTTTATGCAGGCAAGCCGAATTTAAAAGCCAGTGAGCTACTATTTATGATTTTCTGTGAGAATACTGCCAGCCAGTTTGGTATGCAGGATTTCGGGGCTGTGGTTGCGATTATTTCGGGTAGAAGCAATCTCTTAACAAGAGGAAAGCCCATAGGTGCAACAAAAGGCACATCATACGCCTCCAAAGCGGCACGAAGTGTATTTAAGAAAACAAAATTCCCATTTGGGATGTCGCTACCTACATGGTTAGGCGGGTATACTCCATGGACGGCGAGAAAAGCGATGGTGCGTAATATCGCCCCGTTTGTTGGTCGTTCGATCCCCCTACTTGGCCTCATCATTATTGCTGCTGACGTATCAGCAATCACTTACCGTGCAATTCGTGACTACAACATGATAGCAAGGGGGGGCGATAAGCTATGGTAGATGATATTGAACAACGAATTTATGATCTTGTCCGGCCTTATGCTGGCGTCTATGTGTTCAAGAGAAAGCCAGTATCTTTGACCCCTGATACAGACTTAGACACTGACCTAAGTATTGATGAGCTTGAAATAGAAGATTTAATGAATGACTTCTTTAAAGAGTTCTCTGTACAAAGAGGTAATTTCAATATTAAAAATTACTTCCCTGACGTTCCTTTTTCTTTCAATCCATTCAAAAAAACAGCGCCCATACCTGTTCCAGATTTCACCATAGGGATGCTTATTGAGTCCGCCAAGGCTGGTCGCTGGTTGTATGACTGAAATAGGCTGGGCTTAATTGCCCAGTTTTGCTTTGGTTAAAACCACCGGCAATTTTATGTTATCTGGAGAAACGGGCCACATGATATCCGGCGCTGCACTCACATCAATATCATCAAGCGCTATACGATATGACTTCCAGCATGTTAACTCGTCGGCCTTAAGAACACTTCAATCCCTCTGGCAAGGTTACCCGATTGCCACTCACAGAAGTATTTGTTAAAACATTGAAAGCAACCTATCTGGTTTATGACATATCCCCCCCCGTTTTCACGAGACCCGCAGCTTGACATGGCAACTTTATGAGGCTGAATATGGGAAAGAGTTCGCCCCAAAACGGCTTGGTCACAAGTCGATGAAAATGATTAATGTGTCCCTGGATTCGCGTAAAATGAGTGGGTTAAGATTTAGGCCGAATATAAAAATTTAGACCATTTTCGAACGGAGAGAATAAATACAAATAAAATTAACAAATTAAAAAAGACCGAACACGATTCCTGATATTCGGTCTAGGGAAATGGCTCTTGGGAAAGAGCCGTGCGCTAAAAGTTGGTATTAATGTAAGCTTATTCAGCCGTACTTCTTAAGCGTAGCCGAGTACCGACATTTCGCCAACCTTGTAGCAGAACTAAATAATCACTCATGTGAATTAATTAAAAAAATTTACAACCTCACCCGAGTAAAAATAAATATGCGGTAAAGTAATCTTTAATTTTTCATGTAGTTAACGTAGCATTATTTACTGTTGGCAAAGCGCCATTGCACGTTGTTGGAAAGGTGCCAAACTCATTTTCTGCCCTGGGTTATTGCTGTCGTTCAGTAACAATACATCTAACGGTTTGGCTAATACATGACCAGACTTCATTTGTTCAGTAGCAATATCATTCAGGGGATATTGCACTAAAGTGGCAGGATTAATCACAAACAAAGCATTGCCTGCCCGGCACTCTAACATCACTTCTTCACGGGTAAATGCCCACTGTTTACCAAATTCAAATTTACTGACCGTGATAATCTTCCCGGCAGCCATAGCATTAGCTGACAGAATCAATAGCGACAGCATTAGCACAAAACCTTTCATCTTAATTACCCTCAATTAGCCGATTGTTTTGATTTTCTCGCATACTGAGGAGTTGATGCAAGCTCACCGTCAATATCTACCGTCTATTCTTGCCCACTATACTGGGGCCATTGTGGCAAAAACACTGACCAGCAGTAGTACTGCCGCGCCAAGCACGATTTCAAAGCAGCTATTAATGACTAACCAGTGATGTGCTTTCGTGGGTAATTGCTTGAGCATCGGGACAATTCGGTAACGGTTAATCAACGCAACAGCAAGCATGAATACCACCAATATGACTTTATACAGTAAAAGCATCTGATAATTTGATGTCAGCGTCAGCGTGGCATCTTGCAGCATAATGAGGCTATTTATTACCCCAGTTATCAATACCAAAGCAACAGCCAAGTGCCCCCAACCCGAGAATCGAATTAATGCCGTGATCGCTTCACGTTTGGCATCCTTGTCTCGAGTATATGCCAGGCAAACAAGCAGTGGCGGTAAACATCCCAGCCAGTACCCGGTACTGAGCAGGTGGATAACTTGATTAGTTTGGTGAACCCATCCAAGCACCCCATCATACATCGCTGCATGCCCCGCAAAAGCCAGACTCGCGAGCAACAATGTTGAGCAACCGACTACCAGCCAGTCATACGTACGTGTTATACCCAATAAAACGATCCACATACTCAAGATGGACAAGCCAATATGCCATTGCCATACCTGACCAAATCGCGTCCCTAAGACGGCCCACCAGACAGTCAATCGGTAGGTATCTGCCCAGCCATCCCCCATCATTCCAGCTTGAATAGCCAAAATTCCCACAGCAGAAATCAGCCCTAGCAGCGTACTGAGGACGAGTAAAGGTGACAGGCGTTTTTTTAGTACTGAAGAAAAACGATCTGGTGCCAAAAAGGCGGTGAATACAGTGATGCCAAACATCAGCATCACCGCCATAAAGTGCAGAAAGCGACACAGAACGAATAGAGTCGCCAAAGACATATCTATTTCACAGTGAAGCTGTAAGTGCCTTTAGTCTTATGACCATCAACAGAAACAACGTGCCATGAGACATTATATTTACCAGCGGTTAAAGCATGGTCAATCGGCAAAATCAGTTGGGTGTTATTAACGGGATCTAATTTAAGATCACCGGTTTTGACCACATTATTATCCGGGCCAGTGACTTTAACACCACTGAAGCTCAGCTCAATACCCTCAGAGAATCCCAGCGTCAAGGCTTCAGGTGCAGCATTTATAGTGGCATCTGCAGCCGGGGTCTCCGCTTTTAAATGCGCATGAGCAAGCGCTTGCTGGCTGGAAAGGCCAACAAATAACACAATAAGAGCCGACAACATGCGGCAAGATGAGCGTATTTTACGAATAAACATAAGTGTCCCTTAATCGATGGGGGAAGAATCGTCTACTACCAACCATATCCTATGTTGGCAGCGTAAACCCCTATCACTTCCAGTCAAATGCACTACCTGTGAGGTAGTACACAAAATAAAACGCCAGAAACCAAGTTATGATTGAAATATAACCAATAAAGGAATGAAAATTCAACTCACTCTATTACCGTTATTGCAAATGATAACGATTTGAATGTAGCAAGTCGAGTGGCTATAGCCAAGCTAAATGCTGCCAGCATAGAATCAGTAAAAAACAGAGGAGCAAGAAAAGGCAAGGACCGCGGGATATAGACAACAACAAAGCCGCAGTCACTGATAGCAGTACCGCGGCGAATATTTTTCAATACTGGTTAAGCTGACGTGTAGCCTTGGGCTGCCATTGTTTTCAAGTCTTTATCGACGAAGAACAACGAGTTACCGCTATTACCCACCAGAGCCAGTTTATCCAAAATGGATTTAAACAGTTTCTCTTCCTCATGTTGTTCAGCAACATACCACTGTAGGAAGTTGAATGTGGAGTAATCATGAGTAGTCATCGCAACATGGGCAAGCTCATTAATTTGAGTGGTAATTAATTGCTCATGCTCATACGTAAGCTTGAATACATCTGCTAATGATGTGAAATCTACAGGTGGAGCGGTGATCGTACCCAATATAGGCATAGAGCCAGTTCCACTGAGATATTCAAACAAACGCTCCATATGTTGCATTTCTTCTTGAGAATGCTTTTTTAAAAATGCAGCCGCACCTTCAAAACCTTTATCGCTGCACCAAGCACTCATTTGCAAATAAAGATTCGCAGAGTAAAACTCCAGATTCAGCTGCTCATTGAGTTTTTGTGCCATTTCTTTTTTCAACATAATAATTCCCTTACTTTTTAACATGGGCAAGAAATAATTAACTTGGTGTATTATGCCAAGATAAAAACAAAATAAGAA
The DNA here is from genome assembly GCF_001053095.1 of Yersinia similis. Taxonomy (GTDB): domain Bacteria; phylum Pseudomonadota; class Gammaproteobacteria; order Enterobacterales; family Enterobacteriaceae; genus Yersinia; species Yersinia similis. The sequence goes on along the minus strand of NZ_CGBP01000002.1, from coordinate 186,673 downwards.
CACCCTATTCACATTATTATTTATCAAAAGACATAAATAATTCAACTTATTGATATCTAATTGTAAATAAACAATAAAAATAAGTGAAAATAAATACCAAAGCATCATGATAATCATTCACATTATTTTATAATCACTAAAGATAATGATTCCTATTGGGATTGGTGATCACTTAATAATAACTTTCAATATCAGAGAATGAGTCTTATTCCACGACAGTCATCCCCTGAGATGCTATGGCTGGCAACATTACTGACTTGCCAATATCTACTGTCTGCATTACCTTTTGCGCTATCAACGCCGATGGACTAAGAAGGAGGTAGAAATGGGATATAACTTGGTAGAGCTTTCTGACGAAGAAACGGCAAAAATGAACGTTGACCTTGCCGCCTCTGGTGTTGTATTTAAAGAGCGCTACAACATGCCCGTTATCCCTGAGATGGTGGCCAGAGAACAACCCGAAGCTCTACGCGAGTATTTTTTGCAGCGGCTGGCACATTACCGTATCGAGTCCAAAAAATTATCTCGACTGCCGTATGAACCCAAAGTGAAGTAATCGCGAAATGCTCCCGTAGGCCTTAACCCGCGGGAGTCAGTATCCTTAAATGCGTAGAGTCAGTGAGCAAATTTATCAGTAGCTAGAATAAGTTGATGCAGTATCCCTGGCTCATCAAAGGAGTGCCCGGCACCTTCAACGATATATAGCTCAGCTTCAGGCCAAGCCTGTGCTAAATCCCAGGCGTTCTGTGGCTGACACGCCATATCATATCGCCCGCGAATGATTACCGCTGGAATATGCCGTATACGTGTCACATTGTCTAACAACTGGTTATCACTGTCCAAGAAGCCAAGATGCGTGAAATAGTGATTTTCAATCCGGGCAAACGCCAGTGCAAAATCCTCTTCACCAAAAGAAGCCGAGTTTTTAGTTGGTAATAAGGTCACTGTTTCGCCTTCCCACAAACTCCATATTTTAGCGGCCTCTAGCTGTATTGCCCGATCAGGTGATGTCAGCCGTTTGCGATAAGCCGCCGTCACATCGCTCTGCTCTTCTGGGGATAAAATTGACAGTACCCGCTGCCATTTATCGGGGAAAAAGCGCGAGGCCCCATCCTGATAGTACCAGTGCAGTTCTTTCCTGCGTAAAGTGAAGATCCCGCGCAGAACCATCTCACTGACACGTTCAGGGTGTGTTTCGCCATAAGCTAACGCCAGTGTAGACCCCCAAGAGCCACCAAACACCAGCCACTGTTCAACCCCAGCCATCTTGCGCAGACGTTCAATATCATCCACCAGATGCCAAGTCGTGTTGTTATCCAGGCTGGCATGGGGTTTAGAGCGCCCACAGCCACGTTGATCAAATAACATCACATTATATTTTGCAGGGTTGAATAGCTGCCGATGATAAGGCGCAATCCCGCCCCCTGGCCCCCCGTGAATAAAAATAGCGGGCTTGCCCTTCGGATTGCCGCAGAGCTCCCAGTAAACTTGATGCCCGTCCCCGGTGTCTAATAAACCACTGTAGTAAGGTTCATATGCAGGATAAAGCCCACGTAACTGTTCCATTGTTTTTCCATGCTTGTTATTAGACATTAAGTCATCAAAACCTATACTGCCCACAGGGTCAATGACAAAACCTCAGATTCATGCCAGTCATCTATTTAATTCAGTCAACGGATGATATTTACACCGTAACGCAATAATACTCATCACCTTAAACGACGAAATAACAGGCATTAAATGAAAACAAGAATTAGTAATATTTAATAATGTCTTTATTAAACAATAAATTAATCTTATTGATGTTTTATCTCCTTGCAACTCGCTCTGATAAAGTGGTTAATGGATGGGCGTACAAACCTAACCGCAGGTCAAGAGAGGTAAGGCATGAGTAAGGGAATGGACAGCAAAAAGAATGCGAAGAAAAAACCACTGAAAACACCAGCTGAGAAAAAGGCTGAAAAACGCGCTAAAAAATCATCATCTACCAGCGCAGCATAACGGGGTTTTTCGTCTCGTGAGTTAACCCGCCATTATCGGCGGGTTTTTTTATTGCTCATATTTGACGATGATGAAGAAAGGGTGAAAATATATTTTCATATAAGATATATCGATATTTTCAGGTCATATATACCCGTCATACGCCAAGCTGCATGTGCTTTGATTACCTTCGTTCATCCCAGTCACTTAGGGGTCGTTGGCCCTAAAATAAATTAAGCTCCTGAGGACTTACTCAGATGCCGACTTCCTGCAACTCACATTATTTGGGGTATAAATGCATCATTGCATTAAATAAACGCCAAAATAAATGCATATTCCAGAGCAATATCTTCGTAAGCTTTGAAGCGACCTGATTTACCGCCATGGCCCGATTCCATATCGGTATAGAGCAGTAATTGGTGATCATCAGTTTTCATTTCACGCAACTTAGCGACCCATTTAGCGGGTTCCCAATACTGGACTTGAGAATCATGCAGCCCTGTGGTTACCAGCATGTGAGGGTAATCCTGCGCTTTAACCTGATCGTAAGGACTATATTGCTTAATATAATCGTAATAGACTTTATCGTTAGGGTTGCCCCACTCATCGTATTCACCTGTCGTGAGTGGAATCGACTCATCCAGCATGGTGGTGACCACATCAACAAAGGGGACCTGTGCCACAACTGCCTTATATAATTCAGGAGCCTGATTGACGATGACGCCCATCAGCAAGCCACCGGCACTCCCTCCCATCGCAAAAACGCGCTGAGCATCCCCATATCCTTCATTCACTAAGGCTTTAGTTACATCAGTAAAGTCGCTGAATGTATTCAACTTGTTGAGTAATTTACCATCTTCATACCATTGCTGCCCCAACTCCCCACCACCACGAATGTGTGCCAGAGCAAATACAAAGCCACGATCCAATAAGCTCAAACGGCTACCGCTGAAGACAGGGTCCATACTGCTACCGTACGAACCATAGGCATAAACCAATAATGGATTGCTGCCAGAAACAAAGTGGTCGCGATGATAAACCAATGAAACAGGTATTTTCACGCCATCAGATGCGGTAACCCAAATACGCTCACTGCGATACTTTTCAGGGGTGAAATCCTTTACTTCCTGTTGCTTTAGTAGCTGGCGCTCACCACTGTCCATATTAATCTCAAACATGGAGCTTGGCGTGGTCATCGAGGAGTAACCATAACGCAACAGTGCCGTTTCCGGTTCTGGATTGTAAGCAAGCCACGTTACGTAGGTTGGATCATCAAAAGTGATGGATTTTTCTTCTCCAGTAGACCAATGGATTTGCCGTAGGTGCGTCAACCCTTCACTGCGTTCTTCGACCACCAGCCAATCGCGGAATAAACTGAACCCTTCCAGCATAACCTCCGTTCTTGGCGCTATCAGTAATGCCCATTGCAACTCATCGGCAAAGTCACTGATCGCTTGGCTATCTTCAATTTTATAGAGACCGAAATTCTTACCCTCTCTATTGGAGCGAATATAGAAGTGCTGCTTATAGTGGTCTACAGCATATTCATGGTCTTTACGGCGTGGCGCAAAAACCTGCGGTACAGGCTCAGACTGCTCAGCATCCAGCAACAAAATCTCAGACGTCGTCGTGCTGCTAAGGTGGATCAGAATAAAACGTTCAGACGTGGTTTTTTCCAAACTGACGTAAAAGGTGTCGTCTGATTCCTGATAAATTAATTTATCTTGCTCAGGATCAGTACCAACCACATGCCGATACACTTGATAAGGCAATAACGTTTTTTCATGTTTTCGTACGTAATACAGCGTTTTTGAATCATTTGCCCACTCAAATCCGCCTGACGTATTACTGATAACCTCATCGTGCCAGGCCCCGCTGGAGAGGTTTTTTATCCTGATATCATATTGGCGGCGTGATAGATAATCTTCCGCTACCGCCAGTAACTGGTTATCAGGACTGACATCTAAACCGCCTAAGGTATAAAACTCACGGCCCTCGGCACGCTGATTACCATCCAATAGCGTCTCCCAGTCACGGTCTGTGCTGACGGGTTGCCGAACATAGATAGCGTACTCGTTACCCGGCTCAAAACGGGTTTGATAACGGTAGCCGTTGCGGATATAAGGCACTGACTCCTCTTGTGGAGGAATACGGCCAACCATTTCCTGATATAAGGTTTCACGCAACTGCTGTTGTGGCTTAAGCACCGCCGCCGTGAAATCATTTTCAGCTTGCAAATAATTCAGTACATCAGCATCTGTACGTTCGTCATCACGTAGCCAGTAATAGTCATCCACACGCGTATCACCGTGTAGAGCCATCGGATAAGGGCGTTTATCTGCTTTGGGAGGAGTCATCATTGATTAGGTTATCCATCTATGTGCGTTATCACGAGAGTGGTACGATTACCTGTTGATGCAAAGAAAAACATATAGTTTGCTGATAAACAAGGGCATTTAAGGGGATTGTTGGGAATATTTATTGTCAGGTAATGATACAAAGAGTTACCAGAGAGGTTACTCTGGCCTCCGTTTGAAACACGATTGACCAGATGAATGGCAACATAACCCACCAAATATAGCGGGTTATTGCTCTGCAATAACAACTGATTAAGTGCCAGGTCCACGACAGTCAGCAAGTTACTTCGGCCCTGCTTGGCTATTCAGACCGATCTGGGTATCTGACCTGGTCTGAGCATTCAGCCCGGTATAAGTAATTGTGCCAGACTTGCAATCGAGTACCACTTGATACGTTTTATCACCCTTGTTACCGCGAGCGGTCAGTGGAACCTGCCAGACATCATCTTTACCTGTAACATCTACCACGTTAATCCACACCACGGGCTTATCAGTGCCCAATTGTTTTTTATCTATTTCCCAACGAGGAATACGGTTTTGCAGAAAATCCCGTTTGACCTGAGTTGCAACCTGAGATTGATTTAAACCAATACAAGCAGGAACGTTTACTGCTCGCGGCTCTTGGGCATGTACACTTCCCATCATACCAAGCAGTATGGTTGCCAGCACTAAAACTAACCCTGTCTTTTCCATCACGCCTCCACACATTTGCATACCCATCTAGTGACTGGAGTGATGATTGAAACGCAGGTTATAGAGTGAACAGCACGACCAAACCGAGGTGATTAATGCTGTTTAATTAACACCGAGTAAATTCAATCACATAAAACTGATCCAGCCCTGGATAGATCGCCTTAATAACCTTTTTCAGTTCGTCTAATGACATATTTTCTTGCTCAGCATGACGTTCAGATAACTCGTCCAGTGTCATCGGCATGACCGATTTAACCTTGATGTGGCAAAAGAATACACCATCTTCATTACGGCACACCCGCAGGACTTCCCCTGGGTGGAAATCAGATTCACTGCTATCCCGGATCGTGATCGTTTTACGATCTGCCAGAATATCGGCTTCAAAACAGCCAAAAAAGGTGATTTCACGCTTCATTTTAGATCTCTTTTTCACTTTTTGCTGAAAGTAAGCACATTAAGCGGCTTGATCTTCTTCAGATTTACTTTTTTTTTCAGCGGTATTTTTTTCTGATTTTACTTTTTGTGGCCCATCAGCCGCGGCCACAGGGATGCCGCCACGCAGAATTTGCCCTAATGCTTCTTTATTTTCTGCCAAGAAGAAACTTAACGCTTCACGCTGGCCTTCTTCTATCGACAGAGGAGCCTGTGACAGCCATTCAGACAAATTGTCAGCCAAATCCAGCATTTTATCGTAGGCATCGGCTTCTTTTTTGGTTGTGAAAGTCATTTTTTCCTCACCCTGTCTCACCACGACGAATTTTATTTCAACGGCCATTGCTACACGTCCTTTTTGCTCACAGATAACTGTATATAATTACAGTATAGAGTGATTTGTCGGAGTGATGCAACTGCCATCACCCCGCAGTGATTATTTTAATAAACGGGCTTTACAGTTTTTACCTTTGATTTTGCCTTGCTGCAATTGTTGCAACGCACGCTTGGCACTGGCTTTACGGATAGCCACATAGGCATGAACCGGGAACATATCAATTTTGCCCACATCCGCGGCGGTTAACCCTGCCTCACCGGTTAATGCGCCGAGAATATCACCTGGGCGAATTTTAGCTTTGCGCCCCCCATCGATGCATAACGTCACCATTTCTGGCTCCAACATGATGTTGGTGCTATGGCTAATCTGTTCCGCAGGCGTCCATTTCAGTTTTATCTGCAGATAATCCTCGATGGTATGGGCACGTACCATTTCCTGTGGCGTACATAGGCTAACGGCCAGACCGCTCATCCCTGCCCGCCCGGTACGACCAATGCGGTGTACGTGAATTTCGGGGTCAAACGCCAATTCAAAGTTAACGACCAGCCCCAGATCCTTGATATCTAAACCACGAGCAGCAACATCGGTCGCCACTAACACGCGGCAACTACGATTGGCAAAACGCACCAGAACCTGATCACGATCACGTTGTTCTAAATCCCCGTGCAAAGCCAAGACACTGATACCACGTGATTCCAGTGACTCATAGACACTCTGACAATCTTTTTTGGTGTTACAGAACACCACACAAGAGGCTGGCTGATAATGGCTCAGGACCGAGATCAACAACGGCAGACGTTTCTCACGGGTTGTTTCAAGGAACACTTGTTCAATAGCCGGTTCTTCATCGGTATCACCCACTTCGACATTCAACGGTTGCCGCTGAACTCGTGCACTGATTTGCTCAATACCTGCAGGATAAGTGGCAGAGAACAGCAAGGTTTGCCGTTGTGGTGGGGTATACGCAATCACGTCATCAATGGCATCGGAAAAACCCATATCCAACATGCGATCGGCTTCATCCAATACCAGAATTTTCAATTCATCAAGTACCAGCGTTTTCTTGCGCAGATGTTCCTGAATACGCCCTGGCGTACCCACGACAATATGCGGTGCATGGACCAGAGAATCCAATTGATGGCCCATCGGCTGGCCACCACATAAGGTCAGAATTTTAATGTTTTGTGTAAATCGCGCTAAACGGCGCAACTCTTTACTGACCTGATCGGCTAATTCTCGGGTTGGGCACAGTACCAGCGCTTGGGTAACAAATTCCCCTACCGCTATTTTATCCAGCAAACCAATACCAAATGCGGCTGTTTTACCGCTGCCGGTTTTAGCCTTCGCCCGGACATCCTGCCCATTGAGGATTGCGGGTAACGCCGCAGCTTGTACCGGGGTCATCTCGGTATAGCCAAGTTCATTAAGATTGGACAACTGCTCGGCAGGCAGTGTCAGAGAAGAAAAGGAAGTTGTGCTCACGACAGTAACTCTTATAACTGGATGGAATGGCAGCGATGGCCTGAAGGCAAGCGCAAGATTTTGCCGCGATAATACCAGAGATAGGTGCGTTGCCGGAATTAAACCGCAAAAAACAGGCTAAATAGGCGATACACTGCGCAACTTCTTCTTCGTATTTAGGGTGGCGGTATAACATGAGAGAAATTTATGGAGAAAAAATTCGCAGCTGGAGGTTATTGACAAAGTGCCCGCGACGGAGAGAACAGGCAGATCGTAAAGACGCCGTAAATACATCCATGTAGGCTCGAGCCGCGCCATCCTTGGCGCGGACTCTTTACTCCTCTGCCTATCCTCACCGTTCAAGATCGCGTCATCGGGGTTTGTCAGCAGTCTGAGCTGATCACCCTTTAAAGTCACAGGCGCAATCGTTTTCGTCGCTATTTCACTGTATACTAGTGCGCGTCAAATTAACGTGTAATCTCCCACAGATGTAGGTATCTAACTATGCTAACCATTGGAACCGCTCTGCGCCCCAGCGCTACCCGTGTCATGTTGCTGGGCGCAGGCGAGCTGGGTAAAGAAGTGGCGATTGAATGCCAAAGGCTGGGGCTTGAGGTGATTGCTGTCGATCGCTATGCCGATGCCCCCGCGATGCATGTCGCTCATCGTAGCCACGTCATTAATATGCTGGATGGTGCCGCACTCAAGCAGTTAGTCGCCCTGGAGAACCCTCATTATATCGTGCCGGAAATCGAAGCGATCGCCACCGATATGCTGGTTGAGCTGGAGAGGATAGGCCAACATGTTGTGCCTTGTGCAGAAGCCACCCGTCTGACCATGAACCGAGAGGGCATTCGCCGTCTGGCCGCAGAGACGTTGCAATTACCCACATCCAGTTACCGCTTTGCCGACACAGATACCGCCTTCTTTCAGGCCGTTCGCGATATAGGTTACCCTTGTATTGTTAAACCGGTGATGAGTTCTTCTGGTAAAGGACAAAGCCTGATCCGCAGCGAAGAACAACTTCAAGCTGCTTGGGAGTATGCACAGCAAGGTGGTCGTGCTGGTAGCGGGCGAGTGATTATTGAAGGCTTGGTCAATTTTGATTTTGAAATCACATTACTGACAATCAGTGCTGTCGATGGTATTCATTTTTGCGCACCGATAGGTCACCGCCAGGAAGATGGCGATTATCGCGAGTCTTGGCAGCCCCAAGCCATGAGTGACATCGCCTTGCAGCGAGCAAAAGAGATCTCCGCACAAGTGGTCACTGCATTGGGTGGGTTTGGGTTATTTGGCGTGGAACTGTTTGTCTGTGGCGATGACGTTATTTTCAGCGAAGTTTCTCCACGCCCACACGATACCGGCATGGTGACGTTAATTTCACAGAATATGTCTGAGTTTTCCCTGCATGTTCGCGCATTTCTTGGTTTGCCGATTGGCACTATCCGCCAATATGGTGCGGCTGCATCGGCGGTTATCTTGCCAGAACTGACCAGCCAAAACATCACTTATTGCGGGCTGGAAACCGCCCTGATAGGCGATACGCAGATTCGGTTATTCGGTAAACCCGAAATTGCCGGTAAGCGGCGTTTAGGGGTTGCACTGGCCGTTGCAGACAATATAGAAACGGCCATTGAAGTGGCAAAACAGGCGGCGGGAAACATTGAGGTCAGTGGGAAATAACCATCCTGCTCATTTAGCAGACGCTATCAAATAAATAAACCCGCCAATCAACAGCGGGCTTTTCTTTCTGTCTTTCTATCTATCGGTCAGTAACTGCCAGAGAACCGTAACAACCAGAAGCACTAGTCCTCATACGGGTCTTCAATCTCATCCGAATCCGGTTCATCATCCCGACGATAATCAGACTCAGTATGTTCATCAAAATCATGATCTTCAAAAATAGCCATCGCTTGTGGATCGTTTTGGTGCCGCTCACGGATTTCTGCGGCCACCAATGCAATCGCTTCACCACTGCTCATCCCTTCAGACATGAATTTGTGAATACGTTCAACCGCTTCCTGCTGTTCCTCATGGGAAAGTGAAGGCATACCCGCTAGCATCTATTGATCTCCTACATATAATTTATTGAGTATACCTGTTTATTCCTGCCTGCGGTAAACTCCTGCCACCACTGTCTTAGTGATTTATGCAGCCTTGTAGCTAATTGCCAACATGTACATGAGACATCTCTTTATTACCATTCGAAAGAAAAGAATAGCGACCTATGTGTGAGAAATTTTTAACCGTCAAAGAGTTACCTTATCATCCTGATGCCCTGCTTCAACAATTCACCCCACTTGCCAACCAAGCTTGGGCGATGTTGTTGCACTCTGGATTTGCTCAACACCCCCATAGTCGCTTTGATATCTTGGTCGCTGATCCAAAAATAACGCTGACAACTCATGGCGATAAAACGGTTATTGTCAGTGATCAGGGGCAGGAAACCTCCCTCGCGGATCCCTTCTCTTTGCTGCAGCAGCAACTGGATAAATTCGCCCCAGCGATGCCTGCTCACCCTGCCCTGCCGTTTCAGGGGGGGGCTTTAGGGCTATTTGGTTACGACTTAGGCCGCCGAGTGGAAAAATTGCCTGAACTGGCAGCGCATGATATCGCTTTACCGGATATGGCCGTTGGCCTGTATGACTGGGCGCTAATTGCTGACCACCATCGACAGAAGCTAACGCTGGTATGCCTTGGTGACGCCGAACAGCGCTTGCATTGGCTACATCAGCAAACAACCGATGAGAACCTCATCCCCTTCAAACTCACGGTTCCATGGCAGGCAGATATGTCACGGGAGCAGTACGGCGAAAAATTCCGCCAAATTCAAGCGTATCTACGTAGCGGTGACTGTTACCAAATCAATCTGGCACAAAGATTCAGCGCAGAGTATCAGGGGGATGAATGGCAAGCATTTCTGTCACTGAGTCGTAGCAATCAAGCCCCCTTTTCAGCTTTTATTCGCTTACCCGACAATGCAATATTGAGTGTCTCACCAGAACGTTTCTTGTGGTTGGAAAATCATCAGATTCAAACCCGGCCTATTAAAGGTACGCTACCCCGTTTGGCCGATCCTGAGCAGGATCGCCAGCAAGCTAAACGATTGGCGAATTCAGCCAAAGATCGGGCTGAAAACCTCATGATTGTGGACTTGCTGCGTAACGATATTGGCCGTGTCGCACGTCCGGGTAGCGTCCGGGTGCCAGAACTCTTCGTAGTCGAGCCTTTTCCTGCGGTGCACCACTTGGTCAGTACAATTACCGCAACGCTTCCCCCTGAATGTCCGCCGACCGAATTACTGCGCGCCTGCTTCCCCGGAGGGTCAATTACCGGAGCACCCAAGGTCCGAGCAATGGAAATTATTGAACAACTCGAACCCTATCGACGCAATGCCTATTGCGGTAACATTGGCTACATAAGTTGCTGCGGCACCATGGATACCAATATTACTATCCGTACCCTGATGACAGAGAACGGTAAGATATATTGTTCTGCCGGAGGGGGGATTGTCGCCGACAGCCAAGAGCAAGCTGAATATCAAGAAACGTTCGATAAGGTCGCCCGTATTTTACCGCAACTGGGGAGTGTGTTATTTCGTGAGTGAATTAATTGCTGGGCAGTACTTGTCCGAGTTTATTAACCGTTTCCAACTGCAACTGCCGCAACCCGATAACGTTTTGACCAATAGTCACTATTTTTCTGCCACCAACCGCCATGCTGCCGTATTGATACCCATTATTTGCCGCCCAGAGCCCACATTGTTACTAACCCGTCGCGCTGATCACTTACGCAAACACGCGGGTCAGGTCGCTTTCCCTGGAGGGAAAGTCGATCCTGATGATCAGTCACTAATTAGTACCGCGCTACGTGAAGCCGAGGAAGAAGTCGCCATTCCGGCATCAGCGGTTCATGTGTTAGGACAACTGGCCCCTCTGAACAGTTCTAGTGGTTATCACGTCACGCCAATTGTGGGATTGGTGCCAGCCAATATCCCTTTTTACGGCAATGACGAAGAAGTGGCTGGGTTATTTGAAATCCCCTTACATGAAGCGCTGAGCCTCTCTCGCTACCATTCGCTGGATATTCATCGGGAGGGGATCAATCACCGGGTCTATCTTTCATGGTATGAGAACCAGTTTATCTGGGGCCTAACCGCCACGATTATTCGCCATCTGGCGCAGCAAGTCAGTATTTAACCGCACAGCCGCCAACTGGCGGCTGGAGGTTATTGACAAAGTGCCCGCGACGGAGAGAACAGGCAGATCGTAAAGACGCCGTAAATACATCCATGTAGGCTCGAGCCGCGCCATCCTTGGCGCGGACTCTTTACTCCTCTGCCTATCCTCACCGTTCAAGATCGCGTCATCGGGGTTTGTCAGCAGTCTGACAGCCGCCAACTGGCGGCTGTTAACCCGTGATATCCGTCACATCGTGTAGCTAAAAAACAGTAATAACAGCATAAAGCGATCCTTATCACCTCCTCACTTCGATTTTTACTCTATTTTCCTTGCACATTCATTTTAAAAAAACTGTAAACTGGTCTATCAGCATTACGAAATATCTGTAAAATATTATCCGCCGCTATAAACCACTAACAAACTAAGGTTAATTCCTGATAGTTATGGTTAATGCCTGATAGTTAATGCAGCCAATATAGGCATAAGCTGTTACCCATATGGGCTTAATGGCGAGACCGTATTTAAGAGATAGAAAACGTTTAGAGACCAAAACATACCGGGGCGTTAACCCCGTAGCTGAATAACTAGAACGTATTTTGTAAAATATGGATAATTTTTAGTCTCCATGAATGGTTTTTATACTCCATGGAGGAATAGAAAAATGTAGCCGTTGCCATATCAAATAGGCACGGCTAATACGAGTAGACCCCAAATCAATAAAGGTCTGTGATTGCATCACTTCATGTATGGATATTTATTATGTGCAGTGACCCGCATCTAGCCACAGAACTTTTATACTTAATACAAATGTTCTCAGCCCCTGTTGTTCAGGCGCTGGGTATAATAATAGGTTTTTGTGAAGGAGCTTTAGCGTGATTAGCGTTTTTGACATGTTTAAGATTGGTATCGGTCCGTCCAGCTCCCATACCGTTGGGCCAATGAAAGCGGGTAAGCAGTTTGTCGATTTGCTGATAACCGAAGGATTGATGCCGTCTATCACGCGTGTTGCCGTCGATGTTTACGGCTCACTGTCGCTGACCGGGAAAGGCCATCACACCGATATTGCCATTATTATGGGCTTGGCAGGTAACCTGCCTGATACTGTTGATATCGACAGTATCCCCGCGTTTATCCGTGATGTTGAATTACGTCAGAAACTGATGTTGGCAAATGGCCTGCATGAAGCCGATTTCCCTCGTGAAGGCGGGATGGTCTTCCGCAGCGATAATCTGCCACTGCATGAGAATGGCATGCAAATTCATGCTTTTGCTGGCGATGAAAAAGTACTCAGCAAAACATACTACTCTATCGGCGGCGGTTTTATCGTTGATGAAGAGAATTTCGGCAAAGCCAGCGTGAATGACGTTAGTATGCCCTATCCGTTTAACTCTGCTGCAGAAATATTAGCCAACTGCGAGCAAACCGGTATGTCTATCTCCGGTATGGTGATGCAAAATGAACTGGCGATGCACAGTAAAGAAGAGATTGAGTCCTATTTCACCGCTATCTGGCAGACCATGCGCGCCTGTATCGATCGCGGTTTGAATACCGAGGGTGTGCTGCCTGGGCCACTGCGTGTACCACGTCGTGCATCGGCATTACGCCGCCTGCTGGTCTCTTCCGATAAGCTGTCCAGTGACCCAATGATTGTCATCGACTGGGTCAATATGTTCGCACTGGCCGTGAATGAAGAGAATGCGGCAGGTGGACGTGTCGTGACGGCACCTACTAACGGGGCTTGCGGTATCGTTCCGGCGGTTCTGGCCTATTACGATCACTTTATCGAACCGGTGACACCTGAAATCTTTATCCGTTATTTCCTCGCGTCTGGTGCCATCGGGATTTTGTATAAGATGAATGCTTCTATTTCTGGTGCAGAAGTGGGTTGTCAGGGTGAAGTGGGCGTTGCCTGTTCAATGGCGGCCGCCGGTCTTGCTGAATTGCTGGGTGCCAGCCCGATCCAAGTCTGTATCGCTGCCGAGATTGGTATGGAGCACAACTTAGGTCTGACCTGCGACCCGGTTGCAGGTCAGGTGCAAGTACCTTGTATTGAACGCAATGCGATTGCATCGGTAAAAGCGATCAACTCCGCACGGATGGCGATGCGCCGTACCAGTGAACCGCGTGTCTCCCTCGATAAAGTTATCGAAACGATGTTTGAAACAGGTAAAGATATGAATGCCAAATACCGCGAAACATCTCGTGGCGGCCTGGCGATTAAAGTGCAATGTACTTGATTTTTTTCACCGACAGATATCTTGAAACAGCAAAAGGGGAGCCGAAGCTCCCCTGAGGTTATTGACAAAGTGCCTGCAACGGAGAGAACAGGCAGATCGTAAAGACGCCGTAAATACATCCATGTAGGCTCGAGCCGCGCCATCCTTGGCGCGGACGCTTTACTCCTCTGCCTATCTTCACCGTTCAAGAGTGAGTCATCGGGGTTTGTCAGCAGTCTGAGGGGAGCCGAAGCTCCCCTTTTGTTCCATTCACCGCTTACTCTTCCAGCTCATTACTCAGCTTGGTAATACGCACTAACTCAATACGGTAATCTGAGACATCCATAATCTGGAAACGCAGATTATGCAGTTCAATTACATCACCCGCCATTGGCATATGGCCCGAATGAGAAAGTAACATACCGGCTAACGATGCGTAATCAGCCGTTGGGCTAACCAGCGTCTGGCAATCCAGCGCCTGCTCCAACGAGTGCATATCTGCCCCGCCTTTCACCAACCAGCCATCACCATCGGCAATAATATCCGGCGTTTCATCTTCATCAGGGAATTCACCGGCAATCGCTTCCAGTACATCCAGCGGTGTTACCAACCCCTGAACCACGCCGAACTCGTCATTCACTACCACCAGACGGCCCTTCGCTTTGCGCAACACACCCAACAGATTAATCACATCCATGGTATCAGGCACCACGATAGGCGGGGTTGTCGCAGCAAAGTCACAAATAGACTCACCCCGTTCAATGGCGACCAGCAGATCTTTAGCGCGAACCACACCGATAATTTGATCCAATGAATCACGGCAAACAGGGAACAAACTGTGCGGAGTATCTAATAATTGTTCGCGAATTTCAGCTTGTGAACGGTTGCAATCAACCCAAGAAATCTCAGTACGCGGTGTCATTACGCTGCGTAATGATCGTGAAGCCAGAGTTAATACTCCGCTGATCATATAGCGTTCTTCTTCAGCAAAGGCTTCTGTTGGTAATGCCTGTTGAGGGTCACCACTCTGTTGTTCCTGCTGCTGACGCCCGCCCATCAGGCGGATGATCGCTTCTGCTGTACGTTGACGCCTTGGTAAACGAGATTCATGTTTGATGAAGTTACGGCGCGCAATCTGATTAAACAACTCAATCAAGATTGAGAAGCCAATCGCGGCATACAGGTAACCTTTCGGAATGTGGAAGCCAAAACCTTCGGCAATCAAACTCAGGCCGATCATCAACAGGAAGCTCAGACATAGCACGACCACCGTCGGGTGTTCGTTCACAAATCGGGTTAGGGACTTCGATGCCAGTAACATGACCCCCATGGCAATCACCACGGCTGTCATCATGATAGGCAAGTCATTGACCATCCCCACAGCCGTAATCACCGCATCCAGAGAGAAGACTGCATCCAAAATGACAATTTGGACCACTACCGCCCAGAAGCTGGCATAGCCCCGGTTTGCACCATCATTGTGCTGGTTACCTTCTAACCGTTCATGTAGCTCGGTGGTAGCTTTAAATAGCAGGAACAGCCCCCCCACCAGCAAAATCAAATCTCGCCCGGCGAAATTAAACTCACCGACGCTGAACAACGGTGTCGTAAGAGTTACCATCCATGAAATGACCGACAACAGCCCCAAGCGCATGATCAACGCAAGAGACAAGCCGATAATGCGGGCTTTATCCCTTTGTTTAGGCGGTAGTTTATCGGCCAAAATGGCAATAAATACCAGGTTATCAATACCCAGAACAATCTCTAACACCACCAGTGTAAGTAACCCTGCCCAAATTGAGGGGTCCATTAAAAGTTCCATGTCAGACTCCGAAAATAAGAACATGATCCAGATGATGCGCGCCCTGCAACAAAGACGGCAAAACGCCGCTGTACGGTTGTCAGCACTGATACACAGAAAGATCGGGTGAAATGATACGCAGCTAAGGTGCGTGATTGAATAACCAGATTTAAACCCATTGGTTGGGTGTTAACGCTAAAGAAACAGTAACTTCGGTGACAGTCCATAGGGAGAGCTGAGGCCCTTAACTCCTGACAATTAAAAGAGACGCCAACTTTATCAGGATTTTTTTTGTTGGCATAGTCGCATTTATTCATTAGTTCTATACAAATCACCATCTAATGAAATTAAGGAATAACGATCCGATGGAAATTTCATCGGTCCTGAACACCACCAGCACGGCAGTATCATTATTACTCATGCCCAACCTCATACACATGCTTGTCACATAAATGATGATTAATTATCCAAGTAAGCGAAATCATTCATAACTTCTCCTAATAGATGAGCAATGTCACATAATTTATTTTTTCACTGACTAAAATAAATCATACCAGAGTACTGAGAACGGTTGCCTGAATCGATTCATTAATAGTAGAAGCAAATCGTCAGCGACAAGCGAATATTGCGACTATCATGATAGATTCAAGTAGCTCAACAATACTTTTGGTGATGAGTTGTTTTTCTGTTAGTGCAATAACTCAATTTTGAGTTAACAGAGGGGGTAGCGAGTGAGTATAGCTATTATCATCGGCACACATGGGGCTGCGGCAGAACAACTGCTTAAAACAGCTGAAATGATTTTAGGTGAACAGAGTAATGTTGCTTATATCGATTTCGTCCCAGGTGAAAATGCTGAAACATTGATTGAGAAATACAACGATAGATTGACCGGGCTAGATACCAGCAAAGGTGTTCTATTCTTGGTCGATACTTGGGGTGGTAGCCCGTTTAATGCCGCCAGTCGCATTGCTATCGATAAAGAGAACTATGAGGTCGTCACTGGCGTTAACATTCCGATGCTGGCTGAAACCTTTATGGCACGTGATGATGAACCATTATTTTCCGAATTGGTTGCAGTGGCTGTAGAGACCGGCCGAGAAGGCGTGAAAGCATTAAAAGCGCCTGATGTTAAAAGTGATAAGCCCGAGACACAACAAACAGCTCCAGTGCCAACAGCCAAGGCTCCTGCCGTTGCTTTAGGTCCGAACGATCATATGAAGATCGGGCTGGCACGTATTGATGACCGCTTAATCCATGGACAAGTTGCTACCCGTTGGACCAAAGAAACTAACGTAAACCGCATTATCGTGGTCAGTGATGAAGTTGCTGCCGACAAAATGCGTAAAACCTTGCTAACGCAAGTTGCCCCTCCCGGTGTTACTGCACACGTCGTTGATGTAGAAAAAGCGATTCGCGTTTATAACAACCCTAAATATGCCAATGATAGGGTCATGCTGCTATTTACCAACCCGACTGACGTTGTTCGTTTGGTTGAGGGCGGTGTAGACATTAAATCAGTCAATATTGGTGGTATGGCATTCCGTCAGGGGAAAACCCAGGTGAATAATGCCGTCTCCATTGATGAAAAAGATATTGAAGCGTTTAACAAATTAAATGCTCGCGGTATTGAATTGGAAGTCCGAAAAGTGTCTTCGGATAGCCGGCTCAAAATGATGGACTTGATTAGTAAATTAAATAAATAGCTCCACTAAAAACTACGTAGAAAGATAATACCCTGTTCTATTTTGGGGCGTGGTTATTTTACTCAGCTTTATTGGTCATAGGAGAAGTACAATGGAGATAACAACTCTTCAGATTGTGCTGATATTTATCGTTGCATGTATCGCCGGGATGGGTTCCATTCTGGATGAGTTCCAATTTCACCGCCCGCTCGTCGCCTGTACTTTGGTAGGTATGGTTCTGGGTGATATGAAAACCGGTATTATCATCGGTGGTACCTTAGAAATGATCGCGCTTGGTTGGATGAACATCGGGGCTGCTGTAGCACCTGATGCGGCTCTGGCCTCAATTATTTCAACCATCCTGGTTATCGCCGGGGGCCAAGACATCGGTGCCGGTATCGCCTTGGCGATCCCACTGGCTGCGGCCGGTCAGGTGTTAACTATTATCGTGCGTACCATTACCGTGGCCTTCCAACACGCCGCTGATGGCGCTGCCGAACGTGGCAGTCTACGAGCGATTACCTGGCTCCACATCTCTGCTCTGTTCTTGCAGGCAATGCGTATCGCCATTCCCGCGCTTATCGTTGCTCTGTCCGTGGGTACATCTGAAGTACAGATGATGCTCAGTTCAATTCCTGAAGTGGTTACCAGTGGCCTGAACATCGCCGGTGGTATGATCGTTGTAGTTGGTTACGCCATGGTTATCAACATGATGCGTGCTGGCTACCTGATGCCATTCTTCTATTTAGGTTTCGTTACTGCCGCATTTACCAACTTCAACCTGGTAGCACTGGGGGTTATTGGTGTGGTTATGGCTGTTCTTTATATCCAAGTCAGTCCTAAATACAACAAGTCTCAGGTTGTACAGTCTGGCCCGGCCAATAACGATCTTGATAACGAATTAGACTAGGAAAAGGTGAGAGAAATGGTTGATACAACAACTGTTGATACAACAACTGTTACTAAAACAACTACCGGTGAAAAGAAACTCACGGCCAGCGACATTCGCGGTGTATTTCTCCGTTCAAACCTCTTCCAAGGGTCGTGGAACTTCGAGCGTATGCAGGCGCTGGGTTTCTGTTTCTCCATGGTGCCAGCGATCCGTCGTCTGTATCCAGAGAACTCGGAAGAGCGTAAGCAGGCGATCAAACGCCATCTGGAATTCTTCAATACCCAGCCTTTCGTGGCCGCGCCAATTCTGGGCGTCACCTTGGCGATGGAAGAACAGAAAGCTAATGGCGCTGAGATCGATGATGCTGCAATTAACGGCATTAAAGTGGGTCTGATGGGGCCACTGGCCGGTGTAGGTGACCCAATCTTCTGGGGTACCGTACGTCCTGTGTTTGCGGCTCTTGGTGCTGGTATCGCCATGAGCGGTAGCTTACTGGGTCCATTGCTGTTCTTCGTACTGTTTAACGTGGTGCGTTTACTGACCCGTTATTACGGTGTGGCATATGGCTACAAAAAAGGCGTCAATATCGTTAATGATATGGGCGGCGGCTTCCTACAGAAACTGACGGAAGGGGCGTCTATCCTCGGCCTGTTTGTTATGGGGGCCTTGGTTAACAAGTGGACGCACGTCAACATACCGGTGGTGGTGTCCAGGATAACCAACCCGGCGGGCGAAACCACAGTAACAACGGTACAAACGATCTTGGATCAGTTGATGCCAGGCTTAGTGCCGCTGCTATTGACCTTCGGTTGTATGTGGCTATTGCGCCGTAAAGTTAACGCACTGTGGATTATTATGGGCTTCTTCGCTATCGGTATCTTCGGCTACTGGATTGGCTTCTTAGCACCATAACTCTGGCGATTATCTTCATCCAAAACCGGGGGCTTGCTCCCGGTTATTTTATCTTTCAGACACCGTTCGAAACTCAAAAAAATTGGCGTTGCAGGTAGGCGGCAAGCGAATGAATCCCGATGAACTTACACGGCGAGTGAATACGCGTAGCTAACCCCCCGACAACTCCAGGTTCGAAGGGTATACAGGAGTTGTTGCATGTCGGTTACCGATCTTGTTTTAGTTGTTTTTATCGCCCTACTACTCATTTATGCCATCTATGATGAATTCATCATGAACATGATGAAGGGAAAAACTCGACTACAAGTTCACCTGAAACGTAAAAATAAACTCGATTGCATGATCTTTGTCGGACTGATTGGCATTCTTATTTACAATAATATTGTGGCTCATGGCGCGCCATTAACCACCTATTTATTAGTGGGTTTAGCATTGGTTGCGGTTTATATTTCGTATATTCGCTGGCCCAAGTTATTGTTTAAAAATACAGGTTTTTTCTATGCTAATACTTTTATTGAATATAGCCGGATAAAAAGTATGAATTTATCTGAAGATGGAATCCTCGTGATTGATTTAGAGCAGCGTAGGTTACTAATCCAGGTTAAAAAATTAGATGATTTAGAAAAAATATATAATTTTTTCATTGAAAATCAATCATAAACATTTTTACTTCTGGGGAATTCATCAATTTACGCTACAACCTAATGATTAATTTCCCAGCAAGATTTAAAATTTCCCTTCTGTTTATTTCCACACCGTTACTGATGCTTATATGCTCTATTTTTTAAACCCGCATTGATAATGAAAATCATTATCAATAGCGAGCATATACCATATTGTATTTGGGGTTGTCGGCATTCGATTTTATATGTTAAGGTTGCGCCGTTCATGGGGAGTAGCCGGTTTCTGTACAATATATTCATAATATATTGGTTAGCAGAAACGCTCGTATCAACATACTCGTTTCATTTATTTGAAACGTGGTGCGGGCAGCCAGGTAAGGTTGGCGAGACCATAGACACGTAGCTCCGTCGTTAGGTTGGGGGGTGGGTTACGTGTATATGGAGCCGCCCGGCCGAGACTATTTCTATGAATCTATCTGCAACAATTATTCTCGCTTTTGCTATGTCTATGGATGCATTTGCTGCGTCAATTGGCAAAGGTGCCACTCTGTATAAACCCCGTTTTCGTGAAGCACTGCGTACCGGCCTGATTTTTGGCGTCATCGAAGCAATTACCCCGCTGATTGGTTGGTGCATCGGCCTGTTCGCCAGCCAATATATTATGGAATGGGATCACTGGATTGCCTTCAGTCTGCTGTTTATTCTTGGTTGCCGCATGATTTTTGAAGGTATGAAACAGCGGGTAGAAGAAACGGAAAGAATGCGCAGTCATAGTTTTTGGGTGTTGGTGACGACCGCCATTGCCACCAGCCTTGATGCGATGGCGATCGGCGTCGGTCTGGCCTTCTTGCAAGTGGATATCGTACACACCGCGATGGCTATTGGCTTAGCCACCATGATTATGGCAACGCTGGGGATGCTGATTGGCCGCTATATTGGGCCACTACTGGGTAAGCGCGCTGAGATTATCGGCGGGATCGTATTGATAGGTATCGGCTTTAATATTCTGTATGAACATATACACCTTACTGCCTAAGAGCACCGCCCTTTTATTCTCGCTGTAAAATAAAGTACTGCAGCGCGATAAATGAGAATGAAAAAATAATCGCTACCTCCCGAGAAGGCAGTTTAAAGCTGACAATAAAAAACCGCGACATATCAAATCGCGGTTTTTTATTTCAGTAAATCAACATTTCAGCAAAACAACATTTCAGCTCAGCATCAAAAGTCCATAGAGACGGACAGTTTCAGCGTGCGAGGATCGCCCTGATACAGGTAAACGCCGCTATCTTCAATCGATTCCCAATAACGCTCATTAGTCACGTTTTCAAGGTTAGCACGCCATATCAGGTTAGTCTCTTTCATTGGCATGGTATAGCGCACACCCAGATCCAGACGGGTCCATGGTTTAATTTTCAAGGTATTAGCTTCATTGGCGTACTGTGATCCAGAACGTGTCAGGGTACCCGTGGCGGTCAGTCCTTCTACTGCGGAGATATCGTACTCACCGCCGAACGCTAACTGATAACGAGCAACACCGACAGCATAATTACCGTTGTTCGCCCCATTTTGGGTTTTAGTCAGTTTAGGATCTAACCAGACCGCACTCCCTAACAAACGAGTACCCAATACCGGCTCACCAAAGACATTCAATTCAACACCACGGTTACGCTGTTCACCATAGAAACCATAAGTATTGGTCGCGGGATCAACCGTGCCGGTCGGGCGGGTAATTTCAAATAAAGCCAACGTCCCGCCATAGCGCTGATTATCGAATTTCACGCCGACTTCATTTTGTTTGGAGTGAACAATCCCTGGGATTTGGCCTTTGTTGACCACCGGCTTGCCGTTAAATTCATTTGGCGCAGACTTACCCGGCCCCAACGCTTCAATATGGTTGGCATACAGAGACACCTTCTCCCATGGCTTCACCATCACACCATAAATTGGCGTCACTTTCATCGCATCCAATGAGCCAGCACTGTTTGGTACGCCATTATTAAAATTACGGATAGTGACATCCTGACGGCGTACCCCCAACATCAGCTGAACTTTGTCATCCATCATCGATAAGGTATCGGACAATGATAAGCCGGAAGCCCTAACTTGACTTGTCAACGTAGGATCTTGGTTGGGACTATAAAAATTGGGATTAGTCGATGTTGGAGGGAAAGGAATGCCCCCCGGATTATAGATATTGGTATTGACACTCTCGGACATATTAAAGGCAGATTTGGTTGTCCGATAATTAGTTGCATACCCTAAATTCACTTTATGGGTGATAAAACCAGTATCAAAATGCCCACGAATGCCACCTAAACCGGCAATAGACTCAGAAATATAAGGCACATATAAACGGCTGATCTTCGCATTGCCGCTGTTATCCGTCAGGATTGGCGAGCCGTATTGCCCCGTTTCTTCGTTATGGCTGGCCCCGATAGAACCATAAACCGTCCAGTTTTGGCTAACATCATACTCGCTACGCAACATACCAAACGTGGTCTCCATATCGGTATAAACCCACGGTTGACCATAGTTCAGTGTTGTTGATGGCGGCTCAGGAATAACGGTCACCGCACCGACACCCACGGAGGTACGCATATGATGAATAGTTTGCTTTTGGTACCCCACATCTAATGAGCTCCGAGCGCGATCACTACGGTAGTCAAGGCCGGTAGACATGGCGGTTAGGCGGTTCTTCTCATCTTTAATGGCCGTTTCACCTTCACGATGCTGTACGTTAACCCGCACACCATATTGATCGTTATCACCATAGCGGCGTCCGACATCCAGCCCTCCCCCCACTTGCGCTGCTGAACCATAATCCACAGTAACGCGAGTCAATGGCGTATCACCGGCACGTTTAGGTTCCAGATTAATCATGCCTCCAACGCCACTGCCACTTGGCGAGATACCGTTAATAAAGGCATTAGCCCCTTTAAAGACTTCGACTCGTTCAACCATACTGGTAGAAACAATCTGGCGTGGTAGCACACCAAATAAACCACCGAATGAAATATCGTCACCATCCAGATTAAAACCACGAATACGGTAATTCTGTGATGGGTTACCGTAACCTCGCACGTTCTGTACCGAGGCGTCGTTTTTGACCACATCAGCAATGGTCGCCGCTTGCTGATCCTCAATCATTTTCGAGGTGTAACCGATAATATTGAATGGCACATTGCGAGCATCTTGCTGCCCCAGAAAACCAATACGGCCACCATTTGCCACCTGTCCATCCATATAGGTCGGGATCAAATCATTTCCCCCCGCACGGAACGTGTCTGGCGTGCCAACCACGGTAATAGTATCGGTTTTATTGCTGTTTTCAGCACTGTTGGTCTCTGCGACTGCGCTGGCCATTTTAGTACTGTCAGCCACTGCTGCGGACCATGAAGATGCAGATAAAGATCCTAATGCTACGCCGATCATGACGCACAAAAGACGCGGAGCCGAACGTTTCGGCTCCGTATTTATGGAGACTGACTGATTCATCGCATTGATACCCCTAAAGCTTACACATAAAAGTGTAATACGAACGCTTATCATAAAGATTGAGGATTATCCGTATAGCCCTAGCTAATGCAAGTCTTTCTGTCTGTCAGTCGCTCATTTTTTTGGCTTTTTTGGCTATCGCGAAAAGTTCTGGTTAAGTACTGCAATAAACCGGATGGATCATGACATTGTCATACAGTTCATCGATGCTTGAAGGGCGATAACAGCGAAAGAATTCACGGTTATCCCTTGTTAGCAATAGGCGAGCGCAATATTGTTCCCCCTTACAGATTAAATATTCTGGCTATCGCACGACTCAACCAACGATTGGTTGAATAAACATTCAAGGAAAAGATAGGAATGGCTTTGTACCCAGCATCATTTGACGATCATGTTTTCCGGTTATTAATTGAGGCTGTTGATGATTACGCCATATACATCATTGATGCCAAGGGACACGTTCTGACCTGGAACAATGGCGCAGAACGTAATACCGGTTATTGTGCCGAAGAGGTTATCGGCCAATCCTTCGAGCTGTTTTATACCCCAGAAGATTTAGTAAACGGCTTGTCAGTCAAAGGGCTTCAGCACGCTAATCAGTTTGGTCATTACGAATCACAAGGCTGGCGTGTGCGTAAAAATGGCAAACGTTTTTGGGGCAACGTCACTCTCAGTGCACTTCATAACTCAGAAAATATTTTGCAGGGTTTTGTTCATGTTACCCGTGACCTAACCGACCAATGGCAGCGGGATAATGCACTGCGCAAAAGTGAAGAACTGTTTCGTCACCTGATCAGTGAAGTGGAAGATTGTGCCATCTACATGATCGACACTGCTGGTCGCATCCTTACCTGGAATAAAGGGGGGGAGCGGCATGAAGGTTATACCCGTGAGGAGATAATCGGTGAACACTTTACTCTATTATTTACGCAGGAGGACATTTCGGCGGGTGTGCCGGAAAAATCACTCGCCAAGGCCGTAGCAGAAGGTAATTTCCAGACTGAAGGATGGCATGTCCGTAAGAATAATATCCGTTATTGGGCCAGTGTCGCCATTAACCCAATACACGATGACAGAGGAAACTTATTGGGTTTCACCAAGATTGTCCGCGACTTGACTGAACGCCGCCAACGTGAAGAAACATTGCGTATCAGCGAAGAACGCTTTCGCCTGATGGTTGATTCTGTTGAAGATTATGCCATTTTAATGCTGGACCCTTGGGGGCGGGTTAATACCTGGAATCTCGGTGCACAACGCAATATTGGCTATGCCAGTAACGAAATTATCGGCCAGCATTTCTGCTGTTTCTTCCTGCCGGAAGATATTGTCGCAGGGCTACCAGGAAAACTGCTGAAAACAGCGGCGTCAACGAGCCGTATAGAGCACGAGGGTTGGTTAGTTCGTAAAGATATTACCCGTTATTGGGCGCTTACCGTGATTACAGCGATACATGACCATAACGGTAAACTGTTGGGTTACACCAAACTCATCCGTGATATGAGTGAGCGAAAACAACGCGAAGATGCTCTGCGTGCCAGTGAAGCTGCCCGCTATGAAGAGCGTGAGCAGTTGCATCAGGTTCTGTCATCCATCCCTGATGGGATTATCTCCCTCAATAGTGAAGGCCGAGTGGTATTAATGAACCCGAAAGCTGAGGAAATGACGGGCTGTAGGCAGAATGAATCCTGTGGTTTACCGATCGAAGAGGTCTTTATTTTGTGGTCTCCACTACAGAATAAAAATCAATTAGAGGCCTTTAATCAATGCCTGGCTGAAGGACGACATACCCTATTACCAGAAGGTCATCATCTGGTATCTCGCCGGGGAGAACGCCAAGAAATACGCTGTTCAGCCTCACCAATACGTGATCGTGACAATATTGTTACTGGTGCTGTCGTGGTATTCCAAGATGTCACCCGCGCACGCCATGAGCAGCGGGAGTTACAATACCAGGCTAGCCACGACATGCTCACAGGGCTCATTAACCGCCGTCGTCTGGAAGAACGATTGACACAAGCGATTAATCAATTAGCTCATGACGGACAACATATGCTTTGCTACGTCGATTTAGACTATTTCAAAGATGTGAATGATAATGCTGGCCACGAAGCGGGGGATATGGTGCTGAGAATGGTCGCACAAACCATGCAGCAAGCGGTGCGTGAAAACGATATTGTTGCCCGTTTAGGCGGAGATGAATTTGCGATTGTGCTATTTAATTGCCCCAGTCAATCTGCGGCAGAAATACTGGAACAGGTAGTGGCGGATATTGCCTCCATCCAGTTTCATTGGCATGGGCAATCTTATGTCCTTACTGCAAGTCTGGGGGCAATACCATTGACCCAACAAACTGAATCCGCTTCGCAAGCGATGCGTTTGGCCGATATTGCCTGCTATAAGGCCAAACATGCCGGCCGTAACCAGTTGTCACTCACCTCTTGAGGCATATTGCGGGTGGCTATCATGTCACCTGCAATGTTTTTTATGATTGGCCCATCCCTCTGCTCAGCATTAATACGGATACGGCCCAAAAAGTGAATTAGCATTGTTTCTGCCCCCCCATAATATAAACAGCGGTATTTTCAGCAATTCGATCCTGATCAATATATCTCTTATAGGTATGTGATATATAAATATCATCATTGGTTAATTTGAAGGATAGGTATGCCGTACTTTACGGTTAGTGTTGTTTTACATAACGCCATTGAAGGCGATTATGAAAAACTTAACAAAAAAATGATTGATGCCGGTTTTACCTGTTTGATAGGTAGAGAGAAGGTCTATAAATTACCTGAAGGCGAGTTCAACTATGGTAGCGGCATACTCGACAAGCAGGAAGTGGCTGATTTAGCACTAAAAATTTCTGAGGAAATCCGCTTCATTCCATCGATTTTAGTCACCGAGTCTAGCGGTAGAACCTGGCGAAATCTGGATCTTAAATAATTCACTCTGTATTTTATAAATAAAAAAACTTTAAATTTGACTTAAGTCTCACATTAATACTTCGCTAGGGATTTCTACCTTTTCATTATAAAATAAATAATATAACTACAGAATAACATGTTTATTTCAGTGGATTATAATCCAAATTTAATTTACTCAGCAATACTCCCCTGCAACTACAGGGGATATAAAGCGAATAGTCCCAGAGAATGGACCAGAACATTAAATATCGTTCGGAGGACTGTCTGTTTTACGACGATGCAGTGCAATGACGAAATCAGTCTCGCAACTAAAAGACGGTTGAGCGGCTAATTTCTGCCCAGTATCAACCGATGCCCGCCAGGCAAACGGGGTCATCTGTAATAAATTAAAGCCCTGCTCACCCGTGAGTTTCATGTCATAGGCCAATGTTTCGCGGCTGATTAATTCAAAGCCATCAAGGTGTTCCTCTGTATCATCATGCAGTTGCACCTGAGCATAAATAAGTGCTTTTAACTGATAGAGGTGGCGAGGGCCTGGCGCCACGGTAACCACGAACCCACCAGGTTTTACCGTGCGGGCCAGTTCAGCCGCCTTACAAGGCGCATAAATGCGTAATACGGCATCCAGTGTACCATTGGCAAAAGGTAAGCGATGGCTGGAAGCCACGCAGAAATTGACCTGATGGTAGCGTTTAGCCCCATATCTTATCGCGACTTTTGCCACATCCAGACCAAAAATAGCCATCTGACGCAACTGATTTAGCCGATCAGCCACCGCCGCCGTGTAATAACCCTCACCGCAACCGATGTCCAATAACCTGGTGGCATCAAGCGGCAAAGCCTCATCCAGAATATCGCTTACCCGCTGTTGCAAAGGCTGATAATAGCCTGCGTCAAGAAAAGCCCGGCGTGCTTGCATCATCTCTGGGCTATCGCCGGGTTGTTTAGAGCCTTTATGCTGTACTGGCATTAAATTGACATAGCCCTCTTTGGCACAATCAAACTGGTGATTATTGCTACAACGCCACTGCTGTTGGTTAAGTTGCAATGTTTGATGACAGAGAGGACACTGATAAGACATGGTTGAATTCCAGATAACAGGTAAATAACCGCCAAGATAGCGGGCAGACGCGGCGTTAGTCTAAAGAAGCCCCCCCCCGGTTGCAAGTCAGTGGCTGTTCTTTAGCTCATTGAATCACGCGAATATTTATTGCAACGAACCGGATATTAATTGCGACGAACAAAGACTCGCGATTAACGCCTACCCCCCAGAGGCAATAGAGGGAAACCATGATATGGCGGCTTTATTTTGCAACAATTTGCGAATTGGAGGCTTAATAATAAAAGCTGACTGGCCAATAAATTAAAAAACGGCTTACACTGAGTCGGCCATTCTCTTCATCAGGTAAATCTTATGACCGATTTTTCACCACGACTCAGTCGCATCGCCACCATCAGCCATGGTTTTGGTAATAAATCTGCTTTATTACCTGACTGCCTTAAGCCCTATCAGGCATCTCAAGCGAATAAGAAACAGGTTCATGGTATCCAAATTGTTGATGTGACAGAGGCTGGGCAAGCGTGTGGGGAAGCCGATGGCCTCTATACCACACAGACGGGTATTCTATTGTCGGTGCTCACGGCTGATTGCTTACCGATTATTTTCAGCCAGCGTCATGGAAAAGGGGTAGCCGTAGTACATGCTGGGTGGCGCGGGTTATTAGAGGGTATCGTTTTACAGATGGTTGAACGTATTTCCCGTGATGACAACCCGATCAACTGGGTTGCCGCCATCGGGCCTGCGGCACGCTCTTGCTGTTATGAAGTCAATGAAGAACTGGTCGAACGGTTTATTAATGAATTACCGCTGGCAAAACATATTATCTCACCCCGGTTTCGCCACCTAAATTTAGCTGCCATTGCTGAGCACCAATTACGTAACGCCGGGATCCAACAAATTGACCGGGTTGGCAGTTGTACTATTTGCACTACATATACTATTTGCACTACATATACTATTTGTACGACCACACAACAATCAGAGAGTGAACACCTACCTCAATTTAAATACACCAGTTTCCGTCGAACCAGTCAACAGCAAGCCATTGACCCTACTCACCCAGGAATTAAAGGCCGTAACCAATATTCGGGAGTGGTCATCTTGCCTTAAAAAAGGTGACTGCCTGCGGCGATTGGCTGATAGGGTTTCCCCAAACATGAAAAAACCCGCACAAGGGCGGGTTTTTACAGCAAACGCTGATTAGATTGCAGTAACGTTTACTGCAGACGGACCTTTCTGACCGTCTTGGATTTCGAACTCTACGTTCTGGCCTTCAGCCAAGGTTTTGAAGCCATTACCTTGGATTGCAGAGAAGTGTACAAACACATCTTTGCTACCATCTGCTGGAGTGATGAAACCGAAGCCTTTAGACTCGTTGAACCACTTAACTTGACCTTTGATCTTTGCCATCTTGAGTATTTCCTTTGGATTGTTTAACTCGCCCGTAGGCGTTTACATAGACAAACTAGAGTCGTTACTGCTTGAGGCACTAAGATAAGGATCGGCAGAGAAGCGGTATTCAACGCTAACGTCTTTACTCAGAACTTCTTTACTGAAAATGCCACACATATACAGAACTGTACCTCGTTTTACCCATATGCGTTATCACATACTCTGTATTCGATGGCAAGCCATTTTTAATCAAGGATGAACCTGTCGCACATATTTGAAACGGTTGGTCATAAAGAGTGCGTGAATATGCTAAAATTTGTTGAAGGTCATCGTATTTTCTGCTCTATTTTTTTATACTGTCACATCCCCCCTACTTTACTGGCTTTTAACATTTTAGCTAACTCTCTTTATAATACCGATCACTTACTTCCGCTTTGGTTTTCATCCTTTGAGCCAAGCAAAAAATCAGTTAAGTATAAAATTTATTAGCATTATATATATAATAATTGAATATAACCCGACACCTGTAACAGTATCTCATCACCGCATGGACGGTGCCCTTATGAGGCCAGTTCGCCAGGACTAACCCCTTACTTAACCTCAGGTTATTGCTTTATGATTAATAAGCTTCACTCGCATGACAGATTCAATAATAGGATATTTATTAGTATCAGCCTGAGTAGAGCAATAGCCCATTCTTCATGCAAGCTAAAGAGAAAAAACGCGATCAGGAAAATATTAAATTAAATATGAGCCGCCACGAACATCACGTGATTATTGGTTTATTATCGTCGTGCCCAAAACAAGTGCAATAAACCATTCTCCCCTTCGCATACTGCACCAGAGAAGTGCGAAAGCAGACCTTATATGTTGCATAAATATACAGGTTATCAGCGGTTACTAATCACTCAATAACGGGGAAACATAAGCCCATTCTCTGCTAATTTATGCAAAAAAACAGAAGTAAGATATTTATCAAAATTTCTTATACATAACTTTATCGACTCTGCTAGATAGTTTAAATCTCTATATTCCCCCCTCGTTACAGAACCGTTTAAGTTAAAGGTTTCTCCCTCTGATAAATTTCCAATAATCCATTTTCCAACTTTCACTTTGTTAAGTATATAGATTGATTGATGCCCAACAATCTTATTTCCCCTTATCTGCATCAGAGATAGACATTATGAATTATAAGGATATTATCAACTCCTACATTCTTAGCGGGATGTTTCTTTTACCCACACCATTCGCATTGGCTGGCACCCCCTTCGTCGGTGTCTCCAAGGGGCAGGAATCCCCTCAACCCACAGCAGAAGGTAACGGTAACCTATGGCAGCGTCTGATGCGCAATATCTCTTTGGCCTGGGACTCATCTAATCAGGAGCTTTATATCCCGGTAAATACCTGGCATAACCGTTGGACCTACGATGATGAAAAGATAGCCTCATACAACGAGAGACCATGGGGTATCGGGTACGGTAAGTACCGCTATGATGAAGATAACAATTGGCATTCTGTCTACGCGATGGCATTTATGGATTCGCACAATAGAGTCGAACCTATTCTGGGTTATGGCTATCAGAAGATGTGGATACCAGGGAACATGGAGGGGTGGCGCTTTGGGGTGGGTTTTACGGCCAGTATTACTGCACGCTATGAATATCGTTATATTCCCCTTCCGTTACCTTTGCCTCTTATTTCAATTGAATATAATAGATTATCCCTACAAACCACCTATATTCCCGGCACTTATAATAATGGGAATGTGTTGTTTACCTGGATTCGCTGGCAATTTTAATTGACGATATTATTTAACTAAAAAAAACAGCATATAACCATAATATGAAAATGGTTATATGCTTGATTGAGGGCTAATTCAGTTGTGTTGATGAACTATAAAGATGCAATATCCCCAACCTCTTGAACAAATACATTAGAAAAATTTATTTATAGCTATTTTATTTGAACGACCCAAAATAATCTGGCTGATGTCCGATAACAATAAAGTACAACAATCGAACAATCACTATCTATATAAGCTCAAGCCGCCCCCTTCCAGGCGCGGCGTTTTACTGCTCTGCTAATCAGGAAGCATTAGAGACTATTCACCGTTTTTTGACATTTACGCCGAGTAAGCACAAAACCACACCGAAGTAACGCTACCCATACTGGTATCATCAATACAGAGACCCGGATCCCTTCGGTGAGATACATGATGACGAGAATCAATGCGAGGAAAACCAGGCACAGATAATTGCCGTAGGGGTACCATAGCGCTTTGAAGCGAGGCACAACGCCCTCTTTAACTTTAGCCGAGCGGAACTTCAGATGCGCCAGGCAAATCATCACCCAGTTGATTACCAGTGTTGAAACCACCAACGCCATGAGTAATTCAAAGGCTTTACCGGGCATAATATAGTTAATCACCACACCGGCTGAAGTCGCTAATGCTGAAAGTGCAATTGAACGGATGGGTACACCACGCTTATTTAGCTTGGTCAACACCTTAGGCGCATTCCCCTGAGATGCCAGCCCAAAAAGCATACGACTGTTACAATACACACCACTGTTATACACCGACAGGGCGGCAGTCAAGACAACCACATTCAATGCTGTTGCCACCCAAGGGCTATCTAACGCATCGAAAATCATCACGAAAGGGCTGCTCCCTTCAACGACGTTGTTCCACGGGAAAAGAGACAGGAGTACCGTCAGTGAGCCAATATAAAAAATAAGAATGCGATAAACGACCTGATTAGTCGCTTTAGGAATGCTATTACGTGGATCTTCGGCTTCTGCTGCAGTAATACCTACCATCTCCAGACCGCCAAAGGAGAACATGATAACCGCCATCGCCATGATCAAACCACTAAAGCCATGGGGCATAAAACCACCCTGCGCCCAGAGATTCGTCACCGAGGCTTCTGGCCCACCAGATCCCGATGCCAGTAGATAAGCACCGAACAAAATCATACCGATAATTGCAGCAACTTTAATGATGGCAAACCAAAACTCCGTTTCGCCATACATACGTACGTTAACTAAGTTGATAGCGTTGATTATGAAAAAGAATATTGCTGCTGAAACCCATGTTGGTATCTCAGGCCACCAATATTGAATATAGATACCTACCGCGGTCAATTCAGCCATACCGACCAGAATAAACATGGCCCAATAGTTCCAGCCCGATAAAAAACCAGCAAAATCGCCCCAATACTTATAGGCGAAGTGGCTAAATGAGCCAGCAACAGGCTCTTCGACAACCATTTCACCTAATTGACGCATAATCAGAAAAGCAATAAAACCGCCTATTGCATACCCCAATATTGCTGAAGGGCCGGCCATATTTATTGTTTGGGCAATCCCGAGAAACAACCCGGTTCCGATTGCGCCACCCAAAGCTATCAGCTGAATATGTCTATTTTTTAAACCGCGTTTTAATGATGAGTTCTGTAACTGCTGTTCCATCCTATCCTCTATTGCACTGATTACGCACTGGTGTGAATAAACAGCGCATTTCATAAATGAGTCTGCGGCGGTTTTTTTAACACTTAAACCCGCCAGCATCAAGGATAAAGGCTTGTTTGATGGCTGAGGTACAAACACACATACACTTACGTGATTTAACGCACACAACGGTTTGATGAAATATCATATCGTCTGCCCAATAGATAAATCATAATTATGGTAATAATGCTGATACTCCACATAACTTACTCAAATTACGTGCGCCAATCATCAGTGTCGCTACATACGACTGACGCCGGGTGACAACTTCAACAGCAACACGGTTATTTTTGTAGCGAACAAGATAAGTGGATGCCCAGCCCTGACGCCGTTCTCCGTATGACTTTTGATGGTGATCAATTGCCGCGTGGGCAATAACCAGATGAGATAAATTTAAGTCGCCTTTAATAATACGCTTCATCATCAACTCCACGAAAACAGTAAGAGGAGCTCTTACTGATAGCGGCTTCCTGTCAGTACGATACAAGCGAGATATTCACGCTTACTGAGAATTCTCGGCCATGACAGACTACACTTCCTGACTGAGCAGATAACAGATCATCGCCGCGCGTAGCGGACTTTGGCTATAAGCCTGCCATTCCCCCTGAGGATTGGTAATACGGGCATTCCACTGATTATTGTCATCAGTTTCAGGATAAAAGAGACCAATTTTATTGGCATAGATGATAGGCCATGCATCGGAGGGGTTTTTGCAGTAGTCCTTACCTTTAATACCACCGTAAGGATACCATTTGTCAGGGTCTTCACCGGTAAGCAGCGCAATGCTTCGGTTCACTTCACTATCACTTTCTTCATACCATTTAATCATAAGAACCCCCGTTGACCTGAAAAGTTCTGGTTACATTACGGTGAGAAGAAGACAGATTTATGACAATCTGGATTCATGACAATCTGGTGGCTTTCTTTTACCTTGAGCAAGAACTGATGAAGAGCTATGTAAGGAAAAGGTTAGGAGATTGGCGGTATCTGGCCACCAGTGAAGAAAAGGCACCCCAATGATGATGCGCTTACATTTGTCATAGCCAACAAAAATGTAGGCAACATGCTGACACTGCCCGTTGGTAGTGTCAGCATCGGGACAAATTTATCGCTCTGGAATAAAGCCTTTGAAATCGAGAGGAGAAACTGTATCACTGTCGATCTGCCCGTTACTGGCACCCGTGGCATTTTCCAGTAATGCAGTAAGCAATTCTGTCTGACGTTTTTGCTGCTCGGCAATTTCTCGCAATAACCGAACCTGCTCATTGGCCCGCACACTCGCTCGGCTCAAAAAAAACCAAACGATCAAGAAGAAAAGAACGGTAATTAGCGATAACACGATTGAGGCGACACCAAACGCGCCTATAGTTGTATCCAACATTGACAGCCCTATTACATATGCATGGTGAAGGCACTATCTTATCACCCTGCCCGCAACAAAGGTGAATCAGAAAAAGAGGATTGTGCGGATGGTTAAAAAAACCAACGAAAACAATCACTCGTGGTTATGCTGATTCATTGGTTTGGCGTTGCTGCGTCTTCGTCACGCTTATTCACCTGAATCACTGAGCCTTCGTCAGCAATTCAACGGAGACGTGCTATTGATGACAGCGAATGGCTTTAGCTATTGGGTATAAATAGAGGCATCGGTTCCCCCTTACCAGGGAACAATCGTAGTAATAGCACAAATGCCGGTTGAGAAAGTCCCTCCCTGATCGCAGTAACTATCGAGAGCTAATAGATAAAACAAGCAACAAGCGGCAATGATCACAACCGTTGTAACAAGTTTCGTTATGTTCAAATCAGGCACCCTTATTTATCATTTTTTAAATTATACTGTAACCAACATCAACCATTTATAACCAAAGTGTCCGTATAGAAAATAGTCTAGCAACAACATTTTTACGACGGTATGGCGTGTTAAACCTATATACCACATTTAGGATTTTTACCATTCACTAACTCAGTGTCATAAATTAAACTGTTGAGTATATTCTCTTAAAAAGAGATGTAACTTATTCTCTGGAGCAACAACATGAGTTTATTCAGATTGTTTTTAGTGGTGGCGATCATATACCTAGGACTGCTATTTTCTGGCTACGGCGTACTGATTGGCAGTGAAAAAAACGCCGTTGGTTTAGGTTTACAGTGCAAATATCTCACTGCCAGAAATATCGCCACCGCTCAGTATATAAATGGTGAGAATGGTATCCTAGGTATCAGCAGTTGCCCATTAGTAAAAAAAATCGGCAACAATGTATTTGAATGATTCATCGGCTGATTGAACGCGATCAATTCGCTCTCTTTTCAGCCATTTGACTATCATACTTTCATACTTCACAGCACAATATTGTCTTATCGAGCACACTATTTTTGTGTAAATTTCAGATCAATCAGTGCGATGGCCTTCTCGATTGCTCTTTTGGTCACTGGATCTGCCCCCGCTGGGTGTGTTGAGAAATCGATAGTCTTGAGTTGATGCGACATTTTATTACGTACTTCGGTAGGCGCTATGATATCGATAACATCAAGAATCTGTTTGATGACCAGTTGGCAAGCGACCAGATCAGAGACTAATTCTTGGTCAGTAGTTAACATTTCAGACATGGAAAAAACCTTAAAAATAGTAGTAATATTGAATAATAATATCATGACTATTTACAAATTTCTTTAGTCTGTCGATTGCTATCCCATGGAGGCATTATACAGCGGCACCGGCGAATTTATATGCAATATAAAAAACCAGGCTTGATGGCTATCAATTACCTGGTTCTGGGGAAAGCGACTGTATGAATACCGATCACAATATTCCTGATCTCATAGTTCATCACCTCCTGAGCTCTTACCTTTATGAAATACCATTACTGGCATTTTTAAAAAAATGGTTACACCAACAACCGCTATCAGAGTCATAATCACTGTTATCAACATGCGATCACCTCATCATTCTTAATCTCTATTTTTCCAAACTCAGCCTTTTCTCCATGGAAACATGATGGCACTTCCCCTTTACTATGGCACCTGAAAACTCTTTTGCCAAATCCCGGCCAAAAAGTCTTTACCGCACATTTTATATGATTCAGGAGAGTTCAGTGTTTTATGTTGTTCGATTCAACTTGTGTATACTGCAACACTCCCAACCAGAAAAACAGACTAAATAATGTCACAAGAAAATCATCTCGCGTTAGTCTGCGCCCTCAGTAAATGGGTCGAAACCCATCTGGGTCGGGTCATCTATCTTGAAGAGTTAGCGGCATATTCAGGTTATTCGCTCTGGCATATGCAAAAAATATTTAAAGATGTCACTGGCGTGTCACTGGGTAAGTACATCCGGGAGAGGCGATTAGCAGGCGCTGTTTATCAGCTAAGAAGTAGTGATAGCACTATTTTTGATATCGCTTTAGATTTTGGCTTTGGTTCACAATCACACTTTACGTATATGTTTAGAAAGCATTACGGCATCACTCCGTATGACTTCAGACAAAACACAGATATTGGCCTTAATATAGCATTGCCTTTACATGCTATTCATCAAAAACAGGCCTGATAACTTCTTGTTATCGCTATTCATCGCTAATGCAGCAAGTGCCTGTAATGCACAAAATAGCCACCCTGAGAATAAAACTCTCAGTCCTCTTTATAACAGTTCTGCACATCAATAAGTTGTGTGTCATTACGTTGGTGGTCCGCCATATATGTCATAACAAACATCACACTAACCACAATAAGTGCTGCCGAAAGTAAACCAATCAACGCGATGACTTTATTATCATCAAACAAACTCGTCTCCACATATCCTCCTTAATATCTTCGTCCCATCATATTAGCCACAAGATTACAATCAAGGTAGTTGCAATCAGCAAACATGATGCAGTAAATAAAACCACTAATGCAAATTGCGCATCATCAATTCCCGCTGCATAATCACCTTTTCGAATAATATCTCGTTGTTTTTTCAAATAAATACCTACATTAGCTACCATCCTGATGAAAAAGTCGCGTCTTTTACTGGACATATTATTGTCAACGACAGCCTGGAATGATATCCAAAAATGATCCTGTCTTACTCTGCGCTATAGATCAAGTCCGTCTATTGTAAAGTTAAGAAAGCCAGATAAATACATTAATATAAGTTAAGTATTTTATCGATATTGCTTATTTTAAGTAACAGCCGCTTATTCTAATCCGAGAACCAGAGGATTCTTTTGGGCAGAAAGCACCCAACACCAAAGCTCAAACAATGAACATCGGTCGATATTTCGCCAAATTCAACACCTATTCCTGTGGATAAGATTTTCTTCATTTATTAGCGCGGGTAAAATAAATGCTATTAAGAACCATTTGTATTTATAATGCTTCAAACTGATTTATCGGACATGTGTGCCGATCTTTTCTTCTGTAATAAGGATGTCTAATGCTCCGCCGTTTTTTCTCTTATTACGCCCCGTATAAAGGGCTTTTCTTCCTGGATTTTGGTTGTGCAATTCTAGCCGGGCTCTTAGAACTCAGCTTCCCAATGGCGGTAAAGCTGTTTATCGATAAGCTGCTTCCCAATCAGGACTGGGTGATGATTGTATGGGCTGCGGCTGGGCTACTACTGATTTATCTGCTGAATACGGTACTGATGGCCATTGTCAATTATTGGGGACATGCGCTCGGTGTCGGTATCGAAACAGACATGCGCCGTCAAGCATTCAATCACTTACAAAAACTGTCATTTAGCTATTATGACAATATAAAAACAGGTCATATCATCACCCATGTTACCAAAGATCTTGAAGAAGTCGGCGAGGTTGCCCACCACGGGCCAGAAGACCTCTTCATTGCCGTCATGACCTTTATTGGTGCCTTTATCTTGATGGCCACCGTTCATTTACCACTGGCGATGGTCACTATCATCATTGTGCCGTTTATGACCTATCTGGTTACCCGTTATGGTTCAAAAATGACGGATACCTGGCGCAAACTGTTTGGTCAGGTGGGTAATTTTAATACCCGTATCGAAGAGAGCATTGGTGGTATTCGCGTGGTGAAAGCCTTTGCGAATGAATCCCACGAAGAGAAACTCTTTGCCAAAGATAACGAAAATTACCGGACGACCAAGCTGCGTGCCTATCGGATAATGACCACCAGCATGACCATGAGCTATCTCAGCACCCGTTTGGTGCAATTAATCGTGATGGTAGTTGGCACCTGGTATGTGATCCACGATCAACTGAGCTACGGCGGTTTTGTTGGTTTTCTGCTATTAGTCGAAGTATTCTTCCGCCCTGTAGAGAAAATAACGTCAGTACTGGAAAGTTACCCTAAAGGAATTGCTGGCTTTAAGCGATTCACCCAGTTGATTGATACTTTACCTGATATTGTCGATCAACCAAATGCACGTCCAGTTGGTCACCTCCGTGGGGATATCAGCTACCAACATGTCTGCTTTGGTTATTCGTCCCAAGCGCCCATTTTCACTGATTTAAATCTGCAAATTCATGCGGGTGAAACCATCGCGTTCGTCGGGCCATCCGGGGCAGGTAAAACCACGTTATGCTCATTGCTCCCTCGATTCTATGAGCTAAATGCAGGTGCTATTACTATTGATGGTATTGATATCCGAGAGATGACACAGCAGTCTTTACGCAACAATATTGGTATTGTTCAGCAGGATGTCTTTTTATTCGGCGGATCCATCCGAGAGAACATTGCCTACGGTAAGCTGAATGCCAGTGATGACGAAATCATGGTTGCCGCACAACGGGCACGTTTGGATGAGTTAATCAGTTCTCTGCCCGAGGGGCTAGATACCCTCGTCGGTGAACGCGGGGTAAAATTATCTGGCGGACAAAAACAGCGTCTTTCCATTGCGCGTATTTTCCTGAAGAATCCGCCCATTCTGATTTTGGATGAGGCAACATCAGCGCTGGACACCGCTACCGAGCAAGCTATTCAACTGGCGCTAACAGAATTATCTCAAGGCAGAACCACACTAGTCATTGCACACCGCTTAGCCACAATTCAAAATGCTGATCGTATTATTGTGGTCGATAAAGGAGGGATTGTTGAACAAGGGGATCACCACGAATTACTGGCACGTCAAGGTGCCTACGCAATATTACACCATGCTCAGTTCAGTGCGGCCTGATACTCAGTAAAAACCCACCCGTTAACGACTCCGGGTGGTAAACTGAAGAAAAATTCAGCCGAAGCCATTCCATCGCGGGCTTAAATAGGGTACAAGGACGCCATGAAAATTCCAAAACGAATCCAACCGCTGGTTGATGACGGCTTGGTTGACGAAGTCATCCGTCGTTTGAAAAGTGGCAAAGAAGCTGATGTGTATGTTGTCCGTTGCGGGTCAGACATACGCTGCGCTAAAGTTTATAAAGAAGCAGAGAACCGCAGTTTCAAACAAGCGGTTCAATATCAAGAAGGGCGTAAGGTCCGTAACAGCCGTGATGCCCGGGCAATGGCTAAAGGCTCTAAATTTGGCCGCAAACAGCAAGAGGAAACCTGGCAAACTGCCGAGGTAGATGCGCTGTTCCTGTTAGCTAATGCCGGAGTGCGTGTTCCACAGCCTTACACCTGTCTTGATGGCGTTTTACTGATGGAGTTGGTCACTGATGAAGATGGCCTGGCGGCCCCCAGACTCAGTGACGTGCCGTTATCTAAAGAGCAGGCCCTGGCTGACCATGAAGTCATGATCCAATACGTGGTACGGATGTTATGCGCAGGTCTGGTACACGGCGATCTTTCAGAATTTAATGTGTTAATGGATAAAGATGGCCCGGTTATTATCGATCTGCCGCAGGCGGTTAATGCGGCCGCCAATAACCATGCTAAAGCCATGCTTGAGCGGGATGTTGCCAATATGACCCACTATTATGGTCAATATGCCCCCGAATTACTTAATCGCAAGTATGCCAAGGAGATGTGGGCGCTCTATGAAGACGGTAAACTTCATCCAGATACACCTCTCACTGGGGACTTTGTAGAAAGTACTCAGGCAGCGGATGTCGATGCTGTATTAGATGAAATTAAAGCCGTCATTGCCGAAGAACAAGAACGTCTGCGCGAGGCTCAAGAGCACAACAACTAAATAAGTTGGATCCTCTAGGTAAGTTAGACCTTCCAGGTAAATTAAACCCTCTAAGCAGATTAAAAAACAACCTCTGGAGCAGCGGCCTTCCCTGCTCCCCCTACCCATACCTGGTAATATCTCAGTTAGTTAGCTATCGACTACATAGGCATGTCATCACCGAGACTTGAAAGAACGACTAATAATTTATTATGTTAGGGACGCCAGCCACGTACTAAGGCGTTATCTTGAATATCCCTCAACCGTGAAGGAGTTGTGCATGTTTATTGTCAGCTTGACCTACCATCAACCTATCGACGTCGTCGAAGCACTCACCGAGAGCCACAAAGACTGGTTGAAAAAATATTATGCGCAAGGCGTCTTTATCGCCTCTGGCCGGAAAGTACCACGCACTGGCGGCATTATTTTAGTGAAAAGTATTGCGCGTGAAGCATTGGATAAAATATTGGCAGAAGATCCGTTTAATGCTGTCGCAGATTACAGCGTGACAGAATTTGTCCCTTCAATGGCCATCGAGTCGGTCGAAGCACTGAAGTCACTGTGATGTAGCATGTGTAAAACACACCATAAGCCATGGTAAATGCCATAGCTACAGAGTGCTGACAAATTCAGATTAACGGAAACGTGCTGTTGAGCCGTAAGATTTAAGATACAAATGGCATAAAGCACTAAACCGCCCTTATATTTCGATCCAGGCGCAGTTCCCCATTCAAACACCGCGCTATAAAATAGGTTAGTCATTAACCTCGCTAACCTTTTATTTCTCAGAAAATAGCAAGATGGTATTGAACAGTCCCGTTCCCTTTTTTAATACATGTTATAATCATAAAACCAAATCATTCAGCCACTTAAAAACTAAAAACTTCCTATACGTAATTTAAGTGCGGGGTCGGTCACAGACATTTTATTCCGTAACTGATTGAATAATTAAGTAGAGATGAATGTGGCTCCTTGGAGGAATTCCCTCTCAACGGTTTTCCAAGCCACCTCGTTCAATGATTCCAGTATCTCTCCATAATAACAGTTGCCATCATGTCTACTTTTACGGCATGTTGACTACAATACTCCCCCTGCTTTAGACGTTAGCATGATTACTTTGCGAGCAACCTGATGATTAAATGGCTGTGGAAAGCAAATAAACCGCAAGCGGAGATGCTTGCGCAATGGCATGAGGCACTAAATATTCCTTTGCTGGCTCCACTAAACGAATCAGAGCAGCAACGGCTGGTTTCGGTGGCCAGTCATTTGTTACAACAAAAGCGCTTTGTCCCGCTACAAGGCTTGGTATTAACCCCATTGATGCAGGCACGCCTTGCTTTGCTATTCGCACTGCCGGTTATGGAACTGGGTGCCAAATGGTTAGATGGCTTCCATGAAGTCCTTATTTACCCTTCTCCCTTTGTCGTTGAGGAGAGCTGGCAAGATGACCTCGGGTTGGTTCATTCTGGCCAAAGCGTGCAATCTGGCCAAAGCTGGGAACAAGGGCCTATCGTCCTGAACTGGCAAGATATTAAAGATTCATTCGATTTATCAGGCTTTAATCTGGTGATCCATGAGGCTGCCCATAAGTTGGATATGCGTAATGGGGGTAATTCAAATGGCGTACCCCCAATTGCGATGCGTGATGTGGCGGTATGGGAGCATGATCTACACCACGCCATGGATAATATCCAGGATGAGATTGATATGGTTGGTGTGGAAGGTGCCAGTATGGATGCCTATGCAGCCAGCAATCCAGCAGAATGTTTTGCCGTATTATCAGAATATTTTTTCAGTGCCCCGGAGCTGCTGGAGGGCCGTTTTCCGGCAGTCTATCAACATTTTTGCCGGTTCTATCGTCAAGATCCATTGGCCCGACTAAAACGCTGGGAAAACGCATTGGCAGACAATCCGCCCCCCGAGAATACTCACTCGCACAGTTAGCTTATTCTCCGCCCCTAAAAATATGCGTGAATAATAAAAACCTTGGGCTGGCGCTATTTTGTTATTATTTACCTTCTATTTGTTCAGATGCTGAGCAGTTAAACGTAATGTACTAATTTAGCATTGACAGTATCGGGCATGCTGGATATCATGCGCCCCGTTCACACGATTCCTCTGTAGTTCAGTCGGTAGAACGGCGGACTGTTAATCCGTATGTCACTGGTTCGAGTCCAGTCAGAGGAGCCAAATTTAGAAAATCCCGTTTAGGAAACTAAGCGGGATTTTTGCTTTTCTATGACTGAGTTACTATCCTCGTTTATCTACGTCTAGCCTAAGCAGCTCAACAGCGCCCTTCCTTTCCTGACCCGACCAAAATAGCGGGTATCCAAGCCGATTCACACCAACGTATTGATGCCTGGTCTTAACCCATCCACACACCATCAGATCGAGGTTCTGGACATGCCTGACAGTATGCAAAAACCACGAAATAACACCATGACAATTAATAATATATTAGCTAGATTGTTTTTATTAAATAGATTGTTTTTATTAAATAGATTGTTGTTATTAAATGAATTATTGTTATTAACTACATAGCGAGTGATGTCCTTTAACGATTCTCCCAACACATTCATAGTTAATTATTATTTCATGTTAAGCCCCTTGTTCTCATGGTTTTAATAAGCAATAAAGGTCTGAATATCCGTCTCACTGAGGCTAAAACAACCACTAAAATAACGGCCAGCGGGAAAGTCATCATTTAAATGTCGTAATAACTGTAATTCAAAATTTCCTGACGCTAATGAGTAACTCAACAGGCGTGCTTCGATAAAATCGAAATAGCGGCCAGATTGGGGATATACCGCTTTAAATAAACTTTCTTTAGCCGAGAAAACCAATGTCAGTGCTTGATTAAAGGGCAATGGGCCTTGTTGTAACAGCGAAAACTCCTCATCGCTGATAATACCCGACCAAATCTCCTGTGCTTTATCTGCAGCTATATGGCTTTCAATATCCAAGCCTATGCCATGCAAAGTAGGAGACTCGACGTCCCTGGGAGCTATCATTTGAGCGGCACATAACGCACGCTGGTTATTGTGGCTAATACTGCCAATCAGGTTGGGTGGCCACCGCGGTGCACGATCCAGGCCATTCGCTAACGGATAATCGCGGATATCCAGTAAGTTCAACACCTGCCGAGCCACAAAACGCCCAGCAAGATATTCGGCACGGCGTTTATTCACCGCCTTATTCAGGTTCCCAGGAAAGGGAATACCATAGGCTGTGAACAACTCGTCCCGATATTCATTCACCTCAAAATCACACTTAGCCAAAAGCCCATGAAACGGTGGTTGGCCATTGAGGCCGTTGGCTGGCAGTGCGGCAAAAGTAAAATTACGGATGAATACCGACGTCACGCGTTACCCTAATTATCTTAATTCATAGACTGTTATCGTAGTTGCTAACCCCGACTATAACAATCTCAAGGATCTGGACACAGGAAAATTCCGCAACTTTCGCCGGTGGGATGGGGGATTATCTGTTTTTCTGACCTTGTGATGAAATGACACTTCACAATTATTGAAACGCAGTTTCTGTCATTTCTTTTTCTGTGACCATCATCAATTTAAAACCCAATATAAACGACTAGCTTGTTCGCTATCGGGATAAGGATATATCCCTATTATATATACTGATATTGCCCTTTGATTATTAAAAACAACCTCTTTTACTTATATACGTTATGCCCAAAGTCATTGCCGTTGTAGCAAGGTGACTGTAGCAAGGTGAAAAACGAACGGATCCCAATGAGCTCACTTAGGTAAGTGGTTCATAAGAGAGTCGATAACACCGCTACAACTTCAAATATGAAGGGCATTCTACCTCTGGAGATCACTGAATGAGATTGCCAAAGTCTTTCCCTACATTATGTTTAACCGCCTCAGCGTTGTTATTTAGCCAAGTGCTATTTAGCCAATCCGCGGCTGCCCAGCAAATTAAAGCGGCTGATGTTCATCCTAAAGATTATCCCAATGTCGTGGCGATGAAAGATATGGGCGAAAAACTGAAAATCGCGACTGATGGCCGTCTGGAGATGAAAACATTTCCTGGTGGAGTGTTAGGTGATGAGAAGCAAATGATAGAACAGGCGCAAATGGGCGCAATCGATATTATTCGTGTTTCTATGACACCCGTTGCCTCTATTTTACCGGAGATTAATGTCTTTACCCTCCCCTATATCTTCCGTGACGAAGATCATTTACATAAAGTCCTTGATGGTAAAATTGGTCAGGAAATAGGCGGCAAAATCACTGATAACAAAAACTCAAAATTGGTGTTCTTAGGTTGGATGGATGGCGGCACCCGTCACCTGATTACTAAACAGCCGGTGATTAAACCGGAAGATCTCAGCGGGATGA
Source organism: Yersinia similis (assembly GCF_001053095.1). Taxonomy (GTDB): domain Bacteria; phylum Pseudomonadota; class Gammaproteobacteria; order Enterobacterales; family Enterobacteriaceae; genus Yersinia; species Yersinia similis. The sequence continues at coordinate 143,289 of NZ_CGBP01000002.1, read as the reverse complement.
AAATCCGTGTTCAAGGCAGCCCGATTGCGTTGGCAACGCTAAAATCAATGGGAGCCAATGCGCTGAGTATGGGCGTCAGTGAAGTGTTCAGTGGCATGCAAACCGGGGTTATTGACGGCACTGAAAATAATCAACCAACGTTTGTGGCCCATAATTACCTGCCCGTTGTCAAAAACTATACCCTGAGCGGCCATTTTATTATTCCTGAAGTGTTCCTGTACTCTAAAGCCAAGTGGGACAAATTATCTGCCGAAGATCAGCAAACCATTCTTAAATTAGCAAAAGAAGCGCAAGCTGAGCAGCGCGTATTATGGACAGCCTATGAGCAACAAGCTCATGAGAAAATGAAGGCCGGCGGTGTGCAATATCATGAGATTGATCGTGATTATTATTACAAAGCCACTCAGCCCGTACGCGATGAGTTCGGCAAAGGTCATGAGGATTTAATTAAACAAATTGGCGATGTCCAATAACATCCATCCGGCGGTATTGAATTATTTTTAATACCGCTGATATTACCCAACGTCATTGCCGTTGCAGCAGGGTTGCTAACGCCGTTGCAACGCCAAAGACAAAGGGAATACTGAGGTTTCCACTATGGCTCGCTATTATCTCTCTGCGATGGATGTTTTATACCGCCTGTCAATCTGGGTAGCCGGTATTGCTTTAATTATTATGGTTGCCGCCATCCCTATCGGTATATTTGCCCGTTATATTCAAAATGATGGCTTATCTTGGCCAGAACCGGTAGCTATTTTATGTATGGTGACATTCACCTTTATTGGCGCAGCGGCCAGTTATCGCTCTGGTTCTCATATTGCCGTGAGCATGGTGATCGATAGAATTCCCGAAGCCGGTAAAAAGATCTGTGCGTTGCTGGTTAATTTGCTGATGGTGATGATAAGCCTGTTTATTTTGGTTTACAGCTATATTCTGTGCAGCGAGTTATGGTCGCAACCCGTAGCGGAGTTCCCATTATTGACCGCTGGGCAAACCTATCTTCCTTTACCCATTGGTTCTGCTATTACCCTGATGTTTATTATCGAGCGCCTATTTTTTGGCCCGCAAACCCAGCGCCCGGTAGTCATGATCGGCAATTCATAATTTTGGGGAACTCTGCCTTATGGACGCATTTATTTTAGTTTTTACCCTGGCAATTCTATTGGCTATTGGTGTCCCCGTTGCCTATGCCGTGGGCCTCAGTGCCATTGCAGGAGCGTTTTGGATTGATTTGCCACTGGAAGCCGTGATGATCCAAATAACCAGTGGGGTCAATAAATTTTCTCTACTGGCTATTCCCTTCTTTATTCTGGCGGGTGCCATTATGGCGGAGGGCGGTATTGCACGACGGCTGGTTAACTTCGCCTATATCTTCGTGGGCTTTATCCGCGGTGGCCTGTCATTGGTGAATATTGTCGCCTCAACATTTTTTGGTGCCATTTCCGGCTCTTCGGTGGCCGACACCGCCTCTATCGGCTCAGTGATGATCCCTGAGATGGATAAAAAAGGCTATCCCCGCGATTTTGCCGCCGCCGTGACTGCCAGTGGTTCAGTGCAGGCAATATTGACGCCACCTAGCCATAACTCGGTGATCTATTCACTGGCAACTGGTGGGACGGTCTCCATCTCTGCCCTATTCATTGCGGGTATCGTTCCGGGCCTGCTACTCAGCCTGACCTTAATGCTCATGTGTGTTGGCTTCGCCTATAAGCGTGGTTATCCCAAAGGGGAGCGGGTGCCATTCCGTCAGGCACTCAAAATCTTTGTCGATACGCTGTGGGGGCTGATGACGGTTGTTATCATCATGGGCGGTATCCTGTCAGGCGTGTTTACCGCCACTGAATCCGCGGCTATCGCCTGTTTATGGTCATTTTTCGTCACCATGTTTGTCTACCGTGATTATAAGTGGTCCGAACTGCCCAAACTGATGTACCGCACGGTCAAAACCGTCACTATCGTCATGATTTTGATAGGATTTGCCGCCAGTTTCGGTGCCATCATGACCTATATGCAGTTACCGGAACGTATCACTGATTTCTTTACCTCTATTTCTGATAATAAATACGTCATTCTGATGTGTATCAACATTATGCTGCTGCTGATTGGTACGCTGATGGATATGGCTCCACTGATTTTGATCCTCACACCGGTATTAATGCCTGTAACCAACTCGTTAGGCATTGACCCGGTCCATTTCGGCATGATTATGTTGATTAATCTGGGGATTGGCCTGATTACGCCACCAGTGGGATCGGTCTTATTCGTTGCCAGTGCGGTGAGTAAACAAAAGATAGAACAAGTGGTAAAAGCAATGTTGCCCTTCTACGGTGCGTTACTCTTTGTGCTGATGCTGGTGACCTATATTCCGGAAATCTCTCTGTGGTTACCGCGAATGTTTGGAATATATAACGGTTAAAGGCCATTTATTAATGAACCGGGCAGCTAACTGGCCCGGCTCATTATTATCTGAATAACGGTTTCAATCCGCACTACACATTCCGCAACATTTATTTCTTCCCACAACATCTATCCCTGACTACTTTTTAAGCTATTTTTATCCCACAGATGTTAAGTCCATTGTATTTTTGATAACAACCATTGCTCCGTGATAGGCACGCCATTTTACTGTTGCCCCAGAGACTACGACTGGTACTGATGATTCTGGTAGCGCGCCGTTATTGGCCGGTACTTTTGCTAACCGAACTCGGGGTATTGGACTGGCTACATAACGAACAATTGCAAGTCAATACGGTAGTTTTACTCTCCCCTACGTTGAGTTTACTACTGGCCTGGCTGACACAGCACTTTTGGCGTCACTACACGCTTTACTGGCGGCGCCAGCTATTGCTTTTTTGTTGCCCACAATTTTGACGAAGTTTTAGCCTAAAAGCTAAAAATCTCAACAAGTTGCCCAACTTGTAAGCAAACAATCCAAATTTGTCTTTTCTTCTTTGACATGTCCCTCTGTCCCCGCTATTATTCGCCCCGTTCACACGATTCCTCTGTAGTTCAGTCGGTAGAACGGCGGACTGTTAATCCGTATGTCACTGGTTCGAGTCCAGTCAGAGGAGCCAAATTAAAGAACCCTGCCTAGGTAACTAAGCAGGGTTTTTGCATTTCAGTCGTTTCTGCTAGACAGATAAATGCAAGAAGTTGACTATCATCCCCGTTTACACCCAGCACAACAAAAGGGACTCGCGTAGATACGATAAAAAGCGGGGAAGCCAAAAGACGTAATCCAGTCGGCTGGCAGCAAAGATGTTGGCGACTCTCCAGAACAACCCTGCGTTTTTCCATTAACTGGCTGAACATAAAATCTTAATGAAAAGCCCTGAGGGACTTTTCATCTATGAGTATTTGTAAAGATTAGTATTTGCCAACATAAGCCTCTACAAAACGTTAATTACCACATCAAATCATCAGGCACTTTAAAATCGGCATACGGATCTTCGCCATCTTGCTCTTCCTGACTAAGCGCGCTATTTAATACAATACTGCTCGCATCTCGCTGCGCAATTTTATCGGCTACGCTCGCGGGGATAATTGCGTATTCACTCTCACCACTGTTATCAACAACCAAACGGGCAATGGCGAGACGGCCACTAATCAGCTGAGCTTGAGTAAGCTTATCCACAACTATTTTTTTAATTAAATTATTATCTGTGAAGTTAAAACCAATATTGCCTTTTGAAATATCGATTTTGTTCATTTCAATGAGCTGTTTAACCTGAGCTTTATACTCTTTAGATAAAGCCGCTTGTTTTTGTTGTTCGCTTAGCTGTTTATCACGCTCAAGTTGCGCTTTTTTATTTTCTTCCACAGCCTCTCTTGCTTCACGAGTCTGAACTCGTGATTTTTTAGCCGTTCTTTGGACTTTGGCCATTTTTTTGCTGGTCACTAATCCAGCTTTTAGCATTTGTTCTTGTAAGGTGAGTTTTGTCATTTTCGTTTTTAAACCAGTTTAATAATTTGTGGGATTATACCTGTAATTTTTGAGGCTGTACTAGGTTGCAGTGTAGTCTCCCTCTGAATTTAGGCTTTACCACTTGACGACAACGGCCCTGGATTACCAAAGAAGTTATTATCACTATATTTTTCGTCAAATGTAACCGTTAAGCGGATATTCGCATCACACAAGTCAATATCATTTTTTTCACATACCACGATAGTTTCACCGCTTTTTACGAGCGCCCCCCCTGCCAATTCTTACCCTTTAAAATCGAACAATCGGGGTTGCACCATCAAATTTTAACATATTTTTATCGATTTAGTCACATTATTGATCAAATTTTGATCAATTTAGTTAACAATCGGGTCTTTCTCTTGTTACGGTGAAATGTCCATTTTTTAGAAAATACATTTTATGGGAGAACTCTACCCAAAATAATTCAAGTGGCAGGAAGGCAGCCAACGCCTATGCGGCTTGAAGTATGACGGGTAGATGAACGATAAACAGCGGAGGTCTCTGGGTGATCAGTCTGAAAATATCTACGATACATGCGGCCTTGCAACACCTGTTTATCGGGATCGCTTCCCAAGTAAACTCACTGCAAGCGTCGCAAATAGATAGACGTGTCCACGCCCATTTGATAGCAGCCAATATTGACCTGCTGATCTGCTCCCGCGTTTTTACAACAGCGCGCAAGGTGGCAACTTGCCTGCGATAAATCGCAAACTCAGGAGAAGAACTATGGCTAAAGAAATATTCTGTGCATTTGGCGTTGATGTTGACGCGGTGGCTGGTTGGTTAGGATCTTATGGCGGTGAGGACTCACCCGATGATATTTCACGCGGTATGTTCTCCGGTGAAGTGGGTACGCCACGGTTGCTCAAACTCTTTGCTGACCATAACCTACGGGCCACCTGGTTTATTCCCGGTCACTCAATCGAAACGTTCCCTGAACAAATGAAAGCGGTAGCCGCGGCTGGACACGAAGTGGGTATCCATGGTTACAGCCATGAGAATCCCATCGCCATGACACCAGCACAGGAAGAGACCGTGCTGGATCACTGCATCACCCTCCTCACCCAATTGGCCGGAAAACCGCCCACGGGCTATGTCGCACCTTGGTGGGAATTTAGCAACGTCACCAACGAGCTGTTGCTGAAAAAAGGCATTAAATATGACCACAGCCTGATGCACCACGATTTTCACCCCTACTATGTGCGCGTCGGCGACCATTGGACCCGCATCGATTACAGCAAGTCCCCAGACCACTGGATGAAGCCATTGCAACGAGGGGCAGAAACCGCACTGGTGGAGATCCCGGCTAACTGGTACCTGGATGACTTGCCCCCCATGATGTTCATCAAGAAAGCACCCAATAGCCATGGTTTTGTTAATCCCCGCCATCTGGAAGAGATGTGGCGCGATCAGTTCGACTGGGTATACCGCGAACATGATTATGCCGTATTTACCATGACCATCCACCCTGACGTATCTGGTCGCCCGCAAGTGTTATTGATGCTGGAACGGTTGATCAAACATATCCAGAGCCATCAGGGCGTACGTTTCGTGACCTTTGATGAGATCGCCGACGACTACCTGCGCCGTATGCCGCGCAAAATTTGATCCTGAGGCGTCGTCCTATTGAACGAGTGATAACAACCATGAACATCTATAAAAAAATATCTGCTGATGGCTGGCAGCCGCAGCAATTAACAATCAAAGATGTCAAATTCGCCACATGGCTCGCATTCTTCGCATGGGTATTCGCCGTTTATGACTTTATTCTGTTCGGTACCCTGCTACCGGAAATTGGTGATCATTTTGGTTGGGATGAAATAGAACAGGCTAAGTTAGCGACTTGGGTCGCCGCTGGAGGTGCGGTTGTGGCGTTGACTGTTGGCCCCATCGTTGACAGGTTAGGGCGGCGTTTGGGCATTGTGTTTACCGTAACCGGTGCGGCGATATCCTCTCTGTTGACCGCAATCGGGGGATCATGGGGCAAAGGCGTATTGGTCGGTATTCGTTCAATAGCGGGGCTAGGCTTCGCCGAGCAAACGGTGAATGCAACGTATCTCACCGAAATGTATGCCGCCATCAACGACCCAACATTAAATCGGCACAAAGGCTTTATTTATAGTCTGGTACAAGGGGGGTGGCCAGTTGGCGCACTGGTCGCCTCAGGGCTGTCAGCCCTGCTGATGCCGATTATCGGCTGGCAAGGGAGTTTTATTTTTGCCGCAGTCCCTTCGTTTATTATTGCCCTGCTGGCCCTAAAACTAAAAGAAACCCCACAATTTCAAATCCACCAGCACATTCGTCGATTAACGGAAGCTGGCCTGCCAGAAAAAGCCCGTCAGGTAGCAAAAGATTATCATTTTGAGTATGCCGATCACCAACATACCGGCCTGTCAGCCATTTTTCGTGGCACATCACTGCGCACCACATTGGTGCTCGGTGGAGCCTTAATGATCAACTGGTTTGCTATTCAGATTTTCGGGGTGCTCGGCACCACGGTTATCACCAAGGTACACGATGTTTCCTTTGAGAGTTCACTCTGGGTCCTGGTGCTTTCCAACCTTGTGGGCTACTGCGGTTATCTGGCGCATGGTTGGTTAGGGGATCGTTTCGGTCGCCGGAATACCATTGCTATAGGCTGGATGCTCGGCGGTTTATCTTTAGCCACCATGCTCTATGGGCCAGCCGATTTTTCCCTCATCGTTATCCTGTACAGCACAGGTCTGTTTTTCCTGATAGGGCCATATTCTGCCGCCCTATTCTTCTTTAGTGAGAGCTTTCCCAGCGCCATCCGTGCCACTGCTGGCGCATTTATCATCGCCATGGGGCCTATCGGTGCCATTATTGCCAGCATGGGGGCGACCAGCATTCTCAGCAGTGGGGGCAACTGGCAGACCGCGGCCCTGTTATTCGGTGCCATCCCCTGTTTTGTCTCTGGCGTCATTATGCTGTTTGCCCGACACGTGGCACCGCAGAGTGTGAAGTAATTCGATGAGGGACACCGGCTCATATTCTCAGACGCTGGGCCGGTAGCGCCATAACCAACGGCCCGTGGACATGCGGCGATAAAACAACACCCCCCGGACCATCCAATCCAGGAACATCCCCATCCATACCCCCGTCACGCCAAACCCTAGCGTTACCCCCAGAATGTAGCCAGCAATAATGCGACAGCCCCACATCCCGGCCAGGGCAACCCACATGGTGTAACTGGCATCCTTAGCGCCTTTCAAGCCGGCAGGTAAGACCCAAGACGCCGCCCAAATCGGCATAAATAACGCATTCATCCAGATCAAATGCTTCACCACCGTGATAACTGCCGGATCATCGGTATACAGCGAGGCCAGAAAGCCCGCACTGGGAATGGACAGCAATGCGATAAAGCAGACCCCAAGCGTCGATAGCCAAAAGATATGTTTTATCTGCCGAATAGGTTGCAAAATTTGCCCCTTGCCCAGCCGGGTACCAATAATAATGGTTGAGGTGTACCCCAGCGCATTACCGGGCAGATTGATTATCGCCACAATCGAAAAAGCAATAAAGTTACCCGCGATCACGTCGGTCCCCATGCCGGCAACAAACCGCTGAGTGATTAACTTGCCAATATTGAACATGACTGACTCAACACTCGCCGGAATACCAATGCTCAACACCTCAAACATAATGGCTGAGGTAAAGGGCATAAAATAGTTTTTGAAGGGGATCCGCAACGTATTATTGGCACCATAAATCAGCAGCACGACCACCACCAGTGCACCTGCATAGCGGGCCAATGTGATGCCAATACCAGCACCGATAAAACCCAGCCCCGACCAATTGAAGAGGCCATAAATCAATATGCTGCTAATGACAATGTTAAGAATATTCATGCCAATGTTAATAAACATCGGCAAGCGCGTATTGCCCGCACCACGTAGCGCACCGCACCCCACCAAGGTTATCGCCATCGCGGGGTAATTCCAGACGGTGAAATGTAGATAGGTCAGGGCCATCGCTTTAACCGAGGGGTCTGCCTGGTTAGCCATTAAATCAATAATGGTTTGGCCTGAAAAATGAACCAAGACAACTAATAGCAGGGAGATTAATACCAGCAGTGTCATGGATTGCCGGGCGGCAGTTTGCGCCTGCTGGCGTTTGCGTTGGCCCAGACTGAAGGCCACAACGACCGAGGTCCCTAATGCCACGGAGGCAAAAAAAGCCGCAATCAGCATATTGAAACTGTCGGCTAGCCCCACCGCTGCCATCGCTTCTTTACCCAACCAACTCACCAGTAGAGTACTAAATACCCCCATCAGCAGTACGCACAAACCTTCAATAAACAACGGAAAGGCCAGCGGTGTGATCTCACGCCAAAAGAGTACCCGAGATGATTTTCGCTTCTTATACCACACGCTTTCGCGGAAGATTTTCAACTTAACGGCCTCTGAAACCCTGTTCATTTGCATCCATCCGCGCTTTCCACCACTATGGTGAAATATCCCAATGCGCCGATTTACAATGTTGATTTCCCGCTAGATATTTTAACCCGCTGCGCGTTTCAAAAAACCCACGCAGGCCCCACAATAGAATACAGGATTATTTTAAATGGAACATGGTTTCATGAAATTAAATTGCAATACTTATGCAATAAAAATCCATAAATATGCAAAATTTCTTTGACTCGACGGCGGGTTTTGCGATATCACTGTAGGCATTGACACATTCTCCAGACTGACCTAATTCATACAGGATTTAATTGATGACAACTATTCTTAAACACCTTCCTATTAATCAGCGTGTTGGTATTGCTTTTTCCGGTGGCCTGGACACCAGTGCGGCACTACTGTGGATGCAAAAAAAAGGCGCTATTCCTTACGCTTATACCGCTAATCTGGGTCAGCCTGATGAAGAAGATTACGAGGCCATCCCGCGTAAAGCGATGGAGTACGGCGCGGAAAAAGCCCGTCTGATCGATTGCCGTAAGCAGTTGGTGGCAGAAGGTATCGCCGCTATTCAATGTGGTGCATTCCATAACACCACTGCGGGTGTCACTTATTTCAACACCACGCCATTAGGCCGTGCGGTAACCGGCACCATGCTGGTAGCCGCCATGAAAGAAGATGATGTGAATATCTGGGGTGACGGCAGCACTTATAAAGGTAACGATATCGAGCGCTTCTATCGTTACGGTCTGCTGACCAACGCTGAGCTGAAAATTTACAAACCGTGGCTGGATACTGATTTCATCGATGAATTGGGCGGCCGCCACGAGATGTCAGAATTTATGATCCAATCCGGTTTCGACTACAAAATGTCAACCGAAAAAGCCTACTCAACCGACTCCAATATGCTGGGTGCCACCCACGAGGCCAAGGATCTGGAGTTCCTCAACTCCAGCGTTAAAATCGTTAACCCGATTATGGGCGTGAAATTCTGGGACGAAAATGTGGTGGTGAAGGCCGAAGAAGTCACTGTCCGTTTTGAACGTGGTTACCCGGTCGCGCTAAATGGTGTTGTCTTTGACGATAGCGTTGAGCTGATGATGGAGGCTAACCGCATCGGTGGCCGTCACGGTCTGGGTATGAGTGATCAGATTGAAAACCGTATCATCGAAGCCAAAAGCCGTGGCATCTATGAAGCCCCGGGGATGGCGCTGTTGCATATCGCCTACGAGCGCTTGCTAACAGGTATTCACAATGAAGATACCATTGAGCAATATCATGCTAATGGGCGGGTACTGGGTCGTCTGCTATATCAAGGCCGTTGGTTTGATCCACAAGCGCTGATGCTGCGTGACTCCATTCAGCGTTGGGTTGCCAGCGAGATAACCGGTGAAGTGACGCTGGAGCTGCGCCGTGGCAATGATTACTCCATCCTGAATACCGTGTCTGACAATCTGACTTACAAACCAGAACGTTTGACGATGGAGAAAGGTGATTCCGTGTTCTCACCAGATGATCGTATCGGCCAATTGACGATGCGTAATCTGGACATCACCGATACCCGCGAGAAGTTATTCAACTATGTTGAGACGGGGTTGTTGACGTCATCTGCAGCGACGGGGTTGCCACAAGTGGATAACAATAATCTGTCGTCAGGGCGTGGGTTGCAGGATAAGCGTCAGTAATTATTCTTGGCATTGGCGGGGGAAAGTGGGTGCTTATTTAACATGAGATTGCGGTTACTTTACCTGCGCTGACCTCAAGCGGTTAAGGGGAGCCCCCCCCCTTAACCCTTCTCATATCAACAGTAAATTAGGCCGGTGTTCAGTCAAATCATCGGACGGCCATCAACCGACACAGGCTCCGAAACGCTTTTTATCTATTATTCTTTTACCCCCGTTCATTCCTTTACTCCCTGTTCATTCCTTATGCCCCCGTTCACTTACTGCCAAAGAATCTCGGTTGATATCGGCAATTCGCTTCGCTCCGGTCAACGTCATCGCCACACGCATCTCTTGCTCGATCAGCGTCAGCAGATTGATAACACCGGCTTCTCCGGCGGTGGCCAGAGCATAGACAAAGGCACGGCCTAACAGCACGCTATCCGCGCCGAGCGCTATCATTCGTACGACGTCCAACCCAGTGCGGATGCCGGAATCAGCCAGAATAGTGATATCCCCTTTGACAGCATCTGCAATGGCTGGCAAGGCACGAGCCGTGGAGAGCACACCGTCAAGCTGACGCCCGCCGTGGTTTGACACCACAATGCCATCAGCACCAAATTTCACTGCGTCTTTGGCATCTTCCGGATCAAGAATACCTTTAATGATCATCGGCCCTTGCCAGAACTCACGTACCCACTCCAAATCTTTCCACGAAATCGATGGGTCGAAATTTGTCGCTATCCAACCCATATAATCCTCCAACGTGGTTGGTTTACCGAGATAGGCCGATATATTCCCCAAGTCATGGGGCTTGCCGTTTAAGCCCACATCCCAAGCCCACTGTGGGTGGGCTATCGCCTGAAGCAAGCGGCGAGCGGCAGCATTCGGCCCACTCATACCAGAGTGTGCATCGCGGTAACGTGCGCCAGGTACCGGCATATCTACGGTAAACACCAACGTCTTCACGCCAGCGGCCTGTGCACGCGTCAGTGCATTACGCATAAAACCCCGATCTTTCAGGACATAAAGCTGAAACCACATTGGCCGTGCAATGGCAGGAGCCACCTCTTCGATAGGGCAAACCGAAAGGGTTGAGAGGGTGAAAGGGATACCTTTTTTATCCGCCGCCCGCGCAGCCTGCACTTCACCACGCCGTGCATACATGCCGCTCAGACCGACTGGCCCAAGGACAACAGGCATTGCCTGCGTCTCGCCGAAAAGCTGTGTTTCCAGACTCAGTTCCGACATGTTCTTCAGCACACGCTGGCGCAGGGCGATATCAGCCAAATCGGCAGTATTGCGCCGTAGAGTGTGTTCGTTGTACGCACCACCGTCGATGTAGTGGAAAAGAAACGGCGGCAATTTACGCTGCGCTGCGGCACGATAATCCGTTGAGGCAGAAATGATCATCTTCGCTGTCCATGATGGTGTTATGGTTGATAAAGATATACCCGTCATACTTCAAGCTGCAGGTGTGTTGGCTGCTTTCGTTCACCCCAGTCACTGACTGGTCTGACTTGATTATCAATCTCGCTAATCATAACAATCATACTTATCATGATGCGATTGCGTTCATCCTCCGTTCTGCTTGTAGGCCCCACTTGTTGTATTGATTTGCGCTACCACTGGCGTTAAACGCGAAAACGGTACTTCTCTATCGACGATTGATGCATTTCGATGGAGAAACCCGGTTGCTCCGGTGGCATATAGGCCGCGTTTTTAATCACACACGGGTGAACAAAATGCTCATGTAAGTGATCGACATACTCTATCACCCGCCCTTTATCCGTCCCGGCAATACACAGATAGTCAATCATCGCCAAGTGTTGTACATACTCACATAACCCGACGCCACCGGCATGTGGGCACACTGGCAGATCGTATTTTGCCGCCATCAGCATTACCGCCAACACTTCGTTGACGCCGCCTAACCGGCAGGCATCTATCTGCACCACGTCGATAGCTTCGCGCATGATGAACTGCTTGAACATAATGCGGTTTTGACACATTTCGCCGGTTGCCACTTTAACCGGAGCAACACCTTGACGAATACGACGATGGCCTTCGATATCATCCGGATTCGTGGGTTCCTCAATAAACCACGGTTCAGCAAACGCGAGCTGATTCACCCACGAAATAGCCTCGTTAGTTTCCCAGATCTGATTGGCGTCAATCATCAGTTTACGATCAGGACCAAGTACCTCACGGGTAATGCGCACCCGGCGAATATCGTCTTCGAGATCACGCCCGACTTTGAGTTTCAAATAGTCAAAACCGGCATCCACCGCGTCCTGGCATAAGCGCCGTAACTTGTCATCGGGATATCCCAGCCAGCCTGCTGACGTGGTATAACAAGGGTAGCCTTCGTCTTGCAGTTTTTCCAGCCGTAGGGCTTTGTTATGCGCCCGCTGCTGCAACAGCGCCAATGCCTCTTCCGGGGTAATACAGTCGGTGATGTAGCGAAAATCAATACAGCGTACCAACGCTTCAGGGGACATATCGGCCACTAAACGCCACAGCGGTTTGCCCTCTGCCTTGCTCCATAAATCCCATACCGCATTGATTACCGCGCCAGTTGCCAGATGAATCGCCCCTTTCTCCGGGCCGATCCAACGTAACTGGCTGTCGCTGGTAAATTCACGCCAAAACTTGCCCATATTGGCAGTAATTGATGCTAAATCACGGCCAACGATCAGATGTTCCAATGCATGGATGGCCACGCAGCAAATTTCATTACCACGTCCGATGGTGAACGTCAGACCGTGGCCACTGAGGGCCGGATTATCGGTGTCTAAAATCACATAGGCTGCTGAATAGTCAGGATCGGGATTCATTGCATCCGAGCCATCTAATTCCAATGAGGTGGGAAAGCGTACATCCTCAGTGCGTAATGCAGTGATTATTGTCATGGTTAACCTCTCCGTTTGCTTGAGTGCTAAGCTTGTATCGTTTTCTGGCGCTGTTCTCCCAGACCTTCGATACCCAAACGCATTATCTGCCCTGCATGTAAATAGACGGGCGGTTTTTGCCCAAGGCCCACGCCAGGTGGGGTCCCGGTAGAAATCACATCCCCGGATTGCAAACTCATAAAGCGGCTTAGATAACTGATTATTTGCGGGATTTTGAAAATCATGGTGCGGGTACTGCCATTTTGATAGCGCCTGCCGTCAACGTCTAACCACAACCCTAGCTGATGTGGATCGGGTATTTCATCGCAGGTTACCAGCCACGGTCCAATCGGGCCGAAAGTATCGCACCCCTTCCCTTTATCCCAAGTGCCGCCATGCTCAAACTGGAACTCACGCTCGGAAATATCGTTGACCACGCAATAACCAGCAACGTGAGACATGGCGTTGGCCTCACAGATATATCGCCCGCCGGTGCCGATCACCACCCCTAGTTCAACTTCCCAGTCGGTTTTCACTGAGTTTCGCGGGATTTCTATATCGTCATTCGGACCAATAATGGCGCTGGTCCACTTATTGAAGATCACCGGCTCTTGTGGGATTTCCGCCCCCGTTTCAGCAGCATGATCGGCATAGTTCAGACCAATACAGATAAATTTACCGACATGACCCACGCAAGCACCGAGGCGTTGCTCACCCCGAATTAATGGCAGGCTGGCGGTATCCAACTGACGCAGTTTGTACAGCGTCGCAGGCAGTAAAAACTTGCCACTGATATCGTCAATATGTGCCGAGAGATCACGAATTTCTCCCCACTCATCAAGTAACGCCGGGCGCTCCTCGCCGACTGGACCATAACGTAATAGTTTCATGTCGTTCTCCTCAGAACTGACTGAATACCCATGACGGTCGCTAAATATTAATTGCTCCAGCCTCCGTCGATAATATGTACCGTGCCGGTGGTATAAGCGCTGGCGTCCGAGGCCAGATACAATGCCAATTGCGCTATCTCTTCTGCTTTGCCGATACGGCCAATCGGTTGACGTGCAGCGAATGCCTGAAAGACATCAGCTTCGCTGCGGCCTTCGGCGTGTGCCTGCACTGCAATCCGCTGACGCAGAGAAGGAGATTCAACTGTTCCGGGGCAAATGGCATTACAGCGGATGCCCTGCGTGACATAATCCGCAGCAACAGAACGCGTCAGACCAATTACCGCGGCTTTAGAAGTGCTATAGGCAAAACGATTCGATACCCCTTTAATACTTGAAGCGACCGAAGACATATTGATGATAGAACCCTGATGGCACGCGATCATCCCAGGTAGAAAGGCACGGATCATATGGAACATGGCGGTGACGTTGAGATCTAGCGCGAACTGCCACTCCTGATCGCTACAGGTGAGAATATCGCCGCTGTGTACCACGCCAGCACAGTTAAACAGCACGTCTATCGAGCCGATTTCCTGCGCCACATCGTTGATAGCCAACGCGTCAGTCACATCCAATGACATTGCCGTTATACCCGGAATGTTGGACAACGCAGCGATATTGATATCACTAGCAATCACTTCTGCACCTTTGCGGGCAAACAACGTGGCTGTTTTGAAGCCGATCCCCTGCCCGGCAGCAGTGATCAGGGCTTTCTTCCCTTTCAGATTCATCGTTATTCCCCGGCTTCAAGGTCTAATGGTCAGGTCACGAAGGGTAAAACGTTTGAAGACAGATCTTTTTGCTAACATATTTATCAGCGCAGCCGTTAAATTCGCTCAATATTTAACCAATTATTTACATACAAAGAACAAATCAGCAATATTTATACCCTATAAATGCACGCTGAATCGCTTAACTTAGGATGTATTTTGATGACCAGACCCGATCAAAAAAACATAAAATACAGACAAATAACTGATCCACTGCGTTCGAAACGCGTGATACCCTTACTGCCAAAAAAACCATAAAAACGCATTTGAAGACTGTGACCGTAATAAACGTAATAAACGTAATAAACGTAATAAAACACGGTGACCGTAATAAAAAACAGTGACCACAATTTTCGAACGTCGTTAAACTTTTCGAACGTAGCTAACTTTTCGAACATAGTTAAACGCTCTCAGGAGGTATGTGGTGTCCGCTCCGCTGCCCTATATCAAGCCAGGTGAACGCGTCATCATTTATGATGGTGTCTGCGCGTTGTGTACTGGCTGGGTTAATTTTCTTATTCGCCATGACCGCCACCACACCGTGCGTCTGTCCGCCGTACAATCGAAAAAAGGCCGCGCATTGTTGGAATGGGCGGGGTTGCCAACTGAGAAAATTAACACCCTCGTACTGATTGAAAATCAACAGGTTTATCTGCGTTCCGAGGCTATCTTCCGCGTAATAGCAAACTTACCGTGGCCATGGCGAATACTCAGTGTGTTGCGTATCTTCCCGCGTCCGTTACGTGATGGATGCTATGATGGCATTGCCCTTAACCGCTACCGTTTATTTGGCCGCTATGATGCCGTCAGGACGTTAAAAGCGGATCATGATCGGCGATTCTTATAATTCGCGGGTTAGATAACCTCAGCCGTTGCCTTTGAAGGCCAAAACTTTAACGAAAAGATTAACGTGGCAGACAGCAGCGAGAACAGTGAAAGTGTTATCAGACCGGCGGGTGGGCTGTTGAACAGGCTTTCGGCTTCAACTCTGATTATCGGCGCCAGAAAACTGAAAAATGCCCCCATAGTCGTACAAAATCCGATGCCCGCCGCTAATGCTTTCCCTGAAAGAATCTGTGCAGGGAATGTCCAAAAAATAGGCTGTACGGCTAAAAAGCCAATGGCGCAAAGGCACAGGGCTGCAATGGCCAATACGGGGCTGGCGTAAGCTGAAATGATCAGCCCTATCGCCGCGACAACCAGGTTCAGCGTCGCAATCGGGTTACGGCGATGTGTTTTTCTATCGGCATAGCGTGGAATGTAATACACGCCTAACGCGGAAAATGCCCAAGGTATCGCTGCCACCAGTGATTCTTTGAATCCCAATGTAGAGCCAAGCAAGGTGGCGACCTGCGAGGGTAAGAAAAATATCAAACCATACACACCAACTTGGATCGTCCCGTAAATCAAAGCCAGATGCCAAACTTTAGGGCTGAGTAATACCGCTTTTACACTGCTGCTTTCGGTATCACTTTGTTCAATACTGAGTTGGGTGATAAGGGCCTGTTTTTCTTCTGGATTAAGATAACGGGCTGTGGCGGGGCTATCATCAAGGTAGAAAAAAGCAAAAATACCTAACCCCACGGCGGGCACCCCCTCCAGCAGAAACATCCAAAACCACCCCGGTTGCCCCAGAAAACCTTGCATATCCAATAATGCGCCAGAAATGGGTGAACCCAAGGTGAGCGCCGCGGGTACGCCAAGGACGAAGATACCAATGACCGATGCCCGGATCTTGTTAGGGAAATAAATCGACGCCAGTAAAAGTATGCCAGGATAGAAGCCCGCCTCCGCAACACCCAGTAGAAAGCGTAGGATAACAAATTGGTACTCGTTGCTAACCAAACCGGTACCGGCGGACAGCAGCCCCCAGACCACCGTTGTTGAGCTTAGCCATACCTTGGCACCTAACTTATTCATCATTAAATTTGCAGGGATACCGAAGAGAGCATAAGCAGCAAAGAAAATTCCCGCCCCTAAGGCAAAAGCCGATTGTGACAACCCGATATCGGCAGACATCGCATCTTTAGCAAAACCAACATTTATCCGGTCAATAAAGGCAACGAAATACATAATAAACATCAGTGGCATCAGCCGGTACCACGCTTTCTTAATAGCAGAATTAAGCGTGGAGTCTGGGTAGTGGTTAAAGTTCGACATATTGGACCTCCGTATTAGTGACATAGCTAACGGATGACGACTAGAAGGACTAAAGGTCAGGCCAATAAGGGCATTAAAAAATGAAATCTGGGTCAATCGCATCGTCCACACCCGATCTCAATCACACATCGTTAACGTATAATTAACTTATCATCAACAAATTTGGCAATAATTGGTTATTTTATGTGCAGAAAATCACTGAATCAGCCATTCTTCGATGGTCACATGAACGATGGCTATATGAACGATGGCTATATGAACGATGGCTATATGAACAATAACCACGGGGTTGATACTGGCTCCGCGCTTCCCGCCGCTTTGGCCTCTTTCCCGCTAAGCATGTTATACCCGCCGCCCTTCAAGATGCAGGGGGTTAGCTGCCCTTGCTCACCCCTGTTACTTAGTGTTGTTAATCTTAAAAAGAAATAAGCTCCTGGGGATTAATGAGCCTCGTCCCTGAGACTCACCCTGCGGGCAGCATAAATGCTGTTCAAATGGATCCCCGACCCATTTGTTACTCGGTTGCTGCCTACCTGCATCTTGAAGTAACTTGGGTATAGACCACCGTATATTTAGCCAAAATTAATAGAGAACACTCATTATTAATATGTGTATTAATTTTCATAAAAATGCCAGATTGACTTTTTTAAATGTAATTTTTGCTTATGAAATTAACGTCATTTTACAGCAAGCAGTTTAAAATATAGTAATAAAAAATCTTAACTACAATTTTATATAGGAAGATTCCTACGTTAAGTTCTCTTGCATTCCGATATATAAAGTATGTTGCATGATGTTTAATGGCTCATCAGATTTGTTACTTGAATTAACTCATAGTGTTATCAATATGTCTTTTGTGATTTATTCCATAACAACTGGATGCCGCAATGAATTGCTATAACAGCAATACAGTAAGTGACTGTTTTATTAGTTAAAAGCCATTAAATTATTCATATTTACTCGTGATCATGAGATGCTAATACCGACGAGCCTTAATATGACTGATTTTTCTCTTGCCAATAAATACTCACTCGCATCCCTCAATCACAACAATAATTTCACCATTTTATGGCGAACCTCCCGTATTTGACATGCCGGGTTAATGCCACTTAATTCATAAATAAAACCCGAATAAGCACATCTGGTTATTTTATTATTAATTCTTAATTTATGGAGTATTAGGTAAGTATGAACTTCTATCGCATATCATCACTACATCAAGCCAAGCAGTTAAATAAAAACAAGCAGTTAAATAAAACCCGAATTTCAAAATCAGTCGTCTGGGCAAACATTGTAATCCAAGCCATATTTCCTTTGAGTATTGCTTTTACCCCTGCGGTAATGGCGGCTGAAACCGTCGAAGCCTCGGATGAGAAACCGCGCTCGACCTCACAGGCTGAACAGTCTACCGCCAATGCAGCAACACGGTTGGCATCAATATTGGCAAATGATGACTCAGCCAAGCAAGCGAGTTCCATTGCGCGCGGTACCGCCGCCAGTGCAGGTAATGAAGCATTGCAAAAGTGGTTTAATCAGTTTGGCAGTGCGAAAGTACAACTAAATCTAGATGAAAAATTGAGCCTTAAAGGTAGCCAACTGGATGTATTGCTGCCGCTGACCGATAGCCCAGATTTACTCACCTTTACTCAGTTGGGTGGCCGCTATATTGATGACCGTGTGACATTGAACTTTGGTTTGGGCCAGCGTCATTTCTTTGCACAGCAAATGCTGGGCTACAACCTGTTTGTTGATCATGATGCAAGCTATAGCCATACCCGTATTGGCGTCGGTGCTGAATATGGTCGTGATTTTATTAATCTGGCAGCTAACGGTTACTTTGGTGTCAGTGGTTGGAAAAATTCGCCAGATCTTGATAAGTATGATGAAAAAGTCGCAAACGGCTTTGATTTACGCAGTGAAGCTTATCTGCCAACGTTGCCACAATTGGGGGGGAAGCTGATATATGAACAATATTTTGGTGATGAAGTCGGCTTGTTTGGGGTGGATAACCGTCAGAAAAACCCTCTTGCGGTCACTATGGGGGTGAATTATACCCCAATCCCTCTATTTACTGTTGGTGTCGACCATAAGATGGGACGCGCAGGAATGAATGACACTCGGTTCAATCTTGGTTTTAACTACGCATTTGGCACTCCTCTGGCACATCAGCTCGATTCTGATGCAGTCGCAATTAAACGTAGCTTAATGGGTAGCCGCTATAATCTGGTCGACCGTAATAATCAGATTGTTATGAAATACCGTAAGCAGAATTTGGTTACCCTAGAGTTGCCAGGACGTGTTAGTGGTGCTGCAAGACAAACAATGCCATTAGTGGTAAATGCCACAGCACAACAAGGTATTGATCGTATCGAATGGGAAGCCAGTGCTTTAACGCTAGCGGGTGGAAAAATAACCGGCAGCGGCAATAATTGGCAGATAACATTACCAAGCTATCTTTCTGGTGGTGAGGGTAATAACACTTATCGTATTAGTGCTATCGCTTACGACACCCTTGGCAATGCTTCTCCAGTCGCTTACAGCGATATCGTGGTAGATAGCCATGGTGTGAATACTAAAACCTCAGGCTTGGTTGCTACGCCAGAAATTCTGCCGGCAAATGCGAGTGCAAGCAGTGTTATTGAATTCAATATTAAAGATAATGCTAACCAGCCCGTCACGGGGATTGCCAATGAACTGGCGTTTTCTCTCGAACTGGCAGAGTTACCTGAAGAACTGGCTAAGGCTAAAGCACGCTCAGTTCCATTGAAGAATGTGTCTCATACTCTAACGGAGATTACTGAATCTGCTCCAGGTATTTATCAGGCAACGCTCACATCGGGAAGTAAGCCACAACTGATTAATATTACAGCCCAGATTAATGGTGTGCTATTAGCCGATGTGCAAACCAAGGTTACGTTGATTGCCGATCAAAGCACGGCAACGTTACAAACGAACAGCCTACAAGTCACCACCAATGGTAGCCTGGCAGATGATACAGATGCTAACCAGATACGCACCGTAGTGGTTGATGCTTATGGCAATAAATTGTCTGGTGTTCAAGTCAATTTCACTGTGGGTAATAATGCCAAAATTGCAGAAACTACCTTGAGCGACAAGCAAGGGGTAGCAACCGCAGTAATCACCAGTACCAAAGCGGGTACATATGCGGTCACGGCCGAACTTAATGGGGTAACACAACAGATCGATGTTAACTTTATCCCAGATGCTGGCACTGCAACACTGGATGACAGTGATGAGTATAAATTGCAGTGGGTCACTAATGGTCAGGTAGCCGATGGTGAAAGCGCCAATAGCGTTCAACTGACGGTAGTCGATAAGTTTGGTAACACCGTACCTAATGTGGATGTAGCCTTTACCACGGATACCGGGGCGATAATTAGTGAAGTCACCCCAACGGATGCTAATGGTGTCGCAACGGCAAAAATCATCAGTAGTCAGGCTAAAAACCATACGGTGAAGGCGACTCTCAACGGTAAAGAACAAACCGTAGAAGTTAACTTTATTGCAGATACTGCCACAGCAGAAATTACGGCTAATAACTTTACGGTAGAAGTAGATGGTCAAGTCGCAGGAAGCGGAACTAACCAGGTACAAGCCCTTGTTGTGGATAAAAAGGGAAATCCTGTGGCTAATATGACCGTGACTTTTACTGCCACTAACGGCGTAACAGTAGAGACAGCCTCAGCCAAAACAGATGATAACGGTAAAGTAACTACCAACCTCTCAATGACCAATGTTGGTGGTACTGTCAGTACGGTGACGGCAACAATGAGTAACTCAGCGAACGTGACCAGTACACAAGATAAACCGGTAACTTTCTATCCAGATTTCACTAAAGCCACGTTGAATACGCCAGCGAATACTTATAGTGGCTTTAATATTAATAGTGGTTTCCCGACGACAGGATTTAAAGATACCCACTTCCAATTATCGCCACATGGTATTACCGGCGCTAACAGCGACTATGATTGGGTAAGTAGTCATCCTAACGTGAGTGTCAGTAACACAGGTGCAATTACGCTTCAGGATAACCCGGGTGGAAAAGTGACCATTACTGCAACCTGGAAACAAGACAGCAGCAAAGTGTTCACTTATGACTTTACGCTAAATTATTGGGTAGGCCTCTATAGCTCGACTAATCTGAGCTGGGCGCAGGCCAATGCGTCATGTATCAACGCCGGAATGAGATTACCGACCAATAGCGAAATGTCGGCTGGTCAAGGTGTTCGTGGTGTAGGTTCGTTATTCGGTGAGTGGGGTAACTTGAATGCCTACCCAAGTTTCCCAACCGCCCAGATCATTTGGACGTCAATAGAGACTAATGATTTCCATATCGATACCGGCCTTACTCATTCAGCCTCGAATGAAACCCTTGCTTACATGTGTATAAAATAGTTTGTTCCCTCATCCTAACCCTGAGTGGGGTTAGGATGGTTCTAGTGCATAATGTATTGCGATTTTCCGGCGATAAATACCGCTCATCTGGCCTAAAGCCGTAACTCGATTCTGAGAATTCTAGCCCGTAATAAGGTGTGAGATGTTATTGGATGGATTGCTTGTTGGATAAACCTATCTACCACTGTTGGGATACCCAGTATTCTTACCCCACGTTGAGGTTTCGGCAGTTGTGCTTTACGTATCGCCTGAGCTTTACGTATCGCCTGAGGAAGGTAATTGCCCTGTAAGAGTGCTGTTCTAACGCAGGCCCAGTGTTATTTCAGCCAAAGAGCTGTCCGGTTAAGGCACACAAATAAAAAGGGCTGACAATAGATGCCAGCCCCACTCTCTTTCCCCTTCAAAACTGCTAAAAGGGGGTTATCCTGCGTTGGATAAACCTTACTTAACTTCACCCATCGCTTTCAGTTTTTTCGACAACTCACGACGCTCTTTAGACAGATCGGCATTTTTGATAATGTAATCATCAACACGGTCTTCGTAGTCACCACGCATGTTAGCAATAATGGCCTGAACCTCTTCAATGCTCATACCTGGTTTGATGTATTCACTCAGGTTATCGAGCAACAGAACGCGTTTTTGGTTATCACGAATTTTCTTTTCGTTATCAACGATTTCACGTTGTAACTTGTTTTTGCGACGGAACATACGCACAAACTCCAAAACGTCCTGGAAAGTTGGCTTACTTGCATTATCCATTTTCATACCTTCACTTAAGTTTACACAAATTCAACGGCTGCCGACCACGCTACCCAAACCATACCGCTTAGCCGTGCCTGGTGACAAGATTCATTGGCTTATCTTACCTGCTTTACCCATCAGACAGAAACTTCATCTGCCTGACCACCATGATTCATCACTTGCGCGAGGTCATATTAATGAGATCATCTCATTCCTCAAGCAGTTTATACCCATCATACTTCAAGCTGCAGGTGCGTTGGCTACGTTCAGCAACCCGAATTATTTAGGGTTTAGTCAACTCTGATACTCAACCAAACATAGCCGTAAACTGGCATTTTTACCTGTTGTTTTTGTGTAACCGTCAGCATCGGAGTGAAAGACGACAGTTCAAGATCAGGATACGCTTCAAGTTAAAATGCAATCAGGCCTACAATGACCTGTAGAGTTTTGAATTATTTAAAATCGACAGCCATCTGTTGCTGGATAGTCATCCCGTGACTGGATTCCACACAGAGAGCAATATAATCGGTAAAGCGCGGCGTACGTGGCATCCCCAGACTCAGCAAGCGCTCATTACTAAAACGCACATTCAACATGGCAAAAGATCCGTATAACCGCATCGCTTTCAACATTAACCGTTCATTGCAAGGGCCAAAAATACCTTTCAGCTGATTACGCATCTGCACCAATGCCGTATATTCCACTTGGCTATAATTAACACCCACTGGTTTTTGTTTGGCGGCTACTGACATCGCCTGATCAATTTCCGAGAAACTGACGCTACCCTTTTCTCCAGCAGAAATATGATAAATATTGTCCGGTAAATTTGGGTATTCCAAAATATAGAGTAACGCATCGGCACAATAATCAACGGGAATAACATCAATATGATCATCTAATGAACACATAAATTTCCGCAGCATCAATGCCATGCGGAATACCCAAAAAATACTGCTGGAAGGCTGACATCCCAAGCGGGTATGCCCCACAACAATCGAGGGCCGGGCAAAGACCAGTGGTAATGTCGGGCAGTGTTCAGCCAGTAGACATTCAATGGCTGATTTAGATTTAGTGTATTCCACTAAATGAGCATCATTTTCAGTGGACAATACCCGTTCATTAACCACGGTATCGGCCTCTGGCGTACAGGCCATCGCCGTTCCAACGTGAACAAAACGTTGTAAACCAGCTACCTGTGCCATTCTCTTACCGAAGGCTAAGGTACCTTCAACGTTCACTTTCCAAATCAAAGGATTATTACCGAATGAAGCGATAGCCGCACAGTTAATAACATGAGTGACATCATCAATGCGCACATCATTAATAAAACTATCCGGCTCAGCCAAGTCACCTAATAATATGTGGTTAATATTTATTTTATTAATCAGCTCATTTGGCAGATAAAACTTCTCCAGATTCTTGCGAATACGCATTAAACCTTGTTCTAGTGTATTGGCTCGCACCAGTAATAAATAATTAAAATCTGAATTTGCCAACAATAATTTTTCTAGTACAGCTCCGCCTAGAAAACCTGTTGCACCGGTTAATAAAATCTTTTTCAACGTCTCTGATCCTGTCTTATTTTTAGTCAACGGATTGTATGGATCACTGAGTAAACGGCAGGTAAATATTAGCCAGATCGATAGGTTTTAGTTGAAATAGAATTATTTAACAATAAATCCGGCCAGAAGCGCGTCAAACATCCATTGATTACCATCATTAATGGTACAAAACTGACGTCTCGGCTCGTTTGAAATGATATTCTAGCGTCAACGTCATCAGTCGCTGCGGGTTGCCCTCTGGAAGCAGGTCCCACCCGAAGATGACCACGATAAATGAAGGGTTAAACCGAATAATGTCAGATAAAAATAAGCAACCAACATTTTACATTCACGATTATGAAACCTTCGGCCAGCGGCCAGCATTGGATAGACCTGCGCAGTTTGCCGGGGTACGTACCGATCTGGATTTCAATATCGTCGAAGAGCCATTGGTCATTTACTGCAAGCCCGCAGATGATTATCTGCCACAGCCCGAAGCGGTGATGATAACCGGCATTACCCCCCAACATGCCTTAGCCAACGGGGTCAATGAAGCTGAATTTTCCCGCCAAATACACCAGGCATTTTCGGTACCCGGCACCTGTATCCTCGGCTACAACAATATTCGTTTTGATGATGAAGTCAGTCGCAACATTTTCTATCGTAATTTTTATGATCCCTATGCCTACAGTTGGCAGGGCGGAAATTCCCGTTGGGACCTGTTGGATGTGATGCGCGCCTGCTATGCCCTGCGCCCAGAAGGTATTGTTTGGCCCGAAAATGATGATGGCCTGCCCAGCTTTAAACTGGAACATTTAACCAAAGCCAATGGCGTCGAACATTTACAGGCCCATGATGCGATGTCCGATGTCTACGCCACCATTGCCATGGCAAAATTGGTGAAGCAGGCCCAACCCCGCCTGTTTGATTATCTGTATCAGCATCGCAGTAAGCATAAGATCAATGCGTTGATTGATATCGCGCAGATGACACCACTGGTTCATGTGTCTGGCATGTTTGGTGCCGCACGGGGCAACACCAGTTGGGTGGCACCGCTGGCATGGCACCCCGAGAACAAAAATGCGGTGATTATGTGTGATCTGGCCGGGGATATGTCCCCACTGCTGGAGTTGGACAGCGATACATTGCGCGAACGTCTGTATACCCGCCGTGACAAGCTCCAAGCCCAAGAGTCGGCAATCCCTATCAAACTGGTACATATCAATAAATGTCCGGTATTGGCTCCTGCGAAAACCCTGCTGCCAGAGAATGCCGATCGCTTGGGGATTGATCGCCAGCGTTGTTTGCAAAATCTGCAACTGCTGCGTCAAAACCCACAGGTGCGTGAAAGAGTGGTCGCGCTGTTTGCACAAGCGGAGCCATTCACGGTTGCCGATGATGTGGATACACAGTTGTATAACGGCTTTTTCAGTGATGCCGACCGCGCCACCATGAAGATTATCCAGCAAACTGAGCCACAAAATCTGCCCGCACTGGATTTGACATTTCAGGACCCACGGTTGGAGGCCCTGCTATTCCGCTTCCGCGCCCGTAACTACCCGAATACCTTGAATGACCGTGAGCAACAGCGCTGGTTACAGCATCGCCGTTCAGCGCTTAGCCCTGAACGGGTACAAGATTATGTTTTGCAACTGGAACAATTTTATAACCAGTATGAAGACGATAAAGAGAAACTTGCGCTGCTAAAAGCGTTGTTTGAATATGCCAAGGGATTAGTGAGTTAATATTTGCAGATAAAGCGCCGCCAGATAGCTGAGATTATTGGGCTACCTGTGCGGCAGTGAACATTCACACAACGAACGCCCACCCAACCGGGAGTTTCTAAGCTGCCTGTGCGGCAGTGAACGCCTCGGAAGTCACCGTATTGGGTGAGAAGTCATTTCTAAGCTGCCTGTGCGGCAGTGAACTACGACTTCCGCCCTGCAACTTATGGCTTTCATTTCTAAGCTGCCTGTGCGGCAGTGAACAGCATCCCCTGCCCGTTTGTCATGACGCTGACTTTCTAAGCTGCCTGTGCGGCAGTGAACATACCAATGCTCTTTTTTAATATTAGCAGTCATTTCTAAGCTGCCTGTGCGGCAGTGAACGTGGGCGGTGAAGCTGTAAACCTGCGTTACTTTTTCTAAGCTGCCTGTGCGGCAGTGAACAGTTGCCGTCCTTATCCCATTTAAACATTCTTTTTCTAAGCTGCCTGTGCGGCAGTGAACTATTTGCTCAATGCGAGAAATCTGGGCGGTTTTTTCTAAGCTGCCTGTGCGGCAGTGAACGTTATTATCCGTCACAACAGTCTGTTCCTGCTTTTCTAAGCTGCCTGTGCGGCAGTGAACAGTACTGGGAAAAACTGGGTGGCACCTGGGGCTTTCTAAGCTGCCTGTGCGGCAGTGAACACGCAGCCAGCGCCATCCATTGTTCTTCCGTTTTTCTAAGCTGCCTGTGCGGCAGTGAACGTCGTGAAGCTAAACTCCGTATCTCATGAAATTTTCTAAGCTGCCTGTGCGGCAGTGAACATCACCCATTCTTTTTCTACATACATTTCATATTTCTAAGCTGCCTGTGCGGCAGTGAACTGGGTACTGTACGGGTTCACTGTGTTCAGTCATTTCTAAGCTGCCTGTGCGGCAGTGAACTCTTTCTGCCGTCTTTCCGATCCTTTATCGATTTTCTAAGCTGCCTGTGCGGCAGTGAACAATGTTAAGTTCTCGCTCGCCGAATGCTTCCGTTTCTAAGCTGCCTGTGCGGCAGTGAACAAAGGCTGATGAGCCTTGGCAGTTCCTTAATTTTTCTAAGCTGCCTGTGCGGCAGTGAACCAGTTAGAGCCATTACTAAGGCTTTAATTATTTTTCTAAGCTGCCTGTGCGGCAGTGAACGATGCAGCGCCCAATTACATAGCTTCAATCAATTTCTAAGCTGCCTGTGCGGCAGTGAACAAGTAAGATAATACGGATAAGCTGATATTTATCAATTAGCAATTGCGAAAAATGCGTAAAAACCCTTTTTTTAGTGAAACACCTGAGAAGCATAAAAATCAATAAGTTAGTAATAGTGGAAAAAAGAGGGTCACAAGAATCTATGGGGATGTAACCGGATCCTAATGATTATTCTTCTGAGGAGAACGGCGGAGCTGCGGCCAATGTTTCTGGCCTGTCCAGGGCAAATTTAAAAAACAGCTGGCGCTCATCGACCTGACGTTTATTGGAATGGGCACTATTTAGGGTTCCGGTTGGTTGCCGCCAGCCAAATTGCTTCCATTGCCGGGGCTGTGGGTCTCTACTCTTGGCTAATTGGTGCGGTTACGCGGTATCGTCTATTGCGGATTAGGTACGGCATTGCTTGGTGCGGGCGGCATTATCCGCTATCCGGTATTTTCCCACGACGAGTTGATAGTCTACCTGCCAGGGTTCATCACCTCGATTGATTTTTCTAGCCTAATCACGATTGAGATTGTAGCCGCACGGCAATACGCCATGGCCTGGTTTTCTGAATACAAAAAATCCGGCAACAGAGACTGTGCCGGATTGATAAACTTAATGATGAGCGTGATCTTACCTTATAACTGGGCTGGCTCTTCAGTAAACTGCGGCAGCGCCCGGCGGAAAGCGCGCGTTTTCCAGACCATATAGCTCAACCCAATTGCGCCCCATACCAGACCCAACGTCATTGAACTACTTTCCAGATTCACCCACAGTACCCCCACCGTACCCGCACCAATCATTGGCAGAATCAGGTAGTTGAAGTGATCCTTGAACGTACTGTTGCGGCGTTCACGAACATAGAACTGAGCAATCACAGACAGGTTAACGAAGGTGAACGCCACCAGCGCACCAAAGTTAATCAATGCCGTTGCCGTTACCAGATCAAATGAGATAGCGGACAATGCCACGCCACCCACTAACAGAACGTTAATCGCCGGAGTACGCCATTTAGGGTGCACATAACCGAACACTTTCTCTGGGAATACACCGTCACGGCCCATCACATACAGCAGACGTGAAACCCCTGCGTGTGCGGCCATACCTGATGCCAATACGGTGACACAGGAGAAACACAGGATCACTGACTGGAAGAATTTACCGGCCACAAACAGCATGATTTCCGGCTGTGACGCTTCAGGATCGGTGAAACGCGAAATATCTGGGAAATAGAGCTGCAAACAGTAAGACACCGCAATAAAGATGATGCCACCGATCAACGCTGTCAGGAAAATCGCTTTCGGGATCACTTTACCGGCATTCGGGGTCTCTTCCGACAAGGAGCTAATCCCATCGAAACCAAGGAACGAGAAGCAGAGTATTGTGGCCCCGGTTATCATTGGCACCAAATGAGCGTTTTCAGAATAGAACGGCCGCGCACTGACTAACGTACCGGCCCCTTCGCCTTGATAAACACCATGGATCAGCAGCCCCATAAAGACCACCATGATCGCCACCTGTACCACCACAATGACCGAGTTCAGGTTCGCGACGATATTGATGCCACGCAGGTTGAACAGCGTCATCAGGCTGACCAGCGCACCGACAAAAATCCACGACGGCACACCAGGGAAAATCGCCTCAAGGTAAATTTTTGCCAACAGAATGTTGATCATCGGCATGAACAGGTAGTCCAGCAATGATGACCAACCCACCATAAAGCCAACATTCGGGCTGATGGATTTCTGGGCGTAGGTATAAGCGGAACCCGCAGACGGGAAACGCTTAACCAATTTGCCATAGCTGACGGCCGTGAACAGCACCGCAATCAACGCAATGGCGTAAGAGGTCGCGACATGACCATCGGTCAGGCCGGATACAATACCGAAAGTATCAAAAATGGTCATAGGCTGTAGATAAGCCAGACCCATCATCACCACTTGAACCAACGTCAGGGTTTTTCTGAGTTGGACGCGGTTATTGGTACCCGTTTGATTCGTGCCGACGACAGCAGCATCATGCGCCATGATTCAGCCTCCCCATACTTTCAACCCGATTCGCAAATGTCTCACAGCGGTTAAAAGTGACGGGGAAACTTCGTATCTGCCTGGGATACGTAAGTGGGGAAATAAGAGCGGTGTAACGGGTATTTGCCATACCTGCTGCGCCATAATCGCTGCATGTGCAGCGCATACCGGTGGGCACCGGTGCCAAAATGAATAATTGCCCCATCTTTCTTCTTTCCTCATAACGGCGATTTCAGTTTGTGAATAATCGCGCGCGAACCTGTTTATCTATCCGGATCGTTGTCCGGCCTCTTGGTTGTATGAAAATACGAATGCAAAAAAATAACCGACGCGTTTAAACGTCGGCTATTTCATACGGCGTATTTTGCCCTAACTTGAGAGCAAAAAACAAGATGTTAAATCACCTTAAACCCTATTCTTTTTCAGCCTTAACTCAAATGCCAACTCCCGCGCCGTATCAGTGCTGAGCCGCGATTTCCACTTGCTCAATCGCTGCCCATATTTTGTCTGAATTCAGGGCGATTGGCAGGTAATGTATTGACTCTCCGGGTTTCAGGATCCGGCCAATAACCCGGTCTATTGCCTCCCGGTCATTAATATCAACACCCAACGCCGCCAAATGGGTTGGCAAACCTAATTGGTTAAAAGCAACAATCAATGATTGTAGCGCCTCATCTTGCCCCAGCAATGCCGTTTGCACCAAGATGCCGTATGCCACTTTGGTACCATGCAAGAAGCGCTCCGTTTGTGGCAACAACGTCAGGCCATTATGTACCGCATGCGCAGCAGCGACTCGGGTATAGCGCTCCCCTAAACCGCCGACCATCCCCCCACCGGCAATAATGGCATTAACCACATCAAGGAAATCTTGTGTCAATTCACCCTGTGCGACCGCCTGCAATGCCGCTTCGCTCTGCTTGAGCAACACATTGCGAATCTCCAGAGCCGCCTGTAAACCTAAACGAACGGTCAGCGATAGGGTTTCTGGCTGCGGGCTAAGGACCACTGCTTCGTACCATTTAGCCAGTGTGTCGCCGATCCCCGCCAGCAGATAGTCCACTGGCGCGTGTAACATGATGCGTGGTTCTACCAGAACCAAATGGTTGGCATCGTTGAAAATTTCAAAATTCAACGCTTGGCCAGCCTCGTTATACCAGACCGAAAGTGGAGTCCAGGCCGCGCAAGTAGCAGCAATAGTCGGGATAGCCACCAGCGGTACCCCCAACTGACGGGCCACAACTTTTGCGGTATCCAGGACTGCACCGCCCCCGACGCCAATCACGACCTGGCGGTCACCGCCCGCAGCGCTGACCAAATCAGTGACCGTAGACTGGCTACAATGGGTAGAGAATTTGGCACGCACGGCCTGTGGCCCGTGAAACGCCTTGGGCAGGTAATCTTGGGCGGCAGCCAATGCGCGCTCACCATAAATCCACAAAGCCTTATCCAGTGCCGCCTGAGGATAAAACTCGCTCAGTTTGTCGATAGCGCCCGGAAAAGAAAAATAGTTGGCAGGCCCCACCTGCACCCGAATTGCGTTCGCGCTCATGCCCTTTATTCCTTCCAAATCAGTGTGCTTCACAGCTTGCGATGTGACCCCATGTTTCCCCATCTTAAGGGCTGCCTGACGGCAACGCCAACGCGTTTCGCTATAACTTAGCTATTTTAGTTTGTTGCTAATAATACAAATTGTGTTAAAAAAGAATGCTACCAGCAGCATTAATGACTGCCTATCGCTCAAATATCTACACCTGAGAAAATTCGTCAGCTTATACCAATGCAATCAAAATGGTATCGGCCACCAAAATACTTTATAGGGCAGTCGCAGAAATTTATGTCCAGCATTCCCCCCTCCCGCCTTGAGATGCGGAATATTTCTATCTCTTTCTCTGGATTCCATGCCCTGCAAGAAGTTGATTTTACACTGGAAGGTGGTTCAACCCATGCGCTAATCGGCGCTAATGGTGCGGGCAAGTCTACCCTGATGGCGATCCTCTCCGGCGCTCATAGCCACTATCGTGGTGAGATCTTTATTGATGGCCAGCTAATCGATATTCACTCCCCACGGCAAGCCAGGCAGCACGGTATTCATGTGGTTCAGCAAGAGGTGGATGTTGCGCTGATCCCCACGCTGTCTGTGGCAGAGAATATTATGCTGGATGAGCTGGCAGACCGGGGGCACTTGTTTAACTGGCCACAACTTTATCGTCAGGCAGAAGCCTTGCTTGAGCAACTAGAACTCAAGTTGAATGTGCGTCAGCGTTTGGAATCCTGCACGCTGGCAGAGAAGCAGCAAGTGCTGTTGGCCCGCGCCCTATCCCACCAATGTCGTTTTCTCATACTGGATGAACCCACTGCACCACTGGATCAAGAAGAGAGCGCCCGATTGTTCCGCGTCGTGCGTCGCTTGCAATCTGAGGGCATCGGCATTGTCTTTATTTCGCACCGTATTCATGAACTGCGCGAGGTGTGTGATCAACTCACGGTACTGCGTGATGGCCGTCGCGTGAGCCATGACACCATGGCAGGAATGAGTGGTGAGCAGATTGTAGAAAAAATGCTCGGCCATACGCTGGAGGATATTTTCCCCCCTCGGCGAGCGGCAGTCAGCAGCAAAACACGGTTGTCGAAAACGCTATTGTCGGTCAGCGGCCTACATGATCAGTATAAGTTGCGCGATATCTCCCTCACATTACATCAGGGCGAAATTTTAGGCATTGCGGGCTTAGCCGGTGCCGGTAAAACGGAATTGTGCAAAGCCTTGTTTGGCGACACGCCTAGTACGCTGGAACGCGGGGAGTTGAGCGGCAAAGCCTGGCGGCCACGCTCACCAGACCGATCCGTGGCGCAAGGGCTGGCACTGGTACCTGAAGAGCGCCGCAAAGAAGGTATTTTTATTGACGAAGGCATCCCAATGAACCTGAGTGTTGCCGCCGATGACAGTTTTTCCCGCTGGAGTCTTTTCAGCCGCCGTCAGGAATTGAGTTGGGCTAAGGAACTGATTGAGCGCCTGGGTATACGGACATCCTCCCCGCATCAAAAACTGGCCCGCCTCTCCGGGGGGAATCAGCAAAAAGTGGCCATTGGTAAATGGCTGCGCGGTGATGCACAGGTGCTAATTTTTGACGAACCGACCAAAGGGGTCGATATCAAAGCCAAACAAGACCTTTTCTCTCTGATTGACCAATTGGCGCAACAAGGCAAAGGTATTATTTATGCATCAGGTGAATTTTCAGAATTAGTCGGTTTATGTGATCGTATCTGCGTATTGTGGGATGGCCGAATTGTTGCCGAACTGAATGCTGCAGAGGTCGATGAAGAGACATTATTACTATTTTCAACCGGAGGAACCCCTCAGTGAGCAAAGAATTACCCCTACCAGACGTGCAGCCCTGGCGTCACCAGTTGTTTGATTTTCTCTACAAATGGGGAATGTTGCTCACCGTTGTTGCGTTAATCGCGCTATTTGGTTTGGCATCGGATAACTTCCTCGATCCAAACAATATCATCAACATTTTACGTTCTATCGCCATTGTGACCGTAATTGCCATCGGGGTGTCTATCTCGCTATCGATTGGCGGTTTTGACCTGTCAGTAGGCTCCACGGCCTCGTTGGCGAATGCCGTCGTGGTATCACTGTTTGTCTGGTATGGCTTCGGTACCACGGGCGCAATAATCCTGACGCTGCTGATTTGCACACTGGTCGGTCTGTTTAATGCTTTCCTGATTGTGGTGCTGAAAATCCCCGATATGCTAGCCACCCTGGCCAGCCTGTTTGTGATTCAGGGTGTCGCCATGACTTACAGCCGCGGCGGTTCGATCACTCAAAGTATGTTGTTGCCCAGTGGCGATATGGCGGAAGGGGTTATTCCAGAAATTTTTTCCGCACTCGGCCAGGTACCGGTTATCGTGCTGATTATGTTAGCGGTCACCGTGGTGGTGCAGTTGTATTTATCGCTGACCAAGCACGGGCGGCGGATGTACGCCATTGGCGGTAACCCACAAGCCGCGCGGCTGGCGGGGATCCGCACGGTTCGCTATCGGGTACTGGCTTATGTGCTCTCCGCTCAATTGGCGGCACTCGGTGGGATCTTGCTGGCTTCACGCATTGGTTCATCGCAGGTGAATGCTGGCAGTGGTTATTTGATGGACGCCGTCGCCGCCGCCTATATCGGCTTTTCACTGGCTGGCTCGGGTAAACCTAATGCGTTCGGCACCTTAATTGGCGCGATAATTTTGGGTGTCTTGCAAAATGGGTTGGTGATGTTGTCAGTGCCTTATTATGCGATGGATATTATTAAAGGCTTGGTATTAGCGATGGCCCTGGCACTGACTTATATTCAGAAACGGTGATCGGAAATCAAAATAAGGTGCAGCGCACAAATCCCGATGAACTGGCTCCAGTCAGTGATGCGGAAGTTGTATGCTGCAACAGGCTATACAACGCTATGGAACGGAATTTCATGTTCCGATTCCTGTTATTTTCAACAGGCAGGTGGTGCCCAATTATGGCTGCTAAAATAATATCACTTATCTTTTTAATTTCTTTCTCTACTCTTGCAGCAGAAGTTAATCAGAATAAAGTGCAACAAAAAAACAATTTAGAAAATTTTGCATTAAGCATTTGTTTAGCAGAGGGTTTTCCTGATGGAGAAATAAATAGCGAGGCCTTTTCTGCGGTCGGTGCTTATGTGGAGTTAGGCGCTTATCCTGTAGAAGCGTATGAAGAAGTTAGCGAACTTGCCAAAAAATTCCTGGAAAAGAAATATATCAGCAAAAATGGCGAGTCAAAACTTACCGTTATGAAGTGTATAGATTTATCTCAAAGTGGTGAGCTCAGTGCTATTAAAGATAAGTATACCCGTCATATTTAACGTGCATATGCGTTGGCTGTCCTCGTTCACCCCAGTCACTTACCTGTGTAAGCTCCTGGGGATTCTCTCAGTTGCCGCCTTCCTGAAGCTCGAATTATTTTGGGTGCATACTCAGTGAGATAATCTGTATAACAACCTGGGCACCATAGGGTAAACACTCCACGGCATCTGATTGTCAGTAAACAAATCCCGAGTCACTGACTTAATTCAGTGAGTTGGGTGAGCTATCGCGGCTACGTCCACCGTAAAGCCAAGGGTAAAGGATGGTTCGTAGAAATCATGGTGATGCCGCATTTAATAAAATTATTGATAGGGTGGAAAATGAACTCAAAACAAAAAGAGCCGCGTGATAACTTTCGAAAACGATTTATACGTGGTTGCATCCACTACTTCGGGGCATTAGTCGGTAGCCTCTTGGTTTTTCTGTGTTTTTATTGGTTTTTCCATTTCGAAACCTGGCATGAAAGATTCATTTATATAAGTTTATCTATCGCAGTAGTTTATTTAATAAGTAAAATCATACCTGATGATTATTGAATGGTAATTATTATTTTAAAAGGGATTGCAAATAGGCAATCCCTTGAAGCATAAACCCCTTGGAAATAACAATCCCTTAAAAATAAAAACCAACTCGCGACCACCACTCAAGAAATAACTTAATTCAACGGCATCCGCGAAGGATCCGGATACAAATACTCAAACCCCAATTCACTGCAAATTTTGCTGCCATCAATCTCGCGGTTAGCGCCCTCTTGCTCCTCAACGGCAAATTCAGGCGGGGTCAACTGTAACGCCCGCGCACACGCTGGGTAAAAATCACGCTTTCCAGGATGAAGGGGGGCGCACAAATTATAAAGATGCCCGCCTTTTGGCCGATTCAGCAATAATTCGATAGCGGCGATCACATCTTCCTGATGTACCAGATTCACCCCTTGCGAGCCCCCTTTCACTCCCGTTTTACCAGCAAGGAAACGCCCTGGATGACGATCTGTACCCACCAGCCCCGCAAGACGCAGAATATCAACGGAAGTATGAGGTAATTGATGCAACCACTGCTCCAGCGCCATTAATGTCTTACCCGCGACCGTAACTGGCTGTAGCGGTGAACTTTCTTTTATACGACCACGGGTTTCACCATATACCGAGGTAGAGCTGGTGAAAATAATCCGTGGGACACCAAAAGCCAGTGCGCTATCAACCACCTGTTGTACCGCTTGAAAATAGTGATCCCCGCCAGCGGTGGTGCGGCTGGCGGGTAAAGTGATAACCAATGCATCTACCGCCATCAGTTGTGCCAGATCGTCTGGCTCACAAATTAATTCCGGTGTCAGTACCAATGGGTAGCAATTAATTCCGCTCATGCGAGCCGCATCGACACCATCAGGGGTGGTTTTGCTCCCCACCACGTCGATCCCACGACGGTTCAGTGATTGCGCCAACGGCATACCCAACCAACCCAGCCCAATAATGGCTACTTTTTTCATCTCAATGATTTCCTCTCGCGGCTCTGAGTATTGGCTTCTCATACTGCTAACACATGCTATACCGATAACTTACGCCAGTTGGTGTCACCTAACAATTATTAGGTCTTTCTTTTCTTTCATCGGCACAATGGCACATCAAAGAAACAATCTGCTTACTGAAAATTAAAATTCAGTGATAATCACCATAAAAGAAACAATTTATGGCAAATAAATTCATTTTAGCCACTGTGAAATAAAAGCATCTGGCCAGAAAAAGGTTGCGCTGTACCAGCCTGATGGTTTACGTTAATTGACAGAAATTATGACACGTTCCGAATATGGCTATTTTGATTAATTCTTTGATTTATTCAAAACAGCCCAAACAGAGAAGCCACTATGAATCGCGTTCAATTTAATCACCATCACCACCATCATCCTGACTAGTCTTACAGGCCGATGTGTGCTGGAAGACGGTTAACGAATCTTCCAGGTGGCGTAGAGAACGCAGTAGAGAGCCCTCGGAAGATAATCTTCCGAGGGCTTTTTTATTGCTCATCATTTTATAGACCCAACGTAATTGGCATTGCAGGCAGGCGGTAAGCGAACGACACCCAATGAGCTGGCTCAAGTGAGTCAATGAGTCAGTAAGTTGGGCGAGTGAATGTAGCTAACAACCCTGCGACGTCAAGGACGAAGGGGATAAATTAATAAATTAAGAGGATTACCATGCTGGATAAAACACGTTTACGTATCGCGATGCAGAAATCGGGTCGCCTGAGTGATGAATCCCAAGAGTTGTTGTCCCGCTGCGGGATTAAAATCAACCTGCAACAGCAGCGCCTGATAGCCTTCGCAGAGAACATGCCCATCGATATTCTGCGGGTCCGTGATGATGATATCCCCGGTTTGGTGATGGATGGTGTGGTCGATCTGGGTATTATCGGCGAGAACGTGCTGGAAGAAGAGTTACTTAATCGCCGCGCTCAAGGCGACGACCCTCGCTATTTCACCCTACGTCGCCTGGATTTTGGTGGCTGCCGCCTGTCACTGGCCGCCCCACTGGATGCTGAATACACTGGGCCGCAATGCCTGCAAGATACGCGTATCGCCACCTCTTATCCGCACATTTTAAAACAGTATCTCGATAAACAAGGCGTTCGTTTTAAATCCTGTTTATTGAATGGTTCTGTTGAAGTAGCCCCGCGTGCTGGTTTGGCCGATGCCATCTGTGATTTGGTGTCCACCGGTGCCACGCTGGAAGCCAATGGCCTGCGCGAAGTTGAAGTGATCTACCGCTCAAAAGCCTGCCTGATCCAACGTGATGGTGAAATGTCCGTTGATAAACAGCAACTGATTGACCGCCTGATGACCCGTATTCAAGGGGTGATCCAAGCGCGTGAATCCAAGTACATCATGATGCACGCGCCGAGCGAACGTCTGGACGAAATCATTACTCTGTTGCCAGGGGCTGAACGCCCAACCATTCTGCCACTGGCCGGTGACAAGAGCCGTGTTGCCATGCACATGGTCAGCAGCGAAACGTTGTTCTGGGAAACCATGGAGAAATTGAAGGCGCTGGGTGCCAGCTCCATTCTGGTATTACCGATTGAAAAAATGATGGAGTAACCCATGCAGCCGACGAATTTCAATACCCTGATCAACTGGCAACAATGCAGTGAAGAACAGCAAAAAGCACTGTTGAGCCGCCCGGCCATCAATGCATCCGAGAGGATCACTGCGGCGGTCAGTGACATCCTGGACCGGGTGAAAGCGGAAGGCGATAGCGCCCTGCGTGATTTTAGCCAGCGTTTTGACCACGTGCAGGTCGCGGATATCCGTATCACTGCATCAGAGATCGCTGCGGCCTCGGCGCGCCTGAGTGACGATGTCAAGCACGCCATGGCACAGGCGGTACGTAATATTGAAATCTTCCACAATGCGCAGAAACTGCCGGTGGTGGATGTTGAAACTCAGCCGGGTGTGCGTTGTCAGCAAATCACGCGTCCGATTGCTTCCGTCGGCTTGTATATTCCCGGTGGTTCTGCACCGTTGCCATCAACCGTACTGATGCTCGGCACCCCAGCACGTATTGCCGGTTGTCAGCGGGTCGTTTTATGTTCTCCACCGCCTATTGCCGATGAAATTTTGTATGCCGCTCAACTGTGCGGTATTCAGGAAGTGTTCCAGATCGGCGGGGCACAAGCGATCGCCGCCATGGCATTCGGCAGTGAATCAGTACCTAAAGTGCACAAAATTTTTGGGCCGGGCAACGCTTATGTCACTGAAGCAAAACGTCAGGTTAGCCAGCGTCTGGACGGTGCTGCCATCGATATGCCCGCAGGCCCATCGGAGGTGTTGGTGATCGCCGACAGCGGTGCTACACCTGCGTTTATCGCGGCGGATTTACTCTCACAAGCGGAACACGGGCCTGATTCTCAAGTGATCTTACTGACACCTGATGCCGCTATCGCACAAGCGGTGGCAGTCGAAGTTGAGCAACAACTCGCGCTGTTATCCCGAGCCGATATTGCTCGTCAGGCACTGGAAAGCAGCCGTTTGATCGTGACCAACGATTTACAGCAATGCATTGATATCAGTAATGCATACGGCCCTGAGCATTTGATTCTACAAATTCGTCAACCGGAAGAAATCATTGACCAGATTGATAACGCTGGCTCCGTGTTTATGGGCGATTGGTCACCGGAATCGGCTGGGGATTACGCCTCGGGCACCAACCACGTACTGCCAACCTACGGTTATACCTCAACCTATTCCAGTTTAGGTTTGGCTGACTTTGTTAAGCGCATGACCGTACAGCAATTAACACCACAGGGTTTGTTAGGGCTGGCCTCCACCATCGAAATACTGGCACAGGCAGAACAACTGACTGCACACAAAAATGCAGTGACTCTGCGCGTTACCGCCCTGACCGCCTTGAATAAGGAGTAAGCATGAGCCAATCTAATAACATCACGGATCTGGCCCGTGCCAACATCCGTGCCCTGACTCCTTATATGTCCGCACGTCGGTTAGGCGGCAATGGCGATGTGTGGCTGAATGCTAACGAATATCCGCTGGGCACTGAATATCAGTTGACCACGCAAACCTTCAATCGCTATCCCGAGTGTCAGCCTAAGCACGTTATTGAGCGCTATGCCGCTTACGCCGGTTTACCGCCAGAGCAAGTACTGGTCAGCCGTGGTGCTGATGAAGGTATCGAGCTGCTGATCCGCGCATTCTGTGAGCCGGGTCAAGATGCCATTTTATTCTGCCCACCAACCTACGGCATGTACGCCGTCAGCGCTGAAACCTTTGGTGTAGAACGGCGCACCGTACCCGCTCAGGCTGACTGGCAGTTAGATTTACCGGCCATTGCCAACAATCTGGATCAGGTAAAAGTGATCTATGTTTGCAGCCCAAATAACCCGACGGGTAATTTAATCAACCCGGCTGATTTACAGGCGGTGCTGGCACTGGCGCAAGGCCGCGCGATTGTCGCCATCGACGAAGCCTATATTGAGTTTTGTCCACAAGCATCGGTCAGTAATTGGCTAAAAGATTATCCGAATTTAGTGATTTTGCGCACCTTATCGAAAGCCTTTGCATTAGCGGGTTTACGTTGTGGCTTTACGTTAGCCAACAGCGATATCATCCAATTGCTGCTTAAAGTGATCGCCCCCTATCCGTTATCTACGCCAGTGGCGGATATTGCCGCGCAAGCACTCAGCCCACAGGGAATTGAGCAAATGCGCCAACGGGTCAGTGAAGTACGAGCTAACCGCGCATGGCTACAATCCGCACTGCAAGATTGCGCCTGTGTCGAACAGGTGTTCACCAGCGAAAGCAACTATTTGCTGGCCCGCTTTACCGCGTCCAGCAGCGTATTCAACGCATTGTGGGATCAGGGCATTATTTTGCGTGATCAAAATAAACAACCGGGGTTAGCCAACTGTCTGCGCATCACCATTGGCACCCGTCAGGAGTGTGAGCGAGTGATTGCCGCCCTTGCCCCACTGCCCGGCATTGATAACTCAAATAACATTGATAACCAGAATAAAACCAATTCTCAGACCTCCAGCATCTGTAAGGGAACGATATGAGCCAGAAATTTCTTTTTATTGACCGCGACGGCACCATCATTGCCGAGCCACCAACTGATTATCAGGTTGACCGGTTGGATAAACTGGCGCTGGAGCCTGATGTCATTCCCGCATTGCTGGCGTTGCAAAAAGCAGACTACAAACTGGTGATGATCACTAATCAGGATGGCCTCGGCACCAGCAGTTTCCCGCAGGAAACCTTCGATCCGCCACATAACCTGATGATGCAAATCCTGACGTCTCAGGGGATCAATTTTGAACAAATACTGATTTGCCCACATCTGCCAGCGGATAACTGCACCTGTCGCAAGCCGAAAACTGCGCTGGTAGAAAGCTATCTGGTAGATGGCGTAATGAACAGCGCCAATAGCTATGTCATCGGTGACCGTGAAACTGACCTACAACTGGCCGAGAACATGGGCATCAGCGGGTTACGTTATCAACGTGATGGCTTGAACTGGACGCAAATTGCCAAACAACTGACCCAGCGCGACCGTCACGCCTATGTTAATCGCGTGACCAAAGAAACCGCCATTGACGTTAATGTCTGGCTGGATCGCGAAGGGGGAAGCAAAATTAAAACGGGCGTGGGCTTCTTCGACCATATGCTGGATCAAATCGCCACCCACGGCGGTTTCCGCATGGATATTCAGGTCAGTGGCGATCTGTATATTGATGATCACCACACGGTGGAAGATACCGCGCTGGCGCTGGGCGAAGCGATCAACATCGCACTGGGTGACAAACGGGGTATTGGCCGCTTTGGATTTGTATTGCCAATGGATGAG
Source organism: Yersinia similis (assembly GCF_001053095.1). Classification (GTDB taxonomy): domain Bacteria; phylum Pseudomonadota; class Gammaproteobacteria; order Enterobacterales; family Enterobacteriaceae; genus Yersinia; species Yersinia similis. The sequence continues at coordinate 103,595 of NZ_CGBP01000002.1, read as the reverse complement.
TGCCTGGCACGCTGTGCCTTGGATATTTCTGGTCGCCCACATTTGGAATACAAAGCTGAATTTAACTACCAGCGTGTCGGCGATCTAAGCACCGAGATGGTCGAGCACTTCTTCCGCTCCCTTTCGTATGCCATGGCCTGTACCCTGCACCTGAAAACCAAAGGTCGCAACGATCATCACCGAGTAGAAAGCCTGTTTAAAGTATTTGGTCGTACCTTGCGTCAAGCCATTCGCGTTGAAGGCAATACCCTGCCAAGTTCAAAAGGAGTGCTGTAATGGATGTGGTGATCCTGGATACCGGTTGTGCCAATCTCTCCTCTGTCACCTATGCGGTACAGCGTTTGGGTTATGCACCGGTTATCAGCCGCGACCCGGCAGTCGTCTTGCGAGCAGACAAACTGTTTATGCCGGGTGTGGGCACCGCCCATGCCGCCATGGAACAATTGAGGCAACGCGAGCTTATCGAGCTGATAAAAAGTTGTACTCAACCTGTCCTGGGGATCTGCCTTGGTATGCAGTTACTGGCAACCAGCAGTGAGGAAAGTGGCGGGATCACCACCCTCGGGATGATTGATACACCTGTAAAAAAGATGACTGATTTTGGGTTGCCGCTGCCGCATATGGGGTGGAATCAGATTACCGCACAAGCCGGTAACCATCTGTTCCGTGGTATCCCTGACGGAACCTATTTCTACTTCGTGCATGGATATGCAATGCCAATATGCCCAAATACCATCGCCCAAACCAATTACGGCGAGCCGTTTACCGCCGCAGTAGAAAAAGACAACTTCTTTGGCGTGCAGTTTCATCCGGAACGTTCCGGAGCGGCTGGGGCCCAATTGATGAAAAACTTTCTGGAGATGTAAACACCATGATTATTCCCGCTTTGGATTTGATCGAAGGCAAGGTGGTGCGTTTGCATCAGGGCGATTACGGCCAGCAACGTGATTACGGCAATCACCCGCTCCCGCGTTTACAAGATTATCAGCAGCAAGGTGCTCAGGTTTTACACTTGGTGGACCTGACCGGAGCCAAAGATCCAGCCGCTCGCCAGATCCCACTACTGCGCGAATTACTGGCCGGTGTTGATGTGCCGGTGCAAGTCGGCGGCGGTATCCGTAATGAACAGGATGTCGTGGCCTTACTGGAAGCTGGAGCAGCAAGGGTGGTGGTGGGTTCAACTGCCGTTAAGCAACCCGAAATGGTGCAGCAGTGGTTTGAGCGTTACGGTGCCGAGGCCATCGTGCTGGCATTGGACGTTCGCATTAATGAGGCTGGCTGCAAACACGTCGCCATCAGTGGCTGGCAGGAAAACTCCGATGCGACGCTGGAGCAAATCGTCGAACAATATCTGCCCTACGGTCTGAAACACGTCCTCTGTACCGATATCTCACGCGATGGCACGCTGAGTGGCTCGAATGTTGAACTGTATCAGGAAGTGTGCCAGCGTTATCCACAAGTGGCGTTTCAGGCATCTGGCGGTATCGGTTGTCTGGATGATATCGCCCGCTTACGCGGCAGCGGTGTACAGGGCGTAATTGTTGGCCGTGCGTTACTGGACGGCAAGTTTAACGTGAAGGAGGCTATCGCATGCTGGCAAAACGTATAATTCCTTGTCTGGATGTGAAAGACGGCCAGGTCGTTAAAGGCGTTCAGTTCCGTAATCATGAGATCATTGGCGATATCGTGCCTTTGGCACAGCGCTATGCTCAAGAAGGGGCTGATGAGTTGGTGTTTTACGATATCACTGCCTCATCCGATGGCCGTGTTGTTGATAAAAGCTGGGTAGCGCGGGTCGCAGAAGTGATCGATATTCCTTTCTGTGTGGCCGGTGGGATCAAAAGTGTCGAAGATGCAGGCCAGATCCTGACATTCGGTGCAGATAAAATCTCAATCAACTCACCTGCACTGGCAGACCCAACACTCATTACCCGTTTAGCTGACCGCTATGGCGTACAATGCATCGTGGTGGGGATTGATACCTGGCATGACGCCGAAAGCGACAGCTATCAGGTTTATCAGTTTACCGGTGATGAGAAGCGTACCAAAGCCACCACTTGGCAAACCGAAGATTGGGTCAAAGAAGTCCAGTTACGGGGGGCCGGTGAGATTGTATTAAATATGATGAATCAGGACGGCGTGCGTAACGGCTATGATTTGCGTCAGCTTCAACAGGTGCGTGCTATTTGCCACGTTCCGTTAATCGCCTCTGGCGGTGCCGGGACACCGGAGCACTTCCTTGAAGCCCTCCGCGACGCGGATGTTGATGGCGCGCTGGCGGCATCGGTATTTCATAAACAAATCATTAATATCGGCGAATTGAAAAAGTATTTGTCTGAACAGGGCGTGGAGATAAGAGTGTGTTAACAGAACAACAAATCAACCAATTAGATTGGGAAAAAGTCGATAACCTAATGCCAGCCATCGTTCAGCATGCCGTATCCGGCGAAGTTCTGATGATGGGGTATATGAATCAGGAAGCACTGGCGGTCACTGAGAAAACCGGCAAAGTCACCTTCTTCTCTCGTACCAAACAGCGTTTGTGGACCAAAGGCGAACGCTCTGGTCATTTCCTTAACGTAATGAATATTTATCCTGATTGTGACAACGATACGTTGCTGATTCTGGTGAACCCTATCGGCCCAACCTGCCACTTGGGCAATAGCAGTTGCTTCGCGCCTGCGGCCAGTGACTGGAGTTTCCTGTATCAACTGGAGCAGTTGTTGGCATCACGTAAGTCTGCTGATCCAGCCAGTTCTTACACGGCAAAACTGTATGCCAGTGGCACCAAACGTATCGCGCAGAAGGTGGGGGAAGAAGGGGTTGAAACCGCACTGGCCGCCACAGTGAATGACCGTGAAGAGCTGACGAATGAAGCCTCTGATTTGATGTATCACCTGCTGGTGTTATTGCAGGATCAAAATTTGGACTTCAGTACCGTGATTAGCCGCCTACGGGAACGCCACGAGAAATAATTTTCTGGCTGGCTCGCTGGCAAAAAAAACGCCTCCAGCTTATCACTGGGGGCATTTTTTATTGGATAGCGTTAAACGGGTGAGTCGCCTGTATCTTAAACCCTATGGTCTCAACGGCCCGCCCAGCACGAAGTGACTCGGAGCGTGCACACAGTACGTGAGGAGTCCGAACACTGCGCAATCCTGGAATAGCAAAGCACAGTTGCCGTTAAAGGGATTACGCCATCCACTCAGTATGGAACACACCTTCTTTATCTGTCCGCTTATACGTATGCGCACCGAAATAGTCACGCTGTGCCTGGATCAAGTTAGCAGGCAGCACGGCTGAACGGTAGCTGTCGTAATAGTTAATCGCAGCAGAGAATGTTGGCGTTGGGATACCGTTTTGTACCGCATAAGACACCACATCACGCAGCGCTTGCTGGTATTCATCAGCAATTTGCTTGAAGTACGGTGCCAGCAGCAAGTTAGCGATATCTGCGTTTTCTGCATAAGCATCAGTAATTTTTTGCAGGAACTGAGCACGAATAATACAGCCAGCACGGAAAATCTTCGCGATTTCACCGTAATTCAGATCCCAGTTATTCTCGTTAGATGCCGCTTTCAGTTGAGAGAAACCTTGTGCGTAAGAAACGATTTTACCCAGATACAGCGCGCGACGAATTTTTTCGATAAACTCGGCTTTATCACCGGTGAAAGGCTGAACTTTAGGACCAGTCAACACTTTAGAGGCAGCAACACGTTGATCTTTCAGAGAAGACAAGTAACGGGCAAACACAGATTCAGTGATCAGTGTTAACGGCTCACCCAAGTCCAGAGAACTTTGGCTGGTCCATTTACCGGTGCCTTTGTTGGCAGCTTCGTCCAGGATCACATCAACCAGATAGTTACCGTCTTCGTCTTTCTTGGTGAAGATGTCTTTAGTGATATCAATCAGGTAGCTGTTCAGTTCGCCTTTGTTCCACCCAGCAAAAGTACTGGCCAGCTCTTCATTGCTCAGACCCAGAGACTGTTTCAGCAGTGAATAGGCTTCGGCGATCAATTGCATATCACCGTATTCGATACCGTTGTGAACCATTTTAACGTAATGGCCAGCACCGTCAGCACCGATATAGGCAACGCAGGCGTCACCATCATCAGCACGGGCCGCAATTTTCTCAAGGATCGGGGCAACCAATTCGTAGGCTTCTTTCTGGCCACCCGGCATGATAGAAGGGCCTTTCAATGCGCCCTCTTCACCACCAGACACGCCGGTACCGATAAAGTTAAAGCCTTGTGCAGAAAGTTCACGGTTACGACGAATGGTGTCTTTGTAATAAGTATTGCCACCATCAATCAGAATATCGCCTTTATCAAGATGCGGCGTCAGTGAAGCGATCGTTTTATCTGTTGCTTCACCCGCTTTCACCATCAGCAGGATACGGCGCGGTTTTTCCAGTGAATCAACAAACTCTTCAACGGTATAACTCGGCACCAGATTCTTACCTGGATTCTCGGCAACCACTTCGTCGGTTTTGTCTGATGAACGGTTAAAAATAGAAACGGAATAGCCACGGCTTTCGATGTTGAGCGCCAGGTTACGGCCCATCACCGCCATACCGACAACGCCGATCTGTTGTTTGGACATTAAAAAAACTCCTGTCTGAAGGATAACACCTGTTACCAGCCTTAAGGCCAACAGGTTTTTGATGTGGGAAACATGTTAACTCAGGATTATGTCAGCTGGGTAGTGATTGGTGCGATAGATAGCACAACTGACCAGTTGCTGTGCGCACACGTTTGCTTTCGCGAGGTTATCGGTCAATAAACGCAAATCCACCTGCCAGTTTGTACAAAAATCTATCGTAAGGATAACCTCAGATAGCTGACAAACCCCGATGACTCCCTTAGAACGGTGAGGATAGGCAGAAGAGTAAAGCGCCCGCACCACAAATGGCGCGGCTCGATCCCCCAAGGATTGCTTTTCTATCTATCGGATATATCTATTATCGGATATGTCTCTATTATCGGATTATGTACCCGTTACCGTTGATTGAGTTTACGCAACGAAATCCTTTAACCACGACTTAAACTCAGCACCTTGCTGTGGGTGACGCAAACCATAAGCCACATAAGCTTGCATATAGCCGAGTTTCTCACCGCAGTTATAGGACTTACCGGTTAAGGCGACCGCATCAACCGCCTCCACCGCAGCCAAAGCATCAATAGCATCGGTCAGTTGGATACGCCCCCAAGCGCCGGGTTTAGTCTGCTCCAACAATGGCCAAATATGCTCTGACAGCACATAGCGCCCTACCGCGGACAGATTTGATTGTAAGTCTGCACAGCTTTGTGGCTTCTCGATCATGGCATTAATCCGGCTACTCTCCCCTGGCAGCAAGGTCGATTTCTCACATGAAACCACCGAATAATTAGACAGTGTTTCAGGATCTACCGAATGAACCAAAACTTGGCTGACCCCTGTTTCTTCAAAGCGTTGCACTAATTGAGCCAGATTATCGCGGGTTAAATCAGATTGTTCATCATCAATCAGAACATCTGGCAGCAAGACAACAAATGGCGAATCCCCCACTAACGGTTTGGCACATAAAACAGCGTGGCCCAATCCCTCAGGATGCCCTTGACGAATGTGCATTATTGTCACACCCGGTGGGCAAATCGACTGTACTTCATCCAATAGCTGGCGCTTAACACGAGCCTCTAGCATCGCTTCCAATTCATAGGAGGTATCAAAATGGTTTTCTACGGCGTTCTTGGATGAATGGGTTATCAGAATGATTTCGTTGATGCCAGCAGCAGCACATTCGTTCACCACATACTGGATCAGTGGCTTATCAACGATTGGCAACATCTCTTTCGGAATAGCTTTGGTCGCCGGAAGCATTCTCATGCCTAAACCAGCGACGGGGATGACTGCTTTCAATTTGGTCATGCTTACCTACAGATTCTATAAGGTAAATTAAAAATCGGCATACACTCAGCCTGACAATGCATCATTTAGTCGAGTTGCTGTTTCAGCCAGACAGTAAACTTTTCGCCTTCAGTATTATGGCGAACACCATAAGTCACAAAAGCTTTCATATAGCCTAGTTTATCGCCGCAATCATGAGATTTACCCGTCATATGAAATGCCTCTACGGGTTCTTGCTGCATTAACATCGCAATGGCATCGGTCAGTTGAATTTCATCCCCCGCACCGCGAGGTGTTTTCTCAAGCAACGGCCAGATGTTTTTAGATAAGACATAGCGCCCAACCACGGCAAGATTAGACGGGGCCTCGGCTATAGCCGGTTTTTCTACGACCGCTGTCATCAACGTGCTTTCGCCTGGCGCTAATGCCACGAGGCCACAATCCGCAATACCGTATTTGGAGACATCCGCTTTGGGCACTGGCTCAACCATGATTTGGCTATGGCCGGTCTCTTCGAAGCGCTTAATCATACTAGCAAGATTTTCTTTTGATAAATCAGCCGTTGAATCATCAAGTAGTACATCCGGTAGCATGACGATAAAAGGATTATCCCCCACCATCGATTGAGCACATAACACCGCATGCCCCAAACCTTTAGCATGACCCTGCCGCACTTGCATAATCGTGACATCCGCCGGGCAAATATTTTTGATCTCTTTCAATAACTGCCGCTTAACCCGTGATTCCAGCGCGGCTTCCAGTTCAAATGAAGTATCAAAATGATTCTCTATCGCATTCTTGGATGAATGGCTCACCAGTACTATCTCTTTAACCCCGGCGGCAACACATTCATCCACAATATACTGGATCAGGGGTTTATCGACGACCGGGAGCATTTCCTTCGGAATAGCTTTAGTCGCTGGCAACATACGGGTACCTAGCCCAGCAACAGGAATGACGGCTTTTAAACACTTCATTACTCTGACCTCTTCAATTTTGAGCCGCTGTCCCCTTCTTACCTGAAGTTACAGCGTTGTTAGCCACATTCTCTCATCTGAATCACTGTTCTGAGCCAGTTCATCAGTGCCGCCTACCCGTAACGCTAATGACTTTAAGATCGCAGAGGGTGATTGATGCCGTAGGCCAGGTGAGACAATCAGTGGTGACTTATTATTCATTAATCTTTCGTCAGTTTACATCAGAAGGTTCTTGATTACATTTTAAAAATATCAATAAACATTTCAATAATAGATACGTTTAGTAAAAAAATTGATACTGTGTTTTTTAAAAAAATACAATAAATAAATTGAGAGTTAAGAAAAAATTCACTTATTAATGAAATGAACACATGAAGCAATACAGCCAGAAACCTTCTCTAGAAAACAAAATACCCATAATGACAATGCGGAGCACCACCTTAATAAGGCAACACACCTTCATTTCGGATAACGACACGAGCAACAAATTATATAATATAACAGCCTTATTATAACCAAATGTTATTTTTAACTATTTTTTATATCAAAATGGTTATTCCATTCAACTTAACTAATTATATTACTCCGTAATAATTACTCTCGTATTTCAAACAGATACAACCCTATACTTAACAAAGTTACATACTTGCTTTACCTTGACAATATGCTGTCATGCCAACAAATTAAAAACTCAGTTATGTTGTCACATTACATAACAAAATAGCGATATAAATGATTATTATTTTACATAAATAATAATCATTTGCATCTAAGTGAGCGTAATGATATATATAACCCTCCTTGAATGGAATAATGACTCCTCTATTTTAGCTTTAGAATTACCCACATGAATTATATACATAAATCGCATATGGATATTAAACCATAACGGAAATCAGGGCTTATCATTAAATTAATTCATCCTCTACTAATAGGGACACTATAGAGATGGTTTCACAACGTCAATTCAATGAAAATAATATCCAACATCTTAATGGTGAAAATTGGTCTCACGCCAATGTACATGTAGTAGGAAAAATATTGCGTGAACTGACTCACGAGAAATTGATTGCCCCAGTCTGCCTGGTTACACAAGATGATGGCTATAACCACTATAGCTTCACTCCAGACCAAGACCGAATAGAATACCTTTTTAAAGCAAAACGTTATCAACTTGACCACCTGGATATTGAACCAGGCACCTTAACAAAAACCCTTGATGGACACTCGCAGCCACTGGATGCATTACAGCTGATTATTGAATTAAATAACCGGCTTGGTATCTCAGAAAAAATGCTGCCCGTCTATTTGGATGAAATCTCCAGTACCCTTTATGGTTACGCTTTTAAGTACCATCAGAATAACCTTAGCGCCACACAATTGGTTCACGCCAATTACCAAACTGTAGAAACAGCGATGAGCGAGGGCCACCCTGTTTTTATCGCGAATAATGGCCGCATTGGTTTTGATATTACAGACTACGCTGCCTATGCACCGGAAAGCGCCCATCCAATTAATTTAATCTGGATCGCAGTGCATCAGGATAAAACCGTATTTTCCAGTTTTACCGGCCTCAGCTACCCACAATTAATGCAGGAGGAGTTGGGCGATTACCAATGGGAACAATTTACTCAGTATTTAACGTCTCGTGGGCTAACCGCCCAAGATTATTTCTTTATGCCCCTGCACCCTTGGCAATGGCATGAAAGGATTGCTACCAGCTTTGCGGCGGACCTTGCACGTAACGACATTATTTATTTAGGCCAAGGGCAGGATAGTTATCTGGCCCAACAATCCATTCGAACATTTTTCAATCTCTCTAATCCACACAAAAATTATGTTAAGACGGCATTATCTATTTTGAATATGGGCTTTATGCGTGGGCTTTCCCCTCATAGCATGGCAACCACGCCCCAGGTCAATGAATGGCTTAGCGGTTTAATTGAGCAAGATACTTTCTTTCAGCAGAAAAAATTTACCTTGCTATGCGAAAGAGCCGCTATGGGGTATTTCAACCCCCATTTTGAAACCGCTTTAATTAAAGATAATCCCCATAAAAAAATGCTCTCGGCCCTGTGGCGAGAAAGCCCTATGCCAAAACTTGCCAGCCACCAGCGTTTAATGACGATGGCCTCTTTACTGCACAGTGATAATGCAGGTAACTCGGTAATTTTCGCCTTGGTACACTCATCGGGGTTAAGTGCAGATGCATGGATAGCACACTATCTGGATGCCTATCTTTCGCCTTTATTACACGCCTTCTTTACTTACGACTTGGTATTTATGCCCCATGGGGAAAACCTGCTGTTAGTCCTGGAAAATAACGTTCCAGTCCATGTCTTGATGAAGGATATCGGTGAGGAAATTGCTATTTTAAATGGGGATATTAGGCTACCGGATGCCATCAAATTCCTACATGTCACTATCGAAGACGATATGAAGATCAATTACATTTTTCTGGATATTTTCGACTGTTTTTTCCGTTACCTCACGCCGTTACTGCAAAAAAATTTGAATCTTAATGAGCACCAATTCTGGCGGCTGGTAGCTGACTGCATCCATACCTATCAAGACCAACACCCTGCCATGGCTAAAAAATTCAAGAAGTTCGATCTCTTTAAAGCTGATTTTGTCCGTACCTGTCTTAATCGGCTACAGATGGCGAATAATCAACAAATGATCGATCTCGATGATCGAGAGAAGAATCTGAAATTTGCCGGCACATTAGTCAACCCAATTCATGTTTTCAAAACCACGTACTGACCCACATGGTCTGCCGTATTTTTACGAGACACCTATTTTTACGACATACCGATTTTTACGACATACCTGCTTTGGCAACATCACGTTTTATCACGTCAAGATTCACAATAACTATATCTTTAAAAATCAATATATTGAAACACAAAAACTGGCATTTTTACCACACCATAAAGACAAACTTCCCTATTTTTATTTAGTGAGAATAATTAGATGAGAATATTAGAAAGAAGTCACGGCAAAAGCCGAATGCTTTTTAACCGCACGCACACCACCAAACCAGCGGCATGGGTGCTTGCCGCTAATGTATCGTTGTTGAGTTGCGCATATGCCGCTACTGACGAGAATAATAGTCAGAAAAAAGAAAGAGAAAGCAACCCCGCGAATACCACCATAACCGTCACGGCATCACCATTGCGTCATGCTGGCGTCACAGAAGACAGTGGCAGCTACAACACATCATCAATGTCGACAGCAACTGGCCTGAATATTTCAGCGCGGGAAACCCCACAATCGGTGAGTATCCTCACTAAACAGCGTATGCGCGATCAAAACCTGAACAGCGTCGAAAGTGCCGTGAATAACATCACCGGTATCAGTATGCGCCAGTTTGACAGTGATCGTTTCGGTTTTACCTCTCGTGGCATGGCCATTAATAATGTTATGCGAGATGGCGTCGCCACCTTTTACGATACCCGTTTTAATTATGGCGATAACACGCTCGATACCGATATGTTTGATCGTATTGAAGTGGTTCGAGGCGCGGCAGGCTTAATGGCTGGGCCGGGTAACCCTTCCGCCATCATTAACCTTGTGCGCAAACGCCCCACTCAGGATTTTCGTGGTAGTGTTTCGGCAGGTGTTGGTTCATGGGATAAATGGCGTACGGCGCTGGATCTCTCTGGCCCCCTCAATAGTGAGGGTAGCGTACGCGGGCGTTTTGTCACGGCTTATGAAGATAAGAACTCTTTTGTTGAGCGCTATGATCAAAGTAAAAACCCGTTTTACGGTATCTTGGAAGTCGATGTCACCCCCAACACCCTGCTCACTTTTGGTGCCGATACTCAACGGACTCTAACCCGTGGCGGTATGTTTGGTGGGCCTCCTCTGTTTAACAGCGCAGGCGGGCGGACAAATTATGCTATTTCCACCACCACCGCATCGGATTGGGCATCCGCTGAAACACGGACTCAAACGCTGTTTACCAGTCTGCAACATGATTTTGATAACGGCTGGAATATTAAAGGCACCTTTACCTTTGATAACGATAAGCTGCTCCAAGACGTGCTGTGGCCCACCGGTTATCCCGATCCACAAACCAACATTGGTATGCGGCCAGGCAGCCTGTCACTGATTGATGGTGCCCGCCGTCAGCAAAATTATGATATTCAGGTCAATGGTCAGTACAGCCTGTTTGGGCGACAACATCAGCTAGGTTTTGGTTGGAACCGCCAGCGACAAAATGTTGATAACGACTATTATCTCGCGACCTGTAATGCCACCAGAACCTGTCCCGGCCTTGGGGACTTCACCCAGCCGGGCTGGCAATATCCTAAGCCCGTTTGGAGTGATAAACGGGCTTATGGTTCGAAAGGGCGTAGCGATCAATCCTCGCAATATGTGGTGACCCAACTGTCTCTGATCGATCCGTTAACATTGATCCTTGGTGGCCGCCTGACCACTTGGGAAACCCGTGGTGATAATTTCGGTACGCCACAAAATGCCCGTTATAAGAATGAGTTTGTCCCATACAGCGGCCTGACTTATGACATTAATCGCGATTTGTCGGTCTATACCAGTTATACCGAAATATTTAACCCGGAAAACCGTCGGGACCGTAATAACACATTATTGGCCCCGGTGAGTGGACAGAATTACGAAGCCGGTTTGAAAGGTGTTGCCTTCGATAATAGCCTCGATTATTCACTGGCCGTGTTTGAAATTCGTCAGAATAATATGCCCGTACCGGATACCACCGCCCCGCGCTTGCCGGATAACAGCCAGCCTTACTTTGCCGTAGACGGTACCAAAACCCGTGGTTTTGAAGCGGAAGTCAGTGGAAAAATCACTGAAGACTGGAATATTTCTGCGGGCTATACCCAGTACAATGTAAAACTGCCGAGTGCGAATACCCAGACACCTGTCACCCCAGTCACGCCACGGAAAGTCTTAAAATTCTTCACCACCTATACCTTACCGGGGCAACTAAACGATCTGACCATCGGCGGTGGCGTCAACTGGCAAAGCCAAATCTACAGAAATCTCAGTAGCCCCATCGGCATTCAACAAATCGGTCAAGGCAGTTTTGCCATTTACAGCCTGATGAGCCGCTACCAGTTTACCCCTCAGCTCTCCTTAACAGTTAATTTGGATAACCTGTTTAATCAGCACTACTACACACAAATCGGCCAATACAACCAATACTTGATAGGCTCTCCGCGCAATGTGGATGCCACCGTGCGCTACACCTTCTAAGGAGTGCAGTTGGATACCCTCACAGCCGGTCACTTTTCCGGCTGTATCTTTTGCCAACGTCTTCATCAAGCACGATCGATATGGATACACCAAATGAATAAAACGCGAACCTGCGCCACATTGGCTCCCCGTTGGTTAGGCGATATTTCTTTTATATTAGCGGGTCTACTTGCGCTGTTTTTTTTGCTTTCTGTCGGCGATAGCCATGCCGAAACCGGTGCTGTGCCCACCACACAGAAAAATGGTTTCCCACGGAAAATTACCAGCGCACTTGGCACCGCGGTCATTGAGCGTCCACCTCAGCGTATTGTGGCCCTCGGCGCAGGCGCAGAAGACATTGTGCTGGCATTGGGCAAGGTTCCGGTGGGTATTGAATCCCACACATGGGGAGGTGATAAGCAGGGTTATTTACCTTGGTTCCGGCAGGCGTTGGAACAACGGGGCGAGCCACTGCCTCAAGTGCTTAATATGTATCCCGAGTTGGATATTGAGCAGTTAATCAATTTAAAACCCGATGTGATTATCGCGACTCAGTCAGGGATGAGCCAAAGCCTGTACGACCAGCTATCCCGCTTTGCACCCGTCGTGGCTTATCCCGGCCAGCCGTGGCTGACCAGTATCACGCAACAAGTTGAATTAATAGGTCAAACTCTCGGAGAAGAGTCACAAACCAGCGCGTTATTGCAAGGGTTAAAAAATACCTTATCCGCTGCGGGCCAAACGGTACCTGGGATTAAAAACCTGCGTTTTGCTTACATTAAAGCGGCCAGTAGCAATACCAACTTATCGGTGTATGTGGCAGGCGACCCACGGGTTGATACCTTAATCGCCATGGGTATGCAACTCGCCACATCCATCAAAGACCTCACAGCATCGCGAGGTAGCTTCGCCGCTAATCTTGGGCTGGAAAATGCTGATCGGCTGGATGATGCCGATATTTTAGTGACCTGGTATAGCAGCGAACAAGAGCGGCGGCGGGTTGAAGAAAAACCCTTATTCAACGCGATGGCTGCCGTGCAACGCGGCGGATATATCCCGCTGACCGATCAAGCGATCGTCATGGCGATGTCCTATGGCACACCGCTGAGCGTTCAGTGGGGGTTGCAACGCTTTATGCCATTGCTCGCTGAAAAAGCGCGCTATTTGGCTAATACCCAAGAGACACTGCCATGATACATAACACGGTCCGACAATTACGAAAATACCGCATCTTAGGATGGATGGGGTTACTACTGCTCACATTAATCTGTGTGTTAGCTAGCCTGACACTAGGGGCGAAGACCTTGCCACTCAGTGCAATCGGGCACTATTTGGATATGCACTATTTGGATACACACACCGCTCATATCAGTCATAACGATCTGGTCATTGACGCCAGGATCCCCCGCACACTGATTGGCCTATTGGCTGGCGCTGCACTGGCCCTATCCGGTGCGGTGACTCAGGGGCTATTGCGCAATCCACTTGGTGACCCTGGATTATTGGGGGTCAATGCCGGTGCATCGGCGATTATCGTCAGTTTTGCGTTCTTCCCCGCATTGGCAGTAATACCGCGATTTTGGCCTGCCCTACTCGGTGCAGCACTAGCCACCCTGCTGTTTTATCTGTTGGGTGGCGGGCAACGAAATACCCACTCAGTACGTTTGGTGCTTACCGGTGCGGCCATCAATGCCTGCCTGTTTGCCTATGTACAGGGGGTGGTGTTACTCAACCCTGCGGTGCTGGAGAATTACCGCTTCTGGATGATGGGTTCGCTGGCGGCTACATCAGCATCAGCCATGCTGGCAGTGCTACCCTATTTTGTCATCGGCTTGGTGATAATCTTCGCCATCGCCCCTTCGCTGAACGTGATGGTATTTGGCGAAAACGTCGCTACCGCCATGGGGGCGAATACCGTTCGTATCCGTATGTCAGCATTGGTAGGCGCAACATTGCTGGCCGCTGCCGCGACGGCAGTAGCGGGTCCGGTCGCTTTTATTGGTTTGGCTGCCCCTCATCTGGGCCGAGCCATGACTGGCTCAGACTTTCGCTGGTTACTGCCATATTGCCTTCTGCTCGGCCCGATCCTCTTGCTGAGTGCCGATGTAGTAGCCCGTATTATCATCGCCCCCGGCGAAGTGATGGTTGGTGTGATCACCGCGGCCATAGGAGGGCCATTGCTTTACGCGGTGGTCAACAGTAAAAAAGGTATAGTCTATGCATCCCGTTGATTCATTCAGAACGCTGACGTTGGGATCTTGGGTCTTTTTAGCCCCCGCCCGCCGGACTGGGGTTTACCTGCTGCTGATATTGCCCGTTTTACTGCTGTGCCTCACCGCTGCGCTAATGCTAAGCCCCAGTGGTTTCGAATGGGGAAAAATGCTGGCGGTATTGGCTGGCGAAGGTAGCCAGTACGAGGAATTTATCTTACTGCAATTACGCTTACCAAGAGCATTGGTTGCCCTGGGTGCCGGTGCCGCACTGGCCATTTCCGGCGCTATTTTCCAAACCACAACCCGCAACGCCTTAGCTAGCCCTGATATTATCGGTATTACCGCAGGCGCTTCCGCAGGCGTGGTTGCCACTCTACTCATTTGGCCGGGGGTAATGCCTGTACCGTTGGGCGCATTCATCGGTGCCTGTACTGCGGTGACTTTAGTCTATGCGGGTAGCATAAGCATCCTGTCTCATCCAGAGAGAATTATCATTTCCGGTATCGCCGTTGGTGCCGTGTGCATCGCGTTTGTTAACTTTGCGACTTCACAGATCCGTCTGGAGCAGGCGAGTCAGTTAGCCGCCTTGCTAAGCGGCAGCTTGGCGGAGAAAAACTGGCGGGATGTCGGCATCATCAGCCTGACATTGGTGCTGGTTATGCCGGGTCTGGTGTATCTCAGTCGTCAACTTAATTACCTGAGCCTTGGGTCCAGGGTTGCCCAGCCGCTAGGCGTCAATATTCGCCAGACGCATTGGCTAGGTCTATTGGTTGCCATCGCACTGGCGACGGCGGCGGTATTGGTTGTCGGGCCGGTCGCCTTTATCGCTCTATCAGCCCCTCAGATTACCCAACATCTGGTGAAGGCCAACGGCATTTCCCTGTTATGTACTGCCTTAATGGGCGCATTTCTATTATTGGCGTCAGACATCATTACCTTGCTATTACCAACATCTTCACGGCTCCCCGTGGGCGTTATTACGGCTGCGGTCGGGGGTGGGTATCTGATGAGCTTGCTGTACGCCGAAGTGAGGAAAATAAAGTGATATCCCAGCGAAAGCTAACATCCCCCATGACACCATTAGAGAACCCGGTCGATATCAGTGATAAGCCGCGTTTAACCACCCAAAAACTGTCACTGGGTTACGGCCAACAACTTATTATCAATAAGCTTAGTCTGAGCATTAAAAATGGTGCGTTCAGTGTGATTATCGGCCCAAACGGTTGTGGTAAATCGACGTTATTGCGAGCGCTCAGCCGTAGCTTGTTACCACAAAATGGCAACATCAGGTTAGATAAGCAGGATATTCAGCACTATAAAGCCAAGGTCTTTGCCCGCCAGTTATCGCTACTTTCTCAGGGCGCAAGTGTTTCCGAAACTTTGACAGTGTTTGATCTGGTTTCCCGTGGCCGTTATGCCCATCAATCATTCTTTCATCAATGGTCGGCAGAAGATGAACGTGTCGTAAAAGCCGCTATCAGCGCCGTTAATCTGGAGAGTCTGGTGCAGCAAAGGGTCAGTGAACTCTCTGGTGGTCAGCGGCAACGGGCGTGGTTTGCCATGACACTGGCTCAACATACACCGATTGTCTTACTGGATGAACCGACCACATATTTGGATATCGCGCACCAAATTGAAATGCTGGATTTATGCCAAGAACTGCAACAACAGGGGAAAACACTGGTATTGGTGCTACACGATATTAATCAGGCTCTGCGCTATGCAACCCACCTGATTATGTTGAAAGAGGGGAGAATTTATGCAGAAGGGTTACCAGAATCTATCGTTACTGAAGACAACATTGCCGCCGTTTTTGGGCTACGTTGCCGGATCATTACTGACCCAGAATCCGGTAAACCGTTGGTGATACCCCGCCGTCGCTCGTGTTAACCCATACGCGCTGAAAGGCTATTCAGGGCGCAGTACTATTAATTTATTAATAGTCTCAGACTGCTGACAAACCCCGATGATTCAATCTTGAACGGTGAGGATAGGCAGAGGAGTAAAGCGTCCGCGCCAGGGAGGGCGCGGCTCGAGCCCCCAGGGAAGGGTTTATGGCGTCTTTACGATCTGCCTGTTCTCTCCGTTGCAGGCACTTTGTCAATAACCTCAGTACTATTAATTTATTAATGGTCTATTAATTTATTAACGACCAATTGATTTATTAACGGCCCATTAATAAATACTGGAAAGCAATACTCATTGAGCGCTAACCAGCTGACACCTCGAATTCCACCAACGGATTGATCAAATCATCAGCAAACTGAAAACTTTGCACGGGGTCAGCCAAATCCAGCATGTGCTGGTTATTGGTGAGCTGTAAGCGGTTCAAACAACAGCGTTTAATTCTAGGTGTAAACAACGGATAGTACGCAAATTTAGCAGCCAATTCAGGATGCTGCTGCTGGTAATGGCGGATACAGGCCGCAACGTCGGCCCAGAAATACCGCTCAGGATAATTCCCTTGTTGCTCCAAGACTGCGGCTAAATAGCGGAAAACACCGTCGAACACATCGCTTAGGATCGTCATGGTTTTCATCTCATCGGGCATCTCCACGATGATGCGCCGGGCTTTCTCCGGTAAATCAGCCTTAGTGTTCAGCACCAAAATTTCTTCCGCCAGATCTTTCATAAAAATATGTTGTGGCACTGCATTCTGTAGAACCAAAATGATATTTTCACCGTGGGGCATAAACATCAAATCGTAAACATATAAACAATGTAATAGCGGTGACAAATAGCTGCGCAAATAACGTTCCAGCCATTGTTGTGTGGATAACCCGGATGCATCAATCAACGCAGGCAGTAGCGCCTTCCCTTCTTGATCCAAATGTAACAAGGCGGCCATCGTCATCAGTTGCTGACCGGGTTGAATTAATTGCAGCGGGTTTTCCCGCCACAGCGCAGCAGCCATTTTTTTGTATGCTGAATCCCCGGTGATCGCCTGCTCATAATAGCTATTGCGAAAACCAATACTGGCCACTTCACGCAAGATCTTAAAACCATACGCCTGCAATATTTCATCGCCTTCAACCAAGTCAAATAGCCATTCGTTAATCCCTGGCGTCGTTGCCATATAGTAGGGTGATAAACCACGCATAAACCCCATATTCAGGATCGATAACGACATCTTTACGTAATATCGCTGCGGTTGACTGCGATTAAAGAAAGTACGAATAGATTGTTGTGCCTGATAAGCATCTTTGCCCTGCCCCAAAAACACCAACATTTGATTGGCAATATCAGCCGCGAATATCGAGGTCAGTTTATTCTGCCATTGCCACGGATGCACTGGCATCAGCACATAATCCTGAGGATTGCAGTCTCTGGTCATTAATCGCTGTTCAAATTCGGCCAGCACTTCCGATCCGAGTTCCTGCTCCATCAACGTCGTGTAATCGAGTTGTTCAATGCAGGAAAAATGCGCCTTACTTTTGTGGGCGGCGAGCCAGACCAGATGCACATCTGATGCGGCTTCTGGGCTAAACCTCTGAAAATCCTGAGCATCAAAACCAATGCGCCCATTATTAGCGACAAAGGAAGGATGCCCCTCCATCATTTCCCTCTCGATTATCTGGAAGCTGGCATTGACCAACGCGGTAACGCTTATACCTGCGCGGCTGTGTTTAAATGCGCTGCTGTACAGCGTGCTGGTAATTTCCTCCAGATAGGTTGGCAATACTCGTTCACTGATGCCCAATTGCCGCTTGAACTCAATGATAAATGACAGCGAATCCAAATCTGTACTCTTTTCATTAACGGTTTTATGCAGCGAGTCTGGATCAATTAACCAGTGATCCAGTGCCAAGCGACGGGCACGAAACACATAGTTCGCCTGCTTGTCCGGCGCGACCAACTGATAGTGATAATATCCCTCACTATCAGGGTTATCTGTCATCAATTGGGGGGCCAACAAGCACTCGTGGGAAAACTCGGATATAGCTTTACACAGGTGCAAGCGATTCACTTTTTGCCACAGTACCGGCCGCAAATGGGGTACTTCCAAACTATGGTGTAGGGAGAGAGGCGCTGATAAGTCCATCATCATTGATGCTCCTTTTGTAAGGCAAGGTGGTATTGTTCCCGGGTGCAAAACGCCAACCAAGCGATTTTATGGGGTAATGTCAGTTGCTGCTGATAGACAAAACCAGCACGTTTATTTAAACGATGAATTTTTTCATTACGTACGTCAGGCTCGACTACGATACGGGCGACCGTTGGATCGCTGAAAATAAAGGTCATAATGGTCTGGAAAACCTGCCAGGTGAAACCAGTGATTCTCTCAACTGGTGGAGCCACCAAAATATGCATCCCAACATCATTAGGTTGTGCAGGGTAATAATCGGCAATCACATCTTGTTGGGCCAAATAACGTTCCAACAAGAACGCGGGCTGCTGCTGATAAACGCCGATAAAGACACTGCCTGGCTGACTGACATCCAATTCTTGGTAGAATGCCTTTACCTGCTGTGGGCTATAGCCTTGCATTCCCCAATAGTGAGCATATTCACGATTAACCCAATCCGTCAGCCAAGTGACATCTTGTGCCAACACCAGCGGACGGAGTTGAAAATCACCACTCGTCACCACGGCATCGCTCTCAATATTCCTCTCAGCGTTCATCACTCTTTTCTCCTCAGGGAGGGTGCCCTGAATTGCTGAAAAGCAATATTTTTCTCAATCGGATAATATTCAGTACCGGTTATTTCACGAATCAGACAAGAATTGCGGTAACAAGCCATACCGAGATCAGGCGTCACAAAGCCATGGGTATGTAGCTCTACGTTCTGTACAAAAACCGTATTATGCCGATCAATGCTGTAATTACGTTGAACCTCATAGCGCCCTTTATTATCCCAACGAATATGTTGACGTATACCTTCAATAAAAGTTGGGGGCCGATATTGATATCCGGTCGCCAAAACAGCACCTTCAGTATCCAACGTGAATAATTGGTTCTGTTCATGCTGCAACACCGACAGGTGCAACCCCTTACCATCATGGCTCGAATTCACCTGCTGTAATTCACTATTGGTGTACAGATTTACATTAAGGGCACCGTCCAGACGTTTGGTATACAACAGATCGAAGATATCGTTAATCAATGTGCTGTTAATACCTTTATACAATGGCTTATGGGAGAGATTCAGCTCATCACGTTTTTCGGGTGGAAGATGATAGAAATAGTCCACATATTCAGGTGAGGTCATTTCCAACGTCAGTTTGGTATATTCCAACGGGAAGAATCGAGGTGAACGAGTAAGCCAATTCAACTGGTAATCAAAGCGATCAATTTCACTCAGCAAATCATAGAAAATTTCGGCAGCACTTTGACCACTGCCCAAAATAGTGATAGCGCGTTTCTTTTGTAACGCTACTTTATGCTCCAGATACTGGCCGGACATCACTATTTGCCGAATAAAAGGTTGGCAACATTCGGGTATATGCGGCGAGGGGCCGGTACCCAGAACCAGTTTCTTGCACAGAAACTCATGGCGACTGCCTGAGCGTGTGTCAGAACAGCACAGCCGATATAGCGCGGTGTCTTCATCGTAATGAATATCATCAACCTGCATATTAAACCGTAAGTTAGGTAATTTCTCAACTGCCCACTGGCAATACTGGTTATATTCCTTACGTAGTAGGAAAAAATTTTCCCGAATATAAAAGGAGTAAATCCTCCCTTGTTGCTTGATATAATTTAAAAAACTTAATGGGTGCGTAGGCGATGCTAACGTCACCAAATCTGACATAAAAGGCGTTTGTAAGGTTGCACTTTCCAGCATCATTCCTGGATGCCAATCAAACCCTGCTTTCTGATCGATAAACAAACAGCGAACATCGTTTAGTGGTTGAGTTAAACATGCTAGCCCGAGGTTAAACGGGCCAATACCGATGCCAATAAAGTCATAAGGTCGCATTGTTCTAATCACTCCTGTTCAAACAACATCAATCTCATGATTGACTGTTATAGATAGTCGGATAGTTTTTACCTTCGGTAATAATGGCATCCACAATTTCGTTCAGGTGCTGGAGTGTGGTCGCCGGATTAAGAACGAAGAATTAATGGCACTAATAATGCTTTCTGCCAGTACTGCGGGAAGAACAACCGGACAATTAAGATGCGCAACATACTTAGGATGATGAAAATATACAGCACCCTTAACATATAGCTGCTGTAGTTCATCTAATACGCTATCCATTGACATTAATGGCTGATTTAAATTAACACAATAAAAGTCAGGTGATAGTTCAGAGAATAATATCCCGCTAAAGAGTTTGTCAGTCATGATGAATATAGCCTTAGTCCTTGCGTTGATATTATTTCTACTTTCATAATAATGGGCTGCGATACCTTTATTTAGGAAGCCCTCTAAACAAATCTCATCACTTATATTTTCACTTTGGTCTATGAAATGTTTCCCCTCATGGATATTTCCGTACATAATATACCCCTGGATATAAAGTGGTGTTTTGGTAACGCTATATTTTCTCAATATTTTATTATAATTAACTGCAGGTAAATATAAGGCACAAATATAATGAGGATTAAATAGTCAATACAGACAAGCTTCTGGGCAATGCAGGAGCTTGGCTAATTAATAAGATTTAATGTGGTTTTTCTAACGGACAATCATGGCAACTCCCGACACCGGGTAATTTATTTCGTTGACAACAACTACGTCGCTGTAAGATGCCGTTACGTAATATGACTGTCCGGTAAAGAGGGTTATCTTGACCACTCGGCAAAGACAAGTTCATGAAAAGCCCATTAATAATAGATTGATAGAGATCATCACCTAAGCGACCTTTAAATTCCCCTAGATACCAGAACATCAGGAATCCAATGTTATTCCATAGCAAGCGTCCATTTATACCTTGGTAAGACTCAATTTTTTCTGCTATGGGAATAACATGATGATTGAGAAATAAATAATAACGCTCAAGTAAGGTACCTGGATCTTGGTTTTGCCATTTTAATTGATAGTAAACCACTTCGGGTCTTCCGCTGTGATGAAATAACACTTTAAAATTTTGGTAGTGTGTGTCAACAGCCTGTGGATACTCTATTAATAACAACATCATTGGTGGGATAACCAAACCAAAATACCACTGACTCCATAATGAGTAGAGGGCTTTATCGTTGGGCTTTAGATCATTATCCCCATAATATTCATCTCTATATTTCTGTATTAACGTAGGAAAATTATCAATACTTGACCAGGCATGAAAACTTATAGATTCTTCAGGGATATCATCAGCGTTTACTTTTAACGTCCTGGAAAAATGTGCAAACGTTTTTTCAAAAAGTTCTGCTATATCCGCTATTACCCCTATAGGGGGAGGTGTAATTAACTGTACTGTATTTGACACCTGTTACCTCCTGAAGGATAAAATGATGAAAACATTATCATACATAATGATAGTGATTATCAATACCATTATCGTTTAAAAATATGCTGTTCTTTATATAAATTTATTTCAAAAAGGGGGAGCAGAAAATATTTTGTAACAATAGTCAAATAGAACATCATGATAACGTAGCAGAATCTCCCTACAATATGATTGATATCTGGCATATTTCTATATCTTCCGTCATTCATTTTCAATTATCAGTGCTATGATCAGCATAACTCAGTCCAGTTAATGATTTGTTATGTCCAGCTAATGTTCAAATCGCTTAGCTTGGATTGATTTTTTTTGTGATCGACTCGAGTCGATGCACTTATTTAATAAATGGCTATTTTTCTGATTGACGGCATAAGCCGTAGCAATACAAGGTGAAACTGGATATATGGAATGGATCGCGGATCCAACTATTTGGGCAGGACTGGCTACGTTGGTTGTGCTCGAAATTGTATTGGGTATTGATAACCTTATATTTATTGCCATCTTGGCAGAAAAACTCCCTCGTCATCAACGAGATAAAGCCAGAGTCACTGGTTTACTCTGCGCACTACTAATGCGTCTGGCACT
Source organism: Yersinia similis (assembly GCF_001053095.1). Taxonomy (GTDB): domain Bacteria; phylum Pseudomonadota; class Gammaproteobacteria; order Enterobacterales; family Enterobacteriaceae; genus Yersinia; species Yersinia similis. The sequence goes on along the minus strand of NZ_CGBP01000002.1, from coordinate 81,328 downwards.
GTTGGCCTGTATTTCGTGGCTGGCTACATTGACCACACCAATCATCACTCTTTCTGAACATTCGTTCAGTGCACGTGACTTGATTATGTTAGTCGGCGGAATATTCCTGCTGTTCAAAGCGACGATGGAGCTAAATGAACGGCTGGAAGGGAAAGATCATCAACAGAATCAGCAACGCAAAGCGGCTCGTTTCTGGCCGGTGGTGGCACAGATAGTAGTCCTGGATGCTATCTTCTCGCTCGATTCCGTGATCACCGCCGTCGGTATGGTTGATCACCTTGCGGTGATGATGGTCGCAGTCTGTATCGCGATTGGCTTGATGTTACTCGCCAGCAAACCGTTGACTCGCTTTGTCAATGCACATCCAACTATTGTCATTCTGTGCTTGAGTTTCTTACTGATGATCGGTTTCAGCTTAGTCGCTGAAGGTTTTGGTTACCATATTCCGAAAGGCTACCTGTACGCGGCTATTGGTTTCTCGGTAATCATTGAGTCACTGAACCAGTTTGCACAATTCAATCGGCGGCGCTTCCTGTCAACGGTTAGACCATTACGTGAACGTACCGCAGAGGCCGTTTTACGTATGCTCAGTGGTAAACACGAAGAAGCTGAATTGGATAACCATACTGCCAATCTGATCGCTGACAGTACCAGCGCAGGTCAGGAAGTGTTTAATGCGCAAGAGCGGCGCATGATTGAACGGGTCTTGGGGTTGGCACAACGAACCGTCAGCAGCATCATGACATCACGCCATGATGTTGAATATTTGGACCTCAATGACCCACCAGAGAAATTGACTCAGTTACTGGCGAAAAACCTGCATACCCGAATCGTGGTTACTGAAGATAGCTCTACTGATGAGCCTTTAGGCGTTATTCACGTAATTGATTTATTGAAACAACAATTAGCGAATGAAAAGCTCGACTTGCGGTCATTAATTCGCCAACCACTCATCTTTCCTGAACAAGTTTCACTGCTGATGGCTCTGGAACAATTCCGTCAGGCACAGACACATTTTGCTTTTGTCGTCGATGAGTTCGGTTCTATTGAGGGGGTTGTGACCCTTACCGACGTGATGGAAACTATCGCAGGTAATTTACCCGTAGCGGGGGAAGAGTTAGATGCGCGCCACGATATTCAGCAAACTGAAGATGGCTGTTGGATAGCGAACGGTTATATGCCGCTGGAAGATTTGGTGCTCTATTTGCCACTGCCAATTAATGAGAAACGTGAATACCACACGCTGGCCGGGTTACTCATGGAGCATACCCAGAGGATACCCAAAGTGGGTGAACAACTGACAATTGGCGACTACTTATTCGAACCTCTGGTGGTCAATAGCCACCGGATCTTGAAAGTGAAGATAACACCATTGAAGGTTCCTGAGCCAGATTACGAAGTGTAGCTAATTGATAACCCTATAGATTGAGTATAAACCTGGGCCAATTAACAAAAGCCTGGAGAAATAAAACGATTATGCCCGGTGAAGAACCACCTCCGGGCATATCTGTTTCCAATGGATGGCTTACAACTTATCAAGTGACTTTTTCAGATCGTCCACACGGCGATTTTGTTGGTTACGTTCAGCCCACTCCCCCAGCGCTTTCTTAGCCCGCTGCTGTAACTCACTACGCAGCAATTGATCAACATTCAATTGATAATTTAGCTGGGTCCATGGACCATAAATACGCAATGGAATATCTGTATTTTGTAATGTTTTGACAAGGCTACTCTGCCCACTCCAGCCTTGCATAACGCGTACAGCCAGATTCATGTCACATTGCTGTGTTGGGAGATTAAGTGCCCCGCTGCCTTTAATAGAAATTAATGACGAACTGGCATTGAGGCCACTGACTTTCACTGCACCTCGGTTCAGCGCCAGAGAGGCTTGCAGTTGTTTAACCTCAGTATATCGCTCATAGCGTTCCTGACCGGTGACATCATTGGTACTACGTGTGACAGCTTGTTGAATCAATTGCTGAATATTCAAGTCCTGTAACCGGGCGTTATTCATACTGACTTGTGCCCCGCCCCGCCAGCGATGTTTAAATGCCGCGAGATTCACACCATCTCCAGATAACTGCGCTTGCATGGAAAACTTACCCGTCATTACCTGCGGTAAACCTGCCGCCTGCAATACTGGCCCCAATTCCATATGGTTTATCACCGGATTCACCGCAGCCAACACTTTTTTTCCAGTAACATCCAATGACCCCGCGAGTGAGAAATCTCCCGCCAACGCATTGCCGGTTAGGCGAGTTACCTGTAAGTCGCCCTGCTGGTTAGTTGCCTGTAAATTCAAATGGTTGATGTTAATGTTGCGATAAACCACATTATTGGCGACAACCGTTGCTTGCGCCGTAAAGTCACGTAATGTCTGTAAATCTTGCCCTACATCATCATCTATCTGAATGGCAATAACCGGTGCTGTCGTGGTCGGCTGTTTGGTTTCGTCGGTACTGGCTGTTGAACTTTTCGGCTGCCAACCAGAGATCGCATCAAGATTGAGATTATCAGAGGTCAAACTAACCACGTAATCAGGCACATCAGCAAAGGTCGCCTTAACACTGCCAGCCAATTGGTTATTATTGGCAGTAAAACTTAACTGATTAAGTAGTAATTGCTGTATATCACTCTGATAGCTGGCTTCCAGTGCACCTCCGCCACTGATCCCCCCCGCAGGAATATCAGCGCCTTCCAGTTTATAAGTGAATTGGCTGATATTGGCACTGAACTGTCGGGGATATTGATGCATATCGGCATCAATGACCATTGAGAAGGTTAAGTCCCGCTGATTGCGGTTAACACGGCTGGCAAGAGTGACCTGCACCTGACGCTGCTCGTCTTGCTTGAGTTCGAGATTGATATCCCGGACATTAATTTGATCGTTGTCAGAACGTTGCCAAATAAGCAAACTGTCCGCGATTTGAAGTTTATTGATGTCCAGCTTCCAGCCACGGCTATCACTCACTGGTGCACTGCCCACAGGTGCGACTGGCGCATCTATCTGTTGCTGGGCCTCGCTGTCAGGGGTCAAACGGATCACCGCCCCTTTCAACATCACTTGTTTAACATCCAGTTGATGTGACAGCAGCGGCCAAAGTTTAACATCCAACCGCATGTTTTCAGCACTGACCACCGGTTCTAGTGCGCCAGGCGCGGTTAGCGCCATACGCCCAGCGATAATGCTGAGTTGCGGCCAGACGTGCCAACGTAAATCACCATCCAGTTGCAGGTGGTAACCACTCTTTTTCTCTACCTGTTTGACCATATAGGCGCGAAAATCATTAGGATTCACCAACAGCACTAATGCGCTCATACCTGCGACTAACACAATTAGCAGGATAACTAACATTGTCAGTAATCGTCTCATGACGTCCTCTTGTCCAAACAGGCTAAAATTCTCAATAAAAAAGAATGACTCGTCCAGACTGCTGATCAAGTCAAATGAAGGGGAAACGAGCCGTTGGGATTGTAAGTGGCGTCAGCCACCGGAGCGCCCCTAAGGTGCGGCCAACCCTTCACATACTGAGCTATAAATCGCGTTGTCAATCACCTCACTAGTCTTTATCAATACGGCTAGCTACAGCACCTTGTTGGCCACGATATTTTGCATCTTGGCGGCTGTTATAAGGCCGGGCCGCCGGGCCGGAGAGCGGTTCAAAACTCAGTGCGCCAATCAACATACCGGGGCGCAATGCCAATGGCAACTTACCTGAATTATAGAACTCCAACACAATTCGGCCTTGCCAGCCTGGATCAATACGATGTGCCGTGACGTGGACCATTAATCCGAGACGCGCTAAAGAAGAACGCCCATCTAACCAACCAACCAAATCATCGGGGATGGTGACAGATTCCAATGTGACCGCCAACGCCAGCTCTCCCGGATGCAAAAAGAAAGCTTCACCTTCTGGAAGATTGATTTCATCACTCATTACCCGTTCCAAGGCCGCGCTGACCTCATCTTTCGGGCCACTTAAATCAATAAATGCCGCAGTATGCCCACGGAAAACACGGAATTGATTACCTAAGCGAACATCAACAGTGGCACCATTGATTCGCTCTACCGGGGGGCGCGGCTCAATACCTAGCTTGCCACTATCCAGCCAGGCCTCTATGTCCCTATCGCACAGTCTCATCGCTAAAATCTCCCTAATAATTCGCATGTTACAGCGTGTATGCTACAAAAACTGTCATAGACCACAGAAACTGTCATATAAAGGAGCAAAGGTCCAGACGAATGTTACTCAAAGAACTGACTGATTTTTGCTTTTAGAATATCGATCGCAATTCTATTTTTACCGCCACGAGGAACGATAATGTCAGCATATTGCTTAGATGGTTCGATAAATTGCAAAAACATAGGACGTACTGTTTTCTGATATTGGGCCATAACAGAATCCATAGAACGGCCACGCTCATTGACATCTCGCTTCATTCTGCGCATCAGGCAGATATCCAATGGGGTATCAACGAAGATTGAGAAGTTCATTTCCTGACGCAAGCGTATATCCGTCAGCAGCAGTATACCTTCCAGAATGATCACTTTTTTAGGCTCTAAATGAACCGTTTCTTTTTTACGTGTGTGCTCAGTATAGCTGTACAGGGGTAATTCAACGGACTTCCCTGCCTTCAACGCCTGCAAATGTTCCAACAATAAGTTGTGGTCCATGGCGCTCGGATGGTCGTAGTTCGTTTTGACCCTCTCTTCCATTGACAGATGGCTCTGGTCTTTGTAGTAACCATCTTCAGGAATAACACCAATATGTTTATCGCCTACCTGTTCACGTAATTCGCGATACAACGTACTGGCGATAAGACTTTTTCCGGAGGCAGAAGCACCCGCTATCCCGATAATGACGCACTGATGTGCTTTGTCAGTCATAAAATTAAAGACCTGATTACGAAGTGTGGAGGGAGACAAAGCACACGAAGTGCTTCGAGCGGGGCAATTATAAGGAGTTAACAAGTGTGATACCAGTGCTAAGGCAACGCTTTGGCGACCACATCGAAGAATAATACCAAGGAAGAAGGCAATTTCTGGCTATGTAAGCAGCTTTCGAGCCGGAAGCATCATTGAATGACCTTTCCGGCTCAGTGCCTTATGCGCTCAACTTAGCGAAAACTGCCATTACACTGCACGAAATGAGATTTCTGTCGGTATCGCCTCGCCTTGCCAATACATCTCTGCAGCAACATTAGCCGCCAACTGACGATAAATATCAGTAAACTCGCTATCAGGACGGCTGACAACTGTTGGCTCACCACGATCGAGGTCTTCACGCAGTGAAATATGCAGCGGGATCTGGCCCAGCAATTTGCAATGGTATTTCTCAGCCAGTTTCTCCGCACCACCGGTACCGAAAATAGGCTCCAGATGGCCGCAATTACTACAAACATGCATACTCATGTTTTCAACAATACCCAACACTGGCACATGCACTTTTTCAAACATCACGATACCTTTCATGGCATCGATTAAGGCAATATCTTGTGGTGTTGTCACCACCAACGCCCCCGTCACCGGAATATTTTGCGACAGCGTCAGTTGGATATCACCGGTTCCCGGTGGCATATCAATGACCAAATAATCTAAATCCGGCCACAAGGTATCTTGCAGCATCTGCATCAATGCCTTACTGGCCATTGGGCCACGCCACACCATGGCGTTCTCTTCAGTAACCAGATAGCCAATCGAGTTAGTAGCCATACCATGGGCCATAATCGGTGCCATATGCTTGCCATCTGGCGATGTTGGCCGCTGGTTCATCGTACCTAGCATGTTTGGGATAGAAGGGCCGTAGATATCCGCGTCAAGAATACCCACTTTCATCCCCCCTTCCGCCAACGACAGTGCCAGGTTAACCGCAGTACTGGATTTACCCACCCCGCCCTTACCGGAACTGACAGCCAGAATATTACGTACACCTTTTACACCTGGTTGATCATTAGCACGGCGTAATGTGGTGATGTTATGGGAAAGCTTCCAGTCAATGGCGTTGGCACCGGTCACCACCAGCAACTCTTCGCTGACCGATTCTTTCAGTATTTCAAAACCAAATTGCCAGGCAAAAGGCATCACCAGCTCAATATGCAACACGTTGTCCAACAAGGCACAGTGATGAATGGCGCGCAGTGCGTTCAGATCCTTTTGCAAGGTCGGATGGGTGAAGGCCGTAAGGACCTTTAAAATTTGTGATTGCAGCAGGTCAGGGGTTGTCTGCTCGGGGGATTTTTCGCTCATCCCGGCTCCTTTAAATTATCGTTATCAACCTAAAAACAACATTCATTAGTGTACCAGAACTCAGCCACACCTGTGTGAGTCTACAGTAGAGAATACGTAATATGTATGCATAATCCTGATGGCTAATGGCCGCATCATCAGAATTTGCTAGCAGAACCTTTCAGACTTAAGGTGCAGTACCAGCTCCCTTGCCCTAGCGGCAAACTCGCTTATCGGTTAACATCAAAGGCCCTTTAATCAAAATAAAGAAAGCAATTTCCCACTATGGCTCAAGTCGCGAAAAAAATATTGGTGACGTGCGCGCTACCATACGCTAACGGTTCTATTCATCTCGGCCACATGCTCGAGCATATCCAGGCAGACATCTGGGTCCGTTTCCAGCGAATGCGCGGCAACCAGGTTCATTTTATCTGTGCAGATGATGCCCACGGTACTCCTATCATGCTGAAAGCTCAGCAACTGGGTATCAAACCGGAGCAAATGATTGCCGAAATGAGCCAGGAGCACCAACAGGATTTCGCCGGTTTTGCTATCAGTTATGATAACTATCACTCCACCCACAGTGATGAAAACCGTGAACTATCGAGCCTGATATATGGCCGTCTGAAAGACAATGGTTATATAAAGAACCGTACCATTTCTCAGCTCTATGATCCTGAGAAAGGCATGTTTCTGCCCGATCGTTTTGTGAAAGGCACTTGCCCAAAATGCAAGGCACCGGAACAGTACGGCGATAACTGTGAAGTCTGTGGCGCAACCTACAGTCCAACTGAACTTATCGAACCCAAATCTGCCGTTTCTGGTGCAACACCAGTGATGCGTGAATCTGAACACTTCTTCTTCGATTTACCGGCCTTTAGTGACATGTTGCAAGCCTGGACACGCTCAGGGGCGTTACAAGAACAAGTCGCAAACAAAATGCAGGAATGGTTTGATTCCGGCCTGCAGCAGTGGGATATCACGCGTGATGCACCTTATTTCGGTTTCGAAGTACCAGATGCGCCGGGTAAATATTTTTACGTATGGTTAGATGCCCCAATTGGTTACATGGGGGCGTTTAAAAACCTGTGTGATAAACGCGGTGACCTGGATTTTGATGAGTTCTGGGGTAAAGACGCCAAGACTGACCTCTATCATTTCATCGGTAAAGATATTGTTTACTTCCACAGTCTATTCTGGCCAGCAATGTTGGAAGGCAGTAACTTCCGCAAGCCGACAAACCTGTTTGTCCATGGTTATGTCACGGTAAACGGCGCGAAAATGTCTAAATCTCGCGGTACGTTTATTAAGGCGGGGACTTACCTGAAATATCTGGATGCGGATTGCCTGCGTTACTACTACGCGGCGAAACTCTCTTCGCGTATCGATGATATCGATTTGAATCTGGAAGATTTCGTCCAACGTGTTAACGCCGATATCGTCAATAAAGTGGTGAATCTGGCCTCGCGTAATGCTGGTTTTATCAATAAACGCTTTGCAGGCCAGTTAGCTGACCAATTGGCTGACCCGGTGTTGTATAAAACATTCACCGATGCCGCAACCAGTATTGCTGATGCTTATAACAACCGTGAGTCGGGTAAAGCCATTCGTGAAGTTATGGCGCTGGCTGATGTGGCTAATCGCTATGTTGATGAGCAAGCTCCATGGGTGGTCGCTAAACAAGAAGGCCGCGATGCCGATCTGCACGCAATCTGCTCTATGGGGATCAACCTATTCCGTGTCCTGATGACCTATCTGAAACCGGTATTACCCTCTCTGACAGAGCGTACCGAGGCTTTCCTTAATACCGAGCTAACTTGGGATAGCATTGAACAACCTCTGCTGGGCCACTCTATCACCGCTTTCAAGGCACTGTTTAATCGTATTGATTTAGTCAAAGTAAACGAAATGGTCGCTTCGTCTAAAGAGGATATGGCACCTACAACTGTGGTTACAGGCCCGTTAGCCGATGATCCAATTCAGGAAACCATCAGTTTTGATGACTTTGCCAAAGTTGATATGCGAATAGCATTGATTCAACAGGCAGAATTTGTTGAAGGCTCAGATAAGTTATTAAAACTGACACTTGAACTCGGAGGAGAGACCCGCCAGGTATTCTCTGGTATCCGTTCAGCTTACCCTAACCCAAAAGCCTTGGAAGGCCGCATGACCGTGATGGTCGCTAACTTGGCCCCACGAAAAATGCGTTTTGGTATTTCAGAAGGCATGGTGATGGCCGCTGGCCCCGGAGGTAGCGATATCTTCCTGCTCAGCCCGGACAGTGGTGCGCAGCCAGGTATGCAAGTGAAGTAATCTTCTTCTGGCGACTAAGCGAAAATACGATAGATAGCTGGAAGGTCATAAAAATCAAGAATGCCGGTCTGGGGTAACCCTGCCGGCATTTTTATGACTGAAAACACGCATTTCCAATGTAAAACTTCTCACTCATCTTTTAGTGGTTTCCGTGTGCGCTGCCACTCTTCCAACCAAAATAACATATTGATAAATAAGCTTAATGAGAAAATTATAAATAATACACTATCCAGTAAAGATATTTTAATCAGAGCACGAACAATAATATTCTTATGATACTTTATGTCCACAAAACCAGAGGAAAAAAACCAAAACAACCCAACACCGCCTAATACATTTAATGCCACAACTTGCCAACGCCACTTGGACAGTAAAAAGAAAACCCACGATAACAACATCAGAGAAATAATCGCATGATCCAGTTCAAACCACACAAAAAAAGTCAGATATAGCCCACTGAAGCAGAGTAGTGTTAAACCAACAGGGTACTCTTGAGGTAATATATTGGCCTGCTGTTTCTTGCGTTCACAACTCGGTGGCGTATCGACATAAATATTAATAAATATAAGATAAAGTAAAAATACCCCAGATAAAGGTATGGTTAATGGATTCAGTGAAAAATAGGTTATAAACGGGAAAAGGTGAAAAACCAATAAATACTGGCTCAACCGTTGGCTAGCAAGGCGTGCGGCACAGGGCAGCAGCAGGACCAGTGACAAAATCGCAGGTGAAAGACATATAAATGCATGTAATAACTCATCGTGTGATTCAGGTAATGATACGGCCAATACGATAATAAAAACAATTAACATGAATAAATATCGGATAAAAAGTAATAAAAAATCACTACGCGATATATAAAAATAGGTAGTGTCATTATTATGACTTTTGGAATTTAGCCATGCTATATGTGTCTCATCTTTTCTTAATTTACATAGAGTGCTAATCTTACCCATGGTGACTTTAATCCTTTAAACATCATTAGCCATTTATTTAAAAAAGGCAAAAAAACGCACAGATGAAAGAGCGCCTTCATACGCTGTTTGACATCTATTTTCTTGATTATTGCACTTGTATTTTATTTATAATAACAGTACTAGGCCATTAACGAAATAAGATATTAACTTTGGTATTTATAAGTTAAATAAATTTAATCGATAATAAGAAATACATAATCCTTTATGAAAGCAAGCCTATTCATACGACATCACCCCATAACCCCATTCAGGGCTGCTTTTGCTGCTTATTTAGGCTATCCAAACTAAAAGATATAACGCAATCGAAAAACTTATAACAAAGTTAATTCATTATCAAAATAGTTATGGTTATGATGCTAGACTCGAACCTGCGGACGTCTAGAAGCAAAGATAGCTATATAAAGATTTTTTATAAATACAGTTCTTTATAAATACAGTTCTTTATAAATACATAGTGCCTATAACAGTATGATTTTCATACTAACAGCCATTATAAAACAACAACACATTGCATAACTTATTGACACCATGATGGAGCTACTAATGAAAAAAATCGCTTACCCTATATTGGCTTTGAGCCTACTCACAGCACTACCAGTATTGGCTACTGACCCCGCCACATTAGCTACGGTACCGGACGCTATCGCAACCATCAAGGGCAGATTAAAATTGCGGTAATCCGTAATTTAGGTTCCGATGACAACACGACACAATTCCTGTCCAGTATATTAAAAGAAGGCAAAAAGCTAGGCTTCAAAGTGGATACCTTCCTGAGTAACGGCGATGACGCTCGCTTTCAGGACTTTGTCAATCAGGCTATTAGCCAGAAATATGACGGTATCATTCTTTCTCAGGGCCGTGCCCCCTACTCAACAGAGTTGGTAAAGCGCATTACCGATAATGGAATTGCCGTATCGGTATTTGACACTGCCATTCAGGGTGAGATCCCGGGACTGACCGTAACTCAACAGGATGACGCCTCATTAACCAATGAATCCTTCGGTCAGTTAATCAAAGATTTCGATGGTAAAGCCAATATTATCAAGCTCTGGGTCGCAGGTTTCCCGCCAATGGAAAGACGCCAAGCCGCTTATCTGGCATTGCTAAAGCAAAATCCTGGAATTAATGAACTGGAATCTATCGGGGCAGTCTCCTCTGATGTTCAGGGCGATACAGCCAATAAAGTCGGGGCGGTACTGGCGAAATACCCAAAAGGTAAAATAGATGCAATCTGGGGAACCTGGGATGCCTTCACACAGGGCGCTTATAAAGCTTTACAGGAAAATGGTCGCACTGAGATCAAACTGTATAGTATTGATATATCCAATCAAGACTTACAACTGATGCGCGAAGCGAATAGCCCATGGAAAGTCAGTGTTGCGGTAGACCCTAAGCTAATTGGGGCGATTAACCTGCGCCTGATTGCCAAGAAAATTGCTAGGGAAACCACACCTGCCAGCTATGAATTCCGCGCGGCCTCTATTCCTCAGGCATTGCTAGCCAGCCAACCCGGCCCGGTTAATGTGGCTGGTTTAGCTAAGATTATCCCTGGTTGGGGTCAGTCTGATGATTTTAACTCCCCTTGGTTTGCGACCCTTGCAGCCCAAAATGGTCAATAGATTTGGAGTAAATATAGATGGCAACACAAGGTTCCTTGCTGATACCTGAATACAGCCGCAATATGCGGCTGATTGGTCACAGTGACCAAGGTGGCAAACCAGACGGTGTACAAGTGATGGTGCATAGGGGCTATGCCTATGTCGGCCATATGGTATCGCAAGGCGTATCCATTATTGACGTAAGGGATGCCAAAAACCCGCGCCCCGCGGGTTTCATCGCAGCACCACCTAACACCTGGAATGTGCATTTACAGACCCATGATGATCTGCTGCTGGTGATTAACGCACGCGACCTCTTTGCCGACGCCAGTTTTGCCGAAGAAAAAGTGTATTACACCCGCTCAGTCGCCGAAACGGTCAGCACGCGTCAGGAAGGCCGCAGTTGGAGCGCGGGTTTACGTATTTTTGATATTTCAACGCCAGACCAGCCACGAGAGATCAGTTTCTTGCCGCTTGATGGCATAGGTATCCATCGAATCTGGTATGTCGGTGGACGTTGGGCGTATGTATCCGCACTGTTGGATGGCTATAGCGATTATATCTTCCTAACCATTGATCTGGCTGATCCGCAAAAGCCACAGGTTGCCGGGCGCTATGCATTACCTGGTATGGATACTGCGGCTGGTGAACAGCCTAACTGGCCAGCGGGCAAACGCTATGCACTGCACCATGCCATTATTAGTGGCGATACCGCTTACGGTAGTTGGCGTGATGGTGGCCTAACCTTATTGGATGTCAGTGATCGTCACGAACCGAAACTCATAAGCCACCGTAATTGGAGCCCCCCCTTTGGCGGTGGCACCCATACCGCTTTGCCACTCCCCGATCGTGATTTATTGGTGGTACTGGATGAAGCCGTGCTGGATAACCAAGAAGATGGCGAGAAACATATCTGGGTGTTTGATATCCGTGAACCAAGCAACCCGGTGAGTATTTCAACGTTTCCGGTTCCGAAAGAGCGAGATTATGTAAAAAAAGGCGCTCATTTTGGCCCACACAATCTGCATGAAAACCGCCCAGGTAGTTTTATCAGTTCGTCTCTGATTTTTGCTACTTATCAGAATGCTGGGGTCCGCGCTTACGATATCAGTGACCCCTGTCATCCAAAGGAAACTGGCGCGTTAGTTCCAGCAGCCCCCGAAAAAATGATGGATAAGCGCCCTGGTCGCCCACAAATCATTCAATCATGTGATGTATTTGTTGACGCTCATGGCATCATCTACAGTACCGATTATAACGGCGGTCTCTCAATCATCGAATATTTAGGCTAACTATCAATCACCCAGATTAACCATCAATCACCCAGGTTAATTATTAATCATCTAGGTTAATTATCAATTTATTTGAATATTTATTAATCACTTGGGATAATCATAAACTACCTGGGATAATCATAAACTAATAGCAGATTGGTTCTTGCCGAACTGCTTCCTGCAAAAAATTTTCCTCTCGCCCCCCTCTCTTTATTATCAGAATAGTTTACTGTAATCATCTGAGTCGCCAGAAGTATAACAAGCCCATTTTTTGCTTAAAAATTGCACAAAAAACAATTAGTTATTCTATAAATCACTAAAAATAAGAAAATACATGCAAAGATTCCAATCACGCGTAACCAATTTGCTGATTGCTTCGTTGGTGCTAACCATAGGGCGTGCAGTCACCTTACCGTTCATTACTATTTATCTGGTCGAGCATTTTCAACTGGCCCCGGATAACGTTGGCCTGTTATTGGGGGCCAGTTTAGCATTGGGTATTTTTACCAGCCTGTATGGCGGTTATCTGGTCGACAAATTTAATAAAAAACATTTAATTTTACTGACCATAATATTATTCTCAGCCACTTTTTTTGCATTGCCATGGATTGAACATCCTGCCTGGATCATCTTGATTTTGGCACTGCTGCATTCGGCATACTCCGTCTACGTTATCGCGGTAAAAGCCTGCTTTGCCGACTGGCTACCGGTCAATGAACGCATTAAAGCGTTTTCAGCCAACTACACACTGGTTAATGTAGGTTGGGCTATCGGCCCGGTAATGGGAGTATTAGTGGTTGGTTTCGGCCCACAACTGCCTTTTATCATTTCAGGCGCTCTAGCTTTACTGGTTGTTATCGTACTGAAATTCAGGATAAACGACGCCGATATGTTAGCCACTGAACGGGCGTCCAGCGAATCAGTACCTGACCTTCGCCAAACATTCAATATCTTGCGTCACGATAAACGGCTGATTTACTTTACGCTCGGTAGCATGCTCGGTGCTATGGTATTCGCTCAGTTCTCCGGTTACCTCTCCCAATATCTGATCACGGTATCCGACGCCAACTTCGCTTATCAGGTTATTGGGGCGGTGATGACTGTCAATGCGACCATCGTCATTACTCTGCAATATCTATTAAGCCGCCGGATGAACCAGCAGAATTTGATGCGTTGGCTCATGATAGGCACCCTGTTCTTTATTATTGGTTTACTAGGATTTATGGTGGCTCAGGATTCCATTCCGTTATGGATGCTGGCAATGGCCATTTTCTCATTGGGCGAGATCATTGTTATTCCAGCCGAATACCTGTTTATCGACTTTATTGCTCCAGCAAACCTCAAAGGCAGTTACTATGGGGTGCAGAATCTTGGTCAACTCGGCGGAGCAATTAACCCGGTACTCTGTGGTTTTCTGCTAGCCTACACAGTACCTGAAATGATGTTTTATATGCTGATTATTGCGGCTACTTTAGGGCTAGCGCTCTTCTACCGCGGCTACCGTTTGGCAAAATAGCGACAAAACGGGACATTTAAGTACGGTAACCCGATGAGACAAAATAATTTGTATGTGCACTCACTCAAAAACTCCCGTCGTCAGAATACGTTAGGTGCCCCCCGACGCTTTACTGATTTATCGCCCGGAGAATCTACCGTGATTGTCATAGCCTCATTAATGCTATTCATAGTGTGATGGGTAGCACAGAACAAAAGTTAATTGTATGATGAATGCGTCAAGTCACCCAGGACAATATCTATGCGTAATGTGATGTTACTTTGCTGGCAGTACCTGCGAGCTTTTGCCATTATTTACCTGTGCTTATGGGCTGGTAAAGCTCTGGCCTTACTTCTGCCTATCGTCATCCCCGGTAGTATCATCGGCATGCTGATTCTGTTCATCTTACTCGCATCACAGATTTTACCCTCACCATGGGTAAAACCAGGCTGCCAGTTACTGATCCGTTATATGGCGCTGCTGTTTGTACCGATAGGCGTCGGAGTCATGCAATATTACGAACAACTCACCAAACAGTTCGGTCCAATTGTGGTGTCCTGTTTTATCAGTACCTTGATTGTGATGCTAGTAGTGGCCTATAGCTCTCATTATGTCCACCGTGACCGCAAAGTTATCAGTTCTTCAACACCGACTGAGACTGAGGAGGACAAATGATCAGCAATCTATGGTGGTCACTGCCATTGACCCTAATGGTGTTCCTTGGTGCACGCCAGCTATCTCGTTGGGCAAAAATCCCCTTACTAAATCCACTATTGATATCAATGGTCGTTATTATTCCATTGCTGTTAGTCACGCACATGCCTTACGCCAACTATTTTGCTGGCAGCAAAATTCTGAATGACTTGCTACAACCCGCAGTCGTGGCACTCGCTTTTCCGCTGTATGAGCAGCTACATCAGATCCGCGCCAGTTGGAAATCAATTATTGCCATTTGCTTTATTGGCAGTATCACTGCCATGGTCAGCGGCACAGCGATAGCCCTGTGGATGGGGGCAACGCCAGAAATTGCGGCGTCCATATTACCTAAATCCGTAACGACACCGATTGCCATGGCCGTGGCCGAGTCTCTTCATGGCTTACCCGCTATTAGCGCAGTTTGCGTTATTTTTGCCGGTATTTTAGGGGCTGTTTTGGGCCATAGTTTGCTGAATTTATTAAAAATCACCACCAAAGCATCTCGTGGATTAGCAATGGGGACGGCTTCTCATGCCTTAGGGACCGCCCGTTGCGCCGAACTAGACTTTAAAGAGGGTGCGTTCAGCTCTTTAGCCCTAGTGATTTGCGGAATTATTACCTCACTACTGGCTCCGTTCCTGTTCCCGGTCCTATTACATTTGTTTGGTTAATCCCCCCCTTGGCGTGGTAGCAACGTCAGGGATGTCTTCCTTATCAAAGCCGATAATCATCGTTAGGGCCTGCGAGCAGGGTGTGAGCTGTCGTCATTACTTGCATATAAACTTGAGATAAGTCTCTCATTTTAAATTTTAATTACATGAATTTCATAAATAACGAGATTTAAGTCACAATTATAAGTCTTCAATCTGCCTAAACTAGTTTCCTGCTACTACTGGAGAGAACCTTATGCAAGTACGTTTTCACGCCTCTTGGGCTGAGTTACCCGCCTCATTACAATTCGCACTAGAACCTATTCTGAGCGCAGAAAACTTCCCTGCCATGCTGACCGCTGAGCAAGTGAAAACGGTAAAAAATATCAGTGGGCTGGATGATGATGCCTTGGCTTTTGCATTGTTACCGCTAGCAACCGCTTGTGCGCTTACCCCTATCTCCCATTTTAATGTTGGTGCCATTGCCCGTGGAAAAAGTGGTAATTTTTATTTCGGGGCCAATATGGAGTTCAGTGGTGTACCACTGCAACAAACAATCCACGCCGAGCAATGCGCGGTAACCCATGCCTGGCTGCGTGGTGAAACCAATCTGGTTGCGATCACTGTCAATTACACCCCATGTGGTCATTGCCGCCAATTTATGAATGAATTAAACAGTGGGTCTGAATTACATATTCATCTACCTGGCCGACCGCCATCAACACTAGGCCAATATTTACCAGACTCTTTTGGACCAACAGATTTAGCGATCACAACACTCTTGATGGATCCCGTTAATCACGGTTACACGCTAGCAGAAAACGATGCCCTTACGCAGGCGGCGTTAAATGCTGCAAATCACAGCCATGCGCCTTACAGCCAATCCCATAGTGGTGTCGCACTAGAAACCACCAATGGAAAAATCTATGCTGGCCGTTATGCTGAAAATGCCGCCTTTAACCCTAGCCTTCCTCCCCTGCAAGCCGCGCTGATCTTGGCTAATATCACCGGTGAGAATTGTGAATCTATCCGGCGCGCTGTACTGGTTGAAGGCCATAACGCAGTGATGAGCCAGTGGGATGCGACTCTGGCGACATTGAACGCATTGGGCTGTTCAGCGGTAAAACGCGTGACGTTTTAATACCATAACAACTTATTGATGGTCGGGGTTAGGCTACTAGCTCCAAGCGCCCCTTCTCACAATCAAACATGGTGATACGAAAGTGCTGAAAATCTGTTTCGCAACGGATTGAGTTAGCCGTCAATCAATCGATGCCAATGTAATAACATAAACAGAAAATAATCGAAGGTGTTTGATTACAAAATGCGTAGCTGCCCGCGTACATTATGCAGCACTTTACCTCCCAGCGATTAAATCTGTAAGTTAACTCGCACTTTTACGGGCAATTGTCATAATTTGCTAACAAATGCTGTACATATTTTTCTTATCTTTTAGGATCGGGGGTAACAATTGTTATTTGATAACGTTTAAGAGTAAGAACTCATGGAACTTGAATACGAAAGTAAGCGCCCCCTGTACATCCCCTACGCTGGCCCAATATTGCTGGAGTTCCCACTTCTCAATAAAGGCAGTGCTTTTACCAATGATGAGCGTAATCATTTCAACCTACATGGCCTATTGCCAGAAGCGGTTGAAACCATTGAAGAGCAGGCAGAGCGGGCTTACCGCCAGTATCAGGATTTTAAAAACGACGACGATAAGCATATTTATCTGCGCAATATTCAGGATACCAATGAGACGCTATTTTATCGTCTGCTAGAAGCCCACCTAAGTGAGATGATGCCGATTATTTACACCCCAACCGTTGGGGAAGCGTGTGAGCACTTTTCTGATATTTATCGCCGCGCACGTGGATTATTTATTTCCTATCCGAACCGCGAACACATTGATGACATGCTACAAAATGCCACCAAACAAAATGTTAAGGTTATTGTCGTCACTGATGGTGAACGTATTCTAGGCCTTGGCGACCAAGGTATCGGCGGTATGGGCATCCCAATAGGTAAATTATCGTTGTACACCGCATGCGGCGGCATCAGCCCGGCCTACACTTTGCCCGTAGTTCTCGATGTTGGGACGAATAACCCGCAACGGTTGAATGACCCACTGTATATGGGCTGGCGTCATCCACGAATCTCCGGTGATGAGTACTATGCATTTGTTGATGAATTTATTCAGGCGGTAAAACGTCGTTGGCCAAATGTCTTGTTGCAGTTTGAAGATTTTGCTCAGAAAAATGCCACCCCGCTGCTAAACCGCTATCGCGATGAATTATGTTGTTTCAATGATGATATACAGGGGACCGCAGCGGTCACTCTGGGTAGCCTGATTGCCGCCAGCCATGCTGCGGGCAGCCAACTGCGCGACCAAACAGTAACTTTCCTTGGTGCGGGTTCTGCTGGTTGTGGTATTGCCGAACAGATCATTGCTCAGATGATGTCAGAGGGCTTAAGCGAAATACAGGCCCGAGAGCGGATCTTTATGGTTGACCGCTTTGGTCTGCTGACAGATAAACTGCCTAACTTGCTAGATTTCCAAAGTAAATTGGTACAAAAAAGTGACGCCCTACACCACTGGAATCTGCACAATGATGCGATTTCATTGCTCGATGTAGTCCGTAATGCCAAACCAACCGTACTCATTGGGGTTTCAGGTCAACCAGGGCTGTTTACTGAAGAGTTGATCCGTGAAATGCACAGCCACTGCGCCCGACCTATCGTCATGCCATTGTCTAACCCAACGTCACGGGTTGAAGCCCGGCCAGAAGATATTATTAACTGGACCGATGGCGCGGCACTGGTTGCTACAGGTAGCCCATTCCCACCAGTCAGTTATAAAGAAAAACAGTATCCTATTGCTCAATGCAATAACTCTTACATCTTCCCCGGTATCGGCTTGGGTGTATTGGCATCTGGTGCGAGCCGTGTCACTGATGGCATGTTAATGGCTGCTAGCCGGGCATTAGCAGAGAGCTCGCCGCTCGCACTCCATGGCGAAGGGGCCTTACTGCCTAATATCGATGATATTCAGGCGGTATCGAAAGCTATCGCAATGCGAGTCGGTCAAGCCGCTCAGTTACAAGGTGTCGCTATTGTGACTTCGGAAGAAGCGTTGGCTAAAGCCATTGAGCACAATTATTGGCAACCACAGTACCGTAGCTATAAACGCACCTCGTTTTGAGTATAACCCGGCCTGTGCTATATACCGCAGGCCGGGTACTCAAATGCTACCCCACACCGTTCTTCTACCGGAATCACTTTTAATAAGAATAACTTTGAACAAAAAGTCACTTGTAACCCAAAAGCACATGCGTTTATTAATGAATCACTTTTATCAATAAAGTGTTTTTATAAATAACTCTCATGCCAAGGAAAGAAACTGTCTGCACGTCTTGCACAGCATAGGCAGGTAAAGTAGCCTTGCCAATATCGCCAGTAAGTTGCACAAACCAAAGGCCAGAGAATGTGGAAACGCCTGATTATTAGCTTAATTATCATCATTGGATTACTGATGGTGACAGCTATTGCGCTCGATCGCTGGATCAGCTGGAAAACTGCGCCTTTTATCTACGATGAACTACAGGAACTGCCTCATCGTCAGGTCGGTGTAGTATTAGGTACAGCGAAATATTTTCGTACCGGTGGCATTAATCAGTTTTATCGATACCGCATTCAGGGGGCAATAAACGCCTATAACAGCGGTAAGATCAGCTATTTATTACTCAGTGGTGATAATGCCCAGCATAGTTATAACGAACCAATGACCATGCGCCGCGACCTGATCGCTGCGGGTGTTGCTCCCGCAGATATCGTGCTGGACTATGCAGGTTTTCGCACTCTAGACTCCATCGTGCGAACTCGTAAAGTCTTTGATACCAATGATTTCATCATTATCACCCAACGCTTTCACTGTGAACGGGCGTTATTTATCGCCATGTACATGGGCATTCAAGCACAATGCTTTGCAGTACCTTCACCGAAAAATATGCTCAGCGTGCGAGTACGGGAGATTTTTGCGCGCCTTGGTGCCCTGTCTGACCTCTATATTCTTAAGCGGGAACCTCGCTTCCTTGGTCCATTGATTCCCATTCCGGCAGTACATGTGATACCAGATGACGCACAAGGTTACCCAGCGGTAACACCAGAGCAGTTAGTCGAACTGGAGCGCCGGTTGGCAGAAAAGAAACAACAAAACCAATGAAGCGTCTCGAAGGGCGATAAAACTTCCGATAACCGATCTAGAGAACAGCCTATAATTAACCTCAGCCAGTCGGGCTATCGCCCTGACTGGCTTTTACTTTATTCCTGACGTAATTGTATGTCTGAAATAGTGATATACCTGAAATAGTTGTACCTCTGAACTAACAGTACACCTGGGTTAATAGTGCTTTTACGAACAACAACCGGTTATTTCTTCTTCGCATACTTCAGTGAATCCAACGCAACCGCAAAGATGATAATCCCGCCCTTGATAATGTATTGCCAGTACGGGTTTACACCGATATACGTTAGCCCATAGTTAATTACGGTGAAAATGATAACCCCTGTTACCACGCCAATCACGGTACCGACGCCACCACTGAAGGACACCCCACCCACCACGCAGGCCGCTATCGCATCTAACTCATACATAAATCCGAGATTGTTCGTCGCACTGCCGATACGCCCTGCTTCCAGCATACCGCCAAAGGCATAGAACACCCCCGACAACGCATAAATCATGATCAAATTCAATGGCACATTCACACCAGAGACTTTCGCCGCCTCCGGGTTGCCGCCGATAGCAAAAATATTCTTACCAAAACGGGTCTTATTCCACAGTACCCAAACAAAAATAATTGCTATTAAGGCGTAAAAGGTAATATAGGACAGTTTAAAATCACCAAACCGCAAAAAACCTTGAGCAAAGGTCGAAAAAGCCGGATCAAAACCAGCAACCGGTGAAGCACCGACAAAATCGTAATACAACGAGTTAACGCCATAAACGATAATCATAGTGCCCAATGTGGTAATAAATGGAGTCACATTCAGGTACGCAATAATTATACCGTTAATCAAACCAATAACCGCCCCAATCAGGCAGACAACTAGAATGACCACTGGAATAGGTACAGTCTGCAAGTCCGGGAAAACTTTATTCACGTTATCCATTGATTGTAACATTGTCGCAGCAACCACTGCGGCTAACCCTACCTGACGACCTGCGGACAAATCCGTGCCCTGGGTAACAATCAAGCCAGCGACCCCTAACGCGATAATAATACGCACCGAAGATTGAGTCAGAATGTTACTTAAGTTCATCAAACTTAAAAATGTCGGATCCTTGATAATAATAATTGCCAATAGCACAAACAACACCACATAAATCCCGCTCTCTTTAAAGTAAGTGAGCATATCTTTCTTATTTAACACATTCATAATAAGAACCTTCAACTAGATTAGAGATGCAAGGATGCAAGGCGTAATATTTCATTTTGCGTGGTTTGCTTGGTATCAACAATGCCCGCAACCTGACCGTTACTCATTACCAGTATTCTGTCAGTAATCCCCAATAACTCAGGCATTTCAGAAGAGATAATAATAATCCCTTTGTCTTTCTTCGCCAGTTCAGCCATTAACTGATAGATTTCAAACTTAGCGCCAACATCGATACCTCGGGTTGGCTCATCCAACATTAATATTTCTGGCTGAGTGAGTAACCAGCGGCCAATAATAACCTTCTGCTGATTCCCCCCCGATAAAGAGCCAATACTTGTCCGATGGCCCGGTGTTTTTACTCGCATGGCATCGATAACCCATTGGGTATCACTTTTCATGCGGGAGTTATCCAGCAGCCCAAATTTATTTTTGTAGTTACGAATATTAGAGATAAGGGAGTTAAAACTGATATCGAGATAAGCGTAAATCCCGGTTGAACGGCGCTCTTCTGTCACTAAGGCAAAACCATGATTAATGGCTTCGTTAGCACTATTGTTATTAATACTCTTACCATGCAGCTTAATAGTGCCAGTCACTTTTTCGCGGATACCAAATAAAGTTTCAACGATATCCGTGCGTTTAGCCCCTACTAAACCTGCAATTCCCAGAATTTCCCCTTTATGTAAATCAAAGGAAACATCGCGGATAGAAGGCTGACGCAATGAGGTCAGATTCTTTACTTCAAGAATGACTTCGCCGGGCTTATTCAGGCGATCAGGAAAACGTTGGCTCAGAGAGCGACCGACCATCATTGAAATGATCTGATCCATCGTCAAACCTTCCAAAGGCTGGGTGGTAATCCACTGACCATCCCGCAGAATAGTAATTTCATCGCACAGTTGGAATATCTCTTCCATCTTGTGAGAAATATAAACGATACCGCAGCCTCGCTCCTTTAACTTTCGGATTATAGTGAATAAATGGTTCACCTCTTTTTCTGTTAGTGAAGAGGTTGGCTCATCCATAATGACGATTTTTGCATTGTAAGAAAAAGCCTTGGCGATCTCGATCATTTGCATCTGAGATACCGATAACATGGCTACTTTATCGCGCGGATCAATATCAATATCTAATTCATCAAAGATGGCCTTGGTATCTTTGTACATCTTATCTTGATCGACAAAAAAGCCTTTGGTTGGATAGCGCCCTAACCACATGTTGTCCATTACTGTACGTTGCAACACCAAGTTTAATTCTTGATGTACCATAGAAACACCATGTTCTAACGCTTCTTTAGAACTTTTAAATTCAATTTCTTGTCCCTGGAAAATAATACTTCCGGAATCTTTTTTATAGATACCAAATAGGCATTTTAATAGCGTTGACTTACCTGCTCCATTTTCGCCCATCAATGCATGGATCGAATAGGGCCGGACTTTAAGATTAACGTTATCTAACGCCTTCACACCTGGAAATGATTTATCAATATTGCTCATTTCCAGTAACCAGTCACGAGGTTGTGCTGTATTAATATCGACCATAATTATACCTGGCTAAGAACTGCTACTTGCCTATTGGTGATATGGAGTACCACCAGACCAGCGCAATTTTTAAAATAAGAAACTATGTAACAGATAACCTTCAGCCCCGGTATTGGACGCCCGGTATATACCCGTAATACTTGACGCTACAGGAGGGCGAGTTGCTCTCCTGTAGGCCAATAATTTTGGATATATATTTTTGCCTAATAAATATATCTTATCACAGTGGTTATTTAGTGAATTCAGCCAGATTATCTTTATCAACACCTACGTATGGAATACGTACGATTCTGTCCTCAATTTTCCAAGTTGTCCCTTCTGCTGCAGGTTTGCCAGCCGCCAGATTCTTAGCCAAGTCAAAGGTCGCTTTCGCCTGATTATTGGCATCATTCAGCACTGTACCCGCCATTTGGCCTGATTTAACCAGCGCTAACGCTTCTGGTAAGGCATCGACACCAAAGACTGGAATGCTGGTTTTATTGTGTGCTTTCAGCGCTTCTATTGCACCCATTGCCATCGCATCATTGTTGGCAATAACCACTTCTATTTTATTTGCATTAGGGCCAGACAGCCATGCATCCATCTTATCTTTAGCCTGTGCGGTATCCCACATGGCGGAATCTAATTGCAATTGTTGGGTGGGTAGGCCTTTTTCATTCAGGGTCTTAATAACATAAGTAGTACGCGCCTCTGCATCTGGATGGCCCGGTTCACCTTTCAACAACACAAACTGAATTTTACCGTCTTTGTTCAGGTCCCACTCTGGATTAGCTTGCCAATCTTTAGCGATCAGTTCCCCCTGAATAACGCCAGCCTCTTTTGAATCAGTCCCGACGTAATAAGCCTTATCGTAGCTATCCAATGCCTTGCGAGACGGTTCTTTGTTATAAAATACAATCGGAACATCATTTGAACGTGCTTTATCAATTACAACTGGAGCAGCAGCGGGATCAACCAGATTAATTGCCAACGCTTTCACGCCCTTAGCCAACAATACGTCAATCTGATCATTTTGCTTGGACTGGTCATTCTGGGAGTCATTCATCAGCAGAGTGATCTCAGGGGAAGCTTTCGCGTCTTTTTCAATGGCTTTGCGGACCACAGACATAAAGTTGTCATCATATTTATAAATAGTAACACCAATACGGGTTTCAGCTTGAGCGTATGCGCCAATCATCATGCTGGTAACCAAAGTCGCTAATGTGAAAACCTTCTTATTCATTTGTATCTCCGGGTTTATGTAGGGTAGTACAAGGTGATAACACCATGCCTTAACGAAAAAAGTATCGTCTAAAGCTACTGGCAACTGAATATCTATCGTCCATGACTTCACTCCACTCCGAAAAAACCGCCTGATTATTCAAAAGCCATGCCATTTACAGACTTGCCATGTTATGCGGAACACGCATCTGCAAAGTGCTCTTCTAAAACCCGCTACCGCTTATTTTTTATCCGGTAACTAATGACATATTGACGCATTCAGGTATAAAAGTACTAGAGCATAGATGTGATGTTGTTAATAAACTGTGAATTTTATCACGGATTGAAACCGGTTAAACAAGAATAAATAGATAACTAGTGAGCAACACAACAAATTGTGATCGAACGGCTCGGTACCAAGGCGAGTTTAAAACCGTATGTTATATCGGGGGCGGTTGGATGATGGCTAGCTTTAAGGACCGGTTTAGTGGGGAGCTTTCAAGACGCGTTTGGTGGGCAGAGTTTCTGTAAAAACAAAAGGATAACAGACTACAGTGAGATTAAGGCGGCTATAGCGAGCAATAGAAATGTCATCAAAGCCCACCAGCGAACGCAAAGTAGATACAGCATTATCTTGCAAAAAACAGCCAAGCACGTATTAGGTGCGACCAAATATGGCTGCGCCCTATTCTCTCCAGTTTATGGATATTACCGCGTGACACATGTTACAAAAAGAAAACGTTTACATACATATTTGCAACCCATAACATCATTTTCTCTTTTGATTCTGTCAGAGCTTAGTGTTACGTATTTGTAACTCGTGACCACAGGCATAAGCGGTTAACCGACGCCATAGCCACTCCACTGGTCCTTGCGTGAAATAGCGTAACCATAACAGAGAAAAAATCACATTACAGACCCAAACCAGTGGCACGACAGCTAACAGTTGCAAACGATCGAGCTGCTGGTATAAACCGAAATGATAAAAAATCAGCGTACAAATCAATGTCTGTAATAAATAATTACTCAGCGCCATACGACCAACCTGTGCCAACCAATGGCTGATAGCCCAGCGGGATAATGTTGGCCAGAACCCATACAGCAGCGCCAAATACCCCATCGCCTGCAACGGCGCCCCCAATTCTCTGGGCACTTGTAGCAAAAAGCCAGCCCAACGGTAATCCCAACCGACATACACTTGCAGTGCAACACCGGGTATTTGGATAACCAATGAGAGCGATATCAGGAAGAGTGCGAGCCTACGGTAGTGACGCAGACTGAATTCCCCCCGCAGCCAGCCACAACGCATAAGCCCAGCGCCGAATACCATGGAGCCTGCCAATTCCCAACCATATTGCGCACCAATAGCAATCAAGTTGGATGACAACAGGCCCAGACGATTCCTCCAGGCCTCTCCCCCACCCTGTAACTTCCAAAATTGCTCATATTGCAGGTCCGCAGGCCCTGGGAGCCAAAAACGGCCCGGTTCTCCGCGAGTAATATAACCCAGCAACAACAACACAGCGACACCGATCAAATAGAGTACCGCGCCGGTGCGTAATAAACTGGCGGCATCTTTGCTATCTTGGATTATTCGCCAACACACCAGGCCAATCAAACTATAAGCCAACAGAATATCCCCATCCCAGAAGAAGATGCCGTGAATTAACCCCAGTAGTAACAATAAAGAAAGGCGGGCACGTACCCAACTTTTCCCACGCTTAAGTAACAGCTCAAGGCCTGCACCAAATAACATGGCAAATATAGAAAGGAACTTTACCTGTGCGACAATATCGAGGATCGCCCAAGTCCAGGTATCTGATAATGAGGGAAGACCAAGATAAGCTGGATTGAGATAAGCGGCCTTTGGCAAACCAAACGCACTAATATTAAGCAGCAGAATGCCAAGAATGGCCAGCCCCCGCGCAATGTCTAACGTTGCGATGCGTTGACGCATACTCGACATCCTGTATACGAGGGCCTACAGGCCCGCCCTCTGGCAAAAAGCCAATCAGCCGTGATGGCGAACCGCACGCAGAAATTCCTGGCGCGTATTCTGACTGGATTTAAATAACCCACCTAATGATGTGGTGGTAGTCGCGCTGGTCGCATCACGGATGCCACGCGCTTTAACGCAATAATGAACTGCATCAATGGAAACTGCGACATTATTGGTACCCAACAGGGTTTGTAATGCGAGCAGGACCTGCTGTGTTAATCGTTCCTGTACTTGCGGACGCTGCGCAAAAAACTGCACGATACGGTTGATTTTTGACAACCCAATGACACTATCTTTCGGAATATAAGCGACGGTGGCTTTCCCATCAATCGTCACAAAATGATGTTCGCAAGTGCTGGTCAGGGTGATATCCCGTACCGTTACCATTTCATCAACTTTCATTTTATTTTGAATCAGCGTGATTTTAGGGAAATTTTCGTAATCCAATCCGGAGAAAATCTCATCAACATACATCTTCGCAATGCGTCTTGGTGTATCAGCCAGACTATCGTCGGTTAAATCAAGATTCAGCAAATGCATGACTTCCGTCATATGAGCCTGAATCCGAGTTTTGCGCGTCTCGGCATCTAATTCTTGTTTACGTAACGGGGTTTCAAGACCACGGGCCAGCAGCGCTTGATGAACCAACTCAGCTTCTTTACTTAGCGATGACATTCTTTTCTCCAACGGGCTTACGCATCCGGATAAGACAAGCATGATGCGGGTCACATCCGAATTTCGCTCTCACTCTAGTTGAGAGCGAAATGATTATCCAGTGATTGTTCTTCATTTCGACCGGTTCTTCATAGCGAATAATACTGATCATCGTAATGAAATATTCGCATCTGCTCTGCCGTCATCAACTGGCAAGCGCTTCCTGGGTACGTGCTGGAGTTTTAATAACCAGACCGCCGGCAATAATCAGTGCCACCACGGCCACATACAGCGCTGGCTCTAAGCGATGAGTTAATGTCGTTGAAATTGCGGATAATATTGGGCCGACTAATTGCCCTATGGCATAGCCGGTGGTGAGTAAACCGGCCATATAACGGGTATGTTTTGGGGCCAGTTCACGCCCATGTTGCAACGAAAGTTGTACCACACTGAGGAAGCCTCCTCCGGTCAGCAATGCTCCCAGCGCCAATCCACTCACTCCCGGCACCCATTCAGCGCACAGCACGCCCAACGCCTGAACCCACAACGTCAATGCCAATCGGGTTTGTGATGTCAGGCAATGGCGGGTCAAAATGCCCAATGTAATGCCGATGACCGCCGCCCCACCGAAGACTGGCCAGACAAACTGCGCAAACAGGCTATCAGGAAAACGGGCGCTGGCCATCTGCGATAAAAAAGTTGCGGGTAAAATATAACCAAACCCCGCCAAACTGTAGCTCCAGACCAGTCGCTTCAAGGCTGGTGTTAATGTCAAAGGCACCGTTGCGACCTGTGGCCGGTGCAACTCACCGCCACGTGGCAGATTGATACTGATTGAAGCAATGATAATCAGCGCCAATACACCATAAACCCACCAAGCTTCAGCAGCCGATAAGCCATAACTATGGATAGCGACGGCTAACATGCCACTAATGAATATACCGGCCCCCGGCCCGGCAAATACGGCGGCACTGAGCGCCGGGCGGCCAAAATGTGCCAAACGTTCGTTGGTCCAGGCAGCAATTAATACCATCGACCAGCCACTGGCCCAGCCAATAGCAAAACGTACCAACCCATGCCACCATGGCCCAACCACCACCGCCGATAATAATGTAAGCAATGCGGCACCCCATAGCCCCAACCATAACCGACGCTCAACATGACGGCTGGCTCTCATGGCATCAAAGGCACCGAACAGATAGCCCAAATAATTGAATGCCGCCACCAAACCCGCACCAGTCAACGTGAATTGATGCTCTGCAATCATCAGTGGCACTTGTGGCGTAAAAGCAAAACGACCAATACCCATTGCTACCACCAATGCCAAAAAACCACTCAATGCAATTCTTAATGCCATCTGCCTGCCTACCCGTTACGGGTGATTGGGTATTTCACCCGTCTGTTAAAAGAAAGTTGCTAACATCATGCCTGAGCATTAGAATCACAAAAAATGAATAAGAATCATTAAGTTCATCACAAAAAGAGAACATCTATGAATCTGACCCAGCTACGCATGTTTTGTTGTGTAGCGGAGACCGGCTCCGTTGCCCGAGCAGCGGAGCAAATGCACCGAGTTCCTTCAAATATCACTACACGTCTGCGCCAGCTTGAACTAGAGCTAGGGGCTGATTTGTTTATTCGTGAAAAACAGCGCCTGCGTTTATCACCGATGGGCCATAATTTTCTCTGTTATGCCAACCGTATTTTGGCGCTAAGCGAAGAAGCTATGAGCATTACCCACGCAGGCGAACCAGCGGGCAACTTCCCGTTGGGTTCAATGGAAAGCACAGCCGCCACCCGCTTACCTAATTTGCTCGCGGCCTACCACCAGCGCTACCCTAAGGTATCGTTGTCGCTGATTACCGGGACCTCAGGTGAAATTATTGAACAAGTCCGCGCGGGTACACTGGCAACAGCGTTGGTCGATGGTCCGGTACAGCACGATGAGTTACACGGCTGCCGCTCTTTTGACGAACAACTGGTGATCATTTCCTGTCTTGAACGCCCCCCTATACTGCAAGCCCACGATGCCGTCGACGAAACGCTGTTTGCTTTTCGTCCCAGTTGCTCTTACCGGCTACGGTTGGAAAGCTGGTTTCGACAAGCGGGTGTATTACCGGGGCATATCATGGAAATTCAGTCCTATCATGCGATGCTGGCCTGCGTCGCTAGTGGTGCCGGGCTGGCCCTCATCCCTCTATCAGTCCTTACACTGCTACAGGGCCATGAGCGGGTGCAAGTTCATCCATTACCTCAGGATATTGCCCACACGGCAACCTGGCTTATTTGGCGTAAAGATGCCTTCAGCCCTAATGTCCGCGCATTAAAAGAGCTGATTATCGAGCACGTTGAAATACCTTGATTGATCTGGTGGACGGTATCTGTTCGACCATAATCTATACATATATTTCCGCTATGTGTAATGGTCTAATGATCCCGAACAACTGCTATCAACATATTTGATACATAAAGAATATATTTATATAACACTCATTACACAGAAGCTATAGGAGCAACACCATGGAGATGATTAAAACCCGCGCCGCTGTCGCATGGGGGCCAAACCAGCCGCTATCCGTTGAAGAAGTTGATTTGATGCCACCACAGAAAGGCGAAGTGTTAGTGCGGATTGTCGCCAGTGGCGTTTGTCACACTGACGCTTATACCCTTTCGGGGGCCGATCCTGAAGGCGTATTCCCGGCCATTTTAGGTCATGAAGGCGGTGGGATTGTTGAAGCCATTGGCGAAGGTGTCACCAGTGTTGCCGTAGGGGATCACGTCATTCCGCTGTACACGCCAGAGTGTGGCGAGTGCAAATACTGCCGCTCCGGCAAAACCAACCTGTGCCAGGCAATCCGAAGCACTCAGGGTAAAGGTTTGATGCCTGATGGCACCACCCGCTTCTCTAAAAATGGTCAGCCCATCTTCCACTACATGGGCACATCAACCTTCTCAGAACTGACTGTTGTACCGGAAATATCACTAGCGAAAATCAATAAAGAAGCCCCGTTGGAAGAAGTGTGCCTGCTAGGCTGCGGCGTCACCACTGGGATGGGTGCAGTGATGAATACAGCGAAAGTTAAACCAGGCGATACCGTCGCGATCTTCGGCCTTGGCGGTATCGGTTTATCGGCTGTGATTGGCGCACAAATGGCAGGGGCCAGCCGAATTATTGGTATCGATCTCAATACCAGCAAGTTCGAGCTGGCCCGCAAATTGGGTGCGACAGACCTGATCAACCCGAAAGACTATGATAAACCTATTCAGGAAGTGATCGTTGAACTGACCGATGGCGGTGTAGATTTCTCATTTGAATGCATTGGTAACGTCAATGTTATGCGTTCAGCATTAGAGTGCTGCCACAAAGGTTGGGGTGAGTCGGTAATTATTGGTGTTGCCGGTGCCGGTGAAGAAATTTCAACCCGCCCGTTCCAATTGGTTACTGGCCGCGTATGGCGGGGTTCGGCATTTGGTGGCGTCAAAGGCCGCTCAGAATTACCGGGCATTGTGCAGCAATATCTGGACGGTAAATTCGCGTTGAACGATTTCATTACCCACACCATGGCGCTGGATCAAATCAACGAAGCCTTTGATTTAATGCATGAGGGTAAATCTATCCGTAGTGTGATCCATTTTAATCACTCTTCCGAAAGCAAATAATGCAAGGAGGCAGACAAAACGTGAATACGTCACTTGAACTTCTCGAAGAGCATCGGATGTTTGGCGGCTGGCAACAGCGCTACCGCCACGCTGCCAGCAGCCTGAATTGTCATATGACCTTCAGTATCTATCTGCCACCGCCACGGGACGATAACCCACCGCCAGTCCTTTATTGGTTATCGGGCCTAACCTGTAATGATGAGAACTTTACGCTGAAAGCGGGCGCACAGCGGGTTGCTGCAGAACTCGGGCTGGTACTGGTTATACCTGATACCAGCCCCCGTGGTGATAATGTTCCCAACGATGACAGCTATGATTTAGGTCAGGGGGCGGGCTTCTATCTTAATGCAACGCAGGTGCCGTGGTCTGAACATTTCCAAATGTATGACTATATCAGCCAAGAATTGCCAGCGCTGGTCCGCCAACATTTTAGTGTCAGTGAACGTCAATCAATCAGTGGTCATTCAATGGGTGGCCATGGTGCGCTGATGCTGGCTCTGCGTAATCCGCAACAATATCAGTCTGTTTCTGTTTTTGCGCCAATAGTGAACCCATGCCAAGTACCATGGGGCAGAAAAGCCTTTACCGCATATCTTGGCAGTGATGAAAGCCAATGGCTGCAATATGATAGCTGCCATTTACTGACCCATTCACAGCATCAGTTGCCTATATTGGTGGATCAGGGGGATGGTGATCAATTTCTTGCCGATCAACTCCAACCAGCAAAATTGGCGGAACTGGCGCGCCAGCGAGGTTGGCCACTGATGCTGCGTATTCAGCCGGGTTATGATCACAGCTATTTTACCATAGCTACATTTATTGAAGATCACCTGCGCTTTCATGCTGAACACCTACAGCCGTAACATTTATCATTAGCCCAATGATTACGCATAAAAACCCAAGCCCTTTCGAGGGCTTCAGACTGCTGACAAACCCCGATGACTCAATCTTGAACGGTGAGGATAGGCAGAGGAGTAAAGCGTCCGCGCCAGGGATGGCGCGGCTCGAGCCTACATGGATGTATTTACGGCGTCTTTACGATCTGCCTGTTCTCTCCGTCGCGGGCACTTTGTCAATAACCTCAAGCCCTTTCGAGGGCTTTTTATTAGATAGATACTCCCACCTCACATTAAAGCCTCGTTTAAGGCCATAAAATAATAAACAATAAAATAAATAATCAGATAATTAATTGGCAATAATAAAAAACAAATAACCATTAAGAATAAAAAAATATTGATAAAATTGAAGAAAAGAATTAAAAGTAAATGGAGTGATAATCACTCTCGGTTACCCCCCATATAAATAAATTGGAGAATGACATGAATCCTTCATCCCAATCAACGGTAGAAAAAAACAATGTTAACTTAATTAAATTAAAGAGTAAGCTGCAATCGTTAGAGGAATCATTCAAGAATAACCCACTATATATCACTAGCAATGAAATAGACGAAGTTAAAAACAATACCCTTCACACTAAAATAACAGCATGGAATTGGTCAAGGAGCTTTGCAGAAGACTAAGCCCATCAAACATTTTAGACGTTATAAATAAAACGAAAATAATAACATCACTAAATATAATAATCCCAGTGAGATATTCTTGTATGCTTACGAGTGAATTTTTAAACGATGTAAAGCTCAGCCCCATGGCAACATTATTAGCTATTATCATAACCGCTATAGGGATGATCTCACTGTTTCTCGTATTACTGCTTTATTTAACTGATAATGGCATTGAAAAATTCCATCATGATTACCCACAAGTTTATCGGATAGAAACACAATTTAATCTACCTAATGGTGAAAAAGTTAAGTCGGCACAAGTCCCTTTGCCATTAATTGCTGCATTACAAAATGAAAAAAACATCAAAGATGTCGCCTACGCTTTACGCTTGTTTATCGACTTACAGGTTAACGGTAAAACACACACTGACGTAGAAATTTATGCAGTCAGCCCTAATTTTTTAACGACGATCAATCCCTATCGGCAGAAAATACCTTATCTGTCACAAAATGAAATTATCATTACACCTGAGTTTAATCGTCAATATCTTCATTTAAACCACCCTAAAGGCCAGGTCATCACATTAGGAAATAAAGGTAAATTCGTTATCAAAGATGTGGTTAACTTAAACGCGGCCAGCCGCTTTAATACCCACGCTGTCATTGCATTTTCTCCCGATATCATCGATGGTTACCATGATAAAAGGCATGACTGGTACGATATGCACACCTATCTATTTGCCACTATGGTCGCCGGGGCAAAACCTAATAATGAGCAGTTAAAAACGCTGGTCACCCGGTATGCACCTCAACTCCCTGGCGCTCCCTTTAGCCCTGAAGAGTTTATTCAATTATCAGCCCGTAATATTACCGATATACATTATGACACTGAGCTCCCCGATGAAATGAGCACAGTTATTTCAAAATCATATCTATATACCTTGTATATCGCGGGTTTCTTTATCTTTTTAACCACCACCATGAATTTTTTCAATGTTAATAACATCATAAATACAAATAAAAAAAGCAGCTTTCAGATAAAGAAATCGGTTGGTGCCTCTAATTATCAATTACTGACAGAGTCATTTTTTATCGCAACACTGCAAGCGGTATGTGTCCTCATACTGGCGTTTGGCTTACTCGCTATTTTGATGCAAGCATCTGAAAATGTCAGGGAGCTGATTTTAATTCAAAAAACAGGCCAATTAGTATCATCATTTTCTGTCGCGTTCTTCTCACTCTATATTGCGATATTGATATCGCATTACCTCTATCTATCAACCACAGTTTTCCCTAATAAGTCATGGCATAACCATGCTTATAATGCACACCCAATATCACATTACATTTACCAAGTAACATTATCTATACAAATAGCCATAGCAGGTATCATTATTTATATTTGGGCAGGAGTCATGACACAAATATATTTTATGCAGAACCATACATTTGGTTATGCAAAAGAAAACGTTGTAACATTCCCATTAAGCGGTGAATTAAAATCTTTAGCATCACTAAATAGCTTGCAAGATGCATTAAAAAATAGCGTAGAAGCCTCCTCAATCGCATTGAGTAGTTGGCGACCATTTGATATGTCAAGAACAATGACTTCGGTCTTCCATCAAAACCAACAGGAACAAGATAAATTAGTTTCCGTAAATATATTGAACGTAAACAAAAACTTCACCGACACTTGGGGAATAAAAACATTAGCGGGCCACGAAAATCCTATTACACCCAGTAAAAATAATAATATTTATCATGCTATAGCGACAAAGGCCTTTATGTCGGCGATGGGGAAGTCGTCAAGTGATGAAGTACTGAATACTCTTTTTTATATTAACAACAATGATACTGAGTATACAGTTCGTATACTCAGGGTAGTTAATGATTTTTATCTTGCAGATCGAGATAAAAATACAATTCCATTGCTTATTCTCATCAGTGATGAGGCGCAACGATATGGTGCACTGAAACTACAACATATGGGTGATATTAGCACCGTAAACATGATACTTGAACGATATGGAGTCAATGCTGACCAAATAAAACTTGCTGAATATATACACCAAGAATATTTTAATAATCATAACTTAATGAAAGAAACAATTAGCTTGGTTACCCTATTCTCAGTAGCATTACTACTTATAAGCACCATGATAATCGGAATGGCTGAATCCCAAAGGATCAGTAAAATATTAAAAATAATGGAGTCAGTAGGTGGCTCTATGTATACGCATATCGTTTTCTTTATACAGCAAAATGTAACCCCCGTACTTGTTGCTGTAGCAATAGCATTCCCGATTGGTTTTATCCTATTACAAAAATGGTTGAGTAAATATAATTTCATTAATAGCCTCTCATACTTCTATGCATTTGGAACACTTTTGCTGTTTATGGTGAGCATCCTTAGTGTAATGATATTGTCACTCATTTTATCCCATACCAAAAAGAATAAATAACATGGATATAAAATTAGAAAAAAAAATAAATATAAATAGTAGAGAGAAAATAGTTATACTTCTCGTGTTACTTATTCTACTTTTAAGCTGTTTTTCAATTTATTATTTATTCACCAAAGAAAGCGCTCTACTCGTTCCTCGAGAAAAAGTAACATTTTATACTGTTCAATTTGAGCCATACCACGACGTATTGGTGACGCGCGCTATTACTGTACCAAATGAGAGTGTCATTTTATCAAGTGAAAGAGGAGGTAAAGTTATTGAAGTAGTCAAGCAATCTGCCGAAAACGTGATAAAGGGCGATGTGATTGCTCGATTATCTAATTATGATTTCACGCTAGAGGCAACATCCAGAATGGCGGATATTATGGAGCAAATAAATAGCCTTCGTAATATGAGAGTGAGACTAGAACAAGACAACAGAGATACACAACTCAGTTTGCAAGAAGCTCAACATCAAATAGATATAATTTCTAAAGATTTGAGAAGATATAAAGTACTTGATAAAAAACTCTTGATTGCAAAGTCTGAGTTAGAACGACAGGATGATATACTAATAAATTGGAAAATCAAGAGTGACATACTACAAAAGCATAATAGTAAAAACCAAAAATCATTTCCCTCACAATTTAAAAACATAGATGAATCTATTATATTACTTGAAAAAATGATGAAAATGATTGAAAGTGGCCTTGAACAACTCGTTATTATTGCACCTATTGATGGTACATTATCTTTTCTTGATATTGAATTAGGCCAACAAATAAAGTC
The DNA here is from genome assembly GCF_001053095.1 of Yersinia similis. GTDB lineage: Bacteria > Pseudomonadota > Gammaproteobacteria > Enterobacterales > Enterobacteriaceae > Yersinia > Yersinia similis. The sequence goes on along the minus strand of NZ_CGBP01000002.1, from coordinate 46,871 downwards.
AGGCGAAAAAATATCAGTGATAGATAATTTAAGCTCATATTATTTCAATGTTTATTTCAGTGAATATTATATCGACAAGATAAAACCTAATACTAAAATTATCGCACAGATAAATGGTCAAGATACTCAACTACTGATTGAGTCAGTATCAGCAATAGTAGACAATGGGAAATTCAAAGCAAAGCTTAGGCCAATTGAATCAGGCATCGCTCATCTTAAGCGAGGGCAATCTATTGAAATTCGTATTACACTACAAGAAGAAAATAATCACGCACTATTAGCCCCAACTGAAAGTGTGTTTTCAAATCATAATGGTGATCACTTTATATATGTTTATCAAGAGAAATATGACCGTGCAATTAAAACAAAAGTTGAAGTTAAACGTCGAAGTTCGATGAAGACAGAGATCACATCTGGCTTACAGCCAAGTCAACGCATTGTAAAAATGCCTGATGATAGTGATAAAACAGCAAATATCATAGAGTTTAAATAATATGCTACATTTACAAAATGCAGAAAAATATTACACAACAAAAATCATAAAAACCAGAGTTCTAAATAATATAAATCTTTCAGTAGAAAAAGGAGAGTTTGTTTCTATCATGGGGCCATCAGGATCAGGTAAATCAACGTTACTCAATATTGTGGGCATGTTTGAACCTCTGGATTACGGCTCTCTAACGTTAGCAGGAAAACATGTTGATAACCTAGGTTACTCTCAACGGATCACATTAAGACGTGAATTAATAGGGTATATATTTCAATCATTTAACCTCATCCCTCATTTGTCAATATTTGATAATGTTGAGTTACCGTTGAAATATCGCGGGGTCGCCAAAAAAAAGCGTATTGAACAAGTCAATCAAGTCTTGAGCCTTTTGGGGATCGATAACCGAAAAGATCATAAGCCCATGCAATTATCAGGTGGCCAACAGCAACGGGTGGCCATTGCCAGAGCTATGGTAGCTTCCCCTGCATTAATACTGGCTGATGAACCTACCGGTAATTTAGATAGTAAGAATGCTCGAGCGGTACTAGAGCAATTAAAAGCAATAAATCAATCAGGAACCACCATCATCATGGTCACACACTCAGATGAAGCGTCAAGTTATAGTAATAGAATACTTAACATGAAAGATGGGAATATTAACATGAAAAAATAGGAGTGTATTATGCGCGAAATAATACCCACTAAATACATTGACACAATAGAAATAAATAAATTAAGCATACAGAATCTGGAGGAACTCAGCTTCTGTAAATATACATTATTATCCACTTATTTAATTGGTAAAATACCGGCTGAAAAAATATTAGATACAAATGAGTTAGATATCTATCATAACGAACGAACTAAAAAAATACAGGCCAAAGCAATAAAAGCAAAGAAGTTAGTTATTGTATTAAAGGCCACCCGGTTGTGTAACCTTCGTTGCACCTATTGTCACTCATGGGCTGAAGGCCCTAATCAAACGATTTCATTCAGTACGCTTATACACATAGTCCGCCAAATCCTTGCCATTCCCAATGTAAACAGGTTCGAATTTATCTGGCATGGTGGCGAAGTTACGCTCTTAAAACCCGCTTTCTTTAAGAAATTAATTTGGTTACAACAGCAATTTAAACGGTCAGAGCAATATATCACTAACACGATGCAATCAAATATAGTAAACATCTCCGATGAATGGTTAATATTTATTAAGGGGATCGGAATGAACGTAGGTATTAGCCTCGATGGTATACCTGCCGTTAATGATAAGCGTCGGGTGGATTTTCGTGGAAGGGGGACTTCTGACCGTATAGCCAAAGGAATAAAGAAACTTCAACAATACGATATATTATATGGTGCTCTCATTGTTGTTGACCGCGAAGTATACCAAACAGACATGAGAGAAATGCTAGATTATTTTACTTTAATAGAATTAAAAGGCATAGAATTTCTTAATATCGTTCCAGATAATCGACTGGCCGCAGGTGAAAACATTGGTGCTAATTTTATTAGCTATGCTGAGTTCATTAAATTTCTATCGGCTCTGTTTGTTATTTGGATAAAAGATTACCGAGAAAAAATACATATTGCTATATTCGAGGATTTTATCCGTGTACTGGAGAATCCTGAAAAGAAACTGTCTGCTTGTTATTGGTCAGGTAATTGCTCACAAGAAATCATTACGTTGGAACCTAACGGTGATGTTTCTCCTTGCGACAAATATAGAGGCGATGCAGACAGTATTTATGGTTCACTGCTGAAAACTGATTTAGCCGAGCTGTTAACTAAATCATCACACAATCAGCAAGCTATAGACGAAGAAGTCGCTGCAACGATAAAGATGCAACATTGTGAGTGGTTTTCTATCTGCCATGGCGGTTGCCCCCATGATCGAGTAATCAACCGCAGGCATACCAAAGGATATAATGACGAGTGCTGTGGTACCGGAAAGTTACTGGCAACGATTAAGGCTTATCTGGCAGGTATTCGTTGACGCCACATCATTGTGGCGTCAACGAGGCCTCATGATTCACCTTATAACTCAACCTCTTTACCCTTACGGTGTAAACGCAAAGAGACTAAGAAGGTAACGAAACACATCGCCGAAACATACCAAAAGAAAGTATTCTCCAAGTCAAAAGACTTCAGGGAAAGCGCTACATATTCAGCGCTGCCGCCAAATATGGCATTCGCGACCGTATAGGAAAGCCCGACACCTAGTGCTCTCACCTCCGGTGGGAACATTTCTGCTTTCAGCACCCCGCTAATTGATGTGTAGAAACTGGTAACAATAAGGGCGATGATTATCAACATAAATGCCACATAAGGGTTTGTCACCCCTTTAAGGGTGTACAAAATAGGTATTGTCAGCAACATTGATAATACACTGAACATCAGCATAGATGTGCGGCGGCTAATACGATCAGATAACGCACCGAATAACGGTTGCATAAACATGAATATTAATAGCGCAGCGGTCATAACCAAGCTGACTGTTTTCACATCCATCCCGGCGGTATTGACCAGATATTTTTGCATATAAGTGGTGTAGGTATAGAAAGATAGCGAACCGCCTGCAGTGAATCCCATTACCATAATAAATGCACGCCGGTTCTTCCATAAACCTCTTAGGCTACCGGCATCTTTCTTGTTACGGTTCTTTTCATCTGATGTTTCTTTTAGTGTTCGGCGCAAATAAAGAGCAACAATCGCCAGTAATGCTCCCAATACAAAAGGAATACGCCATCCCCAACTGTACATTATTTCTGATGGTAAGGTTTGTTGTAACAAAACCAACACCAATAATGCCAGTAACTGACCACCAATTAATGTGACGTACTGGAAAGAAGCATAGAATCCTTTATGCCCTTTTATTGCTACCTCGCTCATATAAGTCGCGCTGGTGCCGTATTCTCCGCCAACTGATAACCCTTGGAACAACCGGGCAAGCAATAACAGTATTGGTGCCAGATTACCAATTGACGCATAAGTTGGCAGGCAGGCAATCATCAGCGACCCTGCGCACATCATATAAACAGAGATCAACATCGATAGTTTTCGACCATGGCGATCCGCAATATAACCAAACAGCCAACCACCAATAGGCCGCATCAGAAAACCTGCAGCAAAGACTCCTGCTGTTTGTACTAATTGAGTGGTAGGGTTGTCGTTTGGGAAGAATAACGGCGCAAAATACAGCGCACAAAAAGAGTAAACATAGAAGTCGAACCATTCAACCAGATTACCGGAAGAGGCCCCAATAATAGCCTTTATCCGCTGGCGGGTATCGGCTTGTTCTGCCAACCTGGCTGACTGCGTGGCCTCGGTATTTGAGGCATTTATTGAGTTTGTGTCTACCATATTATTAATATCTTCCATATCAAGGATATTAAATATCAAACTGAATCCAGGGCAGATAACTATCCAGTACTGGACTCTTACTTACATTGTTATATATTGGTAAAAATATTGTTGCAATGAAAGTTATATTTAAGGCGAGCTTTTAGGATAAACCCTATATCTCCCCCGAGAGACTGGGCCATAAATGGACTATTTTCTGTGGTATAAAGAAGATATTTCCTGCGTGAGTTGGATAGAAAATAACCACCAATGATATCGGCGCAATCAAGCGGTCAAAATGTCGATTAACCCACTTGATATATATCCAATGAAAATGATAATGCTCACAAAAGTAGCATCAATCCATATTCTTTTTAGGTGAAATTGCCACAGTACTGGCAGCGCTCATTCACCCCCCCGGCAATCTCTGCCATAATGGCCTTCTTATTTTAATTGATAGATCGGCTCCTGTGACTCTCCTTTCACAGCGGCGCACCCAGACCTCGGAGTTCAGCATGGATCACTGTAATACCTCGGATTTACTCTCTCTGGAACAAGCACTGACCAAAATGCTATCACAGGTCACGCCATTGCCAGCGGTAGAAATCATCCCATTGGCTGAAGCTGCTGGCCGCATCACTGCCAGCGCCATTACTTCACCTATTGCTGTCCCACCTTTCGCCAACTCAGCGATGGACGGCTATGCGGTACGTTGTCATGAATTGAGCGACGAGATACCCTTACCAATAGCAGGAAAAGCATTCGCGGGTGCGCCGTTTAAAGATGTGTGGCCGGAAAAGACCTGCATTCACATTATGACAGGTGCGCCACTCCCCAAGGGCGCAGATGCCGTTGTCATGCAAGAATACGCTGTCGTGGGTGACCAAGGTGTCGTATTCAACGGTAACGTTCGAATCGGGCAAAATATTCGGCTAGCGGGTGAAGATATCCAGCAAGGGGCGGCAGTTTTCCCGGCTGGCGTTAAATTGGGTGCAGCACAACTACCGCTATTAGCCTCGTTAGGTATTGCTGAAATCGCGGTTTATCGCGCATTGAAAGTAGCTATTTTCTCAACCGGTGATGAATTACAACCGGTCGGGCAGCCCTTGGCTGAAGGGCAGATTTACGATACTAACCGTTTTGCCGTCAGGCTAATGTTGGAGCAATTGGGTTGTCAAATCATCGATCTTGGTGTTGTCCGTGACGATCAATATGCGCTACGTGCAGCATTTCAGCAGGCGGATACCGCCGCAGACTTGGTCATCAGCAGTGGAGGCGTTTCAGTCGGTGAAGCCGATTATACCAAACAGATACTAGACGAACTCGGGGATATTGGTTTTTGGAAATTGGCCATCAAGCCCGGTAAACCCTTTGCTTTTGGTAAACTCAGCAATGCCTGGTTCTGCGGTTTACCAGGGAATCCTGTCTCTGCGGCCCTAACGTTCTATCAACTGGTGCAACCATTATTGGCAAAGCTGTCCGGGCATACGGAATGGCACCCGCCACTACGATTAAAAGCCAAAACGACAACACCGCTGAAAAAAACACCGGGCCGTCTGGATTTTCAACGTGGAATTTTTTCCAGTAATGCTGACGGCCAGCTAGAAGTACGTACGACAGGCCACCAAGGCTCCCACATTTTCAGTTCATTCAGTCAAGGTAACTGTTTTATCGTGCTCGAACGGGAACGCGGCTCGATAGCCGTAGGTGAATCCGTCGAAATAGAGCTGTTTAATGAATTGTTGGGGGGAAATCGGCCGTTTGCCATTAATCACCCCAAGGGAGATTGATATGTTGCCGGAACTTTCAGATGTTGAGGCCCTGCGCTATAACCGGCAAATCACGTTACAAGGTTTTGATTTTGACGGACAAGAGAAACTGAAAGCGGCCAAAGTACTCATCGTTGGGTTAGGTGGCCTCGGCTGTGCAGCGGCGCAATATCTGGCTGCCGCAGGTGTTGGGTACCTCACCCTACTCGATTTTGATACCGTAGCCCTTTCCAATCTACAGCGCCAGATACTGCATCGCGATAGCCGTATCGGTATGACGAAGGTGGCCTCGGCGGCGCAGACATTATCAGAAATCAACCCGTATCTGGTGCTGAATACCCTTGATAAACAGTTAGATGATGAACAACTCTTTAGCCTTATTGCTGAACATCAGTTGGTGTTGGATTGTACCGATAATCTCAGCACCCGCGAGCAACTCAATCGGCTGTGCCATACGCTAGGCAAACCACTGGTTTCTGGTGCAGCAATCCGTATGGAGGGGCAAGTCAGCGTCTTCACTTATCAAGATAATCAGCCTTGTTACCGCTGTCTAAGTCGGTTATTTGGTGACACTGCCCTAACCTGTGTCGAGGCCGGCGTAATGGCCCCCTTAGTGGGTATTATCGGTAATTTGCAGGCAATGGAAGCCATAAAGCTGTTGGCAAATTATGGTCAGTTGGTATCAGGGCGTTTATTAATGTATGACGCGATGACCGCGGAATTTCGCAGTATAAAGCTGGCAAAAGATCCTTTGTGCGAAGTCTGCCGGAGTGGCAGAAGATCGCCACTATAATGAATACATTAAACTGGGGCAGAAATACTCCCCAGTTTAATAAATAAAAATCAGATGGTGTCTTTGTTATATTTACTCATCAAAATGCGTATCAACTATTACATTAGGTACTCTATTGTTTTTTTCAATGGCGTTAAAATCTCGATCCAAAACATCACCTATTTCGAAAAAACTACTATGAAATTCATTAGAATTTAAATTTATCAAACTGCTTATTGTATTATTTGGGCCGTTAGCAATCATAGCCTTAACACCTCTCACAATCTGATATAAGTTGACGAGTGATTTAATAAAATCATCTCTTCGTCCAACTGTAATGTCTTCACTTAATGTTGTCCGTACTTTTCCATGTAGCTTTACTTCTTCACCACAATATAACTCATTTCTCTCAGTGAGCACTTGGAACTTCATTTCTTCTAATTCTGTCTTCACTGCATTAATAAGGTTTTGTTTTTCTTTTATCTGTTCAGGCGAGGTTAGTAAAAAGGCACTACTTAATTTTTTGTTAATATTATTAAGAGTTTCTTGGGTATTATCACCAATCTTATTATATTTCACATTTAGAGATGAGAGATATACCGCTGGCTGTACTTCAGGTAACCCAGCACATTTCCCTACTGCATCTAACCCGGTTTTTAACCAATGAACCCCTTTTTCAAGATACCCTATCCCCTGCCAACCATAATCTAAACCTGTTATTACATGCCCACTGATATTCATATCTCTTGCTCCATTAAATAATTAACTATTGGTTATTGAGAATCAGACTGTATAGTAATATTAAATTAATGGTCATCGATATACTTTTAGTTAAATAGTAAACTCACTATATTTTAACTTTATTTCTATTATTGTCCGTATTTTATATTATTTATTATTACTCAACGTTAAGACATAAAAAAAGCTGACGCACAGCATCAGCTCAGACTGCTGACAAACCCCGATGACTCAATCTTGAACGGTGAGGATAGGCAGAGGAGTAAAGCGTCCGCGCCAAGGATGGCGCGGCTCGAGCCTACATGGATGTATTTACGGCGTCTTTACGATCTGCCTGTTCTCTCCGTCGCGGGCACTTTGTCAATAACCTCAGCTGACGCATAGCATCAGCTTTTTTGTTAGGTCAATCAAATAATTATGACTGAATCCCTTGGCTACGCAGATAATCTTCGTAGTTACCGGTAAAGTCGATAAGCTTATTCGGCGTCATTTCAATCACACGGGTTGCCAATGAACTCACAAACTCGCGGTCATGGGAGACGAAGATTAGTGTCCCCTCGTACATTTCCAATGCCATATTGAGAGACTCAATGGATTCCATATCCAAGTGGTTGGTTGGTTCATCCATGACTAAAATGTTAGGGCGCTGCATCATCAACTTACCAAACAACATCCGCCCTTTCTCACCACCAGACAACACGCTAACTTTTTTCTTGATGTCATCCTGGCTAAACAACAAACGCCCCAGCACGCTGCGAACCGCCTGCTCATCGTCTTTCTCTTGCTTCCACTGGCTCATCCAGTCAAACACCGTCAGATCGATGTCAAAATCACTGGCGTGATCCTGTGCGTAGTAACCAATCTTACTGTTTTCAGACCATTTTACGGTCCCAGCATCCGATTCATACTCCCCTAGCAGGGTTTTCAGCAAGGTAGATTTACCAATACCGTTCGGCCCAAGGATAGCCACTTTCTCACCCACTTCCAGACGGAGAGTCAGATTTTTAAACAGCGGACCGTTACCAAAATCTTTGGTCAACATCTCAACTTCCAGCGCATTACGGAACAGTTTTCTATCCTGATCAAAGCGGATAAACGGGTTCTGACGGCTGGAGGCTTTTACCTCATCAAGCTGAATTTTATCAATCTGGCGAGCACGTGAAGTTGCCTGCTTAGATTTAGATGCGTTGGCACTAAAGCGGCTAACGAAAGATTGCAGTTCAGATATTTGGGCTTTTTTCTTCGCATTATCTGATAACAAACGCTCACGAGCTTGGGTCGCTGCGGTCATATACTCATCATAGTTACCTGGATAAACGCGCAGTTCGCCGTAATCCAGATCCGCCATATGCGTACACACCATGTTAAGGAAGTGACGGTCATGGGAAATAATAATCATGGTGCTGTTACGTTCGTTTAGCACCTGCTCTAACCAACGGATAGTATCGATATCCAGGTTGTTGGTTGGCTCATCAAGTAACAGAATTTCTGGATCGGAGAACAGGGCTTGCGCCAGCAATACACGTAACTTCCAGCCGGGTGCAATTTCGCTCATCAAGCCATAATGCTGTTCAACTGGAATACCCACCCCTAGCAACAACTCACCGGCTCGGGCCTCTGCGCTGTAACCATCCATTTCACCGTAGGCAACTTCCAGATCAGCAACTTTATAGCCATCTTCTTCGCTCATTTCAGCCATGGCATAAATGCGATCACGCTCTTCTTTTACTTCCCACAGTTCGCCGTGTCCCATAATAACGGTATCCAGCACTGTATTATTTTCAAAGGCGAATTGATCCTGACGAAGTTTACCCAGACGCTCATTCGGATCAAGGAAGACGTTACCGCCGCTAGGGACCAAATCGCCCCCCAGAATCTTCATGAATGTGGATTTACCACAACCATTAGCGCCGATCAGGCCATAGCGGTTACCGCCACCGAATTTGACTGAAATGTTTTCAAACAGCGGCTTGCTGCCGAATTGCATGGTGATATTGTTAGTACTTAGCACAGAGCTCGCTCTCGATTTGATGACTGAATAGGGATATTCAAGAAGAATAAAAAATGTGATTCGGCGCGCATTATGCCACAAGATGGCGAGAGTATCGCCTCCAGTTTTGCACGAAATCTCAGCAGAGCTGCAGAAAAGTGGGTGAAAACGGGTGTGACAAGCAAACATGACAGAAAAAATCGTGCCATCAAGGCTCGCAAGCCCGAAATTTACCTCTAGCGGCCTATGCCGCTGCGGCACATTTTTGGCTTCCAGGTTAAATATGCCCGTCATACTTCAAACGGCATGTGTGTTGGCTGCTTTCGTTCACCCCAGCCACTTACCTGTTATTGAGCTTAAATAAATAAGCGCCAGGGGACTGACTCAGTCGCCGCCTTCCTGCAACTCGAATTATTTTGGGTATATACCTACAGAGAATCAAAACTGGCTCAAGAGATTTATGGCCTTTTAGGACTAAAATACAAAATTACGCATATGACGATATGCCACTCTCCCCAATACAATAAATACCACACATTAGCAATACTATCTTATATTTAGAATAGCATTTAGTTATAAATAAATCATTTTTTACAAAGCTTAAATTCAATTAATGCAAATAACATAAGCAACTTTATTTATTTAAAAGATCACTTGATGTATTTGATAAATAATATCTCGGCAGCAATCAGTCATCATTTATTAAAACCACCAGGAGAGCAACATGGGCCTTTCATTGAGCGATATAAGCAACGCAGACAACTATGTAAAACATTTTGATTGTAATCGTGTTATGCCATCCAAAACCTTGGATGATTTGAAAATTAACAAAAACATCATAGGTGCTGAAACCCAGCATACTATTGATGACATTAAACAAAAACTGGCTATTGCTCAAGCACACTATAACGCCTCAACGACAACTGAGTTTGAATTAGTCAAAAAGATACTAACCGATAAAATCAAATATATTAATCAGAGGAAAGATGAGTTATACGAACCTAAAGATTATTCTTTACATGGCGTACAAGAGAGAGAATTGAAAAAAGGAAAAACGGCACAGGATCGTGATAATTTAGTCAGAGATATGGTTGCGTTATATCAAATAAAAAATGCCATCAAAGAGATGATCCCAGAAGATAACACTCAACCTATTGAATATTATAATAACTATTACCCACAACATACTCATAATGGCAAAGTATTAGACACTCGCCACCCACTTTATTCTTTAGTTGAAGAAAATGTAAAACATACATCATTTTCTGATTTATACGCAATTAAAAATAACGAAAGGGTCCCTCACGTCATTTATTCTAACGAATGTGATGAGGTTGATGGTCGAATAAATAACATTACATAAACTGTAGTTAACTAATCTGTATTATTCATTGGTGTTAGTACAGTTTAAACGTTGCGCTCCAGCAGGATCACCCCCGCTGTGAGCGCTATCATTAATTAATAATATTCAAAAATTGCGCCCGCCGCCCCAGTCCCCCCCACTTCACGCTGTGATCGCAGTTTTACTCAATAATCCACCATAGCAACCGAGTGTTTACTGGGCACCAGGAGATGCGACCAGCAACGTATAGCGGTTCAGCAGTTGCTGCACCGGTGCTAACAACGCATCGCCCTGCCCCTGTGCCCATAATGGCGGTAACTGTGCCAGTTGTTCCAAACCGCATTGGCGGTGGTACTAAAAGCCAGAGGGACTACAATACCAAAGGATAGCGCGAAGATCCGCCGGTTTGGTATAATTGGGGTAAAACCAAGGGCAGCAGGAAGGAGAGATAATCCATGAGAAAATATTCCTTATCGTACACTTCCGTACCATTGGACCTAAAATTCTACAAAATATTCTTAACCATATCCAACAGTAAAGAAGTATCTCCCATCTCAGTAAATCTCTCTACACCGTGTGTCCGCATATATATAACCGATTGCCGCCACATGACAGGTCGAGTTATATGCTCAGAGAGATTTTTTATTATAGAAGATAGGGTATATGGACAGGCTGTTCTATTGGCGATAACCGGTATTTTAGGCGGTAAAAATGAAAAACTTTGGATATATTCACTGAATTTTATGGCCGAGGTATTTAACATCGTACTATGAAAGGCACCACTCACTCTCAGTACAACATATTTAATCGCATAGTTATCATAAAATATCTCTTCCGCCTGTTTGATACTCTCAATCGGCCCTGATATCACCATTTGCAAGTCGGAATTGATATTGGCTATAGTGAGATCAAACAGATTATTTTCCTCAAGGATTTGGGCCACTTCTTCAGCATTCAGACCAAGAACAGCAGCCATACCTCCCCCCTGGCTTTCAGACATTAGCAAGGCTCTTTTTTTTACCAGACGTAATCCTGTTTCAAAGTCGAATACACCAGCGGCATGTAATGCATTAAATTCGCCAAGCGAATGACCCGCCAGAAATGATGGTAACGCCCCAGACTCATCAATATATCGACGATAATACAAAGCATTAACTGTATATAAAGCTGGCTGAACATAAAGGGTGTTGCTAAACCGATCCGCAGGACAATCCCGAAAAAAATCACGAATACTAAATTCAGCAATCTCTTCAGCCTCTGCCACTAATTTGGTGTAGATATCAAATATCGGAGCACCCATATCTGCACGCTGCGCACCTTGTCCTGGAAATAAAATGGCATGATTTGATGTCATGTATCACCCTCTTTACTGTGATTGTGTTACACAAACAGGCAGGCTTTCCTATTTCAGTTCTGAATATGGCCCCTCCGTAGGCCATAGTTCAAAAATTTCTAAGATTCTGAACTGCTCGTTACAAAAAGATCAATCAGTCCGTTTATAGATTTAATATTTTTTAGCTCAGTACGTGGGATTTTTATTTTTAACTCTCTCATAACACCTGATACAACGGAAACAATGTCTAAGCTGCTTGCACCATAGTCTGCCATTGATTTTTGCAAATCAATTTCATGTTCCTTGGCACCATCGATTGAATTAATAATGTGCTTTTTTACAATGCTAGCAATATGATCTCTATCCATAATATTATCTCCGCTTGGTTAATTAATAAATTCATGCTTATTCCTGTTTATTCCAAACAAGCTCAAATAACCACGATTCGTCATTAAGCAATAGACTATCTATGGATTTAAGGACTAGTTTCTCATGCTCAAAACTAAAATATCGACGAAACTGGGTACCAATTTGGTTGGGGATTTTACTGTTATCAATAAAGTGCGTAACGATTTCTTCATCATGATTAACAATATAATGGCCACAATATGTTTCAAATTTAGGAAAATCTGCCACGATCTGTTCTGACGGGATCGCACGAATATCCTCCGTACTAAATTGAGTTCTCTCTACCGATGAAATAAACACCATCATGTACTGTTCGGTGTAGGTCAACATACCAAACGGCTCCCTACCTATCGGGTAAATATGTATACCTCCATTGTTCCCAATACAGGACTCAAGTTTCCAACGGCCAAGAAATAGATTTCTATTGGGATTAGACATGACTAATACCTTTTTGGTCAAAATACAGTGAAAATGCCAAGTGGTCGATCGGCTCAATATTCATAATGGCGATGAAGTCCCCCTCATTATTTCTCAATAAAATTCGTCTCAATCATTTCGATCCACTTGGTAAAGTTATCGGTAAACATCCTGCCATTATCAACGGTGATGACCTGACCACGCACGGCATCCATTAATCCACTGCAAAGAGCCACACTGACGTTACCTACCGCTTCGGGTGAAACAATAAAATCCGGATCAAATTTTCGAATGAATGCTTGTGCTTTTTTGCCAAAAACCAATTCAAAAGCTTCCGTATCTACCACACCCGGCGAAATACAGTTAATGATGATATTTTCTCGTGCACCAATATATTTAGTTAATGTTTCCAATACCGCTTTCGATGCTGCAACATAATCATAGCCTGCTATATGGCAACTACGATGTCCTTCCGAAGTAATTGCAACCACATAACCAGGATATTGGCCAAAATGCTGCTTAATACAATCTATATAAGTAATCAGCGGCCAGGAATTGTGTTCAATACTATCTATCAGCCCCCTAAATTTATAAGTATCTTTAAATTGGGGAGCAAACGCAGCATTGAGAATAAGAATATCAATTTTTTTATTTTCTTGAGCAATTGCTTCGATTAGCAGTGTCGTTGTCTCCTCATCACTGATATCAGCCTGAAGGAATACCGGGCGATTGAGATATTGAGAAAAATGGTTTTCAAGTTCATCTAAATTATCGCCCCAAAAATAAGTGCCATATACTTTTGCTCCCGCTTTAACAAAACTTTCAACAGTAGCTCGGCCTATACCTTTTGTGCCACCAGTTACCAATACGGTCATTTCACTCAAGTTATTCAGCATATCTAACCCGTGTAATTATCTTGTATTTGTTGTTCAATATTGCTTTGATTAAATGCAATATGGTGCATAAACGCCTCGATAGTACTTGTTTCCTCTAGCATTTTACGTCTGTCGATTGACATGTATTTTTTTAATAATTCCAGACTATGGCGAGGTTTTTCAGCAATAGCGGTTGCCAGTTCAATGGCCTTTTCCATGACCCTGGCGCGGGGCAAAATATAGTTGAAACAACATTTTCCTTTCAGCTCACTGCCCCTAATATAGTTACCAGTGACCATCATCTCAAAACCGGTATAGTAACCAAACGCCTCCTTACTCATGGCGGTTGAACCCATCCCAGGGGTGAAACCCATGTTCATAAATGACATACCATAGCGGCTCTCTTCCGCCGCGACTAAAATATCTGCATATAAACCTAAGACTAATCCCCCCCCTGTAGCACTGCCTTCCATTGCCGCAATAACCGGGATCGGTATATTCAGAAAATGTTTGAGGTGATTGGCGTACTCATGTTCAATATTAGTTTTGTAGTGTGTAATTAAGCTTTGTAAAAATACTTCGGTTCCACCAGTGCAAAATATATCAGGCAATCCAACCAAAATAAGCACTTTGATGGTTTTGTCTTGCTTTATCGTGTCGACAATACCATGCAACTGTAAACAGAACTCACCATCAATGGCATTTTTATTGACTGGATCGTTAATATGCATAAAAGCAATGCCTTCATCACTTTTTCTTAAATAGAATTTTTCCATATTAGTCATCCGCATATTCATCATTAAACAACTTAATGTCTTCTAAGTAGTGACGTATCTTTTCTATGGTCTGAGCATCACTTAGTCTTTTCACCAAAAGATGTCCACCTAAATCCAACCTTTCTTCGAAAGAATATTGTTCAGCCAACAGTAATTTACTTTCTCTTATAGCGGATGTTGGAGCGCGAGATAGCTTCTTACTTATAACTTGAATATCTTGATCTAAGTTTTCCAATGTATTTATCTGATCGATCAAACCCCATTTTAGGGCTTGTTTTGCCGAAATAACACTTGAGCTCCATACGAAGTATTTAAGATGATGAGGCCTAATACGTTCAAGTAAGCAAGACATGGCTATTGTGGGTGTAATTCCAAAGGTGACTTCTGGCAAACTAAAGGACGCGCTATCGCTAGACAGAATAAAATCGACGACCGACAGTAAGGCAAGCCCCCCAGCGATAACATTCCCTTCAACCTTAGCTAATACGGGCTTGTGGCTGTTCCTTACCATTTTTAGAATATGGCAGAATTGCGACACGAAGTCGGCGTCATAATGGGTAGAAATATACGTAAGATCCATACCCATACTAAAGTAGGTAGGCCCTCCGGTAAGCACAATGACTTTATAGTCCTCATTATTTAGCGCAGAGATAAAGCGACTTTCGAAATCTGCTAATGAATCGGGGCTAAATTTGATAGGTACAGTGACATATTCATGCATAGCGATAACGCCGTAAGTGGTTATCGATACGCTCAAGAATAAGGAGCCCACTCCCGCTGTAATGGTGTGTATACCAGTCCTGTAAGTTATCCCTGTCTAAGCGATAGTCTTTACCTTGCATTTGTGCACTACGTGCATTTTCCAGTTGCTCGTATGCCGCCACATCCAGTATTTTCCGCTGGGTAAGCAGTATGTCCAACGCTGCGCCTTGCTGTTGTGCAATCTCTACTGCCTGGTCCCCGACCTGCATGCTAAAATACTCGGCACAAGATCCTGAACCATAAGAGTAGACCCCTATTCGATCCCCTGATTTAATCTCTGGCGCTTTCACCATAAGTGAAAATAGGGAAAGGAAAATGCTGCCACAATAGGTCGCGCCTATTTTTTGCGCGTAATACAGGGACGGCATGACTTTTTGCTTAAATAAAGTGGCTAACGCCTCTTTTCCAAAGAGTCCTTGTAGTTCTAATAATACTTTATGTGCTTCTTTACTAATGCCAGGGAAGGGGATGTGGTATAAGTTATAATTGAAATAGGCACTTTCTCTGGCCTCCGGTGTCTGATGACAATATTCCTCGAAAGCATTCTCGAGTCCATCCATATAAGAGAAAAGGCTGGCTTCTACATCGAAAGCGACCTCTTTCCAGGGAAGTGGGCGAATAACATCAGTCACTTCATGAGTATGAATACCCGATTTCCCCGTTTCAATAACGGCAAAAACTGGATTATCCGAGATAAGTAAAGCAATGGCCCCAGCACCAAGGCTATATTCCATCTTCCCATGGCAAATCATATTATTACTGATATCCACGTTGATCAGTAATACCTTTTTCCCTCGATTAAGGCCGGACGATATCCATGACTCAGCCATCTTTAACGCCGCCGCACCAGCATGGCAAGCAGATTTCAGTTCAAAAACACGGCAAGTCGCAGGTAATCCTAAATAACGATGCGCCCAAGTACTGATGGCCTTTTCTTGGTCTAAACCTGATTCTGTTGCAATGATAAATAAACCGATATCCGAACGATCCTGATCGTTAAGCATATCCTTGGCACTATTGACGGCAAGGGTGACCGCATCTTCCCACTGTGGTACTAAACTGCGCTTTATGACCATTAAAGATTCTTGAATGTATTTGTTGTCTCCACCACGTGCTTGTGCCAATTCAGATAATTTCAGCGCCAAACTACTTGGGTAGATACTGATTTTTTCAATACCAATACTATTCATTAAGGTATCCCAAAGTTAATAAACCCAATCAATGCCACCGGTCACATTGAAAACCGCACCGTTTACATAACTATTTTCTTTAGCAATAAGAAATAAAATGACCTCAGCGACTTCACTGGGGGAGCCCAGCCTTCCCACTGGCGCATATTGAGCAAAAAAACTCTTAATACCCTTAATGTCATTACCAATAATTTCGGTATTAATTAAGCCTGGGACAACGACATTGGCCGTAATACCGAAATGTCCATATTCCTTCGCTGTTGTTTTAGTTAACCCTATCAAACCGGCTTTTGATGCAGCATAAGCCGCTTGTCCTGATGACCCATCTTTAGCGAGTGAAGATAGAGTGACAATGCGTCCATATTTATTAGCAAGAAATAGAGGTAAAAAATAACGAATAAGATAGAAGGTGCCAGTTAAATTAGTATTAAGTACCAAGGCCCAATCTTCATCGGTCATCGACACCAAATTGCCCGGTAAATCTATGCCAGCATTGCAAACAACCGCGTCAATGTTACTAAAATCGACGAGAAGACGGTCTCCCACATACTCTACTGCACCACTATCAATAACGTCGAGTTGATAGGCACGACATAATTGCCGAGGAAACTCCGCTACCGCGATATCAAGCAGCTGTTGTGCACCTTCCTTGTTATTGTGATAACTAAAGCCAACATTCCAGCCTTTGCTCAAAGCAGCAATGACCACACTTCGTCCAATGCCACTGGCACCACCGCTGATAAAAAGGTTCATGTTAACCATGATATCGACTAAATAAGCTAGCGCTGTTAATACCGCCCATGCCAAAAGAATTGTTCAGAAAAATATTAACTTCTTTTTTTACATTTCCGGATGCACAAACATTGAGTTCGACTGCGGGATCAAGGGTTTCGATATTATGTGATTGATGAAACTCACCCTGCCTCATTTGCCAAATGGCTATCGCCGCCTCCACGACACCAGATGCCCACATCGTATGCCCAAGTAAGGATTTAGGCGCATTGATAATCAGTTTTTCCGCATGCGAGCCAAACACTCTTTTAATTGATTTCAGTTCTACGATATCGCCTAATTTAGTGGAGGTGGCATGGGCACTCACATAATCAACTTGCTCTGGGGCGATATTGCATTTCTTCAGGACATCTTGAATCACTCGAACTTGCCCTTCGTGAGAGGGATCGCCCAGATGGTTGGCATCCGAGTTAACGCTGGCACCGAGAAGTTCAGCATAGATTTTGGCTCCACGTTTTTTTGCATGTTCGGCCTGCTCAAGGATCAAGACGGCACCGCCCTCAGATGGGAGGAAACCACTCCGATTTATGTCATAGGGGCGACTGGCTTTGGTGGGGGTATCTTGATACTGGCTATAACAGATAGCGTCTAAAATCGTTAGCGAATGCAACATCATCGGGTGGAAAGATGCCATTGGGCAAACAACAGCAACCACCTGTTTTTTATCTACTTTAATTGCATTTATTGCCGTCTGAATAGCAATATTTCCTGTCGCACAGGTACCGCCAACAAGATAGGCAAATCCTTTGGTATTTAACACTTGAGCCACAGAAGATGAATGGTCAGTATCAAGTGAATTTAACCCGGAAAAAGCATCAATAAATTCTGGCTCATCAGAAAAAATCATCTGCTGATCAAGTAAATATTTATCAGAAAGGTTATGGCCCCCACAAATTATCCCGCAATCAAATGGGTCTATAATGTGTTCGAATAATCCGGCGTCGAGCCAGGCCTCCATGGCCATCAATACCGATAGCTGAACACCTTTGGTCGTCTGTTTAAAAACCTTCTCGGCACGGGAAAGAACTATATCGGGAATACGGTTGCTAAATGCGTGCAACTTGCCTTCAATGTCATATTCAGGAATCTGACCTCCAATTTTTGAATAAATGTTACTGGTGTCAAAGTTGCGCCAGTAGCCGATGGCTGATTTTCCAGATAATAAATTATTGCCCACCAGATCTAACGTGTCACCAATGGGAGTATTAATGGCAACACCAGTGATAACGATACGATCAGAAGACATGAAACTCTCCTTTTCCGACGGTTACGATCTGATCGTTAACCGTGATTTGAACAATGGCGGTGGCGAGAAATGTGTCGTATTCCGTAATCCAACAACGGATTGTCATTAATTCTCCTGGGCGTACTGCGGACAAGTGAAAGACATCGTATACTCGTGTTCCCACTGCGTGGATGATATTCTCCTCTACTGGCGGAATAGCCGTTTCATTTAGCAGAAAATACATTAAAATAAGCGCAGTTTGAAACATACTTTCTTGTTGCAATACACCCGGATATATAGGGTCATTAGGGAAATGACCACCAAACACCGGGTCTTTTTCGTCAACTCTTCTTATTGCTTTTATTAACCTGAATTCAATATTGATCAGCTCTACGTTGTCGACCATTAAAAATGGTTCACGATGCGGTATCATTTTTTTAATGATATCTTGTCCAAATGATATATTCAATTCATTAGTAATATCTTGGTTAAATAAAAAATTCGTTTTAAAGAAATTTAATTCAGTATTTTTCATATTTAAATATATCCCATAAAAATCATTTAGCATCTGATTTTTTACTTATATATCTCACGGGATTAACACCCATTAATTTTAGAGGTGTGTTTTACACCTCAGATTTACACACTATAATTAACATGTCATAAACTTAAATTGAATTAACCTTTAATTAAAGAATATTATTTAAAATATACATATCAAATATGGTTTTTATTCATATCTCCGTTATTAATCTGATAGGTTATTTTTAAGTCTACACCTCGTGTAGTGCCACTTTCATTAAAGTCGGCTAAATGTATCACCTACATGCCTGCCATCAATGACCGTTTCGCCAAGTGAACTAAAATATGCTTTCCAAAATAAGACCGCTTCTTCAGCATCTTCTTCAGAGGAAACAATCTCTATTTCAAACACTTCGGAAACCTGAGGGTTCTGGCTAATTTTCCACGCATGTAATATCTGGTCTGGGCAAAGTTCTATCTGCTGCAATAAATACATTTCATGTGCAGGGATCGACTTGTACACATAATCGATGAACAGACTATAATCACGAGTCCCACAGACTCCATAAATGCAACAACAAGTAGCTCTTACCATCATATTGGCTCCTTTCTATCTAGTCACATCGTAGTCATCTGTAATTCATATTTGACTTAAGAGATTATCGATAACTGGCTTGATAGAAAGTATATATCGTGTATTCAAGAATGCTAGTTGCATCCATAGATGCTGTAAAAGAGAAATTTCCTATTTAAATAAAATACAATCCATTGAAATTATTAGTTATCTTAGTTTTTTATTATATAAGAACTATTGATGTTTTTTGGAAAAAAACTCAATCCTCCCACCAACTTCAATTGATTATATCGATTAATATTGGCATTAAGATATTTAATACTGCAATATGTTTTTTGGGAAAAAATCAATCCTCCCACCCACAACAATTGATTATGTCGATTAATATTGGTATTAAGGAATTTAATACTGCAACATGTCTTTTTTTCAATAAACATATTTCATATTAATATAACACGTTGTGAGAATCATTATCCCTAGTCTAGAGTATAGGAACAGTAAATTTAGGTGAATATATAGGGTGTGCATATTTTCATCTGTCATGCTTTTTTTGATTTTTTGTTTTTAAGTGAAAATTAATTTAAGTTGCCATCAATAGTATTTTGATGGCAATGACATGTATCGAACCTTACTCTATAAAATAGGTGTTACATGAAAAAAACAATATTGATAACGGGGGCTCTTTCTGGGATTGGGAATACGGCAACTTGGAATCTCAGCGCCTTGGTCCGCCGCGACAGTCGCAGCGACTGGAATTCAGGTTCTGTCGCATTAAAGCGCAGGGAGGTAACATGCTATTCTTTTGTGATGTTACCTGCCCATTTCTCTAATAAGAAAATCCTTAAGTCGCCTGCATTACCTCGTCGATGTTATCGCGCAATGTGTTCGCGGGTATCTGGCTTACGCCCTGAGCCTTCACAATCTGGAAGAGATGATGGCTGAACGCGGTATCGCGTATATGCGCCAAAAAGCGTTATACCCGTAAGGACGATATCTATCGTGTCTAACATAACAATGGAACAAGGCTTATGTCTGAAGTCAGCATGCACTATGACCGGTTAACAGTCTGATTGGCATTGATTATCGGGCGGTTATTTATGGGGGAAGGGTTATCCATTAACGCATTGACCAGTGAATTTAACGTTTCCCCCAGAACCTTGCAGAACCGACTGATCAGATTTCTATCAAGCCGAATAGCGGGTGCTTATTTTCATCGCAGACTTTATCTATCCCAATATCAACCAATTTAGTCTAATGACAGTGAATGGGATATGGCATACCCGATGGCATATCAGAAAAAAACAAACAAAAAATCCCAACCTTTTTCAATTGGTTGGGATTTGAATATGGCGGAGGAGGAGAGATTCGAACTCTCGAACGGTTACCCGTCGACGGTTTTCAAGACCGTTGCCTTCAGCCACTCGGCCACCCCTCCGCAACGAGCCGAACTATAAACAGAGCATCGAAGCTTGTAAAGCCCGTTTGAGTTTAATTGACCAAAAAAACCACCACTCCACAGTTGAATGATGAATTAATCATCACCATCAATGCTAGTGGAGTGATGATTACCACTGCATAGGCTTTTTTGCCTATCTAAATGCAGACTTTTTTGGGATGTGAGCAAATATTTGCTAAATTAGCCGCCATTTCATTAACTGCATTATTGAGGTTACATGTTGGAGTTTGAAGGTCGAATCATTGATACCGATGCACAAGGTTATCTGAAGAACAGCACAGACTGGAGCGAAGCTTTAGCCCCTGTGTTGGCGGAGCAGGAAGGTATTACACTGACTGAACCTCACTGGGAGGTGGTGCGCTTTGTACGTGCCTTTTATCAAGAGTTCAATACCTCACCCGCGATTCGCATGCTGGTAAAAGCCATGGTCCAGAAATATGGCGAAGAGAAAGGCAACAGCCGCTACCTTTATCGTTTATTCCCTAAAGGCCCGGCGAAACAAGCAACGAAAATCGCGGGGCTTCCTAAACCGGTTAAATGCATTTAATCCGCGGAACCTCGCGCGATGACAATGTTTTAAGTAAGGACAATGTTTTAAGTAAGGATAACGTTTTCAGCAATAACAATATTTTCATCAGTAGCGGATGCTGAACTTCTCAAATGGAGTGGGCGGATAAGGCTCAGTTAACAGGCGATCGACCCGCGCCCCGCGTGGCCCGCCCTGCCCTATCCACTCCATCAGCCGTTCAACCGCTTGTGGATCGCCGCTGGCAACCACTTCTACGCTACCGTCATCACAGTTTTTAGCATAGCCAGTCAACCCAAGCTGTTGCGCCTGCCGTTGGGTGCTGTAACGAAAACCAACCCCCTGAACCACACCGTATACATACGCAACAATATATATTTTTGACATAATCATTCCCTTATCTGTGCGTGATAGTTTGCATTTTCTAGCACATACTCAGACAATATCGCTCTTTTTTACCTAGATGGCAGCAACCTAATTATGACCGTACGCCTTATTCTTGCTAAAGGACGTGAAAAATAAATAATTATTCTATATATCAATTAGATATTGAAATAAGCGTTCAATAAACATGCGACTTTATACGACAAAACACAACATTTCAGTCATTATACATCAATAACTTACCTGTCCGTTTTGACCTCAAAAATCACCGCGATCCCCCCCCGTATTCCCGCGTTATCACCAAAACATCAAACCCAATATGAATGGATAGGCCGGGCAGTTAAGCCCGGTTTTTTATTTCTCAATCCATGCAGAGAACACTAGCGGATCCCCGTACGCGTAGCGCCTGTACTCAGAAGTTGAGTTATAGGGCATGTACACTTGTCGGCACCCAATAGCGTCTACCCCCGTTCCATAGACTTTTAACGCCCCTGCAACGTTGATCGGATAATTTAAACTCAGTAGAGCGTTGCTCGATATGTTTTGAAAGTACTCCCCCGGCCCCGTCATGCTGTTTAAATCCAACTCTGCAACTATCGCTACATCAGCAATATGAACAGCTCCTACATCTCCCGCGGTTAGCGAATCCTTAGTTGCCAGCTCGCCCAGTTCAAGATTTTCTCGGGCCTCGGATATGCTCGACACGTCAGATAAGTTATTTTCAATTTTAAGAAACACATCCGGCGTTTCTTTATCTACAGCAACAATCGTTATTGACTTTGTGATACCAGAATTTGCGCCAGCCAACGATAACGTTGTCGAACCTGCGTTACTGATTGATAGCGTTCCGAGGGCTGATAATGTCGCACTCGTTGAGTCTGATGATGATGTGAGTATCGCCTCGGTGTAATTTGACGGTATATACGTAACCGGTACGGTGTAAGTATTCCCAGCGACTAAATTTGCTGGAACATCACCGAACTCGATCCCAGTAAGAAAAATGTGTTGCGTTATTATTGCTGTGGACGCTAGTCCCGTGGAAACACTGGCTATAACGCTTTGTGTGCCGCTGGCTCCAACATTTGCGGAATACCTGCCGTTGCTGTCAATAGTTCCCAGCGCCGGGTCGGATACTTGCCACGTAACAGGGTATTCAGCTGCGGCACTTGATGGCAGGACCATTGCGATCAGTTGCTGGCTAGTCCCCGCATTGATTACGCTGTTAAGCGGCGAAATGATGATAGTTGATGGCTGATCAGGCTCTTCAGTACTCACGCCCTGAATGTAGAAAACGGTGAATGTTGTATTACTGTTGCGATTGCTTGTGTATTGAAAATTAATTGGGTCTCCTGCCAGTACTTGCATATCAATTAATTTACTAAAAGGTAGAAATTCCCGCCGGTGGTGTCCGTGGCCACTGCCGCCAGTCACAAACCCGTAGAATGACGTCGTATCAACAAGCTCTCCATTCGCATAGATTGTGCTGTCCCAACGGTCCCGGCTTTCTACGCCGTCAGTAACGTAGCGACCGATTAGCAATATTTGCACACAGTCAGTTGGAACAGTTAAAGTGGCAACCCCAGACGACTCTAAATAGACTTGTGCAACTTGCAGATTACCGACGCGGCTTAATGAACTGCTAATATCAGTAATACTATTTTCGATGATATCCGTTTTTAATTTTAATCGTCGCGGCGTGATCGCACTAATCGCACTCACCCCCGCGAGGGTTTCTCCTTCCGTTGCTTCGCGCTGAATATACAACTGCCATGTACTTTCATCAGTGCCGGGGACGCTGGTATTATTTGAAGCAAGTGACAAATAGAGAGCATTGTTGTGCATGACAACAACGCCGGTATCGTACGCGAACGCCGCCCCGTTATTATCTGCTGCTGTAATAAACTCAGGAAAACCCGTAGTTTGATACTGCCGAATATTTCGTGTTATCGCATTTAATACGTAATTCATTTCTTTGCGTCCAACAGGCTTGGCGCGGGTGTCTGTCCTCAAGTCACGCTCGTAGTCCCCGCCCCAGCCCTCATTAAAACTAACAAACCCCTCGTTATCTGTTTCGTCTTGAATTGTTTGCGTGTCACCGTTTGACGCGAACGGCACTTTAAAAAATCTGTTATCCAATTTTTATTTCCTTTTCCGGAGTTTCATTGCCGTACACTGAAATTATTTGATTATATAAATACTTTGATGCGAAAAGTTTCCCCCTCTTTTTTGATATGTCATTTTCGCTAAAAACAATCACACCATTCATATTTAATATTTTGAGATAATTTATAAAATTCTCATCAGTCTGTTGGTAATCTATCCTTTCTTTTATCACTGCCAGCGATACCATTTTTTACCTCCATGCTGCGGGTATTTGATTGTAATCTGACAAACTAGACGCATTCGTAAATGTCTTTGTCTTGATTGTTACATTTGGCACTTTATCTATAAACGTAAGCGCACTACCGCGCAATGACCGGCAATTGTTAAACGCCCACCACAAATCCTTGATTGCGCTATATTCAGCAAGCGGGAAGATATCATTGATATCAGAAGTCATAAGCGAGCAATCTACAAATACGTTTTCAAAAATTGTCGCATTCGGTGCGTTATCGAATAACCCAGTTGGCGCAGTTAATATTTTTGAGCAATTTCCGAACGCGATTTTAAATGATGTAACGAACGTATTGTTATCAAACAAACCGGCCGGAATTTCTTTAAGAGATGTACAGAATCTAAATGCAAACTGAAATGTTGTCACTAATGGGTTGTAGTCAAACAATCCTGTAGGTATATATTGCAAACTCCCGCAAGATAAGAATACATAGCTGAAATTAACAACGCGCGTACAATATTTAAATAAATTATCAGGTATCAATTGCAGCGATAAGCAGTCATTAAACGCAAAACTAAACGTAGTGACATTTGGCAAATAATCGAATGCCCCAGCCTGTATTACTTGTAACTCAGTGCAAGCTGTAAATGAGTTAACCATGCCCTGCCTGCTGCCAGACACGCTAATGACTTCTATTACTTTATTTTCAAACGCCAGTGATGAATGATAAAACATGCAGCTATTACTACGCTTTATGGTTATTCTATACGTAACCCCCGCAGTCAACGCGCGAGTTGCATAAACCAATCCCTGGCTATCAACACGATAATCATCACTGTCTACACCATCGCCGTAATCAATCGTGATTACCTCCCCGATGTCGTTTAATTTAAATAACGGCGCTTCAGGGTTGTAAATCTTAAGCATCACATCAGCACCGCTAATTAAGTACGTGAACGTGTAGCTTCTTGATTCAACATTATCTACTGTGCAAGTTGGCGTAAATATCTGTGTCTTTGCAATGACAGAGTAAGCCCCTGATCGACTTACAAGGTCCGTAAATAACCCGTCAGCAGTCGTCGTGACTTCACGTGTAAATGTCTCACCCGTTGATTTTGTGTAGTACAGCGTGACGTCAATACCCGATAAATCTATCGTACTGTCAGATGATGCTATTTGCCCGTGCAGTACGCCGCTATCATTGTCAAAAAATAAGTTAATGCGCCATCCGTAATTAATCAGTTCGCCGCCATCCCAAAACCCGGCATGTTCAAAGTTTTGATAGTATTGACCGAAGCCAAAGGGAATATAGCGAATAACACGAAACTTTAGGCCCACGGTTGCAGGACGCGGTAATAAGTCATATTTGGTCAGTATCAACGCTACAGCGCTGGCTGGCTGTTCAGTGAATACATACATGATTGACGACATGTCATTAGGATCGAGCGCGTAAGCCTTGCCGTTCTCAGTCGCGAACATATCCATCATGATCCCGTTAACTTCGGGAATGGTGCAACGCGTAATTAATTGATAATAACGCAGTCTGCATACCAGGCGTTTTTGTTCAGTCGTTAAAACCACGCTGGGGCATTCAGGAATAAATAAATTAACGCCAAGAATTAAGGCCCACACACTTAAGCCAAAATCATTCGCTGTACGTAAATCAAAAACATCAGTGAACCAGTTATTCCAAAATTCGGTATGCGCTTGGTTGTACCATTCTTCCTTTTTCTGCATTAACGTTTGTATTTCTTCGCTACCGTCATATTGCCAAATGATGTTACGTAATAAATCCATACTGCTATTTATTTCAGGTATTTGTTTTGACATATATTGCGTCCATAAAAAAACCCACCAAAAAAGGTGGGCCAGTAATTGCATTTATTTTATTAAGTAATGTTATCTAATATTGCGTCTGCTAATGCCGCGTTAGATTCATCCATTAAAAGAAGATACGATTTAGAATCCATGTGGAATTTAATTCCGTCCAAATAACTTTCGTAGTTAGTTAGCTTAGTAAGTGGCGTCTCAAAACTTTTGTTGTTACCTGCAAAAATAACCCTTCTGTTTGTTATAACAAGCTCACCTTCGGAAGTTATTATATCTTCTTTCATTGCTCTGGAGCGTCCGCCCCCGCTACCAATTGAAACGCCTTTTGCAACCCTAACGCGGACGCTCGAACCACCTGATGAATATCCTACTGTTTTATTCTCTCTGAGTTTCGCAAACTCTGCAAAGTAAGCGATTTCATCATTACGCAATATGGCTTTTCTTGGATTAGCTGTAGGTAATTCACCGTCATGAACTTTATTAACTTGCTCTTTTGTTATGATATCTTGCCTAGCTCTTTTTTCTTGCGCTTCCTTATCTCTTCGACGACTTCTTCTTAAAATAACAAATAGACCGACTGCTATACCCCCGAATATCATGCCTCTGCCATAAGATTCTATTGCGAAGGTAGAAAACGAGAATATAAGCATGAATACAAAAAGAATCCATAACAATACAGTTGTTAACTTTCCTTTTTTATTTGAATCAACATCTTTATTTTTATTTGTTTTTATTTTTCTAAAAACATAAATCACCAAAGCAATTAAGGCTATCAAAACCACCAGTGAAGAGTAGGGCGATCCTGACGTTGGTGAGGATTGTGCTGCTGCGACGACGCCGCTATTAATTAAGATTAATGTATATAGAAATGTTAAATTAATTCTCATTCTAATGCCTCCATGATTAGTGTGGGAATTTTAACATTGCTTTGCGTGTAAATCATAAATTAATCACAACTGATATGTTTTCTTCTGACAGTGTGGCGACTTCATTTTTCATTATTGTAATTTCGTTGCTGGCCAGCGCTTCGCCACCGCGTGAAATCAAAACTTGCTGCACAAAAAAACCGGGGTGAACAAGACTGATAGCACCGGCGAGCTCGAACGGGCTGACATCAACGCCAGTAACAAAACCCCGCTCACCGTCCAGCTCACCCATTGCGTATGCAATCAAGGCGTTGGGAATAACGACATTCGGGTCTATCGTTCCCTGCGCACTGCGCATGATCACTTTTACTGTGATGGAGATTTCTGCCGGGCGGTCAAACAGGACTATGTACGGGATATCGGCGTTGGGTTCTATCACTGTTACCGATATTGCGCCGTTCCACGCAGCCCCATCGGTTTTATTCTGTAAAAGGCTACGCGCTATATCTTGATCAACGCCGCCATGCACGCAAGCCCACACGCTGTGTGGTTTCATATAAATGCCATCAATTGTCATAAACTCATGACTGATATTTTCAAGAAACGATAACGAATGAACACCGGCAAGGCCGTACAGCCCGCTGATTTGGGCCTCTACCGTCGATATACCCTGATTTGCAAGCCTCAATTTACGTTCTGAGCGTAACGCAACATCGCTTTGCTCCCCGCTACCGACTACAGCCGCATAATCATTGAAGACGGTTTCCCAGCCCAGCACGGCATCAATAACTGTCAGTAATGCCCCCGAGGCGCAACTTACCCCTCCCGCCTCATCTGCAATAAAATCTACCGTAGCCATGCCGGCACTGTTTAAAAGTACGCTGTTAGCACTAACAAAAATATCACCGGTGCTGGATCTGGCCCTTGACCCCGCACGAATCTCGGTTAATGGAATGCCGCGCAATGTGACACTCGGTATGACCGATTTTTCAGGGCTGTTACGCGTGATCCCCAGTAGCGCACAGACGCCATCTAAAAATATACCGGTAGCAAAATTAGGGTTTATTTGATTCGCTAACGTTGCATTATTGATGACAACCGCTCGACGGGCGCTGACCTCGGCGCTGATCAAGCGGCCTTGTGGAGAGTCCGGGTTAGTTGACATCTGTTGGCCCAATGCCGCTTTAAATTCTTCTTCTACTGCTGTTTTTATATCGGCGGTGTCCGGTATGACAATTCCTGTGTCTTCAATGTAATTATAAATCTCGCTCATTATTTATGGCCCCTGTTCCCCACTCTGTTTTTATTGTCGCGCTATAGTAAAAATCATTGCCTGCGCGAGCGATTGAAAAAGACGTGATTTGCTTTACGCCAGTAATAGCCTTGATTGCAGTACGCGCGGCGGCTTCAAATTGTGCAGGCCGGTATTGGTCCCACAACGTTTCGCGATATGGGATACCCTCATCCATCGCGTATATCATTTCATTTCGTTGGGCCAGCATCGCTGTTTTGCAGTTCTGCAAACATGCGGACAGATTAGTAACAACCGCTAAATTTCCCGCTGCATCTAAATACAATCGATGTTTATCGTTTAATGCCAGGCTTAATATATTCATTGGGGGCCTCCAGTATTATCATTGCCGCCTTGTACGCCACTGTGCTTATGATTACCGCCAACGTTAACGCCATTGTGCTTAGCGCCTGCGGCACTGACAACAAAGGAATTACCGCCTGCTGTCAGGGTTATGCGGTCTTCTGTTAATGTAAATTCCGCACTGCCGACCTTTAAACTGATTTCCGCCTCTTTTACGCCGATCCACGTCTGACCAGATTTATGCTGAATAACTAGCGAATCGTCGTGACCAGCGGGCAACTCATAGTCTGCAAAGACATCAGGAATAAAACGCCCGTCAGAAAATTCATGCATGCGTAACGTATTTGGCTTTGATTGCTGGGTGGTTTGCAGGTAAAGAGAAATATCTCTATCGCTGGCTTCTATCCAGCCCCGATCCCCCGCCTTCAGCGGAAACGAGATATTGAACCCACCGCCCCCCAGAGCGAGCACTGGCATACTGGCAACGGTACCGCGCTCTACAGCCTCACCCGCTGTCGTCACTCGACTGATAAGCGGTTGAACCGTGGCACGATTGGTCACGCGGTCGTAGCTGATCACCTGCGCGGGCAGCTGGCCATCTATTCCCTGTAGCATTTTCTTGAAGACGTATTCCAACGTGCCAGATAGCGAGCCGGTTAACGCCGGGTCAATATCGGTTAAAGTAGTGTCTGCCATAGTCCCAACCTCCGACATTCCGCCGTGTGATAAAAAGGTGTGTCTCGGTTACTGATGTCATAACTGAGTTTGTAAATAACAAAGGTGCCATTAGCTGCCGGATTTAAATCACTTTCTATGGTCAGGCTGGCCCCCGGACGGCTCGACGGATCAAGCAGGTATTTCACTTTAACGCCCTCTTCCGTGACCTCAGGGACGCCAATCATGCCGGTGTTTTTATTGAGGGTGACGGTCTCATTGAGTAGCGGAACATCTCTGTTTTTTATAATCAATCGGTCATCATCGATGTAAGCGTTATAGCTGCCTGCGCTACCCAGCTTATCAACCTGCTTTAGCTTAGCCCCGGTGAAATTGTAATTACTGACATTCTTGTCCGATGCCTGAAAATCGAGGGTTAAATCCATGCTCTGTGCAGTGTCGGCGGCTATTTTGCTGAGTGGCACCGTGGCGGCATAACTTGAGCTGAGCATGTCGGTCATAAAGAAAGCCCCGGTACGCGCCTTCATTGTGAGCATGATGTCAGGTGGCTGGCTCGGGGTACATCCGATAATGTCCCCTTCAAAAACCTTAAACGTGCCGTAGCTTTTACGTCCGGCGAACAGAATAATTTTCTTGCGCCTGCGCGGGCGATTGAGCGGTGATGTTTCTGTGATCAGAAAATTGCGGTCAGACTGTTTAAGATTAGCAATTTTTATCGTGCATTCATTTTGTAACGAACCTGCCGTTTTTTGCCCGGATGCTGCTATATAAAGATCGGTGTAAACGTGTAACTTGCCATCTATCTCTATTGATAACGAGATTATGCGCGGGTCTAGCTCCATGATTTACACCTCGGCGGCGGGAATATAATAAAAACGATGGTTATCTATAAATCTTTCATAATGCGGATATTCATCATCGGGGGTGTTAAAGTAAAAGTTTCCATAATTAAGCTGTAAATGCTTGGGCAAGAGTAAGGTATACGGCATTACTCTTATCCCTTTAACTAAGTTTATGCCATTACGAAAAATGGATATACTTAACAAATCATCATTTAACGTATTCAAGACTATTTCATAACGTGAGTTTTCAAGTCGAATCGTTAATGATTGGTTCGCTACTGATTCCAAAATAATTAACTGAGTCATGTTATTTTCCAAATAAATCCCACACCACACCAATGGCAACAGAATTCTTCACCGGTTTTTGCTCTCCGCGATTTACAGTGCTGGTATCTTTCGAGTCTTTAACCTTTCTTGACGTTAACGCCTGATATTGCGTGGTAACAATAACCGCTTCTTTCAAACTCAACGTAATGATAATAGCACCGGATTGATCGGGTGATTCCTCGTGCGGCATCTCAGATAAAATCATATTGGAATAAATTCCAACGCGAGTATTAACTTGAAAGCTGGAGTCACTATACAAAGCCTGTTTAATTACAGAGTACGTGTCTTTATAATGCGCTTCCGATATCCATAACGTAACTTCTATCTCAACTGGCAGTATTATTTTGTGGTCCGTTTTTGTTGAACCATCTTCGATGGGGTGTTCCATTAACTTAGAGCCTTCAAAAACACTGGCTGTCATATTAATGGCGTTTTCAAACATCAGGTTAAAGTCACTGTCATAGATACCGTAAATTTCTGTTCCATTCATTATATTTCCAGCCCGTCTGCGTACTGACTCATTGCATTACCATATTCACTGCCGATGTCACGGGCGATCCCCTCCGCGTCCGTCGCTTGCGTGATCACTTCGATTTTATCGACGCGATTATTAATATTTTTATTCGCTGCTTTGCTGTTAGTAATGCTGCTGCTCGTCATTGTCGTCACACTGCTTGCTGATGCCTGCGCCAGTTGCGCTTTACCGCCATAAGTTAAGTCTACAGGCTCTTCCCACCCTTGCCGCGACTGCCCTGCCGTTGCTGTATTTTTAGCGTTATTAACTTCTTCTTCGCCCGCGCCGAACCAGCCCTTCACAGTCTTCCACGCGTTACCGATAGCTTCAAACCCTTTCATGGCTAAGCCGACAACGCTTGTAATTAATATCTTTATCCCATTCCACGCCGCGCCGACTGAATCCGCGATTGCGCTAAAAATACTATCTCCAGCACCCTCACCAAATAGCAGATCCAGTAATTCTCTAATTTCAGCGCCGAAGTTTTTTAAAAACTGAATAGGGTTAGTTACCATTAAAATTAACGCATCTCCGACCGCGACAATTTGCGCCCAGAGATTTTTCAATTCAGCGACTAAGCCCAGCACCAATTCACCGATCCACGGCCATTTTTTTGATAGCTCACCGATAACTGAATCATTTCCCGCAAGAAAATTCATGACGTCGTCATAGGCCAAAGCGAACGCAGCGGCAATAGCAACCACAGCGGCAACGATTAACAAAATAGGCCAAACTGCCGCTATCGTTGCTGCTGCTGCTTTTAACATCGCGGGTAAATAAAAATCGACAATGATAGCTGCAATAGCAATAAAGAATCCTTTCACGAAATCTTTATTTTCAGATGTCCATTTTGATAATGCGTTCCACTTATCAAGCAAATATTGAAATGTTGGAATTAATCCCATTCCGATATTAGTTTTTAAATCAGTAAAACTCATTTTAAGTGTTCGCAAATCCTGATTGAATTTATCCGTCATCGCGACCTGCTCTTTTGTTATTACCCCCTGCTCTTTCTGCTTTTTAAGTAATTCCTCTACACTCACTTTACCTTTGCGCAGTAATTCTATCGTTCCCTCGTCCAGGCCAATCATTTTCCCGATACGCTGCGCTTTGAATGCGCTCATGCCCCCCAGTGCTTTGCTATAGCGCAATAATGCGGCCTCCGGATCACGGAACCGCTGGGCCATATTGCCGAGCGTGCGCGTGAAGGCTTCAGCATCGCCGCCGCTTTCTGTGATGGTCTTGCGCCACGCGTCCAACGTCGATACGTTGACGTTCATTTGCCGGGCCTGCTTGCCTAGCTCGCTTGTTGTTTCTGCTGTTCCCAATGCAAGGGCTTTGATGCCGCCCAGCGTTAAGGTGACGCCCAATAATCCAACGCCCGCCTTAGCCAGGCTTAAAAATGACGTACCGAGCTTTTCAGCCGCCGCATCGGCATTTGATACCGAGTTTTTTAATTTCTCGGCCTTTTTTTCTGCATCAGTCAGCCCACGATCAAGCCCGGAGGCGTCGGCTGCAAACGTGTAGTAAAACGCCTCGAGCAAGTTCATTATTTTTTCCTTTGCGAGTATTCCATGGCGAGGGATTCATTCATGCGCTGTACTGCGATGATTTCGAAGAGATCAAAAGCCTCTTCTAGTGTGTAGACGTCTCTGAGTTCTCGGAGGGTGGCGCGGTCGGCTCCGACAATGGTTGCGATAAACCCGTCAACGTTTTCGTAATCAACGTTTGGACTTTCGTTGTTAAACCGGTTAAGAAATTTAAGGCCACGCCGTTCCTGAAAAAACTACAGTTATATTCCATCATTGCCCATTCGAGTTTCATCAATGTTTCAAAATCCGGGACATGGTTATTTACTAAAGCGCTTGTCGTTAGTTGGATCTGACTGCCTCCCTCTATCGGCACAGCAACGTAAGCCATCAGCTTTAGCATCAACGCTTCGTTAGTCTTGTAGTCGCCGATTTTAGGCGCGCCAGTGGTCGGGTATTGTGTGACGATTTCACGACCAGCGATGGCCGGGAACTTACTCAGAATGAAGGTCTTTGTGCCCCCCTCGGGCAGGGGGATTTCTTTTTCAATAGGCTCTAACATTATGCGATCACCTGATTCTCAAATTTAAAAATATACGGCTTTGATTTCAACCGGCCCGCGCTGCTCACGCTATTACCGATCATGGCATCAGTAATAACCCCCCCAGATAACGTCCGACTTTCCCCGGATGGGTATGAAATCGACATGGTAATTTCATCATTAACGCTGCGCTTACCCTTCGCTATTCTGTTCGCCTCTGCCAGTATCGCTAAGTTACGATCATCGTCGCTGTTGGGGGTGATGTTTAATGTGACTTGCAGCACTTGAGCCACGCTCCAAGACACCATATCGCCGTTTAGCCCCATACCTACATCCGCGAGTTGTTGAGACGGCGAATCAAGCGGGTCGGCATCATCTGCAAATTGCGTAACGTTAAAACCGGCGGGGAACGTTTTTGAAGCACGAATATTAACAATTGTGCCAAAACCTGAAATATCCATTCTATCTGTCCTTAAATCAGTGCGTGGGTGCCGACGATGCGACGAACGGCATCATCTTTGCTATAAATCAGCGTGTAGACACACTGCCATTCAATCCGGCCATCTTCTGTAGTCGTACTGCGCATGACGGCATCAATCCAGTAGCCAATATTCTGTACTTGCTGCCATGCGCCATCGTCGCCCGCCAGTTGCGTGATATACAGCTTTTGAATAATGTCGAAGGTTTTACCCACACTGATCACGCCATTATTCAGCGCCGCGTTGATTGATTCTTGAAGAGCAGTAAGGATTTGCGCTTGCCCGGAAATATTCGCGGGGATACGGCCAAGTGATAGTTGAAGCGATAACAGCGCCACCGCACACACATCTTTAAGCCATTGTTCGTTAGCGTGAACATTCATATCAACCGGGGCTGTTGCGCCGCCCATCAGTATTCCACGCTGATAAAAATCAATCTTTTGGCCTGCGGTCTGAGTGCGTCCGTAATAATTAATGCGTAATTTATCGTACGTATCTGATAGTAACGTTGTGGTGACTTTTGGAGTCACGCCGGGGATCTGGCGGTACATATAGTTAATGACACTGTTACGACCGTCATAATTTGTCGCTGCCATTAATGTGCCTGGGATCTGATCATCAAAATCAGTATTTTCAGTGGCAATAAGCGTTAAGCCGACACTGGCAATTGATTTCAACGCGTCGTAATACGCGCTTGCACTTGCTGCTGTACAGCCAAGCAGATACATAAACATGACGTTTTTCGCCGCGTTCGCTTCTGCAAGTTCAATGCTTGTTTCTAAGTTATCGTCACTCATAAACAAAAATGAGCCGTAGTTGTTGCTGATATCGTCAGCCGCCGCGACGCTCTCGACAGGGTTTAGCGCAGCGGGTATACCTATTATCGCTGTGCCGTCCGATAATCCAAGCGCGTCAGCAATTTCGCCAGGGTCGATAGTCAATTTTGCTGAGACTGGAACATCTGCGTTTTCACCAATTATTGTCAACTCAAAACGTGCAGCCGTGGCATTGTAAGTCGCTGATGTCTGTGACATGGCTGGCGCGTATTCAATACCTGCGGCACTAATTTCACCTTGTATTGTTCGCGCCACGCTATTCAGTGACTCATCATTTTCAAATGTCATTTCTAGCGTAGTAAACTTTACACCGTCGAGATTTCCGCTGATGGTTCCGGACAGCGGCAAAATATTATCTAGTTTATACGCGCCAGACTTACCCAAAAATAACGAATCACTAATTTCACGTTGATCACGCGCAAATGATATTTTTGAAGGCTGCACAATCGACGGCGAAATATAGCTGAAGTATTTAACCGCTCGTTTGTACTCTTCTGATTCAACGCCGAAATAACTTAATACATTATTCGCGTTGTTAAACTCTAAAGTGGAATCGGGCGAAATTAAATTATTACGTGAAAAAATCCGTAGAATTAATTCACGCGCACGAACAGAATTCCCCCCACCCACGCCGGATATAATCTCGACATACTTACTCAGATCAATAGACATTCTATAACCTCTTTAAATCCTGCTTGTTCGATGATGAACGGACTTAACAACCGGCACTTCAGTTGTATAAATATTTTTATGTGTGATTTGTATATCAAACGTTGGCCGGTCTTCATGACCTGCCTTGTCGCTCGGCACTGTAATGTTTTTTATGCTACCCGCACGGAATATATTCACGTCTTGTGCGAGTAATAAATTTTGAAACTCTGTTGATTGCATAACACTGAAAGCTAAATAAACGAGGTCACCCGCCGTCATAGCAAAAGGCTCATTTTCATCGTAAACAACCGTAGAACTGACTTGATACGTCGGCGTTAAAATCTCAGTGGTTATTCTTTTGATGACCTCGTTTTGTTCGTCGTAGATTTCTTGATTACCCGCAAAGCCGTGATTGCCGTTTGTTATTTTGTGAATATAGAGTGTTTTGTCTGACGATGTTCCTTGCTGGGTCGGCTGGTAACTTTGCCACACGTTGATATCTTCATAACCCCGACTTTTTAACCCCGCAAGTAAACTTGTTCGGATGAGTATAATAAGCGGATTATCTAACACGTTTTATTTTCACCTCCTGACAGACAGCGACACACCAGCCATCCTGAGCCGACCAGTCTTCAACGCTGCCGACTTTCCAGCGCTTACCGTTCCACTTGATTTCATCGCCGCTGTAGTCTCGCTCATCGCCGATTACCGACTGTGAAACAAACCATTCAACATAATCAAATGACTCTTCCAGACCCTGCCGGATCACCTTTTCTTTCGGCACTGCCTGCACGCTGCCGGATAAAATGGGTTTACCCTCTTCGAACACCGTTTTTAAGTTGCCGTTCGCCAAGGTCTCTCGTTGGCCACTGTCGCGAAAATAGACCACCGGCTGGGAGCCAATAACGCCCAGCGCTACGTTTAACAAATTGATACCCGGTATCATTATTCATCACCTCCAGTCACTACGTGCGTGAGCGTCGCTAGCATCAGCCCTGAGTCATTTAACGGCTTGATAGATATCGCGCGTGCGCTCGGTCCCGCCTTGCGCGCACGGGCTTTTATCGTGCTAATGGCCAGTGGCGGGGTGAATATCTGGGTAATTTTCTTGCGAACATCGCCCGCCGCCATCAGCCCCAGCGCCTCCATGACTTGTGCACTGGTGCGAGTCCCTTTTATTACTGCTGTGAAGCCTTTTTTCATATTGCTGTCCCACTCAATTTTTTTCTCATCTTGAGTGGTTCGCATAAATGATCGCGGCGGTATGGTTAAATCTTCGGTGCCTAATTCCTGTACCACGGCGATCCCGGCAACCGGCTTCCCGTCCGCGTACCGCGCTGATTCCATCCATCCAACACGCATTTGCATGCTGTTGAGTTCGGCAATTTCACGACGAATACGCGCTATTTTGCTGCCGCCATCCCCCCGCCATTGACCGGCCATTACCAGAACACCCCGCCCACTTTACGAAAAGCGGTGCGCTCAGGTAAGCCGCCAACATATGCCCCGCCCGCTGATTTGATATTGAGGAACGCCCACAATTGCAAACCATAGGGACTCGTTGACAGCCAGAATTGCCATGCACTGCCAGACGGCGGCGGCGTAATGCTCACCGAGACTTTACTGACGGTCGCGCCGGTCACAATACCGGCCGTTGTCTGCCCCTGCCGGATGAGATAATCAGACCAGACCAGGTGCGCGGTCATCAGATAGATAGCCATTTGATAGCAGTCGCCGCGTAACGTGGGGCCAACGCTAATGAAGCATTGCGCCATTTCGCTTTGATGAAGAATTAAGCCGTCAGGGAAAACAATCACATCACTCATTGCGGGGAAGCGTTCACGGAATTCTACAACACTGATATCTATGGTCATCACGTCACCTTAATTTTTCTTGTCTTTCGATGTCGTTGGCGGCTTTTCATCACCGGTAAAGTCATCATCAATCAGCGGTGCGGACTCGTCGCGGGGTTCCATGTCGCTTGCCACGTCATCGGCTGCTGCGGGTTTGGCTTCAACATGCACAAAACCATTTTTTTTGTGACGTAAAAAAACCGGGTGAGTATTGAGCATGTCAACTTCTGCATCTTCTATAGCCGTCATTACGCCGCGTGGGGTAATGAGATTTTTGGTTGCTACGTTCGCGCCGCCTTTAATTGTTATCGTGCGTTCAATCGCTGGCATGTCATTTGCTGACTGTCCGTAAAATGTGTACTTAACATCCGTTGAAATTGTGGAAAAAACATAGTGCATAGAAACTCCTAAAAATAAAAAAGGAGGCATTGGCCCCCTTGATGTTCAATAGTTACTGTTAAATGCCGATCAGGCGAATAACGAGATACGGACGCTTGAGCAGCACCCCCGCCGTAGCGTTACTGAAATCTTCAACATAAACTTTGCTGCGTTTTTCAACGCCGATCACGGTGAATTTGCTCGGCACGTTTTGCGACCACACCTGACCGTCGTCACTTGAACCGTCATTGACAGAATCAGGGTATGCGTAAGTAACGCTTTCGCCACCAACCGCATCTTTCATCTCCGGCGCTGTGACAAAACGCAAATTAGGATAGTTTTCTTTCACCCACTGGCGCACCGAGTTGCCGTAGGTTGACGTGACGCTCAGATACTGATTAACGCCTGTAGGGAGTGCGATAGTGATCGGCATGGCTTCAGGGTCGATAGTGTCCATACTCGCAACTTGAAGCTCAACTAAAATCCGGCGAATGTCTGCTGTAATTTCAAGGAAGGTTTTGCTCTGCCATGTCGTATCACCACCTGCGCCGGGTGCCGCCGTTAATGCAGGTAACAGGTTGGGTTCATTTAGAAAACCGTAGGTCATATTCTGACCATCGTTGTAGCCGTAAAATCCTACCCGATTACGCGAGACATCTAACGACTGTGCCGCGCTACTGCGTTTTTCCGCTGCTGTCGCAAGGCTCGCTTTAGCTGTGCGGGCTTCTTCAAGAGCGCCGACCGAAAAACCCTGTTCAAAACGTACAATGCTGCGACGCGCATAACCCACTTGCCAAGACGCCAGCGGAATATTGCCGTGGTCAGAGTAAATAGCCGCACTGCCGATAGGCTCCAGCATCCCTTGCACAATTTCTTCATCTTCCCAGGCTCCAACAGTCGCAATGCCGATCAACTCATCAATTTTGCGCGCGGCTGTAATCATGCGTACAAAGCCCGGTAGCCAGGCTTGCAGAAATTGAATAGGCGTAGGCGAACCGCCCGGCATCAACCCCGGTAGTGGCGATGGTGCTAGTCCTGTATCATTGCTGTCCAAGCCCATTCCGCTGATCATGTTGCTAATAGTGCCGCGCGAAATATTAATCCCCAGTCGGCCTAACTCTAAATGCGCGTTGCCAGTGATGTCTTTTGCTGTCAGCGACAACGGGCGGACATTGCGCGGCGCAAGTGAACTGTGAGTAACTGATTGTTTCATTTTTCGTCCTTTCTTAATTAGTCAGTTGCGCGACGATAAGACCGCCTGTCGCGCTGGTCTGCGGGAGTCGGGCTACTTTAGCGTTTGGAACGGCTGCGTGTCCTGCTGGTGCTGCGGTACCCGATGGCAAGGCCAACAGCGCCCCTGTTTCTGTTGAGTAAAACAGGTCGCTACCGACCGTTGTTGGTGTTGATACTTCAACGTTAATAATCGCCATATCGGCAAACTCAGCATTAACGCCGTTTGGTAACGTGTTATTGCCGTCGTCGCCAATTCGGCTTGTGAACATGTGGGCCTTGGGGTTAGCGAGAATGCCCCAGAATGAACCGGTACCGCCTGCCGTGATCGAGCCATCTGACAGCACAGTAAAGGCCCGGCCAAACACGTTATTGGCCGGGTTTTCGCTGTTAAGTACGCCCGGTTTTGCGCGAAGTGGGCCGTCAAATGACACTTCACCGACTAAGCCGAACGCTTGATCAAAGCGGACCGTTTTTTGAAAATTCATTATTTTTCATCCCCTGTCAGGTATTTAGAAATCGCACTACCGCTATCGATAGCGTCGAGGCCGGTGCCGCTGTAGGTCGTCACTGGCGCGGCTTTAGCTGCTTGCAAATACCCCGACAGGCAAGAGAGTTCCTGCCCTTTCGCATGGGTGATTTTCAGCTTTTTAACACCGTACGCAGCAACTTCATTCGTGGTCATGTCGGCGTGGTCAAAGGTGCCAACGTGGCGAGACAGATCACGCGCCAACGCATCACGGCGCGACACTTCACGCATCACGTTTTTAAAGCCATCCCGTTTTAGCGCTTTGATTTCTTTGTCCATCGCATCCAGCGCAGCGGCAGTTTCTTTGTCTTTGTCGTCCTCGTCGGCGGTACCCTCTTTATCCTTATCTTTATCCTCTTCGTCAGCGGTGCCTTCTTCCTCACTATCTTTGGTACCCTCTTCCGGCTCTTCGCTGTCCTTAGTGCCTTCCTCCTCTTCGCTGTCTTTTGTTTCTTCTTCGTTGTCTGCCGTACCCGCCGCATCAACGATTTTTTGCAGTGCAGGTAACATGGCCAGCAATGCGGCCAGTGCTTTTTTTTCTTCTTCTGTCATGTGAATTACATCCTTTGAGTCAAGTGTAAACGCGTCGAGTACAGCGACTTCTGAACCCATACGCCCTTCGTCTACCAGCGACAAATGATTACCTCTAATTTGTCGCTGGATAACGTCGTATTGGTCACCGTTGTACGTACCCGATTGCCATTCATATTTAGAGCGGTAGCCGCACGACAATTCTTTTTTGCCTTTGCGTATCAGCTCATCCATCGTTTGTGAAAAAACCTTGATATTCCCGTACAGAACGCCGTCTTCGTAATAGACACGCTCACCGATCACGCCCTGTACGCCCTTTTCCTCCGCTGGTGTTAACCCTTCGTCCTCTTCACCCAATAACCCCGGTGGGTGGTCATCTGTCCACGGCAGCAATTTGAACGAGTCGATACATGCGGGGTCTGATAGCTCATCCTCGGGTCTGTATACGTAATAAATCTTGCTGGGGTCAGGTGCGCCGGGAATGTTTTTGCCGAGGTAGGCATAAATACCGACTTTGCTTAAGGGGTTGTTCGGGGATTCAAACCAGCCGTTTGTATCAATTGAGCGTTCACTCATCGTCATCACCAAAATCAATTATTGGCCGTTTGGTACACCGGCAATAGGGGAGCTGTCCGGGAGTCCCGCGCTCACCGGTTCGCTTATCAATAATCGGCGGGTCGTCTATATCGAAAATTCCACCGTTTAGCCCTGCTGGCCACGGCAACATATGGTGTTCGCGTG
Source organism: Yersinia similis (assembly GCF_001053095.1). GTDB lineage: Bacteria > Pseudomonadota > Gammaproteobacteria > Enterobacterales > Enterobacteriaceae > Yersinia > Yersinia similis. The sequence continues at coordinate 6,910 of NZ_CGBP01000002.1, read as the reverse complement.
GGTCATTGCTGCCGCCGCTATGAACCCACTCAAATTTACGAATGCCCGCGGATTTCATGGCCGCTGTTGAAATGCCGTCGTACACTTTGCGGGTTTGATCAAGCGCGACGTTTTTCGCCCAGTTACGCACCTTGACGCCTCTTTTTTCCAGTGCTGGCTGTAAATCCTGTAGTCCACGACCGGAAGAAATAGAGCGCATCACCTCCGCGCCGATGTCGTCCAGATATTCACTCGGTACCCGCTTGATCAGGTTGGCGGCTTCATACCCTTTCGCCTGAATTGTTTCTTTCACTGTTGGCGATAACATATTTACTTTGATTGATACCCCCTCCCCGATTTCCTCCAAGCTGCGTTTAACGTCGCTGCCTGCGTTACCCGAAACCCGCTCCAGCATTCGGGCCGTCGCTTTATCTGTCATGTCATTAAAGACGCTGTTAAATCGCCTCCGGAGCCGGTGCAGCAATTTCGCAGCACTGTTAGCGAGACTGCCGTCCAGCGTCGCACCGTCCAGAACGGGCGAATCTGATTGTTCAAACAGGCGTTTTATTTCTGATTCAGATTCAACGCGGAGTAGATCAAAGGTGCGGGTAACAGTGTGCTGATATTCGCTTCCGGCGCTGACTGACATAAACAGTGTTGCGCCACGTAGAATGCCGTCCTTAGGCTTAGGCGGCTGACGTCTCGCCATTTTGCGTGGTGTTTTCGCCATTGCCCTCCCCCTCTGTCGGTAGCTCTGGCTCTTCCGGTGGCTCTGCTGGCGCTATACCGCTATACCCGCTGTTTTTATCGGCCATGAGCCGGTCACGGACATCGTATTGATCGAGCGCGCCGGAATTCACCAGGTTCAAATCTGCACGGCTGTTGATTTCGTTAATCTCTGCGTATTCTTTGGCGGTCGGTGAGTCGAGCGACTCCCAATTAACACAAGTTTCAACAGGCTTAATATTGAGTTCAGGCGCAACGTGTGAGCGCATCAGTAGTAAGTGATGTCGCTCCAGTAGCGGGGTTAAGTCGTGGGTCTGTAGGCTTTCCAGTCCTTCTCGATAGCTGCCCTCTTCGTACTCGCCCGAGCTAGCCCACCCTTTAGGCTGGGTTTCGAGTAGCTTGGTCGCCGGGACATCAGCACCGGCAGCTACAAGCTGATACTGCGTCATGATCAGCGCGTCAAAGTCGGCAAGGGAAGTATCAAACTGCTCTAAGCTATCTTCTTCGTTATCAACAATTTTCACGCCGTAGTTGTCGCGGTATTTAATCCATGTAGCCATATTCTGATTGAACGCACTTTCGTTTGATAATGCCTTAGCCGCATCAGTTTTAAATATCGTTGTTCGCTTGCTGAGTGCTAACTGAGGGGCTTCGTTAGCTGTACGTTCTGAGGCGTAGACGCGCTCCATGATCTTCTGCGGCACCGGCACACCGCCGAACAGGTAACCAGGCTTCAAGATGTTGGCGACGGGATTAGGGATAAATATCATCAAGTGCGACCGATGGTACTTTTTGCCATTAATTATCCAGTGTGTTGGATTGTAAAAATTGGGTGATGTCGGATCTGTTAATCCTTCTGCGTCTAAATCAGGCGTACACCAATGGGGGTCAATTTGTACCACGCCCTTGTAACTGTTCTCCGTTACGCCATCTTCATTAAACGGGTTTTGATAATATTCGTCGTCGTCACTCTCAACGCGAAACAGGGCGACACGAACCCCGAAAATACGCCCGAAGGTGACAAAATCGCGCATCTGTTTATTGATGTTCATTTTTTTGTCGTAGCGCTTCAGCAGCTTTAAGGCATCCGGATCTAACTCTTCGCCGCCCTCGCCTTGAATCGTATAGCCCTGCCGAATCGCATCGCGGCCCGGCATGGCACAGGCTTTATATATTAACCAGTGCTGCGCAATGATTGCGCACATGGTGTGGCCGATAAAGTTACTGTTGGCATACCACATAAACAAGCTGTCACTGACCGTACCGCCACCGCTCACGTGCGGGGACTGTAACGCCCCGCCGCCGTCCATGCTGTCCAATGTACCAACTGTTTGGGCCACCGGTTGAGTATTGGCAATGTGGCTTATCTTCCCCTGCAGCACTTCTGTAGCCGTCGCGCTATCGTCTGATTCGCGGTGAGTACTAAAGAACCCTTCACGCACTCGCTCTGGCTTTTGTGGTTCCTCTTTTTTCTTACGTTTAAACCACCTCATCATTGATCTCGCCTCAAGTGCCATAAATCGCACAAACAAAAAAGCCGAGGATAAAAACCCCGGCTCTCGTTCAAACGATTTGATTGATTGTTAAAGTAAAGTGCTTGCCGTTAATTCACTGATTGCCATGAGTTTGTGTGCTATTTACGTCGTGACGTGTCACACGATGCCGCAACGTATTGAAAGCAATATTTAGCATTTTGAATACAAGTTCGCTTAAGAGTCATTATGTTAAATAGAGCAAAAAACGAACTATCCAAAAGTGGAGCGCCGGATTTTTTCAGGTGCAAAACAAATCATCACAGTGTCGGCGTGGTTGGGTGAGCGTGTGCCCGATGGCGCTTTATCGACAATGATTTTCCCCGCCCCGTTAATTGTGTAAGTTGGCTGGCTCAATTCTGCAATTAGCTTTTCTTTTTCCGGCAAGTTTTCGTCAATACTGATTATCTCGTCCGGATCAAATGGCATACCTTTGACCACAGCGCGGTAAGACTCTTGGAATCTCATACGCAACGCCCACCACCCCTGCGCCTTACGATTTGCGAAGTAGTCTTTGTTGGTTCGTGCGTCTTTTTTCGTGTCCGCTTTGAATACAGGCTTGTCAGGGTAAATAACTTCACCGCTGCCCCGGAAGGGCTTTATCTCAACCTGCCGCTGTCCTGCTTTCTGTCGCGTCTCATTGATAACGCGCCCATCACCACGGCAACCCGCGCCGAGGCCGTCAGCGTCATAGAGCAGATAGTCACAGTCATTCTCATCACTCAATATCATTGCGTCTTGCGTAGTTGCGTAAATATCAGAGCCTTTACCTGACCAGGCTTTTAAGCGGTCGAGCAAGACACCGGTTCGGCTTGAAAATGCGTTAAGGTCAATCCCTTCGTCCGCCACGTCCAGCGCGCCAATGCGTGCGCCCGAGGGCGTGATACCCAGTTTCGTATGCGCCCCGATAGCGGCCTGCACCCATTCAGACGGAATTAGAATACCCTCGGCGGCGGCGTTGTAGTTGAGATCTAATTCTTGTGCGACGATGACCGGGTTATCTATTTTTTCACATTCTTTCTTATACCAGGCATCGTCTTTACGCGGGTCACTGCGCCAGTGAAATGTGAATACCGGTATTTTCCCGCCGTGCCGTTTCTGCGCGAAGGGGTTGTTCATGCCGTTGACTGACGAGAGATCAATACGGCAACGGGTAGTTTGTGACAGCGCCGCGTCTATCAAAAGTGGACGCAGTAGGAACGCGGATTCATCAACAAGATAAAGCGTGGTACGGTCACCGCGCCCGATATTATCCCCCGCCTCGCCTTTGATGATTGAGCCACTATCAGGGAACTCAATTCGCATATAAGGGGCGTGTTTCTTGTCATTCCACGAACCGCGAAATTCAGGCGGTAAAGTTTCAATAAATTTCCGCGTTTTCCAGAACAGCGCTTTCGGGTCGCCGGTGCTGTCTACGTATTCTTCTTTGCGTGAGCCGAAGCCGATCACCATTTCTTTATTGAACAGGCATAACGCGCTGGCCATGCCGACCGCTGTCCAGCTCAGGCCCATTTCACGGCTTTTCTCAGTGATGCCGTTTTCCATCCGTTCCCGCCTGTCCATAATCCAGTGGATCCACTCTTCCTGTTTGGGAAATAAAAGGAATGGGATGGTGACAGGTAGCCCGTAATCAAGGTTGCGCGGGTCGGTGGTCATACCCCAATCAATAATGAACTGAGCGGGGTTGTTGCGGTAAAACGTCCGCATGGCTGGCAGCATGTCAGGCTGTTGACGTATGCGTTGTAGTCGCTCCATTCTCCACTCAAAAATCTGGGTGTAGTCCGGGTTCTTGAAGTCGAACGGAAACGGTAACGGCATAATTTTTCCATAAAAAAAGCCCGCCGAAGCGAGCCTTTAGATAAGTTGACGATATTTAGAGAACGTTTATTTCTAAACGCTTACCTAGCGCCTTAAGCGCCGCTTCTATCGTGTCGATTTTTGTCGTGTGCCCAAGATTAACAATGCGGTTAACGTCTTGCGGGCGTGTACCCAGGCGACGGGCAAGCTCTGCCGGTGTTGTTCCTGTAGCCAGCATAGCGTTAAGCAATAGCACTTTGGCGGCCACGCTTGCAGGCACCTCGATAAACTCCTCACCGTCTGTGCTTGGCATGGGTACCGGGCGCTGGTCTTCAAAATAGAAATCAAACGACGTTACAAGGGCGTCTTGCGCCAATGATAGCGCTTCTTCCTTTGTAGCTCCGCCAGTTAATGCTTCTGGTATATCCGGGAACGATATACACCACCCGGTTTCGTCATGCTCAAATTTTATTGGATATCGCATATTTGACTAAGTGAATCTCCGCGAGTAACCAACCCCGAAGGGCTGGTTTATTATTTAAGTCCAAGTTGCTTAAGAATCGCTTTTCTCAGAGGCTCCGGTATTTCTTTCCCCGGATGTCTTGGCATTATCGTTTGCTTGCCGTTTAAGAAAATCTTCAAGTGATTAGTGCCATTCGAAAATTCAGCTCCTTGCCCCGCTAGCCAACGCTGGAACTCGCGTTGTTTCACTTCCTCCTCCTGTTTATTTAACTTGAAACAAGTATAAACATTTTTGCTTATATGCGCAATAGAAGATTAAACATTTTTGTTTATTTATTACTGACACTATCATCACTACACTAAATTGCACGAAAAATGACTTTTTAACATAATGGATGTTACACGCACCAAGCGTATAGCACTCATCAACATAATGAATCGAAAGGCTTATTTGTCAGAGTTAATGATGCAGAATGTTAGAAAATCGAGTGCATAAATGATGCATAAATTAACCTATATTTTGCATAGAGGTTTTACTCGTCGAACCGGCTATTTCTGGACGTTTACCAAAATTACCCCATCAGCTTACGATATGCCTCGGCGGCTTCATCCGGGGTTAGGTTTGACGTTTGGATAGGGCCACCGTTCGCGCCGGTCAATTCGGTTTTCTTCGGTGCCTCCCAGCCGCGCATTTCAGCCAGTTGCTTGATGGCAGCTTTCGGATCATGCAGCTTAATTTTTAGTCCGTCCTTGCCAGTGGATAATTCAGCGACGGCAGCCAGGTGTTCGGGCTTAATATTCTTGGAGTCCTTAAATTTCCACGACGCCTGAAATACCGGTTGCCCTTCCTCGTCCTCACCAATCTGATAATTGCCAAATGTGGCGATATCATGAATTGTCGTGCGCCCCATCAATGTTAGTCGTTCCATCGCTTCCGTGTAGGTCATGATGGCCTCGTTAACTGTTTCGTGCTGTACGGACTGGAGGAAGGCTTGAACGTTATGATTTGTTAAGATTTGACTGGCTGACGCTCTCGCCCCGTCATCAGTCTTTGCCTTACCGCCAGCCTTTCGATATGCACCGGTCTGGTTAGCACCATCGAGTAGTGCTGTAACGAATTTCTTCTGTAACTGCGTCATGGCATCAAAAAGCGCTTTCTGCTCAGACGTCAGCGTCTTTTTCATATCCATTTAGAACTTCCTGCTAGTGATTGAAATATAATGCCGGGGATTTTAAAGACCACTCGATATCAATACAGCGTGTTTATGCTGTTTTTCGTGTTGGCCATTCACCGATTTCAGAATTAAATAAAATGACGCCTGCTCGTTAGTCGGCGGCGGAGGTGGAGGCGGTGCGGCTGGCCTCTTCACTGTATCGCCAGGTTTGTACGGAGGCGGCGTAGGGGCTTTACGGCTCATTTCTGCTCTCCTCAATCTTGCGAATGCTCGCCTTATCCATATTGCACAACTCAATAACTGTTAATAGCGTGTCATTCAGTAGCAAGCTGTTGCCCCATGTTAGCTCGTCAGGGATGAGCGGCGGCATACAATCAGAAAGCAGGCTGGCGGGTAGGGGTACGTGCGGAGTCTGTACGTATTTTATTTGCGTGATTCCGCAGGCGCTCAACAGCGGCAACAGGAATAGAACGAGTAGCGCATTCGTCCGCACTGATATCTTTTTTAATTGCAGTAATGCGGATTTCACTCTCACTGATAACGCGCCTTTTCTCATGATCGCTTGCCTTTGCAATATCGTTGAATAGACGAACTGACGTGGTGTAGTTGCCGAGTGTGAATTGGGCTACATCCCTTTCTCCAGTCAGCGTAGTGTTGTCTTTTTCTAAACCAGTGGCCTTATTCTGATAATGAAATGCCAGAACGCCGAGACAGATAGCCACTAGCAGCGCACCGATTAGGCCGTATCGTGTGATTGTCGTCATAATGCACGCCGGACTAAAATGATACCCATGTATCCAGCACCCCAACGCGTATAAAACCACATCCTGCGCCCTGTTGATGGACGGTGAATCTCTTGGCGAACAACGCTAATTGAAAATAAGCGCCACCACGGCCATTTTTGTGGCCCGTGTGACGGCCTCATATCTTCTGCAAAATGCGCTGTTGATAGCTCAAATTTTATTTTCATGCTGGGATTTCCACATGCGGCGCATCCAAAAACTTGGCGGGCTTGTCATTCGGGTTATCTGTCCATGTGATACCGAAGCGCAGCTTAACGCCTAACTCTTTACCGGCGTGGTGCATGGCATCCAATACCGGCAACCAGCATTTATAATCATTCCAATCGGCACCGGTGGGGAGCAGGTCGATAGCGTGGCCGGTAATATGGCGGCTGTTCATCGTCTGCGTTTTTTTTGGTACTGCGTTGAAGAGTTCGCGCTGCCGTTCTACTGTGCG
>NZ_CGBP01000001.1 GCF_001053095.1 Yersinia similis | reverse complement strand
AGCGTTGACCCGAAGGGCGAGTCCAGAGGACGAGTCATCCCGCACGACCCACCATTATTTCCCCTACACACATATTTCTTAACTTTTCATTTTCCCTTACTATCTGGTATCTCCATTTTAGCTTTAGCCCTATAATCCTCTGGTTTCTTCCCTCAGCTCCCTTCTGATACGTGAATTATCATCTCATTTTTAACTCTATTAAACATTTTAGCTATTAATCGACAATATTTGGCGACTTTTTGCCAAATATTGGTTATTTTGTTTAGGATAAAAAACAAATCAATTCTTACTGGGTGGCTAGCAGTGATCTGATAGCTTCAGTAATACCACAGCAACAGAGATGTGAGCGATGAGCGAAACTTTTGATGTGAATGCGGCTATTTATCCTTTCCCCGCGCGGCCTGTCCCGTTGGATACCGATGAAAAAGCTTTTTATCGTGAGAAAATAAAAACACTGTTAAAGCAACGCGACGCAGTGTTAGTCGCTCACTATTACACTGACCCCGAAATTCAGGCACTGGCCGAAGAAACGGGCGGTTGCGTAGCTGATTCACTTGAAATGGCTCGTTTTGGTAATAACCACCCGGCATCTACGTTACTGGTTGCTGGTGTACGCTTTATGGGGGAAACCGCCAAAATTCTTAATCCAGAGAAAAAGGTGTTAATGCCAACTCTGAATGCGGAATGTTCTCTGGATTTAGGATGCCCAGTTGATGAGTTTACCGCATTTTGTGACAGCCATCCGGATCGCACCGTGGTGGTGTACGCCAACACCTCAGCGGCAGTAAAAGCCAAGGCTGATTGGGTTGTAACGTCCAGTATTGCGGTTGAATTAATTGAGCATCTCGATAGCCTGGGCGAGAAAATTATTTGGGCGCCTGACCGTCATTTGGGCAGCTACGTACAGAAGAAGAGTGGTGCCGATGTATTGTGCTGGCAGGGGGCTTGTATCGTCCATGATGAGTTTAAAACACAGGCGCTGGCCCGGATGAAAGCGTTATACCCTGATGCCGCTGTGCTGGTCCACCCAGAGTCACCACAGGCGGTGGTGGATATGGCCGATGCCGTTGGGTCGACCAGTCAACTGATCCAAGCGGCGAAGACACTGCCGCAGAAAACGTTAATTGTTGCCACCGATCGGGGCATTTTTTACAAGATGCAGCAGGCCTGCCCGGATAAAGAGTTGTTTGAAGCACCTACTGCAGGTGAAGGGGCAACATGCCGCAGTTGTGCCCATTGTCCATGGATGGCAATGAATGGCCTCCGAGCAATCGCTGAAGGGCTGGAGCAGGGTGGGGTGATGCATGAGATACATGTCGATGAAGAATTGCGTCAGCAGGCGCTGATACCGTTAAATCGCATGCTGGATTTTGCCAATCAATTGAAGTTACAGGTCAAAGGCAATGCCTAAGTAACAGGTGAGAATATTAATTCAAGACCTGTTGGTGTGAATAACCACCAATCCTGAGAACGAGCAATAGACTTCTATTTTAGTAAATCGGTTCTATCGGCAGCTAAAAGGATCACCAGATGGATTTTCTCAGCACAGGCAACATATTGGTACATATACCGCTGGGGGCGGGCGGTTACGATCTTTCATGGATAGAGGCAATTGGTACCCTATTCGGGTTGCTTTGTATCTGGTTTGCCAGCAAAGAAAAGATCATCAACTATTTATTTGGTCTGATTAACGTGACATTGTTCGCCGTGATCTTCTTTCAGATCCAACTCTACGCCAGCTTGTTATTACAGTTGTTTTTCTTTGGTGCCAATATTTACGGCTGGTATGCCTGGAGCAAACAAACACCGGATAATCAGACTGAATTAAAGATTCGCTGGTTATCCTTGCCTAAAGCATTGGCTTGGGCTGCGGTTTGTATTGCTGGCATCGTATTAATGACATTGCATATCGATACCGTATTTGCCTGGTTGACACGTGTAGCAGTGACGGTAATGCAGAATCTGGGGGCGAATGTACAGATGCCAGAGTTGCAACCTGATGCTTTCCCATTCTGGGACTCTACGATGATGGTCTTGTCTATTGCCGCCATGATCCTCATGACCCGCAAATACGTAGAGAACTGGCTGATTTGGGTCGTTATTGATGTTATCAGTGTGGCGATCTTTGCTTATCAGGGGGTTTATGCCATGGCGCTGGAGTATGTGTTCCTGACCCTTATTGCATTGAACGGTTCTTGGTTGTGGATCAAGAGTGCTACGCGAAATCATTCACGCCCACTGTCTACTCAAAGTTAATAACCACTCGACTCCCCTGTGTACTTGATAGCGCGGGGGAGTAACGTGCGTTCATTATTAATGAGTCTCATCTTTGAGACTCACCCTACGGGATAGCATAAATACGGTTCAAATCGGTTCCTAACTGGGTTTATCATTCGTTTACTGCCTGCAGCGACAATAACTTCGGGTATATGGCTGTGTCAGCGGTTATTCGTGGTGATGATGATGTCCGTGGGTTGGGGCAGTTTGATTGATACCACAATCTGGTGTTCCACAATGCTGATACTCCATTTGGACCGTGGCATGACTGATGCGGTAGTGATGCAGTAAATGCTCTTGGATGCGTTGCAATAACGCATCATGGTCCAGTGGCGGTATCACTTGGGCATGCAGGGTCATTAGCCGTTGTTCACCAACTTGCCATAAGTGAACATGATGAATGTTTCGGACTTCATAAATATTGGTGCATAGGTCTTTACGCAGCTTGTTGATATCGATCTCTTGCGGCGCACCTTCCAATAATTCGTGAAAACTTTCTTTCAGTAATCGCCAGGCGCTCCGCAAAATCAGTACCGACACCAATACTGAGAGAATGGGGTCTATTGGTGTCCAGCCCGTGGTTAAAATCACGATAGCCGCAATAATCGCGCCCACTGAACCTAATAAATCACTAAGCACATGCAAGGCTGCTGCCCGTACATTGATGTTTTTCTCTTCTTCTCCCTTATGCAGGATCCAAAAACAAAAAATATTCGCCAACAGCCCGGCGATGGCGATGATTAACATCGGTGTACCCATCACCTCATGAGGTGAAAAGAAGCGGTGAACGGCCTCCCAGACGATCAATATAACAATCAGCAATAGTGCCGCGGCGTTAACAAAGGCCGCGAGTGTCGTCAGCCGTAGGTAGCCAAAAGTATGGCGGGGATCTGGTTTTCTCTGGGAGAAGTGAACTGCCATCAACGCGATAAATAATGCGGCAGAGTCAGTCAACATGTGTCCGGCATCAGCCAATAATGCCAGAGAACCAGATAGCCAGCCGCCAATCGCTTCAGTCACCATAAATAATGTGGTGATGGCGAAGGCTATCAACAGGCGCTTGCTGTTGCTATCTTGCGAGAAAATTGCGGATACAGCCATTATTTATCCTTTGTTTCCATCACTGTTTTATTGTGCAAATAGGCGCAGGCTATATTTTGTCTACAAGCTATGTTTTATCTACAAGCTATATGTCGTCTACAAGCCATGTCCTATCCACAAGCCATACTCTATCTAGAATTTCGTGGATTTAATTATTCCAAATAGACGTCGTCGTTGAGTATAGGCTCCAGGTTCAAATTTGCCTCAGTTGGCACCGGCTTACCCCTATATACCCAAGTTACTTCGAGATGCTGGTAGGCGGCAACCGAGTAAATCCTCGGGAGCTTAGATAGCTAAGTGACTGGGATGAGCAAGGGCAGCCAACACCCCTGCATCTTGACGGACGATGGGTATAGCATCACTTTCGCGATAACGATGGCGTATCCAGGCAATAAGATGGTGTATCCAGAAAATAAGTAGATGCTCAGCATGGGTAATTATTTTGGGGAACCGGTCTGTGGCATTGCGAGTAATCGGTACTGAATACCGAAAGCGATAAAGTAGATTTACAGTATTCCATTCACAGGCTAGATTGGTTGAAATATACGTTGTGCAATGATTGCTACAAGACTTAATGGAAGAACTATGAATTACCAGAATGATGATTTACGGATTAAAGAAATTAAGGAACTCCTACCTCCTGTTGCGTTGTTAGAGAAATTCCCTGCCACGGTTAATGCGGCAGAAACTGTGGCCAAAACCCGGAATGCTATTCACAAAATCTTGCGTGCTCAGGATGATCGCTTGCTGGTGGTGATTGGCCCATGCTCTATTCATGATACGCAAGCGGCTAAAGAGTATGCAGCCCGTTTGCTGACACTGCGTGAAGAACTGCAAGGAGAGCTGGAAGTTGTCATGCGCGTTTATTTTGAAAAACCGCGTACTACGGTGGGTTGGAAGGGGCTGATTAACGATCCACATATGGACAACAGCTATGATATCAATGAAGGTTTACGTCTGGCGCGTGAATTACTCGTCGAAATTAACGATAGCGGGTTACCGGCAGCCGGTGAGTTTTTGGATATGATTACGCCGCAGTATCTGGCTGACCTGATGAGCTGGGGAGCAATTGGCGCACGTACTACTGAATCTCAGGTTCACCGCGAACTGGCTTCTGGTCTGTCTTGCCCAGTTGGTTTTAAAAATGGTACGGACGGCACAATTAAAGTGGCTATTGATGCGATCAATGCGGCCAGTGCTCCGCACTGTTTCTTGTCGGTGACCAAATGGGGCCATTCGGCAATTGTGAATACTGCCGGTAATGGTGATTGCCATATCATTTTACGTGGTGGTAAAGAGCCGAATTACAGTAGTGTACATGTGAATGCGGTTAAAGAAGGGCTTATTAAATCGGGCCTGGAACCCCAGATTATGATCGATTTCAGCCACGCTAACAGCTGCAAACAGTTTCAAAAGCAGATGGAAGTGGGAACAGATGTCTGCCAGCAAATTGCGCAAGGTGAAAAATCTATCATAGGCGTGATGATCGAAAGCCATTTGGTAGAAGGCAGCCAGAACCTGGAAAGTGGTGAGCCACTGACCTATGGTAAGAGTGTTACCGATGCCTGTATTGGCTGGAAAGATACTGAGGCGCTGTTGCGCCAGTTGGCTGGAGCAGTGAGAGCTCGCCGCCAGTAGGCTAACGCGCTTGCTATTTTGAGTTTGGGCAGGTGCGTTATCTTCACGTACAACTCGTTATCTTCACGTACAGAAGAGTACGCTTTGGTAACGGAGTGCTGACTGCATTCACATAGCCGTCAATAAAAAACCCCGACATTATTCATGTACGGGGTTTTTTACTGTGTTAATCAGGGCTAATTACTTCGCTTTACCCTGGTTAGCAACCGCTGCAGCTTTAGCGGCGATTTCATCAGCGTTACCCAGATAGTAGTGTTTGATAGGTTTGAAGTTTTCATCAAACTCATACACCAATGGCACGCCAGTTGGGATGTTCAGCTCAAGAATTTCGTCTTCGCCCAGATCATCCAGATATTTTACCAATGCACGTAAAGAGTTACCGTGAGCCGCAATAATCACGCGTTCACCGCTGGCAATACGTGGTTTGATAACCTCATTCCAGTAGGGAATCACGCGTTCAATAGTCAGCGCCAAGCTTTCTGTGGTTGGCAGCTCAGCATCGGTCAATTTTGCATAACGTGGGTCATGGCCTGGGAAACGCTCATCGCTTTTCTCCAGTGCTGGTGGGGTGATGGCAAAGCCACGACGCCATTGCTTAACCTGCTCATCGCCGTATTTTTCAGCAGTTTCAGATTTATTCAGGCCTTGCAGTGCGCCGTAGTGACGCTCGTTAAGCTTCCAGGTTTTTTCTGTTGGCAGCCATGCCTGATCTAATTCATCCAAGATGTTCCACAAGGTGTGGATAGCGCGTTTTAATACTGAGGTGTAGGCGAAATCAAAAGTGAAGCCTTCATCTTTTAACAGCTTACCCGCTGCCTTTGCTTCAGAACGGCCTTTTTCAGACAGATCAACATCATACCAACCGGTGAAACGGTTTTCGTTGTTCCATTGACTTTCGCCGTGTCGTACCAAAACTAGCTTAGTTACTGCCATAACGTTGACTCCAATTAAGTTTGATATATACCCGTCATATTTCAAGCTGTATGTGCGTTGGTTGCGCGCAATCACCCGAATCACTTACTACAAGTAAGCTGATTGGAACTCTCTCGCTTGCCGCCTTCCTGCAACTCGAATTATTTGGAGTATAAATACACATTCAATGATAACTATTATCATTATATTGCGTGATCACTGCGAACAGCAATCGATTGTGTTTAACCATAGCCAATTTTTTACTTTAACGTAAGACCAACAGCCGAATCGATTCTGCAAAATAGGCAACTTACCAATATATGGGGCATTAAATACCCCATATCAACAGGTCCCCGCCTCGAAATGGGTTAGGCCGCTTTCTTTAGGCAAGTGCTCATAAAGGTCTTGCGTTCATCACCTTTTAGCATTTTTTGGGCTGCATCGGCATTACAACTTTTCATTTTCTGTTGCTGAGGTGTTAGGGCTTTCCCATCAGGTGCCGCCTGTGCTTTCAGACATTGGCTCATAAATTTTTTCCGCTCATCACCCTTGAGTGATTGAGTGCTGGCTTGCTGATTACAATCGGTCATCTTTTTCTGCTGCGCCGCTTGGGCTGGTGAGGGCATTTTCGGGGGAGCTGTGGCCATCACATTGGCACTCAGCAATAACCCAGCCGATAACAACCATAGGGGGAATAGACGCATAGGAGTTCCTTTTTATAGCCATGAGGTTTTAGTAAGCAATGTCAGGGTCTGAAAGGAGGTCAGAACGTCAGTACGGCCGCCTGACAGATGCAGTTAAGCGTAGTCGGCAGCAGTGAATAAGGGTAGTTTTAGGCAAGAATTCAGTTATATCTTAGAAGATTAATGAGCACGATATTAGAAAGTTAACGGCCACTACCGAAGTGAGAACCGGGTGGCCGTTATGAATGATGTATTACATCATTCATAACGTCATCATTTATAAAGACAGCGCTATAAAGTGATAAACCGTCGTTGAGCGATAGGTCTTCCCTGGTTTTAGCCAACAATCAGGTTGTGGCCATTCGGGGTGGTTAGGGCTATCGGGCAAAAATTCACTTTCCAGTGCCACACCAGCATAGCTGGCATAGGTGCCGCCGTTGCGTGCTGGTGTGCCAGCAAGGTAATTTCCGCTGTATAGCTGCAGCGCAGGCGCGGAGGTGAACATACTCATTTGCACCTGATTATCGGATGACCACAAGTGTGCAGCCGGAGAGTCTAAGGCCCCACAGGTACGGTGCAGCAAATAAGCGTGGTCATAGCCTTTAACCTGTTGCTGGCAGCGGTCTTGTAGAAAATCCTGCGCCAATGTTTTGGGTTGGCGAAAATCCATACCGGTATTCTCGACATCAGCGAGTTCTCCGGTTGGTATGCCTGTACTGTCGACAGGCAGGTAACGGTCCGCAAACAGTTGCAACCGATGTGAACGGGCATCATGCCCTTCGCCATCAAGGTTGAAATAGGCATGATTGGTCAGGTTAACCGGGCAGGTTTTATCTACATGTGCCTGATAATGAATTTCCAACCGATTATCTTCGGTTAGCAGGTACTGTACTTCAACAGTCAGATTGCCAGGGAAGCCTTGATCGCCATCTGGTGAATCAAGTTTATAGGTAACCTGGTGGTCATCCTGTGTCACTTTCTGCCAACGCCGGGCATGGAAACCTTCCGGGCCACCGTGTAATTGGTTAGGGCCTTGGCTCGGGACCAACTGGATTGTTTCGCCATCCAATGTGATTTGCGCATTAGCTATTCGGTTGGCATAACGGCCAACCGTTGCCCCGAGATAAGCGGCTTGATTCAGGTAATCAGCCGGTGTCGGGCAGCCCAGCAGCAACTCACGTTGTTCGCCATTTTTCAGCGGTAATATGGCCGATAGCCAGGTTGCGCCCCAATCCATAAAGGTGACGCTCATACCGGCTTTATTCTGCAATTGAGTGAGTTCAAAGGGGTGAACATCCGGTGCTAACGGGTCAATACTGCTTGGTGATACAGCGCCGTTTTTCAGCATAAACCCGCTCCTTGTGAAGCCTGACAGACATAAAAAGTCTCTTTCTTGCCGCCGCTGTGCGCCGGGTATTCCTGCGCAACGGTGGTGCGAACCTGCTCGACTAATTCAAGTGGCATTAACGCGACAATACAGCCGCCAAAACCGCCGCCAGTCATGCGCACCCCGCCTTGATCGCCAATCACTGATTTCACAATCTCGACAAGTCTATCTATTGGTGGAACCGTGATCTCAAAATCATCACGCATAGAAATATGAGACTCTTGCATCAATTGCCCCATCAATTTCAAGTTTCCGGCAGCCAAGGCGTCTGCGGCTGCCAGCGTGCGTGCATTCTCGCTGATCACATGGCGAGCGCGTTTGGCGACTACCGGATCTAGCTCGTCTTGTATTGAGAAGAAGAGGCTCGGTTCGACATCACGTAATGCTTTGACGCCAAAGAAACGGGCGGCAGCTTCACACTGTTGGCGGCGAGTATTGTATTCGCTGTCAACCAGGCCACGCTGAATGTTTGAGTTGATAATAACGACGGCCACGTTTTCCGGCATTGGCACGGCGCGGGTTTCCAAGGTCCGACAATCGATCAGCAGCGCATGGTCTTTTTTACCCAATGCTGAGATTAGCTGATCCATAATGCCGCAGTTACAGCCGACAAATTGGTTTTCTGCCTCTTGCCCATTCAGCGCCAGCTCTACACCGCTAAGAGGGAGCTGATAGAGTGATTGCAGGGCTTGGCCCACAGCAACTTCCAACGATGCAGAGGAGCTGAGGCCAGCGCCTTGCGGGACATTGCCACAGATAACCAGATCGGCCCCACCAAAATCAGCGTTGCGCATTTGTAGATGTTTCACCACACCACGCACGTAGTCGGCCCAGCGATATTCAGGATGCGGGACAATCGGTGCATCAAGAGAGAATATATCCTGTTGGTTTTCATAGTCGGCGGCAATAACACGAATCTGGCGATCATCGCGTTTGCCACAACTGATCACAGTTTCATAATTAATGGCGCAGGGCAGAACAAAGCCATCGTTATAGTCGGTATGTTCGCCAATCAGGTTGACGCGGCCTGGCGCTTTAATGGTGATGTCAGACTCGCGGTCAAACTGTTGGCGGAAAATAGTCTGGGTATGTTGTTTTAAACTCATGATTTGGCTCCGGCCTCTTTATAGTGAACATCACTTACCGCCCGCAGGAGTGCTGCCGCCTGCTCTGCTGTAAGGTCTCGCTGGGTTTCGGCCAGCAGTTCATAGCCCACCATAAACTTACGTACTGACGCTGAACGCAGCAGAGGGGGATAAAAATGCGCATGTAATTGCCAATGCGTATTGTCATTCGTGTTATAAGGCGCGCCATGCCATCCCATGGAGTAAGGGAAAGAGCATGAGAATAAATTGTCATAACGGCTGGTCAGTTTTTTCAAGGCAATGGCTAAATCACGGCGTTGCTCTGCCGAAAGGTCTTCCAGACGCAATACTGCGGCTTTGGGCAGTAACAGGGTTTCAAATGGCCAGGCTGCCCAGTAAGGCACTACCGCTAGCCAATGTTCTGTTTCAACCACGGTCCGTTGACCGTCGCGGCGTTCCCGCTCGACATAATCCAGCAGCATGGGAGATTGATGTTGCTGAAAATACTGTTGCTGCAAACGGTCTTCCTGTTCTGCTTCATTCGGCAGGAAACTGTTGGCCCAAATTTGCCCATGCGGATGGGGATTAGAGCAGCCCATCGCCGCCCCTTTATTTTCAAATACTTGTACCCATGGGTATATTTTGCCCAACTCGGCGCTCTGCTGCTGCCAAGTCTGAACGACCTGTTCCAGCGCGGGCAGTGTCAGTTGCGGCAGGGTTTTGCTGTGATCAGGAGAGAAGCAAATTACTCTACTGGTGCCGCGTGCGCTTTGACTACGCATCAGCGGATCGTGACTTGGCGGCGCATCTGGGGTATCGGGCATCAGCGCGGCAAAGTCATTGGTAAAGACATAAGTTGATGAGTAATCAGGATTCACATCACTGGTTACTCGGGTATTGCCGGGACACAAGAAGCAATCGGGATCATGAGCCGGTAAATTCGCGGTTGCTGGCGTTTCTTGTTGGCCTTGCCATGGGCGTTTGGCCCGATGAGGCGATACCAATACCCACTGGTCTTTCAATGGGTTATATCTACGATGCGGATGATCCACAGAGTTAAAATGAGTCATAAAAGCGCCTTAATCGGGGTAGCCTTGAGGATTTTTTGATTGCCAGTACCAAGTATCTGCCGCCATCTCATCAAGTGAGCGGCTGACTCGCCAGCCTAGTTGTTCAGCCGCTTTAGTTGCGTCAGCCCAGTAGGCGGGGAGATCCCCTTCACGGCGCGGGGCAAAATGGTAGGCCAGTGGTTTACCACAGGCTTTACTGAATGCAGCCACCACTTGCAACACACTGTGGCCGACGCCAGCCCCGAGATTGAAGATATGCACGCCGGGTTTACCGTGTAAGGTTTTCATCGCGGCGACATGGCCGTCAGCCAGATCAACCACATGGATATAGTCACGGACGCCAGTACCATCAGGGGTTGGGTAGTCATTGCCAAAGATGGCCAGTGATTCACGGCGGCCAACGGCGACTTGGGCAATAAACGGCATTAAATTATTCGGGATACCTTGCGGATCTTCGCCCATCAAACCCGATGGGTGCGCGCCGACGGGGTTGAAATAGCGCAAAATTGTCATATTCCACTGTGGATCAGCCAGTTGCACATCTTGCAGAATTTGCTCAACCATCAATTTACTGCGGCCATAGGGGCTGGACGGTGAGCCGGTCGGGAAGCTTTCTACATAGGGAATCTGTGGCTGATCGCCATAAACAGTGGCAGAGGAGCTGAAAATCAGGTTCTTAACCTGTGCGGCCCGCATCGCTTCTAATAACACCAAGGTGCCAAACACGTTGTTGTTGTAGTACTCGAGCGGCCGGTTGACGGATTCGCCAACCGCTTTCAGACCGGCAAAATGAATGACGGCGTGAATAGGATGAGCCGCAAAAATGCTATCGAGCAGTGCGCGATCACGGATATCACCCGCATGAAGTTCAGGCGTATAGCCGGTCAAACTGTGTATCCGGGCTAATACGCTGGATTTACTGTTGCAGAGGTTGTCGAGGATGACGGGTTTGTAGCCAGCCTCAATCAATTGCACACAGGTATGACTACCAATGTAACCGCTACCACCTGTTACCAGAACGTACATAATAAGACTCCTCTAATGAGTTCAATGCAATAAAGATAGCACGCCATTATGGGTAAAAAGGTGATCTACGCTCAATAATGGAATCGTTTACACTCAATTTTTTACTAGCTTAGTCCCACTGAATACATAAATACAAGAGTATTCAGTGAGCATAGACAAACAATGATAAAAATTATGGTCATAACAAAGATTGCTGAAGTGGTAGCGCTCTCATCCATCAATGTAGCCGGAATGTCCTGTTTGCGGCGGGCGAGGTTGCTGCTATAAGTTGTTGCTATAGGTTGATGGGGCACGGTTATGTTGATAGGGCAATTTATCTTGATGTCAGTCACCAATGGTAGCCATTGGTGACGTTGATGACTGCTATTAATGGCCATCATTAATGACGGTCCTCATTAAAATGGGCGATTATTTAATCGCGGAGGTTATTGACAAAGTGCCCGCGACGGAGAGAACAGGCAGATCGTAAAGACGCCGTAAATACATCCATGTAGGCTCGAGCCGCGCCATCCTTGGCGCGGACGCTTTACTCCTCTGCCTATCCTCACCGTTCAAGATTGAGTCATCGGGGTTTGTCAGCAGTCTGGGCGATTATTTAATCGCGGTTGTGATCAGTTTTCTCCATTCAGTGGGGTAAATAGAGTGGATAGGTGAAAAGCAGTAAATGCATTAAATTCAGGGCGAAATGAAAGGCCACGGCAATCCACAGGCGGCCACTCCATAACCATGCCAAGCCATAAATTACGCCCGCCAGTGCTGCGAATAACATTAATAGTGGGCCACCAGCGAAATGGGCACTGCCAAAGAGTAATGCGGTGATGATCAACGCAGGGTAAGGACCGAGCCACTGACCGAGGCGTTGTTGTAAGTAGCCACGAAATAGGGCTTCTTCAGCCAGACAAACAAAAAACAGATTGGCAATAATAAAGGAGCCTATCCAGGTCGGGGTATGCAGTTCAATTTTCAGGCCACCGAGTGCGACTGCCAGCAGCAATAAGGCCGGTATGCTGAGTATCAGCACAATCCAACCCATGCGCCCGACTGATGGGTGTTTTTTCACCTTGAACAGGGTTGGCAGACAGGCCAGTAAGATAAAGGGCACCAGCGCTTTATCCAGATTGTAATACATGGTGAAGGGGGCGCTGAGCGGCCCGGTCCGGACCTTATCCAGTACTTTCAGATTGTGAAAACCAGGAACAAGGTGCAGAAATAACGCGATAACGCCCAGTACAAGCAGCAACTCCAACCCAGTGGCGACGCCATTACGTTGACGATACTTTTGCAGTAGCAGCACGAGGATGATTATGGCAAGTAAAAACGCGGTAGCAGGGAAGGTGAGAACGCCGCTATAACAGGCCATTGCCAATGATGAAACCAAAAATAACAGGGAGAGCACCTGGCTCAGTGGTAAAAACAGTAACGAAGTAGCAAGAACACCCCACATAAATAATCCCTTCTTTATTTCATCCTGATTGATGGTTTAGTCCTAAATAACGGTTTGGTCTGATATATTTTTTTAGCTAAATCAGGTGGTTTGTACTCTACCGCCAGCATTGACGAGTGGCTGACGGTAGGAATAATAACATGCTGCCACCAGAGTAAAGGTCGGGTCAGTTGTGGCCGCATTGGGTGATACTTAGTTAAAACTGCGAAAAATTATTATTTTACCTGTGATTGGCTTGGTAATTTATCTTGTTGATAGTGATAAATATCGCCAAATGGCACAAAGGTCAAGCGGTGCGTAATACACTGAGGCGCATCTTCGGCATGGTGAGAAACAAACAATAATTGGGTTTCTCCTTCACCGATCATCACATCAATAAAACGGCGTACTAACAAACGGTTAAGTGGATCCAGCCCTTGTAAGGGTTCATCCAGGATCAGGAGTGCCGGGTGTTTAACTAATGCCCTGGCGATCAAGACCAGACGCTGTTGCCCCCAAGATAAGCTGTGAAAGGGTTGGTTGGCGACGGTGGTGGAAAACCCCAGCAAAGCCAGCCATTGATCCGCTAATTGTTGTTGGCGATCGGAGGCTGCTTGATAAAGGCCAATCGAATCGAAAAAACCGGATAAAATCACGGTACGCACACTGGTGCTAACCCGGTAGTCCAGATGGAGGCTGCCACTGACATAACCAATATGGCGTTTGATCTCCCAGATGGTTTCGCCACTGCCACGGCGGCGGCCAAACAGCATTAAATCATTACTGTACCCTTGGGGATGGTCGCCGGTTATCAGACTCAGTAAGGTGGATTTTCCCGCGCCATTCTGGCCGATAATCTGCCAGTGTTCACCGGGGTTCACTTGCCAGCTCAGGTTATGCAGGATAGGGCGGTCATTGTATTTCACCACCCCGTTATTCAGTATGATCAAGGGTTCATTTTTCGATATCCGTATGTGTTGCTGCGGATCCTCAGTTTCTGGTAGGGATAGCCCATCCAGATTTTCACTGTGTGCCAATTGGGCAATTAAAGCTTCCGACAGAATCTGCTGGCGCGGCCCCATGTGGGTCAGGTGGCAATCAGCTAATACGCCAACGTACTGCACAAAATCAGGGATATCATCAAAGCGGTTGAGGACCAATACCAGTGTGACGCCTTGGGCCGAAAGTGTGGCTAGCATCTCGGCTAACTGCGCACGGGCCGCGACATCCAGGCCATCAAAGGGTTCATCCAGAATCAGTAGGTCCGGTTGCGGCATCAGTGCCTGACATAGCAATGTTTTACGGGTTTCCCCCGTGGAAAGGTATTTGAAGCGGCGGGAGAGCAAGTGGCTGATACCAAATAGCGCTGCCAGTTGTTGACAGCGCTGCGGGTCACGGGTTGCTTCCTGAATAATTTCGGCCGTAGTACGGCCAGTGTCATCTTCATCTGCACTGAGCAGGTCGGTATTATTACGTTGCCACTCTTCACTAACCAGTTGCTGTAGTTGTTCGAATGATAAACGCATACCATGGCGGAAGTGACTTTGGCGGTTGCCCTCCAGCAGGGTCAGCTCTCCAGACAGGGCTTTGGCTAACGCAGATTTGCCACTGCCATTGGCCCCGACAAATGCCCAACAGTCACCCGCCTGAATATGTAGCGCTGGCAAGATGAGTGTCCGTGTGTCACTCAGGCGAAAACAACCTTGCGATATTTGCAACTCAGACATCATCTTTCCTATATTTTGCAACGCAGTAAAGACGTTAGGGATAAGCGGAAAGATAAAAAATGTCAACGAACAAATGTATTACCCAGCCGTGATTACTGGGAGTAATTATTCAACACAACGTGGCGATAATCACCCGATCTGCATTGAATTGCGCAATCACGGCCCTGCCAACCCGTAAATTCAGTGCATGGAGTTCGCTGTTGTTTTGGGTTGAACACAGGCTGGCCCCACCGGTTAAGGTGACAATCACTTCGCTATGATCATTGCCTGGCTCAATACTGGCGACCGTTCCCTGCAATGCGTTATCCGCCGCACCTGCCAGTGCTGGATCGGTAACCAGTTTTACCCAAGGTGCTTTAATCAATGCCAGCACTTCTTTACCTGCTGAAAGTTGCAGGCGATCGGCACTTTGCTGGGTGATCGCCGCCGTTAAGCGAGTTTTGCCGTCTGACAGCAGAATATTGACATGTTGCTGCACCTGCAGGTGGTCGCGTTCAATAAGGGTGCCAAAAAATTGATTACGAGCGCTGGTTTGCAGTGAAAAGCGGGAAATTGCCGCTAGCAAGCTGTCCAGCGGCAGTGAATCATCTTTCAGGGTATCAAAGGCTTTTTGCTGGATGGTAGCGAGTAAATCATAAAGCTGGATTAAGCGTTCACCGTAGCGGGTCAGATGTGCGCCTCCTCCACCTTTGCCGCCCGTGGCCCGTTCAACCAGTATTTCCTCGGACAGTGTATTCATTTCATTTATGGCATCCCAGGCGCTTTTATAGCTGATCCCCGCGAGCTTGGCTCCCTGGCTGATGGAACCGGTATGTTGAATTTGCTTTAACAGCGCAATACGTCGTGGATCGGCAAACAGGCGCTGTTGAAGTTTAAGAGTAAGAAGAATTTCGGCCTGCATTGTTTTTACTCCGGCGGGAAACAGTTATTGTCATAGATAGCTAAATGGCATAGATAGCTAAATAACATAGATAGATAAATCGCACGTTTGGCAGGTTACATTTTTTTATCGTTGGTTAAAATAACAGGGTTAATTCATTGCTGATATCATTTACAGTAAATGATAGGCAGTGGTGTTGGTTATTGTGATAACGTGGGTTATCGCTCAATGGGCAGTTATGAGAGGCTAGCATGTTTGAACTATTAAAAAGTCTGGTCTTTGCCGTGGTCATGGTACCGGTGGTGATGGCAGTCATTCTGGGGCTGATTTATGGGCTGGGTGAAGTGTTTAACGTGATCTCCAAGACGGGTCACCCGAAAGAACGAAATACCGTTCGTTCTTGAGTGTTGCAGCACGCTTATCAGTGCAAGCCCCTAAGTATCTGATTTCTGAATGCCTGGCGTGTAAACGTTGGGCATTTTTTTTCATCCTTCATCATGATCCCCCGCCTTAGTTCCTCCCGTGACTCAAGCTGCCTCACATCTTGCCGATAAACTGCATGACCTGCTTATAATGTTACGCTATATTCCAACATATATAACGATATCGTTAATGTGGAGAACAACATGAAGAATCAATACGGTAAAGTGAGTTACTGGGTAGCAGGTGCGGTATTGCTGACGGCTTTTTCCAGCCCAGTCTTCGCCGCCGACAAGATTACCGTGTTTGCCGCGGCCTCACTGACCAATGCGCTACAGGATATTGCTGTCCAGTATAAACAAGAAAAGCAGGTCGATGTGGTGGCTTCCTATGCGTCATCTTCCACGCTGGCACGGCAGATTGAGCAGGGTGCACCGGCCGATCTGTTTATTTCCGCTGACCAACAATGGATGGATTATGCCATTGATAAACAGCAAATTGTCGCCAATACTCGCTACACGTTATTGGGGAACGAGCTGGTATTGATTGCGCCGCAAGACAGCAAGATTGATAAAGTCGAGATTGATAAGAAAACCGACTGGAAAAAATTGCTGGAGGGTGGCCGCTTGGCGGTTGGTGATCCTGACCACGTACCGGCTGGAATTTATGCCAAAGAGTCCCTGGAAAACTTAGGGGCCTGGTCAACGTTAGCCCCGGAAATGGCCCGTGCCAATAATGTGAGAAGCGCAATGGCGCTGGTTGAACGGGCAGAAGCGCCGTTGGGTATTGTTTATGGCTCAGATGCGGTAGCCAGTAAGAAAGTTAAAGTTGTTGGAATATTCCCGGAGACAAGCCATAAGCCGGTTGAATATCCAATGGCGATAGTTAAAGGCCATGACAATCCAACGGTAACAGCTTTTTATGATTACCTGAAAAGCCCGGCAGCCGCTGTGATTTTCAAAAACTATGGATTCACCCTACGCTAATGATATTGAGCGAGTATGAATGGCAGGCGATTATTCTCAGCCTGAAAGTTTCCGGTGTCGCGGTAGCCTGTAGCCTGCCATTGGGTATTCTGATGGCCTGGATTTTAGTGCGTTGTCGTTTCCCTGGGAAATCGCTGCTAGACAGTGTGATTCATTTGCCACTGGTGCTGCCACCGGTGGTGATTGGCTATCTATTATTGATCAGTATGGGGCGGCGCGGTTTTATCGGCGAATGGCTCTATAGCTGGTTTGGCATTAATTTCAGTTTCAGTTGGCGTGGTGCGGCCTTGGCCTCGGCGGTGGTTGCTTTTCCCTTGATGGTCAGGGCTATTCGCATAGCTCTGGAGGCCATTGATACCCGTTTGGAGCTGGCGGCGCGTACGTTAGGGGCAACGCCATGGCGGGTCTTTTTCACTATTACTCTGCCGCTCTCTTTACCGGGTGTGATTGCCGGTACGGTGCTGTCTTTTGCCCGCTCATTGGGGGAGTTCGGTGCGACCATCACGTTTGTTTCGAATATCCCCGGTGAAACCCGAACCATCCCTCTGGCGATGTACACCCTAATTGAAACGCCCGGTGCGGAAGCAGCCGCTGCGCGCTTGTGTGTGATCGCCATTATTTTATCGTTGGTGTCATTACTGTTATCTGAACGGCTGGCTAATTGGGGTAAAAAACGCATGGGGGCCCCATGCTAGAACTGAATTTCAGCCAACAGTTGGGTGATTTACACCTACAGGTCGCCACCAATTTACCGGCGCAGGGGATTACCGCGATTTTTGGTTTATCGGGTGCCGGTAAAACGTCACTGATTAATGTGATAGCGGGGCTGACTCGCCCACAGCAAGGCCGGGTGATTCTGAATGGCCGGGTGCTGGTGGATGCCGAGAAGAATATTTACCTGCCGCCGGAAAAGCGCCGGGTTGGCTACGTGTTTCAGGATGCGCGCTTGTTCCCTCATTATCGGGTGCGGGGTAACTTGCAATACGGTATGGCGGCGTCAATGCGCGGGCAGTTTGACGCGATTGTGGGCTTGCTGGGCATTGAACCGTTATTGAGCCGCTTCCCGTTCACGCTGTCAGGTGGCGAGAAACAGCGGGTTGCCATTGGTCGTGCATTATTGACCGCTCCTGAGTTACTACTAATGGATGAGCCATTGGCATCACTGGATTTGCCACGTAAGCGCGAGCTGTTGCCTTATCTGGAGCGGTTGGCGCAGGATGTGAATACGCCAATTTTGTATGTCAGCCACAGCATGGATGAAATTTTGCGGCTGGCGGATCAAGTGGTGGTGATGGATGCCGGTAAAGTTCGTGCCGTGGGGGGGCTGGAGGAGGTGTGGGCCAGCAGTGCATTGCGGCCGTGGTTGCAACGGGAAGAGCCTAACAGCATTTTGCGGGTGAGTGTGATTGGTCATCATGATCGCTATGCGATGACGGCACTGGCTTTAGGCGACCAGCGGTTGTGGGTAGGTAAACTGGATGCCGCTGAAGGCAATTCAATGCGCATCCGTATTAATGCCGCGGATGTCTCACTGGTATTACAGCCACCGCACAGCAGCAGTATTCGTAATATTTTGCCGGTAAAAGTGGCTGAGTGTCTTGATGTGGACGGGCAGGTCGATGTTAAGTTGGCCATTGGTGAGCAATGGTTATGGGCGCGGATCACGCCATGGGCACGAGATGAACTGGGGCTGAAACCTGGTCAATGGGTATATGCACAGATAAAAAGTGTGTCATTTAACCGCCAAAATTGAGTGGTGCTGCTTTTGGTGCAGGCACCACCATGATGGGTTAGTCGCTGTTAATTTATCAGGCTAATACATGCTGGCGAATAACAGCGGCAATACCCGGTTGTTCGTTATCCGCAATCACCAGATCCGCCCGTTGTTTAATTGCATCGTCGCTGTTACCCATGGCAACCCCCAATCCGGCAGCTTCCAACATACTCAGATCGTTAAAGTTATCACCAAAAGCGACCACCTCTTTCATACTCAGGCCCTGAGATTCAACCCACTGTTGGAGGCGTTTACCCTTGCTGTTCCCGGCTTGGGCGATATCCACCTGATCATGCCATGACCATTCGCAGGCCAGCCCCATTTCTGCTTCTACCATGGCGGCAAACGCTTTTAACTGTGCAGTATCTGGGTGAGAGGTGGCAAATTTCCAGATGGCGGTAGCACTGTGAGCGGCATCCAGTAAGCTGTCGACATGAAGAAAGGTCGGGCGCTGAGCGAGCGGCAATGACTCGGCCCAACTGAGGGTGCGGGTCACATGGCCAGTAGTATGCTGATACAGCATGGCATCATCCACATACATCAGGCCATGGATCTGTGTTTTCTCCAGTAATTGCAGGACTTGAACCGCCTGCTGTGGTGTGAGTGGGTTTGAATCCAGCACTTTTTTATTTTGATAATCATAAATATAAGTGCCGTTACAGCAGATAGCGGGCGTATCCAGTTGCAGTGCCTGATAAAACGGATGGATCGCGACATGGTGGCGGCCTGTCACGACGATCACTTTCACGCCTTCAGCCCGGGCTTGCGCCAGCGCGGACAACGATTCAGGCAGGATGCGTTTTTTGTGATCTAACAGTGTTCCGTCCAGATCCAGTGCGATTATGCGATATGTCATAGCGGTCCCTGTCCCCATTAAAGGGGCGAATGAGAAATTATATGCTTGAAAAGTATGTTCCGATAGTACACCGGATGGGCGATCGATTAAACCAAACGGGGGAAAGGCCTGTATAAACAGCTAAAAAGAAGCAGAGCAAGATATAAACAGCGAGACGTCAGACAGTTGTTATGTCCGTGCAGTCAGGTAAGCTAAGCTAAAATTACCCGTTAATAAAAGATATTTGGTTAAGGCGAAGGGGCTGGAACAGGCCAATTCGCTTTAATAGCGTTGCCCAACAGGCTCGACTAAGGAGTAAAGATGAAGCAAGCGGTTTATGTGGCAAGTCCAGACAGCCAACAAATTCATGTCTGGCAATTAGATTCAGCCGGTGAATTAACCTTATTGCAAACCGTGGACGTGCCGGGTCAGGTGCAACCGATGGCAATAAGCCCTAATCAGCGCCATCTGTATGTTGGGGTTCGTCCTGACTTTGGTATTGTCAGCTATAACATTGCCGATGACGGTACGCTGACCGCCGCAGGTATGGCACCGCTTCCCGGTAGCCCGACTCACATTGGCACCGATCTGCAAGGTCGTTTCCTGTTCTCTGCTTCTTACAGTTTCAATTGCGTCAGTATTAGCCCTATTGATAAGCATGGCGTGGTGCAAGCCCCCATTCAGCAATTGGATGACCTGCCCGCGCCACATTCGGCGAATATTGACCCGACCAACCAGATCTTGTTAGTTCCTTGCCTGAAAGAGGATAAGGTGCGGCTGTTTGATTTGAGCGCGGAGGGTCAGTTAACCCCCCATGCACAGGCTGATATTACTGTTGCCGCAGGCGCAGGCCCACGTCATATGGCTTTCCACCCGAATCATCAGGTTGCTTATTGTGTCAACGAACTCAATAGCTCGGTGGATGTGTATCAAATCAGCAATAACGGTCAGGAATACCACTTAGTGCAGAGCCTGGATGCGATGCCTGCTGATTTCACTGGCACCTGTTGGGCGGCGGATATTCATATCACGCCTAATGGCCGCTATTTATATATCAGTGACCGTACCGCCAGCCTGTTGGGCATTTTCACTGTTTCTGATGATGGCCGGGTGATTTCATTGGTCGGGCACCACCTGACCGAAGCCCAACCACGTGGTTTCAATATCGACCACAGTGGTAACTTCCTGATTGCTTCCGGTCAGAAATCTGATCATATCGAAGTTTATCGTATCGATCAGAACACGGGGGAGCTAACCACCCTGAAACGCTATCCGGTAGGTAAGGGGCCAATGTGGGTCAGTATCCGGATGCCGCAGAACTCATAAACAATAGGCTATTTTACTGGCCATTTTACTGACTATTTTTAACCTGGGCAGTGCTCGTTATCCTCACATACCTTGTGCACGCTCTGGTGGCTGTGCACTGCCCATGTCTAAACTGATGGCGACAATGGCGACAATGGCGACAATGGCGCTGATGTCGCAGAGATCTTTACACCAGACGGCGGAAAAACCGCGATGCCGTTACCTTAAACGGTGAGGATAGGCATTTAGCTTCCGCGATCTACCACGGCAGCGGCCACAGCAGCAGTGAGCCGAGTTAAGGCGTGTTGAGAGATAATATAAGGTGGCATCAGATAAATCAGTTTGCCAAAGGGCCTGATCCACACCCCTTGTTCGACAAAACTGCGTTGCAGGCGGGCGACATTAACGGTTTTTTTCATCTCCACCACCCCGATGGCCCCAAGTACCCGCACATCTGCCACGGTATCTTCCTGAGCCAGCGGCAGTAATTCCCTTTTTAACTGATCTTCTATTTCACTCACCTGCTGTTGCCACGAATTTTCTGCTAATAAACTCAGGTTCGCAGAGGCGACTGCGCAAGCCAGCGGATTTGCCATAAAGGTTGGCCCATGCATAAAGCACCCTGCATCCCCCTTACTGATGGTTTCGGCCACTGTACGGGTGGTCAGCGTGGCGGATAAGGTTAGATAGCCTCCGGTGAGGGCTTTACCTAAACATAAAATATCCGGCACGATCTGCGCATGTTCACAGGCAAACAGTTTGCCTGTTCGGCCAAACCCAGTGGCTATCTCATCGGCAATCAATAAAATTTGATGTTTATCACATAACGCTCTGACTTCACGCAGATAGCTGGGGTGATAAATTCGCATCCCGCCAGCCCCTTGCACTACAGGTTCCAGGATTACGGCGGCAATCTCACTGGCGTGCTGAGTTATCAGCGCGGCAAAATCAGCAATATCTTGCGGATCCCACGGGTCATCAAAGCCGCACTGTGGCGCACTGGCAAACAGATTCTCGGCTAAATAGCCCTGATACAAACTGTGCATTGAATTCTGTGGGTCACAGACGGACATCGCACCGAACGTATCGCCATGGTAACCATGACGCAAGGTCAAAATACGCTGTCGCCGCTCACCCTTCGCCTGCCAGTATTGCAACGCCATTTTCAGTGCGACCTCAACGCTCACCGAGCCGGAATCGGCCAAAAAAACGCATTCCAGTGGCGGCGGTGTCATCGCGACCAGTTGTCGGCACAGCTTTACTGCGGGCGGATGGGTAATGCCGCCAAACATCACGTGCGACATTTTATCCAGTTGCTGATGTGCGGCGAAATTCAGTACCGGGTGGTTATAGCCATGAATGGCCGCCCACCAAGATGACATACCATCGATCAGCCGCCGACCATCAGCTAATTGCAATTCAACACCTTCAGCGGCCACCACGGGGTAACAGGGCAGCGGCTCAGTCATTGAGGTGTAGGGATGCCAGATATGCTGTTGATCAAAAACCAAGTCAGAAGGTGTCATTAGGTACCGTTGTAAACCAAAACAACCATAGAGTGATTGACAGTATATCGAGTTTATTTACACTGACGAAACTTTTTCTCTTCTTTTGAGAGGCCATTATGGCAACTTATCATCACTGGACAGTAGGGCAAGCCCAGGCCCTGTTTGATAAACCGCTGTTGGAATTATTGTTTGAAGCACAGCAAGTTCACCGCCAGCATTTTGATCCGCGTCAGGTACAAGTCAGTACGTTGTTGTCGATTAAAACCGGAGCCTGTCCGGAAGATTGCAAATATTGCCCGCAAAGCTCTCGCTATAAAACCGGTCTGGAAAGCGAACGCTTAATGCAGGTTGAGCAGGTACTGGAATCTGCCAAGAAAGCCAAAGCCGCAGGTTCGACCCGCTTCTGTATGGGGGCGGCCTGGAAAAATCCCCACGAGAGGGATATGCCTTATCTGGAGAAAATGGTTGAAGGCGTCAAGGCAATAGGGATGGAAACCTGTATGACATTGGGTTCGCTGAGTAAACAGCAAGCTCATCGGCTGGCGGATGCCGGGCTGGATTATTACAACCACAATCTGGATACCTCTCCGGAGTTTTACGGCAGCATTATTACGACCCGCAGCTATCAGGAACGTTTGGATACGTTAAACGAGGTGCGTGACGCTGGGATCAAAGTGTGTTCTGGTGGCATCGTCGGGCTGGGGGAAACGGTACGCGATCGCGCTGGGCTGTTGGTGCAACTGGCGAACTTGCCTAAGCCACCTGAAAGCGTGCCCATCAATATGTTGGTAAAAGTGAAAGGCACCCCGCTGGAAAATAACGAAGAGGTGGATGCCTTTGAGTTTATCCGCACCATTGCAGTAGCGCGGATCATGATGCCGTCTTCCTATGTCCGTCTGTCTGCCGGGCGTGAGCAAATGAACGAACAAACTCAGGCCATGTGCTTTATGGCTGGAGCCAACTCTATTTTCTACGGCTGCAAATTACTGACCACACCGAACCCCGATGAAGATAACGATCTGCAATTGTTCCGTAAATTGGGGCTAAACCCGCAGCAGACGGCAACATCACACGGTGATCGTGAACAACAACAGGTCTTGACCGAGCAGCTACTGCATGGGGATACCGCCCAGTTTTATAATGCGGCGGTCTAATGAGCTGGCAAGATAAAATAGCGCAAGGCTTGCAACGGCGACGTGATGCGGCGGCTTACCGTACTCGCCAGGTCAACGAGTGGGCCAATGGGCGTTGGCTACAGTCAGGCGAGCGGCAATATCTCAACTTCTCCAGTAACGACTATCTAGGGTTAAGCCAGAATGACGAGATCATTGCCGCATGGCAGCAAGGCGCACGGCGCTATGGGGTAGGGAGTGGCGGTTCTGGTCATGTGACCGGTTATAGCCAACCTCATGCCCGGTTGGAGCAGCAGTTAGCTGATTGGTTGGGCTACCCGCGCGCACTGCTATTTATCTCCGGTTATGCCGCTAATCAGGCAGTGCTGGCGGCTCTGACCGATGCTGATGACCGGATATTGGCGGATAAACTCAGCCATGCCTCACTATTGGAAGCCGCCACGCACTCACCCGCGCAGTTGCGGCGTTTTCAGCATAATCAGCCCGAAGCGCTGCAAAATCTGCTGATCAAGCCTTGCCAGGGGCAGACGCTGGTGGTCACCGAAGGCGTATTTAGTATGGATGGCGATAGCGCGCCATTGGCGGCGTTGCACCAACAGACGTCGGCAGCGGGCGGCTGGTTACTGGTGGATGATGC
Organism: Yersinia similis; assembly: GCF_001053095.1. Taxonomy (GTDB): domain Bacteria; phylum Pseudomonadota; class Gammaproteobacteria; order Enterobacterales; family Enterobacteriaceae; genus Yersinia; species Yersinia similis. Next base: position 348,873 of record NZ_CGBP01000001.1, on the reverse strand, counting down.
GCACGGTATTGGGGTTCATGGTGAAGGGGGGCGGGGCAGTTGCTGGTTACAAGGGGTTCAACCTGAGCTGTTAGTTGTCACGTTTGGCAAGGCGTTCGGCTTAAGTGGTGCGGCGGTCTTGTGTCAAGAACCGGTTGCTGAATACTTGTTGCAGTATGCCCGTCACCTGATTTACAGCACCGCTATGCCCCCCGCGCAAGCCTGTGCTCTACAAGCCGCCTTGCTCCAAGTGCAACAAGGTGATGCATTACGCCAACAACTTCAGCGGCGTATCCGCCAATTCCGTACCGCTGCTGCGCATTTGCCGCTGCAACTGGGGGCGTCAAAAACGGCGATCCAACCGCTGTTGGTAGGTGATAATCAGCAAAGCCTGGTCTGGGCAGAGCAACTGCGTGCTGCTGGTTTATGGGTGACGGCAATCCGCCCCCCTACGGTGCCACCGGGAAGCGCCAGATTGCGCATAACCCTCAGTGCGGCTCATCAACCCGAGGATATCGATAGGCTATTGGAGGTGCTTTATGGCCTCTGTCACTGAGCACGCTCAACGGAGCGTTGGGTGTTTACCGCCACTGAACGTTGATAAACAGGCGATTGCAGCCGCATTCAGCCGGGCCGCCGAGAGCTACGACGGTGCGGCTGATTTACAGCGAGAAACAGGTCATCAGTTAGTAAATCTGGGCCACCAGCACGGGGGCCTTGTGGTGTTGGATGCCGGTTGTGGCACGGGTTATTTCAGCCAGCATTGGCGCTTGTTGGGGAAGCGGGTCATTGCCTTGGATCTGGCGGCAGGTATGTTGGATCATGCGCGCCAACAGCAGGTCGCTGACGACTATCTGCTAGGAGATATTGAACGTATTCCACTGCCCGACCAGTCGGTGGATATCTGCTTTAGCAATTTGGCGGTGCAATGGTGTTCAGATCTGGGGGCGGCGTTGAGTGAATTCTACCGAGTGACGCGCCCCGGTGGGATCATCCTATTTTCTACCTTGGCAGAAGGCTCCCTTGATGAATTAGGGCAGGCGTGGCAACAAGTGGATGGTCAGCGCCATGTAAATGATTTTCTACCACTGCAACATATCCAGGCAGCCTGCCGATATTATCGTCATCACCTGACAACCGCGTTATATCAGCCACGGTTTCCTAACGTGATAGCCCTTATGCGCTCGTTACAAGGCATTGGTGCCACGCATTTGCATCATGGGCGTCAGGCTGGATTACAGGGGCGTCAGCGTCTTGCAGCGCTACAACGGGTCTATGTCATGCAATCTGGCGGTTATCCACTGAGTTATCATATGGTTTATGGGGTTATTTATCGTGACTAAACGTTGGTTTATCACCGGTACCGATACTGATGTCGGTAAAACCGTCGCCAGTTGTGCATTACTGCAAGCGGCCGCTACTCAGGGGTACCGTACTGCTGGCTATAAACCGGTGGCATCCGGTAGCCAGATGACCGCTGACGGATTGCGCAATAGTGATGCCTTGGCGTTGCAGGCTAATAGCAGCCAGAGGCTCTGTTACTCACAAGTGAATCCGTTCACTTTTTTGGAAGCGACATCGCCGCATATTGCCTGTGAAAGTGAAGGGCGGGAGATCCCTTTAACGGCTTTGTCACAGGGTCTACGTCAACTGGAATCATCCGCTGACTGGATATTGATAGAAGGGGCTGGCGGCTGGTTTACCCCGCTTTCTCCGCAGGCCACATTTGCCGATTGGGTACAGCAGGAACAATTGCCGGTCATTATGGTGGTTGGGGTGAAACTGGGGTGTATCAACCATGCATTGCTCACGGCACAGGCGATTCAGCACGCCGGGCTGACACTGGTTGGTTGGGTTGCTAATGAAGTGACACCCGCAGGGAAACGGCAGGCTGAATATCAGGCCACATTGATACGGATGATAACAGCGCCATTATTAGGGGTTATCCCCTATCTTTCTGATATAGAAGAAAATCCCGTGATGACACGCCGTGATCTTGGGCGCTATCTGGATTTGACGGTATTACGTGTAGCAGAGATGGATACTACAAATATGGGCGCTACAAATATTAATACTACAAATATTACAGACTGCTGACAAACCCCGATGACTTGATCTTGAACGGTGAGGATAGGCAGAGGAGTAAAGAGTCCGCGCCAAGGATGGCGCGGCTCGAGCCTACATGGATGTATTTACGGCGTCTTTACGATCTGCCTGTTCTCTCCGTCGCGGGTACTTTGTCAATAACCTCATTAATACTACAAACGTGTGATGCGGCCTGCAATTAGGGGCGATTAACCTTGTGAAGTTAATCTACCCGAATGCGCCGCGGCCCTGAGTTTGATCAACGGGCTAAATGTTCGCTAATCAGGCCTTCATTCAATTGGTCTAATGTCCCCTGAGCGACATTTCGGCCACCCGCCATCAGGCAAAAGCGATCAGCAATATGCTGAATAAATGGCAAGCGGTGCTCGACCAATAATAAGGTCATACCCAAATTACGACTCAGTTGATGCAGAACAGTGCCGATATCTTCACTCAGCGCCGGTGAGGTATTGCTTCCCGGCTCATCAAGAATAAGCAGTTCTGGCTCTGCGACCAAGGCTCTGGCAATGGCTAACTGTTGCTGTTGATTTCGGGTTAGTTCACCACCACGCTGGCTGCGTTTATCGTGCAGCAATGGAAAGAGATCAAAAACCCAGCCCGGAATAGGGTGGGACTTATGGCGGCCTGCCAGCACGGCGACCAGTAGATTATCCTCGACACTCAGTTGGGAGAAAATTTGCTGACCCTGTGGGACATAACCAATGCCTAATGCATTGCGTCTTTCGACAGGCTGCTGTTGCAAATTTTGCGGGGGTTCATGGTGAGGTTGCCAGATCATGGTGCCGCTTTTAATGGGTAAATGTCCCATAATGCAATTAATCAACGTGGTTTTCCCCACACCATTGCGGCCTATCAGGCACGTGCACTGGCCACGGGGAAGCTCCAGATTGATATCCCAGAGAATATGATTATTCCCATAATATTGATTTACAGCGGTTAAACTTAGCATCAGTGCGTCTCCTTAGTCGATCTCAGTGGTTCACAGGTGACCCGGTGTTCTGTAACGGCTAGTGAGAGTTAACCAGCAAATCTGCATACTTGGTCGCGGTAATAGAGCATAAAACGCCACACTTATTACGCGTGGTTACGTGTGTAAATAGCGATTAAATAACCCTTTAGTAGCATTAAATGATACCAAAGCGCTATTTTTACCACTAATGCCTTCAATAGTAGACTCTATCTAGCCAATTGGCTTACTGAATTGTTTTCAGTTAATTCATCTATTCTTCAGATAATCTACAGAGATCAAGCAACTCTTGGACCAAATTGTCGAACACAGAAATAAAATCTGTATGTTAATGGCCTGTAAATGTTTTTTTGGCTAAGCAGAGGAATAATAATAAAGTTTTGATTAGGGAAGGGTAAGCTGTTGGGGGATATTGCACTTAAATAGTGCCATGGTGCACGTTCTGGTGCAGAAAAAAACCGCTCTTTGGTCTTGGATAAGGTGATAATGCGAATAAATGCTAGTTATAACATTAGCAAGCAGTGTAGTTAGCACTAATTGAAATATGCGTTGAAATAAAAACGTCAAAAAAACACTAAAAAAGGCCGTCCATCTCCATTTCATCGCGAAGTTTTGTTTTTCGCCAGCTCCCAGCCTCTGTGGGGTTGATTGAGTTATCCACTATTCCTGTGGATAACCTTGTGCATTAACAATACAAAACTAAAGAGAGGCGAGAGCCAGCGCGGCTTCGGCTCCTGTTGTCTGGATTCTCTCCTTTTTATTAAATTTGTTTAATTTCAATGTGTTATATAAAATCAAGCGCCTAATATACATTCGAAAAAATGATGAGTAATGTTTAATCAATTATTTGGGGATATCTTGATCGCAGTAACATTTGGGGATAAAAATTTTTACGGTGTAAATGTTACCAAGTTGTCACTGTAAAGGGACAACCGCTGCGTCGATACGAAAATTCCTGTCATTGGGTGTTTGAAGCTGGTTTTATATCCAGTATCATAAGGTTGGCAAAAATCTCGGGGGCTTTCATAATTAGCCCCCTGACAGTGTGTTTCTCCCGCGGGTAGCGAATTCATGAGCAAATCATTCAAACTGCATTCTGTGTTTAAGCCAGCTGGCGATCAGCCTGAGGCTATCCGTAAATTGGAGGAGGGGCTGGAGAATGGCCTGGCACACCAGACCTTGCTAGGGGTAACGGGATCGGGCAAAACCTTTACGGTTGCTAATGTTATCGCCGATCTGAACCGGCCAACCATGATCCTGGCCCCGAACAAAACACTGGCAGCACAACTTTACGGCGAGATGAAAGAGTTCTTCCCGGATAACGCGGTAGAGTACTTTGTCTCCTACTACGATTATTATCAACCTGAAGCTTACGTGCCCAGTTCCGATACTTTTATCGAGAAGGATGCGTCGGTCAATGAACATATCGAGCAGATGCGGCTATCAGCCACCAAGGCCTTGTTAGAGCGGCGAGATGTGGTGGTAGTGGCGTCGGTTTCGGCCATTTATGGTTTGGGCGATCCAGATCTGTATCTGAAAATGATGTTGCATCTAACCCGTGGCATGATCATTGATCAACGTTCCATTTTACGTCGCCTGTCAGAATTGCAGTACAGCCGCAACGATCAGGTATTTCAACGCGGTACTTTTCGGGTTAGGGGGGAAGTGATCGACATCTTCCCGGCAGAATCTGATGAGTGGGCGCTGCGGGTAGAATTATTTGATGAGGAAGTCGAGCGATTATCCATCTTCGATCCACTCACGGGTCAGCTACAGCATGAAGTCCCTCGCTTTACTGTTTATCCTAAAACACATTACGTCACCCCACGGGAACGCATTCTACAGGCAATGGAAGAGATAAAAGTCGAGCTGGCGGAGCGGCGTCAGGTGCTGTTAGCCAACAACAAATTGTTGGAAGAGCAACGTATCTCCCAACGTACTCAGTTTGATCTTGAAATGATGAATGAGCTGGGCTATTGCTCGGGTATCGAAAACTATTCTCGCTATCTCTCTGGCCGTGGGCCGGGTGAAGCGCCGCCCACATTATTTGACTATTTACCGGCTGATGGTCTGTTGATTGTCGATGAGTCCCACGTCACTATTCCGCAAATTGGTGGCATGTACAAAGGCGACCGCTCACGTAAAGAAACGCTGGTGGAGTACGGTTTCCGCTTGCCATCGGCACTGGATAACCGGCCAATGCGCTTTGAAGAGTTTGAAGCATTGGCACCACAAACGATCTATGTTTCGGCCACTCCGGGCAAATACGAGCTGGAGAAATCTGGCGGTGATATTATTGAGCAAGTGGTGCGGCCAACGGGCCTACTCGATCCGCTGATCGAGGTCCGTCCGGTGGCGACGCAAGTAGATGACTTGCTGTCAGAGATCCGTATCCGTGCTGCGATTAACGAGCGGGTACTGGTGACCACGCTAACGAAACGGATGGCTGAGGACTTGACAGATTATCTCAGCGAGCATGGTGCCAAAGTACGCTATCTGCATTCAGATATCGATACTGTGGAGCGGGTGGAGATTATTCGCGATTTACGCTTGGGTGAATTTGACGTGCTGGTGGGTATCAACTTGCTGCGGGAAGGGTTGGATATGCCAGAGGTCTCATTGGTTGCCATTCTTGATGCAGATAAAGAGGGCTTCTTGCGTTCTGAACGCTCCTTGATTCAGACCATTGGTCGTGCTGCCCGTAACCTCAACGGCAAGGCGATTTTATACGGCGATAGAATTACCGCCTCAATGGAAAAAGCCATTGGTGAAACGGAACGGCGGCGAGCTAAACAGCAGGCGTATAATGAAGAACGCGGGATTATTCCTCAGGGGCTAAACAAAAAGATTGGCGATATCCTGCAATTGGGGCAGCCCTCGATGCGCGGCAAAGGAAAAGGGCGCGGCGGTAACAAAATGGCCGATACCACCCAATATCAATCTTTGTCGCCGAAAGCACTTGATCAGAAAATTCGTGAACTGGAAGCGAAAATGTATACATATGCGCAAAATCTGGAGTTTGAGCAGGCGGCTGAATTACGTGATCAGGTTCATCAACTGCGGCAACAGTTTATTGCGGTATCTTAAGTTTATCTCCGATACCTTAAAGCCGAGGGCCAGACCGTCGGCCACTAGCGCCATATCCCACTTGGAGTATGACGGGGGTATCCAGAAATACTTGTCGCCCTCATCAATTCTCAGTAAGGTGTGCCGCTAAAATTATGACGATACAGATAATTATCTGTCAGTGTGCCGTTGTCAGGCCATGAGATATTTATCTCATAACACAAGAGAAAAACGATGAGCGAGCATTTATCTAAAGATCCGCTGCACGGAATTACCCTAGAGCAATTGTTGACAAAATTGGTTGAAAACTATGGCTGGGATGGGCTTGCTGATCGTATTCAGATTAACTGTTTTATCAGTGACCCCAGCATTAAATCCAGCTTAAAGTTTCTGCGCCGTACCCCGTGGGCAAGGCAAAAAGTGGAAGCGCTCTATATTGAGATGAGCGACAAAGCGGAGTGGTTGAAAGACCAGTTTTGAGCCGCCTGCCTTGCGGTTTAGTGGCGCTGCGGATGATGAGCGGCAAACATATTGTGGGGCATCGGCAACTTACGCCGAGCCTGTACCACCCAACTGTTGCAAGGTATTCTCCAACGCCTGACGCAATAACTCGCGGTCATGGCGGTGAGGAATATCTTTTGCTTCCAGTGGTTGCTGGACAATAATTCGGTCTTTTACGCCACTGATATCGATTGTCGGGCTGACAATAACTGCATCAATGATTTTACGGCCAATCTTGCTTTCCATGATGGTCAGTTTGTCTTGTAATGACAGCGCAGCGGCGGCGGGGCTTAATTCGCGGCCCAGATTCCCAATGTAAATCATGCTGGCAGAGCTGCGGCGCAATGCCTGAGTTAAATCATCCAGCAGCAGTAATGGCATTAGACTGGTTAGAAAACTGCCGGGGCCAATCAAAATAACATCCGCCTGATTAACGGCTTCGACGGCTTCTCGGGTGGCGTGCACATGGGGTGATAGCAACATTTCTTGTGGCATCTGCGCCAGTTGATCAATATTCACTTCGCCGTAAATCGGGTGCCCCTCATGGTCAATAGCCATCAAATCTACCGGTTGCTCGGACATCGGGATCAACAAGGCATCCACTTTCAGCAAGCTACGCACCAAATTGATCGCTTCAATGGGGCGAATGCTTAGGTGATCTAACGCCTTCAGCATTAAGTTACCCAAATTATGCCCTGCCAGCTCACCATTACCGGTAAAACGGTATTCAAACATCGCGGAGGCGACACTCGGCTCGGTAATCAACTGATTAAGGCAATTACGGGTATCTCCCCAGGCAATCCCCCCCTCTGAGCGACGTATCCGTCCAGTTGAACCGCCATTATCGGTGGTGGTAACAACGCCTGTCAGGCGAGAGCCTAAGGAGGAGAGAGACGACATTACTCGCCCCAAACCATGGCCTCCGCCCAGTGCAACGACCCGTTCCAAATCCGCTAATGTGCGATTTCGCATATTTCTCCTGTTTTTATATTCAGTGCCTGGCGTTCATCACGCATTCCGTTTTTATCCCGAGTTGTAACCTGACTGCCACGTTAATGGCTTTGGGGACCGTTAATCATAAAATTGCCGCATAAGTTAACGGATTTGTGATTGAAACGCGATATAAGCCATAATTTTTGTGATTTTAAACAAGGCATCAATCCCGGATTTCAGTAAGCTGAATAACAATAACTTTGAATGGATAAGTCGTTGTATATAATAATATATAGCGAAAAACTATGATTGGCTATCCTGCCATTTTAACGTTAGAATCTGTAGGAAAAGTAGGGTTTTTAGTGGTTAGTTGTTGTTTATCACCTTATTTTTTAACGCCATGATTTAGCCGTAATTTATAAGTTACAACTAAACATAAACTCCTAGCCTTAGCGTCTACGTTGTCTTTTTCGTATTGGCAATATGATGTTCTGGCCGTGGCTTTAAGCCACCAGGGTGCAAGGTAGAAATGCCTGCATCTCCCATATTTGGAAAGGTGTTATGGTACAACTCACTGACGCATTTGCGCGTAAATTCTACTATTTGCGCCTATCGATCACTGATGTGTGCAATTTTCGTTGCACATATTGCTTGCCAGAGGGCTACCGCCCAGATGGCGTCAAAAGTTTTTTGAGCCTTGACGAAATCAACCGCGTCAGCCGCGTCTTTGCCTTGTTGGGTACGGAAAAAATCCGCCTGACGGGGGGAGAGCCTTCGATGCGGCGTGATTTCACTGATATTATTGCCACTATCCGGCAAAATCCCGCTATCCGTACCTTGGCCGTTACAACTAATGGTTATCGTTTGGTCCGTGATGTGGCTCAATGGCGTGATGCGGGTCTGACGGCGATTAACGTCAGCGTCGATAGTCTGGATCCGCGACAATTTCATGCCATCACCGGGCAGGATAAATTTTATCAAGTCATGCAGGGCATAGATGCCGCATTTGATGCCGGTTTTGACAAAGTCAAAGTCAATGCTGTTTTGATGCGTGATGTTAATGATCGCCAACTGAGTGCATTTCTTGACTGGATCAAGCCTCGGCCCATTCAACTGCGTTTTATCGAACTGATGGAAACTGGCGAAGGCGGTAACCTGTTCCGCAAACACCATGTTTCTGGTGGCGTTATCCGCCAACAATTACTCGAACAAGGCTGGCAGCAGCAAGATCGGGCGCGCAGTGATGGCCCGGCGCAGGTGTTTCACCACCCGGATTACCGAGGTGAAATTGGGCTGATCATGCCGTATGAAAAAGATTTTTGTGCCAGTTGTAACCGTCTGCGTGTTTCTGCTCTCGGTAATTTGCATTTGTGCTTATTTGGTGAGCAGGGGATTACATTACGTGATCTGCTGGGCAGTGATGATCAACAAGATGAGCTGATAGCGCGGATTCAAAGTGCATTGCAAACGAAGAAACAAACTCATTTCTTACATCAGGGTAACAGCGGTATAACGCAAAATTTATCCTTTATTGGCGGCTGATGTGAGCGAATTAGCGCCGATGAGCTTACATCAGTAAGTGATTCGGGCAAGTGAATGCCGCTAACCCCCCTGTAATGTCAAGCGAAGGGAAATGCCCAAAGTTATTGGCATTACAGGTAGGCAGCAAATGAGTGAGCGCCGATGAGCTTACATCAGTAAGTGATTCGGGCAAGTGAATGCCGCTAACACCCCTGTAATGTCAAGAACGAAGGGATTTTATTGATGACCCAACTGACACACATAAACGCCGCAGGCGAAGCCCACATGGTCGATGTCTCGGCAAAGAATGAAACCGTCCGCGAAGCACGTGCAGAAGCGTTTGTTGAAATGCAGGCCGCGACACTGGCGATGATTATCGATGGCCGCCATCACAAGGGGGATGTGTTCGCGACGGCTCGGATAGCCGGTATTCAGGCAGCCAAAAAAACGTGGGAATTGATCCCGCTGTGCCATCCGTTACTGCTGACTAAAGTGGAAGTAAAACTGCAAGCACAGCCAGAGCATAACCGGGTGCGGATCGAAACCTGCTGCCGCCTGACCGGTAAAACCGGGGTAGAAATGGAAGCCCTTACTGCGGCCTCAGTTGCGGCCCTGACGATTTACGATATGTGCAAAGCGGTACAAAAAGACATGATTATCGGCCCAGTACGCCTACTGACAAAGAGTGGTGGGAAATCAGGTGATTTCAAGGTGGATATATGATTCAGATTCTATTTTTTGCTCAGGTACGTGAGTTGGTTGGGGTGGATAAATTACAGTTAGCGGCCGAGTTTCCAACTGTTGAAGCGCTACGTCAATCCCTGTGCCAACGGGGTGAGCGCTGGCAGTTAGCCCTTGAAGAGGGCAAATTACTGACAGCGGTTAATCAATCGTTAGTGAGTGCTCAGCATCCACTGGCCGCAGGTGATGAAGTGGCGTTTTTCCCGCCGGTGACCGGGGGTTGATGATGGAAAATACGCGTATCCGTGTCGGCGCAGAAGCGTTCAATGTAGGTGATGAATACACATGGTTGTCACAGTGCGATGAAGATGGCGCGGTGGTGACATTCACTGGCAAAGTCCGTAATCATAATCTGGGGGCCAGTGTCAGTGCGCTAACACTGGAACACTACCCCGGCATGACAGAAAAAGCGCTGACGGAAATTATTGCCGAAGCACGCAGCCGTTGGTCATTGCAGCGGGTATCGGTCATCCATCGGGTCGGGTCACTATTCCCCGGAGATGAAATTGTCTTCGTGGGTGTGACCAGTGCTCATCGCAGTATGGCATTTGAAGCAGCAGAATTTATTATGGACTACCTGAAAACACGGGCACCATTCTGGAAGCGGGAAGCCACGGTTGAGGGTGAGCGCTGGGTTGAATCACGGGACAGCGACCATATTGCGGCTAAACGCTGGTAATCTATGCGCAGAACAGCATAAAAATCACGGCTAAATGTCTATTTTTACTCCTTTGTTTCCGCTATTTCTATGGTACCTTAAAAGGACGGTGGGCTGTCAGTCGATAGCCTGTATTTATTATTTAATACAAAGGTAACTACCATGGACCGCTATCCACGCTCTAATGGTTCGATTGTCGAACGTGCCGGCTCAGGCATTCAGGCCTATATGGCGCAGGTATACGGTTGGATGACCTGTGGCTTGTTATTAACCGCAGTTGTCGCTTGGTATGCCGCGAACACTCCTTCAATCATTTTTGCTTTGCAATCAAACCAAATATTGTTCTTTGGCTTGATTATTGCCCAGCTTGGTTTGGTTTTTGTTATTTCCGGTATGGTTAACCGCCTGAGTGGAACAGCAGCAACATCACTGTTTATGCTGTATTCCGCGCTGACCGGCCTTACCCTTTCCAGCATATTGATAATGTACACGGGCGCGTCTATCGCCAGTACTTTCGTTATTTGTGCCGGGATGTTTGGTGCTATGAGCTTCTATGGTTACACCACCAAACGTGATCTGAGCGGTATGGGCAGCATGTTGTTTATGGGCCTGATCGGTATCATTCTGGCATCCCTTGTTAACATCTGGCTGAAAAGCCCGGCGTTGATGTGGGTTGTGACCTATATCGGTGTGCTCGTGTTTGTGGGCCTGACTGCCTACGACACACAGAAACTGAAAAACTTGGGCGCACAGTTGGATGTCAATGATAAAGATTCATTCCGTAAATACTCCATTGTGGGCGCACTGACTCTGTATCTCGATTTCATTAACCTGTTCTTGATGTTATTACGGATCTTCGGTAATCGTCGCTAAGCGGGTTGATTAAACGCTATGGCGCGGTAAGTTTGCCCACCGACATGGTTTGAGATAGTAAAGGACACCAGGCATAAAAACCGGGTGTCCTCAGACTGCTGACAAAGTCAAATGAAGAGGAAACGTGCCGTTGGGGTCGTGAGTCGCCGAAGTGCCCCTTGGTGCGGTCAACCCTTCACCCACTGAGCTATAAATCGCTTTGTCATCAACCTCTAGGACACCAAAATCTGGTGTCCTCAGACTGCTGACAAACCCCGATGACGTGATCTTGAACGGTGAGGATAGGCAGAGGAGTAAAGCGTCCGCGCCAAGGATGGCGCGGCTCGAGCCTACATGGATGTATTTACGGCGTCTTTACGATCTGCCTGTTCTCTCCGTCGCGGGCACTTTGCCAATAACCTCAGGACACCAAAATCTGGTGTCCTTTTTGTTTTTATGTCGCCAGTGGTCATCACCGTTTTTATGTAGAAGTCGCCGTTTGATGCGGCGAGTAACGGTCTGTATCGGCGAGCGATGTGGTTAACGATCCTCTACGTATTTCGTGATTTTCTTTACGGATATGATGTTACGGGTAATGAATGCCTTACGGGGGAGGTGCGGGCAGGGGTATCTCCGGCGATAAAATACGCGGCGTTGCTTTTTGCCAGTGGTTGGCAGCCACGAATACGATCCGCTATTTTCTCTGCAATCATGATGGTCGTGGCATTGAGGTTGCCGGTAATGATTTGCGGCATGATAGATGCATCGACCACCCGTAGCCCCTGCACACCGTGTACACGGCCTTGCCCATCAACCACCGCCATCTTGTCGTCACCCATTTTACATGAGCACGAAGGGTGATATGCCGTCTCGGCATGTTCGCGGATGAAGGCATCCAGTTCGTCATCGCTTTGAACATTGGCCCCAGGGCTTATCTCTTGGCCACGGTATGGATCCAGTGCAGGCTGCGCGATAATCTCGCGGGTGATGCGGATAGCATCGCGGAACTCATGCCAGTCTTGTTCGCTCGACATGTAGTTGAACAAGATACTTGGGTGCTGGCGCGGATCTTTCGACTTTACCTGTACGCGGCCACGGCTTGGTGAACGCATCGAGCCAACATGCGCCTGAAAACCATGTTCTTTCACGGCGTTGCTTCCATTGTAATTAATGGCGACGGGCAGGAAGTGGTACTGAATATTCGGCCAGGTAAACGCATCACGACTGCGGATAAACCCACCGGCTTCGAATTGATTGCTGGCACCCACGCCCGTACCATTGAATAACCATTCGATACCGATTTTGGGCTGATTAAACCACAGCAGAGCAGGGTAAAGTGACACTGGCTGTTTACAGCTATATTGCAGATACATCTCAAGGTGATCTTGCAAATTCTCCCCGACGCCGGGCAACGCCTGCACCAACGGAATATCCAGGCGTTGCAGTAATTCCGCAGGGCCAATCCCCGAGCGCTGTAAAATTTGTGGTGACGCGATAGCACCCCCACACAATAAAACTTCACGGCGAGCATAGGCGGTTTGGCCGGTGCCAGCATCACCTTTGAGGTAGCGGACACCAGTGGCCCGCTTTCCTTCAAATAGGATCCGGTCCGTCAGGGCGTGCGTAATAATGGTTAGGTTATTACGTGGGCGCGCCTGATCAAGATAGCCGCGCGCAGTACTGGCACGACGCCCCTTCGGCGTCACGGTACGATCCATCGGGCCGAAACCCTCCTGCTGATAGCCATTCAGGTCATCAGTACGCGGATAACCGGCCTGCACACCCGCAGCGACCATCGCATGAAATAACGGGTTGTTGCCGATTTTAGGTGTGGTCACGTTGACAGGGCCTTCACCACCGTGGAAATCATTTGGGCCGATGTCGCGTGTTTCTGCCTTGCGAAAGTACGGCAGGCAATCAAGATAACTCCAGTCCTTCAGACCCGATAAACTGGCCCAGTGGTCAAAATCCATGGCGTTGCCACGGATGTAACACATGCCATTAATTAATGATGAACCGCCCAAACCTTTACCGCGTCCGCACTCCATGCGGCGGTTGTTCATATGCGGCTCCGGATCGGTTTCATAAGCCCAATTATAACGTTTACCCTGAAGTGGAAAGGCGAGCGCCGCAGGCATTTGTGTCCGAAAATCCAGCCGATAGTCTGGTCCACCCGCTTCGAGCAAGAGTACGGTGACATCCGCATCTTCTGTTAAACGGGCTGCCAGCACGTTTCCTGCAGAACCGGCACCAATGATGATGTAATCGTATTCCATTGGATGTCCCTCTGGTGTTGGATTAAAAAACAGAATTGAAACTGCCCAACTCAACCTGAATTGATTTGATTTGCGTGTAATGTTCCAGCGTACTGATGCCGTTTTCACGGCCTATGCCAGAATGCTTATATCCGCCCACAGGCATTTCAGGTGCTGATTCACCCCAAGTATTGATCCAGCAAATACCCGCTTGCAGTTGATGAATCACGCGATGGGCACGGTTTAAATCCTGTGTGACGACCCCCGCCGCCAAACCGTACTCGGTATCATTAGCTCGGCGAATAACGTCCTCTTCGCTTTGATAGCTAAGAATGCTCATCACCGGGCCGAAGATCTCTTCACGCACAATTTGCATGTCATCGTGGCAGTGGGTGAATACCGTTGGGGCAACATAGGCCCCGCGTGCCAGTGCGCCCTCGGTCAGACAGCATCCCCCGATCAGCAGGGTTGCGCCTTCCCGTTTACCGCTGTCAATGTAACGCATCACTGAATCGCGGTGCTGGAAGCTGACCAGCGGGCCAAAGTTGACTCGTTCATCGCTTGGGTCACCAATATGAATCCGCTTGACCCGTTCAACGATTTTCTGCTCAAACGCGGCCTGTAACGCCTGCGGGACAAAAACTCGCGTGCCGTTGGTGCAGACTTGTCCTGAGCTGTAGAAATTGGCCATCATCGCAATGTCAGCGGCCTTATCGAGATCGGCATCAGCAAAAATGATCAGCGGGGATTTCCCGCCCAACTCCATGGTGACATCTTTCAGAGTCGATCCAGCGGCGTTAGCCATCACCTTTTTACCGCTGGCAATCCCCCCAGTGAAGGAGACCTTTGCAATGCCCGGATGCTCTGTCAGCATTTGCCCAACCTGGTCACCACTGCCGGTCAATACATTAAATACGCCAGCCGGTAAACCCGCTTCGGTATAGATTTCTGCCAATTTCAGTGCGGTCAGCGATGTCACTTCACTTGGTTTGAAGATCATGGCGTTGCCCGCCGCCAGCGCCGGTGCAGATTTCCACAAGGCTATCTGAATGGGATAATTCCAGGCACCAATACCGGCAACCACGCCCAGTGGCTCACGGCGGGTATAGACAAATGCGCTGTCACGTAGTGGGATCTGTTGCCCTTCAATAGCGGGAATGAGGCCAGCATAATATTCCAGCACATCGGCACCGGTAACGATGTCTACCGATCGGGTTTCGGATAGAGGTTTACCGGTGTCTGCCGTTTCAATTGCCGCCAGTTCATCATTACGATCGCGCAAGATATCCACAGCCCGGCGTAAGATGCGTGAACGTTCCATCGCGGTCATCGCTGCCCACACTGGCTGACCTTGTTTGGCTGCGGCTACCGCCTTATCAACATCCTGTGCATTGGCGGCCTGGAGTTGCGCAATGCATTCGCCATTCGCAGGGTTCACGGCATCGAAAGTTTCACCACTGGCGCTGTCGGTGTAAGCGCCGTTGATATAAAGTTTTTGCAAGCCGTAGCGGGACATGGTCTCTCCTGTCTTTTTCTGTACGGCTAAATACCGTTCAGTGCGTTCGAATTTTGTTCAGCACTTACATTTGATGTTCAATTTCTGCTCAATATAGTTATGGATAATCAGCAGCGCTTCCTGACGATTAAAGTGTTCGCCACTCAATGCACTGCGTAGCCATAATCCATCAATCAAACCCGCCATGCCTTTAGCGGCGAGCTGCGCTTGCTCACGTGGTAAACAACGTTTGAACTCAGCACATAAATTTGAATAGAGCCGGCGGTTATTCACCTGCTGTAGCCGATACAATTGCGGGCTGTGCATACTGCTCGCCCAAAATGCCAACCAGGTTTTCATCGCGGCGCTATTGATCTGGCTGTCATCAAAGTTGCCTTCGGCGATCGCCCGCAAACGGGCGCGAGGATCGTTGACGGGCAGGGCAGCCAAGTGCTGCTTCACCGCCTCGCCAAGGTGCCTTATCAGATATCTCATTGTGGCTTCTAGCAGGCCATTTTTGTCACGGAAGTAGTGGCTGATAATGCCGTTGGATACGCCAGCACGCTTTGCAATCTGCGCAATAGACGCTTCATGCATTCCCACTTCATTCACCGCGGCCATTGTTGCCTCGATCAATTGCTGCCGTCGAATCGGCTGCATTCCTACTTTTGGCACGGGTCTGGACTCCTTTAAATTCAATCAATTAATACTGTTATTCACGCTGCCTATTGGCAGCCAGTTACCCGTTACGAAACACTATTAAACTTTTTTTTGATTGAACGTTCAATAAAAAATGAATATATTTTATTGCTGATAAGTTAAATTTTTGTATAAAAATTGGTTGTAACTTGTTGATGTTAGAAGTTAATCACGTTGGTATCGGATAGGTAATTTTTAGCTCACCAATAACGTCAGCTCACCAAAAATTGGTGGTAAGTGCACTCAGCGGATCGCCTGCGAGCAGTCTCTTGATATGCGCTAAGGGGCGCTTACCCACCAAATGTGATGAGCCTTACTTTTTTAAAAATGCAGGGGAAACGATGGTGACTTCAGACATCGACACAAAACCGCAAAAGGATACGTTAAATCCGGTGGTGTTCTTTACATCCGCAGGGCTGATCCTTGCGTTCTGTCTTATGACTATTTTTTATACTGACCTCTCTAATCGCTGGATTGGTATTACCCTTAACTGGGTTTCTGCCACTTTTGGTTGGTACTATCTACTGGCGGCCACGCTGTATATTGTTTTTGTTATTTATATTGCCACCTCACGCTACGGTTCAATCAAACTTGGACCCGAACAGTCAAAGCCCGAGTTCAGCCTGGTCAGTTGGGCGGCGATGCTGTTCGCCGCCGGTATCGGAATTGACCTGATGTTCTTCTCGGTAGCCGAACCCGTGACGCAATATATGATGCCACCTGAAGGCCAGGGCCAGACTCTGGAAGCCGCGAGGCAGGCGATGGTCTGGACGCTGTTCCACTACGGGCTGACAGGTTGGTCGATGTATGCATTGATGGGGATTGCACTCGGTTACTTCAGCTATCGCTATAACCTGCCGTTGACCATCCGTTCCGCGCTTTACCCTATCTTCGGTAAGCGGATCGACGGGCCAATCGGCCACAGTGTGGATATCGCCGCCGTTATCGGGACGATTTTCGGGATTGCCACCACATTGGGGATTGGGGTGGTGCAGCTCAATTACGGCCTCAATGTCCTGTTTCACATCCCGGAAAGTCTGGCGGTTCAGGCTGGGTTAATTTTGTTGTCGGTGGTGATGGCGGCAGTATCGGTGACATCGGGTGTCAACAAAGGCATTCGGATCCTCTCTGAAGTGAATGTTTTGCTGGCGTTAGGCCTGATCCTATTCCTGCTGTTTTGGGGGAACACGGAATTCCTGCTGAATGCGCTGGTGCTTAACGTGGGGGATTATATCAATCGCTTTTTGGGCATGACTCTCAATAGTTTTGCTTTTGATCGCCCAACCCAATGGATGAATAGCTGGACACTGTTTTTCTGGGCATGGTGGGTTGCCTGGTCACCCTTTGTTGGTCTGTTCCTGGCGCGTATTTCCCGTGGCCGCACTATCCGCCAATTTGTGGTCGGTACGCTGATCATACCCTTTGTCTTCACCTTGCTTTGGCTGTCTATCTTCGGCAATAGCGCCTTGTACCAGATCCTGCATGGCAATATTGCTTTTGCTAATGAAGTGATGGCGTTTCCTGAACGCGGTTTCTATAGCCTGTTGGCACAGTACCCCGGTTTCACCTTGAGTGCCTCGGTTGCCACAATCACCGGCTTACTATTTTATGTCACGTCAGCGGATTCCGGCTCGCTGGTGTTGGGGAATTTCACCTCTCGCTTGGCCGATATTAATAACGACTCCCCCAACTGGTTACGTACCTTCTGGTCGATCACTATCGGGTTACTGACTTTGGGAATGTTGATGACCGATGGTGTCACGGCCTTGCAAAACGCAACTGTCATTATGGGGTTACCGTTCAGTTTTGTGATTTTCTTCGTGATGGTCGGTTTGTATAAATCGCTGAAAGTTGAGGATTACCGTAAAGCCAGTTCGCAACAGACACCGGCTCCTACACTGATTTCAGGTAATGAAGTACTAAACTGGAAACAACGTTTATCACGGGTAATGAACTACCCAGGTACCACCTATACCGCGAAAATATTGGATACCATTTGCCGTCCAGCGATGGAGGAAGTGGCGCAGGAATTGGCCGTGCGCGGTGTTAAAGTCGAATTCAACGAACTGCCGCCGAAGGAAGATGAACGCCTGAATCGTCTAAATCATCTGGAACTGTTGGTAGATTTGGGTGACGAACAGAACTTCGTCTACCAGATCTGGCCGCAACGCTATTCTGTGCCCGCATTCACCTACCGTGCCCGCTCGGGGAAATCACACTATTACCGCCTTGAAACTTATTTGCTTGAAGGAACGCAGGGGAATGATTTGATGGACTACAGCAAAGAACAGATTATCAATAACATTCTTGACCAGTATGAGCGCCATATGAACTTCCTGCATATTCAAAGTGAAGCGCCGGGAAATATCATGACATTTCCCGATCAATAGTACGCAATAGTGGGGTCTCTTCATCTGACGAGTCGCTGAAGAGATCACCACCGCTTAATCAAAATCATCTGCCGCTTTTTCTGGCTTAACTTTATTAATGTAATCGTCTACTATCACCGCCTGACTTAGGTAATAAATACATATAATTAAGATTATGGTTTGATTATCAGACAAGATTATTATTGAAATAATAATCCAGGTTGCTCGTATTAAAATAATTGGATAGGTGATATGCAAAAGCTTCTTTTTTCCGGTCGTATCAATTTGAAAATGATCCGCTATTTTTTAGCCGTTTCAGAAGAGCTACATTTCGGAAAAGCCGCTGAACGCCTTCATATCTCTCAGCCGCCGTTAAGCCTGCAAATTAAAGAATTAGAAGATGCATTAGGTTTCCCTCTATTTATACGAGACAGCCGTAACGTGGTGTTAACCCTGGCTGGCGAAATGATGAAGGCTGAAATGAAAGATGTGTTTGATAATATAGAGAATTCATTAAGCCGCGTATCCTATATTGCCCGCCATGAGCAAACCCACCTTAATATTGGCATTATCGGCTCCGCTCTTTGGCATCAGCTACTAGAGAAATTCAAAAGTTATAAGACACTCAACCCTAATACCACCTGGTCGTTACATGAGCTGCCACCCAGTAAGCAGTATGAGGCATTATTAAATAAGAAGCTTGATATCGGGTTCTGGCGGTGTGCCGATCTGGAACAAAATCCGGCGCTGATTTATAGGCGAGTAGAAAAACAGCGAGTCGCCGTCGCCGTGTCTAATGAGAGTTTACTGGCGAATAAAAAAATACTCGCGCTGAAAGATCTCTCAGAGCAAACGCTCATATTTCTCACCTTTAATCACTCTGGCTACTCTAAAAATTTATACAATAGTTGTCTTAATGCTGGTTGTACGCCACAGGCCATTTATCAGTTTGATGAACCTCAGACCCAGTTGGCTTTTGTGAACAGCAATCTTGGTATCGCCTTAGTACCGGAAAGTATGCAGGAAATCCCATGGCCTAATATTAAATTTATTCCGCTGAAAGAAGATCTCTCTGCCGATCTCTTCGCTGTTTATCACCCTGATAGCGCGACTCCGGCGCTAAATAGGTTACTTGCGTTATTTTGAGTTTGTTTTTTGAATCCGTGGCATTCATTGGCCTGTATTACTTGGCTTTAACTAAAATAGCCATAGCGATCACCACTAAAGCGGCTCCGCTGGCGATCTCTTGCCAATTTATTGCCTGGCCTAATATCACATTAGTGACAATAACCGACAGCGGGATCAGGTACACATAGCCTGATACTTTAGTCGGCGAAAGTACAATGCAGGCTTTTTGGAACAGAAAGAAACTTAATGCGGTGGCAAAGGTGGCAAGATATAAAACGCCGCTCCAGGTTATGATGCTAATATTACGCCATTCAATATCCGGAAGCTGATAGGCGATGGTCACCGTCAGCAGTAGCGTGGCACATATCAAACTCCAACCGGTAAGCACTAAGGCGTGCTCACCCCGATGTAACTTCTTCACCACAATAGGATTCAGCGCCATGCCTAAACAACCAAATAGGAACAGGTAATCAGATGGCATAAGCGATAAGTGTAAAACCTGAGACAAATCACCTTTAAAAATAATTAACAACGCACCCAAAATTCCAATTAATAATGCGGCCACCACAGACCACGTCGATTTTGAGTTCAAAAACACCACACTCATTACCATGCTCATTAATGGCACGGTGGTGTATAACGCACTCGAATTTATTGCGCTGGTTGTCTGAAGTGAAAAGATCATGCAGGCAAAATAGAGCAGCGGCGGTAGGCTAATCAGAGTATAACGGCCCAAATCCCGGTAATGGGGTAACTTTAGTAAACCCTGACTCACCAGTAATACAACAAAAAACAGGCTTGCAATAGCGTATCTCAGCCAGGTAATTACCATGGGTGGCAATGCGTTGCTGATGGTGGCGCTGGCAATAAAGGAACCGCCAAGTAGAGCGGTAAACCCTAACATTTGCAAATGTGCTTTAAGTATTCTTGTTGTCATGTGCTTACCCATTACCCTCTTGTGATCGACGATAATTGCGTGGAAACCCATTCTGAACCATTACATTTTCAGTATGGATTAGCGGGTTTTTAGTATTGGTTATGCAATAACCCACTATTTATGATGGGGTAGATTAGATCTATCTCTACCTTTCGTCTTTGACGTTGCGGCGGTGTTAGCAGCATTTAGTCTCCCCTATCGCTCAGGGAGTTAGCTCATCACTTTGCGCTCAGGTGCGGTAACGCCAATCATTCGAGGTACATATTTAGCCGGTTTATTTGATCGTTATTAAAATAATCAAGGGGTTTTATTATGACAACAGTAAATTCAAATATAAACGTTGATGCTGATTTCAATGAATTACCATTTCAAGCCGTTAAATATATTCAGAAAATAAAACCCGGATTTAAGCCTCAAATCGCGTTCATTTTAGGTTCTGGATTGGGTGATTTAGTTGATCAAATTACGAATGACACTACGATTAGCTACGCTGATATCCCTGGCTTCCCTGTAAGCTCGGTTCACGGCCATGCTGGCGAACTGGTGCTGGGCGATCTGTTTGGTGTTCCTGTGATGTGCATGAAAGGCCGTGGCCACTTCTACGAAGGCAAAGGCATGAGCATCATGACTAATCCGGTGCGCACATTTAGATTGATGGGTTGCGAATTCTTATTCTGTACTAACGCCGCCGGTTCATTGCGACCAGAAGTTTTGCCAGGTTCGGTTGTGATGCTAAAAGATCACATTAATACCATGCCGGGCACGCCGTTGGTTGGCCCTAATGACGATCGTTTTGGTCCACGTTTCTTTAGCCTGGCGAATGCCTATGATAAAGATCTGCGTGCTGATATGGCCAAAATTGCTCAACAGCTTGATATCCCGCTGACCGAAGGCGTCTTTGTCTCTTACCCTGGGCCTTGCTTTGAAACACCGGCTGAGATTCGCATGATGCAGATCATCGGCGGTGATGTTGTGGGTATGTCTGTCGTGCCGGAAGTTCTCTCTGCAGCCCATTGTGGTTTAAAAGTGATTGCTCTGACCGCGATTACTAACCTGGCTGAAGGCCTTTCTGATGTGGTGCTGTCTCATGAGCAAACCTTAAAATTTGCTAAAGTAGCATCCGTCAATTTCACCAAACTGATTGAAGCGTTCTTAAAAAGCAAAGCGCTCCGCTGATCGATAAAGACGTCATAAATATTTTATGCCCCTATTATGCCAGCCGTAAATAGGGGCCACCGTAAATGAGGGATATACCCTATAGGCTCAATACAAAAATATATTCCTCGACGCATTTGAATCACGGAGAATAATAATGATAATAAAAAAACGGCTTAAGATTATGTTTTTCCTGCAGTTCTTTATCTGGGGTGCCTGGTTGGTGACGCTGGGTGCTTACATGATGAATACGCTGAACTTTACCGGTGCACAGGTGGGGTTGGTCTATGGCGCTAAAGGTATCGCCTGTATTTTAATGCCGAGTCTGGTCGGTATTATTGCCGACCGCTGGGTAAAAGCTAATATTCTCTATGCGGGTTGCCATCTGTTGGGGGCCGTTGCGCTGTTGATCGCCGCCAATGTTTCAGACCCTAATATCATGTTCTTTGTGATGTTGTTCAATGCGATGGTCTATATGCCGACGATTGCACTTGCTAACACCATTTCTTATATCTGTTTAGAAAAAGCGGGGCTGGACACGATTAAAGATTTCCCCCCGGTACGTGTTTTTGGCACCATTGGTTTTATTTTTGCCATGTGGGCTATCAGTCTCTCCGGATTTGAATTGAGTAATATCCAGCTTTATATCGCTTCTGGTGCGGCGCTGGTGTTGGCGATATATGCTCTTTCATTACCAAGCTGTCCAACATCTAATATTAAAAAAGACCGCTCTTGGGTTAATATTTTAGGGCTTGATGCTTTCGTATTATTTAAACAAAAGAAAATGGCTATTTTCTTCCTGTTTGCTATGTTACTCGGCGCTTCATTACAAATTAGCCATACGTTCAGCAGCCCCTTCCTTCATGACTTTGCAAAAAATCCAATTTATCAGGATAGTCTGGTTGTCCAATATCCCTCGATCTTATTATCGATGGCCCAAATTGCAGAAGTCTTCTTTATTCTGGCTATTCCCTTCTTCTTATCTCGCTTTGGTATCAAACGCGTGATGATGATCAGCATGATTGCCTGGACGCTGCGCTTCACTCTATTTGCCTATGGTGATCCGTCGGCTACCGGTATTGTTCTATTACTGTTATCAATGGTGGTTTATGGTTGCGCCTTTGATTTCTTTAATATCTCCGGTGCAATTTATGTTGAGAAAGAAGTCGATCATAATATCAGAGCCAGTGCGCAGGGCCTGTTTATGACAATGGTTAACGGCGTGGGGGCTTATGTGGGTGCCATCACCAGTGGGCATGTGGTTGATTATTTCACCGTTAATGGCATAAAAGACTGGAATAGTATTTGGCTATCTTTTGCTGCTTACACTGTCGTTTTGGTAATTGTTTTCTTCTTCGTTTTTCAATATAAACATGAGCCAACTGATCTAAAAAACCGCCAGTTATCCCATTAATCATTATCGTGAGGAGGTCTACTCGTCCCAAATAGACTCTCCAGATAACCCCTGATTAATCAAAAGTTAATCAGGGGAGTTTCTATTTTATTGTCAACTTCTTATTTTTTGATGAATTTCAGACTGCTGACAAACCCCGATAACTCAATCTTGAACGGTGAGGATAGGCAGAAGAGTAAAGCGTCCGCGCCAAGGATGGCGCGGCTCGAGCCTACATGGATGTATTTACGGCGTCTTTACGATCTGCCTGTTCTCTCCGTCGCGGGCACTTTGTCAATAACCTCATGAATTTTTCTGTTATCGGCAACCTCTCCCGCCAGCCATTCCCATATGATTACCCCCTCTTGAACCGTGGTTTCCCGTCATTGCTATCCCCGCTTTTGCTAACTGGGTATCCATCGCGACGCGACTTTGGTAGAGGTTATCTCTTAACGTTTGAATTTCTTTACTGACAGCCAGAACCTTTTGTTCATCTACTGGCTTGCTGGTTAATAGCGCTTTGTACTCATAGTTTTTAGAGGTCAGTTGCTGGCGCATATCTGCTGTTGATGTCTGAAATTCATTAAGTACTTGCTGGCGTGTCGCCTGTTGTTCTGTCGTCAAATTAGCCATGGAATTCTTTCCATAGTGCTGTCCCTGAGAATTAGACATATCCGTGCCGCTGCCATTCATATGGGTACCCATAGCATTTTGAGCAATAGCAGAGCCACCGAATCCAATCACGGTAGCAAGAGAAAGAAGGGTTACAATCGCTGTTTTGTTCAGGTTCATAGTTAGTATCCTTTGTTTCGGTATGAGTCAGTGAAACGTCACGTAGTAAGCTTATTACGTTAAAGCAATTCCTATGCCAAGATGCTAATGGCATGAAAATTGCTTTAAATAATGGTTGTTTTTTAGTCAGTGTGATTATATAAAATAAGGTATATCAATAAATTAGGTTTATTATTGGCCATTGTATTATCGGCGGGCAGCTATTCAGGCACGGTCTATAGCAGGGGTGAGATGTAATACATTAAGTAAAAACGGGTAATTATTACCCACGGTAGCAACGGTATGGGTAATAATTACCCGCCACCAATTCATTGATACTAACCAATAATAAAAATAAGGATGAGAAGGGTGAAGGAATCTAAAGGAAAATCGAATTTATTCTCTGTGATCCCATACGGCTTTTTTGTTGGTTTAGTTATCATTTTGATCACGGTGATTATCACTATGGCGATCAAGGATCTGAATCGTGGGCGCAACATTGAATTTCAGACATTATTAGAGAAAAGCGCCGTATTGATTCGCTCTTTTGAATCCAGTTCGCGTACCGGCATGGGAATGAGTTGGCGTCAGCGTCAAACGTTGATGGAAGAGATGGCTTACCAGCCTGGCGTTATCTATATTGCGGTTACCGACCTATCAGGGAAAATCCTTGCCCACAGTAACCCGGCACGTGTCGGAACGCAGCTCTATAGCCCACAAGAGATGGCAGATTTAAACGTTCAGTTAGCTGAGCAGTGGCGAATAGCAGCTTTTCTTGATGAGGATAATAAAAGTCAGGATGCTTTTGAGGTCTATCGTTTTTTTAAGCCACTGAGACGAAATAATACCCATCAGTCTCATATGAATATGGCGAGAAGGAGTAACGCTGCTGCGACTCAAGATAATAATGACAAATATGAAAATCAAAGTGTCATTTTTACCGCCTTCGACACTGAAGCGTTAGATACGATGCAAGCAAAAGATATTCGCAATACGATTATCTTTTTGTCTATTCTCAGTATGTTGGCTCTGGCGGGTATTCTGGCCCTATTCTGGGCGCGCCGTTACCAGCTTTCCCGACGCCAGCTACAAGACTCTAAAGCGATTTCAACCGAGATTATCAATAATCTGCCTATTGGGTTGATTACCACCAATGAAGAGCAATTGGTCAGTGTCGTAAACCACACGGCAGAAAAGATATTCGGTATTAGTAAAGATATTCTGACCGGCCAAAATATCCACCAAGCCCTGCCTCCAGAATGGAATCTTTTAGTTAAAAAAAGTCAAAGCCATCAGCCAGTGATAGAGCATGAAATTGATTATAAATTAAAAGAAGGTCTAATTATTCCATTAAGCATTAGCGTGACAAATATTGTTAATCATCATGGCAGCTTCCTGGGCAATATATTCATCTTTCGGGACATGAGAGAGGTCCGGCAGTTACAAGAAGAGATACGGCGTAAGGAAAAACTGGCGGCCATTGGCAATTTAGCCGCAGGTGTCGCGCATGAAATAAGAAATCCGCTCTCTTCTATCAAAGGTTTTGCGAAATATTTTGAGGGACATTCCCCGCAAGGCAGTGAGGAGCAAGAATTAGCAAAAGTGATGATAAAAGAGGTCGATAGGCTCAATAGAGCGGTCACTGAGTTACTGGGGTTAGTTCGTCCATCGGATTTGCGGTTCCAACTCGTCAATATTAACGAAATCATTGCTCATTCACTTCATCTTATTCGTCAGGATGCCGATAGCAAAAAAATCACAATTCAATTTATTAGCAATGAAAATTTGCCACGGGTGGAAATAGATCCCGATCGCTTCACTCAAGCATTACTGAACCTTTACTTAAATGCTATTCAGGCCATGGGGAGGGAGGGGGCGCTTGAAATTGCTCTGGCGTTAGTCGAAGAGTCAAAATTACGAATTAGCGTAATTGATACAGGTAAAGGCATCAGAGCAGAAGATCTGGAAAATATCTTTAACCCTTATTTCACGACGAAAGCTTCTGGCACTGGTCTGGGCCTTGCTATCGTGCAAAAAGTGATTGAAGAACATCAAGGTAGAATTACCGTTACCAGCCACCCACAATCCGGGACCCGCTTTGATATGACAATCTCCCTCATACAACGCGGTCAATATCGACCGGATGGGCAAGAACAAAAGGCGTCTAATAATGACAACACATAAAGCGCATATTTTGGTCGTTGATGATGACCTAAGCCACTGCACAATTATCCAGGCTTTAATGAAAGGCTGGGGTTATCAAACCACGCCAGCTCACAATGGATTAGAGGCCATCGAACTGGCTAAAGAGATCCCTTTCGATTTAATTCTGACGGATGTGCGAATGTCTGAAATGGATGGTATTGAGGCATTAAAGGCGATTAAAGCCTATAACCCGGCAATCCCTATTTTAATTATGACGGCTTATTCCAACGTTGAATCTGCGGTTGAGGCAATTAAAGCCGGGGCATACGATTATCTTACCAAACCGCTTGATTTCGACATGTTACAACTCACCCTTGAGCGGGCACTGGAACATACTCATCTCAAGAATGAGAATAAAACACTTAAACAGCAGCTCATCAGTAACCAAAATATTATTGGTCGCAGCCCACAAATGCGCTATCTGATGGATATGGTCGCCATGATTGCGCCTTCTGAAGCGACGGTGTTGATATGTGGAGAATCGGGTACGGGCAAAGAAATTATTGCCCGCTCAGTTCATGCTAACAGCTCGCGTAAAGATCAACCGTTGGTGATTGTTAACTGCGCGGCACTCAGTGAGTCATTGCTGGAGTCCGAGCTATTCGGCCATGAAAAAGGGGCGTTTACTGGCGCAGATAAACGTCGGGAAGGGCGCTTTATGGAGGCACATAAGGCAACGTTATTTTTGGATGAGATTGGTGAAATTTCAGGGTTGATGCAGGCAAAACTCCTGCGTGCTATCCAAGAACGGGAGATCCAGCGCGTTGGCAGTAATCAGACGTTAGCTATTGATGTCAGGTTGATTGCCGCCACTAACCGCAATCTTAAAGCCGATGTTGATAGTGGAAAGTTTCGCCAAGATCTCTACTATCGATTAAATGTGGTCACGATAGATACCCCGGCGTTGAGAGAGCGAAGCGAAGATATTCCGCCGTTGTCGATGCATTTCTTGGAAAAGTTTGCACTCAAGAACCGTAAATCAATCAAAGGATTCACACCACAAGCGATGAATATGCTGTTGAAATACAACTGGCCTGGTAACGTGCGTGAATTGGAAAATACGGTGGAGCGTGCGGTGATTTTACTGACCGGTGATTTCATCAGCGAGAAGGAGTTGCCGTTAAATATTAATCATTATATTCAGGAGAATGCCGGTAGTGAGAATATAGGTTATGAGGATGCAGAAAAACCTATCCAGTCTCTCGAACGAGTCGAAATAGACGCTATTTTGACTGCGTTGGAAAAGACGGGAGGCAATAAAACAGAGGCAGCAAAGCATTTAGGCATCACGCGCAAAACGTTACAGGCAAAATTGCAAAAAAGAACCTAGCTATTGCCCGATAATAAACGCATCCCCTCTGAATTTCAGTGCATTGCTGAAAACAAATATTTAGTTAAATGACCCGGAAGCCTGACGTTATAGCACTGAATTTTTTTCTACTAACCGGGCGTGCACTGATCCTGAAATCCCTAGGCGATTTTTCGTCGAAACATGCCATAAGCTGCACTGCCTGTAGTGGCAGTGATCACCAACAGTGGCCACAGACTGTGCCAGATAATATCGAAACTGGCATCCTTGAGATAAATCTGTTTGGTGATGTCAGTAAAATGACGAATAGGATTGATCCAAGTGATATTTTGCAGCCAGATTGGCATGTTCTCTACCGGAGAGACATAACCAGAAAGTAAAATAGCAGGCATCATAAAGACAAATACGCCAATAAAAGCCTGCTGCTGAGTTGAGCATAACGAGGAGATCAATAGACCAAAACCGACCAGAGACAAGCCATAAAGCAACATCGTGCCGTAAAACAGAGCCAACGAACCGGCGAAAGGGATCTGGTAGAAAAAGATGCCAATTAACAACACAATAGAAGCCTGGAATGTTGCGACAATCAGCGCTGGAACGGCTTTGCCGATAAAAATCTGCCATGTTGTCAGTGGTGAAACCAACAATTGCTCCATCGTCCCTTGCTCGCGCTCGCGGGCCACTGACAGCGAGGTCACTATCAGTACACCGATGGTGGTGATCATGGCAATCAATGACGGTACTACGAACCATTTATAGTCCAGATTCGGGTTATACCAATTCCTGATGACCAATTCGCTGTTATTGGGTTTGATCTGGCCGCCGGTTAATTCCAACTGGTAATTTTGCACGATTTGCTGAATATAATTCGCCGCGATCTGTGCACTGTTGGAATTACGCCCATCCAGAACGAGCTGGAGCTGTGTGGTTTTACCGTTGGCCAGATCAGCACTGAACTGCGCGGGAAAGCGGATCAACAGCAAGGCTTTTTGATTATCAATAACCGGTTGGATCTCATGGGGGCTGTGCAGTAGCAGCACATTCGAAAATGCGGCCGCTTTGGCAAAACGTTGGGTCAACTCTACCGAGGCTTTGCCGCTGTCTTCACTGTAAATCGCGATAGTGGCATTCGTGACTTCCAGCGTCGCGGCGAACGGGAACAAGATAACCTGCAATATTACGGGCAAAATTAATATTGCACGAGTCTGTGGCTCGCGTAACAGCGACTGCAATTCTTTAATAATCAGTGTGTATAGGCGATAAAACATTTTACGCTTCCTTTAATCCAACCTACGCCGGGTCTTCCAAGCGGTCAGGCCGATAAACACGACGGCTGATGCGATCAGAAACAGCAGATTAACCACCAAAACAGTACCGACATTTCCCGCCAGAAACAGTGTTTGCAGGCTGCTGACAAAGTAGCGGGCAGGAATGATATAGGTCACGGCTCGAACGACGGCAGGCATACTGTCAATTTCAAAAATAAAACCAGATAACATTACCGCAGGCAAAAATGCCGCGTTCAACGCGATCATCGCGGCGTTAAATTGGTTGCGGGTAAGCGTGGAGATCAACAACCCCATCCCCAATGTACTGGCTAAAAACAGGCTGGTGGTGATGAACAAGATCCCCAGCGAGCCTCGATAGGGCACCCCCAGAATGAACACCGATACCAGCATGCACAGCGCCATGGCGAATATGCCAAGGACATAATAGGGAATGAGTTTTGATAGCAGTAATTCACTGCGTGTGACCTGAGTGGATAACAGCGCTTCCATCGTACCGCGCTCCCACTCGCGGGCGATAACCAGCGAGGTCAGAATCGCTCCAATGACCGTCATAATAATGGTGATAGCGCCGGGAATAATAAAATGTCGGCTGATTGCCGCAGGGTTAAACCAATAGCGCACCTGAATCTCAATGAGTGGATCATTTTTTTGCCCAGTATTCTGTGCCTGCTGTTGTTGCCAAAGTTGCCAGACCCCTTGAGCATAGCCTTGCACAAAATTGGCGGTATTGGGTTCACTGCCATCGGTGATCACCTGAATCGGTGCTTTACCTTCGGGCCGCGCGAGTTGCTCGGCAAAGTCATTCGGAATAACAATTAGCCCACGAATAGTACCAGCTTGCATAGTATGAATCAGTGCTTCGCGGTTATCACTGATTTGTGCGGCAATATAAGGAGAATTAGCAAAGGTGTTAGCCAAATCCTGCGCCGGTTTACTCTGCTGCTCCAGTAAAATGCCCACATGTAATTTACTGGAATCAAGGTTAATGCCATAGCCAAAAATAAACAGCAGCATGAGGGGAATGACCACCGCGATCAGCCCACTGCTGGGGTCACGTAAAATTTGCCGGGTTTCTTTGTGGCACAAGGCACGCAAGCGCCGCCAGGAGAACCCTGTGTCCTGATAAGTCTCGCCCTTAGCTACCGGCGAAATATTCTGCTCGGCCATGGGTTTACTCCTTATCATGCTGTTGGTCGTAGCGCAGAACCAATTCGATAAACGCAGTTTCCATTGACGGGTTGGGGTTATCATCACTGGCGACCTGTTGTTTCAGTTCATCGGGGGTCCCCGCAGCGATAATCTTGCCGTGATAAACCAGCCCGATACGGTCACAATATTCCGCTTCATCCATAAAGTGGGTGGTCACCATGACGGTGACGCCTTTGTCTACCATTCCATTGATGTGTAACCAAAATTCACGGCGGGTGAGCGGATCGACACCGGAGGTTGGCTCATCAAGAAACAGAATATCTGGCTCATGCATCAAGGCGCAGGCCAGTGCAAGCCGTTGCTTAAACCCTAATGGCAGGGAGTCCGGTGTTTGTTTCAGGATCGGGGTAAAGTTAAATGCCGAGATCATATCGGCAATTTTGTCGCGCTGGATTTTGCCTTTCAGGCCATAAACCCCGGAGAAAAATTTCAGATTTTGCTCAACGGTCAGGTTGCCGTACAGCGAAAATTTTTGTGCCATATAGCCTAGATGTTGGCGAGCTTTACCCGAGCTGGTTTTTAGATCCATACCCAGTACCAAGGCTTTTCCATCGCTGGGTACCAATAAGCCACACATCATTTTAAAGGTCGTGGATTTACCGGCCCCATTTGGCCCGAGCAGACCAAATATTTCACCGCGTTTAACCTGAAAATTAACATGGTCAGTCGCGGCAAAATCGCCAAATTTCTTGGTTAACGCTTGTGCTTCAATAACGGTTTCATCAGGGTTGCCAGCCACTCTGGGCATAATTTTTGCCAGTGCGGACTCGCTGTCCGGGCCACCACCTAACAGGTCAATAAAGGCGTCTTCAAAGCGGGGTTCCGCTTCTCTCATTTCGGCATCGGGGTGATTTAACCATTGTAATAACTGGCTGTGATCGACATCTGGCTTAAGGATCAGCCGGACATATTTACCTTGGATCACCCCGTCACTGACTTGGGGCAAAGTTAGTGCATGTTGTAACAGCTGGCGGTTGGTACCATGTTGGGCGGCCACCAAAATAGTGCGGCCACTCATGCGCTGTGTCAGGGTTTGTGGTGCGCCGCTGTACAGGAATTTGCCTTCATTCAGCAGCAACACTTCACGGCATTGTTCTGCTTCATCCAGATAAGAAGTACTCCACAAAATGAGCATGCCGTCGTCTGCCAGCTCATGTACCATGCGCCACAGTTCACGGCGAGATATGGGGTCAACACCAACACCTGGCTCATCCAATAACAGTACTTTAGGTTGGCCGACCAAGGTACAAGCTAACCCCAACTTCTGCTTCATGCCACCCGATAACTTACCCGCCAGGCGTGATGTGAAGCGGGTTAAATCGGTAAACGTCAGCAGGCGCTCAAATGTCTGACGCCGAAGTTCACCGGTCACGCCACGCAGATCGGCATACAGCGTCAGGTTTTCCATGACCGTTAAATCTTCATACAGGCCAAATTTCTGCGGCATATAACCGAGAATGGCATGTAGCTGGCGATCATCTTTCAACGGATCTAGCCCGACCACGGTTATCTTACCCTGAGTGGGTTTTAGCAATCCGGCCAGCATACGTAATAACGTGGTTTTACCGGCACCGTCCGGCCCGACTAATCCTGTCACGGCTCCGCTGCGGATCTCCGTAGTCAGGCTGGCAACCGCAGGGTGATCCAGTCCGCTGAACCGTTTTTCAACCGTCTCCAGAGTAATGATGTGCTGAATTCCATTCATAACTCATGCTGCCTTAACGTTGGGGGAAACGAACAGTGACGGGCATACCTTGTCGTAATGATTCATCCGCATCCGTGATAATAATGCGTAAGCGATATACCAGGTCGGTGCGCAAATCTGGTGTTTCCACTGTTTTTGGCGTGAATTCTGCCGTCGGTGAAACAAAACCAATTTTACCGTGATAGGGCTTATCGAGGCGGCCATCAGTAAAGACCTCAACCTCTGTACCGGGGATCGCCTGACCTAAATGACGTTCACTGACATAGGCTCGAACCCAGACCGGGTCGGTCAGTGAAACGGTAAGTACGGTATTGCTGGCCGATAAAATGGTGCCCGGTTCTACTGCGCGGGTCAGTACCGTACCGGCCGATGGGGCGAGCAGTGTGGTGTCTTGCAGGTTGAGTTGGGCTTGCGCCAGTTCGGCCTCTGTTTGGGCCAGATTCGCCTCAGCCTGAGCGATTTCTTGTGGGCGGTTACCACTCAAAAATTGTGCGAGTTTATCTTTTGCTGCTTGCAAATTAGCCTGCGCCTGGCTGCGTGCGGTACGGGCATTCTCCAGTTCATTGGCGGATACGGCTTTGCTGGCCCACAACCCCTGCTGGCGTTTCAGAAAGTTATCGGCGTAGTCAAAAGCGGCCTGTCGCTGAGCCACTTCGGACCTCACCTGTGCAATTTCTTCTTCACGGTAACCCGCTTTCAGCAGTGCCAATTGGGCTTGCGCACTTTGTACATTCGCTTGCGCCTGCTTGAGCGCATTCAGATAAGGGCCGTCATCCAATTTCCCTAGCGTTTGCCCCGGATGAATATCATCACCTTCATCTACTGCCAGTGAGGCAAGGCGGCCAGCGACGCGAAAGCCCAGATTTACCGTGCGGATATCCACGTTACCGTAGAGGGTCAGTGACGCGTCATTTTGCTGACGATAATAATGCCATCCGTACGCTAGGGTTGCTAATAGCGCGACAATAACGGCAGCCACGATAATCTTCTTACGATTCATAATGTTTCCTGTCTACCACTGGTTTTTATCACAATAAAAATAGGCGAGAGGTCATAGTGCTGCCTTGGCCCGGAGCCCGTTAAGAAGCAGATCGATATGTTCAATAAGTACTTGATTAATTAAGTGACTTTCGGCCTCGCCAATACTTTTCCAGCCAGCTTGTCGGCGAATCGTTTCACGTGCCAGACGAAAAGCCAAAACCTCACCTATCAAGGCATGAGTATGAATAATGGTTTTGGTTGCACTGGCATCGGTACCCGTAAATGCAGCCAGCAACTGGTTCAGTGTTTGGTGTAATGGGGCAATGGCCTGAGTGTGGATCAGTGGGTAGGCTTCGCTTGGCGATAATTGCTCACGCGCCATGATTTTACTGAGATTTAGCGTTTCAGGTTGTGTCATTAAATGGCTGAATGCCAATAACCCTTGACGAATATAGTGCAGTTGCTGTTCCGGCAGCTGATGCTCAGTAGGCAACTGCAAAAAGTGATCAATTTCTTGTGCCAGCGGTGAGAACGCCTGCTGGATAAAATCGGCAATATGTTGAGCGACCGCGAGATAGAGGCCCTCTTTGGAGCTGAAATAGTAGGTGATCGCGGCAATATTCTGCCCCGCCCGTTGTGCAATATCGCGGGTGGTCGCACCTTTCAGACCCAATTCACCGAACAAATCAATCGCGGCTTGAAGCAACTGTTGGCGGGCCTGTTCACCTCTGGTGGTAGCCGGTGACGGCGGTGTGACGGAATGAGGAGTCAAATGAGACATAAATATTCTGCCTGCTTAACTGTTTTATGTAGACGCTAAAGTAGATTGATGCGAATAGTTAGTTGAACAATAAATCAATCATATGATTAACTTTAGGTCACCGTAGTAGACATGTAAAGACATCGGCTATGAAAGCCAGATATCTATGGCCGCTAAATTGGTTTCATTGATGTTCTCGCGATTAAAAAATTAAGATTTATGTAAATATCCCTTTTCTTGCTAAACATCTGTTATAATCCGCGTCAATGGTGCACTGCAGTTTGTGCCAATCCTCGTGGTAATGCCTCAATTCATGCCTCGTCTGATAATCTTCCCTTGAAACTGCACTTGGCGATATCGTCAGGATTGGGAAGATCTGGAGCTTCTCGTAATATGTCATTTGATTCTCTCGGCCTAAACGCCGACATCCTGCGTGCTGTTGAAGAGCAGGGCTACCTTGTGCCGACGCCAATTCAACGTCAGGCAATCCCTGTGGTACTGGAAGGCCGCGATTTAATGGCCAGTGCGCAAACGGGTACGGGTAAAACCGCTGGTTTCACCTTGCCGCTATTGCAACTGCTTAGCCAAGATCAACAGCCAATTAAGGGCCGCCGTCCGGTACGGGCATTGATTTTAACGCCAACCCGTGAGCTGGCCGCGCAGATTGACGAAAACGTACAGAGTTATAGCAAATACCTGAAACTTCGCTCGCTGGTGGTATTTGGTGGCGTTAGCATTAACCCGCAGATGATGAAATTGCGTGGTGGCGTCGATATTTTAGTCGCGACACCTGGCCGTTTACTGGATCTGGAACATCAAAACGCGGTTGATTTGTCCAAAATTGAAATTTTGGTCTTGGACGAAGCGGACCGTATGTTGGATATGGGCTTTATTCACGATATCCGCCGTGTATTAGCCAAATTACCGGCTAAACGTCAGAATTTGCTGTTCTCTGCCACCTTCTCTGATGAGATTAAAGGGCTGGCCAGCAAATTGTTGCACAACCCAGCCTCTGTTGAAGTGGCCCGTCGTAACACGGCGTCAGAGCAGATCGCTCAAAGCGTTCACTTTGTCGATAAAAACCGTAAGCGTGAGTTGTTGTCTCAGATGATTGGTGAAGGTAACTGGCAGCAAGTGCTGGTGTTTAACCGCACGAAGCATGGCGCGAACCATTTAGCTGAACAGTTGAATAAAGACGGTATTACTGCGGCGGCGATCCACGGTAATAAGAGTCAGGGCGCACGTACTCGTGCACTGGCTGATTTTAAAGACGGTAAAATCCGTGTGCTGGTGGCGACGGATATCGCTGCCCGTGGTCTGGATATCGACCAGTTACCACACGTGGTTAACTATGAATTGCCAAACGTTCCGGAAGATTACGTTCACCGTATTGGCCGTACTGGCCGCGCGGAACGAACCGGGGAAGCGATTTCACTGGTTTGTGTCGATGAACATAAACTGCTGCGTGATATTGAGCGTTTATTAAAACGTGAAATTCCACGTATCGCACTTGATGGTTATGAGCCGGATCTAAGCATTAAAGCCGATCCGATTCAAAATGGCCGTCAGGGCCGTGGCGCACAACGTCCGGGCATGGGCCGTGGTAGCAGTGCGGGTCGTCCGCAGAATGGAGGCGGTGCAGCAGGTCGCGGTGATAGCCGCAACAGCCGCCCACGCAGCCAGGCTGATGGTCAACGCCGCCCGGCAGGCCCATCGTCTCGCGGTCGTAGCCGTAATCCAGGCGAATAAGCGATACCTCTTGGGTATAACGGCTTCTATTCACTGATAAAACCGCTTCTTAGGAGGCGGTTTTTTTATCAAAATACAGCCTTAATCTGATTAAAAAATGTATATATAACCATTATTGAATTTAACGTTATCTAATTAAATTAAATTGTAGTTAAAGTCTATAAGGGCTAATTACTAAAGTTTCTATATTAATAAGTTTTTTCATTAAACATAAAATAATTTAATTTATTAAAAATGATAATTTTGTCTTTTTTTTAAATAATAACAATTAAGTTTTGATGTATTATTGTTAATACTGATTGAGAATATTATTTCATCAGAAACAAACGAATAAAAACTGTTTACTCATCATTAATATAAGGGTTTTCTGTATGCCGCAAGTTAATAACATATCGACAAACAATATACACTCAGCCGGCTTTAACAACTCAAATTCAATTCAAAAATATACTGGAGCAGTCTCATCTATAAGTGATGATTTACGCATTAATAATGAAAAGTGCAAGAGTAATATAGGAACTATAAGTGGTGATATAAAAATTAATCGCCATTCTACAGTCTACGGTAATGTGCATTCAATCAGTGGCTATATTACTGTAAAAGATTCTATAGTAGATAAAAATGTTACCACGGTAAGTGGTAATATTAATGCGGTGAATTCGACTATAGAAAAAAATATAGAAACAGTCAGTGGTTCGATTGAGGTGGAAAAATCAACTGTAAGCGGCAATTTGGAAACAACAAGTGGTAGGATAGACATAGATACAACAAAAATTAACGGTAATGTGGATACTACAAGTGGTTCAATTTCGATGAGCGATTCAACTATTGATGGTAGCGTAACATGTAAGGCGGGGTCTGTAAAAATTGTCAATTCAACGATTAAAGAAAGCCTTAATGTAACCAGTGAGAAAGTATTTATTGGTACAGCATCTTGTATTGGAAAAATTAACATTTCCCCCCCTGAATTTGTAAATGTTAATATCACGAGTTTTGGGAGTGGTAATATAGTGATGGGAATGAGGAATCTTTTTATTTCAGGAGGGGTAAATACCATAATTACTAATGGTAAAGTATTTGTTAATGAACAAAGGGTCGGCCATACAGCTTCGCAATCAACTTCGAAACAAGTAGAGGAAGTTACTATTAATATCGCGAAAGATGCCAGTGTTAATGATATTGTTTTTTATACTAAAAAGTGCCATGTCATTTTAGAAGGAAATGCTAAATATAACGGAGAAAAAAAGGATGGCATGCAATTCACCCATGTTAACGCACCGAAAAGTCATGCTTATGCGTAAAATACGTATTTAGACTATCTCTTTGGCAATGTCCGTTTTCATAAATGGGCATTGCCCATGGGTATTTTACCACACGACTTTAATAGCCGATTTTCAGTGTGGTAGAACAAAGATGACCAAACAAAAAATTTTAAGGGGCCAAGAATATTATTATTTTTTACTCTACGTAATCTGTATTATTCAGTGTTATCTCTTGTTTTTATCCCCGTTTCCCTCGTATCATTGCCAGCCTTTTTTGACATTCTACGATATAGAATTAGGCTGGCGGTCATGACAAATAAAGGCTCTGGATAATGAGTATGCGAGTAATACTGGCACCGATGGAAGGTGTATTAGATTCGCTGGTGCGTGAATTGCTCAGTGAAGTAAATGATTACGACCTTTGCATCACCGAGTTTTTGCGGGTGGTTGATCAACTGCTGCCTGCTAAATCTTTCTACCGCCTATGTCCTGAATTGCATAATCAAAGCCGTACTCAGTCTGGCACATTAGTACGTATCCAACTATTAGGCCAATACCCAGAGTGGCTGGCAGAAAATGCGGCTCGTGCGGTAGCGCTTGGCTCATATGGTGTTGATCTCAATTGCGGGTGTCCTTCAAAACTGGTTAACGGCAGTGGCGGCGGGGCAACCTTGCTAAAAGATCCAGAACTGATTTATCAAGGTGCAAAAGCCATGCGTGCGGCTGTTCCGGCCCATCTCCCCGTCACGGTAAAAATTCGTCTAGGCTGGGATTCAGGTGATCGTCAGTTTGAAATTGCTGACGCCGTGCAACAAGCAGGAGCGACGGAACTGGCAGTTCATGGCCGTACCAAAGAAGATGGCTATCAAGCCGAACGGATTAACTGGCAAGCGATCGGTGAGATTCGCCAGCGGCTGACAATACCGGTGATTGCCAACGGTGAAATTTGGGATTACCAGAGTGCACAAGAGTGCATGGGCGTCACGGGTTGTGACGCTATGATGCTAGGCCGTGGCGCACTGAATGTGCCTAATTTAAGCCGGGTGGTGAAGTATAACGAACCGCGTATGCCGTGGCTGGAAGTGGTCAAATTACTGCAAAAATATGTGCAGTTGGAAAAGCAGGGCGATACCGGCTTGTATCATGTTGCGCGCATCAAACAGTGGTTAGGTTATCTGCGCAAAGAATATGATGAAGCCACTGCGTTGTTCACTGAAGTTCGTGCGTTAAAAACCTCGAAAGACATTGCGCTGGCAATTCAGCATATTAATCATTAACTCAGAAAAATAATGTTTAAATTAAATAATAATGTGGCTGGAATATAGATATATTGCTGAGAATAACTCTATTTTATTGCTTTTTCTTGCGGCCAATAAATTTTGCCACCCCTAGCATGAATAGTGCACCGATAAGGATGATTAACGTATCAACCCAGAACGTCAATGAGGCCATTTTTTCATCGTGAATATCTGCTAAACCCGCAGCAATCAAGAATACACCAAAGATAATACCAAAAATTGTTGTTCCCATATTCGCCCCCATAGTTCCCTTTTATCTAAAAATAGATGTGAGCGATTATAGGGTAATCTTTGATCCGAGAGGCATTTTTTAAGCATTATTGAGCATGGGTTTAGTTTAAAATATCAAATATTTTAGATAACCTAATTTTATAACCGGTGAGTCTGGCTAAATTTATTAGAACAGAAATGAGTTAATTCGCTTTTAGGGTTGACTGCTGAATAACAAACAGTCAACTTTAATCTTTGTAACAATCATTTAAAGAAACCGTGATGCGTGCGTCTGGCCGGTAATTTATAATGTGCGACACCAATCACGCCCACTCCCGATAATTTATTTAAGCTGACAAACATGTATGTAAAAATCCGTTTTGCACTATTGAGCTTCTTGCTTTTATCCACCGGTATCAGTGTTGCCCCTTTGGCCATTGCCCGGGGAACAGCGGTTGAGGTCAAAGGGACGGCCCCTTTGGAATTGGCATCGGGTAGCGCTATGGTGGTTGATTTACAAACGAATAAAGTGATCTATGCCAATAATGCAGATAAAGTTGTGCCTATTGCCTCAATCACTAAGCTGATGACGGCAATGGTGGTATTAGATGCCAAATTACCTCTTGATGAAATTCTCTCTGTGGATATTGATCAAACTAAAGAGTTGAAAGGGGTGTTTTCCCGCGTTCGTGTTAACAGTGAAATTAGCCGTAAGGACATGCTGCTACTGACACTGATGTCGTCAGAAAATCGTGCTGCGGCCAGCCTGGCCCACCATTACCCTGGGGGCTACAACACATTTATAAAAGCCATGAATGCAAAAGCCAAGTCTTTGGGCATGAACAGTACGCATTATGTTGAGCCAACAGGGCTGTCGATTAATAACGTCTCGACCGCGCGTGATTTAGCCAAATTATTGATGGCGACCAAACAGTATCCGCTAATTGGCCAGTTAAGCACTACCACCGAGAAAATGGCTACTTTCCGTGAACCGAATTATACGTTGCCATTCCGCAATACTAACCATTTGGTTTATAACGACAAATGGAATATTCAACTGACCAAAACCGGTTTTACTAACCAAGCCGGGCACTGCTTGGTCATGCGTACCGTGATTGGCAAGCGGCCAGTCGCATTAGTGGTATTGGATGCTTTTGGTAAATATACCCATTTTGCGGATGCAAACCGCCTGCGTAGTTGGATCGAAACCGGTAAAGCTGCGCCAATCCCTGGTGCTGCCAAAAGTTATCGTCAGCAAAAAGATTCACAGGGGCGTTTAGCGCAGGTATCAGAATAAGAGCAGAACATCACTATGGAGACCTGTGCAGCAAATAAAGGCGCCGTAACCCCTTCCCAAGGGGCTAGAACTGCGCCTATCCTCACTGTTTAAGATCGAGTCATCGGAGGTTGTCAGCAGTCTGAATAATCCACAGTATTATTTTCATTTTATCTCTCCCCCTAGTACAGCATCAACACTAACCAACCACGGTTAGCCACGTAATATGACTATACCCGTGATACTGCAAGACCCGTAATACTGCAAGCCGCATGTGCGTTAGCTGCTTTCATTCACCCCGGCCACTTGCTCTGCTGCCGCCTTCCTGCAACTCGAATTATTTAGGGTATATAGTTAGTTTGACTGCCAGTGCTTATGTTTTGAGGTTTTACCAATGCCCGGATTAAAACTGTTAGTTGGGTCGATCTGTTGATAAAAATCTTTTAATGTGGGCTTTGCCAGATAGAGATGGCCGACATTATGCTCTGC
The DNA here is from genome assembly GCF_001053095.1 of Yersinia similis. Lineage (GTDB taxonomy): Bacteria > Pseudomonadota > Gammaproteobacteria > Enterobacterales > Enterobacteriaceae > Yersinia > Yersinia similis. Next base: position 309,605 of record NZ_CGBP01000001.1, on the reverse strand, counting down.
GGGGTATTCCGCGCCTTTGTCATTGAGGAGCGATAACATTTTTTCTTTTAGCGTTTTTATATTGACCCCTTTCTTAACGATATAGTCTTGATGAAAGACGTGGCACAGGAAATGACCATAATAGAGCTTCGCGATCAGACATTGTTCTATTTCTGGTGGTAAGGTTTCAAACCACTGTGCTTCATTACGTCGCAGGGCGATATCCAGAGCCAAAATATCTTCCACTTTATCGGCGTGGACTGCGTGATAGCGCACTGCCGCCCCTGCCGCTGCAAAACGGTGTAGAAAAGCCTTTTTACCCTCATTAGCTGTGCAGGCAATAAAGTGACCTTCTGCAGTGGCAAAAAAGGTTCGTAGATGTTGTTGCGCTTCAGTAATGCCATCGCCTGACATTTTTAGCAGCAGATGATGTTCATATTGATTACGGTAGGTCTTAAGGCGCTTAGGTAAATGGTTAGGTAATATCTGACTAAAACCTTGCATCACACGATCTGTCAGGTGCTCGACCAAATACGGAATTTTATTGAGGCGAGCATCAATTTTACCTTTTAACGTGAAGAATTTAGGCATGTTATTGGTGCCCATACTGTTAATCATCACAAATGTATCTTTGCCATAGGTTTCCGCAATATCAAAAATATCACGATGCATATATTCACCCGCTATAGGTAAATGTTTAAAATCGCGGAGAATGATACGGCGTAGCTCAGTTAATACCTGAGTTTGGTTGGTGCCGATATAAAAGACTTGTTGTTGTTTCTCACTGGGGAAGGTATCCAGTCGCACAGCAAATACTGCCAATTTACCGGCACAGCCGGAAGCTTCAAATAAACGTCTGGGGTCGGCATTGAAGCGCGAAGGGGTTGCTGCATCAATGTCTCTTACCCGCGTAGCATATTCACTGTCTGAGGCTTGTTGCCCGCCCCATTCGATATCTTCAGCACCATATTTACCCTGTTCCAACCGTTGTAGGATCTCTTCCGGTGTATTTCCCAAGTTGATGCCTAAATGATTAATTAACTGTAACTCACCTTGTGCATCAATTTGTGCATACAGGGCCATTTCGGTGTATGCCGGACCTCTTTGGACCAATGAACCGCCTGAATTATTGCAGATACCGCCCACGACTGAGGCACCAATACAGGAGGATCCAATAACCGAATGGGGTTCACGGCCATAAGGTTTTAAGCGTTTTTCTAATTGATTCAGTGTGCTTCCTGGGAATCCTATAACTTGTTTACCATCATCCAATAGCTGAATTTGATTAAGACGTAAGGTATTCAATATGACAATAGGGCGATCGTAATCATCGCCACTTGGCGTTGAGCCTTCCGTCAGCCCAGTATTGGCGGCTTGCATGATAATGATGGTATCAGCAGCCACACAAGTCTGTAGTAACTGCCATTGTTGCAGTAGTGTTGACGGAAATACCACTGCGAGGGCCACACCCTTACCGGAGCGGAAACCGGTGCGGTAGCGCTCAGTCTGCCGTTCACCGGTCAGTAAATAGCGTGTACCCACTATATGCTGTAATCGAGTTAGCAAGAGCTGAATTTTTTCATTATTGAACTGGCTCATCAATGTGGCCCCCTGTTAATGACATTAGCCTTTTACTACACCTTGGCCGTTTAATGCCCCAACGTTGATTATCGTGGTTAGCGGGTTATTGTGATTAATAATTCAACCCACGTTTTGATCATGAGATATAAAGTATAGAATCAGATCTAATGGCTGTACTGATTAATAAGGCATTTTATGAGCGAGCATTTTGTTGGGAAGTATGAAGTTGAATTGAAATTTCGTGTTATGGACCTGACGACGTTACATGAACAATTAGTCGCCCAAAAAGCCACAGCTTTTACCCTCAATAATCATGAGAAAGACATCTATCTGGATGCTAATGGGCAGGATTTAGCGGATCAACAGATCAGCATGGTATTACGGGAAATGAATCCATCAGGTATTCGCTTATGGATTGTTAAAGGGCCGGGCGCTGAACGCTGTGAGGCCAGCAACATTGAGGATATCAGCAAAGTGCAAAGTATGTTGGCAACGTTAGGTTATCACCCGGCATTCACCATAGAGAAACAGCGCAGCATTTACTTTGTGGGGAAATTTCATATCACGGTTGACCATCTGACCGGATTGGGAGACTTTGCTGAAATCGCCATCATGACCGATGATGCCGCCGAGCTTGATAAATTAAAAACAGAATGCCGTTATTTTGCCAATACGTTCGGGTTACAGGCTGAGCAACAAGAACCTCGTTCATATCGGCAACTATTGGGTTTTTAGCCGTCAGAAATACACGAGCCGCACAGATTATTTTTTCATTAAAGACTTCAAATTAGCGAACGGGTTATGGGTGGCGACGCCTTGATCCTTTTGCGCATCATCTCCTGCAACCACGGTTGAACCGTATAGATCCACTTCTGTATATTTTGAATGCTCGTGATCGTGGCAAAACAGGCATAACATCTCCCAATTGCTGCCATCTTCTGGATTATTACCGTGGTCATGATCAATATGATGAACCGTCAGTTCTCGTAGATTGGAATAGACAAACTCCCGTGAGCATTTACCACAAACCCACGGGAAAATTTTCAGTGCCTTCTCCCGATAACCGCTTTCCAATCGGGAATAATTCTTTGGTATATATGCCATGTGAGCCTTCAATTCTGCGAAAAGTATTCTGTTTATTTTAGCGCGAAAGCGGGCGGCGGACTATCGACTCTTGAGGATAAATATTCGAACGTCAACACGCCATTAGCGCGTTTTTCTTCTTATCGGGATGTATCAACGGCATTTGCGGGTATTTTACCAAAAGTTATTTAGAGAACTTTTGAGACTTTTGCTGATGATTTAAGGGGATAAGACGTTTTACACTGTCAGTATGGAATTATTGAGCTAATTTTATTTTACGGCGGGCAATAAGAGCATTTACCTAAAACCCCTCGCCGATACAGTTGAGGCGCTATGAAAGAATCTGAGGTTCTGGCTGAAGTCAGTAATGAGAACCAGACATTGGTTGCAGTAGTGCAACAAGACCTGAGGGTTGTTTATTTTTATATTTATCCGCAAGAAGCATTCGAAGAACGCTTCCCGGTCCGTGCTTGCTGGGTGAGAAATCGGGTTGCCGCGCCTCAGTCAACCGATAATATGGCAATGGAACAAGGGGTGGCACCGCGCCTGGCCGCAGAGTTCTGCCGTAATATCGCTGGTGAGGCTGAGCTTGATCCACAATTTATTTCGATTATCTGGTCAGAAAGTGATGACGGTGCCGCGTTATGGTATCAGGGGCAATTACTGGCAATTATCCCAGGCTGGAGTTTATATATTGACCATTCCATCTGCTATTCAGCCAGTTGCATCAAAGACAATCCGCTGGTATTGCCTCTCGGGTCTGCTTCAACCAATACGCAATATGCCCTTGCGCAGCACACACGCCAATTTTGGCGGCGCTGGCAACAAGAAGAGGGGAATCCATGGCCCCTCTTGCAAGCGGAATATATTCAATGCTATGAGCAGCATTTTGGTCCATCGGTAAAATATTATGCGATCGATCAGGGAAAATGGCCTCCAATGGCGATATCTCAGCATGAAAAAGAGGGGGTATATTATTTTCTGACGATTGGTGTCAGTATTCGTCCACAACCTTGGGTTGAAATATTATTTAATGATGATGCCAGCCAATATCGGCGCATGGAAATGGCATTGGCTATTGATGGGCAATATGTCAACGAGGATAACGCTATTCATATGGCCAGTGCTCTGGCCGGGTTTGCGCATGTTCCCTGGAATAAAATAACCTGGTTAGGTGAGGGGCATACCTTAGAATCTGCAGTCGCCCCTCAGGGATATGAGGGCTATATTTTATCATCAGCGCTATATGCGGATGCAGACCATCTTACATTGCCTCATCAGCAGGACGATCCGGTCAATATATATTGGGCCAGTCCTATTTTTACCCGCGAGCGAGAGCTTGCCCATAGCGTGCCAAGCGGTGGCTCTGATTTGTTAAAAAAATTACAGCAGCAAGGGGTTAATCATATTTTCTCCCCGCGCCAAGCCGTTATTTAGGTGATACTGAATCAGTACAGCGGCCTGATTTGCAGATTCGGTGATTCGGGTCTTAACTTAATCAGGTAATCGCTGTTGTTTGAGACTGCCTGCTTAGGAGCAACATGTTTTGAATCAACCGGTATGGTGGTTTAGAACATATGGGGTAATCGGAACAGTAATCATTAATTTTATGGAGGCGCTCATGGGCATACTATCTTGGATTATTTTTGGCCTTATAGCCGGTATTTTGGCGAAGTGGATTATGCCTGGTGAGGATGGGGGTGGATTTATCATGACCATCATCTTGGGTATTATTGGTGCATTGGTCGGGGGCTATATCAGCACTTTCTTTGGCATGGGGAGAGTTGACGGGTTTAATCTGGGCAGCTTTGTAGTGGCAGTAATCGGCTCACTGGTTGTTCTGTTTATTTATCGGAAGTTAAGAAGCTAGTACCGGAGATTAAGCAGCTCACTCCTGCCGCTGTCAGTGGTAATGATTTAACATCACAGACAGTCATTAATTAAACACACGAAAAAGGTGGCTATTTTGTCACCTTTTTCACATGCAACTATCATCAATATGTCATAAAAATATCCGTTAATGGCTCATGATTACAGGCAATCTGAGAGACTCATTATGGGCCAGGCATTACGTAAACTCACTGCAGCTGATTATCCAGCAGTGGTGCAAGAACCACGTAAAAAGGTACTTGCTGTTAAAGGATTAGTAAAAGCATATAAGTCGCAGCACCGTGTTCTGGATAATATTAATTTTGAACTACATGCTGGTGAGTTTGTGGCGATAATTGGTCGTTCAGGTGCGGGTAAATCAACATTATTACATATTCTAAATGGCACTATCCCTACCAGCGCAGGTGAAATTATTAATTATCATGAAAATGGTGATACACAAAATATTGCGGCATTGACGACAAAACAAATGCGTAAATGGCGTGCAAAGTGTGGCATGATTTTTCAGGATTTCTGTTTGGTTCCCCGATTGGACGTTATTACCAATGTTTTATTGGGGCGTCTAAGTTACACATCAACATTAAAATCATTTTTTAAACTATTTTCTGAGCAAGATCGGGCCAGAGCTATCGAATTATTGCAATGGCTGAATATGTTGCCTCACGCATTGCAGCGGGCAGAGAATCTCTCTGGTGGTCAGATGCAGCGGGTGGCGATCTGCCGTGCCATGATGCAAAACCCAAAAATATTATTAGCTGATGAACCTGTCGCATCATTGGACCCTAAAAATACGACACGTATTATGAATACGTTACAGAAAATCAGTGAAAATGATATTGCCGTCATTGTTAATTTACACTCAGTCGATTTAGTTAAAGATTATTGCACCCGAGTGATCGGTATTGCTCACGGGCGAATTATCTTTGATGGGCCACCCAGTATGTTGAATGACAGTGTTATTCAGGATATTTATAGTGATGAGTCAACCGATCTTTTACATTAATTCCCATTTATCCATTTATAAATAATAGGTTGTTTTAATGAAAAAAACATTGTGCCTTACCTCATTAGTAGCTGGAATGATAATATTTAATGCTGCGGCAGAGGATGCACCAAAAGAAATAAATCTGGGTATTCTGGGTGGGCAAAATGCGACACAACAGATTGGCGATAATATGTGTGTCAAAGAGTTTTTAGATAAAGAATTAAATGTAAAAACTAATTTGCATAATGCATCTGACTATTCTGGTGTTATTCAAGGTATTTTGGGCGGGAAAATTGACTTAGTATTGAGTATGTCACCTTCCTCTTTCGCGTCAATTTATATCAAAGATCCTAACGCTGTCGAATTGGTCGGAATTGCCATTGATGATACTGATAAATCCAGGGGTTATCACTCTGTCGTGGTGGTTAAAGCGGATAGCCCTTATCAAAAACTTGAAGACCTGAAAGGCAAAGCATTTGGTTTTGCTGATCCAGACTCAACATCTGGCTTCTTGATCCCTAACCAAAGCTTCAAACAGCAGTTTGGTGGCTCAGTGGACAATAAATACAATAATTTCTTCTCCAGCGTTACGTTCTCTGGGGGCCATGAACAGGACATTTTAGGTGTTATTAATGGTCAGTTTGCTGGTGCGGTAACTTGGGCATCAATGATCGGCGATTATGATACTGGGTATACCAGCGGTGCATTCACGCGCATGATCCGCATGGGCCAACCGGACCTCATGAAGAAGATTCGAATTATTTGGCAATCTCCGTTGATCCCAAATGGCCCGATTTTAGTCCGTAGTGCTTTACCGCCAGAGTTTAAAGCCCAGTTAGTGACTGCGATTAAAAAGTTAGATAAAGAAGATCACGGTTGCTTCATTAAAGCGATGGGCGGTAAACAGCATATTGGTGAAACGTCACTTAGCGAGTATCAAAATATTATTGATATGAAGCGTGAATTAACCAAAGGCGACCGTTAATTTGGTCCAACGGATAAAACAAAATGGCTCTGGTTCGCCGGAGCTATTGTTTTTAGGCGTAGAATTTTTTTAGGTGTAGCATTGCTTTTAGGTGTAGCTTATTTTGAAGACTGACTTTAACCACTATTATCAGCAGATTCGTAGCAAACAAAAGCGTGATACAGTGATTTGGTCGCTGATGCTGGCTATCATTTATCTTGGCGCAGGTAATATTGCTGAGTTTAATCTTTATACCGTTTTTGTTTCTATCCCAAATTTTTTCGATTATTTAGCGGAAACCATACCTGTACTTCACTGGCGTAATTTATTTGCCGATGGCAAAACCGTAGGATCTCTTGCTTATTGGGGCTATCGTTTACCCATCCAATTGCCATTAATTTGGGAAACGTTACAACTGGCGGTCGCAGCAACACTTTTATCCGTTATGGTTGCCACCATTTTGGCGTTTCTGGCGGCAAATAATACCCAAAGCCCACCGTGGTTACGTTTAGCGGTTCGGACGTTTGTGACTTTTCTGCGTACCATGCCTGAGTTAGCGTGGGCGGTAATGTTTGTAATGGCTTTTGGTATTGGTGCCATTCCCGGTTTTCTGGCGCTGGCCCTACATACTATAGGCAGCCTGACAAAATTATTTTATGAATCACTGGAAACGGCTTCTGACAAACCCGCCCGTGGATTAGCCGCTTGTGGGGCAAGTCAATTGCAGCGGATGCGCTTTGCGCTGTGGCCACAGGTTAAACCCATATTCCTCTCTTATAGCTTTATGCGATTAGAAATTAATTTTCGGCAATCAACTATTTTGGGATTAGTGGGTGCGGGCGGGATCGGACAAGAGCTAATGACCTCGATAAAACTGGATCGCTATGATCAGGTCAGCATGACGTTATTGCTGATTATTATTGTGGTTTCACTGTTGGATTATACATCCGGTAAATTGCGCAAACGAGTTGTGGAAGGAGCATAATAATGTTGAATCACCATCTGACAACAGAACAGATATTAACGCTGAAACAACAAAATCCTCAGCTTTTCATGCAGCAGAAGCGTTATGTCAGATTGATTGCGATAATCACTGCGGCTATTTTTTTATATTACCTTTTCTTCTTTACTATTTTTGGTATCCCTTGGCAGACGCTTGCCAATGGTAGTCAGCAGCTCAGTCGCTATTTTTTACGTATGTTTGTCTGGCATGATTTTGCTAACTGGCCGTTTAAATATTATTTTGGTCAGATCTTCATTACCTTGGCAATTGTATTCGCTGGGACATTAACCGCCACATTGATAGCTTTACCCCTGTCATTCTTTGCCGCACGTAACGTGATGTCGACACCGGGTTTACGCATTATTTCATTTGCCGTTCGTCGTTTCCTGGATATTTTCCGCGGTATTGATATGGCGATCTGGGGGTTGATTTTTGTCCGTGCAGTGGGAATGGGGCCGCTAGCTGGGGTGCTGGCCATTATTATGCAGGATGTGGGGTTACTGGGTAAACTTTATGCTGAAGGGCATGAAGCGGTGGATAAGTCCCCCAACCGTGGCCTAACCGCCATGGGGGCAAATTCTTTGCAAAAACATCGCTTTGGTATTTTTACACAATCCTTTCCTACGTTTCTGGCATTGAGTCTCTACCAGCTTGAATCTAATACCCGCTCTGCTGCGGTGTTAGGTTTTGTCGGTGCTGGGGGGATAGGTTTAGTTTATGCGGAGAATATGCGGTTATGGAATTGGGATGTGGTAATGTTTATCACATTAATAATGGTCATTATTGTTATGATTATGGATAAAATATCAGCAGTATTACGCAAGAAGTATATTCTTGGTGAAGAAATTGCATTATATCAGCCATAACACTTTATATAATTATAGAGAGTAGATTGGTGTGATAAACAAATCCTTATCAATTTATTTTTTCAGGGATAATATTATATCCATATAAAATTCAATTAATTTAAAATAACAGTTGATTAAATTTACATTGAGAAAATCAACATAAATCTGTACAATACTGCCCGCTAGACGTCAAAGACGCTCTTTTAGTTTTTTTGCGATATTCGCACACGTCTACTCTACATAATAGGAATAGGGCAGTAATATGATCAACAACGATGTGCTCCGCAGTGTTCGCTATATGCTTAACGTTAACGATACCAAAATAGCAGAAATCATTAAGCTGGCTGATTTTGAAGTGAACAACGCAGATGTCGTTAATTTTCTTAAAAAAGAAGACGAAGCGGGTTATCAGGATTGCCCAGATCTGGTGATGGCGCATTTTCTGAATGGTTTGATTTTTTTTAGACGTGGTAAAGATGATAAGTTCCCTGCACCTGCGGTAGAGGCGGTTATCACCAACAATATTGTGTTGAAAAAACTGCGCGTCGCATTCGAATTGAAAGACACCGATATGCATGATGTCTTTAACGCCGTTGAGTTCCCTGTCTCTAAGCCTGAGTTAAATGCACTGTTCCGTAAAGAAGGCAGCAAAAACTTCCGCCCTTGTGGTGATCAGGTTTTACGTTATTTTCTGAAGGGCCTAACGCTGCGTATTCGTGGCGCTAAAAAAGCCTAGAACTAGTGTTAGTGGCTGGTCATCAATAAAGATTGGTAGTTAATAGTTAATAGTTAATAGTTAATAGTTAATAAAGGCTAGCCATCAATATAGACTGGCTGTTAGTAAAAAAACAGGTGTGGTAATCTGCCATGCCTGTCTTAGGTTAATATACCCGTCATACTTCACGCTGCATCCGTAACTGAATTTACTCATATCATTTCCCTCTCTGCTTTTCTCATTACTATATTCCACGTATTGCACCGTTTATGCCCTTGGTTTGTACATTATTGGTGCACATAATCTGATTTTTTATCAGTGTATTCCGCTGTCTTAATCATAATAGTCAATTAAATTATCAAGCTACAGAGTTGGCATGGCAATTGCGCTGGTTTAATTCAATTTTGCGTGTTTACTCAACGATTAGAGGTTAACGCTATGCAACGTCGTAACTTGATTAAAGTTTTTGCGCTCTCGGCTTCGGTTATCAGTATGGGAATGGCATTTGGCACTCTGGCGGCTGACACCATCAAAGTGGGTATTTTGCATTCGTTGTCCGGCACGATGGCTATTTCTGAAACACCGTTAAAAGACATGGCGTTGATGAGTATTGATGACATTAATGCTCATGGCGGTGTGTTGGGTAAGCAATTAGAACCGGTGATCGTTGATCCTGCATCTAACTGGCCGCTGTTTGCCGAGAAAGCGCGCCAACTATTAACACAGGATAAGGTTGCCGTGGTGTTTGGCGGCTGGACATCTGTCTCCCGTAAATCGGTATTACCGGTATTTGAAGAGTTGAACGGTTTACTGTTCTATCCGGTGCAGTATGAGGGTGAGGAGATGTCGCCGAATGTGTTCTATACCGGTGCCGCGCCAAACCAACAAGCTATTCCGGCGGTAGAGTATTTATTGAGTGACGAGGGCGGTGCGGCCAAGCGTTTTATTTTGTTGGGAACTGATTATGTTTATCCGCGAACTACCAACAAGATCCTGCGTGCCTTCCTACACACCAAGGGTATTGAAGATAAAGATATCGAAGAAGTCTATACCCCGTTTGGCTACAGCGATTACCAGACCATTGTTGGAAATATTAAGAAGTTTTCAGCCAAGGGTAAAACTGCGGTGATCTCCACCATCAACGGTGACTCTAACGTACCGTTTTACAAAGAATTAGCCAATCAGGGTATTAAAGCCACCGATGTACCGGTGATCGCCTTCTCTGTTGGGGAGGAGGAGTTACGTGGTATCGATGCCAAACCACTGGTCGGTAATCTGGCCGCGTGGAACTACTTCCAATCCGTTGATAACCCGACGAATAAAAAATTTGTTGAGCAATGGAAGGCCTACGCTAAAGCGAACAAGCTACCTAACGCCGATAGCGCGGTAACCAATGACCCGATGGAAGCCACTTGGGTGGGGATGCACATGTGGGCGCAAGCGGTAGAAAAAGCCCAGTCAACGGATGTAGATAAAGTCCGCGCAGCGATGGCAGGGCAAACGTATGCCGCCCCTTCTGGTTTTACTTTGACCATGGATCAGACCAATCACCATTTACATAAGCCGGTCATGATTGGCGAGATTGAAGCGGATGGTCAGTTCAATGTGGTATGGCAAACCGATGCGCCAATTCGTGCCCAACCTTGGAGCCCGTTCATCGCGGGTAATGATAAGAAACCAGATCACCCGGTAAAAAGCAGCCAGTAGTCGTCAAACAGGTAATCGCTATGACGTGCTGATGTCAGCGAGATCTGATGTCAGCTCTTTTTCACCACATATATGTGATGAGTGGGCCTATGAAATCGTTAATTCCTATTTGGGGTTGGGCAATAAATTATTTGTTCAGGCCGATGATAGGTCTGTTACTGGGCTTATCGACGCTGGCAATGGCAGGGCCAGCACAGGATTTTGTTGCGGCGAGTCGTGCACAGCAGGCCACGTTATTACAACAGTGGGCAACGGAGCCTGATGCTAGCCGGTTGCCTCTTTTGCAGGCGCTAAAACAGGAAACATTAGTGGTAGACAGTGCCGGCCAAGCGTTTATTAAAAATAATCAAAGTGTTAATTCGCTGGAAGGCCAATCGCAACCGACCGGTACGCTGAAAAAAATCTGGCTCAATAACCGGTTACGTATTTTGATCGCCAATGCTCTGGCGGCACAATGCTTGGTCAGTGACGATGAAACCGTGCGCTTACAGGCGGCAGTTGAATTACAACGGCAGGCGCAGAGCGATCAATTACCGCTGCTAAATCAACGCCTGAAGCTGGAAACGGACAGTCAGGTAAAAGAGGCACTGAGCATTGCACTCGCCAATTTACAACTGACTGACAGTAATCCCCTGGTGCGTCTGAATGCGGTGCAATTGTTGGGGCAATCAGGCTCACCGCAAACTCAATCACGACTGCAAAATTTAACCGATACGCATGTTGAACCGAATGAACAGGTTCGAGCTGCGGCAACCACCAGCTTGAAACAGATACAACACCGATTGATGATTGGGGAGATTATTGGGCAGGTGTTCAGCGGACTATCATTGGGTTCAATCTTACTGTTGGCGGCATTGGGGTTGGCTATCACCTATGGCTTACTGGGGGTGATCAATATGGCGCATGGTGAAATGCTGATGCTGGGAGCCTATTCCGCCTATCTGGTGCAATCGCTTTTCCAACAATTTGCCCCACACTGGCTGGCGCTTTATCCATTAATCGCCTTGCCGATTGCGTTTTTTACTACTGCAGGCATTGGTATGGTGCTGGAGCGTACGGTGATTCGGTATTTGTATGGCCGCCCGCTGGAAACACTATTAGCGACGTGGGGGATCAGCCTGATGTTGATTCAGGGGGTCCGCATGTTGTTTGGCGCACAGAATTTGGAAGTTGCTAACCCTGCATGGCTGTCCGGTGGGATTCAGGTTTTACCGAATCTGGTTTTGCCGTGGAATAGGATTGCCGTGATTGTATTTGTCGTTATCGTTTTGCTACTCACATGGTTGTTGCTGAATAAAACCCGTCTTGGTTTGCAAGTCCGCGCAGTGACACAAAACCGGGCAATGGCGGCTTGCTGCGGAGTCGCAACGGGGCGTGTTGATATGCTGGCATTTGGGTTGGGTTCTGGTATTGCAGGGCTTGGTGGCGTAGCACTCTCGCAACTGGGCAATGTCGGCCCAGAATTAGGGCAGGGGTACATCATCGACTCTTTCTTGGTGGTGGTCCTGGGTGGCGTCGGGCAGTTAGCTGGCAGTGTGGTTGCCGCATTAGGGCTGGGGATGTTGAATAAAATTTTGGAACCACAAATTGGCGCAGTATTGGGCAAGATCCTGATTTTAGTGCTGATCATTTTATTTATTCAAAAACGACCGCAGGGTCTGTTTGCCCTCAAGGGCAGGGTGAGTGACTAATGAATCAACCACTGACGGTAACCTTGACGAAAAAAGCACCGCTTACCAGCCTGTCATTGGGTATAGTCGCGCTGATTGCACTGATTATTCTTCCTTTTTTGGCGCTGTTACCGGCGGACCATCCGTTGGCGATATCAACCTATACTCTGACGCTGATCGGCAAAATATTATGTTATGCGGTGGTGGCTATCGCCCTTGATCTGGTTTGGGGATATGCCGGATTGTTATCACTTGGGCACGGATTGTTTTTTGCTCTGGGCGGTTATGCCATGGGGATGTATCTGATGCGTCAGGCTGCCGGAGACGGTTTACCTGCATTTATGTCTTTTTTATCGTGGTCTGAGCTGCCCTGGTTTTGGAGTGGCAGCCAGTACTTTGTTTGGGCATTGTGCCTGATTGTACTGGTCCCCGGTATGCTGGCTTTTCTGTTTGGCTATTTTGCTTTTCGCTCCAAAATCAAAGGCGTCTATTTTTCTATTATGACGCAGGCGCTGACCTACGCGGGCATGTTGTTGTTTTTCCGCAACGAAACGGGTTTTGGTGGCAATAACGGCTTTACTGGCTTCACTACGATATTGGGGTTCCCTGTCTCGGCCACTTCTACCCGTATTGCATTGTTTCTGGCAACGCTCACATTGCTCATTGCCAGTCTGGCTTTGGGGCTGGCATTAGCTCGCACTAAATTTGGTCGGGTATTGACGGCGGTGCGCGATGCCGAAAACCGCCTGATGTTTTGTGGTTATGATCCTAAAGGTTTCAAGCTGTTTGTCTGGACTCTATCTGCGGTGCTTTGTGCATTGGCAGGGGCGTTATATGTACCGCAGGTGGGCATTATCAATCCCAGTGAAATGTCGCCAACCAACTCGATTGAAGCGGCAATTTGGGTGGCACTGGGGGGACGAGGAACGCTGATAGGGCCGGTATTGGGGGCGGGGATTGTCAACGGTGCTAAAAGTTGGTTCACCATGGCGATGCCGGAATACTGGCAATTCTTTCTTGGTCTGATATTCATTCTGGTCACGTTATTTTTGCCGAAGGGGGTTATCGGGCTATTGCGCAGGGGGAAAGACCAATGAGCCGGTTTCAACTGACGGAGCAACTAATTTACGCCGAGATAAATGCTCAGGAACCTGGCGCGATACAGTATGCAGCCGATAAATATCGCCAGCAGCGCGATCCGGTACTGACGCTGGAAAACATCAACGTCAGTTTTGATGGTTTTCATGCGTTACGTAATCTTTCATTGCAAATTGGTGTTGGGGAGCTGCGTTGTATCATTGGCCCGAATGGGGCTGGGAAAACCACGCTGATGGATGTGATCACCGGTAAGACGCGGCCACAAACCGGCAAGATGGTGTATGACCAACACCATGATCTTTCCACCATGAATACTATTGAAATTGCCCATGCCGGTATTGGGAGAAAATTCCAGAAACCCACGGTATTTGAGGCATTGAGTGTCTTCGAAAATTTAGAATTGGCACAAAAAAACCATAAAACTGTGTGGGCCAGTTTGTGCGCCAAACTCAACAGTGAACAGCGCGATCAGATTGATGAAACGCTGGCCATATTGCGTTTAAGTGAGCTGCGGCAGCGGCAGGCGGGGTTGTTATCCCACGGTCAAAAGCAGTTTCTTGAGATTGGTATGCTGTTGGTACAAGACCCGCATCTATTGTTATTAGATGAGCCAGCCGCAGGAATGACTGATGCCGAGACGGCCTATACCGCTGAGTTGTTTAATCAGTTGGCGGGTAAACACTCGTTGATGGTGGTGGAACACGATATGGGGTTTATCGAGACGATTGCTGATCATGTCACTGTGTTGCACCAGGGACAGGTGTTGGCCGAGGGATCACTGGCAGAGGTACAGGAGAATGATCAGGTGATTGAGGTCTATTTAGGGCGTTGACTCAGTGCAGTTCAATGATGAGCACGTTATTTGGAGAATGTCAGTGAGCTTGCATTTTTCCCTCATATTTATTTGATAATTAAGGGTGCTTTTATGCTGCAAGTGAATGAGATTGATCAATATTATGGTGGTAGCCATATTCTGCGCGGCTTGACTTTTGAGGCCCGAGTGGGGGAAGTCACTTGTCTATTGGGCCGCAATGGTGTCGGCAAAACCACGTTGCTGAAATGCCTGATAGGGCTTGTTCCTATTAAGAACGGCGGCATCACTTGGGAGGGGAAAAACATTAGCCACCAGTCGCCACATCAGCGGGTCAAAGAAGGCATTGCTTATGTCCCCCAAGGGAGAGAAATTTTCCCCCGGCTTACAGTGGAAGAGAATATTTTACTGGGGCTTTCACGTTTCCCCGGTTCACAGAGTAAAAGCGTACCTGAACATATCTATCAACTGTTCCCAGTGTTACAAGAGATGAAGCATCGCCATGGTGGCGATTTATCCGGTGGTCAGCAGCAACAGTTGGCGATTGGTCGGGCATTGGCGTGCCAGCCTCGGTTATTGATTCTGGATGAGCCGACCGAGGGTATTCAGCCATCCGTTATCAAGGAGATCGGGGGGGTTATCAAAAAACTGGCGGCTCAGGGGGATATGGCTATCCTGCTCGTGGAGCAGTTTTATGATTTTGCCGCCGAGCTGGCGGATAACTATTTGGTGATGTCTCGAGGAAAAATTGTCCAACGGGGATTAGGCATTGATATGGAACATGATGATGTTCGCCGTTTGGTGGCTATTTAGCCCCGTTTAGACGGCTTCTCGTCAATAAGACAACATCTCATTATGTTGTCCCTTAGCAGACTCATCGAGTAATTTAAAATGATAGGGTTTCTAAACTAATGGAGCCTAATCATTGTGACTAGTTTGCCAATAACCGCTAACCAACTCAAACCCTCCATTGCTGAGGAGCCTAGGATTGCCCGGTTAAAACAGTTAGATAGACATAGTCTGGAGCAATTAATCCGTGGTGACATCCTGGCAATTCGTATTCCCAATTACTGCTCTGAAAAAACCGCCGCATCATTAAATCAATACATTAATAAAATCGCAAAGCTGGATGAGTACACCCATGAGATCTATGAAAAAGAAAGGGTGGTACAAAACTTTTACGGTGTTCACCGTTGGGGGACGCCATTCAATACGACCTACGGTAAAGCTGAAAACGAGAGTGCAAAGCAGAAGTATTATCGTGATGCCACCCAGATGCGCATACTGATTGACCGTCTTTGCGCCCCAGACTTACCGCCAATTCAAGCGTTAATCGAAAATATTAAACAGCACTGGCCAGAGGGTGCAGTTACCGCTTCTTTCGAAGGGAAACCGATGTTTGCCGGTATCATTCGCGTGATGTTTCCTGAAACGGCGCATCTATCCGAAACGGTTCCACATGTGGATTGCCTGCCATTTTCCGTTGCCGAGTTAGAGCATCAATTCAGCGCTAATATTTATATTGAGACACCACCTGCTGGCGGTGAGTTAGTGGTCTGGGATACTGATGCCTTTTCCTTCGCCGAAGTCGCGCTATTCGAGGGGGGGAAACTGCCCGAAGAGCGTTTGCAACGGCCACTACGCATTCAACCACAGAAAAATGAGCTGGTGATCATCAATACCCGCCGCCCTCACGCCATTTGCGGGTTTGATTCAGGCAAACGAATCAGCATGCAGTCATTTATAGGTTACAACACGAACCAGCCGTTCTATTTCTGGTGTTAATGACTTCAAAATGAGAGCTTTTTATGACTCCTGAAGAATTTCGCCGCCATGGCTATGCCATAATCGATCTGATCGCAGATTACCGACAAAATATCGAATTGCGTGGCGTTAATCCCACGACAGTGCCCGGTGAGATTAAATCTCGTCTGCCGTTAAATGCACCTGAAAAAGCAGAACCTTTCGATCACATTATTTCTGACATAGAAGAACTCATCATGCCAGGACTATTGCATTGGCAACATCCTGACTTTTTTGGTTATTTTCCTTCTAATGTCGAGTTATCCTCCGTTCTTGGGGATTGCTTGAGTACTGGGTTGGGGGTGATAGGTCTGTCTTGGCAATCCAGCCCGGCCCTGACAGAAATTGAAGAAGTGGCCACCAACTGGTTGCTAAAAATGCTTGGTCTTAGCGCTGCCTGGAGCGGAGTGATTCAGGATTCAGCCTCAACCGCCACGTTAGTGGCGCTGATCAGTGGCCGAGAGCGGACGTCAAACTATGCGTTAATGAATAAAGGGATGCAAAACAGCGACGAACCGTTGATTGTCTACACTTCACCAGAAGCTCATAGCGGGGTGAATAAAGCCGCTCTGCTTGCTGGGTTTGGCCACAATAATATCCGTTTAGTGCCCACCGATGGGCACAATGCCATGTCACCATTGGCATTAGAACAGGTCATTCAACAGGATTTGATGAAGGGAAACCGGCCTTGTATCGTTATCGCTACTACAGGTACTACCGCTGCGACAGCGATGGATCCCCTTGATGGCATTGGTGATATTACTCAGCGTTATGGTTTATGGCTGCATGTAGATTCTGCTATGGCTGGTTCAGCGATGATTTTGCCAGAATGCCGTCATCTGTGGTACGGCATAGAAAAGGCTGATTCTGTGGTGATAAACCCGCATAAATGGCTGGGTGCTGCTTTTGATTGTTCGGTTTATTGTGTACAAGATTCAGAGCATTTGATTCGTATCATGAGTACTAACCCCAGTTTCTTACAATCCGATGCTGATGGGAAAGTGAGAAATTACCGCGATTGGGGGGTCCCTCTCGGTCGCCGTTTTCGTGCGCTTAAACTATGGTTTTTAATTCGTGAGCAAGGGGTGGAAGGGCTACAGGCGCGTTTGCGTCGTGATATTGCTAATGCTAATTGGTTAGCAGAACAGATTAAAAATAGCGATGACTGGAAACTGGTCGCACCTGTAGTGTTGCAAACTTTGTGTATTCGTCACGAACCGGGTGGGTTGATGGGAAACGCGTTGGATAATTATACCCGCAGTTGGGCCGAGAAACTTAATCAATCCGGTAAAGGTTATGTCACACCGGCCACGCTTGGTGGCCGCTGGATGGTGCGGATTTCTATCGGCACTCTGGGCACGGAACGTCATCACGTTGAGAAGCTGTGGTTGTTGTTGCAGTCTTTGGTTAAGGAGAGATAAAAGGGTTTTACCATATTAAGAACTGAGCAACGAGCAATAGGCAACAAACAATGAGTAATGTCAGTGGCTGGTGGTGAGCCAGCCTTTGGTCTCACGCCAGAGGCGTTTCGTCTATTGGTAGGGAGTTTGACGCCCCCCATTCAGCCCAAGAGCCATCATAGAGTGACACTGACCGTGCATTCACCGCCGCTAGACCCAGTGCCACTACCGCTGCGGTGACCCCTGAACCACAACTGGTAATAATGGGCTTGGTTAAGTCCACCCCCTGAGCCGCAAATATCTCTGCCAATGCCTGTGGTGACTTCAGATGACCATTCTCCACCATGGTCCCCCACGGTATATTGATGCTACCGGGGATGCGCCCAAGGCGTAAACCAGGGCGTGGTTCTGGCTCTTGTGCTTTATATCTTGCTGATGGCCGAGCATCCAATATTTGCACCTCATTATTACCCAGAACCGCCAGTACCTCATCGACACTAGAAACGGCGGTGGCATTGAAAGTAACATTGAATGTTTGTGGCGTGGGATGTACAGGGCCACTTTCCAGCTTATAGCCTGCTTGTTGCCACCCGCTCAGACCACTTGCCAAAATTCGCACATTTTTAGCGCCAAATGTGCGGAATGTCCACCACACGCGTGGTGCAGAAAATAGATTACCCTCATCATAAATCACCAACGTGTGTTGTTCAGTGATGCCTAGCTGGCCTGCCATTTCACTGAATAGCTGAGGAGAGGGCAGCATATGGGGTAAGCCGGTACTGTGGTCTGCTACTGCATCAATATCAAAATAGACCGCACCAGGAATATGGCCCTGTTCAAACTCAGCCTGAATATTACGTTTGGGTATCAATCCGGGAGGCGACATTCTGGCATCCAAAATAACTATATTGGCATCATTAGCATGTGCTGCAAGCCATTGCGGTGTAACCAGAAAGTCTGAGTTCATAACATATTACCTATCAAAATTATAAGGGGGTAATTCTATGGATAACGCCATCAAGTGACTCACTATATAACGAAATACTCGCAATTAAACCCCGACTTATCAATGATGCGTAATGTTTCGCATTTATTCGTATTTATTATTTAACGTATTTCATATCGTAAGCAAATAATTCGTTGCTGCGCTTGGGACACTCTCGTTTTTGAGCGATGTACAGCGGTTTACTTTCTGTTCCTATGGTTTTTCATTAAGTTGAATAGCGCTTTCTTCGAGCTATACGAACATTTTTTTCCTGGCATTGGCTTGAAAGTGGGTTGTTAATTGGGATGTTTAACTGTTGTTATATACAGCTTTGTGTGTAATGTTAATAACCCCCTTTGCTTGAGTGAGTGGCTTTAAATACTTATCTATCATGTGGTTATGACAAGGTTGGCTGTCCGATGAAACGTGAATAATATATTTAATATCAGTTGGTTATTTAGTGTGTTTGGGGTTAAATCTAATAGGGTGACGGGTATGTTAATAAGCTAATGATATCTCCCTACTGCCCAGACGTTTTATAAACCAATAGGCCTTACATACCTGAAGTAATTCGAGTTGCAGGAAGGCGGCAACAAAGCGGTAAATTGGTCGAAGACTGGTTTGAATCGCATTTATGCAGCCCGTAAAGCCGCCAACGCTCAGGCAACTTGAAGTGTGACGGGTATAAACTGATAAGAGGTAATGTATGGCAATAATCCTAACCCGTGGTCGGATTTTCGCATTGGCCGCCATCATGCTGTCTGCATCAAGTGGCATATCGCAAGCGGCAGATAACGTCCGCGTAGGCTCTAAAATTGATACCGAAGGATCCTTGCTGGGCAATATTATTGTGCAGGTTTTGGAGGCTAACGGGATTAAAACCACCAATAAATCCCAACTGGGAGCAACCAAAGTCGTACGTGGGGCGATTACTGCCGGTGAGATTGATATTTATCCTGAATATACGGGGAATGGGGCTTTCTTCTTTTCTGATGAACAAGACCCTGCTTGGAAGAGTGCCAAAGCGGGATATGAAAAAGTAAAAGTGCTGGATTACGAAAAAAATAAATTGGTATGGCTCTCTCCTGCGCCAGCGAACAATACCTGGACCATTGCTGTACGAAAAGACTTAGCCACGGCCAATAATTTGCGAACGATGGATGATTTAGGTAAGTGGATCAATGCCGGAGGTCAGTTTAAATTAGCCGCCTCAGCCGAGTTTATCGAGCGGCCTGATGCGTTACCCGCTTTCCAACAGGCATATGGTTTTACGCTGAATCAAGATCAACTACTGTCCCTGGCTGGGGGGGATACCGCGGTGACGATTAAAGCAGCGGCAGAACAGATCTCAGGGGTGAATGCCGCCATGGCTTATGGTACCGATGGCCCAGTGGCTGCACTGGGTTTACAGACTCTGGAAGATACTAAAGGCGTACAGCCGATTTATGCGCCAGCCCCAATCATCCGCGAAGCTACTCTGAAAGCTCACCCGAACATCCCGGCTTTGCTTAATCCGGTATTCGCCACACTTGATGGCTCAACGTTACAAAAGCTGAATGCACGTATTGCGGTGGAAGGGCAGGATGCAAAGAAAGTGGCTGCCAATTACCTAAAAGAGAAAGGGTTTATTAAAAACTGACCATTAGCAGAGGGGGCACCATAAACTATTTGCTTTATGGTGCCATCAACGAGATCCAACGTAGTTGTAGTTGTAGTTGTAGTTGTAGTTGTAGTTGTAAATGTAAATGTAAATGTAAATGTAAATGTAGCTAACGCCCCTACAGCTTCAAGTGAGAAAGTAAACAGGTAATCCACGATGACACATAAGGTTATCTGGCATGGAGATGGATTTTTATGGTTGTAAAAAACCGGGTTCTGCTAACACTGGCTATTTTATTGGTTTTAGCAGGCGCTGGGCTTGCCTTTCTTAGTCATGCACCTAATCGATTGATTTCCGGGCAGGGGATCATGCTGATATCGCTAATAACCGGCCCTGTTCTGTGGCTGCTAGCACCAATACTTGGGTTAATTATCTTTGCTTTTCTCACTCCCAGCGTCGCCCTATATTGGTTGACTGCCTTGCTTGCAGAGTTGCTGGTATTAGGCTTACTGCTATTGGCGGGTATGACCGCCACTCAACTGGCTGGAGGCGAAGAGAGCCTCGTCCGCACGTCATTGGGAGGTGGGTTTTGGTTGATGAGTGGGGTGAGTTTATTGATTGCTATCGACAGTTTATCTCGTGCTATTGCTCATCCTGTCTGGCGCAGTTTAGCCAATACTTTGTTGATGCTACCAATAATTGCATTGCTGGCTAGTGGGCAATTAGATCAGTTGTCATTAATGAAGGAATATATGAATCGTCAGGACGTATTTGATGATGCCCTATGGCGGCATGTCCAAATACTACTGACAACGCTAGTTCCGGCGGTGGTGATTGGCATTCCTCTTGGCTTACTTTGCTTTCACTCTCACCGCTTACAAGGCGCTATTTTTTCGACGTTAAACATTATTCAAACGATCCCATCTATTGCCTTGTTTGGTTTGCTGATTGCACCATTAGCAGGGTTAGCCGCTGCTATCCCCTGGCTTGCTGAACAGGGTATCGGTGGCATTGGTTTAGCGCCCGCGATTATCGCATTGGTGCTGTATGCCTTATTACCCTTAGTACGTAATGTGGTTGCCGGGTTAGAGGCTGTCCCCGACAGTGTGGTGGAGTCAGCCAGAGGTATGGGGATGACACACCGGCAGTTATTTTTTCGGGTACAAATGCCGATTGCCATGCCACTCATTCTGTCGGGCGTTCGCATTATTGCTGTTCAAACCGTGGGGTTAGCTGTAGTCGCAGCGCTGATTGGTGCGGGGGGGCTAGGGGCCATCGTATTCCAAGGTTTGTTAAGTAGCGCTCTGGATTTGGTGCTGCTTGGTGTTATCCCCGTGATAGTGATGGCGGTTGTTGTTGATTCACTGTTTAAATTCATCATTATATTTATGGATATTTCACGTCGATGATTCAATTCCATCAAGTCAGTAAGTATTTTGCCGGTAAACGGGCGGTAGATAACCTATCCCTACAGATTTCTAAAGGGGAGTTTACTGTGCTGATAGGTACCTCCGGTTCTGGTAAGTCAACCACCTTAAAAATGATTAACAGGTTGATTGAACACGATGAAGGAAAAATCCGTTTTGCCGGTGAGGAGATCCGTAACTACAAACCGGAAGATTTACGGCGGCGCATGGGGTATGCGATTCAATCAATAGGGCTATTTCCGCATTGGACGGTAGAACGCAATATTGCCACGGTGCCACAGTTGCTTAAATGGCCAAAGGATCGTATTCGTCAACGTGTTGTTGAACTGTTGGAGCTGTTGCATCTGGAGCCACAACAGTTTTGTCACCGTTATCCTCATCAATTATCTGGAGGGCAGCAACAGAGAGTTGGGGTCGCAAGAGCCTTGGCGGCGGATCCTGAGGTGCTATTGATGGATGAACCTTTTGGTGCGTTGGATCCGGTAACGCGTTCAGCGTTGCAGCTTGAAATTACCCGTATTCATCAATTGTCGGGGCGAACTATCGTGCTGGTTACCCATGATATTGATGAGGCATTGAGTCTTGCTGATCGCATTGTTTTGATGGATGAAGGGCGAGTTATTCAGCAGGGAACGCCCCTTGAAATGTTGGCCCAGCCTGCCAATGATTTTGTCCGTGATTTCTTTGGCCGCAGTGATCTTGGTATTAAATTGTTGTCACTTGGGCGAGTAGAACAACGTGTTAGATGTGGTGAAATTCTGGCAGGGCAGCCGATACTGGGTACCACCAGCTTGCGCGAGGCACTTTCCCTGTTTGTTTCCCGCCAGACGGATAAATTACCGGTTGCTGATGAACACGGGCAGCCACTAGGAGTGCTCTATTTTGCTGATTTGGTTGCGAATAAGGAAAAAGTATGAACCCAGCAGAAACTAAACCTGATAATACAGTAGTGGGTGATGCTAAAAGTATTAAACCGGGGCTGCGGTTTTGGTTTTGGCTAAAAGATCCTCTGTGCTGGGCGCTGCTCATCCTTTGTGGGTTGATCTTCGGTATGACCTCACTACAGAGTTTCTTTACCGTATTATTCCCAGAACTTGATCGGCCGATCTATTTGCAAGATACCTTTTTTTCATTGGTGGTAGCCCATGTATTACTGGTATTGGCCTCCAGTAGTATTGCTGTTTTCATTGGTGTTGCTACCGGGATTGCGGTAACGCGTCCGGCAGGAAAGGAGTTTCGTTCGGTAGTGGAAACTGTTGTGGCGATGGGGCAAACATTTCCCCCCGTAGCGGTACTCGCCATTGCAGTTCCTGTGATGGGGTTCAGTGAGAAACCAGCGATTATTGCTCTGGTGCTTTATGGTTTATTGCCGATTTTACAAGGCACCATTGCGGGTATTGAATCCGTTTCGCCCAGTATCCGTGAAGTGGCGGCAGGTGTTGGGATGAGTGCGAGGCAGATCCTCTGGAAGGTGGAATTACCTTTGGCTGCGCCAGTTATTGTGGCGGGTATTCGCACTTCGGTAATCATCAATATAGGTACTGCGGCTATTGCGTCGACAGTGGGGGCTAAGACGCTTGGCTCACCAATTATTATCGGCCTCAGCGGATTTAATACCGCTTACGTTATTCAGGGGGCCGCCGTTGTTGCGCTTTTAGCGATTATTACTGATACGATTTTTGAACGTTGGACTCGGCGGTTGTTACGCTGGAGGGAACTGTATTTTATTTCTGCTCCCCGAACTGATTAATGGTGCCATCAATGGCTCTCCTTGATCTGAATTATCGGTGTAAGTTAGTGGTTCGGTATTCACTTTTTTACTTGGTTGTAATACCAATGCCAATGCCAATGCCAATGACTTTGGATTTGGTGCTTTCCTGACTCTGCCAATATTATTAGTTTATTAATATAAATAAAAACTATTTTTCATGAGTTAATAACCATTTAATTACTGCAATTTATTTTGATGATTATATTTTAATTTTATTTTTAATTATTTCATTGTTGTTTTATTTTATAAGAATTCATTGTGATTATTATCTGTAGTAAGGTAATTAAAATAAATCGTTAATTATCTATTGTGGTTTTTTATATTTGAATTTGACTTTATTTATAAAATATATCGTCTACCTTTATAACTGCGTCTGGCTATTAATCATCATTTTCAGCCTATTATAGGGATTTGTAAGGATTACCTATGTCTACAGATGATCAGAAAGTTGGGTTAATTCCTGTAACCCTCATGGTTGCAGGGAATATAATGGGGTCTGGTGTTTTCTTATTACCGGCGAATTTGGCTGCTACAGGTGGAATCGCGATATGGGGATGGTTGGTGACTATTATTGGTGCTCTGGCACTATCAATGGTTTACGCCAAAATGTCATCTTTGGATGATAGCCCAGGGGGGTCTTATGCTTATGCGCGGCGTGCCTTTGGGCCATTTTTAGGTTATCAAACAAATGTTTTGTATTGGTTGGCATGTTGGATCGGTAATATTGCGATGGTCGTTATTGGTGTCGGCTATCTCAGTTATTTTTTCCCTATTTTAAAAGAGCCCATGGTATTAACGATTACTTGCGTAGTATTTCTATGGATATTTGTCGGGCTGAATATTATTGGGCCTAAAATGATCACCCGTGTACAAGCGGTAGCCACGTCACTGGCGCTTATTCCAATTGTGGGTATCGCTTTATTTGGGTGGTTCTGGTTTAAAGGCGAAACCTATATGGCAGCCTGGAATGTCAGTGGATTAGGTACCGTTGGTGCAATTCAAAGTACTCTTAATGTGACGCTATGGTCATTTATCGGCGTCGAAACTGCATCGGTGGCGGCAGGGGTAGTTAAAAATCCAAAACGTAATGTCCCGATTGCCACCGTGGGTGGGGTGCTAATTGCTGCTGTTTGTTATGTTCTTTCCAGTAGCGCCATTATGGGGATGATCCCTAATGCAGAATTGCGTCTATCAGCATCGCCATTTGGTGATGCAGCCCGTTTAGCATTGGGAGATACGGCAGGGGCGGTAGTTTCACTCTGTGCGGCGGCAGGGTGTTTAGGGTCTCTAGGCGGTTGGACGCTGGTGGCTGGGCAGACGGCTAAAGCGGCGGCTGATGATGGGTTATTCCCACCCATTTTCGGTAAGGTCAATAAAGCCGGTACGCCAGTGGCCGGGCTACTTATTCTTGGCGTACTGATGACCATTTTCCAAATTAGCAGTATTTCGCCGAATGCGGCCAAAGAGTTTGGCCTAGTCTCTTCCGTTTCTGTGATTTTTACTCTGGTACCGTATCTGTATACCTGTTCAGCCTTATTGCTGGTCGGTCATGGCCATTTAGGCACTCAAGTGAAAACTTATGTCGGCATAACCCTTATTGCTTTTGTGTATTGCATTTGGGCCGTAGTTGGTTCGGGTGCCAAGGAAGTGATGTGGTCATTCGTTACCTTAATGGTTATCACCGCGCTTTATACTTTTAATTATAACCGTACCCACAAAAACCCATTCCCACTCGATGCTCCTGTTAAGAACGGGCAGTAATACTCACTCCCACCTGTGGCAGTGTGGGAATCATTGATGTGATGATATAGATAAAGGGATAAATACTATGATTGATTTAAGCAGTCACAAGAAACGCAACGTTTTAGTGGTTGACAGCAATATTCGTGATAGCAATACCGCTAATGGTCGGGCGGTAAACGAACTTATCATTGCGCTTAATGACATTAATTTCAATGTGATTGCGGCGATGACGTTTGAAGATGGCGCGGCAACAGTGAGCTCCGACTCTTCGTTGTGCTGTATTTTTGTCGATTGGACTTCTGGTGGTAATGACGATGAATCCCATAGTCAGGCATTTGCATTGCTACAAGATATTCGTCGCCGTAATAAATCGGTACCCGTGTTATTGATGGCTGAGCATTCATGTATCAATAGTTTAAGTTTGGAGACCATGCAGCTCGTTAATGAATTTGTTTGGATGCATGAAGATACCTCTGAGTTTATAGCTGCTCGTGCCAAAGCACTAATCATCAAGTATTACCAGCAGTTGCTGCCACCTTTTACGCAAGCGCTGTTTCAATATACGCAAGATAATCCTGAATATTCATGGGCTGCCCCCGGCCATCAAGGGGGCGTCGCCTTCAGTAAGACGGCGGTTGGGCGCGAGTTTCTTGATTTCTTCGGCGAGAATCTATTTCGTACGGATACTGGCATTGAACGTGAGTCATTGGGATCTTTACTTGATCACAGTGGGCCGATAAAAGAGTCAGAAGCGTATGCCGCACAAGTTTTTGGTGCACATATCAGTTACTCGATGCTTAATGGCACATCGGGATCTAATCGCGCCATTATGGCCGCTGTCGTGGGAGATAAGCAGATAGCATTGTGTGATCGTAACTGTCATAAATCCATTGAACAGGGATTGCTCCTATCGGGTGCATTACCGGTGTTTTTTATTCCAACCCGTAACCGCTATGGCATTATTGGACCAATTCCTAAAGATCAACTCCAACCCACGGCTATCGCACAAAAAATTGAACAAAACCCCTTAAAGTCATTGGCTTGTGATAGCAAACCCGTCTATGCAGTTATCACCAATTGTACCTATGACGGTATGTGCTATAACGCCCAACAGGCACAGGATTTATTGGCAAAAAGCGTTGATCAGATTCATTTCGATGAAGCCTGGTACGCCTATGCCCGTTTTAATCCCCTTTATCAGGAGCGTTTTGCGATGCGTGGTGACCCGGCTGACCATGACGCGCTGGGGCCAACCGTTTTTGCTACACAATCAACGCATAAATTATTGGCAGCGCTGTCGCAAGCTTCTTATATTCATGTGAGAAATGGCAAAAAGCCGATAGAACATTCGCGGTTTAATGAGTCGTATATGTTGCAGTCAACCACTTCGCCGTTGTACGCCATTATTGCTGCCAATGAAGTGGGGGCGGCGATGATGGAAGGCGGGCAGGGATTAGCATTGACACAAGAGGTGATCGACGAAGCCGTTGATTTTCGGTTGGCGCTGGCTCGTGCACATGATGCTTTTGCCAAACAAGGCGAATGGTTCTTCAAACCTTGGAATGCACCGGAAATAACGGATAGCAAAAGTGGTAAAAAGTTACCTTTCTCCCAAGCGTCACGAGAGCAATTGACAACCGATCCCGCATGTTGGGTTCTCAAGCCGGGAGACCAGTGGCATGGTTTCGATCAGTTGGAAGAAGATTGGTGCATGTTGGATCCGATCAAAGCCGGGATTATGGTGCCGGGAATGGGGGATGACGGCAAGTTGTCAGAAAATGGAATTCCCGCGGCGATAGTGACCGCTTTCCTCGGGCAGCGGGGAATTGTACCGTCGCGGACCACAGATTTTATGGTGCTGTGCTTGTTTTCGGTTGGTGTAACGAAAGGTAAATGGGGCACACTCATTAATGTGTTACTGGAATTTAAGCAGCACTACGATAGCAATACACCGATATCGGTGTGCCTACCTGACTTGGCGAAAAATTATCCTCATCAATACGCTTATAAGGGGTTAAAAGTATTATGTGATGAGATGTTTGCTTATATGAAAATCAGTGAAATGGATAAACTGCAAGCTGGGGCATTTAGCCATTTGCCTACGCCTGTGGTCTTACCCCGTCAGGCTTTTCAAGATCATATGGCTGGGCGATGCGAGCTATTACCTATCGATAAGCTAGCTGGGCGCGTTTCCGCTGTTGGGGTTATTCCATATCCGCCGGGCATCCCAATAGTTATGCCGGGGGAGAGTTTTGGTAGCCAGGAAGAACCATGGCTACGTTATATCTTAAGCATCACTAAATGGGGTCAGCACTTTCCCGGCTTCGAGAAGATCTTGGAAGGGTCCGAGCAGAAAAATGGGCAGTATTTTATTTGGGTACTAAAACTGTAAATGCGCCTAGGGCGGGTCTCTCACCGCTGCTCCGCCCTAAGCTGTCAGTCAAAAATACTGCCAAAAAGCACTATCAGTCAAAAGAAACTGCCAGCCAAAAGGGGATAACAGTTTACGGTGATTCCTGGCCGGTGTTAGATAAACCTGCTGGGCCGATGTCTGGCACCGGAGAAGCCTCAGTAACATCAGCCTCATGTGGGGTTGTTGAGCGGGTGTAGATGTTCAGCCCCGCCAGGAAAACGCCCCCTAGTGAACTTAGTGCCATAACCGCAATCAGGATAATGAGTGTTTTTCTCAGCATAATAATTATTTTCACTTTTTATCTAAACAGTAGGAATTATAGTCCGTTCACGGTATGAAACAACCGTGTTATATAATTGCTACGTAATGATGATGATGAGTATGCAACAGTGATTTGCACGTATAGATTAACGGCGTGTGAATAAAAATTTCCCCAAGGTGACTAATACCACGGCAGAAACAATCACTGCCAGTGCGCCCCATTCGGTGGGGGATAAGCTTTCGCCAGCAAAACTAATTCCCAGTAACACCGCTACGACTGGGTTCACATAGGCATAGCTGGTTGCAACCGCTGGGCGGACATTTTTCAGTAGGAACATATAGGCGCTGATAGCGAGCATGGAGCCAAAAACAATTAAGTACAGTAATGCGAGAATACCGCTCATCGTCGGAGGTTGCTGTAACTCTTCGCCACTCAGTGTGCTGGCAAGCAGCAACACGACACCCGCCACCAGCATTTGTGCGGCACCAGACATCGCACCGGCTGGCAATGCTAACCGGGAACTCCAGACTGAACCAAATGCCCAACTGGCGGAAGCCAGTAATATCAGCATTGCCCCTACGGGGTTTCCTAATAGGTTGCTGCCGGTGTTGAGTAATATGATACCAACCAGCCCGAGAGCAATTCCCGCCCATTCCAGCTTAGTGTTACGCATTCCCCATAATAAACTGAAGCACAACGTAAACAGAGGGACAGTCGCTACCATGACTGCAGCGATACCGGAAGGAACATGTTGGTGCTCAGCGATGGTGACTAATCCATTACCAATTGCCAGTAATAAGATACCAATGGCACTGGCTGCTGCCCATTGCCGCAAAGTGGGTAGAGCATGACCGCGAATAGCAAGGAAACTGAAGAGTAAAACGCCGGCAATCAGGTAACGTAGCCCGGCCATCATCAGTGGTGGCCAGCTTTCTACCCCAATGCGGATAACCAGATAAGTTGAACCCCAGACGAAGTACAAGGTAAAAAGTGAACCGATCAACAACCACAAGTTACGGCGATTTTGCTTCAGCATAGTTATTCAACTAAAAAGAGAACGGTAAAACACAGGGGGCCAGTAAACATGAGAATAGTGGTGGTTAGCAAAGGATTTTATTGTTTTTTACGTTTTAATTTTTTGTCTGAATTTCACTCTAAAACAGAGGGTTATTTTTGATTTTGACCACAGATGAGTGAATAGATGCCTCCCAAATACCATCAGATATGATGCGTATACTCGTCATATCCCAAGCTGCATATGTGTTGACTGTCTAGCTATCTGACGAGTTATCTGACTGCAATCTCAATGCGGTTGAGGATAAATGGCTTATGGAATATGGCAGCCATAGCCTTCATGCGCGTGGTGTAAAAAAGCCGGGAATAATCCCGGCAATATAAAAATATTCAAAGAATAATAATTCACAATAAAATGAGGGTAACACCTTGCATACAAATTAGAACTGATACACCAGACCAAGCGCTACAACGTTATCAGTATTCAACTTCAGTTTATTATCATCATTGAGTTGGTTTATTTTATAATCAACATATGTGGACATGTTTTTGTTGAAGTAATATGTTGCACCAATGTCAACATATTTGACCAGGTCGGCGTCACCAATACCTTCGATATCTTTGCCCTTAGATTGAATATAGGCAATGGAAGGTTTTAAACCAAAGTCAAATAAATATTGAGCCACTAACTCAATGTTTTGGGTTTTATTAGCAAAACCACTTACGCTGGTTGACACGTTATTAATTACCGCAGTACCGGAGATTGGTGTCATGTTACGAGTTTCTGCATAAGTAGCCGCTAAATAAACGCCGTTATCGCTATATTTCAGGCCGGTAGTCCAGGCATCTGCTTTATCGCCTTTGCCAAAGGTACTGTTCTTCTGGGCCAGAGTGCGGTTAGATGAAGCATAGGCTGCGCCTACGCTGACACCTGCGCCAATCTCATAGCTGGAAGACAAACCGAAACCGTCGCCATTCTGCTTGGATGTATCAGCACGCCCGTTATTAGTCTCGCCTTCGGCACCGTTCTTGCCTTGATATTGCAGAGAGAATTTCAGACCATCAACCAAACCAAAGAAATCTGTGTTGCGGTAGGTAGCAACGCCTGTGGTACGACCAGTCATAAAGTTATCGGTTCTGGTGTAGCTGTCATTACCAAACTCAGGCAGCATATCGGTCCAGGCCGCGATATCATATAATACGCCGTAGTTACGGCCATAGTCGATTGAGCCTAAGTTACTGTAACGTAAACCGGCAAAGGCTAAGCGTGTTTTATTGTCTTTTGCTTCTTGGCTCTCGGCATAGTTAGCGGCGAAGTTATATTCCCACTGACCGTAACCGCTCAGTTCATCCGTTATTTGAGTGACACCTTTGAAACCCAGGCGAACATACGATTTATCACCATCACTTTTTGTATTATCAGAAAAGTAATGTAACGCTTTTACTTTCCCATATAAATCCAGCTTATTACCGTCTTTGTTGTAAATTTCTGCTGCATGTGAGGTGGTTGCAACTAATAGAGTCGGTATAAGGATTGCTAGAATATTACGTTTCATGTTTTGCCCTGTTTCTCTTATTGAAAAAACGCGAATAATAAAATTTTTGCTGTATTCAATATCTGTCTGAATTTTCCCAGCGCAGAATTTTTACCGCATCTGTGTGATATATTTATGACAAATCATAAATAACTGCTTCATTACGTAAATTTTATCCCGCTTTGGTTAACACCAAGTCGGTGTTTTAACGCCAATGAAGGCGCTTTCGGGCTGACGTAGGCGGTGCTCTGTGGGACAATAGGGCATCATTCAGTTTAGATAAGATATGCATGGCGTTGTCTTCAGCAGTAAAAGAACAAATCAGTCAGTGGTATAAGGCGTTGCAACAGCAGATACCGGATTTTATTTCCCGGGCGCCACAGCGTCAGATGATTGCTGAAGTGGCGAAAACACTATCAGGCGATGCTGGCCGCCATTTGGCTATTGAAGCACCAACGGGTGTTGGTAAAACGCTGTCTTATCTGATCCCCGGTATCGCTGTCAGCCGTGCAGAAAATAAACCGTTAGTAGTCAGCACCGCGAATGTGGCGTTACAGGATCAGATTTACAGTAAAGACTTACCTCTGTTGAAAAAAATCATTCCTGACCTGAAATTTACCGGAGCCTTTGGGCGTGGGCGTTATGTCTGTCCGCGTAACCTGGCTGCAATGTGCACTGATGTGTCCGGGCAGGGGGATTTATCGCTATTTCTTGGTGATGAACTGGCACCGGCAAACGGTGAAGAGCAAGCGACTTGTTTGGCATTGTCTAAGTCGCTGAACAGCTACGTTTGGGATGGGTTACGCGATCATCATCAATTAGCTCTCAGTGACAATTTATGGGCCAAATTGAGTACCGATAAAGCCAATTGTCTGGGGCGTAATTGCCATTATTTCCGTGAATGTCCGTTCTTTATTGCCCGCAAAGAGATCGAAAGCGCCGATGTCGTGGTGGCTAACCACGCATTAGTGATGGCCGCATTGGAAACTGAATCTGTTTTGCCCAATCCCAAAGAGCTATTGCTGGTATTGGATGAAGGCCATCATTTACCGGATGTCGCACGTGATGCATTAGAAATTGAAGGTGAAATCACAGCGGTATTTGCCAATATGCAGTTGGATATGATTGTTCGGTTGGTGGATCAATGCATGGTGCAATACCGGCCAAAAAATCCCCCTGGGCTAGCCCATCCTGAAC
The DNA here is from genome assembly GCF_001053095.1 of Yersinia similis. Taxonomy (GTDB): domain Bacteria; phylum Pseudomonadota; class Gammaproteobacteria; order Enterobacterales; family Enterobacteriaceae; genus Yersinia; species Yersinia similis. The sequence continues at coordinate 278,121 of NZ_CGBP01000001.1, read as the reverse complement.
GCCTTAAAGATCACTGCGAGCAACTGCGCGAACTGATGCTTAGTGTTGAACAGCAAGTGAGTCAGTTGCTGCCTACTGAAGGCAATCCAGCGGTGTACCGTTTTGAGATGGGCGATCTACCAGAAAGTTTAACGGAAAGTTGTGCCAAATTATTCAAGCTGACGGATGCCTTGCGTGGGGTGGCCGAATTTGTACTCAATGATTTGAGTGAACAGACCGGTAAGCACGATATCGTTCGTTTACACCGTGCGATCATACAAATGAGCCGGATGCTGGGTTATCTGGAGGCGATGAGCAAGCTTTGGCGGTTGGCGGCGATGGAAAAAGCGTCGAATGCGCCGATTTCTAAATGGGTGACCCGCGAATACCGTGACAATCAAACGCATATTTACTTTCACTGTGTCGGGATCCGCGTCAGTGATCAGTTAGATAAAATGTTATGGCGCAAAGTGCCCCATGTGATTGTGACCTCGGCAACCTTACGCTCACTGAACAGTTTTGCGCGTTTACAGGAGATGAGCGGCTTGAGTGAGAAGGCCGGTGATCGGTTTGAAACATTGTCATCGCCGTTTAATCATATTGAGCAGGGGAAATTGATTATCCCTAAAATGCGCTTTGAACCCACCATGGCGAATGAAGCAGAGCATCTGGCAGAAATGGCACAATTCTTCCGTGCTCAGCACGCCAGTGGGCGGCATAAGGGGATGTTGATCCTGTTCAGTAGCCATCGGGCGATGCAAACATTCCTAAGCCACGTCACCGATCTGCGCCTCATGTTACTGGTTCAGGGGGATCAACCGCGTTATCGGCTGGTCGAAGAGCACCGTAAACGGGTGAATAATGGCACTGCCAGTGTATTGATTGGTCTGCAATCATTTGCTGAAGGGCTGGATTTAAAGGGTGAATTACTGACTCAAGTCCATATCCATAAAATTGCGTTTCCACCGATCGACAGCCCGGTGATCCTCACTGAGGGAGAGTGGTTAAAATCACTAAAGCGCTATCCGTTTGAAGTACAAAGTCTACCCAGCGCTTCATTCAACTTGATTCAGCAAGTCGGGCGGTTGATCCGCAGTAATGAGTGTCGTGGTGAAATTGTGATTTATGATCGGCGTTTATTAACCAAAGGTTATGGTTCACGGTTGTTAGCGGCATTGCCTGTTTTCCCGATTGAACAACCGGATATGCCTGAGGGGCCGTTGGTGACACCTACAGCGGTGAAAGGGCCTGCTAAGCGGACGAAGCGGGTTAGGAAGACACGGGATAAGCCATAAAAATGCACCTCCAAATATCAGGTGGTTATCCAACATTTGGGGTGCAGTTCAAAGGGGGTTATCGAGTTTAATTCAGGCCAAGTGCTTTTTTCACACCTGCGCCGTAAGCCGGATCAACCTGAGTAAACAAATCTATCTGACGGCGTTGGATAGCTTCAGGGACTTGCGATAACTCGCCCGCAATACGGGTAAACATGCGTTGATGTTCTTCTTCACTGAGTAGGTTAAACAGCGCTCGTGGTTGAGAGAAATAGTCGGTATCTTCGCGATGATTCCAATGATCTGCCGCCCCCTCCAATGTTAATGGCGGTTCGCTGAAATCAGGCTGTTCCTGGAATAGACCAAAGCTGTTTGGCTCATAAGTTGCGCCATTACCACTGTTACCGTCAACGCGCATTGCACCGTCACGATGATAATTATGGAACGGACATTTAGCACTGTTCACCGGGATCTGATGATGGTTAACCCCTAAACGATAGCGGGCGGCATCACCGTATGAGAACAGGCGGCCTTGTAACATGCGGTCTGGGGAGAAACTGATCCCAGGGACAACGTTAGCTGGATTGAATGAGGATTGTTCCACTTCAGCGAAGTAGTTTTCCGGGTTGCGATTCAATTCGAAGTAACCAACATCGATTAGCGGGTAATCACCGTGCGGCCACACTTTAGTCAGATCAAATGGGTTATAAGGTGTTTGTGATGCTTCGTGCTCTGGCATTACCTGAATCTGTAGTTTCCAACGCGGGAAGTCACCGCGCTCAATCGCTTCATACAGATCGCGCTGCGAGCTTTCTCTATCAGAACCAATCAGTTTTTCGGCTTCATCGTCCATCAGGTTTTCAATACCTTGCTGGCAACGGAAATGGAATTTAACCCAGAAACGTTCATTATTGGTATTGATTAGGCTAAAGGTATGGCTACCGAAACCGTGCATATGACGGTAGGATTTTGGCAAGCCACGGTCACTGAAATCGATGGTTAATTGATGCAGTGCCTCTGGCAGTTGAGAGAAGAAATCCCATTTATAAACCGGGTTACGCAGGTTGGTACGGGGGTCGCGTTTGACGACGTGGTTCAGGTCTGGGAACTTCAGTGGATCACGTAGATAGAAGACCGGTGTATCGTTACCAACCAAATCCCAGTTGCCTTCCTCGGTATAAAACTTCATGGCAAAACCACGGATATCACGTTCAGCATCTGCAGCACCACGTTCACCGGCGACAGTGGAGAAGCGGACAAACATGTCTGTTTTTTTACCGATCTCTGAGAAAATTTTTGCGCGAGTATATTGGGTAATATCATGAGTTACGGTGAACGTACCGTATGCACCGGAGCCTTTCGCATGCATGCGGCGCTCAGGGATCACTTCACGGTCAAAATGGGCTAATTTTTCCAGGAACCAAACATCTTGCAGTAGCATAGGGCCACGGCGGCCAGCCGTAATAACATTATTATTATCGACAACGGGAGCGCCTGCCGCGGTGGTTAATCCTTTCTTCTTGCTCATCATGTTCTCCAGTATGGCTGTTGAATTGATTGCGGTTTTAGGTTTAAACGTGATATCGCGTCAAAAATGGGATTGACAAGATAATAATTTTAACAAAAACACGGTGTTATTCTTTGATCTCCCCACTAGTTGTAGTCGTATTGACAGCATTCAGCAAATAGGTATGCCTTATTGTTAACATGGGCAATCGCTATTGCTGTGGGAACTTACGATCATTTGAAATTATGGCCATTTGAAATACTGTGCTGCTTAATTAGTTTATCCGTGTGGTCTTAGGTTTTTTTTCGGGTAAACTCAGCGCAGGAAAAACCGTTAGCTCGAAATGGCTAATCGGTGACATAACGAACAATGAGAGAACAATATGAATAAGCATTTAGTTGCGTGTGCAGCCAGTCTGCTGTTGGTAGCCGGTTCTGCCAGTGCGGTGAGTTTTAACGCTGAAACCGGGCGTCATTACACCAATTTAGGGTTTGGCCTGGGGACGAACACGGGCGGTTTGGCCATTAGTGGCAACTGGGCGCGCAGTGATCATGATGGCGATGTGCTGGGTCTTGGGCTGGGGTTTAATTTACCCGTTGGGCCAATGACCGCGACAGTGGGTGCCAAAGGGATTTATATGTCGCCAGAAGATGGCAGTAGTGGCGGTGCAGTGGCGATTGGCGGCGGGCTAAGCTATCCTATCAACAAATCATTCAGCGTATACGGTGAGGGATATTTCGCACCGGAAGAGTTGACCAGTGGTATGAAATCTTACAGCGAAGCCAATGGGGGCGTGCGCTGGAACGTATTCCGTCCGTTAACGGTTGATGTCGGTTACCGTTATATCAATATGGAAGGTAAAGAAGGCCGTCGGGATAATCGTCTGGCGGACGGGGTGTATATCGGCGCTGGTCTGAATTTCTGATTATCCTTCGTCCTTGACGTTGCGGCGTTGTTCGTATAGATACAGCGTTGTTCTTATAGTTTAGTTGCAGTGTTGTTCGTATAAATAAAAGTTAGCGGTATTTACTTACCCGAATTACTGACGTGAGTCAGCTCATCGGGCTTCGTTCACTTGCTACCTGGCTGCAACGGCAATAGCTTTGGGTTAACGGAAATGACTTTAGGCTAACGAATAAGGGCGCATTCCTATCAGGATATGCGCCCTTATTCGTCAGTTACGTATCACCCTACAGCGGGTAATGCGCCAGTGACGATACCAATCTGAATACCAATCACGGTAACACCACAGGCAAACACGATTGCCAGCGCGGGTCTTCCACCCCAAACCTGATATTTTCCCTGATGAAGCTTACGGGCTTTCCACGCTAACATTGCAGGCAGAATTAATGCCAATACTGACAATGCTACCGCGGCAAAACCCAACGCCATAATAAAGCCACGTGGATAAAACAGCGCAAACAGTAATGGCGGCGTAAAGGTAATTAACCCCGTTTGTAAACGGCCACGTATGGAATTTCGGCGTTTAAATAAATCAGCCAAATAGTCAAATAGCCCTAATGCTACTCCCAGGAATGAGGTTGCCAGTGCCAGGTCAGCAAACAGATGCACCGCCAGTTCAACATGGGGAGAGGCCACGACCTCGCGTACTGCTTGGAGTAAACCGTTCAAACCGGCTTGCTGGGCCAGAATACCGACAAAAGTATGAGAGGAGATCGCCCCCAGTGTGGCTAATTGCCAGAAGATATAAGCGATAAGCGGTATAGCACTGCCGATGATAAATACCCAGCGCAGTTTACGGATATTACCGCCCATATAATTAACAATACTGGGTATGCTGCCGTGGAAACCGAATGAAGTAAAAATTACCGGGATTGCAGAAAGTGCCAGCCCTTGCTCTAGCGGCAATGTCAGTAGATTGGTTTTTTCGATATGCGGCATCATCAGTGCCAGCATTACAATCAGGAAAATGATTTTTGCACTGAACAGGATACGATTGAATAAATCGACCGAATGGGTGCCGATGCAAACCACCCCACCCGCGACTAAGGTAAATAGCAAGACACCGAGATAGGTCGGGAATGATTGCTGAGTCCATTGGCTGATACTGGTTGCCAATAATTCGCCCGCACCACTGATATAAGCAGCGGTGAGTGCATACATCAGAAACATCATACTGAAACCCGTCAGCCATTGACCATGGCCACCGAGGTAGCGCTTGGCTAATGTACCAAGCCCAGTATCAGCCGTTTCATATTGATAAACTTCCACCAGCAATAATGCGGTGTAACACATTAATAACCAAAGAGAAACAAGTAGTGCTAGTGTGACGCCAAACCCAACGCCTGCCGCCGCCAGTGGCATTGCCAACATGCCCGCACCAATGGTGGTACCTGCAACGATAAATATACTGCCCAGAGTGCGATTCTTCACGCTTTCCTCTACTACATGGCTATTTATACCCCAACTAAATGGCATCGCGGCCAGCATCTATACTAGCCCGCAGGATGAACCTCAAATAAGACTCATTTAATCCTGATGAGCTGATTCACGCAGTAATTCGGTTAAATTAAAGCCGTTAACACCGCTGCAACGTCAAATAAGAGGGGTATATTGGAATTATTGAGGCAGAAGAGTAGTGGATTGGCCTGTTTGTGTCAAATCGTCGTTACGATGAGTGTAAATTATAGTTTACGACAATGAAATCAATAAAATAGCGACGGGCATATGTTGTTGCGATCTATACCCCAAATAATTCGAGTTTCAGGAAGGCGGCAACTGAGAGAGCCCCTAGGAGCTTATGTATTTAAGATCAACAACAGGTAGTGACTGGGGTGAACGAATACAGCCAACGGACGTGTAACGTGAAGTATGACGGGTATAAATAGTGCAGTGATCCAAATAGCATGGAGAAATGATTGTATTTAGGTAACGTCATTCTTAAAGTGACGTTGTTGGCATAAATGGAGAAGAAAATGATCAGAGTCGAGATGTTGAGTACCGGAGATGAAGTGCTGCATGGGCAGATTATTGATACCAATGCTGCCTGGCTGGCTGATTATTTTTTTAATCAGGGCTTGCCAATCAGCAGCCGGGAAACCGTCGGCGATGATATTTCGGCCCTTATTGAGGTATTGACTGAGCGCAGTCAAGTTGCCGATGTGTTGATTGTCAATGGTGGCCTGGGGCCGACCAGTGATGATTTGAGCGCCTTGGCTGCCGCCCGAGCCGCCGGTGTGGAACTGATTGAGCACCCGGAGTGGATTGCTCGTATGGAAGCGTTCTTTATAGAGCGTGGCCGGGTGATGTCGGCAACTAATCGTAAGCAGGCCCATATTCCGGCCAATGCTGAAATGCTGGACAATCCCGTAGGCACTGCTTGTGGCTTTGCTCTGCGACTGAATAAGTGCCTGATGTTTTTCACTCCGGGGGTGCCATCTGAATTTAAAGTGATGGTTGAACAGCAGATTATGCCGCGTCTACGGCAGAATTTTGAGGTGGCTGAACCGCCATTATGTTTACGAATGACCACTTTTGGTCGTTCAGAGAGTGATCTGGCGCTGGAGCTGGATCCGTTACCACTACCTGAAGGCGTGGTGCTGGGTTACCGCTCATCGGCCCCAATCATTGAGTTGAAACTCACTGGCCCAGCGTCACAACGCTCGGCAATGGAGCAAGTCTGGCAGCAGGTGAGGGCGGTGGCAGGCGAAAGTACGCTTTTCGAAGGTACTAAGGGCTTGCCAGCACTCTTAACCGAACAATTGACACAGCGTGGCTTATTACTGGCGGTAAGTGAGCAATTTACCGCTGGGCTGATGCACTGGCAGTTGCAGAGTGCGGGAGCACCATTGGTCGGCGGTGAGTTGTTACCTGCTCATTGCCAAGAGTCGCTGACCGAGGTAGCCAGCCGTGCACAGTCATTATCCATGCTGTGTGGGGCACAGGTCGTGTTGGCTGTCAGTGCGATGCAAAATGATCGACTGAGTGTGGCATTACATACCCCTGAAAGGACTTTTGCTCAGACAGTGCGCTATCAGGCTAGCCGCCATGGTTTGCGTATCCGTCAGGAAAGTAGCGCGATGTTGGCACAGGATATGTTACGGCGCTGGCTAAAGGGCGGCCCAGTGTGCGGGCAGCATGGTTGGTTGGATATTATTGAGATTTTGTAATTAAAAGATAATGTCAATATTTAGCTCAGGCGCGGAATAGCGCCTGGTTAATGAGTACTATTTGACCTGCGCACTCCTGAGATCTTCGCCCGCTTCCCAGATCCGGTATTTAACTTCCACCCCTTGCGGCACATAGACCACAATTGGCAGGCGGCTGTTATAACGCTGCATTGCCGCGTCGCCCAAATTAGCGGTGACAAATTTCACTTGCGGTTTACTGTCTTCAGGGCAAGCCATCATGGTTGAGGCGGGTTGTGAGATTTTATCCATCACCAGATAATCGAATCCCCAACCAGATAATGTTCTGGTTTCCAGATTGCCGCCGAGCATGTGGCGGTTACAGTCAACGTTGAGAGTTTTACCGATCAGCAACTCGACTTTAAAGCGGCTTTCATCTTTTTGCGGATCAAGAAAAATGACCTGTCGACTCATACCTTTATCGGCTTGTGGATAAGGTGCGATTTTTTCTAACGGTTGTTGCTGATTGAGAGGCGTAGGCGTTTCAGCAATGGCATTGATTGATGCCGCTAGTAACACACTGGCTAATATGATTGAACATTTTTTCATCTTTTTTCTCTCAGTTTTATCAACAAGGTATTTCTAAAGCTCGATTTCAATGTCGCCCACGGGCTGACAGCAGCAGGGCAGGATCTCCCCTGCTTGTATAAAAGCGAGTGGCTGCTGCAAATAACAGACTTCACCTTTCAGTAAACGCATGCGGCAAGAGCCGCAATAACCTGATCGGCACTGATATTCAACCGGTAACTGATGGTGTTCCAGCGTTTCTAGCAAATTGCGGCTACTGGCCGGAACACTAAGCTGAGCTCCGGTGGTATTCAAGGTTACAATCGTTTTCACGGATTACAGCTCGAAATCACTCAGATCGTCAGCACTGATTTCTGAATCAATCTGACCGACCAAATAGGAGCTGACTTCCACTTCTTGTGGTGCGACCTGGACGTTATCGGAAACTAACCAAGAATTGATCCATGGAATAGGGTTGGTGCGGGTGCTAAATGGCACGCCCAGACCGACTGCCTGCATACGGATGTTCGTAATATATTCTACGTATTGGCACAGGATCTCTTTGTTCAGTCCGATCATTGAGCCATCACGGAACAGGTATTCCGCCCACTCTTTCTCTTGCTGTGCCGCCAGTACAAATAGGTCGTAGCACTGTTGTTGGCACTCTTCGGCAATTTCTGCCATTTCCGGATCATCCTCACCCAAGCGCATCAGGTTGAGAATATGTTGTGTGCCAGTCAAATGCAGTGCTTCATCGCGGGCAATCATTTTGATAATTTTTGCGTTGCCTTCCATCAGTTCACGTTCGGCAAAAGCGAAAGAACAGGCAAAACTGACATAGAAACGAATAGCTTCTAAGGCATTAACGCTCATTAGGCACAGATAGAGCTGTTTTTTCAAATCACGCAATTTTACTACCACGGTCTTACCATTAACCTGGTGGGTGCCTTCCCCCAGCAGATGGTAATAGCTGGTCATCTCAATCAAATCATCGTAATAAGCTGAGATATCTTTTGCGCGTTTAAGGATCTCTTCGTTGGTCACGATATCATCAAAAACAACTGATGGGTCGTTAACGATATTGCGGATGATATGCGTGTAAGAGCGTGAGTGGATAGTCTCTGAGAACGACCAGGTTTCCACCCAGGTTTCCAGCTCAGGAATTGAGATCAACGGCAACAGCGCTACGTTAGGGCTACGGCCTTGAATGGAGTCCAGCAAGGTTTGGTACTTCAGATTGCTGATAAAAATGTGTTTTTCGTGATCAGGTAATGCGTTGTAATCGATACGATCGCGTGATACGTCGATCTCTTCAGGACGCCAGAAGAAAGAGAGCTGTTTTTCAATCAGTTTTTCGAAAATCGCGTGTTTTTGTTGGTCGAAACGTGCCACGTTGACGGATTGACCGAAGAACATGGGTTCGAGTAACTGATTATTTTTATTTTGTGAAAAAGTGGTATAGGCCATGGTTTCCTCAGGGGTCGTGCAAAGGACAAATAGCGTAATAGGCAAATAGCATCGCGTAACGGGCAAATCGGTCGCGTAACGGACAAATAAAAAAGGCCCTGTAACGGCGGTAGCGTCAGAGTGAGTTACCCCAGTTACCCGTGGCATAAACAACGCCATTATGGATAACCGGGGAGGGCCTGAACTAAAAACTAAATCTTACATGCGCCGCCTTCGCAGTCGTCATCACCCGGCAGACTCGATTGAATGTCTTCTTGCACATCATCAGCACCGTCACGGGTATTTTGATAGTAAAGCGTTTTCACACCAAATTTATAGGTGGTCAGTAAATCTTTCAGCAACTGCTTCATCGGTACTTTTCCTGATGGGAAGCGGGTTGGATCATAATTGGTGTTCGCCGATATCGCTTGATCGACAAATTTTTGCATCAAACCAACCAACTGCAGGTAGCCGTCATTATTAGGCATTTCCCACAGCAGCTCGTAAGCGCCTTTCAAGCGTTCATATTCAGGCACTACTTGACGCAGAATGCCATCTTTAGAGGCTTTGATGCTGACGTAACCCCGCGGTGGTTCAATACCGTTGGTCGCATTGGAGATTTGCGATGAGGTTTCAGATGGCATCAATGCCGATAACGTGGAGTTGCGCAGCCCGTGAGTCTGAATCTCTTTACGCAGTGCTTCCCAATCGTAATGTAGAGGCTCACTGCTGATGGCATCCAAATCTTTCTTATAGGTATCGATCGGCAAAATACCTTGTGAATACGTGGTTTCGTTAAACCACGGGCAAGCGCCTTGTTCACGGGCCAGTGCGTTAGATGCTTTCAGCAAATAGTACTGAATGGCTTCGAAAGTCCGGTGTGTCAGGTCATTGGCACTGCCGTCAGAATAACGCACGCCGTTCTTCGCCAGATAATACGCAAAGTTAATTACCCCAATCCCCAAGGTACGGCGGCCCATGGCACCACGCTGTGCTGCTGCAATCGGGTAGTCCTGATAATCCAGCAAGGCATCCAGTGCACGTACTGCCAGTATGGCCAGATCTTCTAAATCATCGAGGCTATCAATGGCACCGAGGTTGAACGCTGACAAAGTACAGAGCGCAATTTCACCATTCTCATCGTTGATGTCATTCAGCGGCTTGGTCGGTAATGCAATTTCCAGGCATAGGTTAGACTGGCGCACTGGGGCAATTTTAGGATCAAACGGGCTGTGCGTGTTGCAGTGGTCAACGTTTTGAATATAGATACGGCCAGTAGAAGCACGCTCTTGCATCATCAAAGAGAATAGCTCAACCGCTTTCACCCGTTGCTTACGAATACTGCTGTCTTGCTCATATTTGACATACAGGCGTTCAAATTCATCCTGATCGGCAAAGAACGCGTCATATAACCCCGGTACATCAGAAGGGCTAAACAAGGTGATATCTCCACCTTTCAACAGACGCTGATACATCAGTTTGTTGATTTGCACACCGTAATCCATATGACGGACACGGTTACCTTCAACACCACGGTTGTTTTTCAGTACCAGCAGGCTCTCGACTTCCAGATGCCACATTGGGTAGAACAACGTGGCCGCGCCGCCGCGAACACCACCCTGTGAGCAGGATTTAACCGCAGTCTGGAAGTGTTTATAGAATGGAATACAACCCGTATGAAATGCTTCACCGCCACGGATTGGACTACCCAACGCGCGGATACGGCCTGCATTGATACCGATACCGGCACGCTGTGATACGTATTTCACGATAGCGCTGGAGGTGGCATTAATAGAATCCAGGCTGTCACCACATTCAATCAGTACGCAAGAGCTGAACTGGCGGGTGGGGGTACGCACACCCGCCATGATAGGTGTTGGCAGTGAAATTTTAAACGTAGAGATAGCGTCGTAGAAACGCTTGATGTAATCCAGACGGGTTTCACGCGGGTAGCCGGAGAACAGGCAAGCTGAAACCAGAATGTACAGGAATTGGGCACTTTCATAGATCTCACCGCTCACGCGGTTCTGCACCAGATATTTACCTTCCAACTGCTTAACCGCAGCGTAGGAGAAATTCATATCGCGCCAATGGTCGATGAAAGTGTCCATCTGCTCAAATTCTTCTGCGGTGTAATCTTCCAGCAGATGTTTGTCATATTTACCCATTTCTACCATTTTCGACACATGAGCGAAAAGCGTAGGGGGTTCAAACTGCCCATAGGCTTTTTTACGCAGGTGGAAAATGGCTAAACGGGCGGCCAGATACTGATAATCCGGTGCATCACGGGAGATCAAATCTGCGGCGGCTTTGATGATTGTTTCATGAATATCAGAGGTTTTGATGCCATCATAAAACTGAATGTGTGAACGCAATTCTACTTGTGATACCGATACGTTATGTAAACCTTCGGCGGCCCAGTCGATGACCCTGTGGATTTTATCCAGATTGATGCGTTCTTTGCTGCCATCGCGTTTAGTAACAAGTAGGCTTTGGTTCATGTGCTCTTTTACCTTTAGTGTGTTTGTAGCGCGTGAGCTAAGGGATCAACAGGCCGTTTTTTCAAACTGCGAGTTGAATTTTCAAGCACTGACTTGTGCCATCGCTCAGTATACAAACACAATATATAGTGGGTGGGTGTTGGACAGATAACAAGATAGTGAGTATTGAGGCTTTTGGCAAGTGAACAAAACGGGATAATTGTGTGGATAACTTGGGGGTTAATTGTTACGAATGCCTTATAAGCTGCGCCATTACTGGGACTTACTACTTATCCCTCTGGGGGATAAGATTTTGCGGAAAATCTTAAAAATTTGATCGTTTGCCGTTTTATTAAACATTATAAAAGGACCCTGTAATTTATCGCTTTTGTTGCTGAAAAAAACGCTTTCTGCCTGATCTGGCGATTAACAGCATATAAACTGATAACAGAGCGTGTGAAAAACCAAGAAGAGCAGGTGTTTAGCCCTGCTCTCAGTGGGTTCTACGACTGATCTATTCGCTGTCCCGTTGAGTATGCACCATATAATTCACATCAACATTGCGGCCAAGCTTAAAATGGTCGGTGATCGGGTTGTAATGTAGCCCGATAATATGGCGTTCAAGCAATGGCGTTTGATCTACCCAGCCTATTAACTCTGACGGGCGGATAAACTTTTTCGCATCATGTGTGCCTTTAGGCACCATTTTCAATAGATATTCGGCACCAACGACGGCCATTAGCCAAGACTTGGTATTACGGTTAATGGTCGAAAAGAAAACATGCCCACCCGGTTTGACCAATTGTGCACAGGCCCGTACCACGGAAGCAGGATCCGGTACATGTTCGAGCATCTCCATGCAGGTCACTACATCGTAGTGTTGCGGGTGTTGCTGCGCATGATTTTCAACGGTTTCCTGCACATACTCGAGTTTGACGCCAGTTTCCAGAGCGTGCAGACGCGCAACTTGTAGCGGCTCGTAGCCCATATCCAGGCCAGTCACTTGCGCACCTTCACGTGCCATGCTTTCGGCCAGAATCCCGCCACCACAGCCGACATCCAGCACTTTTTTCTCAAAAACACCGCCAGAGCGTTGCAAAATATAGTTGAGGCGCAGGGGGTTAATACGGTGGAGAGGCTTAAATTCACCTTCTAAATCCCACCAGCGGGAGGCAACAGCTTCAAATTTAGCGATTTCTTGCTCATCAACGTTATGATGGCGGGTTGTCGTTTTGGCTCGCATGATGAGTTCTCACTGTTTTGTTTCTTTGCACGGATTATACATGTTCCCCATCTTTTGTATTACCCTTCGTGCTCGAAGTTGCCGAGGGCGTGAGCTTGCGGCCATCATTTTGTGGTGAGAGTCCATACCCCGGAGGATTGCCGGCGAGGATGATCCCAGAGCGCCGTCGTTTTGCTAAAAACTTATTTTTTAACCAAAAACATGTCGTTTAACCCAAAACATGCAGTTTCGCCAAAATCTGCGTTTTGTGATATAGTTTCGTACCTTTAAATCCGGTAATCAGTAGAGGGATAGCGGCTCAATGAGCGACCTTGCCAGAGAAATAACACCGGTCAACATCGAGGAAGAGCTGAAAAGCTCCTATCTGGATTATGCGATGTCCGTTATTGTCGGACGTGCGTTACCAGATGTCCGTGATGGACTGAAACCGGTGCACCGTCGCGTACTATTTGCGATGAATGTACTGGGTAATGACTGGAATAAACCATACAAAAAATCGGCCCGTGTAGTCGGGGACGTTATCGGTAAATATCACCCGCATGGTGACAGCGCGGTCTACGACACTATTGTGCGTATGGCCCAGCCGTTCTCACTGCGCTATATGCTGGTGGATGGGCAGGGTAACTTCGGTTCCGTCGATGGCGACTCTGCCGCGGCGATGCGTTATACCGAAATCCGTATGTCTAAAATTGCTCACGAATTGTTAGCGGATTTAGAAAAAGATACCGTTGACTTCGTGCCTAACTATGATGGTACGGAGCAAATTCCGGCTGTTATGCCGACCAGAATCCCTAACCTGCTGGTAAACGGCTCGTCGGGCATTGCGGTAGGGATGGCAACCAATATTCCGCCACATAACCTTTCTGAGGTTATTGATGGTTGTCTGGCTTATATAGAAGATGAAAACATCAGCATTGAAGGGCTGATGGAGTATATCCCTGGCCCAGACTTCCCAACAGCAGCCATTATTAATGGACGTCGTGGTATTGAAGAGGCTTATCGTACTGGTCGCGGTAAGATCTATATCCGCGCACGTGCTGAAGTCGAAGCGGATGCCAAAACGGGCCGCGAAACCATTATTGTTCATGAGATCCCGTATCAAGTGAACAAAGCACGGTTGATTGAAAAAATCGCCGAGCTGGTAAAAGAAAAACGCGTCGAAGGTATCAGTGCGTTACGTGATGAGTCTGATAAAGACGGCATGCGCATCGTGATTGAAATCAAACGTGATGCGGTTGGGGAAGTGGTGCTGAATAACCTCTACTCTCTGACACAATTGCAGGTGACTTTCGGTATCAACATGGTAGCCTTGTCTCAGGGGCAACCGAAGCTGCTTAACCTGAAAGACATTTTGGTTGCTTTTGTCCGTCACCGTCGTGAAGTGGTGACTCGCCGTACCATTTTTGAACTGCGTAAAGCACGTGATCGCGCTCATATCCTTGAAGCGTTGGCGATTGCACTGGCTAACATTGATCCGATTATCGAATTGATTCGCCGTGCATCGACCCCTGCGGAAGCAAAAACGGGTTTGATTGCCAGTCCTTGGGAGTTAGGTAACGTTGCTTCCATGTTGGAACGTGCCGGTGATGACGCGGCACGCCCTGAGTGGTTGGAAGCGGAATTTGGTATCCGTGACGGTAAATATTACCTCACCGAGCAACAGGCTCAGGCTATTTTGGATCTGCGTTTGCAAAAACTGACGGGTCTGGAGCATGAGAAACTGCTGGATGAGTATAAAGAGCTGCTCACCTTAATTGGCGAGCTGATCTTTATTCTAGAAAATCCGGATCGCCTGATGGAGGTTATCCGCGAAGAATTAGTGGCGATCAAAGATCAGTATAACGATCTTCGTCGCACTGAGATCACCGCGAATACCTCTGATATCAATATTGAAGACCTGATTAATCAAGAAGATGTGGTTGTGACGCTGTCCCATCAAGGCTACGTCAAATACCAGCCGTTGAGTGATTACGAAGCTCAGCGCCGTGGTGGTAAAGGTAAATCCGCGGCACGTATCAAAGAAGAAGACTTTATTGATCGCCTGCTCGTTGCCAATACCCACGATACCATCTTGTGCTTTTCCAGCCGTGGCCGTCTCTATTGGATGAAGGTCTATCAGTTGCCGGAAGCCAGCCGTGGGGCTCGTGGCCGTCCAATCGTCAACTTGTTGCCGCTTGAGCCAAATGAGCGTATTACCGCCATTCTGCCTGTGCGAGAATATGAAGAAGGCCGTCATGTCTTTATGGCTACCGCCAGCGGTACTGTGAAGAAAACGGCATTGACGGAGTTCAGTCGCCCACGTAGCGCCGGTATTATCGCCGTTAATCTGAACGAAGGTGATGAGCTTATCGGTGTGGATCTGACGGATGGTAGCAATGAAGTTATGCTGTTCTCTGCATTGGGTAAAGTGGTTCGTTTCCCAGAAGGGCAGGTTCGCTCTATGGGCCGTACCGCAACCGGTGTTCGTGGGATCAACCTCAATGGCGATGATCGGGTTATTTCTCTTATCATCCCTCGTGGTGATGGTGAAATCCTGACCGTAACTGAAAACGGTTATGGTAAACGTACTGCGGTGGAAGAATATCCAACTAAGTCCCGTGCGACTCAAGGGGTTATCTCCATTAAAGTCAGTGAGCGTAATGGTAAGGTTGTCGGCGCTGTTCAAGTTGCACCAACTGACCAAATCATGATGATCACTGATGCTGGCACGCTGGTACGTACTCGCGTATCCGAAGTGAGTGTCGTAGGGCGTAATACCCAAGGTGTGACCCTGATCCGTACCGCAGAAGATGAACATGTTGTTGGTTTGCAACGTGTCGCTGAACCTGAAGAGGATGATGACATCCTTGATGGCGAATCATTAGAAGGTGAAGAGGGCAGCGAAGAAAACGCAGCACTAAGCGCACCATCAGATGATGCTGCCGATGAAGGTACTGATGCAGAAGACGACACTGACGTAGAAGACGAAAACGCATAATGTTGCCCTGGCAGGTGCGGTTTATTGCACCTGCTCATTCATCTGCGGCGACCAAGTCTTTAGATGACTATGTCATTAAAAAACAGCCAGCCAGTGAGCTTAACGCCTGTCAGTTAAGCAACTGAGCTGGCTTTTTTATGGGTTATCGGTAGTATATTCTGTTGTTAACACAGCCTGTCTGGCGATGCTTTTTCATCATGGTATCCGATTGAAATATCTCTCTTCATTTCGTACGACACTAAAAATATCCCGCTACTTGTTCCGGGTATTGGCCATTATGTTATGGTCACTTGGCGCATTATTGACCACTTTTTATATCCTGAATGTACTTAACGAAAAAAAAGCCGATATTCGTCAGGAATATAACAACAACTTTGGTTTGGCGCAGAACTACATCCGGCATTCCGCCGAAATTATACGCGATATTAAATATATGGCGGAAAATCGGCTAGATAAAAATGCCAGTGACACTGATGTCACTAGTGGCATGGTTATGAATAAAAAGGCGGTACCACAATATTACCCTCTTAACTCTGATTCAGGTTGCGCTACGGCTAGCACGTCTAATCAAGCGTCAGTGAATACTCTCAGTAACCTTATTTGGTACTGGAAAGAGAACTTTACTGCCGCTTACGATCTCAATCGTGTCTTTTTTATTGGCACTGATACGTTGTGTCTGGTGGATTTTGACATCCGTAATGCCCCATCGTTGCAAGAAAACCTGCTTAAGTCGCTGTATGAACATGCCCTAAAGTACCGTGATTCCCAGAATCAGGATAAAGACAGCAATATTTACTGGGTGGTACCTGGTGCTCGTCCTGATATTGGCGTTTTGTATGTTCTAAGCCCCGTTTATCTAGGTAATAGATTAGAGGCTATGATTGGCTTTGAGCAGAGTGTCCGCTTGGAGGATTTTATTTCTTCCCGAACACTGCCTATCAGAGTGACCTTATTAGGTCAGGATAATGAACCAGTGTTACAGATGGCATCAGGTGATCGTTATCCGGCTATACTGGATGATTATCCCGATTCGCCATCTTACTTTGGTTATGCTGATGATTATAAAGATCTTATTCTAAAGAGAACTTTACCGCCATCCCCCCTTAGTATTGCTTATTCGTTACCCGTCAAAACGATAATAGAAACATTCAAGTTATTGATTTTTAATGTGTTCATTCTTAATGCGCTCTCTGCCGTAGTGATTTTTACGTTAGCTTGGCTATTTGAGCGAAAAATGTTTCATCCGGCTGAAGATAATGCGCTGAGGCTTGAGGAGCACGAACAATTCAACCGTAAAATTGTGGCTTCGGCTCCTGTTGGGATATCCATTTTGCGTATCAGTGATGGTACTAACATCCTGAGTAATGAATTGGCACATAACTATATTAGTTTACTGACGAATGAAGATCGGGAACGTATTACGCGCATTATTTGTGAGCGTCAGGCTAACTTTGTCGATGTAATGACCAGTAACAACAATAATCTGCAAATTAGCTTTGTTCATTCACGCTATAGCAATGAAGATGTGGCGATTTGTGTGCTGGTTGATGTTAGTTCTCGGGTCAAAATGGAGGAGTCACTACAAGAGATGGCCACTGCGGCAGAGCAGGCCAGCCAATCAAAATCGATGTTTCTGGCTACCGTCAGCCATGAATTGCGCACGCCGCTGTATGGCATTATCGGTAACCTCGATTTATTGCAAACGAAGGAATTACCGCAGGGAGTAGACCGGCTGGTAACGGCAATGAATAATTCGTCGGGGTTATTATTAAAAATTATCAGTGACATACTCGACTTTTCTAAAATAGAGTCCGAACAGCTGAAAATAGAGCCAAGCGAGTTTTCTACTGTAGAAGTGATCACCCATATCACGGCTAACTATTTGCCCTTGGTCGTCAAAAAACGGTTAGGACTGTATTGTTTTATTGAACCGGATGTCCCACGGCTCATAGAAAGTGACCCAGTTCGCCTACAACAGGTGATTTCTAATCTTCTGAATAATGCCATTAAATTCACTGACACGGGGTGTATCGTTTTGCAGGTACGCGTGCGTGGTTACTATCTGGAATTTCAGGTGCGGGATACCGGTATGGGTATTGATTCACGTGAAATTAATCAGCTATTTGATCCTTTCTTCCAAGTGGGTACCGGCGTCCAACGCCATTTTCAGGGAACCGGATTAGGGCTGGCCATTTGTGAGAAGTTAGTCAACCTGATGGATGGCGATGTCGAGGTTACATCTGAATTGGGGATGGGGAGTATTTTTGCTATCCGTATTCCATTGTATCATAACCAAAATACTGTTCTGTCCGCCAATGTTCGCTGGCAAGGAAAAGTGCTGTGGTTAGATATTCGCAATGCACGCCTGGAGAGCTATTTACTCAATCTACTTGGCTACTTTGGCGCGACAATTCGGCGTTACTGTGGTGAGCAGACTCAGCCGGAAGATGTGCTGATTTGCGATTATCCGTCACAACTTAGTACCCCTTTACTGGCATGGATCCAACTCTCCATTGAACATATTGGTTTACCACAAGAGACGCGCCCTGCTTACTGGTCATTGAGTACTTCAACTTTACTGGAGATAGTCCCCTTGCTGGACTGGATACTGCGGGGTCAACAGCCGGTTGAGAATTCATCGTTACAGTTACTCGCACCGAAAACGAATCAAGATAATAATGCCGACCTGCAAATTCTGGTCGTGGATGACCATCCGATTAACCGCCGTTTACTGGCAGATCAGCTAACCACTTTGGGTTATCGTGTCATTACGGCTAATGATGGCTTGGATGCGTTGGTGGCGTTAAATACTAATACCGTGGATATGGTGTTGACCGATGTGAACATGCCAAATATGGATGGTTACCGTTTAACTGAGCGTTTACGGCAGTTGAATCACAATTTCCCGATTATTGGTGTAACCGCGAATGCTTTGGCTGAGGGGAAACAACGTTGCATTGAGGCGGGGATGGATAATTGCCTGTCGAAGCCTGTGACGCTGGATACTCTGCGCCAGATGCTGCTTTACTACAGTGACCAAGTACGGCGCTTACGTTAGATTTCGTTAATTAATAAGCCCAGTATTGCAGAGCAAAACTGGGCTTGAGAGTCGAGCGGGGCAAGAGTTACAGTTCTTTATCCACTTGGCTAATCGTCACAGACGAAAGATAATTTAGCAAAGCGATATCGTTATCAACACCCAGCTTCAGCATTGCAGATTTTTTCTGGCTACTAATGGTCTTGATACTACGGTTAAGTTTTCTGGCAATTTCTGTTACCAGAAAGCCTTCAGCAAATAGCCGCAAAACTTCACTTTCTTTTGGTGACAAACGCTTATCACCGTAACCATTAGCACTGATTTTTTCGAGTAGTTTGGCTACGCTTTCAGGAGTGAATTTCTTCCCTTTTTGTAATGCGGCCAATGCCTTAGGTAAGTCAGCGGGGGCACCCTGCTTCAATACTATTCCGTCGATATCCAAGTCTAAGACAGAGCTTAAGATAGCCGGATTATTATTCATAGTTAAGACAATGATAGCCAAATCTGGATAATGTCGTTTTATATATTTGATTAATGTGATGCCATCACCATACTTATCCCCTGGCATAGAGAGGTCAGTAATTAGCACGTTGGCATCAAGTTTGGACAAATTGTTAATAAGCGCGGTGGAGTCTTCAAATTCTCCGACAACGTTTACCCATTCAATTTGCTCAAGCGACTTTCGGATGCCAAACAAAACAATTGGATGGTCATCAGCAATAATTACATTAAGGTTGTTCATGGTTATGGGTTACCTTCCTGCAACAGTCTGGTGATGAAAAAATCAATCTGACTGATGCTATTTTCGATCTTCAACCGATCGCCATCTGCGATATGCTGTTCTAATGTTTCACATAGCTGCTTGCCGAGAACCAGGTTCAGCATGGCAAATACGCCTTTTAATCGATGTACGGTTTGCGAAAGTGATGTTAAATCACTTTGCTGAAGTTCAGTATACAGTTTCTTCAGATCTACCGGTACTGTCTCGACAAATAAGGAATAATAGTCACTGGTTTTTAGTTGCCTCTCGTAGAGGTTTATATCATCTTCTGTAATGTACTCAACCTCTTGTTGCGATTGTTCAGATAAAATTCGCTGCTCGATTAATAATAATATTGAATCAATAACCGCGCGGCTTAAATTGTAATTTACCCTGATATAATTGTTTTGTAACTGGTGGAACCCCGTTTCATCTGCCGCGAGCAATAATGTGTAATTATCATAATGTTGCGGATTATCCGTTATTGTAACATCATAATCCCGCCCTGGTAGGCGATCATCGGTGATAATGCAGTTAGCACCAAATGAATTTAACAATATTGTAATGATAGAGCGTACTTCTTCTGAGGTTATATCTAATAGTACTGTGACACCATCCAGTAATTTTTCCTGGGTGCCTTGTTGTTCATTTTTAACGGCTATTGTTAACCGGATAGTATAGCGTGTACCTATATCTACTTTACTGCGAATCTCTAATTGGCCGTTTAATTTTTTACATAATTGGTTACATAAAAAAAATGTCAACCCCGAGCCATGATTGTATCTGTCGGCCAATGCTTGGCTAAGGAAAGGATAATTAAGATTACCTATTTCTTCATCAGAAATACCCGCGCCAGTATCCATTATTTGAATAACCAATTGTTCCGGGTGCCCTGGTTCATGATCTACATTGAGGGTGATTTTTCCATAAGCCGTGGTAACGATAGAATAATTCAGCAACAACGAAAGTATTTTACGTAATACCTTTTCATCACCTAGATAAGTTTGGTCAAGACTGACATGAAAATGATTAAACAGATTTAAGCCTTTCTGATTAATCGAGGGGAGCAGATCCAGTAGTAGGGTATCGATTAAGGTTGATAAAGAGAAGACCTGTTGTTCTGTTTGCCAATCTTGTGTTTCCAGCTTAGTCAGTAAAGTGATGTTATCAATCAGTTCAAGGATAGTTTCAGATTGCTCAACCAGCTTGGTCTTAAGATCATGCTGTTGTTGCAAATCGGTGGTGTCCTTTAATGTACGCGCAAGTTGATTCATGTGGTGGACTGGTTGGCTAAGTTCAATCCCCAGGTTGTGCAACATCAGTTTCCGCGCTTGCAGATTTTTATCGTACTCACGCCTTGCTTGCTGCAATTTCTTATTCACCAGGACTTCTTTATCCTGATCATGAAGCAGAAAAAGATACGTCTCTGGTGAAATCTGGCTACGGAACATGTGGATTTCATAAACTTCGTTATTCACCGTCCCTTGAATCACCCCGTGGTGTTGCTCTGCCATAGTGGCAATTTTTTGCAGATTCAGGTGAGGTAATAAATTTTCCGCTATCTTGTTGCTGGCAATGACAGTGCTGTTACTGAAGTCATAAATTAATAAGCCTTGCGGTAGGTTGGTAATGATCTCCTGACTCAACAATCTCTGAGCTTCTAATTGTCCGGTCATATCAGCACTTGGACGACCATATTGGCGGCGGACAAAATAGGCGGCCAAAATGGTTAGTGTCAATAACACGATATTGGCTAGGATTAACCAAAAGTTGTTTATTAATAAGTCGATAACCAAATTACTAACCGGTACACGATAAACAATTTTCAGTGTGACATTTGCCAGTGGTGCGGAGAATTCAACCCATGAGCCGTTCAGTGACACACTGGTTGCCGCAATATCTTCGGGGGCAGCCCCCTCATTGAGTGGCACTTTATCCGGTTGAAGCAGGAAGTTAGAACGTGCCATATTAGGTGGAATTAAATCATTGATCGGTAAGTCAAATGCGATCACGGTGGCTAAATGGCCAGGGCGGTTAAAGGTGGTTCTTAGGGTGAAATAGTAGGCATTCTGGAAGCGTAATTTGCGTAAGGGCGAGAAGCTCTCCCGCTCATCCAATGTATTGACCTGCTGTAGCATTTCCGCCCGTCGCGATTCAGCAAAGGCAGTAAGGTAGTTCTCTTTAAAGCGTGATGTGACCTCTTTTAGTGCCTGAGTCGTAATCAGGAGTAGACTATTGTCCTGCCCGTTAAGATAGTACATTGAGTAAGTGTCATTTTGCGGCCCCCACAGGTTATCAAGATAGTCAGATATCTGTAATGCCATGGTCAGCGTTGCAGGCTCGTGGTTACCAAAAATGACAGCATCAGTCTTTCTGCGAGGCTTTTCAATATAGTAAACGTCAGGGCGCAGGCGGATTTCCTGCACCGCAGGATGGGGTTCACTTGCTTTGATCGGATTATTGACTAAATCATATATTTGGTAAGTATGATAACGATAGTCATCAATGCGTTGTTGCAAACCGTTAGCGATATTCGTTAAAGCATGCTTCTTTTCAGTCAGATAAGCATTGGTATAGTTATAGGCATATAGCCCAACAGTCATGAGCAGAAGTACGATAAATAGCCAGAAGTAACGTGTGATGTTAGCCGCTGAGTGGGTAGACGAATTATTTTGCATAACGATAATGCCGATTCCCTTGGTTAGCGCGTGACGGCTCTGGCGCTGGCAGCAACGGTTAATAACAGAAGTGCTACACAGCCAAAAGCAACCGATAGACTACTTAATTGTGCAATAAAGCCGATGGCTGCCGGGCCTGCCAAAATCCCCGCATAACCGATCGTTGTAATGGATGCAACCGCCAGGTTGGCAGGCATAACGGTTTGATTCCCTGCGGCGGTAAACAAGATTGGTACCACATTCGATGCGCCGAAACCCACTAACATGAAACCAATAATGGCAGCCATTGAGCTATCAATACTGATTGCGATAATAATCCCGATGGCAGAACATAAACTGCCACCTAATAATACCTTGTAACGGCCCAGCCCATTGACAATCCGATCACCGTTTAGGCGGCCAAGTGTCATCGCGATGGCAAATACGGCGTAGCCCATACCTGCTTGTGATGGCGACATACCGCGTAGCGTAGTCAGGAAGACGGCACTCCAGTCAAGCATTGAGCCTTCGGCCAAAAACATGACAAAACATAAAAAGCCGATAAACATCACCCAGCCACGTGGAAAAACAAACAGTGGCCCATCATGGGGTTCACCGCTGCCACGTAACAGATTCTTATTGGCTGCCAGCAGTAAAATAATCATGAGTACTACGGTAGCCATAATCGCTGTCAGTGGGTTGAGGCCCAGCCACAATAGAGCACTGACACCTCCTGCACCAACAATCCCGCCGACACTGAATAAACCGTGGAAGCCAGACATCATCGCCCGGCCACTGGCTTTTTCAACAATGACGGCCTGAATGTTCATCGCCACATCTATTATGCCCATGGCTGCACCGAACACTAATAGCGCGATAGCCATCGTCGCGGGAGTATTCATCAATACAAGTAAAGGTAAATCTAAACAGAGCACCGCGCCTGCCAGTAAAATGACGGCCCGACAGCCCCACTTCGCGGTGAGCACGCCAGTGAGCGGCATCGCCAGCATCGATCCAATACCAATGCATAACAGTAATAAACCCAATGAGGCATCATTAAGACCAATGCGCGTTTTTGCAAAGGGAACAAGTGGTGCCCAAGCGGCCATGCCCAATCCGGCAATAAAAAAAGCTAACCGGGTAGAAACTTGTTGGCTAATACCGGGCTGTAATGCTTGTTGGTGTATTTTGGTACTCATGAGGTATCAGATCTACTATTGAAGTGAAAAAGTGGTATAGACAGACGTTTCTATCACAAAGCTAAATCCGGGTCGAAGTGATTTGTGCGGATAAGCAGAATACTTAACAGCTACCTTTTAAAATAGCGCCTCAGATTCGATATAAACCAGTCAGATTGTATGGGTTTAAAGGTGGATTTCTCTGATTTGCTGATGTGATCGCCTCCCGTAGTGCGTGAGCCTTGTGTGAAAATGTACCGCTGCCAGTAAACCAATAAAACAGTTTGAGATGACTTAATAAAGTGGTTGAGTGGAGCAGGGGGGGATTATTATCAAATACTTTCTTTTTTGGATGACTACTTTTTACTCGGCAATAGTCAGTTATTTTTGCACAATAACTGACCAGATGACATTAAGCTATTTGTATTTAAGTAAGTCTATGGGGGAAAGATGAGTGCAAATATTTGTTTATATACCCTAAATAATTCGAGTTATAGGAAGGCGGCAGAGAGATACAAATCGGCCGGGAACCAATTTGAAGAGTATTTATACTATCCGTAAGCCTCAGGGATGAGGCTCATTAATCCCGATGAGATTACTTGATTTTTTAAGAGCAATACCAGTAAGTGATTCGGGTTATTGAACGTAGACAACGCATATTCAGCTTGAAGTATGACGGGTATAACGACGGTAAGTGGATGTCTTGGGATAGGATAAAAAAAACCGGTCAGAGACCGGTCGTAACATTAACGAACTATCTGACTGTGTTAACCACAATGATAGGAAAATAATGATGATAGCGTGGTCATTATATATCCCTGTTGGTATGTTTATATTGTCAATTCGTGCTAATTACATTAATTATAACTCACTGTTTACAATTACTATTATATTTAAATCGGTTGTTATTTATATTGACTAACGATTTGTTTTTTTTATAAATATTTGTTGAAATTTACATTTGTAAATGTTTTTTATGCATACGAAACATTATTCTTAATTTGGTAGCATTTTCCATATGGATTAATGGTCATCTTATTATGACAATATGGTCACCTCCTAGGTAATATATTCTCGAAAGAGTAGTGGTATAGATATATCTAATAATAGAGGATGATAACAATGAAACTTAGAGTTCTTTCATTTATTATTCCGGCCTTATTGGTTGCAGGCAGTGCAAGTGCTGCGGAAATTTACAATAAAGACGGTAATAAACTGGATTTATACGGTAAAGTTGATGGGTTACATTATTTTTCTGATAACAAGAACCTTGATGGTGACCAATCTTACATGCGTTTTGGCCTGAAAGGCGAAACACAAATCACTGACCAACTGACTGGTTATGGTCAGTGGGAATATCAAGTCAATCTGAATAAAGCAGAGAGCGAGAACGAGAACGAGAACGAGAGCCACAGAAGTTTCACTCGTGTGGGTTTTGCGGGTCTAAAATTTTCTGACTACGGTTCATTAGATTATGGCCGCAACTACGGTGTTCTGTACGATGTCACTTCATGGACTGACGTACTACCAGAATTTGGTGGTGATACTTACGGTGCTGATAACTTCCTGTCACAACGCGGCAACGGGATGCTGACTTACCGTAACACCAATTTCTTCGGCTTGGTTGATGGCCTGAACTTTGCTCTGCAATATCAGGGTAAAAATGGCAGCAGTAGTGAAACCAACAATGGTCGCGCTGTAGCAGATCAGAACGGTGATGGCTACGGGATGTCCTTGTCTTATGATCTGGGTTGGGGGGTGAGTGCATCAGCAGCGATGGCGAGTTCTCTGCGTACCACTGAGCAAAATGGCCTGCAGTATGGCCAGGGTAAGCGTGCCAATGCTTACACTGGTGGTCTGAAATATGATGCGAACAACGTTTATCTGGCCGCTAACTATACTCAGACTTACAACCTGACTCGTTTTGGTGATTTCAACAATCAATCAAGTGATGCCGCTTTCGGTTTTGCAGAT
The DNA here is from genome assembly GCF_001053095.1 of Yersinia similis. Taxonomy (GTDB): domain Bacteria; phylum Pseudomonadota; class Gammaproteobacteria; order Enterobacterales; family Enterobacteriaceae; genus Yersinia; species Yersinia similis. The sequence goes on along the minus strand of NZ_CGBP01000001.1, from coordinate 252,954 downwards.
AAAGCACACAACATAGAATTGGTCGCGCAATACCAGTTCGATTTTGGTCTACGTCCATCAGTGGCTTACCTGCAATCCAAAGGTAAAGACATTGGGATCTATGGCGATCAAGATCTGCTGAAATATGTTGATATTGGTGCGACTTACTTCTTCAACAAAAACATGTCTACCTATGTTGATTACAAAATCAACTTGTTGGATAAAAACGATTTCACCAAAAATGCCCGTATAAATACTGATGATATTGTCGCAGTAGGTATGGTCTATCAGTTCTAATTCTGATTATAGGCGTAAGTCCTGAGAGAAACGCGGTCATTTGGCCGCGTTTCTTATTGTGAGCCACTGCTGCTCTAAGGCCTGCAATGTACTGTGTATTAGTGTTAAGGCTGCCGACAAATCTAATTCTCTCTGGGCTTTCACGATCGCACCATCTAACACCATCGCGATGATTTCACTGCGGATCTCACATTGATCATCTTGTGGTAAGTATCGGCTTATCTCTTGTGCCATTTGCTTTTTATGCTGATAAGCAAGTTCGCGTATTTCCGGTAATAACCCACCTAGTTCTACTGTGGTATTGATAAAAGCACAACCGCGAAAACTTGGTTGCTCAAACCAGCTTGCCATGCATTTCGTTAATGCCAAGGATAAATTTGCGTGGTGCATGGTTTGCTGTTTAAGTTCTTCGATAAACCAGTTAATCCACCGTTGATGCCGATATTCAAGAAACGCGCCAATCAGATCATTTTTACTGGGAAAATGTCGATAAAAAGTGACCTTAGTGACACCCGACTCTTTAATTATTTTGTCAATACCAGTGGCACGGATCCCTTCTTGATAAAATAGACGATGGGCTGTTAAGAGGATCCGCTGCTGGGCGGGTAAAGTTGCAATAGCAGAAATATCAATTTCAAAAGACATCATTTGGCTCCGGTAGTCATCTGGCACTGATAAGAAGTGCACAAGGAGTGTAGACAAATCTGTCTACATCGGCTAGATTTATTTGAGTAGACAAATCTGTCTACATAAATACTGAGGGATTTATCCATGAAGTTACCGGTGCCACCGTTTTCACATGAAAGTGCGACAGAGAAAGTCCGTTTGGCTGAAGATGCGTGGAATAGTCGTGATCCTAAACGGGTCTCTCAGGTCTATTCTATTGATACTCATTGGCGCAATCGGGCTGAATTTGTGCATGGCCGGGATGCTGTGGTCGCTTTTCTCAGCAGAAAATGGGCTAACGAACTTGAATATCGGCTGATTAAGGAACTTTGGGCCTTTGATGGTGCGCGTATTGCGGTGCGGTTTGCTTATGAGTGGCGTGATGATTCTGGAAATTGGTTCCGTAGCTTTGGTAACGAGAATTGGGAATTTAACGCACAAGGGTTAATGTTTGCCCGCCATGCCTGCATTAACGACATGCCAATTACAGAACAGGATCGCCAATTTCACTGGCCACTGGGACGGCGGCCTGATAACTATCCCGCCCTGAGTGATTTAGGTTTCTAATATTTCCGCTATAGTGGGGTGCTTCAGTCGTTTATCCTACTCACTTTTTTCTAACTGTCTGTTTCTACATACGGAAGGAACGGAGATGTGTTGCTACCTTTGAAAGCAGTAAAGTCACTACTGCCTAATCTGAAATAGGGGGATTTTTAGTCGAGTTGACTTTTTTTAACCAATTTTGGCATGAAGTTTAACCAAACGAATTAAATTTCTGTTTTTTTTAAATGAAACACTAGACATATCATCGCGCTATAGATGATAATGCCGCCCATTGGAAGGATGGCCGAGTGGTTTAAGGCAACGGTCTTGAAAACCGTCGACTGTAACAGGTCCTAGAGTTCGAATCTCTATCCTTCCGCCAATTTCGCCGGTATAGCTCAGTTGGTAGAGCAACTGACTTGTAATCAGTAGGTCCCGAGTTCGACTCTTGGTGCCGGCACCAATTAAAAACCCGTTATCTGAATAAGATAACGGGTTTTTGCTTTTCTCTATATCTCAACGTCATATCTACCGCTTATCCATCAGTATGTGCCCGGTGCGGACTATTACTCTTATTATGGGGTATGCAGTCAACAATGGTCAGTTCAGGCCGATAGAAATTGGCGGCAGTATTTACCCTGCCGCCGTGTTACATCAATGATTTTTCGCCAAATCAGCAACCAATTGATTCACACCATCACTCATATTGCTGAATTTAGTCAGTTGGCTTCGTGTGACCACCACAAAAACGCCAATGTTTTTTTCTGGGACCATCGCCATATAAGTAATAAATCCGCCACCACCGCCGGTTTTTTGCATAATGCCCGGTAAGTCAGCCTTAGGTGCCATGTAAACCCATCCTAAGCCCAGAGCATCCGCTTGACCGGCGACATCCATACCTTTCAATGACACCAAGTCACCGCGTTGGAAGTAAAGCGCTTGCTCACGTTTGGCGGAACTCTTGGGGGTGCGGTTATTAAAAGCTAAGAATTGTTGCATCCAACGCTGCATATCTTCGGGGGTTGAGTAAATACCGCCGCTACCTGCTGCTGCAACCGTATTCCCACAACGACTGCTGCCAACGCCTATCATCAGACGCTTACATTGTTCCGCTGTAGGGGTTAGGGTGGTATTTTTCATCCCCAGTGGGGCGGTGATCTTATCACGTAATAAGCGAGTATAAGGTTTCCCCGCAGCTTGTGACAGCGCATCAGCCAGTAAGTCGTAAGCCAAATTCGAGTAAGCGGCTTTAACGCCTGGTGGAACGGTCACTTTGGCCAGTTTCAACCATTGCCAGCGATTATCTTTAGTCGGCCAGGTAAACACCGGTCTTTTTTGCGGGCCACCGGGTTGCTCGCGGGGTAAGCCGCTGGTATGGCTGGCAAGATGCAACAGCCTAATCGGCTGCTTAGCACTGTAGGAGGGGACGTTGGCCCCCTTTGGCGCATATTTTTTTAACGGGTCGGTTAACTTAACGATGCCATCATCAGCCAGTTTTACCATGATTTCGCTGGTCATCAGCTTGGTTATTGATGCAATGCGGATCAGTGAGTCTGGCCGTGGGCGAATATTGTTGCCGGGTTGCGTTTCACCAAAGCTACGGTTGACGACCTGATTGTTATCGATAACCACCAGAGCCATTCCTACAGCGCCACTGTTATAGAAGATATGTTCGGCGTATTGATCAACAACTTGCGAGGTCAACAGCTTAGTATCTTGCGAGGTCAACGGCTGAGTATCGGCATGGCTGTGCAACGGGATAGTCCACAAAGCAGCAGCCAGCAGCGGGGCAGAGAGACGTTTCAACAATCTTTTATCCATGTTTAAAAGGCAAAATAAGTGTTCGTGCGCTTATAGTAATCGGATATTTACATAATACATGCTGAAATTTTCAAGTAGATGAATAATTTATTTTATAAAGTTGTATTGACTGGAAGGGTGCCAACATACGTTGAAACAGATCAATGTTGAAACAGATCAATCAAGACATTGAGATTATTGTCGCTGACATCCAACGCCGATATTTTATCTACCCATTCATGCTTAGGGAAGGGAGAAGCACAAACCGCACTGGCGGGACCGGTGCGGTTTGTGGTCACGACCAAAAATTAATTAACTCTCGGTAACCGGTTTAGGTATGACGGTTGGCGACGCTTTGACGCCCAAGGGGTTATTGCCCCAACATTGTTCATATTTCCACCCCGTCAGTTCTTCCGCGACGGCTCTGGCGTGGGCAGGGATATCCGCCATAGCACCGCCATTTTTGATGCGTTCAATTTCTTCCAATAAAATACTGTGATTTTTGCGATCTAGCTTCATCTGAGTGGTGTAGTAGATAGCGACTAATGCCAGTGAGATAACCCCTATGGCAAAGACACCGACAATGGCTTGCACGGCAATTTCTGGCTGATTAGATTGACCAGAAACAAAGCCAAAGCGGCTTAACGTCCAGCCCATGGCAAAGACAATCACCGAACGTACCATTTTCCCGGCGAATGTCATCGCACCTGCATAAATCCCTTCCCGGCGACGCCCGGTCAAGACTTCGTCCACATCGGCCAGGAAGGTATAAACGGTCCACGGAATATAGTAGATCCCTCCGGTACTTAAACCGAAGACCGCGGTAATACAGAACAGGACGATAACGGTCGTAGTCTCAGACCAACCGGTGAAATACAGCGCGGCGTAGGCAATCACGCTGACAATCACCACTTGTAGAGCAATACGGAAGGGGCGAGCGAAGCCCATTTTTACGCAGATACCGATAAAAATAGCGGTGGAGATGAGCTGCATAATAGAACTGAAGCTATTGAGCTGCGAAACCAATGCGGCATCTTGTCCCAAGCCAAAAATAATAAAGTAGGTAAATGCAGACGCGAACAACCATTCAGCACCAAAACCGAACAGATACATTCCCAGATGCTTGCGAAAAATGCGCAGATGGAAAGTCGATGCCATATCAACACACAGCTTTTTCAGTGCCTGACCTAAACTATTGGTGGTTTCCCTGACCACTTCGCTGGCTGGACGCTCCCATGATGAGCTGTAAAGCCAAATCATGGCGCAGCACATAATCAGACCATAAGCGATACCGGTATATAAGAAGGGGGTTGCGGAATCTTTGCCATAAATTGCAATGAATTGACCTGGAATGAAAGCGGCCAGGAAGTTCGCTACCTTGCCGAAGATTGCTTTAGAACCTGTCAGTTTAGAGCGTTTGGCAAAATCTGTTGTCATCTCGGTAGCCAGTGTTTCATAAGGTACCATGATGGAGGTGTAAATTAATTCAAACAGTGCATAGGTCAGCAGGTAGTACCAAAAACCAAAACCACTCATCCACAGCATTGGATAGACCAACACGAGTGGAATTCCCAGCAAGATAAAGAAGCGACGGCGCCCGAAGATACGGCCCACGCGGGTATTGTAGAAGTTATCCGTGATATAACCCATTACCGGGTTACTGATGGCATCAATAATACTGGCGATTGAAAAGATAGTGGCTGCTTCTACAACAGAAAGTCCGCAAAACGTTGTGTAGAAATACATCAGCCAGGCACCACTAATGGCTAATGCCCCACTGCCCAGCAAGTTGGCACTCCCGTAAGCCAACGTATGCCTCGTTGAAATCTGTTTACTCATGTTTACCGCCACCTAAAATTAAAACAATGTTTCATTTATAATGAATAACTGTTTTCTTTATAGCGGTATAGTGTTCATAAAAATGAGTCAGAGATCACGAAAAAGATTTTTACGACGCAAAAAGCCATGTATATCAACAAAAATTGATATACATCAATTGAGAGAGAGTCGTATTTATTCCGCAATAAGACAGAATGTCCAAAGTAGCATGAATGCGTGATAATGCCCTCTTGCCACCATAATGACTGTGACAATAGTGGCAATATTGGTATTAATCGCATGAAATGCCATCACATATCAGCGGGTTATTATCTACCCTGTGAGAAGGATCACCTTTGCTCTCGTGTGATGTGTTACAGAAAAATGATTAATGTATAAAACCAAATTAATGTATAAAACCAAATTCATAAAACCCCAGTTAATGTATGTTGGCTGCAACAGCGGTTGGCAGTGAAGGAAGTAAAATGGCCAAGAAAAACCCCTATTATGATGCCAGCAAGCCACATCACACGGAGTTTGGATTTCAGAATGTAGAACCGGTTGTTCATCATCCACAGGATTTGAAACGCTGGCGTGAAGAAAGGAAGCGCCAGTCGCTACCCAAGCCTCCTCAACGGGGATACCCGCAGTTCGTCACCGATTGGTGGCAACAGGCTGACTTTTCAGGGCAGCAAGATGCGTTGTGGTGGCTTGGTCATGCCTCATTATTATTACGTATCAGTGGGCAAACTGTGTTGTTTGACCCTGTGCTTTCAAGCCGGGCTTCACCGGTTAATTTTTATGGCCCACAGCGTAAAACACCAGTACCTGCCAGCGTAAAACAATTGCCCGATATTGATGTGATCGTGATATCTCATAATCATTACGATCACTTGGATGCCACTACTATCACGCAATTATTGCGCCGTTTCCCTGATGTGATGTTTCTGGCCCCATTAGGACTGAAAAATTGGTTGCGGCAGCATGGCGCTCGCCATGTTTATGAGTTGGATTGGTGGGATCAACAAGTCGTCGCTGACTTTGAGTTTCATTGTGTACCCGCTCGCCATTGGAGTATGCGTACACCTTGGGATCGGAATCACAGTTTGTGGTCTGGCTGGGTAGTGAAACGAGGCGAAGTTAACTTTTATTTCAGTGGTGATACTGGCTATTGCCAGCAATTATTGGATATCGGTGAGGCGTTGGGGCCATTCAATTATGCAGCACTGCCGATCGGGGCTTATGCACCACGTTGGTTTATGCAGGCGCAACATATGGACCCACAGCAATCGGTGCAATTGTTTCAACAATTACACCAACCGGTGACGATCCCGATTCATTGGGGGGTCTTTGAACTGGCTGATGAGTCATTGGATGAGCCACCAGAACAACTTCGGCAAGCGCTAACCGATGCCGGAGTGGCACACAATAAATTCGTACCGATTAAAATAGGTGCACGGATCATACTGAAATAGCCACGTTCCAGCGGGCGGGTAAATAACCTGCTGGAACTGAATGACGGCTGTTCTGGCTGATAGGATCAGCGCGTTAGATCTTAAATTGATTAACAGTATCAGTTAAATCAGTGGCCTGAGCTTGTAAGGCCGCTGAAGCGGCCGTTGACTCCTGCACGAGTGCGGCATTCTGTTGCACCATCGTATCTAATTGCGCCACCGCACTATTTATTTCGTGAATGCCACGCATTTGTTCATCAGCGGCATTGGTGATCTCCGACATAATGGTCGTGACATCAGAGACACTACCGACAATATCGGTCATGGCATTACTGGCTTGGCGCACTTGGCTGGAGCCTGATGCCACACTGCTGACCGTCGATTCGACCAGGTTTTTTATCTCTTTAGCCGCTTGTGCGCTGCGTTGTGCCAGTATACGAACCTCGCCTGCAACCACGGCAAAACCTCGTCCTTGCTCACCTGCCCGAGCGGCCTCGACGGCAGCATTCAGTGCCAGAATATTTGTTTGGAAAGCAATGCCATCAATGACGCTAGTGATATCGCCAATTTTTCCAGAGGCTGTTTCAATTGACTCCATCGTTGTGATGACTTTAGTGATAACTTCGCCACCGCGAGAAGCATCCTTAGAGGCAGAAAGTACCGCGTTGTTAGCTTGCCGTGCGGCACTGGCTGATTGAGCGACGGTTGCCGAAATTTGTTCCAGTGCTGCTGAGGTTTGCTGCAAACTGGCGGCGGCTGATTCTGTTCGACCCGATAAGTCTTGGTTGCCTGCTGCGATTTCATTCGCTGCTACCCGGACAGATTCGCTGGTACCACGGATTTGAGCCATAACCAGACTGAGCTTATCTGCAAACTGATTAAATGAGCGGGCAATCTGTGCCACTTCATCACGGCCTTCAGCCGGAAGGCGCTGAGTGAGGTCTGCTGAACCGGAACTGATAGCATCCATCGCTTGCTGGACATGCGTTAATGGCGTCAGGGCGCGTTGGGTTATCAGCGCTATCACCACCGCAGAGATGAAGATAATTATCACCAATGTTACTAATGATGTCGTTAGTAATGAATGCATTCCTGCAGTCGCTTGAGATTTATCCAGTGCAACGATGGTAAACCACTGCGTTCCAGGGATTGCCTGAGCGAGCAATAATTTGCTGCTGCCGCCAATATCTGTTGAAACAGGTACCGTTGCCGTAAGCAGTGTCTGCAAATTCAGGTTCGGCGCGATATTGGCCAGTGACTTAAGAGTTAGCACCGTCTCAGGATGGGCGATGATTGTGCCATCAGCCCCGATTAGCATCCCGAAGCTATTATCGGTTGGGTGTATAGCATTCACATTGGCAATTACACTGCCCATAGTGACATCGGCAGCGATCACGCCTTTAAGAACTCCATCTTGAACAATGGGCCATGCAAATGTGACGACCAACTGCTGGGTCCCTGCATCGATATACGGAGGTGTCACCACAGGCTTACCTGCATTCATGGCTTGTAGATACCACGGGCGCTCGGTGGGGTCATAATCGGCGGGAATGCCATCCGGGTTGGAGAAAATAGCCGTTTTATTGGCGTAGCCAATATAGACATTAATAAAGCCGCCTGCTGCAGACACTTGCTTTAGGGCAGCGAGTGGTTCTGCGGTTAATGCGTTGTCTTTGAGCGACATGATCATTTGTGTTTTGGATGCCACCCATTCAGCAATGCTGACACTGTGGCTAACAGTGAGTGCTGTCAGGGTATTATCTATGGCGCTGTTATTATATTTATTGGCAACGGAATAGTTGAGGAAGGTGTTGATGGCGAGCGAACCCGCAACGATGATAATACAGGCTGCCAAAATACGTGAGCGAATGGAATCAAGCATAGAGCGTCCTAAATAAAAAGGAAAACATGATTCAAGTAACGGCTTGGCAAGAGAAAACTTGAGCTGAGTCACGGTAATAAACGGTAATTAATGACTACTGTTAATTGTTGCTCATGTTTACATGGCGCTTTCTAGTAATGATTATATTTATTTTTTTATAAAAAACATGATATTGCTTATTTTTTGGTGAAGACTTAAGATGTGAAAATGTGAGTAAAGTTTAAAAAGATAGTAATGTTTATCACGTAAATTAGTGCCTATCGGCATATCTATGGGGTGGGTGCCTATAGCGATGGGCTGTACACAGATAAACTGCACACAGCCCATGATTTTCGATTTCCGGCGTTTACTGTGCTTTTCTATGATTAAAATTTGTACTGAAAACCTACGGTAAGGGTTTGGCTTTGATGCTCAATACCCGATTTACCATTGCCAACATTCCCGGTGGCGTAGTTGAGCGTTTGTGTCTCTCCTCGCCCTTCAGAATATTGGTTCCAAGCCGCTTCCACGAAAAGTTTAGTATTTTCTGTGAAGTAATATCCAGCATCAATAACGGCCGAGTAGTAACTTGAATTCTTGCTACTGTCTTTAAATGAAACTTTGCGGCTATAGTGATTATCGTATGCATTGGCATTAACCCAATTGCTGTATTTCAATAAGGCATTAAATTCTAATTGTTGATAACGATAACTTCCAGCCAAGCCAATATAAAGCATATCAAACTTTTGTTTATAACCAACACCAACAATGCCGTCAGGAGCAGCAAAGACATTTGTGCCATTATTATAATTAAAGTTACCACCATAAGCTGTCCAGCTGTGATTATTTTCCTGATAGCCTAAAATAGGCCCAACCCGATAATTGTGCTGTTTAAAAAACCAAATCTTCGCATTTATGTCAATTTCATTGGCATAATTTAAATTGGTTTTTTCGTGATGAGACCAATCACTCCACTGTGTTTGTTGTGGGGTAAGCCAATCATAATTATCCATCACTCCCTGACCTGATGAAAGTGTGCTCCAGGCCTTGGCTGTTAGGGTTAGTCGAGGCAACGCATCCCAGGATATATCCAGTTTTACGATAGGGGCATTATTGGTTTTCCAGTTTAATTGACTTAGCCTTTTATTAGCAGTTTCGGCTTGATAAACAGACTCGATTGACTCGGCATTCAATAATCCAAATGAGGTGCTGACAGTCACGTTGCCTGCTGTATCCGTATTATTGTTGGCCGCGGCAGTCTGGCTCAGCATAAATAATGCCAGTACGCAGCCCCCTTTTTTTGCCAGTATTTCTTTATTCATTATTAACCTTTAATTTGCTTAAATCATCATAATTAAAACTAACATCGATAAAGATTTAATTTTTTAAATTAAAGATTAAAAAATTTTTAAAAAAATTAATTTTTTATTCTAGGGCCGATAATATGCGAGTGCGAATAGATTCCGGGCCAATCTACCCGGATACATTTCTGTTAAAATTCATTGTTCAACCATTCATCGGCTTCATCAAACATTTCTTCAACTAAACGGTTGAGTACTGACTTTTCTTGTTTGCTGGCATTGGTATTGATGCCATTGGCATGCATCGCTTTGACTTTAACCTCTGCATCAGGGAAGACACGATGTACGCGTTTGGTGAGCTCTGCCCTAATAATTTCAGTGGCGTTAGCAAGGGAACCGACATTCCGCTTGTCATAAATTAATTCAACACGCATGACTTTTTCCTGAACAATAAGTACTGTGATAATATACAGTATTCGTGCGTAGCAGACAACCCTGATGACATAAATAAATTACCGCAGGTGATTTACTGGTTAATTACTGGCGGTTATTTTTTATATAAAAAGATAACTGGTTGTATAGACACATGATTTAGTTATTTTATTTTGTAATTGGTTTTTAAGGAAACGGACGGCCTGGCTAATCTATTTGCAACCAACGGGCATCAACAACCACACCGAGTATCTTACAGTTGCCGTTCAGTTCAATTAACCGATACGCGGGATTCAAGGGTTTCAAGTACTTAATGCCCGCATCAACCACTAACTTCTTAAATGTTGCTTCGTTATCATCCGTCAGTTTGGCGATCACAAAATTACCCGGCATGGGCTCTTTTTCTGGGTCAACCAGGATAATCATCCCTTCTGGGAAGCTGATACCTGATGGCGAAGTCATGGAATCGCCTTTTACGCTCAACCAAAATGCACTCTCATGAGCATGCTTGGTCGATTCAGGCCAGATCTCAATGTCACGCAGCGTATACGGCTCTATCGCTTCATACCAGTTACCCGCGCTTATCCAACTGATTAACGGATAGCTATTAGCGACGGAAACCGCGGGTTTATCCTTTGCACCTGAGCGGGTAGTGATGGACAGGCTCTCCGCCATTTTTGCCAACTCTTTGGCCAGAGAAGGGCTAAAGCTACTGATGGGTTCATTCAGTACTTTTGCAAAAGCAGCGGCGTTGGTGATATTGAGCGGATTTACGCCGTTGAGGAACTGGTTGACAGCACTTTGGCCGACGCCCAATTCATGTGCAACAGACTCCTGGGATATACCCAGTGCTTTTTTCTTCGCATTAAACAGCTCTTTCAGCCGCTTAGCGTCATCTAACTGTTCGGGCGTTAATGGCTTCTTTTTCATGAGTCAATTTTATTACCGTTAGCAATAATATCCAATCACTTGCGGTGTTGACTATAAAATCACTTGCGGTAATAATCAATCAAAATGTATAAGGGAAGCGCATGGAATCATCTCTGGAAAGCATACTGTCAAGGTGCTCAACGGGGGACGTGACATGAGTTTGGCCGGTTAGCACCCGCAGACGGCAGCCAGATTAACCGGTGGTTTCCGTTGTTGACCAATGAATAGGCAGAGGTGTCATCGCCTGACCCCGCCTTTTGTGGAGTAGTGATATATGAGTTCATTAAACGGTCCGCAAGCCGGAAATCACAGTCAGAAGAGTCAGGGTATGAGAGACATCCAATTGGTATTAGCGCGGTGGGGGGTATGGGCGAGGTATAGCTCGGGGCTGGATTATTCATCGATAGCCGCTGGTTTCAAAGGGTTACTGGCCGACACCTCTAAAAGTAAGGCGTCATGTTGTGACGATGATGGCCTGGTGGTCGATGGCTGTGTTGCACGATTGAAACAATGTCGGCCAAATGAATATGAATTGATTATTCGCCACTATGTCCTTAACCAGTCAAAACGGGCGATTGCACGGCAGCAAAAAAGAGATGAAAAGCTGATTAGGATTAACATGCAGATGGCTGAAGGTTTTATTGATGGCTGTTTGGCGATGCTAAATGTGAAATTAACCATGGATCCTTTCATTGAGAATTTACCTATTTATGAACAGCCACCAGCGCGGTCCGAAGAGAATGCCACAGCCTGATATTTCGGGGGCATAGTATACAAATATTCACAACACGTTGTGAAAGATTATTTTAGTTTAAAATAAATAAAATTATTTAATAACATAAAGTTAGATTAAATATTTACAAATGCATTATTTTAAAATTTGTGATAATAGTCATCTCAATGTGAAACCTAAAGCTTAACAATAGTGTCAATTAAAACGGTTTCATTAGGAGTGCTGAGATGTCTATCCAACTTGGCGTGATTGCAGATGACTTTACCGGAGCGACTGACATTGCAAGTTTTATGTCAGACAACGGCTGGAAAGTGGTGCAGTTTATTGGGGTTCCCACGTCAAATAATCTGTGCCCTCCTAATACCGATGCTGTCGTGATCGCGTTGAAGAGCCGCTCAATTCCCGCCGCTGAGGCTATTGAACAATCATTAGCCTGTCTACACTGGCTAAAAAAGTGCGCACAAGCTCGGCAGATCTATTTCAAATATTGCTCCACGTTTGATTCAACGTCCGCAGGCAATATCGGTCAGGTCAGCGATGCCTTGATGTCTGCAGCGGGGGGGCAACAGTTAGTTCACTGTCCTGCATTGCCGCAGAATAAGCGCACAGTGGTTCATGCTCATCTTTTCGTCAATGGTGTGTTGTTGAATCAGTCAGGTATGGAAAATCACCCGCTCAACCCGATGCGTGATGCCGATCTACGGCGGGTGCTGGCTCCACAAATTCATGGCGCTGTGGGTTCATTGAGTCTTGAAGCTATTCAACAGGGCACATTGGCTATTCACCAGCGGCTGGTTGCGCTATCTGCACAGGGCTGCAACCACGTGATTGCCGATACGCTCACTCCGGCTGATTTGGATCATCTGGCACTGGCGCTAGCCCAGCAACCACTGCTTGCGGGCGGCTCGGGTTTAGGGGGGGCGTTGGCGAAACGGTTTCCTTCGATTTTTATGTCAGGTACGGCTTCTACGTCAGGTGCGACGAAATTTGCTTTCCCGATTAAACGAAAAGCCGTGGTGCTGTCAGGCAGTTGTTCAGCCATGACTCACCGGCAGGTCAGCACTTACCGCCAACGAGCAGCACATTTGTCTTTGGATGTTGGGCGCTGTATTGAGGCAGATTCAGGCTATATCAATGGCATCGTTGATTGGGTAATGGCACATAGCAGCGATGCGCTGGCTCCATTGGTGTACGCCACTCAGCCGCCGGATATCATTCGTGAGATCCAACAAAAATACGGGGAGCAGCAAGCCAGTATGGCCGTGGAGGCGGCGTTTGCTGGTTTGGCTAACGAATTATTAGCCCGTGGTGTTAATACATTTATCGTGGCAGGTGGTGAAACATCCGGTACGGTGGTTAAACAACTTGGCGTTAATATGTTGGAAATTGGCAAATCAATCGCACCTGGGGTTCCGTGGGTGCGCGACCCTCAGCGTGGTCTGATGCTGGCACTCAAGTCCGGCAATTTTGGTAATGAACACTTTTTTGTGGCAGCACAGGAGTATGCAGAGTGAACAGTACCCCGGTTTCAGAACAGCAAACCCCTTCGGAGCCGCTACCATCTTCGGAGCCACTATCTTCGGAACCACTATCTTCGGAGCCACTATCTTCGGAACAACAAATGCGTGATGATTTGGTGAACTACGCCCGCTCATTATTCCTGCGGGGGTTGAGCAGTGGCGGTTCCGGCAATATTAGCGCCAAGCTTCCAGATGGTGGATTTTTGGTCACACCGACTAATTCCTGCCTGGGTGAATTGGATAGCCAAACACTGAGTAAACTTGATGCCGAGGGGAACCACATCGGCGGTGATAAACCATCGAAAGAGGTACCGATGCATTTGGCAATGTACCGTGCCAGGCCCACGTGCGGGGCAGTGGTTCATTTGCACTCTCCGTATCTGACCGCTTTGTCATGTCTCACCAATATTGATCATACGAATTGTTTGCCACCCATTACGCCTTACTATGTGATGCGCATCGGGCGTCTTCCTTTGTTGTCCTATATAAAACCGGGGGATCCGGCTATTGCCACCGCCCTTGCCGATACTGCACGCGATCACAACGCCGCCTTGTTGGCGAACCATGGCCCGGTTGTCAGTGGTTCAACGCTGCGGGAAGCGGTGTTCAACGCGGAAGAGCTTGAGGATACGGCACGGCTCTATTTTCTGATAAAGTCTTATGATTACAATCAATTAACAACCTCGTCTATTGATGAGTTGAGCCAATCATATCGCAACCAAATAGGATAATAATGATGATCCCTGAACAGCGTCGTGACTTTATCTACCGCTACGTACATGAGCAGAATGTCGCATCCTTCATGGATCTGGCAGAGTTGATGAATGTGTCACACATGACGGTGCGCAGGGATATCCAGATACTGGAGGCTGAAGGGAAAGTGGTGGCAATCAACGGCGGTGTGAAGCTGAACAATATGCTCAAACTTGAGTTAGCGTATGGCGAAAAAGCGTCACTGAATCATAAGCTGAAGCAGAATATCGGGGCGCTGGCGGCCATGTTGATTGAACCTGGGCAGACACTGTATCTCGATGCAGGTACCACGCTTTTTGAAGTTGCCAAAGCGGTCGCGGCCAGTAACTGTTTTAACCTGACCGTCGTGACCAATGATTTCACTATCTGTGGCTATCTGATGGACATGCCACATATTAGCCTTTACCACACGGGGGGCTTAGTTGATCGCCGTAACCGTTCCTGTTTGGGAAATAGCGCCGCCAATTTTCTTAACACTATCAATATTGATGTGGCATTCCTCAGTAGCAGCTCTTGGGATATTGAGCGAGGCATGTCAACGCCCAGTGAAGGTAAAGCCATGGTGAAAGCGTCTGTCATGCGCGCATCACGGCGTAATATTCTGGTCTCGGACAGCAGCAAATTCGGCAAATATGGCATGTTCCCTATCTGTAATTTACAGGCGCTGACTGACATTATTTCAGACGGCAATTTGCCACTTGCCGCACAGAAACAGATCGAAGAATCCGGCGTTAAATTACATCTGGTCAACAAAGAGGTAAGAGCCCCATGCTCAAATTTGCAGCCAATCTAACGTGGTTATTTACCGAGGTGCCATTTTTACAGCGCTTTGCTTTGGCTGTTAAGGCTGGCTTCCCTGCAGTAGAGTGCCTTTTCCCCTATCAGGAGCAGATCGCCGATGTGCAGCAAGCACAAAAAGCGAGCGGCCTGCCAGTGGTTTTGATCAATGCCCCTGCCGGAGAGTGGGAAAATGGTCAGAGGGGGCTCGCCTCACTGCCCGATGCTGGCGAGCAGTTTCGCCACAGTGTGCGGCTGGCTCGCGAATATGCCGTGGCATTGGGATGTAAACAGATTCATATCATGGCTGGCAATAGAGAAGAGAGTATTACTTTCGATGAGCAATATGCGTTACTGATTGAACGATTACGTTATGCCGCAGACTATTTAATGGCAGACAACATCAGGGTGCTTATTGAACCTTTAAATAATGACAATATGCCAGGCTATTTTATTTCATCATTTCCGCTGGCGGAAAAAATAATACACCAGTGTAAAAGAAAGAATGTTTATTTACAGTTCGATGTTTATCATTGCCAAAAAATACACGGTAACCTATGGGCCAACATACAACATTACTGGCCGTTAATTGCACATATACAGATAGCCTCGGTACCTGATCGGCATGAACCGAATAAAGGCGAGGTCAACTACCCTTGGTTATTCCAACAACTGGTAATAAAGAATTACCCCGGCTGGATTGGATGTGAATATCATCCCGAAAACGAAACATTTTCAGGGCTAGGGTGGTTTGAAAAAAAATAAAATATCAATGCGTTTTCATAGCGCCACTGACTACGGTATAGATAATTGTGATAGGCCACACTTCGGTGTGGCCAGAGGTTATTGACAAAGTGCCCGCGACGGAGAGAACAGGCAGATCGTAAAGACGCCGTAAATACATCCATGTAGGCTCGAGCCGCGCCATCCTTGGCGCGGACTCTTTACTCTTCTGCCTATCCTCACCGTTCAAGAGTGAGTCATCGGGGTTTGTCAGCAGTCTGGCCATCTTTTTTTACCTTATCTTAAAAAACATTCATGCGGTCCGCAAAAAATGTATTAGTCTGGCATCTCTGGTTTATTCGTTACCGTCTATACCCGTCATACCTCAAGCTGCAAGGGGGTTAGCTGCTCTTGCTCACCCCAGTCAATTAGTTATCTAAGTGACTGGGCATTTGCCCGCTTGCCGCCTTTCTATAATAGGGCATAAAGGCACATTAATTTCCTGCTGAGGCAGGTTTTGTTGTTTCTATGCAGGTGTAATGAATACAGAAAATAATTTTTAAAATTTTTATAAAAAACATTCACGCGGTCCGCAAAAAGTAGACTAGAGTGATATCACTGGTTCGTTACATACTGATTAATAAATAAGAAACTCTTGCATCTCTGGGGTTTCTTATTGCTATCTGTAATATGCGTCAGTGTGCAAAATACGGAGGTGTTCAATGTATGAGCAAAGCCAATTGCCGTATTGGTGGACAGGCTCCCTGGCTTTATTTTCGGCGCTGAGCTTGCAGGACTGTATATTTATTATTGGCACTATCATTAGCGTGATATTCACCATTAAAACCTATTACGTCAATTTACGTGAGAAGGCCGCGATAATTAAAGAAGAGCAGCGTAGGACGGAAATTTTACAGGATTTTCTGCAAAATAAAGCCATTGAAAATATGCCAGCGGCCATTGTGGTCTGTCATAAAGTAGCAAGCCAACACGCCATTATTAAACGGAGATGAGGTATTCATCCCTGCATGGGGAAATTATTAATCAGGAGAGCCACGATGACTTTTATTGATGTCAGGAGTCGCTCATTTTTTATTGGGTGAAATTATGAATGCAGCTCAAATCAGGCAACTGGCGGCAGCGGCGTTACGGGGAAAAACCGATGCAGAAGATCGTATCTATTTAACCGAAACATGGCCGATAACCACCTATCCCGCCATTTTGTTACAAACGCCACTGGAGGTGAAAGAGTCGATTGGCCGTAATGCGCCGCAGTTTAAAACAATCACTACGCTGCGTATTAGCGGGCACATCCAACTGAGCGAGGGGGAAGACCAGGTCACTGTAGCGCCCTCGGCACTTGAGCGTTTGTGTGAACAGATTCAGCGGGCGGTCATTAACAGCTATGACCTGACTCGCCAGATTCAGCAATTCGCCAAGGTGCGTACCACGATGGGTATTTATACCGCACCAAGTATTGCGGCTACCCGCAGTGAACCCTCTTTAGCTGAAGTAAAAGTGGAATTAGATCTTGAATATTATCAGGGGCCGGAGGATTTCTTTCCGCTGGAGGCCACACAACTGGCGGGTATCGACGTCACTATTAATATGCCTGACGGTGCCCCGGAACCGCTGATCGCAATAACCCTCTCGGAGTAATCCTATGTTCGTAAAACCAATGGCTGGTCGCGCGGTACGTGACCCAGTCAAGGGCACCTTTTTGCCTGAATTCGGCACCGAGGTTCCTGATAACGCGTTTTGGCACCGTCGCCTACAAGACGGTGATGTGGTGCAGATAGCGGCTAAACCGGCGGCATCTGTATTTAAAGAGTTAACAACGGAGAGTACTAAACCATGACCATTCCTTTCACAAATATTCCCAGCAATCTGCGCACGCCACTGTTCTTTGCGGAATTTGATAATTCCCAGGCTAACACGGCGAGCACCACTCAACGTACGTTGATTATCGGGCAAACATTGGCGGACAGTACTTTGCCTGCCAATATCCCACTGTTGGTCTCATCAACCGCGACTGTTGCGGGTTTGTCTGGTGCAGGCTCTATGCTGCATGGGCAAATGGCGGCTTATCTGGCCAATGATACTGCTGGTGAAATCTACCTTTTACCGCTGAGTGATGCCAATAACATGGTTGCAGCCATTGGTAAAATTACCATCAATACGGCGGCATCAGAGACCGGCGTTATCTCGCTTTATATTGGCGGGATCCGTGTGCAGACCACAGTGGTGGCGACTGATGATGTCAGCACTATCGCTGCAGCTTTGGCAGCGGCGATTGAAAACAAACCTGAATTACCGGTCACGGTTGCTCATATCGGTGATGTGGTATCGGAAGGGGCTGTCGTGGTTCTGGAGGCGAAGAACAAAGGCGCGCATGGTAATAACATCGATCTGCGCCTGAACTATTTGGGTAACGCTGGCGGTGAAACCACCCCTGAAAGCCTGGTACTCACGATCACCCCTATGGTAGGAGGAACAGGGGCACCTGATCTGGCCGATGGACTGGCAAATCTACAGGATCGCACGTTCGATTTCATCATTAACCCTTATACCGATACGGCTTCACTGGATGCGATCAAAGATTTTCTTTCTGATAGCACCGGGCGCTGGAGCTATCGCCAGCAGTTGTACGGCCACAGTTTTGCTGCGCAATCCGGCACCTATGGTCAGTTGACTGCAGCCGGTGAGTTGCGTAACGACCAGCACGCTTCGTTATTGGGTATTCATAATTCACCCACGCCAGCACATATCTGGTCTGCCGCTTATGTCGGTGCGATTGCTCAAAGTTTGCGTAATGATCCGGGCCGTCCATTACAAACGCTGGCGATGAGCGGCGTATTGGCACCTCCGCTATCCAGTCGCTTTACCCTGACGGAGCGTAACAACTTGCTGCACAGCGGTATTTCAACCGTGACAGTGGCCGATGACAGCACTGTTCAGGTGGAAAATATTATTACCACCTATCAGACCAACAAATACGGCGCGGAAGATGACAGCTACCTGCAAATTGAAACTTTGTTCTTACTGATGTTTGTCACCCGTTATTTGCGCACCCAGGTAACCTCCAAATTTGCCCGCATGAAGTTGGCAGCAGATGGAACACGCTTTGCTCCTGGCTCGGCCATTATCACGCCAAATGTTATCCGTGCTGAGCTTATCGCCCAGTACCAGACGTTGGAATTTAACGGCTACGTGCAGGATGCCAAAGGTTTTGCCCGTGGATTGATTGTTGAGAAAAGTGCCAGTAACCCGAACCGGGTTGATGTGCTGTGGACGGGCGTGCTGATTAATCAACTGCGTATCTTTGCTGTTCTCAATCAATTCCGCCTGCAAGCGGCCGTTTAACGATCGTCTGTTTAACGTTCGATTGTTTAACCATAAAAAAGGAAATAAATTATGAGCGATACTTCAAACCGCCTGGCGGGTACGGCGTATGTCACCGTGGATGGCATTACAGTCATGGTTGCCGGTAGCTTTAAATACAGCCCATCCAGAGTAAAACGTGAAACCGTTATGGGCATGGACGGGGTGCATGGCTATAAAGAAACCATCAATGCGCCTTATATTGTGTGCCAGATCCGTGATAGTGGCGGGGTCTCCGTTAGTGATTTTAATGAGCAGACGAACGTTAATATTGTCTGCGAACTGGCGAATGGCAAAACCATTATCGGTAGTGCGATGTGGTCGGTGAACACTCAGGAGGTGGACAGCACGGAAGGCACACTTGAGGTGCGCTGGGAAGGCGGCTCGGTGACGGAGAACTGATATGGCTGAACTGGAACGCAGTAAAACGATTTCGTTGGTTAAGCCTATCGCTCACGACGCAAGCAAGACCACCTATGAGGTGATCGAACTCAGCGAACCCACCTTGTTACAGGTACAGCAATTCTACGATGAGCAAACCAAATCCGGTTCGCTTAGTGGAATGGGGTTACTGATTGCTTTGGTATCGGGGGTGCCGCGCGAAGCCATTAAGAAAATGGTTTTTACCGACTATAAAGCCTGCGAGGTCTACATGATGAGTTTTTTAGCCTACTCCCCAACGGGGGACGATGGCGCGAAATAATCGCTGACGTCACTTACTACTATAGCTGGGGGCCGGGCGATGCCTGGTCCCTGACCTACAGTGGATTAAGGTGGTGGTGCCAGCAGGCCGAGCGGATTAATAATATTAAGGCTGGCAAAAATGACTGAGATATTTGATTTTGACCTGACTATCGATGCTCAGGTTACTGAATCAGTTAGTCAAATGAATAAGGCAATAAAAGCGTTAGTGCCTCAATTTAATGAGTTACGTAAAAGTGTGGAGGCGATTAATCACGTTATCCCCTTGTTCATTATGCGGATAGATGGATTTCATAATGAATACGGCA
The DNA here is from genome assembly GCF_001053095.1 of Yersinia similis. Lineage (GTDB taxonomy): Bacteria > Pseudomonadota > Gammaproteobacteria > Enterobacterales > Enterobacteriaceae > Yersinia > Yersinia similis. The sequence continues at coordinate 232,976 of NZ_CGBP01000001.1, read as the reverse complement.
ATATAAGCGGGGGAGCCAGAACATCGTCGGGCAATAGCTTAATGACAAGTATCGCTAACATTGCTAATAGCTATATAACAGGAGGGCGATTTAATCTTATTTATACTATTGGTTCTGAATTTTCTGGTGCATTAAATCAGGCAGCCAGCGATGCCCGAACGGTAAATAAAGCAACGCAAAATGCTGGTGCACCTATTGATCAATTCAGTCAAATATATGGGGCGATGCAAATTCGTGGTGCAGACCAAAACGCCGCAATGAAATCGACTGAACGGCTCTATAACACGTTTAATAATATACTTTGGGGACGTGATGAGCGGGGCCGGAATCTGTTACAAGATTATGGTTTAGACATTGCCAGTAATACAAATGGGACAGCGGATGTCCCTACCACGTTGACGAACATGGCTAAAGAATTTCCACAAATGGCACCACAGGACCAACACCAACTGATCAATATTCTCAAAATGGACTCTAGTGCTATTGAGTTATTGCGCGAGGGGGTGCAGCTAACGGATTTACTGGCTAAATCAAGACAATATGGCCTAACGATTGATCCTCAACTGAATGCCCGATTGACTGAGTTAAATATACGAACTAATGAGTTAAGTATGGCTTGGGATGGCCTCAAAGGTAAAGTATCGAATAAGCTTTACGATGTGTTGTTCTCTGACGGTACGATTGCCGACGGAATAGGTGGCCTTACCGACATGATAACTTATGGCCCAGATAACTTTTCGCTTATGCGTACCCTAGGGGTAACCCGAGGGACTGATACGGATAAAATGCGTCGGGGTTATAATGATGCTGATTTTTATCAGCAACTTAATTTTTATGAAAAAACCATGCTTGATTTTGGGCTGATGACCGATGGGTTTCGAAAAAAATATCAGGGACATAATGAAGCGAAAAATGCCACTTTGACAGTTAGTACAGTGGCAATGAATAGTGAGGTTCCTGAATTCAATCCAGAAAAAGATCTGTTTAATTTTGGATCTGAAACCGAAAATATGTGGATCAATAACCAGCTTATGGATATTAACGCTGAAGAGCCTTACTCACTTTGGCCCTCAGTAGATCCTGTTTATGAGAATATAAGCAGCAATCCAGTCAACCTATTATCTCCTATTGACGCTGAATCAGCGGGTAACTTTAACGGCAGCGCCATTGCTGATGTTATTGCCACCGCGATGCAAAATAACCGGGTGCAAATTGAGCTGACATTAATCGACAGCCGGACTGGTGATACTTCGCTGATCCAAGCGCAGGGCGGGGCCAGAATTGCCCACGCCATGGAGCTCGGTAATTAATTTAAGTAAAAACGCAATGTAGTAAACCCGCCCATTACTGGGGATTCCTCAGCGCTCCGGCGGGTTTTTTACTTTCTGTAAACCGAAAACCGGGCAGGAGAACAAAATGTCACTCATTGGCAACACATTATCAGCGTTATTGGGAGGCAGTGACGACAGTTGGCAATGGTCGGAACACCTTCATCAAGCCTCCTTTCGTGGCGTTCCCTTTGTGGTCGTCAGTGGGCAAGGTACCTTTGGTCGCCGTCAGGTAACACACAGCTACCCCTATCGCGATACCAGCTATATCGAAGATTTGGGTCGCAATACGCGCAAAATTGTTCTGAAAGGGCTTCTGATACAAAACAGTCAAATCTATACCGCACCTGATGTGATGACTCAACGTGATTCATTGATTGCGGCTTGTGAAATGTCGGGGCCGGGCACCCTGGTCCACCCGACTCTGGGGGAAATGACGGTCAGCATCTCCGAAGCAGGGCTATTGATCGATGATAGCTTCAGCAGTGAGCGGGTATTTTCCTTTACTTTAACCGCCATTGAATCTGGCCTGCGTGCCTTTGCTATCACTGGCTCCGCAGAAATGGGCGCATCCATTCAGTCCTCCTGGCTAGGGCTAAGTGCCAAAGCTGTCGCGGGTTTTATCTCAACCGTGAAAGGTGAAATGCGTTCAGCGACTCAGGCGATAAAAACCCTGAAAAGTACCGCTGCATTTTGGCGTCGGATGGTGACTGACACGGCCAACGAAGCCAGTAATTTGGGCAACGCCCTACGCTCAACCTTTGGCCGCAACCGCTATGGCCGCTATAACCACGGCACTGTCGGGGGCAGCAGCTCGGGAGCGACAACGGCGGTTAGCCAACAAAATGACACGGTGGATTTATCCACGCTGGTAGCGCAACGAATGGCACTGGTGGTTGAGGGGCGGGCGGCACTCAACGCGGCGTTGGACGAGTTACTCGCCGCCAACAGTATTGAAAGCCATGCCGACAGTGTGCTGGCCGTGGTCAATGCCCTGCTGGCGACGGGCATCAGTACGCGGGATATTATCCGTATCATGGAAACCCTGGCGCTAGCTCATGACGATACTTTCCGTGCCAACGACAGTGATAGGGCCGTCGCGGATGCCAGCCACCACTTAATGGCCACATTATGCACTGGGGCGATGATCCAAGTGGCAGCGCAATATCAACCGGAAAGCTATGACGATGCGGTTGCGGTATTGGGCCGGGTTTGCCTGGTGATTGACAATACCGCACTGGTCGCCGCCGACAGGGGGAATGATGAGACCTATCGTGCGCTGATGCAGATGCGTGAATCTATCGTGACCGTGCTACAGCAGGCGGGAGCCAATCTATCACGGGTTGGCGAGGTCAGTTTTAACCGTTCACTACCGGCTCTGATGCTGGCAAACCGCCTCTATCAGGATGCGTTACGTGGTGATGCGCTGGTAAAAATGGCTAATCCTATTCACCCGGCATTTATGCCCATCCGATTTAAGGCGCTGAACCTATGAATGATGATTTAACGCTGGAAGTGGGGGGCCGGGCGATCACTGGCTGGAGCAAAGTAAAGGTGACGCGGAGCATTGAAAAATTACCCAGCAGTTTTGAACTGTCACTGATGGACCGTTACCCCGCCAGTGGGGGGCAACAATGGGTTAACCCCGGCGATCCCTGTGTGGTGAAGTTAGGTAATGACTCAGTATTAAATGGTTATATTGACAGTTGGGATAACGCTATCACGGCCACAACCCACCTGGTCAGTGCCATGGGACGCGGTAAATGTCAGGATCTGGTGGATTGCTCTGCCAAGTGGCCTAACAGCGTGATCAGCCAATCAACGGTGTTACAAATTGCACAGAAATTGGCTGAACCTTACGGCATCACCGTGACCTCCGATATTACTGACATGACCATCGTACCGACATTCACTCTCAATTGGGGGGAAACGGCGCAAACGGTCATTGAGCATGTGACCCGCTGGGCGGCGTTACTCTATTACGACCAGTTGGATGGCAACCTATTGCTAACCCGTGTTGGGAACCGCAAAGCTGCCAGTGGCGTGGCACAGGGGGTCAATATTCTGAGCGCGAGTCTGCATACGGACATCAATAAACGCTTTGTTGATTACACCGGTGTCACGCTCTCGACCAATACGGTTGCCAGGCGCTCGTCCTCGGGGGGGAACAATACCTCGGTATTGGTCAGAGTGCAGGATACACAACTGGCGGCGCTGTTTCCGGATCGTTATCGCAACCGCATCGTTATCGTCGAAAACACCGTGGACTCACCGCAACTGGTGGAAACCAGTATCGATTGGGAAATCAACCGCAGCTATGGTCGCGCCAAAGTCCTCACGGTACAGGTAGATAGCTGGCGCGATAGAGACCAACAACTGTGGGAAATCAACTCGCTGATCCCTATTGATATTCCGGCTTTAGGGCTTCGGGATGAGTTGTGGTTGTTATCTGAAGTGGTTTATCAGAAAGATGCAAAAGGAACGGTGGCAAATATGGTCTTGATGCCACCGGCAGCATTTGGCGTTAAGCCCTATAAAATAAAATGAAACAAGGGGTTAACCATGAGTGATGTAAGTGGGCAAATCTCAACCCTATACCGACAGATAAAAATGCTGTTGGGGATCGGTCGGGTGACAGCCTTTGACGACAGTAACGAAGTGCAAACCGTGCAATATCAAACCCCGTTGGAAATCCACAGCGATACACCAAGGTTAGCTGAATTTGGTTTCTCGTCGGGATTGCCCGCGGGCAGTGATGTGGTCATTGGTTTCCTGGGCGGTGATCGTTCCAGCGGGATGATCATCGCTTCCCACCATCCGGCCTATCGACACGTGGGGCTCAATGCAGGTGAAACGGTGATTTATTCCCAGTGGGGGCAATTTATCAAACTGACCGAGAGTGGGGTGGTGATTGAGGCTGGCAACCAGCCGGTGACCGTCAGTAATGCGACAGAGGTGACGGTAAATGCCTCGGTAAAAGTGCGGCTAAATACGCCGTTGCTTGAGGTAAGCGGCAATATCATTGATAACGCCGACAGTAATAGCGCCACGCTAAAAACCTTACGTGACGCCTACAACAGCCACAATCATCAACTTAAAAACGTCCAGTCGGGCAGTGCGACACTTACCAGTGAAACGCCCGCTAAGGTGGTGCGATGACAACAGATATTAAGACCGTTTGGGATGTAAATGCCTTGCTGGGGGATTGGCAGACCGGTAACGGCGGCTTACTGGAGGGTGATGACTTGCAGACGGCTATTTTGCTGAGTTTATTCACTGACCGTTTAGCGCGGGCAGATGATGCTATTGATAGCCACGATCGCCGTGGTTGGTGGGGTGACAGTGGTGCAGCATCGGCTATTGGCTCACGGCTCTGGCTACTGCGGCGCGAAAAACTCACCACGCAAGTGGCTATCAAAGCGGAAGATTATGCCACAGAGGCGCTGGCATGGTTGAGCGACGATAGTGTGGTGGCTGCCATTAACGTCCGTGCGCACATCATCGCCCCCAACACACTGGTGCTGGTGGTGAGTTACCAACAACCCAGCCAAATACGATCAGCTAATCAAACACAGTCATCAATTAAATTTTCATGGGTATGGGAGGAGTAATTCATGCCATTTAATCGACCCACGTTAAGTGAATTGCGGCAGCGGAATCAGTCTTATATTCAATCGGAACTGAAAACTGGCGGCAATTTATTGCGTTTCTCTAATATCGGTGTGATCAGTGATGCCGATGCCGGGATGGCGCACCTGCATTACGGCTATCTGGATTATATCGCCCGGCAAGCCACCCCCTATAATGCTACCGACGAGTATCTGGCGGCTTGGGGGGCGCTGAAAGATGTGTTCCGCAAAGCGACCACTCCAGCCACCAGTAACGAGGTCCAGTTCAGCGGTATTGTCGGGCGAGTCATTCCCGCTGGTAGCTTGCTGAATCGGGCCGATGGCTACCAGTATCGGCTTGATAAAGAAGTGGTTATTGCCGCTAAAGGCAGTGCGCTTGGTGAAATTACCGCTATCTTGCCTAGCCCGTTGAATGATGCAACTGGCGGCGGCAATCGGGGTAACAGCTCGGTAGGGACCGTACTGACGCTGGATATTGCGATTGACGGGGTTCAGGCCACGGCCACCGCGTTGACTAAAATTTCTGGCGGCGCTGATATTGAATCAGAAGATGCATTTCGTTCTCGAATGTTATTGGCCTACCAGAACGTCCCGCAAGGTGGCAATGACACCGATTATCAATCCTGGGCATTAGCGGTACCGGGAGTCACTCGTTGCTGGGTGAAACGGCGCTTGATGGGGGCGGGCACCGTTGGGGTGTATATCATGTGCGATGATAACGACCACGGCGGCTTCCCGCAGGGAACTGACGGTATCTCATCCCTTGAAGAGTGGGGGGCGGTAAAAGCCACTGGCGATCAGGGGCGGGTAGCGGACGCTATCTATCCACAACAACCTATTATTGCTCTGGTGTATGTTTGCGCGCCTGTCGCTCAAGCGATTGATTTTGTGATCAGCGGCATCTCTTATGCTGACAGTACAACAACCGCCGCCATCAATACCGCTATTGATGAGGTGTTTTTCACCGAAGGGCAACCCGGTGGAAAAATCCTGTGGTCGTCGCTGTTGCTGGCCATCGGGGAAGTGCCTGGAAGCGGGGGGTTTATTATGGAATCCCCGTCGGCCAATATTGAACTGCAAACCGGCAAACTCCCCGTTCGGGGTACAGTGAGTTACCTATGAGCCGCTATTCTGTCAGTGAATATACCGGAGCGTTACAAGCGCTGATGCCGATGGGATTAGTGTGGCCCCGACGGCCTGACGGCGTACAGACCGAGGTACTGCGGGCGTTAGCGAATGCTTATCAACGCAGCGATGAAGATGCACAAGATCTACTGTCGGCGGCTTTTCCGGCCACCGCCACCGCACTCTTACCGGAGTGGGAGGCGACACTGGGCTTGCCCGATTTGTGTGCGATTGGTGAGATCGATAGCATGATCCAACGCCAGCGGGCGGTGGTTGCTAAATTATTTGGTATTGGCGGCCAATCGGCGGCGTACTTTATCCGCGTGGCAAAGGCGTTGGGCTATGCCATTACCGTTACCCAATACCGGCAAGCCTGCGCGGGTATGTCGGTGTGCCGTGATGCATTGAACGGTGAAGAGTGGCCCTTTACCTGGCTTATTACCGCGCCGGAAACCACCATTCATAATGCTCAATGCAGCTTAACGTATTGCAGTGACCCGCTGCGTTCGTGGGGTAATAAACAACTGGAATGCCGGTTATCGGTATTAAACCCATCCCATTCTATTCTGAAGTTTGGCTATACCCTTCTAACTTGAGGTGTCTGGCGATAAAGCTAAGCACATTGGGTCATTATTCATTAACTATTTCTATTTTATCGCTTTAACCAGTGAGGTATTACCATGCAAAAAATTGGAGATATTCCTAATACACGCGCCGACAGTAACGGTGAATTTACCGACGGCAATGTCGCCGGTGGCGTGCCACCCACCCTATTACCGGCTGAGTGGTTTAATACTATTCAGCGGGAGTTGGTCACGGTGGTTCAAGATGGAGGATTAACCTTAGATCCTAATGACGACACACAGGTTTTAGCCGCACTGAAAAAGCTATTTTTGCAGTCTGGTAATAATCTCTCTGAGATAAAAGACGCCGGTCCAACGGCTATAACACAGACTCTCGCAAACCTTGGTTTGGGGGAAGGCTCAGCAATTCCGGTTGGGGTCCCGCTTCCGTGGCCTACCGCCACTCCACCCGAAGGTTGGTTAAAATGTAATGGTGCTATCTTTGACAAAGTAAAATATCCAAAATTAGCATTGGCTTATCCGTCAGGTATTTTACCGGACTTGCGGGGTGAGTTTATTCGTGGCTGGGATGATGGACTTGGGGTTGATGCAGGTCGGGAAATACTATCAATACAAGGTGATGCGATAAGAAATATCTCTGGTGGAATTCAGGGACGCAATGAAGCAACATCGGCCAGACTTTTCAGCTCTAACGCCACTGGAGTTTTTCGCACTGACGGTCAATTTGGATCTTATGCTGCTAGCGCAGATGTGGCAGTAGGCGTTACGGATGATAGACTCGCCGAACTTTTTTTTGACGCTTCCAGATCTGTACCCACAGCCAATGAAAATAGACCACGGAATATTGCTTTTAACTATATTGTGCGAGCGGCATAATGATTATTAAATTTGATAAAGATAGCGACGCAGTTACCGCAGTAAAAGTACTATTTATAATTTAGTCTACGGTATCTCAGTGAATTAATAAATATACCGGGCAATTACGCCCGGTTAGCTATCTACAAAGAAGTATCCGCCGAAAAACGCTTACGATTACCGCAGCAAGAAATAGTCGATATCTCGCTAACATAAATAACTGGCTCGTCCATGGCCCCATTTCATGCTAAATTCGCGTGTCTTGGGCCATTGCAAGCGCCCTAAAGGCAGGTCGCTACGGGAATTCAGGTATCAATATGTTTACTTATAAAGAAATATCGACGCTGAACGAACTGGAATTGATAGTTTATAATTACATCATAAAAAATACTGACAAAGTGGTGTACATGACTATCAGGGAGCTCGCAGATGCCTCGGGTGTTTCTACCACCACAGTTTTACGTTTTTGTAAAAAAATGAACTGTGATGGTTATTCTGAATTTCGTATCCGGTTTAAATTATATTTAGAACATGATGAAAAACCACCAGTCACCTTTGGTATCAGTGAAATAATCAGTTATTTTAAGAGCATTAATAATAGCGAATTTGATGAACTATTAGATAACGTAGCGAAACAGATAGCGGCAACGCGCAGAGTTATTTTTGTTGGTATCGGCACATCGGGAGCATTGGGGAAATACAGCGCCCGCTTCTTTTCTAATGTTGGTAAATACAGCACCTACATTGATGATCCCTATTATCCTATTAACAGCGACATGTATCAGGACGCGGTCGCCATTATCCTTTCAGTCTCTGGAGAAACAGAAGAAATTATTCGCATTGCCAACCAATTTAGCCTGCAAAATTGTAAAATTATCAGCCTGACCAACAGTGAAAGTTCCACCTTGGCTAAAATGGCTGATCTCAATATCTCCTATCACATGCCCCCGGTTATCCTTGAAGGCCAGTATAATATTACTACCCAAATTCCGGTGCTATATATTATTGAAACTATTGGCAAGAAATTACCTCAGCTAATGAATAAAAACACCAAATAAAACAGGGTGTTTTTCACATGTAACATATTACAAACGGTACATTTTGTTATATCGTGACTTCGCTTTTCTTTTTGCTAGAATCCCTCCTCGATATCCTGTGAATACGCATAATAAGCCGATAACGCTCTATTTATTTTAGGGTTGGCACCCCGCGACAGGAGATTAATAATGGCAATTGATCACGCATTGACCGCCCAGCATGTCATCAGCTTGTTTAATGTTGATGAAAGCGCGCCGATACTTTCCATTTATAGGGCACCTATTTACCCACAGTTATTAGGGATATTGTTATGAGCTATCAACAGTTACCGAAAGATTTTTTATGGGGTGGCGCGGTTGCGGCACATCAGGTTGAAGGCGGCTGGGATAAAGGCGGCAAAGGCGTGAGCATTGCTGATGTCCTCTCTGGCGGCTCCCATGGGGTTGACCGTGTGATGACCGACGGAGTGCTGGAAGGGTATCGTTATCCAAACCATGACGCCGTTGATTTTTATAGTCATTACAAAGAAGACATTGCGCTGTTCGCCGAGATGGGCTTCAAATGTTTCCGCACCTCTATTGCCTGGACACGTATCTTCCCGTATGGCGATGAACAGCAACCCAATGAAGCCGGCCTGCAATTTTATGACGATATGTTCGATGAATTGCTGAAATACGGTATTGAACCGGTGATTACGTTATCTCACTTCGAAATGCCGTGGCATCTGGTCAAAGAATATGGTGGCTGGAAAAACCGTAAAGTGGTCGATTTCTTTGTAAAATTCAGTGAAGTCGTCATGGCGCGCTACAAAAGCAAAGTTAAATATTGGATGACCTTCAACGAGATAAATAACCAGCGTAACTGGAAATATCCGCTGTTTGGTTATTGCTGTTCTGGTGTGGTGTTCACTGAACAAGAGAACCCAGAAGAGACCCTGTATCAGGTACTGCATCATCAGTTTGTTGCCAGTGCCAAAGTGGTCAAGCTGGGTCATGCCATTAATCCGGAATTTAAGATTGGCTGTATGGTGGCGATGGTGCCTCTGTATCCTTTCTCCTGCCATCCAGATGACATGATGTATTCCGTTGAAGCTATGCGTGAGCGCTATCTTTTCGGCGACGTTCATATGCGCGGTTATTACCCTTCATATATTTTACAAGAGTGGGCGCGCCGTGGTTTCAATATCCATATGGAAGAGGGGGACCTCGAGACTCTGCGTGATGGTTGCGCCGATTACATGGGGCTGAGTTATTACATGAGTAACGCGGTCTCTGCGATTAATCCAGGTAGCGGCAATTCACTTTCAGGGTTTGAGGGCAGCGTGCCGAACCCACACGTCAAAGCCTCTGACTGGGGGTGGCAGATCGATCCGGTGGGTCTGCGTTACTCTCTGAGTGTGTTGTATGAGCGCTATCAGAAGCCGTTATTTATTGTTGAAAATGGTTTTGGTGCGATAGATAAAATCGCAGCGGATGGCATGGTGCACGATGACTACCGCATTGCTTATCTTAAAGCCCATATTGAGCAGATGAAAAAAGCGGTATTTGAAGATGGCGTGGACCTAATGGGTTATACCCCATGGGGATGTATTGACTGCGTATCTTTCACCACCGGTGAATACAGCAAACGTTATGGCTTTATTTATGTCGATAAAAACGATGATGGCACCGGTACAATGGCGCGTTCACGTAAGTTAAGTTTTGATTGGTATAAAAAAGTTATTGCCAGCAATGGTGAAATTCTTTAATACCTAACCACCAGTGAGTCTTTTACTGGTTTGAATTCAAGAAGGCCGTTCACCCTCTGGTGAGCGGTTTCTTGCCTTGTTATTAATAACGCCTAAAGCACCTTCCTTTTATTTAGAGTATAGATATTATTAGGGAAGGCTGTTGACCAACGTTCCATTCCGTTTAAACTCCGTGCATAGCTTGATTGTTATATTTTGAGATGTGATATATAAACTAATATCTTTCATATCAAAAGGATAACCTATTATCCCGGTTTTTAATTTAAACGCTTTAAGTTCACTTGAGAGGAACTTTGCTTTGACTAATGCCGCTGTCCTTCCCTTTGAGAAAGGATTTGAAGACAACTCTTCTATCTTGTCGTTATTTTCTATATAGCGCCAAATAAGATCAATATGTTTGTTGATGTAAGCTGGGAAATCGTAGTCAGTATGAGTATCAGGAAGCAAGAAACTGTGATAACCAACAGTTATTTTAATTGCTGATGTCATTCTATCATCCTTGGTGGTAAACGATGTTTTGGCAATTAACAAGTCATAACAATCATTATATTCACCGACATTTGAATATAATAGCAAGTGATGTAAATCACAAAAAATAGAGAAGGATACTGATAGAAGGCATTTTTCCGTTTTATCCTACTCGTTATGCCATTAACTTTTGGGGCACCCCACGGTAATAAACAAAAAGGTAGAAGGCGGTGTGGGCAATTAGGCGGCTGTGGGTGCAATAATGATACGGTAATTACATAAATTTAATGGCAGGCTCGAAATTACCGGTGGTTTTAACTAAAGCATGAAGTATGTTCGGGCATGATTGCCCGGTCTATTCATTCTAACTTCAGCCGGGTTTTTCCCCTGAGTTTCCTTACTACTAACCCCACAAATGACAAAACCAACCCTAATGGATTGGTTTTGTTGAGGTATTTGGTCGGCATGAAAGGATTTGAACCTTCGACCCCCGACACCCCATGACGGTGCGCTACCAAGCTGCGCTACATGCCGATGCTGTGGCATTTATACTACATTTTACTGCTGCTAATGCAATACCTGAGGAAATGATTGCATGTTTTTTAAGCATTTAGTGTGGTTTATTGAGCGGCAACGCACTAGTTTGCAATAAAGCGTTTCACGTCGGTTAGCACTTGTAACAGCAAAGGTAGTTGAGGTTTTTCATCTTTGACCTCATGACCTTGCTGATCATAAGTGCGATAACCACCGTTATTGTCCAACACGATGGTTTGTGTTGGCGTCGTGATGACTAATATGCCGTTGTCGCCTGTTGCGACCCAGTTGTTGTTACGCTGTGCGGCAAACAAATCTTCCCCTTGGGAATAATCTTCTGGTGCTGTTTTCACATGCAGCAAGCGTTGCATCAATGTCGTCATGACATCTTCGTGGTTGGTCAGTTTACCCACACTTTGTGGTGGGGTACCCGGCCAGTGCACCACGAGTGGTACCTGCAGTTGCTGGCGATTGAAGCTGCTGCCCGCCCCCCAGTAATTATTGCCACTATCATTAAATTCAACGCCATGGGTGGCAGTAATAATGACGACGGTTTTATCGAGTTGACCACTTTGTTTCAGCGTCTCAAGGATGGCCGCAATTTGCTGATCCACCTCTTTGGCCCCCGCCTGATAGTTGCGTATAAAATTGGTGGGTGAGGCAACTTTCTGCCCGATTACCGGATCTTGCGCTTCGGCGGGACCACTCAAACTAATATATGAGAACCATGGATTGCTATTGGCGGTGGTGCTGGCCAGCCACTGTTGCCACTGAGCGGTGGTCTCACTGTCAGTCTGTGCAACCGGCGCCGGTAAGGTGAAATCAGCTAACAGCGCCTGACGGTATAGGGCCGATTTAAAACCATCAGACGCGAACAGACCAAATTGGTAGCCCTGAGCGCCTAATGCAGTGATGAACGCTGAAGGTTCCCGGGCGGAGAGAATACCATCCCAGTAAGTAGGTGAAATGCCATAAAACAGGCCAAATAAGCCGGTATCTTGCCGGTTACCCGAACTGTAATGGTGATCAAACTGAATGTTTTCGCGACCAAACTCGGCCAATGAGGGCATATCCTGTTGTAGGCTGCTGACCCGAATACCCTCAACCACGATCAACAGCAGGTTATAACCGCTACCTTTATCATTGAATGTTATCGAGTTTAGTGGGTATTCAACCGCCAGGGCATCGGGATTACCTTGCTCCGTCAAACGGCGTTGATACTCTTGCTGATCGAGCAGACCGTGTTTCTCAAGGAATTTACGGGCGGTCATTGGATAAGAGAGCGGCAGGTTAGCGCGCTGCATACTGATAGGACGATAAAAATTCGCATCGGCCCAGATATACATCAGATGTGAGGCTATAAAGGCAGAGATCAGTACCGCAACTAATGGTTTAACAAAACGCTGGCGGTTGAGGCTGCGCAGTTTTTGCCAGGCCCAGGTGCCGAACAGCATCTCGATCAGAAAAATAACCGGCACTGAAATAAACATCAGTTGCCAGTCGCGCGCCAACTCCGTTTGCTCGGGATTAACAACTAACTCCCATACCACCGGATTAAGGTGTAAATGGAAGCGGGCAAAAACCTCAGTGTCCACCAATAGCAGGGTTAAGCCTGCTGTCGCAAAGGCGGCAGAAAGAAAACGGAGTAGCCGTTGTGACATCACCACAAAGGTAAGTGGGAATATCACCAATAAATAGGCGGCAAAAACAAGAAAACTAAAGTGCCCCAGCCAACTGACAAGGGCATAAACACGGCCAATCAGCGAAGAGGGCCAATCGGAGACAAACAGGTAGCGGCTACCCAGAACCAGGCTGAATAGAATATTAAATAAGGCGAACCAGTGCCCCCAGCTGATCATCTGGGAAACTTTTTCACGATAGCGCTGACGATTTGTCACCATATTGAGATAGTAGTCTTGGCCGATAAATTAATGGGCTTTATCTTCACGTACCGAAGCCTGAAGTGCTTCAGCAAAAGAACGTGCCAATACTTTGCGTTGCGCAGGAGCAATGCTGGTATTGATCAGGTTTGTTACCATATTTCCCAAAACCATCAAAGAAAGATCTGTTGGGGTACGGTGTTTTTCTAATACGCTGACCAGCTCAGACAGGAGCTGTTCGACGTGTTCGTCACTATAACGGGATGATTGTGGCATAAAAATTGTGCTCAACGCCTGACAAAGTCCCACATCTTACCGTATAAGGAGAGGTTTTTCCGCTATTTTATAGCACGAAGAATCTGTAGCCATTAATTGAACGATGCTAGCGCTTTTGAGTTGCAGCTCTACCTTATCAGTGATTGAATACGCCCCTAGCCAAAAGGAGTATTTATCATGAGTCTGGATATTGACCAGATAGCCTTACATCAGCTTATTAAACGTGATGAACAAACGCTTGATGTGGTGTTGCGGGATTCTTTGTTACCGACCAATGCGGTAGTTGAAGAGATGATGGCCGAACTGCACCGCGTTTACAGTGCCAAAAGTAAAGCTTATGGGCTGTTTAATGAGCAGAGCGAACTGGCTGATGCACTGAAGCGAAGCCGTAAGGGTGATGAAGATTTCCTAAGCTTTAGCCGTGCAGCAACCGGTCGTTTACGTGACGAGCTAGCCAAGTATCCATTTGCCGAGGGCGGGGTGGTGCTGTTTTGCCAGTACCGTTATCTGGCAGGGGAGTATTTACTGATCTCCGTGCTAAGCAGCTGTCATAGTATGCGAGTAAACGAACAGCTCGATCTGAGCACCACCCATTATCTTGATATCAACCGTGCGGATATTGTAGCCCGAATTGATTTAACCGAGTGGGAAACCAACCCGGAGTCAACGCGTTATCTGACCTTCCTTAAAGGGCGGGTAGGGCGCAAAGTGTCTGACTTCTTTATGGATTTTCTGTCCGCTGCCGAAGGCTTAGATACCAAAGCGCAAAACCGTGGTTTATTGCAGGCGGTTGATGACTACTGCGCCGATGCCGAGTTAGGCAAAGATGAGCGTCAGGCCTATCGTCAGCAGGTTTACAGCTATTGTAATGAGCAATTGCAGGCCGGTGAAGAGATTGCCTTGCAGGAGTTGGCTCAAGAGTTGCCGAAGCTGGGCGAAAAAGATTTTCAGCAATTTTCGGCTGAACAGGGTTATGCATTGGAAGAGAGTTTCCCAGCAGATCGCGGGACCTTGCGTCAGTTAACCAAGTTCGCGGGCAGTGGGGGGGGCTTGAGTATTAATTTTGATGCGCTGCTGCTAGATGAGCGGATTTTTTGGGATGCGGCAACCGATACGCTGACCATTAAAGGTACTCCGCCGAATTTGCGTGATCAATTACAGCGCCGGGCTGGTGGTAAGTAATTGCCCACGTTGCTGATTTAGCCAATAAAAAACGCCGCTGATGCGGCGTTTTTTATTTCGGCGTCCCGAATATCGAAAGCAACGCGATTAAACGCGAACGAAGTCGATATGAGTCAGTTTTGGCTTGAAAGCGTGACGCTGAACAGCCTGTACTTTAACTTTAGTTTCTTTACCGTCGATAACCAGAGTCAGTACGGAATCATAAAAGCCCGGTTTCAGTTCAAGGTTCTTGGTGGTGTCATGGTCAAGAGCAATTGAAATAGCTGCTTCTGAGCCACCGTAAACGATTGCCGGAAATTTATTTGCTGCACGCAGGCGGCGGCTCGCACCCTTACCCTGGTCGTTACGTACTTCTACATTGATAGTGGTCATTTTGTTTTCTCTTAAAGAAAATTTACCCTGCTACAGGCGACCCAGCAACAGGTTCGATACTCGGCTTTGACTGGGTAAACCCAGAGCAAAGCGGGCGGCATTCTAGCGAAATATCGCTCAGACAGCAAATAAAACTGCGGATCTCGCAGGTCAAGTGCGGCTCAGGCGAGAGAATCGGCCCGCCGAAAACGCCCCTTGTAATCAAATACCTTTTCCCTGATTTGCCACCACTGCCCCCGACGGCGAGCGACCACAAAATCTGGATAACGTAGCAATGCCTGCTGAGCGATAATATCAGCGGCGGTGTGCCATTTAAGGGCAATGCCCGGTGCACGTTGGTGTGGGCGTAGGAATATCTGTTCGAATGCCATACGTTGTGCCGGCGTAGTTAATCGGAAACGCTCACTGGTATTGGTGCCATCTTCATCGTAATAGGTCGCTTTCAACCACTCTCCTTTGGCATCATGGCCTGTTTCTAGCTGCATACCGCCACAGCGCAATACCAGCGCATCTTTCAGTCTCAGGGCTGCTTTCAACATATCGTCGGGATCGACTAAAACCGCCTGGCATTGATGGCAGCGACGGGCCGCAATATCGTTTTCTGCTCCACAATGTGGGCAGGATTTAAAGCGAAAACGGTAGTCACATTGCGCACGTGTGCCCTGATCATCCTCAAACCAGCCCTGACAGCGGCGGCCATAGTGTTCAATAATCTCGCCGGATTCGGTGCATTTCCCCCAGAAAATGTTGGCAAAGCCGCAATCGGGGCAGAAGACCTGTACTGGCTGGCTCCCGCTGTGAGGTTTGCTAGTGCCCACTTCTGGAGAGAAAAGGTCATGGGGATTACCTGCATAATCCAGAATCAAGCAATCCTCTTTACCTGGAAACAGCCGCAGGCCTCGGCCAACAATTTGTTGATATAAACTGATGGATTCGGTTGGACGAAGAATGGCAATCAGATCCACATGGGGGGCATCAAACCCGGTGGTCAGTACCGACACATTGACCAAATAGCGCAATTGTTGCTGTTTAAAGGCATTGATCAGCGCATCCCGTTCCGCCGGTGGGGTCCCCGCGCTGACTAACGCCGCTTCACCTTTGGGCAACAGGCCATAGACTTCTTTGGCGTGCTCTACGGTGGCGGCAAAAATCATCACACCGCGACGCTGAGCCGCATATTCGATGATCTGGCTAACAATATGTGGGGTAATTCTTTGTTGTTGCTTAAGTTCTCGATCTAAATCCGCCTCACGGAACAAGCCATCACTGTTGCTGGTCAGGCGGCTGAAATCATACTGCACGACCGGCATGTCCAGCCGTTCAGGTGGCACCAGAAAGCCATGTTTAATCATATAACGCAGCGGTAATTCATAAATACAGTCACGGAACAGGGCTTTTTCATCACCACGAGTAATACCGTGATAGTGGAACTGATAAATCCAGCCTTTCCCCAGCCGATAAGGGGTGGCCGTCAGCCCCAGCAACCGTAGTTGCTGATTTCCCGTGCGTAAATGCTGAATGATTTGCTGATACTGGCTGTCATCTTCATCACTGATGCGATGACATTCATCGATAATCAGCAGAGAAAAGGCGCTATCAAACAGTGACAGATTACGGGCCACCGATTGCACGCTGCCAAAGACCACTTTCCCCTCGCTTTGTCGCTGTTGCAACCCGGCGGCAAAGATATCGGCCTCAAGACCGTATGCGCAGTATTTTGCGTGATTTTGTGCAACCAGTTCTTTGACATGTGCCAATACCAACACACGGCCACGGGCCAGCTTCGCGAGTTCAGCGATCACTAAACTCTTGCCTGCGCCGGTTGGCAGAACAATGAGTGCGGGTGTGGTGTGGCGACGAAAATAAGCCACCGTGGCATCGACCGCTTCTCGTTGATAAGGCCGTAGTGTGAATGCCATTACCGTCTCTGCCAGGTGAATGGATTCAACATTTGCAACACTTTACGGGGCTGTATGAGCGACATTGATCTCAGCCTATAGCTAAAAAGTTTCTATTATTATGCCTGCCTGATGGCATCTGTGCGAGGGCGCCGGCTATCAACTTGGCGTGGTCGCGATAAGTTGTTTTCTGAATAAATGCTTTCTAACAACAGTTTCTAGGATGATAGGGCAACCGCCGCTATACTAACAAGTCAGGTAGGCAGCGAATTATTTTCTCCAACCCTCTTCTTATTTGGTATTGCGGCGGTATTAACGGTTCTCGTTACTTAGCCCATTTACGGGGCTTGCCTCAGTGAGGCGGCTGCAAGCAGCATTCAAATCTGCTCTCGGCAGGTTTGTCACCCGAATAACTGACAGGTGTCAGCCTATCGGGATTCGCTCGTTTGCAGCTCTGTGACAACACCAATGATTTGGGGATGAAAATGTTGGGATGACAATTTACTGCTTCATTCATTTCAACCCGTACAATTGACATCCTATCATCATCAACGGGTGTCATTATGGGGACCGTATCCATCAGTGATACGGCCATACAACAGGCAAAATAGATTCAATGCGATTGGACAAGTTTTTATCTCAGCAATTAGGTGTCAGCCGGGCGTTGGTAGCGCGTGAACTGCGGGCAAAGCGTGTGACTATTGATGGCGAGGTGGTCAAAAGTGGTGCCATCAAGCTGACACCGGAACAAGACGTGCGATTTGATGGCAACCCGTTACAGCAGATGGTTGGCCCCCGTTATTTTATGCTGAACAAGCCGCAGGGCTATGTGTGCTCGACGGAAGATCCCGATCATCCTACGGTGTTGTATTTCCTTGATGAGCCAGTAGCTTACAAACTCCATGCCGCCGGGCGGTTGGATATCGATACAACCGGGTTGGTCTTGATGACTGACGATGGGCAGTGGTCACATCGAGTAACTTCACCACGTCATCATTGTGAAAAGACCTATTTGGTGACGTTGGAACATCCGCTATCCGATGATACCGCACAGCAATTTGCTGACGGGGTGCAACTGCACAATGAAAAATCCCTGACCAAACCGGCTCAACTTGAGGTTATCGAACCGCAACGGGTGCGCTTGACCATCAGCGAAGGGCGTTATCATCAGGTGAAACGGATGTTTGCTGCCGTGGGGAACCGAGTGATCGAGTTACACCGTGAACGCATTGGTGATATCACGCTTGATGATGATTTAGCCCCTGGTGAGTACCGGCCGCTGACGGCGGAAGAGATCGCCAGCGTGGGTGCCCCACACTTGTAATTAGATTTTTATTGCAGTGCGGGCCAATGGTTCCGCACCGTTCTGCCGCGGTATAATCTGCGGTAAGTTTTTGGAGGAGTGGTAAAGCGTGCAAAAAAACCGGACATCCCACATCGGTTTGATTTTTATCCTTGGGTTGTTGTCGATGCTGATGCCTTTGGCGATTGATATGTATCTGCCAAGCATGCCGATTATTGCACAGGAGTTTGGGGTCGAGAGTGGCCGTGTGCAGATGACTCTGAGCGCGTATGTGCTGGGGTTTGCCATTGGGCAAATGTTCTATGGGCCAATGGCTGACAGCATCGGGCGTAAGCCGGTCATTTTTTGGGGGACGCTGATTTTTGCGCTTGCAGGTATGGCATGTGCACTGGTGCAGTCGGTTGAGCAACTCATTAATATGCGCTTCCTGCATGGCTTATCCGCCGCCGCTGCAAGTGTGGTGATTAATGCATTGATGCGCGATATGTTCACCAAAGATGAGTTCTCCCGAATGATGTCTTTTGTGGTCTTGGTGATGACGATTGCACCCCTGCTGGCACCGATTATCGGTGGTGCGCTGTTGGTGTGGTTTAGCTGGCATGCTATTTTCTGGACCATGGCGGGGGCGGCACTGGTTGGTGCGGTGTTAGTGGCGCTATTTATCCAAGAAACATTGCCCCCTGAACGGCGACAGAAATTTCATCTGCGTACGACCATGGGTAATTTCGGCTCGTTATTTCGCCATAAACGCGTGCTGAGCTATATGTTGGCCAGTGGTTTCTCCTTCGCCGGTATGTTTTCATTCCTCAGCGCCGGCCCTTTTGTTTATATCGAGTTAAACGGCGTTTCCCCGCAAAACTTTGGTTATTACTTTGCACTGAACATTGTCTTTTTGTTCTTGATGACCTTTATCAACAGCCGTAATGTGCGCCGTTTCGGGGCGCTGAAAATGTTCCGTTTTGGCCTGATAGTGCAATTTGTGATGGGGATCTGGCTGGTGGTAGTTTGTGTAACTGGCATGGGATTCTGGGCATTGGTTCTGGGCGTAGCCGCCTATGTTGGGTGTATCGCAATGATCACGTCTAACGCAATGGCGGTGATATTAGATGATTTCCCGCATATGGCAGGTACTGCCTCTTCTTTGGCGGGGACGTTACGCTTTGGTATCGGTGCGGTGGTGGGGACGTTACTGTCGATGGCTTCGTCGCGCAGTGCCTGGCCGATGGTCAGTTCAATGGCATTTTGTATTATTGTCGCGATGTTGCTGTATCTGTATGCCAGTCGCCCAAGTAATAAAACCGCGTCATAAAAAATAGCCAGCGCCCATGCTGGGTTGTGAACGACGTGGGTTGTGAATGATATGGGTTGTGAACGGTATGGGGTGTGAACGGTATAAGTGGTAGGGCATTTACCCGTCTACTTCAAGCTGCATGTGCGTCGGCTACGTTCGTTACTGGGCCTCGCTTCTGCGAGGCCGCTGCAAGTAGCGTTCAAATCTGCTCTTGGCACTAAGTGTCAATAACCGTTGTCATCCGAATCACTTGCTGGTCGTTGAGCTTAAAGTTAATAGACTCATCGGGATTAATGAGCTTCATCCCAGAGGCTCATTCTGAGTAGTTTTTTCGCTACTGAGATAAACCCTTTTCTCTCTCATTTCGCCTTAATTTGACTTAAAAAATGATAAATTCTTGCGCTTCATCAATATAGTAAGCGTACGTATCATTATTGATTGCATCGTCATGATTGAGGTCATATTGTTAATTTTTTGGGCAACTAAGATAAAAAATAGAAATCGTTTTTCAGCTGTTTTATACGTCTATTTTAGCCAATTAGATGACAATAAATGATAAGAAATATGCATGTTTATCAGTTTGTTATGATAACTCCATTAAGATTTTCTAATGTTAATTTGTTCTAAAAATGTAAATATTTAACTGCTATTAGGTAACTGTCTTGCAAGAAAAATGGTTGAGCTGACGGCCATTAAGGTATAAATATAACGAAAAATGGGATCTGAATCCCAAATCTACAGCCTCTGTTCCTGCTAAAGGCGCTAAAGAGTTCAAAAATCAGCACACAAATAGATTTGTTAGTCATAAGTTTCTCAATTGTTATCAATATTGTGTTTTTATGAGATTTGAATCAGGCACAATAACAATTTAGCGACTATAACTGTAGTTAACGTGAGCCATATGGTTAACGTGAGTCACTGTGGTGTTTTTGGTAAATTTTAATTTTTTATTTTGACTAGGAAAGACACGTGAATAATATTCAACTTTCGGTAGTACATCGCCTGCCGCAAAGTTACCGTTGGTTGTCTGGTTTCATCGGGGCTAAAGTTGAGCCGACTCCGTTGACGACGATAGACGATACCAATGATCTGATGGGGTTGAAGTTACTCAGTCACGACGGTAATCATGCCAGGCATATCATGCAGCGGCTCCACCTTTCGCTGCAAGATATCCAAGTGAACTCATCCATTATTGAATGGGAAGGTGAGCCGTGCTTGTTTGTTCACCGGCAGGATGAGAGTGCGACCATGTGCCGCCTGAAAGATGTCGGTGTGGCCATTGCCGAAACCCTGACGGCAGAATACCCCTTCTGATATTTTTTAGCTGTTTGTCCGTGTGCTATCGTGGGCATTGTTGTCTACGCTACAGCAATATTAGTCTGCTAATTCTAATAATTGCTGAGTATATGGTTGTTTTGGTGCAGCAAATATTACCTGACAATCACCTTGTTCCACTACTTCTCCTTGTCTTAAGACAATCACCTGATGGCAGAGCGAACGCACAACCTGTAAGTCATGGCTAATAAACAGGTAGCTGAGTTGGTAACGCTGCTGAAGGGATTTCAGTAGGGCCAAAATTTGCGCCTGTACCGATTTATCCAGTGAAGACGTTGGCTCATCAAGGATCAACAGTTGTGGTTGCAGGATCAGTGCGCGGGCAATCGCAATGCGCTGACGCTGACCACCAGAGAATTCAGTTGGATAACGAGAGCGGGTGGTTGGATCCAATCCGACTTCTTCCATTGCCTTAATCACTCGCTCTTCACGTTGCGCTGGACTGAGTTTTTGATGCACTTCCAAGCCCTCAGCAATGATCTGTTGCACATTCAAGCGTGGGTTCAATGCTGAGTAAGGGTCCTGGAATACCACCTGAATACGGCTGCGATAGGGCAGCATCTGTTTTGGGGTAAATTGGTGCAGCGGTTGCCCGTTAAACCAGATTTCACCCTGTGATGGCAATAGGCGTAACAAGGCCAGACCGGAGGTACTTTTACCCGAACCGGATTCCCCCACCAGGCCCAGACTTTCACCGGGCTTCAGGTCAAAACTGAGGCTTTTTAGCGCATAGTGGTGATCGACAGTACGGCGCAGTAAACCACGCTTGATTGGGAATGCGACTTGCAACTTTTTAACCACAAGCAGTGGCTGGGTATTTTGCGAGAGCGGCAGTGGGGCGCCTTGTGGCTCAGCATCCAGTAACTGGCGAGTGTAGGGGTGTTGTGGGGCACTGAAGAGCGCCTGCCGGTTGTTCTGCTCCACTTTACGGCCTTCACGCATCACCGCCACGTTATCCGCTAATCGGCGCACGATATTCAGGTTATGGGTGATAAACAGCAGGCTCATGTTCATCTCTTGCTTTAACTCTTTCAGCAAGCTCAGAATTTGCGCTTGAACAGAGACATCCAGTGCGGTGGTAGGTTCATCCGCGATCAATAATTTGGGTTGGGTCAATACTGCCATGGCAATCATCACTCGCTGGCGTTCGCCGCCAGAAAGCTGATGAGGAAAATCAGCTAATCGCCCTTTGGCATTACGAATGCCAACTCTGTCGAGGCATTGGATAATTTCAGCCCGCGCAGCTTCTTGCCCCATACCACGGTGCAGTGATAGCACTTCTGCCAACTGTTTTTCAATATTATGCAGTGGGTTGAGTGACACCATCGGTTCTTGGAAAATCATTGAAATCTGATTACCTCGAATGCGCCGTAGTGTTGGCTCATCAGCATGTAGCAATGATCTGCCCGCAAACAGAATATCACCTGTGGGATAAACTACCGGCGGTGATGGCAGCAAACGTAACACAGACAACGCGGTGACGCTTTTCCCCGATCCTGATTCCCCGACCAGCGCCAGTGTCTCCCCTTCGTTGATTTGTAATGACAGTTCGCTGACAACCTCACGCTGAACGCCTGCCTGACTAAACGCAACACTGAGGTTTTGGATATCCAATAGTGGTGAGGTCGTCATATCAGTACACCTTACTTGGGTCAAAGGCGTCACGGACAGCTTCGCCGATAAAAATCAACAGGGATAATAGCACCGCCAGCACCAGAAATGCGGTGATCCCCAGCCATGGTGCCTGTAGGTTATTTTTCCCCTCTAACAGCAGCCCACCCAGTGATGGTGACCCTATTGGCAAACCAAAACCGAGGAAATCCAGTGAGGTGAGGGTGGTAATTGAGCCACATAGAATAAACGGCAGGAAGGTCAATGTAGCCACCATAGCATTAGGCAACATATGGCGGGTCATGATGGTCCGATCACGTACCCCCATCGCCCGTGCAGCACGGATATAATCGTAATTTCGAGTACGGAGAAACTCAGCGCGCACGACGCCGACCAATCCCATCCAGCCAAAAATAACGGTGATAGCCAGCAGCCACCAGAAATTGGGCTGCACAATGCTTGACAGTAAAATCACTAAAAACAGAGTTGGCATACCAGACCATACCTCAATAAAGCGTTGGCCCCAGAGATCAACCCTGCCACCGTAATAGCCTTGTACCGCACCAGCGCAGATCCCAATCACACTGGAAAACAGGGTTAGTGTCAGCCCGA
Organism: Yersinia similis; assembly: GCF_001053095.1. Taxonomy (GTDB): domain Bacteria; phylum Pseudomonadota; class Gammaproteobacteria; order Enterobacterales; family Enterobacteriaceae; genus Yersinia; species Yersinia similis. Next base: position 209,908 of record NZ_CGBP01000001.1, on the reverse strand, counting down.
ACAACAGCGAGATACGAAAGCCATAGATCACTTTGGCCAAGACATCTCCGCCGGTACTATCTGTACCCAGCAAGTTGGTACGGCTTGGCGGCGAAGGGAAGGGCACGTCCGTGGCGAAATTAATGGTGTTATTACTAAAACGAATAGGTGCCCAGATAGCCCAGCCACTGTCATTTATACGCCCGATCACATACGGATCTTGATAATCTGCCGCGGTGGTTAAAACACCACCAAAGGTTGACTCACTGTAATTGACCATAAAAGGCATATAAATCTTGCCCTGATAGCTCACCAGCAATGGCTTATCGTTGGCAATCAATTCGGCAAATAAGCTAATGACAAACAGCGTCAGGAAAATCCACAGTGACCAGTAACCACGGCGATTCTGACGAAAACGCGCCCAACGGGCCTGATTAATTGCACTTAGTCTCATCATCATTATTGGCGGCCCTCAAAATCAATACGTGGGTCTACCAGGGTATAGGTAATGTCACTGACGATATTCAGCAGTAAACCAATAAGTGTGAAAATATACAGCGTGCCAAACATCACCGGGTAATCTCGCTGTAAGGTGGCGTCATATCCCAGCAGGCCTAAGCCATTGAGTGAGAACATCACTTCAATCAAGAGTGAACCTGTGAAAAACATACTGACAAAGGTGGCGGGGAACCCGGCGATGACCAACAGCATGGCGTTGCGAAAGACATGGCGATAGAGAATTTTTTCCTCTGGTAGTCCCTTGGCTCGGGCCGTAACCACATATTGCTTACGTATTTCATCGAGGAATGAGTTTTTCGTTAGCATCGTCAGTGTCGCGAAACCACCAATCACCGTGGCCAGCACGGGCAGGGTAATATGCCACAAATAGTCTGTGATTTTGCTGTACCACGGTAGGGTGTCCCAGTTACTGGAAACCAGGCCGCGTAGTGGGAACAGGTCGAAATAGCTACCGCCGGAAAACAGCACTACCAGTAAAATAGCGAATAGGAACGAAGGGATTGCATAGCCGATGATAATTAAGGTACTGCTCCAGGTATCGAAGGCCGTACCATTGCGCACCGCTTTTTTAATCCCCAGAGGTATGGAGACTAGATAAATAATCAGCGTACTCCATAGCCCAAGCGAGATTGACACCGGCAGGCTTTGCTTAACCAGTGACATCACCGATTCGCCACGGAACAAACTGTCGCCAAAATCAAAGCGGACATAGCGCCATAGCATATCGAAATAGCGCTGATGCAGGGGCTTATCAAAACCAAAGCGCTGTTGTATTTCAGCGATAACTTCTGGGTCTAACCCGCGTGAACCGCGATAACTACTGTCACCGACCCGTGCTGCATTCAGACCGACTTTAGCCCCCCCTAAACCGCCATCACCGCTACCGGCAGTAAACCCAGTGGTATGACCCAATTCAATATTGGCGATAGCCTGATCAACTGGCCCACCAGGTGCAATCTGCACAATAAAGAAATTGATAGTAATAATGGCCCACAGCGTAGGAATAACAAGGAATAGTCGCCGTAATAGATATGCGCCCACAACAGCCCCCTAACGACGTTCTACTGGCAGGCGAGCTGCCTTGTTAACATCAAACCACCAGCTATCAAACCCTAGCGAATAGGTGGGACGAACCGCTGGCATCGAGAGTTTATCCCAATAGGCGAAGCGGTTATGATTGGAATACCACATCGGGATCATCAAATAATTCCAGGTCAATACCCGGTCAAGGGCACGCCCCAGAGAGAGTAAGGCCTCTGGTTGATCCTGATGGCTAACAATCTGGGCGATTAATTGGTCGATGGCCGGATCTTTAATACCGGGTCTGTTATAGGTGGAATCAATGTAGGCTGAACTCCACAAGATTTGCAGGTCTGGGCTTGGGTAAGGGAAGGCATCGTAAACCGTTGGGATCATATCGAAATCCCGGCTGCGCAAGCGATTAATAAATTGCGAGCTGTCAACTTCGCGGATCTTCATCGTGATACCTAAACGTTGCAAATTGTGTTTGAACGGTTGTACATACTGAAAATCGCTGCCGCTGGGTAATAACAATTCAAATTCAAAAGGTTTACCGGTTTTACTATTCACCAGTTGTTGGTCTTTGACTTCCCAGCCCACCTCACTCAGTAACTCTTTGGCTTTGAGCAGGTTATCTCGCGAATAGCCGCTACCATCCGTGTGTGGTGGTTGATAAATCTGGGTGAAAACTTCCGCGGGTATTTTATCTTTCAATGGCGCGAGCCAAGCCAGTTCTGCACTGTCCGGATAACCTGTTGCCGCATATTCGGTATTTTGGAAGAAGCTATTGGCACGTTGATAGCTATTGAAATAAAAGGCTTTGTTCATCCATTCAAAATCGAAGGCCAAAGTCAGCGCCTGGCGGACGCGCCGGTCACTGAAGAGGGGCTGTTGCACATTAAATGCTAACCAGCGAGTGTTCTGTGCCGAGTTGTCGGTAATATCCTGTTTGACGATATAGTTCTTGGCGAAGTTACCCCCCGCATACTGCGTCGCCCAGCTTTTCGGTGAGGACTCCGTCCGTAAATCAAAGGCTCCGGCTTTAAAGGCTTCTAATGCGACTTTGTCGTCCAGATAATAATCATAACGGATAGTGTCAAAATTATATTGGCCCCGGTTAACCGGCAGATTGGCGGCCCAGTAATCCTTCACCCGTTCATAAGTGACATATTGGCCCATTTTGTATTTGCTGATGCGGTAAGGGCCACTGGCGACTGGGGGGGTACTGAGTGGGTCACTCAGCTTATGATCTTTCCAGAAATGTTTGGGCATCACCGGGAAACCAAGTAGGCCGAGCATTTTATCTTTGTTAGGTTCAGGAAATTCAAAACGTACCGTCAGACGGGAAATAGCGTTGACTTTAACGCCTTTATAGAACAATCGAAATTGTGGTACCCCTTCAGTCATAAATTTGTTGAAGGTGAAGGCCACATCCTCTGCAGTAATAGGGGCGCCATCATGAAAACGGGCGTGGGGGTTGATATCAACTTCAATCCAACTGAAGTCGGGAGAATAGCGCGCTGATTCTGCAATTAACGGATAGTAGCTGCCAATCTCATCGCTTGAGGTACTGAACAATGAGTCATAGAGTCTTTCCGTTCGAGCTGCAGAAGTACCACGTAATGCATATCGGTTGAAATTATCAAATGTGCCAATTGCCGACAGAGTAATATTTCCCCCCTTAGGGGCCGCTGGATTGACATAATCAAAATGGCTAAAATCTGATGAGTACTTGGGTTCGCCCAATATGGCAAAAGAAACGCCCTCTTTAATGGTTTCGGCAGCTAACCCAAAACTCATGGCCGAAAGTATCAAGGTAGCAAATAGGCGTAAAAACATATTGTTGGCAATCTCCTGCGAAGCTGCAGATAATCATTTTCTCAAATGAAATTACCAGCTTACAGGGGGGTAATGCAAACATTAAGCCAGTAAGTTTTTGTTACTCATCTTTTCATGACAGAATTTAACTAAAGCTTCAACAGACAGCGGCTTACTGAGTAAATACCCCTGCAAGTAGTTGACACCATGTTTAGCTAAATAGTGAAGTTGTTGCTCAGTCTCGACGCCTTCAGCGATAGTTTCAATATTGAGTTTTTTTGCCAGTATTAATACCGAATCTAATACCGGCGTTGTGACCGTGTTTTCGCCTATCGTGCTGATAAAACCGCGATCAATTTTAATATAATCTAAGGTAAAGCGTTCTAAATAAATCAGTGCGCTATGGCCGGTGCCAAAATCATCGACAGCGATTTGAATCCCTTGCGAATGCAGCCAGGCGAATTGCTTCAGGGCCAACTCTTTTTGCACCATACCTCGCTCAGTAATTTCGAAGACGGGGGTAAAAATATCGGTATTTAATTGCTGCAAGAGTCGTGATACGTCCTGACAAAAATCATCATCAGCAAGATGAACCGGTGAAATATTAAAGGCAAGTTTAGTGCCCGTCGGGAACAGATTTGCTATAAGAGCGGTATCTCTGATAATTAACTCAAACAAGTGCGTTGTCAGCGGCTGTATCAGGTGTTGAGTTTCTGCATAAGGAATGAAGATATCGGGCGAAATCCGCCCTTCAGTCGGGTGTTGCCAACGGATAAGGGCTTCTAAACCTGATATTGTCTGATTATGTGAGCGAAAAACCGGTTGATATTCCACGAAGAACTCACCGCGCCTAATGCCCCGTAAAATTTCAGCTTCAGCACTTTTTCTGGTGATTAAAATATAAAAAGCCAAGATACCCACCAAACCAGCAAGTAATAGGCCGCCTAGCAGGGTCATTCTAATATCGTTTTTCGTTATACTATTATGATAAATCAATATTTTAATCGGATAACCCGGTAATTTAATCTCTCTGGCGTTTAGATGAGGTAACTGGCTGATAGGTAAGACGTTAGAATCAAAAGTAGTGACGGCTAAGCCATCAATAATAATCGCTAAGCCACTCATTTCACTATCTGAATGACCCATTAATAGATAAGGATGCAAACTGAATTCCATCGTCGCCAATATTCCCGTATCTTCACGGCCGGATTGACGTAGCCATACGGCAATTGCCGGTTTATTTGGCATCATGGGGGTACCTTGCTGAATTTTAAAATCCAGTGGCTGGGATAAATTAACTTTGGGGTAGATAGTACTGACAGGTGTTTGCATTTCACCCGTTGCAGAGGAGCAATAAGCAACGCCTTCTCTGACCAATAAAAAGGCTCTGACACCATTGGTAAATGCGGCACGATAATGAAGAGTCGGGCTGGCTTGTTCGCATGATTGGGTGCTCAGTGGGATAAGCTGAGACAGGGTTGTTGTTACCTCATTAAGGAAATGAGAGGCATAGGTAATAATGTTACCACTTTGTGTTGTTAATTTATTTTCACTGCTGCGATACAGTAATGACAACGTAATAACGACAAAACAGATAAAAAAGCAGAGTGCGAGGAGGATACTCTTTTTTACCAGATGGCGTCTGGACAAAGTATTGCGGGAGAACGCACTGTTTGAACCCATGTTACGCCGTTCCTCAGTATGATTGGCAAAGTATTTATACCGCTATGACTTGATGATTACTTTATGATGTTAGCGGGATAAGTAGACTGTGCAGATTTATCTACAAAATTTATTCACTGTCTATGTGAGTAATTTCTTTCAGGCCGGCCAGTAGTCCGGGAAAGTAACTCTGATCGAGGTAAATCCCCGCGTTTAGTTCACTACCGGCTTCGATATCAGGACAAACGCGGAAATTAAATCCAACACCTTGACCATCAATGGTCGCGATAACTTCAGCATCAAGAATACCTATTCTGGGCTTAAATTTGACCGGTAGAGGTGTTGTTCCGACTAACAAAGAATCGTAAAAATCACTCAGATTTTGATGAAATATTTCAATCTCATCGGGTGTTAACTCACAAATACACTGAAGTTGAATACAAGGTACTTTAATTTCCAACCAGCAGTTAATGAGGTCAAATCTTCGATCTTCTGGTTCTTTCAAACGCTCGATAACAGTGAGTCTGAATAGCACATCATCTTCGACATAGATTTCAAACATTTAGGGACCGAATATTATCTATCGTAATGGAAATGCATGATTGTCCAGTCTTTTTCTCTAACAACCACATGCAAACGAAATTTTTCGTAAACATATTTAATTTCATTACCAACTCTTCTTTTTACCAGCTTATATATATCAGTCCGATAAATAAATTGCCCTGATATTTTTTTAGGGTCAGCTGCTCGTGTACCCTATCTGATGGCTTTTTCCATTAACTGAATGGGTACATAGCGCCCAGAGTTAAGCATATGTCTGGCTGATGTTTCAGTCATTTTTAGGTTCTTCTGTCCAGGGCGTTATGTCCTACCAATATCAAGTAAATAGGTTATTAAATAAATTAAAATTGTTAAGAAGAGCGAATTGTATTTTTATATCTCTATTTTATAAATATGTTTTTTTAAAACAAATTTTCAGTTTATTAATATCGTTAATTTTATTATATAAAGGCGAATGTTCGGCGACTCTACCGATAATGCGAGATAATTCATCAATAATGTGACACGCATTTTACACAAAAAAATCGGCGATTGCGCTTTTTGGGTAAAAAAGGACATTTCTTACAAATTGGCGGAAAAATACGCAGTGGAAGGTGATGGGGCAGAAGATGAGCCAATAAAAAACGCTGTCATAGACAGCGTTTCAACGTTTGGTTTGGTATTTTGGACAACAGGAATAAATATTAGCTAGCTGCTCGAACTGCTACTTAGCACTCGACGCCCATCACGATAACGCTTATTCCAGTAATCGTCATTTAGGTTCGATATCGTTACACCGGCACTGGTCGATGCATGAACAAATTTATCGTTACCTAAATAGATACCAACATGACGCCCTGTTGAACCTGCGCGGAATAGAACAAGATCACCCGGACGTAATTTAGTCCGCTGGACTTTCTTGCCGAGATCCTGCTGCTGAGATGTTGAGCGCGGCAAATCCATACCAAACTGTTCACGGAAAGTGGTTTGTACAAATGCGGAACAATCAATACCGCGCTTGCTGCTACCGCCTAAACGATAACGAACACCTTTCCAACCCGCATATTGTTCTAAAATCTTTGACTTGACGTCAACGTTGCGAACCATCGCTTCGAATTCATCCTGAGAGGCTTGCAGTAAAAGCCCATCTTTATCATTAACTGCACGCATCTCAGTTTGCGTATTATTTACATTCGAAGCCTGTGGTGAACTGCATGCGGATAACATTACTGCTGCTGCAACTGCAGGGAGCGCCCGCAGAATATATCTCAGAATAGGTTGAGACTTGACCATTGTTGTTGTTTTCCCTTGCTGTCCTTACGACGGATGTCGCTACCAAAAATACCAAACGAATCGAGACTATTGATTGTGAACAGAATAGACAATCATTTAACTGAATAAATGTGCATGAACGCACATTCTTTATCCAAAGCATCTTTACCAAAAAATCTCTACCACATTAAGTGCAGGATGCTGATAAAAGCGCAGAATGCTGATAGCTGAACACAAACGTTTTTGAGAGTACCGTAATGATTAATAAAAGGCGAGTGCTTTATTCCTATTTTCATCAGAAAAACTAATGTAATAGAATGTAAACTTTCACAAATAAAAATGACCGATTAATTTATCGTCGTTGATTGCGAAGAAATAAGCGCAAAAATAGAGGCTGAGACAATAAATTTAATTGTTTGCCGCAGCCTGCGATGGGCGAGGGATTAAGGATGTTTAGCGCCAGGAAGATGCTGGTTAATCCACTCAATAATCTTATCGCTTAACGGCGTCAACAATACCCAACTGATCCCTACCAAGACGATTGAGAGTGATCCTACTGCGATATCGGTAAACCAATGTGCGCCAATCATGATGCGCGGCATTGAGAATATAACCACGATCAGCAGCGCAATAGCGAACGCACTGCGGGAAAAATAGCGCAACATAAAGCAGGCAAAAATAATCAGCATCATGCCATGGTCGCCAGGGAAACTATCACTTGAGGCATCTTTCGTCGGGATGCCGGTTAATACACTGACGCGATTAATATTATCAAATGTCAGGGTGGGGCTGGGGTGTGAAACCGGCAGTAAATGGCCCAACTGATTAAGAAAAACCGCCGTTAACAGCATGACGAATCCGGTCACTATCAGGCGACGGCGGCCAGCAGGCGTTTCCTTTATGTAGAAGGAAAAATAAAGTAATCCCATACATATCAATGAAATGGCATCGAAAGCGCGATGATTGGTGATTGCCACCAGGTGCAGAAATGTTGGGCTGGACAGCAGATGCTGATTAAAATAGAAGAATATTGCTGAGTCTAACTTAAACCAGATACCGTGATTTGTGGGCAGATACCATGATAGAAACAGTATGATCCCCAGTAAATTAAGCAGCAATATTGTCGGTAAATTACGACGAGTCATGCGGTAACCTATAAATTAAAAATGTACGTAACGGAAAGAAAATAAAAAGTGGGCATATTATACCCCGTTACGTAAACGAATTTTTAATAAATCATGTTGCAATACGTTCCAATCAATATCAGTGGCGTTAATCAATTCAATGCGGCTATCCAGTGGTGGTATTTGGCGAGTGTCTATTTGTAAGTCATTACCTTGCCGGTTAACCATCAAGGTTCCTTCTGGGATGCGCATGACGCCTTTTACCCGTTCTGCGGGGTTCAATCGTACCCACTCCAGTAATGGTACGGTATCAAAAACGGTATTGGCATCAAACACCCAGCCACAGCTCAGATACCCTTGTCCCCGATTTAATGCCCGACGCCAGGGTTCTGCCCCTTTCAGGCGTAATGCGGCTAATCCTTTTGGTTGTGATGTGCCGTGATGATGCGTACCAGAAGGCAGTTCGTCTTTATTACTGTGCGGTTGGTCGAGCAGGGCCACGTCGAGTTTGCCATATTCGGTATGATACAGCGGCCGTGATAGCTGCTGCTTTTGTTGCCATTGTTGTAACATCGCATTATCGGCCGAGCGGTAAGTGTCTTGCTTGTTGGCCACAATGATATCTGCCGCCGCCAGTTGGTCACGGAAGTTTTCATTTTCGGTATAGCGGGGTTCACTCAGTTGGCGGGCATCCAGCAGACAAAGTGTCGCGCGTAGGTCAATCCAAGGCTGATAAATATCGGACGTTAATAATGACAGAATTTGTTTCGGGTGGCCTAGCCCGGTTGGCTCAATGAGCAGGCGATCTGGTTTTGCCTGCTGCAACAGCATGTTCAGGCCAACTTGCATCGGTAGCCCATTAACACAGCACATGCAGCCCCCTGGGATCTCTTTTAAGACAGCACCGCTATCAGCCAACAGAGCGCCATCAATACCAATCTCACCAAATTCATTGACCAGCACCGCCCATTTTTCATGTTCCGGCTTTTGTGCGAGTAAGTGTCGAATGGTTGTGGTTTTTCCACAACCTAAAAATCCGGTAATTAAATTGGTCTTTGTCATGCTGGATCTCCAAAATACAAAAATATTTTCATATAACTTACAAATAGCATGGCTATTTATTGCTCTTTTAATCGAAAAGGAAATAAGTCCAATTAGGCTTATTATCAATCAAAAAATCGCCAAATAGGGATGATTTCCTAGGGTAGCTAAGAAGCCAGCCTAATAGATATTTACTGCGTGAAATTATAATCCTTTCTCCGAGGAATTTGGGCGGGTTATAAACAGAATAGAGTAATAAAAAATACTCTATTACACCCATTGCACTGCTTGAAATCCTCTATCTTTAAGATGACAGCTATAAAAGTTGAGGTGACCATGAGCAACTACCGTGCATTGAGTATCGTTGTAATCATGTTTTCATGGATAATATCTTTCTCTGCCAGTAGTACGCAATCCACCCTTTCTGTCACAGGTACAATTACTTTTTCTGGGGCTATCGTTGATACCCCTTGCGATATGTCGGTATTGAACCAGACCATTACGACGAACTGTTATCGTAATGGTAAAATGATAACCAGTAGACAAACACTCACACGTAATATGCCTCTGACTGCGCGGTTGCCAGGGAGTTTAGCCACGTCCCGTTTGGAATGGTTGAATCAGCAGCGCAGCCTCGGAGTTCTAACTGTTACCTACCTCTAATATTTCTCAACATGTTCGGGCATCACGGTTTATCGAAGTGATAAACCGTGATATATCACCTGAAGTTGTTTGACCACATGATATACTGGGCGTCATTCATACACCCTTTTGGTCAGATCAATTTGGTATTTTCTACGCCAATGTCTGATGCAGGAAATTAAGGTTATGCGGTTATATCAGGAAGTGGGCAGCCAACTGCGGGAAGCGATTGTCAGTGGGCGATACTCAGTGGGCGATCGTTTACCACCGGAGCGTGATATTGCCGAAAATTTCAGTGTCAGTCGTAGTGTGGTGCGTGAAGCCCTGATTATGCTTGAGCTGGAGAAGCTGGTGGAAGTACGCAAAGGCTCCGGTGTTTACGTGGTGAATGTGCCCACGATGTCGCTTAATGGTGAGTCGGCTACGTCAATCGATAGTGGCTATGGCCCGTTTGAACTGCTACAAGCCCGGCAATTGTTAGAAAGCGAAGTAGCAGCTTTTGCCGCGATGCAAGCCACCAAAGCCGATATCATTAAAATGCGTAACGCTATTGAGCAGGGAAAAGCCGCACTGACGGCTGGCGCGATAGATGAAAGTGCTGATGAGTTGTTTCATTGTTTGTTAGCGCAATCGACTCAAAATAGTGTGCTGGCCAATATGGTTGCGCAGACTTGGCAAGTTAGGAAAGACAGTGCCATGTGGCAGGGGGCGCATAGTCATACCGCCGATTTTAGCTACCGCTGGCAATGGTTGGATGATCACCAAAAAATCTTGCAAGCCGTGCTTCGCCGCGATAGTAAAGCCGCTAAGCAGGCCATGTGGCAGCATTTGGAGAATGTAAAATTGAAGTTGCTGGATATCTCTGATGCTGATCATCCAGATTTTGATGGCTACCTGTTTGAGTCTGCACCATATCAGATTGAAGAGTAAAAGATAACGTAAAAACCAACGGTACCAATATCAACAGTACCAACGCCGACAGAACTAACATCAGCAGTACTAACGTCAACAATACCGATGAGCTGAATCGTCTTGATTCAGCTCATCGTCGTGTGTCTTAAGCTTGTTCGGCTAAGCGGCGCACTGTCTCTTTCGCGCCCAATTGTTGCAAGCTGAGATAAGCTTTGGTCACTGCCTGCACAAATGCTGGCTGTTGTGGCAGGGTTTCACCAAACAGTGCTTTCAGTGTCAGCAAACTTTGCACCCGAGCCGCACCATCTTCGCTGGCAGCAACGCATTGTTTAAAGCTATCCACCATCGGATCACGGATATCAATAATCTGACCGTTATCATCAACGCCACCCACATAGCGCATCCAACCCGCAATGCCCAAAGCCAGACAAGGATACGCATTACCCTGTTTTAAGTGCCAACGGACGGAGTCCAACATCCGTTGTGGCAATTTCTGGCTCCCATCCATGGCAATTTGCCAGGTGCGGTGTTTGAGCGCAGGATTACAGTAACGTTCAATCAACTGATCGGCATAAGCATTCAGGTCAATGCCGGTGACACGTAAAGTGGGCGCTTGCTCATTCATCATTAGGCGACGAGCCGTTAGGCGATAATTCTCGTCAGCCATACAGTCATTAATATGTTGATAACCGGCCAGATAGCCTAAATAAGAGAGATACGAATGGCTCCCGTTCAGCATCCGTAGCTTCATTTCTTCAAACGGTAATACATCATCAACCAACTGTACGCCAGCCACTTGCCAATCTGGGCGGCCTGCAACAAATTTGTCTTCGACGACCCACTGAATAAAGGGTTCGCAGGCGATCCCGCAAGAGTCTGCGACACCAAGGGTATCAGCGATTTCCTGTAGCGTTTCCGCTGTGGCTGCGGGAACGATGCGGTCAACCATGGTATTCGGGAAAGTGACATGCTGCTTAATCCAATTAGCCAGCGCTGGATCACGGACAGTGGCCAGACCGAGTACAGCGTTTTTTACCACATCACCGTTTTCCGGGATGTTGTCACAGGAAAGGACAGTAAAGGGAGGCAGCCCACGTAGACGGCGCAAGCGGAGTGCTTCTACCAACACCCCAGGCGCTGATGTTGGTGCATCAGGGATGGCCAGATCGGCACGAATAAACTCGTTTTGCAGATCCAATTGGCCGGTGCCCGGCTCAATGCAATACCCTTTCTCGGTGATGGTTAGAGATACGATTGCCACTTGTGGCTCGACCAATTTCGCCAATACTTGCATGATACCGTCTAAACGAGCATGTACTGATTCACACACTGAACCGACTACAATTGCCTGATTACCCTGCGCCCCTTTTTCCAAGACGGAAAAGAGGTGGTCCTGATTACGTAAATCTTGAATCAGCGTATCAGCACCAAAGAGGCTGACTTCACAAATACCCCAGTCACCGCCTTGCGTATTTAACACCCGGTCAGTGAGCAGTGCCTGATGGGCTCGATGAAAAGCACCAAACCCAATGTGAACAATACGGCTTTTCAGCGCCGCCCTATCATAATTGGGTTGCTGTACGGTTGAGGGAAGGGCGCTGTTGGCAATCGTGTTCATAGGTGGCTCCAGAATTATTCCCCCTGACAGTGCGGGGACTGATGGGGATTAACATAAAAGGTGGCAAATAGAAAAGTTGTTAGACCAGTTTTGTTTGGCTGATCGCTAGGTATAGAGCCATACAATGCGGACCCGTTTCTTTTGCTCGTTGCCACTAATTTAAGACACAGATAATTTATAGACACTGAAAGTATCGACTTGCAGTGTAAAGCCATATGACAGAAAATAAAATTGGTAAGTCCAATATTGATAATATTCGTGAAGTGGATCAACCAATGAGGATTTGCCTTTTGACACTGAGCGGTTAAAAAGTAAGGATAAAGCTGAGTGATATCTATTGTAAATCGGTATAACAACATTTTTAGTATCTGAGCATCGTTTACTGTGGTTAAGAAGATTACAGCAGTTAAAAAAGATTAATGCAGTTAAAAAGATGTGGTTGGATTGTTGCCTGGATCCGTTATTGGCAGAAAAAAGTTCATTATCGGCAGAGAAATGCGGCTTTAACCATTTAATGGGTTAATTTTATTATTGTTGCGTATGCAGAAGGTAAAAATAAATGGAACAAACATGGCGTTGGTATGGCCCGAATGATCCGGTGTCGTTAGATGATATCCGTCAAGCGGGTGCTACCGGAGTAGTCACGGCGTTACACCATATTCCGAATGGTGTCGTGTGGCCAGTCAGTGAGATCAAACAGCGTCAGGCCGAATTAGCGGCTAAAAACCTGGTATGGTCTGTTGTGGAAAGTGTACCTATTCATGAGGACATCAAAACTCATAGTGGTAACTATCAGCAATACATTGAAAATTACCAACAAACACTGCGTAACATTGCAGAATGCGGTATTGACACCGTGTGCTACAACTTCATGCCGATATTGGACTGGACGCGTACTGATCTGGAATATGAATTACCAGACGGTTCTAAAGCTTTGCGTTTTGACCAGATAGCTTTTGCCGCTTTTGAGCTGCATATTCTAAAACGCCCTGGTGCCGACAATGATTATACGGCGGAAGAACAAGTACAGGCGGAAGCGTATTTCAATGCGATGACTGAAGCTGATATTGCCAAGCTGACGGGCAATATTATTGCCGGTCTGCCAGGGGCTGAAGAGGGCTATACGCTGGATCAGTTCCGTGCGCGACTGGCTGAGTACGATGGTATTGATAAAGCGCAACTGCGTGAGAATATGGCTTACTTCCTACGTGCTATCATTCCGGTGGCGGAACAAGTGGGCTTGCGTATGGCGGTGCACCCAGATGATCCACCGCGTCCAATCCTTGGTTTGCCGCGTATCGTTTCAACCATTGACGATATGCAGTGGCTGAAAGAGACGGTGGATAGCATCCATAACGGTTTCACCATGTGTACTGGTTCGTATGGTGTGCGTGCTGATAACGATTTGGTGAAGATGATCGAAACCTTTGGTGATCGTATTCACTTCACGCATTTGCGTTCAACCTGCCGTGAAGGAAACCCAAAAACCTTCCATGAAGGTGGTCATCTGCAAGGTGATGTGGATATGTACTCGGTGGTAAAAGCCATTTTAACCGAAGAACAACGCCGCCAGTCACTGGGGGATATGCGTCCGATACCTATGCGTCCGGACCATGGTCATCAGATGCTGGACGATTTGCACAAGAAAACCAATCCGGGCTACTCGGCAATTGGGCGTCTGAAAGGGCTGGCAGAAGTTCGTGGGGTGGAATTGGCACTGAAACGGACATTTTTCCCCGATCTGAAGCCGTAGTTTTGCTCGATCAGTGAAGAGATAACAGTTAAGGGCCGGTTTCCGGCTCTTAACGTAGAGATACCCCAATAGATTTCAAGTTGCAGGAAGGGGGGCAGCGAGAGCAGCCAACACACCTGCAACTTGAAAGATGAAGGGGATTAGTCAGCACGGCCCATATAGCGGCGTTCAGCAATATGAATACGGATTTTTTCGCCTGGGCTGATATATTCTGGCACCTGAATCGATAAACCCGTGCTCATTATCGCAGGTTTGTTACGGGCACTGGCGGATGCGCCTTTGATGCTCGGTGCGGTATCAACAATTTCCATATCAACCGTTTGTGGCAACTCTAGCGCCAGTAATTGGCCTTCCATCGTCAGAACCTGCATCCCCGGCATACCACCTTCAGGAATAAACAGCAGTTCATCTTCGATTTGCTCTTTTTTGAAGTTGTATGGTGTGTAGTCTTCATCATCCATAAAGACGTATTCGTCACCATCAATATAAGAGAAATTGACCGCGCGGCGAGTCAGGGTGATGGTGTCGAGATTTTCATCGCCTTTAAAGCGCTCTTCAACTTTCAAACCGGTACGTACATCAGAAAAGCGCATTTTATACAGCGTACTTGCGCCACGGGCGCTTGGGCTTTGTACATCGATATCTTTCACCAACAGCAATTTGCCGTTGAGGTTGACTGCCATACCACGTTTTATTTCGTTAGCTTTTGCCATAAAAATAACCTGCCAATCGGGATTAAAGATAAGTTGCGACAAGTTACTCGCGCCGTGAGATTCAGGCAAGCAGATAGCGCGAAAAGGTGTAATAAATTCTGCACTATTGATAAACCGGCAATAGGCCGAACAGGGCTGAAATATGGGCTACCGCATTGACCAGGCCAAACAGAATAATGAAACCAATCATAAAACGGCCACCGGGAGCATGGTAACGGGCTTGTGGGAAGCGTTTACGGCTGGCTCGTGCCATTAATGCGGGCACAATAACCGCCCAAATGGTGGCGGCTAAACCCGCAAAACCAATGGCATATAAGAAGCCATTCGGGAACAGCAGGGCACCGAGAGTCGGAGGGACAAAGGTGACTAATGCTGATTTGGTTCGTCCGCTGCGGTCATCAGTAAACTTAAAGAAATCAGAAAGATAATCAAACAACCCGAGCGACACGCCAAGGAACGAACTGGCCAGCGCCATATAAGAGAAGGCATTGAGTAGCTGGCTGGTGGCCTTACTGGCGGAGACGGTGTCCATTTGTTGCAATAGACTGCCGATATTACCGCCATCGGCAATAACCTGTTTGAAGGCATCCCGGGCGATATTGCCCTGAATGGCATACTGCCAAAGGATATAAATCACCAAGGCAATCAATGTTCCATACAGCAGGCTGCGCACGACGGCTTTGCTGTCTTTGTTGTAGTACTTCACCAGACCCGGCACATTACCGTGGTAGCCAAAAGAGGTCAGCAAATAAGGCAATGCCGCCAGTGCATAAGGTAGATAGTGGGCATTGCTGTCTGTCTGATTAAACAACACAGCACGTTCCACATGGCTGAACATATCACCGACAGACATGACAAATGTGATAACCATGCCGCCGATTAATATTGTACTGAGGCGATCCACTGCGCGGGTGGATAACCACACGATAAAAGCGACCAAGAGTGCAAAGATAAAGCCTGCACTGGTCTGGCCAATTCCGGCTATATTTTGCAGCGTATGGGCGATGATCGAACCACCGGCGGAGATATAGGCGTAGGTCAGAATGTAGAGCACAAAGGTGATAGACAGCCCGTTAATCGAACTCCATGCCTTACCTAACAGGTCTTGCACCATGGTATGGAAACTGGCACCACTCGGGTAGTTCAGGTTAGCTTCCAGAATCATCAGCCCGGACACTAACATGCATGCCCACGTGTAGATCAGCAGCACCACCGAGCCGCTGAACCATACCCCGGCTGTCACGATTGGGATTGAGAACATGCCCGCACCCACTGCGGTACCTGCGACAATCATCGCGCCACCCAAAACGGAAGGCCGTGACAACGGTTGGGATAAGGCCATCGACATCTATTGCTCCTGAGATACCCGGCTGCGGGTAACTTCTTTATATTAAGTGAGAATCGTTATAGTCAATGAGAGTAACCAAATTAAGTCATCGCCGTGCAGTATTACGGTTACAGCTCTTTTGTACTAGCTGAATGGTACACCGTACCTGTGAGGCTGTAAACAGATGAATAGGCTTGTATTGATAAATAGACTTGTTTTGATAAATAGGCCAGTGATTGGCAATGAGTAAAATGCATTGTTTGATGGGGGCGGGAGGAGAGTGCTGGTAGTTTAACGCCGCGGTTGCTATTGTCCGGCCTTATTCACCTGTTATTCCCCTCTCTGCTCTTATTTTACTTGCTCACAGGAGCCTGCTGATGGACTGTCGCTCAGATTGCGGAGCCTGCTGTATTGCACCTTCGATTTCCAGCCCGATCCCCGGTATGCCATTGGGCAAACCGGCCAATACTCGTTGTATACACTTGGATGACAACATGCGTTGTGGCATTTTTTACTCACCATTGCGCCCAACGGTATGTGCCAGCTTGCAAGCGATGCGAGAGATGTGTCATCACACCCGTGAAGAGGCGTTGGTGTATTTGATTGCGCTGGAAGCGATGACTGCGCCTTAAATGCGTCTTTACCATCTGCTGATTCTCTCCGCTGTCAGCACGTGTTCCTCTGTTCCTCCTTAATCTCCCTCAGATGCTGGTATATCCAGCATCGGCAGTAATGATTGAACCTGTCAGCAAGCTGGAGGCATCAGAAGCCAAAAACTGTACCACGGAAGCAATTTCATGGGGGCTTCCTAACCGCTCCATGGGGGTCATATCGAGCCATCGTGATATCCGCCCCGGCTGGCTGGTCAACCCTTGTATCAGTGGTGTTTCTATATAAGTGGGGGCGACGGCATTGACGCGAACGCCGCGTGTTGCCCACTCTACCGCCAGAGACTTGGTCAAATGGTGTACTCCCGCCTTCGATGCATTGTAGTGACACTGCGGCTGCGGCACATTAACGATTTGGCCCGATATCGAGCCGATATTGATGATCGAACCGCGGCCAGCCTCAAGCATCCGGCGGCCAAAGCCACGACAGGTGCGGAACACGCCGGTCAAATTGACGGCGATGACCTTATCCCAGTCCGCGTCGGTCATCTCTTCAGCCGGGGTATGGGTCACAATCCCGGCATTGCAGACCAGTACGTCCAACGGAGGTAACGTAGCGGCCAGAGCATCAATCCCTGCGCTTTCGGTAACGTCCAGTACCTCAGCCCACACGTTGTAGCCCTTGGCGTTCAGCATTTGCGCGGTTGCTTCGGCACGTTCGCGTAAAATATCGGTACAGATCACTTCAGCACCGGTTGCCGCCAGCCCTTCAGCGATTGCAGCACCGATACCCTGACCCGCACCTGTCACCAGCGCCCGTTTCCCAGATAGACTCTGTTTTTCGGGATAAGACTGTTTTTCGAGATCAGGCCGCTTTTCGAGATCAGATCGCTTTTCGAGATCAGACAGCTTTTCGTTGTCATTCATCATCTTCCCCTTAAGTCAGTGGGCAGCGCAGTGGCTCACCGCGCAGTCCTCGTAAGGCCTCTTCAGAGGCCAGTTGTTGTAG
Organism: Yersinia similis; assembly: GCF_001053095.1. Taxonomy (GTDB): domain Bacteria; phylum Pseudomonadota; class Gammaproteobacteria; order Enterobacterales; family Enterobacteriaceae; genus Yersinia; species Yersinia similis. The sequence continues at coordinate 192,351 of NZ_CGBP01000001.1, read as the reverse complement.
TTTTTTGACCGACGCATCCGAGAAAAAAGCGGCATGGGGCGAGATAAGTAGATGGGGCGCTTTACGCAATGCCGAATCAGCCGGAAGGGGTTCTTGCTCGAATACGTCGAGTCCGGCTCCCGACAGGTGACCACGGGTCAATGCCTCAACTAAGGCTGCCTCATTCACCAGCCCGCCACGAGAGCAGTTGATCAAGATCGCGCCCTCAGGCATATGTGCGATGGCGGTGGTATCGATCAGATAGCGAGTTTCAGGCGTTAGCGGAACATGTAGCGACAGCACATGGGCTGAGGCGATGACCTTATCCTGTGGCAACGGCTCGATCCCCGCCGAACGGGCTTCTGTATCGGTGACATACGGATCGAAGCCGATGATACGGCAACCGAAAACCGCCATTCGCGTCGCATAGGCGCGGGCGATGCGGCCAAGGCCGATCACTCCTACCGTGGTGTCACGCAATGACCGCACGCCATCGACCATCTGGTCAATTTTCCACTTGCCGCTACGGATCCCTGCCTCGTAGCGCCCCAGTTTGCGTGTTAACGCCAATGTCATGGCGGCAGCGTGGTCGGCAACCTCTTCAATGCCATAATCCGGCACATTACAAATACGCATACCCAGTTTTCTGGCCGCAGGAAGATCGATGTTATCGACACCGACGCCGTATCGCACGATCACCGCACCGGGCTTCATGGCCGCCATCACCCGCTCGGTCATAGGGGCGAAGTTGTTCAACACAACATCTGCGTCCTGCACCGCACCCTGCGTTTCATCTTCAGTGCGGCATTGATAGGCGGCGAAATCGGCACCAACCGCGTTGGCCGCCGCTTGTTCATAAACGGTATTGCCGAAAGCCTGATCGGTGACGACCAATCTCATTCTTGATTCGCTCACAGCACCCCCCGTTTGGCGAGGTTACGCATCAGCGCACGGGTTCCGTAGGTCCAGGGAACGGCTTCGTCGGAGTAGACCACCGTATTGTGTAGGGTTCCCAAGAGCGGTGTTGAGATTTCAACCAGATCACCTGGCTGGTGGGTAAAGCCCGCGTTTTGTTGGGCGCGATCTTGAGTCGGAGCGAACAGGGTGCCGAGAAACAACATAAAGCCATCGGGGTACTGGTGCGATGTATTGCACGTTTGCCAGACCAGATCAGTAGGTTTACGGCTGATCTCGGCCATGTTCGAGCTACCCGACATGTTAAAGCCATCGGCACCCGTGACCGTCAGGGTTAAACTTGCGTGTTCAATGTCGTTTAGTGTGAAGTGGTCATCAAAGAGGCGAATAAATGGCCCGATAGCGCAAGAGGCATTGTTGTCTTTCGCCTTGCCCAACAGCAGCGCCGAGCGGCCTTCTATATCACGTAGATTCACATCGTTGCCAAGCGTTGCCCCACAGATATTGCTCTGGCTGTCCACGGCCAACACCACCTCGGGTTCCGAGTTGCTCCATACCGAAATGCGGTTAACACCGATCTGCGCACCATAACCGACCGCCGACATGGGTTGCGATTTAGTGAAAATCTCCGCGTCGGGACCAATGCCAACTTCGAGGTATTGCGACCACAGGCCTTCTGCGATCAAGGCGGCTTTGACCTTGGCCGCTTGATCTGAGCCAGCCTGAATATTTGATAGGCTGCTACCGATAACTGCGCCAATACGTTGGCGCAATGCATCGGCTTGGTCCGGATCACCGGCGGTACGTTCGTCGATAACCCGCTCGACCATACTTTGAGCAAAGGTCACACCGCAGGCTTTCAGTGCTTGAAAATCGCAGGGGGCCAGCAAACAAGGGCGGTTTGAGTGATAGCCCATCTCGGCGGGGGTCAGGATCAGGTCATCAATGGTGCCTAGTGGTTCGCCAGTCAACGTTGTGAAGCGTTCCGCTGGGTGGTCCTCCAGAAAATCGGCCATTGAGATGACCGCCTCGGTTATGTCGTACAAGATGTGATTACGCACGATGACAACAGATGGGCCTATACCGGGCCGCCAGACCCGACCAACAAGTTTGGCATTGGTGAGTGAAGTGGGCAGCATGGGGCATCTCCTCTTTTATGATTTCTAGTAAAACTAGATATTGGTTTGGAAGTGCTCAAAAATGTTGTTCGCACAAACAGTGGTCTATTTTTAGATACCTCATCAAAAAGCCTGTTTTAGCGGCTACACACGTTAGTTTCAGCTTTAACTTAATGATAAAAAAGGGAAAAACAAGGAATAATAAGAAGCGGCAAACCTGCGGGGTTGCTCACATTTTAATTAATTGTAACTCAATTGTTGTAAAATTGTTGTTTTTTTTGATGGAAGAATCTAGTAAAACTAGATGAGTTATGATCCGCATCGGGCTAAACCACGGGTTCAACTGCAGATGAAGGCGACGGAGACGCAACATGAATGAGTATCATGAAAAAAATAAAGCTCTCCTCAAGTCGATTGCCGCGTTAGACGGCACTTTATTTATCAATGGCGAGTTCCGCAAAGGTGCGGGGGGGCGTCTGCCAGTGGAAAACCCCGCTACCGGGGAGGTGATCGGTCATCTCGCGGCTGCCACCCCAGAGGAGATCGAAGAGGCGGTTGCTGCGGCGCGCCGCGCTTTTCCTGCCTGGGCCGCCGAACGGCCAAAGACCCGTGCGAATGCGTTGCATCGTTTGGGCGATTTGATCGCCGCCGATGCCCTGAACATGGCGCGGATCATGACAATCGAGCAGGGTAAACCGGTTAACGAAGCCCAAGGTGAAATTCTTAAGCTCGCCGAAACTTGTCATTTCTATGGCGAAGAAGCGACCCGCGTGCAAGGCGATGTTGTGCCGAATGAACCGCCGGATTTTCAAAGCCTTGTAGTGCGAGAACCGGTTGGGGTGGTGGGGGCGATTACCCCTTGGAATTACCCGGCCGAATTGGTGGGATGGAAGCTGTGCGCCAGCCTTGCCGCAGGCTGTACCCTTATTATCAAGCCTGCTGAAATAACACCCTACACGGCACTGGCCATCGCTGAAAAATGCCTTGAAGCGGGCATTCCTGCAGGTGTCGTCAATGTGTTGACGGGGAAGGGGGAGCTGGTTGGGCAGGCGCTGGTTGAACATCCTCAGGTCGATAAAATAGCCTTTACCGGTTCCAGCGCGGTCGGTTTACATATCCAGCAAAGCTGTCCGCAGGTCAAACGTTTGTCGCTCGAACTCGGCGGCAATTGTCCGATGGTGGTGACCGCCTGCGCAGATGTGGATGCCGCGGTTAAGGGGGCGGTGCGTCGTAGCTTTCGCAACTGTGGGCAGGTCTGCATTGCGATCAATCGTATTTATATCCACCGTTCATGCTATCAAGAGTTTGTGAGCAAAATGGGCGTGGCCGCTGATGGGTTGCGCTTGCGCAATGGCTTGGACGATCCGGCGGCGGACTTGGGCGCGATGGCCTCTGCGGAGCCACTGAACAAAACGTGTGCGCACCTTGAGGATGCTCTGGCAAAGGGGGCACGGTTGGTTGCTGGGGGGCGCGCGCCGGAGGGGGCGGAATATGCCAAGGGCTATTTCTTCCGTCCGACCGTGGTGGCTGACTGCACGCACCAAATGCGCGTCATGACCGAAGAGACGTTTGGCCCGCTGGTTGGTTTAGCCTCTTTTGATGATATCAATGAAGTGATTAACCTAGCCAATGATACGCCCTATGGGCTGGCGGCTTACGTCTATGCACGGGATCTGGCGGTTATTCACTGGCTGTCAGCGGCGTTGGACTACGGCAATGTGGCAATCAATAATGTCGATGCCAGCATGATGAATGCGCCCTATGGTGGGCGTAAGCAAAGTGGTTTGGGCTACGAGCATGGCCGTGAGGGGTTGCTGGAGTATTTCAATTTCAAGCACATCCGCTTGTATCACGGTATCGGGTACTAAACCATGCAGGCGCTTTTGGGCATTGATATCGGCACCTCGGGCTGTAAGGCGTTGCTGATCGGTATCGACGGTGCGGTGATCGCCGCTGATACCGCGAGTTACCCATTATCTCAACCCCAACTCGGTTGGGCTGAGCAGGACCCTGAGCTGTGGGTCGAGGGCGCGCGTCGAGCCGTGGCGGGAGCACTGGCCAAAGCGCCAACGCTGGAGTTGCTCTGCGTGGGGTTATCCGGGCAAATGCATGGGTTGGTGTCACTTGATGTCGCGCATCAGGTGCTGCGCCCAGCAATCCTCTGGAACGACCAACGCAATAGCGCTGAGTGCGAGCAGATTACCGATGTGGCGGGGGGGCTAAAAGGATTATTGGCGGCGACTAACAACCGAATGCTGGTGGGTTACACCGGCGGCAAGATTGTGTGGATGCAGCAGCATGAAGCTGAGCTCTTCTCTCGTATGACCACCGTACTGAACCCCAAAGACTACTTGCGGCTGCGTTTGACGGGGGAGGTCGCCACTGAAGTTTCGGACGCCTCAGGGACCGGGCTTTTCGATGTACGCACACGCCAGTGGGCGAGCGATCTTATTGATAAAGTGGGGATTGACCGCGCTTTACTGCCACCCGTATTTGAATCGCAAGTGATCTCTGGCCAAGTCTCTGCGGTGGGGGCCGAACTGTTCGGTATCCCCAAAGGCACGCCCGTTGCCGGTGGTGGTGGTGATGCAGTGATACAGACCTTCGGTTCCGGTGTGATCGCACCAGGTGAGTTACAGACCACCATCGGCACGGCGGGCATCCTTGCGGCGGCATTGGATACGCCGCAGGCGAACCCAGACGGGCGGTTACAGGTTTTTTGTAATGTTGCTGCTGACAAATGGCATTGCATGGGGGTCTCGCTGAACGCTGGCGGCGCGATGAGTTGGTTTCGTGACACGTTTTATGTGGGCGGTGTTGGCGTTAGTGCGACAGTTCCTTCTTTTGATCAGACCGGACCTTCTTTCGATCAAATCACGCCTTCTTTTGAGCAGATCGTTGCTGAGGCGGCAGCCAGCCCGGCAGGGGCGCGCGGTCTGCTGTTCTTACCTTATCTGAATGGTGAACGTTGCCCTCATCCTGACCCTGCGGCGCGCGGTGCCTTCATTGGTCTGACAGCCTGCCATGATCGCGGCGATGTGGTGCGTGCCGTGATGGAAGGGGGGGTCCACGCCCTCGTGGATATGCACACCTTGATGAAACCATTGGGCATTGATGGGCGGGTCGTGAAAACTTCCGGTGGGGGGGCGCGTTCGGCCCTATGGCGGCAGATGCAGGCAGATATTTTCGGCTGTGATGTCCTCACCACGGAAGGTGCTGCTGAAGGGGCCGCATTCGGTGCCGCATTGGTTGCGGGGGTGGCTATCGGTGTTTGGCCCGATGCGGCGAGCGCGGCGGGGAGTTGCCGTATTATCACGCGCGAACAACCCGATCTTGCAACGGCGGCGGTGGTTGCTGAGGCTCAGCGCATTTACCGTACTCTTTACCCGCTGCTGAGAGGAACCTTCGCAGAACTTGGCGACTCCACCTTTATGTAGTCATTATCAGGAGTCTGCTTTATGCCTGTTTATTCTGCATTTATTTTCGATCTTGATGGGACGCTGATCGACAGTGCTCCGGATATCACTAAGGCTCTGAATGTTGGCTTTGCGTTGAACGACTGGCCGGAGCTTGATACGGCTTATGTTGAGAAATTCATTGGTAATGGGCCACAGAGATTGATTATCGATATCCTTGAGAACCTTAGGATCGCCTATAACGAGGTTACGGAGCAGCGCGCTTTTGATGGTTATTTACGCGCTTATTTGGATGCTCCCGCAGAGCACACGCACTTTTTCCCCCATGTGCATGAGGATTTGGTTTCGCTGTGTGAAGCGGGTATTCGCTTAGGGGTCTGTACCAACAAAAATCATGCGGTAACCTGCAAGGTACTGGATCAACTTGGTTTGTCATCATTGTTCGACGTTGCGCTGGGCGCGGATGCGGTACCGGTGTGTAAACCCGATCCAAGGCATTTGCTGGCGGTGGCCGAGGCGATGAGTCTGGCTGCGGGTACGTGGGCCTATGTCGGCGATACGGAGGTCGATCAACACGTTGCCGAGGCGGCGGGTGTGCCGTTCTTTGTCGTCCCTTGGGGCGGCGGGTCTAACGTTGAGGTCGCGCAGGAGCAGCGCTTGAATCGCGTGGCAGACCTGTTACAACGTAGTCCCCCTTAAATGAATGGGCGGCGCGAAGGTTATCTCCGTCACCGCTGCCGATAGCCCGCTGGCGCACGCCTCCGATGTGGTGATTGCGGTAAAACCCTACGATCATACTGAGCTTATGACGCCTCTGGCTTCACGGCTTAATCATCATCTGGTCACGAATATGTTGGTAACCGCTATCGTCATCGCTAGCGGTAGCCAGTTCCCCGATCAGTTGGCGGCGCTCGATTCATGGTTAACCGACAAGATTGCCCCGAAAAATGAGGGGCAAAACGGGCGCTAGAAACTGTATAGATAAGCCGTTAATAGATAGAACATTAATGGATAGAACGTGAACAGATAAAACGTTAATAGATAAACCACGTACGTAACAGGAGTCACGAATGAGCAATCAGCAGAATGACGCCAAGAGAGCTGCCGCGCGTCGGGTGATTCAGGATTTCGTGTTCGACGGCATGACGTTGGGGCTGGGTTCTGGTACCACTTCGCATTTCTTTGTGCGCGAACTGGGCCAGCATGTTGCAGAGGGCTTGCAGCTAACCTGCACCACAACCTCTCGTTCGACGAGCGAGGTGGCGCGTGAAGTGGGCATTGAGTTTACCGATCCGAATGATATGAATGAGATTGATCTGACCATCGATGGCCCAGATGAGATCGACCATCGGTTCAACATGATCAAGGGCGGTGGGGCTTGCCTTCTGTGGGAGAAAATTATCGCCCATGCCTCGAAGCAGATGATCTGTATTTGTGATGAGACGAAAATCGTTGATTGCCTGGGCCAATTTCCGCTGCCAGTCGAAATTGTCCCCTTTGCCTGGAAACAGACCGAGCGCAGGGTCGTGCGGGTACTCGCTGAGCAGGGGCTCCATCATGTGCCGATTATTCGGCGCATGGGAGGCGGGCACCCCGTGGTCACTGACAGCGGGAATTTTATTCTGGATTGCCATTGCGGGGCGATTATCACGGCCCCTGAACTGCTGGAAATAGAGCTTAATCGCATTCCAGGAGTGGTTGAAAACGGTCTTTTTACCCGTGAGGCCGCCGGTATGGTGGTTGGCTGTTTTGACGGTTCCTCCTACGTTCAACTGCGATAATCACGGCCTTCTTCGACGCTGTCGTGAGTCGCGTCAGCTTGGATCCAAAAGAGCAAGAGAGAGTATCACAGCATGCACACATAAAATTGGAGATAACCCATGACAAAAGCAAAGCAAGCGGGCGTGAGCCGACGCGGTCTGTTGGTTGGTGGCGCGGCACTGGGGCTAGGTATGGTGATTGGACGAGGTGCATTGGCACAAAATCGCCTTTTGATCCCTTACTCGAATAAAAGCCTCGATTACTACTTTTTTGTTATTCAGGAAGAATCAGTGAAACGCGCCGTTTTGGCACGTTCGGGGGAATTTCAGGCGACTAACGCCAATTTTGACAACACCCGCCAACTCGAACAGTGGCAAAGCTTACTGTTGTCCCGCCCGTCAGCGATTATTTCGGACCCCATTGATAGCCAGGCTATTGTCTCTGCTATTCGGCGCTACAACCGGCAGAAGATACCTGTTGGCATCATCGATACACCCGCAGACGGTGGGGATGTGGCGATTACCGTCAGCTTCGATAATTTTCAAGGTGGCGTAATGGCGGCGGAAGAGATAGTCAAGCGCCTGGTCAACCGATATGGCAGCCCGAAGGGAACGGTGCTGAATTGTTATGGCGCTCTGGCCTCAGTAGCATGGCGCTTGCGTAAAGAGGGGATGGATTCCGTTTTCGCCAAATATCCGGGTATCACCTATTTAGTTCGCCCTACCGATGGTCAGCTCGAAAAAATGCTTTCGGTCACCTTGTCCACGCTGTCGGAATACCCCGATCTCGATGCCGTTCATGCCCCTTCGGATTCACCCTCTCGCGGTATTGTTACCGCGCTGCAACAAAAAGGCCGCTGGAAGAAGATAGGAGAGGACGGACACGTCATCTTCGTTAACATTGATGGAGAACCTATTGCGCTGAAATGGATTCAGGACGGCTATATGGATGCCTGCGTATCTCAGGATCCGGTGGCCTATGGCGAGATTGCCGTCGATATGATCGTCAAACACGCGTTGAAAGGTGAGGCTGTACCGTTGGGCACTTATCAGGACAAAAAATACTTCTGGGAATCGGGCGAAATTGTCCAAGGCAAGACTGGCCCAACACTGATCATTCCGGCTTTCGTGATCAATAGTGACAATGTGCAGGACCCGCGTCATTGGGCCGCGGTGGCAGAGAAAACATGGGGCATCCCCTATACCTGATCATCTCGCGGACCCAATCGTTTCGTAGGCCCAGATCAACATCGAAGAGGGGGAACGGTTGCTCCGACATTTATCCGGCAAGGTGAGGGTGAGAGAGCAATAGGTTTTTACACTCAATATGGCCTTACACATAATATGGTCTTATACATAACATGGTTTACACATATTACGGTTTTACACATATTACGGTTTTACACACATTATGATTTTACACACAGTGCGCGACGGGAAGGCGGCGGATGACCCGATTCTAAGGATCGAGAATATCAGCAAAAACTATGGTCCGGTACAGGCCTTGTGCGGCGTGACGACTACGATCCGGCGCGGCGCTATTCACGGACTTCTTGGCGAGAATGGTGCCGGAAAATCAACGCTGGTAGGGATCATCTCAGGGCAGGTCACGCCGACCTCCGGGCGGATATTTATGGATGGCCACCTTCTCGAAAATGTTGATGTTAAAGCGATGGAGGAGGCAGGCGTTTTTCTGGTCACGCAGGAACCGATGATTATCGACAAGATGACCACCGCAGAGAATCTGATGCTGGGGATCTGGCCGACTAAAAACGGTTTTATCGATTGGAAAGTATTGCGATCCGATGCGGTACGGATACTTGATGGGTCTGGTATCAATGCCAGTACCCTTGCCGGGCATCTGGACGTAGTCGCACAGCGCAAATTGAATATTCTGCGGGCCATGTTCTCCGGGGGCAAAGTCATCATTCTTGATGAACCCACCGCCGCGTTGACCGTCGCTGATCGGCGGCAATTATTTGATTTCATGCGGCGGTTACAAGCGGCGGGTGTCACCTTTATCTTCATTTCACACTACAACGACGAAATTCTGGCGATCTGTGATGCGGTCACGGTATTACGTGATGGGCGTCTGGCGGGGGGCTCCGATGATGTCGGATCGATGACCTCGGTAGAGCTGAGTGAGCGGGTGATTGGGCGGGGGCTTGAACTCTTCCAGCGTATACGGCGTGATTACACCGGTAAACCGCCCGCAGTTTCGCTACGAGGGATACAGGGGAAGTCACTGTCGTTGGAAAGCCTTGACATTGGACCGGGCGAAATCGTGGGGTTCACGGGGCTGCCGGGGGCGGGTGCAAAGGAAAGCGCACGTGCCATTTTTGGCTTGCATCCGGCCAGTGGCAGCATCTCAATTAACGGTGAGGCCGTGCAAGCTCTGCCGAAAAGGCCACGCATGGCCTTCAATATTGGCATTGCTTATCTTTCCGATGACCGCCGTCGGGAGGGCGTGGTTGGGCAAATGTCGATCGGGGCCAATATTGCACTATCTTCTTTGCTCTCGCGGGCGAAATGGGGGGTGATTGATCGCCGGGCTGAAGCGTTGGTCATCGCACACTATTTCGCGGCAATGGGCGTGAAGGCGCTCAGCCCCGATTATGCGGTGAATACCCTCAGTGGCGGCAATCAACAGAAAGTCTGTCTGGGCCGAGTGTTTGCGACCCAGCCTCGTCTGCTGATGGTTGATGAGCCGACACGCGGCATTGATGTAGGCGTCAAACAGGACGTGCTGCGCATTATTGATAAACTGAGTGATGCTGGCGTCGCAGTGATCATCGTTTCGACCGATATGGATGAATTGGTGCGCTCAGTTGATCGGGTCTGCATTTTCGAACATGGCGCTATCAAAGAGATATTGAAGGGAAATGACATCACCGTCGAACGTCTGCGGGCATCTGTGCAGGCATAAAGCCACGGGATAATAACCAGATCGGAGAGAGGGAAATGGATAAGGCAACCGAGACCCGCAGTGGGGTAGCACCCACCGCGAGCAAGCTCAACGGCCAGGCCATGCTGGGCTGGGTTTTACACCATATTGTCTGGATCTGGCTGATTGCATTGGTCGTCATCTTCGGTGTCTTCAACGAATTTTTCCTGACGATATCCAATCTGCAAAACGTGATGGTGCAGGCCACGGTTTTGGGAACCTTAGGTCTGGCGGTGGCACTGCCGCTGCTGGTGGCTGAGATTGACTTGTCGATTCCGGCAAATGCGGGTTTCTCGGCGGCGGTGGGGGCGCTGGCTTATGCCGAACTGGGGCTGCCGTGGCCTATTGCAGCATTAATAGGTTTACTGGTTGGCACATTTATCGGTTTCTTCAATGGGGTGTGCATCACCCGATTGAAAATGGTCTCGCTGATAGCAACGTTGGCGATGATGATTATTATCCAGGGCGCGCTGTTGGCACTGACACAGGGCAAGACCCTGACAAACTTTTCTGAAGGTTATATTTGGATTGGCCAGGCGACCATCGGGGGGTGGCCCCTGATGCCAGTGGTGTTTCTTCTGGTGCTGGCGGTGATGGGGGCGGTGCTGAAGTATACGGTGTTAGGCCGTTCGATCTATGCCGTCGGTGGTAATCCTGTTGCGTCAAACTCCGCCGGGATTCGGGTCGCGCGGGTCAAAATTATTGCTTACACGATTTCAGGGTTCCTTGCCGCACTTGCTGGCTTTTTGTTGGCATCGTGGCAGATGGCCATCACCTCGAACCAAGGTTCGAGCTATTTGCTCTACGCCATCGCCGCGCCCATTATCGGCGGCGTCAGTGTTTTTGGCGGACACGGTAATGTCAAGGGGGTGCTGGGCGGTGTGCTGCTGCTGACGGTGATCCAAGTTGGCCTCGCCATTGTCAATGTCCCTTCGTTCTACGTCGGCATGATTGGCGGGGTGATCATTTTTATCGCTGTTGCCATTGATGCTTTCCGGATCCGTTACTTCGGATAGCCCCTGCGACCCGCTAATCTAATTTTCTACTCACTAATCCAATTACTCACTAATCTAACGTGTTACTCATAAGGATGATAAAACCGTTTACTCAGCCATAAATCAATCGAATGGCGGCTGGCTTCAAAATGTGGCTCAGGTAAATCACGTGGGTTGCACCAGCACCATTGCTGACACTTTGCGGGTTCCTTCAGCTCCGGTTGCCCACCAAGGTGTTGCGCCAGTAGACAGACGGATACCGTATGTTTACCTTCCTCACGCCAGGTCGCGATGTTATTGCATAATGCGACTACCTGCACTTCATTGATATTTAACCCTGTTTCTTCAAAAACCTCGCGTCGAGCCGCCTGCTCAAAGGACTCTCCCACCTCCAGATGACCGCCGGGAATTGACCAGTAGGGGGCATGTTGGCTACAACGTTTCCCCAGCAGTACTTCGCCTTGTTGATTCACGATAATGACCCCAACGCCAACCGTAACAGACATGGTATTTACTCCTTTTTAAATAACATCAGCAACCGTCAGCTGGTGTGATGGTTTTACTGATGACAAACGCCTATTCACCATGAAAATGTGCGGAATGTCAAAAATCCATTAAGAATAGACGCGGAAAACTTGCATATATTGTGAACCAGAAACACAATAATTGAAACGTTTCAGCGTTATCGCGTCACCAGGGGAGAAAGGGTCACGCGCCTTTTTCGCATTAAAGCTGAAACGATTCAATTCTAGCAAGAGAGGCGACTTATGTTTCAGCTATCTACGCAAGACATTCATCTTGCTGCGCAAGCAGACAATAAAAATGCGGCGATCACTCAAGTCGCGGCTGCATTAACTCAAGCGGGTTGTGTGACTGCCGCTTATGTTGACGGCATGTTGGCCCGTGAGCAACAAACCTCAACGTATCTGGGCAACGGTATCGCCATTCCTCATGGTACCACTGATACCCGCGACCAGGTGCTGAACACCGGTGTACAGGTTTTTCAATTCCCACAAGGCATTGAGTGGGGCGCGGACCAAACTGCTTATATTGTTATCGGCATCGCTGCCCGTTCTGATGAACATTTGGCGCTACTGCGTCAGTTGACGCACGTACTCAGCGATGATGCGGTTGCGGCACGTCTGGCTAAAACCACTTCAGCTGAAGAGTTACGCAGTTTGCTAATGGGTGAGCAAAAAACCGCGGAATTCCATTTCGATACCTCACTGATTGCGTTGGATGTGGCGGCAGACAACCTGATCACACTGCAAGCACTGAACGCGGGCCGCTTGCAACAAATTGGCGCGGTTGATGCCCGTTTTGTCAGTGATGTCATTACTCATGAGCCACTGAATCTGGGGCAGGGTATCTGGTTGAGCGACAGCACTGAAGGTAACTTGGTCAGTGCGGTCACCGTCAGTCGCCCGGCTACCGCATTTGAACACAAGGGTGAAAAAGTGGCTTTGTTGCTGACCCTATCTGTGGCAGATGATCAGCCGTTGACTGTGCTGAACTATTTAAGTGAGCTGTTGCTAGCGCAAAAAGCTGACGTCTTGCTGAACGCAGATGCCGCTGCACTGCTGGCACTGTTGACCAGCGAATATGTTGAACAGAGTAAAGTATTAAGCGCTGAGTTCGTTATTCGTAATGATCACGGGTTACATGCGCGCCCAGGGACGATATTAGTCAATACAATCAAACAGTTTACCAGTGAAATCACCGTGACCAATTTGGACGGCACCGGTAAGCCCGCAAATGGACGTAGTCTGATGAAAGTTGTGGCTTTAGGGGTTAAAAAAGGGAATCGCCTGCGCTTTACTGCCAGCGGTGAAGATGCACAAACCGCACTGGATACCATCGGTGAAGTGATTGCCGCCGGTTTAGGCGAGGGGGCAGCATGAGCAGAAGAGTCGCGACTATCACACTGAACCCCGCGTATGATCTGGTGGGTTTTTGCCCTGAAATCGAACGCGGTGAAGTCAATCTGGTAAAAACCGCCGGTCTGCATGCGGCAGGTAAAGGGATCAACGTTGCCAAGGTACTGAAAGATTTGGGGATTGATGTCACGGTCGGGGGCTTCCTCGGCAAAGATAATCAGGACGGTTTCCAACTGTTATTCAGTGAGTTAGGGATTGCCAACCGTTTTCAGGTGGTACCGGGCCGCACTCGCATCAACGTTAAATTGACCGAGAAAGATGGCGAAGTGACCGATTTTAACTTCTCCGGTTTTGAAGTGACCAAACCAGATTGGGATCGTTTTGTTACTGATTCCCTGAGCTGGCTGGGGCAATTCGATATGGTCGCAGTCAGCGGCAGTTTACCTGCGGGTGTCAATCCCGATGACTTTACTGACTGGATGAAACGTCTGCGTTCCCAGTGCCCATGCATTATTTTCGACAGCAGTCGTGAAGCGTTGGTTGCAGGGCTGAAAGCGTCGCCGTGGTTGGTGAAACCCAATCGTCGTGAGTTGGAAATCTGGGCAGGGCGTCCGTTGCCTGCATTAGGTGATGTCGTGGAAGCCGCTCACGCACTGCGTGATCAGGGCATTGCCCATGTGGTGATTTCTCTCGGAGCCGAAGGGGCGTTGTGGGTCAATGCGTCCGGCGCATGGTTGGCAAAACCGCCAGCCTGTGACGTGGTCAGCACAGTGGGAGCCGGTGATTCAATGGTTGGGGGCTTGATTTATGGCTTGTTGATGCGTGAATCGAGTGAGCACACGCTGCGTTTGGCCACCGCCGTCGCCGCTTTGGCCGTCAGCCAGAGCAATGTCGGCATTACGGATCGCCCGCAATTGGCAGCCATGATGGCAAAAGTAGACTTGAAACCTTTTAATTAATCTCCGGAGGCGAAATGAAAACGCTACTAATAATTGACAGTTCGCTCGGGCAGGCCAGAGGCCATCTCGCGACACTGATGCTGGGTGCTGCGGCAAAAAAAGCAGGATTGAGCTGGGTTGAGAAAGCCGCTGACGCTGAACTGGTGATTGTCGCGGGGTCATCCGCCCCGGCTGACAGTACGTTGAATGGCAAAAAAGTCTATGTAGGGGACGTGGAAAAAGCGGTTCGCGATCCTGACGGTTTTCTGGCACAGGCTATCGCGCAGGCGGCACCTTATCAGGCCGTGGTCACCCCTGAGCCAACGTCAGTGGCTGGCCCTAAACGTTCTGTCGCTGGCCCTAAACGTATTGTAGCAATTACAGCTTGTCCGACTGGTGTTGCTCACACCTTCATGGCGGCTGAAGCCATCGAAAGTGAAGCGAAAAAACGTGGCTGGTGGGTGAAGGTTGAAACCCGAGGTTCCGTTGGTGCAGGCAATGAGATTACGCCAGAGGAAGTGGCTGCTGCTGATTTAGTGATTGTGGCTGCCGACATCGAAGTAGATCTGAACAAATTTGCGGGCAAACCGATGTACCGCACCACTACCGGTCTGGCACTGAAGAAAACAGTGCAAGAATTGGATAAAGCGCTGGTCGAAGCTGACGTTTATCGGCCGAAAACCAGTAGCAGTGCGGCGAGTAAGAAAACAGAGACCGGAGGCCCTTATCGCCATCTATTGACGGGTGTGTCTTACATGCTGCCAATGGTGGTTGCAGGGGGGCTGTGTATCGCCCTGTCCTTTGTCTTTGGTATTGAAGCATTCAAAGAGAAAGGTACGTTGGCCGCAGCATTGATGCAAATCGGTGGTGATTCTGCATTTGCTTTAATGGTGCCAGTGTTGGCGGGCTTTATTGCGTTCTCCATTGCTGACCGTCCAGGTCTGACGCCGGGGTTGATTGGCGGTATGTTAGCTGTCAGCACGGGGGCGGGCTTCCTTGGTGGCATCATTGCTGGTTTCCTGGCGGGTTATGTCGCGAAAGCCATCAGTACTAAATTGCATTTGCCACAGAGTATGGAAGCGCTTAAACCGATTCTGATTATTCCGCTGGTTGCCAGCTTGATCGTTGGTTTAACGATGATTTATATCGTCGGTACGCCAGTAGCAAAAATTATGGCGGGCTTGACACATTGGTTGGAGTCCATGGGGACGGCAAATGCGGTACTGCTGGGGGCTATTCTCGGTGCCATGATGTGTACCGATATGGGCGGCCCGGTGAATAAAGCGGCCTACGCCTTTGGTGTGGCGTTGCTGAGTTCTTCAGTTTATGCACCGATGGCAGCGATTATGGCGGCGGGGATGGTTCCACCGCTGGCAATGGGTTTGGCAACCCTGTTGGCCCGTAATAAGTTCGACAAAGGAGAGCAGGAAGGGGGCAAAGCCGCGCTGGTGCTGGGGCTGTGCTTTATTTCTGAAGGGGCGATCCCGTTTGCTGCTCGTGATCCGATGCGTGTCTTGCCGTGCTGTATTGCCGGTGGCGCATTGACGGGGGCGCTGTCTATGGCGTTTGGTGCGCAGTTGATGGCACCACACGGTGGCCTGTTTGTCTTGCTGATCCCAGGGGCTATCCATCCAGTACTGTTATATCTGGTGGCGATTGCTGCGGGTACCCTGCTAGCGGGTGGTTTGTATGCAATGTTGAAGCGGCCTGATGCTATGGTGATGAAGGTCGCGTAACTGACAATGTGCCAGCAGTGCAGAGGATAAGCAGCAAGTAAAGACGCCAGCTTCCCTGCATAAAATAGCTGCCCTGGTGCTTGAGTTGCGCCATTTCTAGCACGGACGCTTTACTCTTCTGCCTACCCTCACCGTTCAAGGGCGAGTCATCGGGGGTTGTCAGCAGTCTGAAATGCCAGTCAGTTAATTCTGACTGGCATTTTTTATGGGTGTTATAAAATTAGTCTAATTTTAATGAAATATGAAAATAAAAGGCAGTTAATATTTTTTTTGTTAAATTATTAAGATAATAATCTTAATAAAGAGGTTATTGACAAAGTGCCCGCGACGGAGAGAACAGGCAGATCGTAAAGACGCCGGCTTCCCTGTATAAAAATAGCCTTCCCTGGGGGCTCGAGCCGCGCCATCCTTGGCGCGGACTCTTTACTCTTCTGCCTATCCTCACCGTTCAAGAGTGAATCATCGGGGTTTGTCAGCAGTCTGCTTAATAAGACTTAATCTTGTGTTGGGTTGACTTCTGTTTAAATATTGTTTAGGTTCTGTGTGTAAAATTTTTCCAATTAAGACTCACTTATGGCTGTTGAGCCGTCCTAATATTCTGAAGTCCAGATCAGGGGAGGTGAGGGGAAATGAGTCACTGTGTTATTTTAAATAAATTAGAAAGTGTGTTGATAATTGGTGGTAATAGATATGCTTTATCCAAGAATGAGGTACTGCTGTTAGAGTGTCTTTATTTACGTGCCGGTGATGTGATCTCCCATGATGAATTACTGGCAACCTGCTGGCCTGATCGAGTCGTTTCCCCAATATCACTACCGGTTGCTATTAAACATATCCGTGATGTATTCCGTAAAATAACCCGAAGTGAGGTAATAAAGACATATAAGAATGAGGGCTATAGCTACCAAAATGATAGCGTGCTAATTATTATTGATGATGGTAGCGCCGAAAAAGAGAGTCATAGTGCTGCATATACCAGAAAAGAAAAACCAGATATACCAATAAAACACGTTGAATTACGAATACTTTCTCACCTGAATTCAACCTTTTTTATCGCTATTATGATGATCATAATCATCATATTCTTCATGGTAGGGGATAATAATATTATCTCATTTGTTGATAGTGATACCAATAGCATCATTATAACGAATATTACAACCAAGATGAATAGTGCAACGGCAGGATTACCTAAAGTAAAGAATAGTATGATATTTAAGGACGATTTTGGGTTGGTCATTATTTGTGATAAATCGGAATGCAAACAGCAATGAAAGAAAAATCACTTACTCTTATATCTATAATATTTATGGTTTTCTTATTTTTAATCTATAACTGTAATAATTTATTGTTTTATTCTGAAGTGAAGTATGGCGATCTCCATGAACATTTTGATTTAAAAATGCAAGGGGTGAAATTTAACATCTCACATTATATCGTTGATGATAAGTCCCAGTTGGTGATTTCAGAGGAAATATATGGTATTGGTTTTAAAATGCCAACGGGGAAGTACTACCTATTCCCTCTTCATTCATACCAATCATCCCCTAATAATATGGCCAGAGGATCGCTGAAGTCATTGGCATCTCCGTTGTCTTTATATATCTATGAAATACATAATAAAAAAAATAACGTTGTCGCATTTTTTAATGATAATAGAGGGTTTATTAATGTCAATGGAGAAACGATCCACTTATCTTCACTGTTTCTCGGGGTACAAGGGGAACATATCCATACGTCCTATCATGATGTTAGTTAGTTATTTTATCTATTAGCTTTCTATTTTAAATGACATTTTTAAATAATAAATGTGGAATATATCTATATTGGTGGGGTTAGCACCATTTTTTACTACTTCGGTACTATGCTCATCATTATTAATAATCTTTCATACAGATAATAATCAACTAAGGTATGAGGATTCTTATCATGATAGGTAGTGAAATTAAATCGTTAAATGGAATTGGATTATCTTCTGGGGTTAATCTTAACTTTATTATTTAAAATTTAATCATTAATAATTTAAAAAAGCAAAAAGTAGTTTATATGATAACGCTGTTGGTGGTGATGGAGAGTTGCAGAAAATACAGTAGGGCGACATTGGTGTTGCGAGAAAATAGGATTTATTTTCTCTACAGGTCTGTGACTGTGACTGCGTTATCAATATAAATATATTAATTTATAATGTATTTACATTAAATTACCCAACATCACTACCAACATATTCTATGCTATGTCGTAATAGTAATCATTACATTAAATGGAGACTATTCTCATGAAAATGAAATGTTTTGCAAAAAATGCGCTAGCGGTTGCCACATTAATGATCGCTGCTTGTGGTATGGCAAACGCTTCTATTGTCATTAACACCAAGGATGTTTCTGGTGAGGTGACTGTCAAGCAGGGAAACACATTCCACGTCGATTTTGCGCCTAGTACAGGAGAGATTTTAGCGGGTAAACAGCCGGGTGATGTCACTATATTTACGCTAACTATGGGTGATACTGCACCACACGGTGGTTGGCGTTTGATTCCAACAGGGGACTCAAAAGGTGGATATATGGTCAGCACTGATGGTGACTATGTTGGTTTATACAGTTATATGATGTCATGGGTAGGTGTAGATAATAACTGGTATATAAATGATGACTCTCCTAAAGATATAAACGATCATCTTTACGTTAAGGCAGGGACTGTCCTTAAACCAACGACTTATACATTCACAGGTCGTGTTGAAGAGTACGTGTTTTAAATAATTAGGAATCATAGAACATGATGGCTTGCTGTCATGTTCTATGTATGTTTCTGTTATTGATATTTTATTGTAAGTTTAATTTTAAACCCACAATAAAATATCATGATAATGTGGGATATTGAAAGTGAACAATGTGTTTTTTTACGTTAATAAAAAAATTTTTTATTATATGGCATCAATGGTTGCATTAATAATGTGTTTGCCTAATGCTTATTCAAAAGATGTTGTTGTCAATGCGACCAGGCATCTTTTTACTGTGAAAATAGGAACGACGCGGGTTATTTACCCTTCATCTTCGACGAAAGGGGTATCCGTATCGGTGGCTAATCCACAGGATTATCCAATACTGGTACAAACCCAGGTTAAAGGTGAAGATAAGATGTCTCCTGCTCCTTTTATTGTTACCCCTCCTTTATTCAGACTTGATGCCGGGTTGCAAGGGCGTGTGCGTGTTATTCGCACCGGTGGGAAATTTCCTGAAGATCGTGAAGCGTTACAATGGTTATGTTTGACGGGGATCCCACCTAAGAACGGTGATGCTTGGGATAATACGCAAAGTAACTCAAAAAATTCATCCCCGTCTGTGGACATTCAAATGTCTATCAGTACCTGCATAAAATTATTAGTCAGACCCGATAAACTTAAAGGCGACCCGTCGGATAGTGCAGATTCATTAACTTGGAAGTATAACGATAAATATTTGGAAGTTAACAATCCAACGCCATTCTATATGAATCTTTATTCACTCCATATTGGTGATGAAAATGTCAGTTTATCTGATTTAGGTTCAAAGGATAAAATAAAAAATAGCAGCTATGTTCCACCATTCTCCTCTAGGGATTTTATTATCCCGAAAAAAATCAAAGGTAAGCCAACAGAGATTTCCTGGCAAGTGATTAATGATAATGGTGGCGTGAGTCGGGAGTTTAAAAGCACGGCCCAGTAAGTTTCTATTTATATTTTTCAGAAAATACCTGAGGTATTATTTTGAAAAAATTAATAGCTCAATTTACTACTATTACTCTATTGATAAGCACTTCATTTTTAGCGGGTGCCCAGAGTTATTCTTTTGATCCCAACCTGCTAGTGGATGGCAATGACAACGTTGATACATCGTTATTTGAACAGGGTAATCAATTACCGGGCACCTATTTGGTGGATATTATCCTGAATGGTAATAAGGTGGACTCTACAAATGTGGCCTTTCATTCAGAGAAATCGCCATCTGGAGAGTCTTTCTTGCAATCTTGCTTAACCAAGGAGCAACTATCCCGCTATGGTGTTGATGTTGATGCCTATCCTGAGTTATCTCCGGCATTAAACAACTCACAGACAAACCAGTGTGTCAATTTGGCCGCTATCCCCCAGGCCAGTGAAGAGTTCCAATTTTATAATATGCAGTTGGTACTTAGTATTCCACAAGCGGCTTTACGGCCTGAGGATGAAGTGCCAATAGAACGCTGGGATGATGGCATTACGGCTTTTTTGCTGAACTACATGGCAAATATCAGTGAAACCCAGTTTCGTCAAAATGGTGGATATCGGCGTTCACAATATATCCAGTTATACCCCGGTTTAAATTTTGGGGCGTGGCGTATTCGTAATGCTACCAACTGGAATCAATCTGGTGATCGGGGCGGTAAATGGCAAAGTGCTTATACCTATGCCACTCGCGGGATTTATCGTTTAAAGAGCCGGGTGACCTTAGGGGATAGTTACACTCCAGGTGATTTTTTCGACAGTATTCCCTTTCGTGGCGTGATGTTGGGGGACGACCCTAATATGCAGCCTGGTAACCAGCGGGATTTTATACCGGTGGTGCGTGGTATTGCCCGTAGTCAGGCGCGGGTGGAAATCAGACAAAATGGTTATCTGATTTATAGTACGGTGGTGCCGCCGGGGCCGTTTGAACTCTCTGACGTGATCTCGAGTAAATCAGGCAGTGACCTACATGTTAGGGTGCTGGAAAGTAACGGGGCATCGCAGGAATTCATTGTGCCTTATGAGGTGCCAGCCATTGCATTGCGCAAAGGGCACTTGCGATACAGTCTGGTGGCAGGGCAATATCGCCCCGCCAATGCCGATGTTGAGACGCCTCCGGTCGCTCAGGCAACCATCGCCTACGGCCTGCCGTGGAACTTGACCGCATTTATCGGTGAGCAGTGGTCGCGGCATTATCAGGCTACCTCTGCCGGATTAGGGGTGCTATTGGGGGAGTATGGCGCGTTGTCATCCAGTATCACGCAGGCAACCAGTCAGTATCACCATCAACAACCGGTTAAAGGGCAAGCCTGGGAGGTTCGATACAACAAAACCTTACAAGCTTCTGATACGTCGTTTTCATTGGTGAATAGCCAATACAGCACTAATGGTTTCAGTACGTTATCTGATGTATTACAAAGCTACCGGCATAGCGGGAGTGGCGGTAATCGCGATAGTAGCGATAAAAGTGACGAATATCCTCGTTCAAGGAATTTGCGTAACCAAATCAGTGCGGTCATCGGGCAGTCATTGGGCAAGTTTGGCTACCTGAATCTTAATTGGTCCCGGCAGGTATACCGTGGCCCAATTCCGGCTAAGAATTCGTTGGGAATACACTACAACCTCAATGTCGGTAATAGTTTTTGGGCACTGAGTTGGGTGCAAAATGCGAATGAGAACAAGAATGACAGGATATTGAGTTTGTCTGTCAGTATTCCGCTGGGAGGTAATCACGATACTTATGCTGCCTATAGCATGACATCTTCCAACGGGAGCAATGACCATGAGATAGGAATGTACGGCCAGGCATTTGACTCTCGATTAAGTTGGAGTGTGCGTCAGGCAGAGCATTATGGTCAACCCAACTCAGGGCATAACAGCGGCTCACTCAGATTGGGTTGGCAGGGGGCTTATGGCAATATCGCGGGAAATTACTACTACACTCCGAGCATACGTCAGCTATCTGCTAATGTTTCCGGGGGGGCAATCATCCATCGGCATGGGCTGACATTAGGGCCACAAATCAATGGCACATCTGTGCTGGTTGAAGTACCGGGCGTCGGCGGGGTTGCCACCACAGAAGATCACCGTCTGAAAACGGATTTTCGCGGTTACAGTATTGTACCGAGCATCTCCCCTTATCAGGAACACGATATCGTGTTGGAAACCACCGACTTACCACCTGATGCGGAGGTGACAAAAACAGATACCAAGGTCTTGCCAACCGAGGGGGCGATTGTTCGTGCCAGTTTTAGCCCACAAATCGGGGCAAAGGCGTTGATGACTATCACCCGCGCTAATGGCCAAACTATTCCGTTTGGTGCGATGGCGAGCTTGGTTAATCAGTCGGCCAATGCAGCCATTGTCGATGAAGGAGGGAAAGCCTATCTAACCGGGTTACCGGAAACAGGGAAGTTATTGGTGCAATGGGGTAAAAATGCGGGCCAACAATGCCAGGTGGATTACCAGCTCTCGCCAGCGGAAAAAGGTGATGCCGGGCTGTATATGCTCAGCGGGGTATGCCATTAAAGGCATCCGCAATGATACACAACCCGACAGGTTTACTGGCGGGTATTTTTTACGTTACAACGATGGCTAAACCTCTGCCTGTGATTTCAGCCAGGCTATCTCTTCGGCCCAGATATCCATATTCACCGTTTCCAGAATTAATGGGATATTATCGAAACGTGGGTCGCGCATAATATAGCTGAACACGGTTTTGCCGATATTGCCTTCACCCAGGCTGTGGTGGCGGTCAACCCGGCTGTTAAATTCGCTTTTCGCATCATTAAGATGCATACCACGGAGATACTGGAAGCCGACGATATTGCCCAGTGCCGCGAAGGTGTGCTCACAATCCTCTTCAGTCCGTAAATCATAGCCTGCGGCGAAAGCATGGCAGGTATCAATACAGACGCCGACGCGGCTTTTATCTTCCACTCTTTCAATGATGGCGGCTAAATGTTCAAACTTAAAGCCCAGGTTACTGCCCTGACCTGCGGTGTTCTCAATCACCGCAGTCACGCCTTCAGTGGTGTCTAACGCGATGTTGATCGATTCGGCAATTCGCGCCAAGCATTGGTCTTCATCAATTTGCAGTAAATGGCTACCGGGATGGAAGTTCAGTAATGATAGCCCTAGTTGCTGGCAACGAACCAACTCATCGATAAAGGCTTCACGGGATTTTTCCAGTGCTTCGGTGACTGGGTGCCCGAGATTAATCAGGTAACTATCGTGAGGCAGAATTTGTGCCGAGGTATAGCCGTACTTCTCACACGCGAGTTTAAATTTCTCAATCACGTCTTCCGCTAAAGGGGCGGCCCGCCATTGACGTTGATTCTTGGTAAACAGCGCAAAGGCCGTGGCCTCAAGTTCATGCGCTCTAATTACCGCTTGATCTACACCACCCGCTGCGCTGACATGTGCACCGACAAATTTCATTCCATTCTCCTTTGATAACCCGGCCATTATGGCATTGATAGGGACATGATTGAATGGGATAAGCGGTGAAGGGAAGTAAGGGCCGCGGATACGGCCCTCAAACGGTCTGTTTTAGCCTATGATGTTTTGCACAAGTGGGATGATTTACACAAGTGCGATATGTTGCACAAATAAGTTGATACCAGTTCCACCTACCAATAACCAGATGAACAACAACAGGGCCAGTAACAGCGGTTTCACCCCGGCTTGTCGGATGGAACCAATGTGCGTGGTTAACCCCAGCGCAGCCATTGCCATGGCCAACAGAATAGTATCCAGCGTAATCAAATGATTAACCCATGCTGCAGGCAACAGATTCAGTGAGTTAAAACCCGCCATCAGAATAAATATCACCGCAAACCACGGGATAGTGATAGCGCTTTTCTCACGTTTTTCACCGCTTGTTTTTATGCGGCTACGGCCCAGATAGGCGGAAAGTAGCAGCAGGAACGGTGCCAACATCATCACGCGGATCATCTTGGTGATCACCGCCGCATTTTCAGCATCAGGGCCAATAGCATGTCCGGCAGCGACGACCTGAGCCACTTCATGGATGGTCGAACCGGCGAAAATACCAAATGTCTCTTGGCTGAAAGGCAACCATTGATAATGCAGGTTTAGCTGATACAACCAAGGGTAAACAAAAATAGCCAGCGTACCGAAAATGACCACGGTGGCAACGGCAACCGCCACTTTACTGGCATCCGCTTTTAATACGGGTTCCGTGGCCATAATGGCGGCGGCACCACAGATGCTACTACCGGCTCCGATCAACATCACTGTTTGCTGATCCAGATCAAATACCCGCTTGCCCAGCCAACACGCCAGTATAAAGGTGGAGCTTAGGGTCAATAAATCGATCACCATCCCGGTCGCCCCGACATCAGCCACTTGCTGAAAAGTCAGGCGGAAACCGTACAAAATGATCCCTAGCCGCAGTAAATACTGTTTGGCATAGACCACACCATCAGAACAGACTGGTTGTAGCCATGGGTACAGCGTATTTCCCACGATAATGCCGAATAGAATAGCTAGGGTCAGCGCCCCCAGCCCCATATTGATAAACCACGGCATATCGCCCACGTTAAGGGCTACGCCGGTAATCACACCCGTTAACATCAAACCCGGAATATAGCGGATCATCAGAGTAAACAGCTGAGGGCGGGGGAGTTCTTTTGTCTGAGAAGTCGCCATGTGACCTCCTGTTTGCAATGAATATGGGCATAGTTTAACGATATTGTTTTAATAGATAAATTCATTATATATTTATATCTTATCAGTATAAGTGGTAATGCTGCGTGCGGGATTATATTTTGAGCGGTATCAGATATCAGCGAATTCAGTAAAAGGTAGGCGAGGGGCGCATCACTAATGACCGCGGAATGTGGATTTTTGCTATGAAAAAACCAGCTATGAAATAGCCGTTGTGGGTGAGATGACCCTGTAAATAAGTCTGTGTAACCGCGGCCCTTATTTATTGTCGCATTTCTGCTTATTTGTCCGCTTATTTTTTCAAATTATATAATTTATATCCTTTCTATATAGTTCCTTGGCGACATGTTAATCCCTTTAAAATAGAACAAGGTATGGCATCCTATTAAATATTTAGCTGTTTTTTGGCTATATGGTTTATTTTACATGCACTTATCATTATTCTTTCGGCTATTCCGTATCATTTATTTTTAACATTCAATGATAACGAATTGCATTGAATGGTCTGATTTTATCTACCACCCCCCCATTTTTACTTAAAGGTGTTAGTCTTATACGGTGATTGAGGCTATATACTCACCTCGTCAATAACCGCGTCCCCCTTGATTACTGTTCCCCTTTATTACTACAGAGAGTGTTATGCATATAACCTTGCGTCAACTCGAAGTCTTTACTGAGGTGCTAAAAAGTGGCTCAACGACCCAAGCCTCCGTGGTACTTGCGCTTTCACAATCGGCAGTCAGCGCAGCATTGGCGGATTTAGAAGGGCAACTTGGGGTGCAGCTTTTTGACCGCGTGGGTAAGCGTTTAGTCACGAATGAGCATGGGCGATTGCTTTATCCCAAAGCGTTGGCATTACTCGATCAGGCCATCGAAATCGAACAGCTTTTCTTACACGATTTGGGCGCATTACGCATCGCCGCCAGCAGCACTATTGGTAACTACATGCTACCGGGGATGATTGCCAAATATCGCCGTGACTTCCCCGGTACACCTTTAGAGCTGAATATCGGTAATAGCCAAGATGTGATCGAAGCTGTCGCCGACTTTCGCGGTGACCTTGGTCTGATTGAAGGGCCGTGTCATATGCCCGAATTAGTTACGCAAAATTGGCTACGAGACGAGCTAGTGGTGTTTGCTGCCCCTGATAGCCCCTTATGTCATAAGGCGCTAACGTTAGTGGACCTTGCTGATGCCGACTGGATTTTACGTGAGCGTGGCTCAGGGACGCGTGAAGTCCTCGATCATTTACTCTTGGCACAATTACCACACTTTAAATTAGTGATGGAGTTGGGTAACTCCGAGGCAATAAAGCGCGCTGTTCGCTACGGGATGGGGGTCAGTTGCCTCTCGCGGCGGGTGATTGCCGATCAACTCGCCAGCGGTGAATTGGTCGAGCTTAATATTCCTTTACCGCCTTTAATTCGCACGTTGTATCTGATCCATCATCGGCAAAAACATATCTCTAACGCTTTGCAGCGCTTTCTTAGCTATTGTCAGGAAGAATAGTAAAATGCGCCACTGCAGCAGTGTGTGCGACGTGTTTTATGCTGATGACATGCTTTATCTCGGTAAAGTGTTTTATACCAGTAGGGTGAGTTTTTTCGGTCAGAATACCCACCCTATATCCGCTTTTATTTATCATTTAGGCTTTTACTAATAATTTAGCCGGGATTATGAAGGTATCTTATATCAGTGTATTCTGGCTATCCGAGCCGGTGAGATTTGTTACAATCCCGCCTTATTTTTAAGGGTGGATTAGGGTAAGAATGACTCAGCAAAATACTAAAATCCCAGCGCAGCAGGGTGCACAGCGCTTACGCCGGGAGCTTAAATCGCGGCATTTAGCCATGATTGCTATCGGTGGTTCTATTGGTACCGGTTTATTTGTTGCCTCTGGTGCAACGGTATCGCAAGCCGGTCCGGGAGGGGCATTGCTCTCCTACGCATTGATTGGCTTGATGGTTTACTTCCTGATGACCAGCTTGGGAGAATTGGCTGCGTTCATGCCAGTTTCAGGCTCATTCTCTACTTATGGTTCTAAATATGTCGAGGAAGGATTTGGTTTTGCCCTGGGTTGGAACTACTGGTACAACTGGGCGGTAACCATTGCAGTTGACTTGGTAGCCGCACAGTTAGTAATGAACTACTGGTTCCCGGACGCGCCCGGTTGGATCTGGAGTGCTTTATTCCTTGGCCTGATGTTCTTACTGAACTACATCTCGGTGAAAGGTTTCGGTGAAGCGGAATACTGGTTCTCGCTGATTAAAGTGACGACCGTGGTTATCTTCATCATCGTTGGTGTCATGATGATCACTGGTATCATGAAAGGGGGCGAAACGGCGGGTTGGCATAATTGGACTATCGGTGATGCACCATTTGCCGGTGGTTTCTCTGCCATGATTGGGGTGGCAATGATCGTCGGATTCTCCTTCCAGGGGACTGAATTGATTGGTATTGCGGCTGGGGAATCCAAAGATCCAGGCAAAAATATTCCAAAGGCCATTCGCAAAGTGTTCTGGCGTATTCTGTTGTTCTATATCTTCGCTATTCTGATTATTAGTCTGATTATTCCGTATACCGACCCAAGTTTGTTACGCAACGATGTGAAAGATATCAGCGTCAGCCCGTTTACACTGGTATTCCAGAATGCGGGTCTGTTATCTGCAGCCGCAGTGATGAATGCGGTTATTTTGACCGCTGTTTTATCGGCGGGTAACTCGGGGATGTATGCCTCGACCCGTATGCTGTTTACCTTAGCCTCTGAAGGCAAAGCACCGCGTATTTTTGCCAAGTTATCTAAGGGCGGTGTCCCTCGTAATGCGCTGTACGCCACGACAGTCGTTGCAGGCTTGTGCTTCCTTAGCTCCATGTTTGGTAACCAAACCGTGTATTTGTGGTTACTGAATACCTCGGGGATGACTGGGTTTATCGCCTGGTTGGGTATTGCCATCAGTCACTACCGCTTCCGTCGGGGCTATATGATGCAGGGCCGTGACTTGAACGACTTACCGTATCAGTCTGGTTTCTTCCCGCTGGGGCCGATCTTTGCCTTCGTCCTGTGTCTAATCATCACGTTAGGCCAGAATTATCAGGCATTCCTGCAAGACCGTATTGATTGGTATGGCGTGACGGCAACCTATATTGGTATTCCATTGTTCCTGGTGATTTGGTTTGGCTATAAGCTCAGCCGTGGTACGCGGGTAGTGAAATACCAAGAGATGGAATTCCCGAAATGGCGTGATGAGAGTGAAGATCATCAGGAACCGACAAGTCGGTGATGGTACTTAGCTCTATAATGTGAGTCTGAAGGGCGATAACTCTATCGCCCTGAGGTTATTGACAAAGTGCCCGCGACGGAGAGAACAGGCAGATCGTAAAGACGCCGTAAATACATCCATGTAGGCTCGAGCCGCGCCATCCTTGGCGCGGACTCTTTACTCCTCTGCCTATCCTCACCGTTCAAGATCGCGTCATCGGGGTTTGTCAGCAGTCTGACGGGCGATAACGCTATCGCCCTTCTTTAGTGTCTATAAATTAGCGGTAACAGATGCAATATTCAGCACGAAATTTGCTGGTATTGGTTTCGTTCTACCCGTGAACATCAGGCTACATTAGCCAAACTGATTCAATAATATTACCAGGCAAACACTTACAAAAAGTTACGTTCAATTACTTGTGGCAATCTTATTGATAAGTATTATCATTTGCTTTATTGTTAGCGCCATCTTATGGGAACAGGTAAGGGGTTTGGCGTGAAATGTGTTTCACTAAAAATGGTTAAAGGGTTAAGTATCAGTCTGTTATTGGGATGGGCCTTGATGACTGGCTTTAGTGCCTTGGCTGCGACAGTTACTGACATGGCTGGCCGTACGGTAACAATACCGGCTAAAGTTGATCGTATTTTACTGGGTGAAGGGCGCTTGTTCTATGCTGTCTCTTTATTGGAAGGTAAGAAACCGTTAGACCGTATTGTTGGCTGGCAGGGCGATTTTCGCAAACTGGATCCCCAAACTTACGCCACCTATAAAGCAAAATTCCCGCAGATTGATCAAATCCCCCTCATTGGTAATACGACGGCTGACAGTATCAGCCCGGAAAAGGTGCTCACCTTAAATCCGGATATCGCTATTTTTGGTTTATCTGGCCATGGTCCAGGTAAAGGCAGTGAATTAGTCAAGCAACTTGAGAAAGCCGGTGTACCGGTTGTTTTCGTGGATTTCCGTAATTCGCCATTAAAGAACACGTTGCCAAGTATACGCTTACTGGGCAAAGCCCTGCACCGCGAGCAGCAAGCTGAAAACTACATTAATTTCTATCAAGATAATGTGTACAAGGTGACCGATGTCACCAATAAAATCCCGGAAGATAAAAAACCGAGCGTATTCATTGAATTACGCGCAGGGGCGTCGGAAGAGTGCTGTGGTACTGCCGGGAAGGGCAATATGGGCGACTTTATCGATCAGGCGGGCGGCAATAATATTGCTAAAAACCTACTACCAGGCTCGCTAGGTACTGTGAATTTAGAAAAAGTATTGGCGGCGAAACCAGATATCTACATTGCCAGTGGGGGCAAATCACCAGGCAGCAATGCGCCGGGTGTCGCCCTTGGTGCGCAGGTGACGCCAGAGCAGGCACAAGCCTCGTTGCAAAAAGTTCTGGGCCGCAAGGGGATCAATACTCTAAATGCGGTCAACACGGGTCATAGCTATGCGATTTGGCACAATTATTACAATTCACCGTATAACGTATTGGCAATTCAAAGCTTTGCCAAATGGTTCTATCCAGAGCAGTTTGCTGATCTCGATCCGAAAAAAACTATGGACAGCCTGTATTCACAGTTTTTGGCCGTCGAGCCAAGTGGCACCTATTGGATTGAGGCAAAAAGAGAGTTGGATTGAAGTGACCGAGTGGATTTGAAGTGGCCTAATCCATAGCAAATATAAGCCATATCAAATATAGCCCGTAACAGATTGGCCCGTAACAGATTGGTCTGTAGCAGATACGGCCCATAGTAGGTAGATAGAAGCAAATGAGTGTAACTACTGAACCCATGACAAAAACACATAACCAGCCTGATCTCAGTGTCATGGGGCGTTATCAGAACATTGTACGCCACCGTTTATTAATTATGGGTGTGCTGGTGTTAGCCATTTTTGGCTGCTTGCTGTTGGATTTCACCATGGGGCCTTCTGGTTTAACGTTGTCATCGCTGTGGCAGACGTTGATTGATCCAGCCAGTGCCGATGCCGGTACCCGAGTCATCGTCTGGGATATTCGCTTACCGTATGCGCTGATGGCAGTGGTGATTGGCCTGTCTCTTGGCCTTGCCGGGGCAGAAATGCAAACCATTTTAAATAATCCGCTAGCCAGCCCATTTACACTGGGGGTGTCTTCTGCGGCTGCATTTGGTGCTGCGCTGGCGATTGTCTCGGGGATTGGTATACCGGGTGTCCCTGATCAGTGGTTTATTTCGGTTAACGCCTTTATTTTTGCGCTATTCGCCGCGTTGATGCTTGATGGTATTACCCGCTGGACGCGAGTTGCAAGCTCGGGTGTTGTGTTGTTTGGTATTGCCTTGGTCTTTACCTTCAATGCGCTGGTATCAATGATGCAGTTCATTGCCAGTGAAGACACGCTACAAGGCTTAGTGTTCTGGACTATGGGCAGTTTGGCACGAGCATCTTGGACCAAACTGGGTATTATGCTGGCGGTGTTTGCATTGATGTTACCGCTGTCGATGATGAATTCATGGAAGCTGACAGCCCTACGTTTAG
The DNA here is from genome assembly GCF_001053095.1 of Yersinia similis. Classification (GTDB taxonomy): domain Bacteria; phylum Pseudomonadota; class Gammaproteobacteria; order Enterobacterales; family Enterobacteriaceae; genus Yersinia; species Yersinia similis. The sequence continues at coordinate 162,468 of NZ_CGBP01000001.1, read as the reverse complement.
GCGAAGATCGTGCCATTAGCTTCGGTATTGATGTGCGCCGTTTACGTCTGGGGACATTATTGCGTATTAGTATGCTATCCGCACTGGCGGTGGCCTTTGTCGGCCCGATTGGTTTTATCGGATTAGTCGCACCGCATATCGCACGAATGATTTTTGGCGAAGATCACCGTTTTTATTTGCCAGCCAGTGCCCTAATTGGTGCATTGGTGCTGTCTATGGCCTCTATTGCATCGAAAAACCTGATTCCTGGCATTATTATTCCGGTTGGGATCGTGACCTCGCTGGTGGGGGTGCCATTCTTCCTCAGTATTATTCTGCGCCATAGGGGGAATGTATGACTTCGGGTTTACGTATTGAGCGCTTTTATACGGGCTATCCTAAACGGCCAGTGATCCAAAATCTGAATGTGCCCTTGCTTCCTCGCGGCAAAATCACCGTATTACTTGGGCCGAATGGCAGTGGTAAATCAACCTTATTGCGCTCACTGGCAGGTTTGAACCACGCAGAAGGCCAGTTGTGGTTAGACGACAGCGACCTGATGAAAATGCCGTTTACTCAGCGGGCAGAAAAAGTGGTGTATTTGCCACAATCGTTGCCAGCGGGTGTGCATTTACATGTGCTGGAATCGATTATCGTGGCACAGCGAGCCTCTGGTGGCCGTAGTAATACTCGCAGTGAAGCCCACGTCATGGCGTTACTGGAACGGTTGGGGATTGCCCATCTAGCGCTGAGTTATCTGGATCAACTCTCTGGTGGGCAGAAGCAACTGGTGGGCTTGGCACAATCACTGATTCGCCAACCGTCACTGTTATTGCTAGATGAACCCCTCAGTGCCTTAGACCTTAACTATCAGTTCCATGTGATGGACTTGGTACGTCAGGAAACTCGCCAACGGAATATTATTACGGTGGTGGTAGTACATGACATTAATATTGCCTTGCGCCATGGTGATCATGTTCTGATGCTACAAAATGGTACGTTGATCGCCAATGGTCAGCCAGAAGAGGTGATTACACCGCAAAGTCTGGCTAAAGTTTATGGTGTGAAAGGGCGTATTGAGCGTTGTTCACAAGGGACACCGCAAGTATTAATTGATGGATTAGTAACGGAACCGACAATTTAATTAATATTATACCCTCGTCGTTGAATTTGTAGGCGCGTTAACTGCAATGACAATGACAATGACAATGACAATGACGTGGGGTGTATTTCAGTTGTAATTTATTTTATAAAAATAACAATCAAGTAGAAAGAGTGAAAACTTTATTTCTACTTATGTGAGCTATTGTCAAAATTTATATAAATGATATTTATCACCTGCCCGTCAGTCAGTATTTCTGCAAAAAAATAACCTGACGGAAATTAATTAATTTAAACCTCATGGAGATTATATAGTGACTAAGGTTAACCAACGTTTTAGAAAAACACATTCAGCCGCATTAGTTATAGCGGCGGTTATTTCATCGCAAGGGTATACGGCTGAAAAAATAAATACAACCACACCAACCGATACTATGGTGGTCACTGCGTCAGGTTTCCAGCAGCGTATTCAGGACTCTGCGGCATCAATTTCCGTGGTCACCCGTGAGCAGATTGAAAATAAAGCCTATCGTGATGTCACGGATGCGTTGAAAGATGTTCCCGGTGTTGTGATTACCGGTGGGGGCAGTAAAAGCGATATCAGCATCCGGGGTATGGCAGCGAAATACACCCTGATTTTGGTCAATGGTAAACGTGTCGATACCCGCAGTACCCGGCCAAACAGCGATGGCTCTGGGATTGAACAAGGTTGGTTGCCCCCTCTGGCGGCCATTGAACGTATCGAGGTGGTCCGTGGGCCAATGTCCTCTTTATATGGTTCGGACGCCATGGGCGGTGTGATTAACATCATTACTCGCAAAGTAGGTAAAGAGTGGCATGGCACAGTACGTGCGGATGCGACTTTACAGGAAGACAGCAAGTCCGGGGATATATTCCAGACCAATGCTTACGCCTCAGGCCCTTTAATTGACGGTTTATTGGGCCTTAAAGTAAGCGGTCTACTCTCTCATCGCAGTGAAGATAAAATTATCGATGGTTATAATCAACAGCGCATGAGAAATGGCACGGCAACATTTACTCTGACGCCTGACGATAATAATGAATTTGATTTTGATATTGGCCATTATGTACAAGATAGAAATTCAACCCCAGGACGAACACTGGCATTAAGCGGAACGAATAGTGATACCCAATATGACCGCAATAACTATGCGGTTACTCATAATGGTTATTATGATTTTGGTAATTCAACCAGTTATATTCAGCGTGATGAAACCCGTAATCCATCCCGTCAAATGAAAAGTGTGGATAATATCTTCAATACCCAAACATCCTTCTTATTAGATAACCACACTTTAATTTTGGGTGGGCAATATCGTTATGAAGAACTGTATGACAAAGGCAACCAATTGGCCTCGGCCAGTGATTTGGCGAAACTGACTCGCTGGAGTTGGGCATTATTTGCTGAAGATGAATGGCAGATGACCAACGATTTCGCTCTGACTGGCGGTATTCGTATGGATCGGGATGAAAACTACGGCACGCATTGGACACCACGTCTATACGGTGTTTGGCATTTGGCCGAACAGTGGACATTAAAAGGTGGCGTATCCGGTGGTTACCGTTCACCTGATTTACGTCAGGCCACCGAGAACTGGGGACAAATCACGGGTGGAAAGGGGGATCCAGCCATTATTATCGGCAATGCTAATTTGAAACCTGAGCGCAGTATTAGCCAGGAAATTGGCATACTGTGGGACGATCAGGAAGGGATGAACGCCGGTGTGACCCTGTTTAATACCGACTTTAAAGACAAAATCACCGAAATTCGTCGCTGTACTGATACCACTGGCAATGCTTCTGGGCAGTGCATGATTAATGGCGACAGTTATAAATATATCAGTGACCGTACTAACGTTGATAAAGCCATAACTCGTGGGGTAGAAGCGACCTTTTCTTGGGATATCAATCAAGCCTGGTCGTTAACGTCTAACTACACTTTTACCCAATCTGAGCAGAAGAGCGGAGCATTTGCCGGCCAGCCATTAAACCAGATGCCTAAGCATATGCTGAATGGGACGTTAAACTGGAAAACTACCGAAGATTTTGCAACCTGGATCCGAGCCAATTACCGTGGCAAGGCTTCTGAATATCTTAATCGTACCAGTATGGGCAGCCGTACTCCGTCTTATACGTTTGTCGATTTAGGGGCAAATTATCAGCTGACAAAAGAAGTGCGTCTGATGGGCGGTGTTTACAACCTGTTGGATAAGCGTGTGGATATTGACGTTAACGATAAAGTGTTGGATGGTCGTCGGTATATGGTGGGTGCCAGCTACGATTTTTAACTGCCTCTCCCCTTCGTCCTTGAAGCTGCAGGGGTGTTAGCTGCTCGCACTTACCCGAATCACTTACTTGAGTAAGCTCATCGGGATGCGTTTGCTTGCTGCCTACCTGCAACTCCAATGACTTTGGGGATATCTTTCGTCCTTGAAGCAGCAGGGGTGTTAGCTGCTCGCACTTACCCGAATCACTTACTGGTTGTTGACTTTAAAATAAGTAAGTGATTCGGGATTTTGATCAGCAACGCCAAGGTGTTTTGGAATAAAAGAAGAGTATTAACTCAGACTGCTGACAAACCCCGATGACGTGATCTTGAACGGTGAGGATAGGCAGAGGAGTAAAGCGTCCGCGCCAAGGATGGCGCGGCTCGAGCCTACATGGATGTATTTACGGCGTCTTTACGATCTGCCTGTTCTCTCCGTCGCGGGCACTTTGTCAATAACCTCATTAACTCAAACCAATTACAATCACTTTTTGGAAGGCTATTCTTTGCATCAGGCTCTGATACCAGCGCTGTAAATGAGGTAATTCTGGGCGTTCGATGGGTAAGTTAAACCAGGCATAGGCCAGGCAGCCCAAAGGAATATCACCAATGCCAAAGGCATCGCCGGAAAGATAGGCTTGTTTCCCCAGCGTTTTGTCGGCAATGGACATCAACGTATTCATTTGCTCCATTCCCTGAGCAATTTTCACTTTATCCTGCTGCTCTGGTGGGGTGCGAATCAAACCGATAAACACAGCTTTAAAGGGCTCTGCTACACTGGATGTCGCCCAATCCATCCATTTTTCTGCACTGGCCCGTTGTTGGTGATCGGCCAGATAAAGTGAATTTTGACCATATTGCGCGGCTAAATAGCGCACAATGGTGTTGGATTCCCACAGGATGAAATCCTTATCTTGCAGGCAGGGGATCAAACCATTTGGATTTAACGCACGGTACTGCGGATCATTTAGTTTGCCATATTGCCCCCCGACATCGATGCGCTGATAGGCTATTCCCAGCTCCTCCAAGCACCACAGCACTTTTTTGACATTGGTCGAGTTATTTCGGCCCCAGACTGTCAGCATGCAACCCCCTATATCGTTATATTGTGACAAAAAAACATGGCAACACAGAGAAAGCGGCACAAATTCACATGCCCGGTCACCGATATTGATAACCGTGCGGGTAAAATCATGGGCCTTCTATTATGTCTGTTCTATCAGTGATGTTGCCAATGATGGATATGCCAGTGGTGCAAAACCGCTAAATCAATTAATTCAGCTCCTGGATTAATCACCGCTGCGTGATCCACATATTCCAGCAGGGGGTGGTCATTAATCGAGTCGCTGTAGCCATAGCTACGTTTAAAGTTTAGCTGGGGTGAGGCCGATAGCCACTGGTTCAGCCGATCAACCTTTCCTTTCTGATAGGTCAGGGTGCCATAGGTCTGGCCGGTATAGCGCTCATTTTCTACTGTCACACCGATTGATAACGCCGTATCGGCGGCAAAGTGTTTCGCGATTGGGGTGACCAAATGTTCACCTGACGCTGAAATAATTACGATATAGTCGCCACGGTTGCGGTGCCAGGCCAGTTTTTCCAAGGCTTGTGGGTAAATACGCGGCAGAATATCGCGCGCGATAAAATGTTCAACCCAGCCTGCAACTTCAGCAGTGTGTTTGCCCACTAACGGTGACAATGTCGCTGCCATATAACCCGCCATAGACAACTGCCCCTGGTAATACTGCTTCATTAAAGACTGTTCCTGTTCTGACAGCTCAAGGGGAGCAAGCCCTTCATTCACCAGCCAACGTATCCATAGACCAGTACTGTCATCACTGATCAATGTTTCATCTAAATCAAACAGGGCTAAATCCATTAAACTACCTCCTAAATAATCAGAACAACTGAACTGAAACTTAACAGTGTCTGTGCTGAACACCAGATATTTTTTCCCAGAATAAAGCGGGGCAACCACTCGCTGGTTTCTTTCTACCCAATGGCAGGTTAGCTGTTGATTAAGACAGAATCATGATCCCCTTTCGTACTTGAAATCGTAGGGGATTAGCTGCGCACGTTACTTATCCCATCAATAATGAAAGAAATAACATAGAACGGAATGATATTGGTAGGTTGTTAATTTTGAGTGTTAATTGTTTATATCGAATAGATATAGATTGTTAAGTATCTGGTCGAAAATTATCTTAAAAAAACAGAGTTTGCCAGCAATGCTAAGTGTGTTGCCGTCTGTTGGTCTTCACCCATGGCTCAGGAGCTGATTATGCTGATTATTCGTTTGTATGGTTGTCCCGTTTTCATTGGTTTCGAACGCAAAAAACCACCAATTGAAACGACTGGAGTAAAAAATGGGCCAACAGTTATTAAGTCATCAATCAGTCAGTAGCCAATTGTTGGCGAATGAGCCAGCTATCAGCACATTACCGCTATTGGATCTTTCACTACTCAGTGGCAGTAATACCGAACGCCAGGCATTTTTAACGGCCTTACGCCATGCGGCGCGGGAGGTCGGTTTTTTTTATCTTACCGGGCATGGCATTGATACCTCGTTACTACGGCAGATACAAATCCTATCACGGCAGTTCTTTGCGTTGAGTGATGAAGAAAAACTGTCAATTGCTATGGTTCGCTCCCCACATTTTCGCGGCTATAACCGCGCCGCTTCTGAATTCACCCGTGGTCAGCCAGATTGGCGCGAGCAATTTGACATTGGTGCTGAAAGAACCCCATTACCACCAATTGCAGGCGCACCCAGTTGGACACGGCTGCAAGGCCCGAACCAATGGCCAACCGCACTGCCAGAATTAAAACCTGTGTTATTGCAGTGGCAAGAGGAGATGACCTGCATGTCACTGCGCCTCCTGCGGGCATTCGCACTGGCATTGGATCTGGATGAGAAGGCTTTTGATGAGTTGTACGGTGATAAACCCAATGAACATATCAAGCTGATTCGTTATCCAGGGCGGGAGGCGACCCAAAGTGGGCAGGGGGTCGGTGCGCACAAAGATTCGGGTTTCCTCAGTTTCTTACTACAAGATCAGCAACGAGGTTTGCAAGTCGAAATGGAAGAGGGCCAATGGATTGATGCCGTACCGCGTGAAGGTACTTTTGTGGTGAATATCGGTGAGTTGTTGGAACTGGCCAGTAATGGTTACTTGCGTGCCACCGTACACCGGGTGGAAACCCCACCCGCAGGGATTGACCGCCTGTCTATTGCCTTCTTTTTAGGCGCACGTTTGGATGCTGTGGTGCCACTGTATCCACTATCTGCCGCACTGGCGGCGGAAGCTCGCGGGCCAGCCAGTGATCCGCACAACCCGTTGTTCCGTGATGTTGGGCTGAATTATCTCAAGGGGCGTTTGCGGTCGCATCCAGATGTGGCGGAGCGGTATTACTCCGATGCCCTTTGTCCTTGAAGTGGTAGGGGTGTTAGCTGCGCGCACTTACCCGAATCACTGACGTGAGTCAGCTCATCGGGATTCGTTTGCTGGCTGCCTGCCTACCACTCCAATAACGTTGGGCATGCCCTTTATCCTTGAGGTTATAGGGGTGTTAGCTGCGCGCACTTACCCGAATCACTGACGTGAGTCAGCTCATCGGGATTCGTTTGCTGGCTGCCTGCCTACCGCTCCAATAACGTTGGGCATGCCCTTTATCCTTGAGGTCATAGGGGGGTTAGCTGCGCGCATTTACCCGAATCACTGACGTGAAGCGGTAACACCAATGACAATTATAGAATCTTATTTTAGGGGGCAATCACGATGACTAAAACACCTGTTTCTGGCTTGGTTCGTACTGCATTATTCGTTGCATTCGCCTCTTATTTCAGCTTATCAGCCCAAGCGGCTGAGGCATTGCGGGTAGCTGCTGACCCTGTGCCCCATGCTGAAATTCTGCAATTTGTACAAAAGCTGGACCCTTCACTGAATTTGATTATTATCGAAATCCCCAACGGGGTGAATTCCAATGAATTGCTGGCCCATGGCGATATTGATGCTAATTATTTTCAGCATGTCCCTTATTTACGCTCACAAGAGCAGGCATTAGGGCAAAAATTTGTGGTTGCTGCCACCGTTCATATTGAGCCGCTCGGCATTTATTCACACAAATATAAAAACGTTGCCGAGGTGCCGGATAAAGGCAGTATCGCGGTACCGAATAACGTCACTAACCTCAGTCGTGCGCTCTATTTACTGCAAGAGCAGGGGCTGATCACCTTAAAACCGGGTTTTACTGACCCAGCCAAACAGCAGGCGACACCGAAAGATATCGCGGAGAACCCCAAGCACCTGAAAATCTTGGAAATTGAATCACCACAAATCCCTCGTTCACTAGATGATGTTGATTTAGCGGTAATTAATGGCAACTATGCTCTGGAAGCAGGGTTGAACCCGGCAATTGATGCATTAGGGCTGGAGAAAGCCGAAGGTAATCCTTACGCCAATATTTTGGTGACCCCCCCTACGTTGGAAAATGATCCGCGAATCAAGCAACTGGCAAAAGATTTGCAATCGCCGGAAGTGGCAAAATTTATTACTGAAAAATATGCTGGCTCCGTTATCCCGGTGGCAGGAACCAAATCATGATTAGTATCGAACGGCTGAGTAAAATCTATCCACAAGGGGAGGGGCCGATGGTGGCCTTGGAAGAGGTCTCGCTTGAGATCCCAACCCGCTCGGTGTTCGGTATTGTTGGCCGCAGCGGGGCGGGGAAAAGCACCTTAATCCGCTGTTTGAATCAGCTGGAACGTCCCACCTCGGGCCGAATTCAAGTGGATGGGCGCGAGTTAACCACGCTGTCTGATCGCGAATTACGCCTGCAACGGCAGAATATTGGCATGATCTTCCAGAATTTCCACTTACTGCACTCCCGTAACGTTTGGGACAACATTGCGGTGGGGCTGGAAATTATTGGTATGCCTAAGGCACAACGTCAGCAGCGGATTGCGGAATTGTTGGATGTCGTTGGTTTAAATGACAAAGCCTATGCTTTTCCCTCGCAATTATCCGGTGGGCAAAAACAGCGGGTAGGTATCGCCAGAGCACTGGCGGCTAAGCCGTCATATCTGTTATCAGATGAAGCAACCAGCGCGTTGGATCCAGAAACAACGGCCTCGATATTGGCTCTGCTTAGCGATATTAACCGCCAACTGGGGTTAACCATTGTGCTGATTACCCACGAGCTAGATGTGGTGAAATCCATTTGTGATAACGCAGCCTTACTGGAGAAAGGGCGGGTGGTTGAAACTGGGACTATTGCTGATTTATTGGCCGATCCACTTTCTCGCTTAGGGCGTTCATTATTGCCGACCTGTGGCCCGCTCTCAGTATCTGCCACGCCGAGAGCAGAATTGACGTTCTTTGACACGCTGGCGGCTTCACCCGTGCTCAGTGCGTTGGCGCAACAACATGCGGTGGGGGTGACATTATTAGGCGGCGGCGTGGAGTTTATTGGTGGTCAGCGGGTTGGGCGCTTGCAAGTTGATTTCAGCCGCCCAGAGGGCGGGTTGAATTTAGCCGAAGTGTTACAGTTTTTGAATGATCGCGGTGTGAGGGCAGAGCTGATATGAAAAATGGCATGAGTTGGCAGGAATTACTGGTATTGGTCGCTAATGCCAGCGGAGAAACGATTTATATGGTGATGATTGCGACCTTTTTCACCGTATTGATTGGTTTGCCATTGGGGGTTTTGCTGTTTGTCTCGCGGCCTGCTGGGGTGCTACCGGCACCACGGCTGAATACCGTGATCGGTGCACTGGTCAATGTGGGGCATTCAATGCCTTTTGTGGTGTTACTCATCGCCTTGATCCCCATCACCCGCTGGATTATCGGTACCACGCTGGGCAGTACTGCGGCCATTGTTCCTATCACGTTAGGGGCGATCCCCTTCTTTGCGCGGGTCGTTGAGGCGGCATTGGACGAAGTCGATAAAGGGCGTGTAGAAGCCATTTTATCCATGGGTGGCTCCGCCCGCCATGTTATACAAAAAGTGTTGTTGCCAGAAGCGTTACCTGCATTATTGGCGGGTATAACATTAACGGTAGTGATGCTGGTGGGTTTCTCATCCATGGCTGGCGTGATCGGTGGTGGTGGGTTGGGCGATTTAGCCATTCGCTATGGTTATCAGCGCTTTAATAATGAAGTGATGGTCGCAACATTAGTGATACTGGTGATTTTGGTTCAAGGGATACAAAGCCTTGGCGATAGGTGGGTGAGGTCACTGGCACACCGGCGCTGATACTATTCGCTCCATATTTTCACTCTTCACTCTTCACTCTACATTCTTTGCCCTATATTCTCCGTTCGTTACCTCACACCTCTCTTTTATTGATATGTTTTGAACGTACCTGTTGGGTTATTGAATTGAGCGATTTTGTTGGGCCATTGAAACGGTCAATATAGATTGAAGCGGTCAATATAGAAAGCAGCAGATTTTTCGATGACAAACAAAGTATGTATTTCTTTTTGGAATATGAATTATTGTTTTTTAGACTTTTTAGTGCTTAGCTTACTGAGCGCTTAGCCAAGGAGAGAGAAAGCCGCATTATCATCAAAATCGCTTTAAATCAGGATCTTTACAAAACAAAACGTAAAACTATGCCCAATTGTGCCGACAATGGGATAAATTTAGAAAAGGTACTGAAGTATGGTTAAGCGAATACTTTAGTATCAGTGGAAAGACGTTATTTTTCGCTAATTGGACAGTGGCGAGCTCTGGGAATACCACTAATTTCCGATTATTTGCAAGGATACTCTGGCGACCTCATGATGAAATATATCCTCCCTTTCAAGATTAAAAATTTTACGTTCAGTGCGGGCTTACTGCTCCTGGCTCTACCTACTGCTTATGCAGTCGATGACCCTGCCGCTCCCCAGATTGATGCCAAAGCTTATGTGCTGATGGATTTTAATAGCGGAAAAGTGCTGGCGGAAGGCAATCCTGATCTGCGCCTTGATCCGGCCAGTTTGACAAAAATCATGTCCAGCTATGTGATCGGGCAGTCTATTAAAGCGGGCAAAATACAGCCTGATGATCTGGTCACTGTGGGGAAAGACGCTTGGGCGACCGGTAACCCGGCTCTGCGTGGCTCGTCGCTGATGTTTTTGAAGCCGGGCGATCAGGTGAAAGTGTCTGATCTCAACAAAGGCATTGTGATCCAATCAGGTAATGATGCCAGTATTGCATTGGCTGACTATGTTGCTGGCAGTCAGGACAGTTTTGTTGGCCTGATGAATAACTACGCTAAAGCACTTGGCCTGAATAATACTCACTTTATGACGGTACACGGCCTGGATTCACCGGGGCAGTACAGTACTGCTCGTGATATGGCGGTGTTGGGGCAGGCATTGATCCGCGATGTGCCGGAAGAATATGCGCTGCATAAAGAGAAAGAATTTACCTTTAATAAAATTCGCCAAACCAACCGTAACCGGCTGTTATGGAACAGCAGTCTAAACGTTGATGGGATGAAAACCGGTTATACCTCCGGGGCGGGGTATAATCTTGTGGCATCGGCGACAGATGGGCCGATGCGCTTGATCTCCGTGGTACTGGGGGCACCAAGTGACAGAGTGCGTTTTAGTGAAAGTGAAAAATTGCTGACTTGGGGTTTCCGCTTCTATGAAACCGTGGTGCCAATTAAGTCAACGAAGCCATTTGTGACAGAGAAAGTCTGGCTTGGCGATAATAGCCAGGTTGAGCTTGGGGTGGCGGAGGATGCTGCGATCACCATTCCTAAAGGGCAGATGAAAAATCTGAAAGCCAGCTATACCCTGAACCAAACCGAGCTACGTGCGCCGCTAGCAAAACATCAAGTGGTTGGAACCATCGATTTTCAACTCAATGGCAAAACCATTGAACAGCGTCCACTAGTTGTACTGAACGAGGTCAAAGAGGGGGGCATCTTTAGCCGTTTCTGGGATTACGTTATGATGAAATTTAGCCAATGGTTTGGTGGGATATTCGGCTAACTTAGTCTATATGAGCCAATATTAACCAATATTAACCAATATTAACCAATAGAAAGCGCGATGTGACTATCGCGCTTTCCAGGGTACTTCTTAGGGCCTGCTACAGGCAACGACCTTCACTGCTTGATCTCCACGAAATGCTCCACTGCATTTTTGATATCTCTGTCCCGGTTTTCTATATCACCTCAATATTTTTATCTAAAAAAACGCGTGGCTTACCGGTTAGGCGCAGTGCTAAATGGTCAGTGTACGCCATTTTTTTGACACTATTCACCGCAATATACCCAAGTTACTTCGAGATGCAGGTAGGCGGCAACCGAGCAAGACCTTAGAAGCTTAGATAACTAAGTAACTGGGTGATCAAGGGCTGCTAACACCTCTGCATCTTGAAGGGCGACGGGTATATCAATGAAAAAATAGAAGAGAATGACAGGCTGGCCGTGGAAGTGGCCAGCCTGGAGCGGTTGATCAAACAATCTATTAATCAAACAATCTATTAATCAAACAAGTTAATTAAGTTGAATAAGATCCCAGAGATGGCGATCAAGCCCATGAGTACCACGAATACGTTACTGATCTGGCCACTGTATTTACGCATGGCCGGGACTTTATGAATGGCATACATCGGCATAAGGAACAGCAGCATCGCGATGATAGGGCCACCCAACGTTTCGATCATCCCCAAGATACTTGGGTTTAAGGTCGCGACAGCCCACGTGGTGACTAACATGAACAACGCAGTAATGCGGTTCAGCTTGTTCTGCTCAATGGTTTTGCCTCTGCTACGTAGAGATTTAATGACCATACCGTTGAAACCTTCACGGGCACCCAGATAGTGGCCCAAGAATGATTTAGTGATGGCAATAAAGGCAATAACCGGTGCCATATAGGCAATTACTGGCGTATTAAAGTGGTTTGCCAGATAAGACAAAATGGAGATGTTTTGGTTTTTTGCATCCATCAAATCCGCAGGAGACAGGCTCAGTACGCAGCTGAAGACGAAGAATATGACGGTGATGACCATCATAATGTGGGCAAAACTCAAAATGCGTGAACATTTTTTCTCCGCATCCACACCGTACTCTTCACGCTTTGCTACAGCAAAGGCGGAGATGATAGGAGAGTGGTTGAAAGAGAACACCATGACGGGAATGATTAGCCACATTGTCATCCACAGGCCGCTACCCGTGCCGTTACCGTCCATTGATACGTTTTCAAATATTGCACCTGACCAGTTTGGGATCAGGTATATCGCCAACATCATCAATACGGCAACAAACGGGAATACCAAGATGCTCATGGCCTTGACGATAGTTTGCTCACCAAAGCGCACAATAGCCATCAGGCCCACAATCAGAATCAGGGACAAAATGGCGCGCGGTGGTGATGGCAGGTGCATCTGATGTGTAATGAAGCTATCAACGGTATTGGTAATTGCTACGCTGTACACCAATAGAATGGGGTAGATAGCGAAGAAGTAAAGCAGGGTAATCAGTTTACCTGCGCCTACACCGAAATGTTCTTCAACCACCTCAGTAATATCTTCACCCGGATTCTTACCCGATAACACGAAGCGGCACAGGCCACGGTGAGCGTAGTAGGTCATTGGGAAAGCAATGATAGCCATAACAATCAGTGGTAGTAGTCCACCGATACCGGCGTTGATTGGTAAAAAGAGTACACCTGCGCCAATCGCCGTACCATACAGACCCAGCATCCACATGGTGTCACTTTTGCGCCATGTACTTGGTGAGATTTTGCTTGCAGAGGCAAGAGTGCTTGTTTGCGTAGTGTCCATAAAAATCTCCATCGTGAACACGTTAATTTAAAATTAATAACCGAAAATTAGGGACCCGTAATGCATTATTGAATGGCATCATCAGGTGAAAATTCAGTCAAACCGATTCGTTTAAAATGGTGCCCTGGTTTATTACTTTGGTGTTGTAGTCGAACGATATGCTTAAAACAAAAAGTTTAAAAAATAACCTATCTTAGCGGTTGGTGTCTTTTTATCTGATATTTATGTCGTTTTAGTGTCTGCCTTGGTTTTTGATGGCGGCAAGATAACGATTTGTAGTTTAAACTACCGTGATCATGATCCCAGTTGATTGATAAAGTCGCAATAGGTTGTTTATTGAGCATTTACGGCTTTTTGTTACAAAAATGTTTATAGCTGTATAGGTAAGAGGCATAAAAAGAGATAGCCTTTTTACTTAACTTGTATCTCACGCGTGAAAATATATTTTAATTAAGAGGTTTGATCTAGAGAAAATATAGTATTTTTTTATTTTATTGATATATTTTTAAAAAAAACATAATGGTTGTTTTTTAACTAGTTGATTTAAAGCTATTTTATGTTTTGTTTTTGTCTGAAGAAGATTAGGTGTGATGCTCGAATTGGCCGGAAATATAAACAAAAATACAGTGGGCTAAATGTAAGTTTTATAACGAGTGGGAATAAGTGAGCTAGCAGAAGAGAGAATTATACGTTTTATTTGTCATATGAATTATTATTACAGATAACTTGTCATACAAAAGTAGGGGCTATTTTTTACTGGAATGTGTTAAATAAACCTAAAATGTTAGAGAAATGAGTTTTAATTTTTTTATTATTGGATGTTAATTAATCACTAAAACCCTGTTTTAATTTTATTAAGGAGAATAAAACCTTTAACCCATATTAAATATATGGTTATAGGTGTTAGTAGATTCTATATAAAAATAATCTATGGATTATCGGAAAATATAGCTCTTTGATTTATTCACTTATCATCGGTGATCTGAGCATTTTGCTATCAACCCAAGATGCTGGCGACAAATGTGTCGAAAGTGAAGGAGAGGTTACCGTCAAGAGCAGTAGATGCGCATTACACGCATCATGGTGAAAGAGCGGGGTTAACAGTAGATTTTTACACTGTGTTGGGAAAAGAACTGGCTGAACTCAGCTAGTGGGGGGCGGTCCGTCACCAGAGCATCAAATTGCGCCAAAGTACCGATACTTGCTGGTTTAATCTGGCCAAACTTACTGTGATCTGCCACCAGTATTTTATATTGCGACTTAGCCATAGCACGGTGCTTCAGCAAGATTTCATCAAAGTTAAAACAAGTTGCACCGTACTCAATGGAAACACCGGCGGCTGAGATAAAGGCTTTACTTGGGCAAATATTATCCAGCTCGCTCTGCTGGCTGAGTGGGGTGAAAATGCAGTTATTGGGTTTGAACTCCCCACCGCACAGGATCACTTTGCAGTTAGGCTTATCTTGTAAGGAAATAAAGGTATTGAGAGAGTAACAGATGGCAGTAAATGCCAGCTCTTCATCTATCTCATCAATAATCCAGGGGATAGTCGTCCCACAGTCGAAAAAAACGGTATCATTTTCAATAATCAGTTGTGCAGCTAACTGGCCGATACGACGTTTTTCTTCTACCTGTTTAGCTTGTTGATCAGAAACAAAATAGTTGTTGGCATTGTTACTCTTGGGGTCCATCACCACGTAACCCCCCAGCAAAATGACGGCCGTGGGGTCGGCACTGAGATCCCGCCGAATGGTCATTTCAGACACACGCAACAGATTGGCAGCATCTTTCAAATGGATTTTGTCGGAACGCTTAAGGGCCTGAATAAGTTTATTGATTCGTTCTGCGCGACGAGTTTCCATCAGCGGTTCCCAAGGTTATATGTTGTAATTCAACTTATTATATAAAGAGTACGGCAATAAATAAGCCCGGTAATTGGACTGCACCCCAAAAGTTGGACGCCCAACTGATTAAGGTGCAGTCCATAATCCCGGGCTCAGACTGCTGACAAAGTCAAATGAAAGGGACGTGTGCCGTTGGGATCGTCGTGGCGTAAGCCACCGGAGCACCCCAAGGTGCACCCTTGATATACTTCTCAATCACGGTCAGCACATTCTAGTAATCTGATGTGGCCGCTTGTTGACCTGAAACAATGGCGACTCCAGAACTGGTGCCGATCCGCGTAGCACCTGCCTGGATCATCGTTTCTGCAGTTGCTCTGTCACGAACAGCACCTGAGGCTTTAACCCCCATAACCGGGCCAACAGTTGCACGCATCAATTTGACGTGTTCTTCTTTAGCGCCACCGGTACTAAAACCGGTTGATGTTTTAACAAAAGCAACGCCAAGTTCACGACACATTTCGCAAACTTGTACAATTTGTTCATCGCTGAGCAGGCAAGTTTCTAATATTACCTTCAACGGTGTAGCGGCGCAATTATCCCGAACGGCCTTAATATCCGCTTTGACTTCGGCAATTTTTCCACTTTTCAGCCAGCCAACATTGATAACCATATCAATTTCTTGCGCACCTGCATTGATTGCGGCTTGAGCTTCAAAAGCTTTTGCTGCGGTCAGACCAGCCCCCAATGGGAAACCAATGACTGAGCATACTTTGACTGAGTTACCCGCTAATTGCTGGGCGACAACAGGAACGTATCCAGAGTTAACACATACAGCATAGAAATGATGTTGCTTAGCTTCTTCACACAGCTTAATGATTTGCGCTTCGGTGGCATCCATCGCCAGTAGAGTGTGATCAATATAATTAGCGTAATTGATAGTCATGATGAGATCCTTTAGCTTATTGGTAATTGTAATAATTATAACATTATGATGAACTAAAAGGCGGTTTTTACCGTAATATTTATGGTTTTTGTTATTTAAATTACATTTATAGCCAAAGGCAGATGAGAAACCTGATGGAAAGGTTTCAGTAGCTTTTTTGGGGTCACTTAATCAGGATTTGGAGGGATAAATGGGCTTATGGAGAGATTGCCGGTTACATACTAACCGGCAAGTGTGAAACAAATACCGTGAATGGGTTAGTCTCTTACCCATCCTTTACTGATTGGTAGGGCAAAACTCACGTGATAGAGACGCTTTGTGGTACCGGCAATAATTTCCCCAAATAAGTTCCAAACCAGTTGTGCGAACAAGCAGCCAACAATACCTAACAGGAACGCGCCCAGCATGTCGAATGGCCAATGAACGCCCAGATAGATACGTGACCAGGCAATTGCAATGGCGATAAACATCAGGCTGACACCGGACCAAAGGTGGTGCCAAAAAAGGAAGGCCAGTGCAAAAGTGAAAATAGCGGTACCGTGGTCACTGGGAAAGGAACTGTCCGGCGCATGGCTCATGAAGACATAACCAAAGCCATCGACAAAGGGCCGATCATGAGGAATGAGCATCCCTATACAGGTGGCAGAAAGCATGGAAAAAGCGAGAGCGATAGCCGCTTTCGTCACCACAGTACGCTGCATGTCCATGGTATCTTTTGGCCCCCATAGCCACAGCCCTACCAGTAAAATGGGGATGAGCATAATCAGGTCACGTGCGATGAAAGTCGCAAAAGAAATCATCCATGGTGATGATGCTGGCGTTGCGTTTATCATGGAGAAGAAAAAATAATTCATTTGTTCCATTATTCAGTACCTTTAATGCGCTGGTAATAGCCGCTAACCATCCAAAATACAGCCAACTGACTGAACCATACCCACCAACCCGCCCACAAGTTATGAGTAAGAAAATGCGCCCCGCGCATTATTTGACCGAAACCCATCAACATACCCAGTCCAATACCGGCGAACCAACACAGCATCGCCAACCGTGGGCGTTCGGGGTAAAACAAGAAAAACAGTGCCATGACCGCAAAACCGCTGGAAGCATGACCACCAGGAAAACAGTGACCAGGGCCAGTACCCTGTGGGGGGGGTATCCATCAGTACATAATTGAGCGCGTTACCGCCATACGCCACCAGATCCCAAGGACAGGAGTGCGCGCTGGTGGCTTTCAAAATGCCGATCACCAATGGGCCGATGCCAAATAACAGGGCGATGGTCATTAAACGCCCATTTCGGCGATAAATCCCCCACAGTAGTGCAGCAATAGCGGCAGTGATTAGGGTCATTTTGAGCAGCCGGTGATTCAGTAAATCGAGCCATTTATTGTGTTCCCAAGGAAAATTCCGCCCGACGGGATCGAACCAATAGTTACTGATAAGCCAATCCAGTTGTTCATTACGTGACAACGCTAAAAAGAGTAGGCCAACCAGTAACAGCCCAAAAACTTGCCAAAAATAGAAGGATAAAGGCAACGAGTAAAGGGAGATTGTCTTAATTGTTGGTGTTGTTGAGCTATTATTTAATGTTGACGGACTGATGCTGGCTTGTCGGGCAGTTTTGCTGATCTTCACGGAGTGACCTGAAGTAGAAATAGCGAATATATGTACTGTAATAATTTTGTCTTAAGAAAGACTTAAGGGGGAGGGGGTAACGTCTGGGAAAAATGGGGAATAATAGTGATAAATGTGAAAATCTTGAATTTCAGGCAAGAAAAAACCCGGTTAGTCTTGAACCTAAGAAGGCGGGACTACCGGGCTCCTCAATATGGGGACATCAAAGAAAAGCAGTGGCACTAATTCAGACCCCCGTCTGATAAGAAAGTTCGGGGGAAATGAAAAAAGTATAAAATAGTATTTAGATTTGCCTTGGGCCTCTTTTATCTAACCTAATATCCCTGGCCAGAGAATGACAATCAACGAGCCAGCCAAGGTCAGTAATACGTTGGCGATAGCGTAAGTCCCCGCGTAGCCTAATGCGGGAATATTGCTGCGCGCGGTATCACTGATGATGTCCATGGCGGGTGCACAGGTTCTGGCCCCCATAATGGCACCAAAAAGCAGCGCACGGTTCATACGTAGAACATAAGCACCAAAGACAAAGCAGATCACCACCGGAACCAAACTGACTATCAAACCGGAAATCAACATTTGCCCACCGACGGCACCCAGACTGCTATTAATGCCGCCGCCAGCACTTAACCCGACACCTGCCATAAAGACCATTAACCCGAACTCTTTCACCATATTCAAGGCGCCTTGCGGGATATAGCCAAAAGTAGGGTGGTTGGCACGTAAAAATCCCAGCATGATCCCCGCCAATAACAGCCCTGCGGCATTACCAATGCCGAAACTGAAATTGCTGAACTGGAAAGTAATCAGGCCGATCATTAACCCAAGAATAAAGAATGAGCAGAAGGCCAGAAGGTCAGTGACCTGACTATGAATAGAGATAAAGCCAATTTTTTCTGCCACACTTTTTACTCGCCGGGCATCACCACTGACTTGCAGCACATCGCCTTTATTCAACACCACGTTATCATCAATGGGCATTTCAATTTGGCTGCGAATGACCCGGTTAAGGAAGCAACCGTGGTCGGTGAGTTTTAAATGGCTGAGGCGTTTACCGACGGCATTGCTATTTTTGACCACGATCTCTTCGGTGACGATACGCATATCCAACAGATCACGGTCGAAAACTTCTTTACCATTGCGAAAACTGGGGTCAAGGCGAGAATGGGCATCTGGGTAACCCACCAACGAGATTTCATCGCCGACTTGTAGCACGGCGTCACCATCTGGATTCGCTAGAATACCGTTACGGCGGATACGCTCGATATAGCAACCGGTTTGGCGGTAAATCCCTAATTCACGCAAATTTTTACCATCTGCCCAGGCAACCAGTTCCGGGCCTACACGATAAGCACGGATGACAGGTAAATACACTTTACGCTGGCTATCGGTGTCCAGGCCTCGTTCGCGGGCAATTTGTTGGGCGCTGGTCGGTAAATCCTGATGCTGAAGCTTAGGTAAATAGCGCGCGCCTAAAATTAGGCTAACCAGTCCTATAAGATAAGTCAGGGCATAGCCGAGGCTCAAATTATCCTGTGCTTGTTGTAGTGACGTGTTATTGGTAATGGTATGGCGTAGCGTATCACCGGCTCCGACCAAAACGGGGGTTGAAGTCATTGACCCTGCCAGCATCCCGGCGGTCAGACCGATATCCCAACCAAACAATTTGCCAAGCCCCAATGCTAACATCATCGCGCTGCCCACCATGACCAAGGCGAGCATTAGGTAATTTTTGCCATCACGGAAGAAGATAGAAAAGAAGTTAGGACCGGCTTCAACACCGACACAAAAAATAAACAACATGAAGCCCAGATTTAGCGCCTCAGTATTGATGGCGAAATGCTGTTGCCCTAGCAATAGTGATACCACCAGTACACCAATAGCATTACCTAATTGGATAGAACCAAGGCGCAGCTTACCTAAGCATAACCCCAGCGCTAAGACTACGAATAACAGCAAGATATAGTTGCCGTTTAACAAATTTGCGACGTTTATATTCACAGGATGTTTATATTCACAAAGTATGACTTTTTATTAAGCCCAGGATCGTTAAATTTGAATGATTCACTATGCATCCGTTCTTCCATAACCAGAGAGAACGACACCTCTTCCTAAATTCAACCCGCGAATCGCTATGCGAGAGAAACAGACATGGGAGAAACAGACAGATGATAGCGGGGCTTATTCTAGTCGGTCTGTTGCAAGACAGCCAGTAGTAAGCAGAAAGTTTAGTATTGCCAGATGAGATCACTAGAATAGAAATAGATGATGGTTTTATCTACTGAAGATGAGTGAGTGTTATATTTTTTTAACTATTTGGTTATCACCGAGCGAAATACCAGCAATAAAGAAAGGGTGTCTTGGACACCCTTATCGGATAAGTGCGGTCACCGCCAAGTTGCCTGCCAGATTACTTGTACAGGCTCAAATGTTCTTTGGCGTAGGCTTCGAAATCAGTACAGCCGCCAATGTGTTTCTCATCAATAAAGATTTGTGGCACGGTTTCAACCGGTTTACCAACGGTCTTTTCCAGATCGGCTTTGGAAATGCCTTCGGCATGAATGTCGATATAACGGAATTTAAAATCGTCACGCTCAGATGCCAGTTTCTCAGCCAACTCTTTGGCACGGACACAGTAAGGGCACTCAGGACGTCCAAAAATCACAGCAAACATGCAAAACTCCTTTATTAAATTGAGATAATCACTTCGTCAACAGTTGCTGATATATTCAACTGTTAAATGACATTTGGCGTATTACTCATTTTTACTGTGGTCTACTATGCCCGTTGGTGCAGTGAAAAAAAAGCAGGTATTACCTGTTAGTTTGATTAATTTTACCTATTTGCTTCTTGGTGCTGTTACAAGCTGTATGGATTCAATACACTGGATATACCCGTCATACTTCAAGCTGCATGTACGTTGGCTACGTTCAATAATCCGAATCACTTACTGGCCGTTGATTGTTAAATGAGTAAGCTCATTGGGATATCTCACTTGCCGCCTTCCTGCAACTCGAATTATTTTAGGTATAAATGCTCATGCAGAGCCTGTCGGAGGAAAAGATGCGCTCGTTAGGAAATATGCCCCGGATTGTGATCATTTCAGAAGTACTGGGGTTGCTGTTATTGGTTGTTGCTTATTTAAGCATCAATAATTATTTGTCATTGCCAGGGGAAATGGGGACACCCACTGCTGCCATTATGATGATTTTTGTGGGGATCGGCCTGATGATCCCGGCGGCAGTGTGTATTGTCTGGCGTTTAGCCAGCGGTTTTGGTCCATTATTGGGCAGTGCTGACAGAATATCGACGCCACAGAAGGTGTCAGAGGAAAAACTGGCTGCGAAAAGTAAAAAATCGGGTCAGGATAATCACTAAGATTTTATAAGCACATTGAGAATATCTAAGTCGAAGGACGGTCCAGACATCAAATTAGTCGGGATTGATCATAGCGCTATCGGCCAATATTCCGTAAGCTATGCCACTTTTCGTATTATGAGCATCGTGAGGTAGGTTGTTATGGATTCACTCATCGTCCCTGATTTAGCCTTATTACGGCGTTGGCTGGATCAGCTCGGTATTTCCTTTTTTGAGTGTGACTCCTGTCAGGCGCTCCATTTGCCGCACATGCAAAATTTTGAGGGTGTGTTTGATGCCAAAATCGATCTGGTTGATAACATTATCTTGTTTTCGGCACTGGCTGAAGTTAGGCCAACCGCGTTGATCCCCTTGGTCGCTGATCTTAGCCAAATTAATGCCAGCTCACTGACGGTCAAAGCGTTTATCGATATTCAGGATGATAATCTACCAAAACTGATTGTCTGCCAGTCCTTGGTGGTGGAAGTTGGCGTCACAATTGAGCAATTTGGTTACTTCATGCAGCAATGTGAAGAGCAAATTTCAATGATTATTATGGAAGCACGGGCCAATGATTTGTTGTTTATTGGCAACAATGACGAAGAGGAAGTACCGCTAACCGCCACCTCTTACCCCATCATTCATTAATTTATATCCCCAATAATGGGGGGAATGAGAGTACGTGGTTGGGTGATGTTGCCTGAATTAAAGAGTGTGTGCCGCAGATATCAGCGGCACGCGGCTATTTCTTCTATTTATTTTTCATAACCCTCTATTTACTTGTCATAGCCCTTTACTTACCAGTCATGATCCTCTATTTACCTAACATAATCCCCTATTTACCTAACATAATCCCCTACTCGCCATAAGATATTCTGCTTTTTGCCCTCCTTTGCCAGATATTTGTCGCCGTTTGTGCCATTAGTGGCGTATTACATAGATAGAATATGCATGAAAAATCGATAAAAGGCGTTTTTTACCCTAGAGTATGGTGCAGATTACGAACTGCGGTTATGCTGCTATTTCTGCAAAGGGCATAATATTTCCCCGCGAAGTCAGAGATTACTCTTACCAGGTAAATAGTCACTTACAGTGCATAGCCATACATCGGTATTGGGTGATTACGATGCTCGGAAGGCAACGGCGTTGTATCTCACCAGATACAAATTTAACGCACTATTTTACCCCCTGTTTTGGAGGAGTTAACGGATGTTCACCCAACGTAAAAAATGGTTATCGGGTGTTGCTGCCGGTCTGTTGATGGCTGCGTCCGTCTCAGCATCTGCCGAAGAGAAGATATTGCACATTTACAACTGGTCCGATTATATCGCCCCAGATACGCTGGCTAATTTCCAAAAGGAAACCGGCATTAAGGTTGTTTATGATGTGTTTGACTCTAATGAGGTGTTGGAAGGGAAATTAATGGCGGGGAGCACAGGGTTTGATTTGGTGGTGCCATCAGCCAGTTTCCTTGAGCGTCAATTGTCAGCCGGTGTCTTTAAGCCACTGGATAAAAACAAATTACCGAATGAGAAAAATCTCGACCCTGAGTTATTGGCGCTGGTCAGTAAGCACGATCCCGATAATAAATATGCCATTCCTTATCTCTGGGCCACGACCGGTATTGGCTATAACGTCGAGAAAGTGAAGGCAGTGCTAGGAAAAGATGCGCCAGTCGATAGCTGGGACTTGGTGCTGAAGCCCGAAAATCTTGAGAAGCTGAAAAGTTGTGGTGTCTCCTTCCTGGATGCGCCGAGCGAAATTTTTGCAACGGTACTCAACTATTTAGGTAAAGATTCGAACAGTACACTCACTGCGGATTACACTGGCCCCGCGACGGATTTATTGCTGAAGTTGCGGCCGAATATCCGTTATTTCCACTCCTCACAATATATTAATGATCTGGCGAACGGGGATATCTGTGTCGCTGTTGGTTGGGCCGGCGATATCATGCAAGCCTCTAATCGTGCCAAAGAAGCGAAGAATGGGGTGAATGTGGCCTACAGTATCCCAAAGGAAGGCGCATTAGCGTTCTTTGATGTGTTTGCGATGCCTGCTGACGCTAAGAATCAGGATGAAGCTTACCAGTTCCTTAATTACCTGATGCGTCCTGATGTGATTGCGAATATCAGTAACCACGTGTTCTACGCGAACGCCAATCAAGCGGCTACACCGTTGGTGAATGCCGAAGTACGTGATAACCCAGGGATTTACCCCCCAGCGGATATACGTGCCAAAATGTTTACACTAAAAGTGCAGGATCCGAAAATTGACCGGGTCATCACTCGGGCTTGGACAAAAGTTAAAAGCGGTAAATAAGCCGTTATGATGAATGAATAGGGGGCGGCTAACGTACTTTACTGTTCATTCATTGACGGTAAAAATGAAATTGATCCTGGTAGGGGCAGGGAGTTTATCTTCCTGTTCCTGTCTTTTATTGCGCCGCATGTTAAATGTGGCCTGTTCTGCTTTTACGGAGAGCACGCTGAGTGAATGATGTTATTCCCCGCCCACAGCCAAAATCCCAGAAGGTGTTTACCCCTTTGCTGGAAATCCGCAACTTAACCAAGTCATTCGACGGTCAGGTGGCCGTGGATGATGTCAATCTGACCATTTATAAAGGTGAGATTTTTGCACTTTTGGGGGCTTCAGGTTGTGGTAAATCGACTCTGTTACGGATGCTGGCCGGTTTTGAACAGCCAACGCAAGGCCAGATAGTCCTTGATGGGCAGGATTTATCCCATGTTCCTCCGTATCGACGCCCTATCAATATGATGTTCCAGTCTTACGCACTATTCCCGCACATGACCGTGGAGCAAAACATCGCTTTCGGCTTGAAGCAGGATAAGCTGCCGTCTGATGAAATTAAAAACCGGGTTGCAGAGATGCTGACACTGGTCCATATGCAAGAGTTTGCTAAACGTAAACCGCATCAATTATCCGGTGGTCAGCGCCAGCGTGTGGCATTGGCACGCAGCCTGGCTAAACGGCCAAAACTGCTGCTTTTGGATGAGCCAATGGGGGCGCTGGATAAAAAGCTACGTGACCGTATGCAACTGGAAGTGTTGGATATTTTGGAGCGGGTGGGCGCAACCTGTGTGATGGTCACCCATGACCAAGAAGAAGCGATGACTATGGCCGGGCGCATTGCCATTATGAACCGGGGCAAGTTTGTGCAGATTGGTGAGCCAGAAGAGATTTATGAGCATCCGAACAGCAGATTCAGCGCTGAGTTTATCGGCTCAGTGAATGTGTTCGAAGGAGTACTAAAAGAACGTTTAGATGACGCGCTGGTGATTGATAGCCCTGGCCTACGCCATCCACTAAAAGTGGATTCCGATGCCTCAGTTGTTGACGGAGTGCCCGTGTTGGTCGCCCTGCGTCCGGAAAAAGTGATGTTATGTGATCAGGTGCCAGAAGATGGCTGTAACTTTGCCGTAGGTGAAGTGGTTCACATTGCTTATCTGGGCGATTTATCCATTTATCACGTGAAATTGCACAGTGGGCAGATGCTGAGTGCGCAGTTACAGAATGGTCATCGCTACCGTAAAGGTATGCCAACCTGGGGTGATGAAGTGCAACTCTGTTGGGATGCTGACAGTTGCGTGGTTTTGGGAAGCTAATTAATAGTTTGGGGAGCCAATATTGTGATACCAGAATCCACGAGTGGGGCCGCAGAACCCCCGATCCACTCAGTTGGGCCGGTTAAGGCGCGGATACAACGTTTCCAAATGGCGCATGGCCGTAAACTGGTCATCGCCATGCCATATTTATGGCTATTCCTGTTATTTATGCTGCCATTCCTGATCGTGTTTAAAATCAGCTTGGCGGAAATGGCGCGGGCGGTTCCACCTTATACCGATCTCACCACCTGGCTGGACGGTAAGCTGGATATCTCGCTAAATCTGGGTAATTACCTGCTACTACTGGATGATCCGTTGTATATCGATGCCTATTTGCAATCGTTGCAAGTGGCGGCAGTATCAACGCTGTGCTGCCTGCTTATTGGCTACCCATTGGCTTGGGCGATTGCTCATAGTAAATCATCGACCCGCAACATCTTATTGCTGTTGGTTATCCTGCCGTCATGGACGTCATTCCTGATCCGGGTTTATGCCTGGATGGGTATTCTAAAAAATAACGGTATTTTGAATAATTTCTTAATATGGACAGGAATTATTGATCAGCCGTTAGTCATCTTGCACACCAATCTAGCGGTTTATATCGGCGTGGTGTATTCCTACCTGCCATTCATGGTGTTGCCGATTTATACCGCATTAACGCGACTGGATTACTCGCTGGTAGAAGCTGCGTTGGATCTCGGGGCCAGGCCGTTCAAGACGTTTATCAGTGTGATTATCCCGTTGACCAAAGGCGGTATTGTCGCCGGCTCCATGTTGGTATTTATCCCCGCAGTTGGGGAGTTTGTGATCCCCGAGCTACTTGGTGGGCCGGATAGCATCATGATTGGCCGCATTTTGTGGCAGGAGTTTTTCAATAATCGCGACTGGCCGGTGGCCTCTGCGGTGGCAACCGTGATGTTAGTGCTGCTGATTGCCCCGATACTCTGGTTCCACAAACATCAAAATAAAGATATTGGGGGAGCGGTATGAATAACTTACCGGAGGTGCGTTCTGTCTGGCGTCGGGTGATCCTGACCGTCGGTTATACCTTCCTGTATGCCCCGATGTTGATGCTGGTAATTTATTCGTTCAACAGCTCGAAGCTGGTGACGGTGTGGGCAGGGTGGTCAACCCGTTGGTATACGCAGCTATTTAATGATTCGGCGATGATCTCTGCCGTTGGGCTGAGTCTGACGATTGCCGCCGCCTCTGCCACTATGGCGGTGGTGTTGGGGACGATTGCCGCGGTGGTCATGGTGCGCTTTGGGCGTTTTCGTGGGTCAACCGGTTTTGCTTTTATGCTGACCGCACCGCTGGTTATGCCTGATGTCATCACTGGCTTGTCACTACTGCTGCTGTTTGTGGCGATGGGGCATGCCATTGGTTGGCCCGCAGAACGTGGCATGTTCACCATCTGGCTGGCCCATGTGACTTTCTGCACGGCCTATGTGACGGTGGTCATCAGTTCGCGGTTGCGCGAATTGGACCGCTCTATCGAAGAGGCGGCCATGGATCTGGGCGCGACACCACTGAAGGTCTTCTTTGTTATTACTGTGCCGATGATCGCCCCTGCGCTGATCTCTGGTTGGTTGCTGGCCTTTACCTTATCCCTTGATGATCTGGTTATTGCCAGTTTTGTTGCCGGGCCGGGGGCCACCACGTTACCGATGTTGGTATTCTCCAGTGTGCGTATGGGGGTGAATCCAGAGATTAATGCGTTAGCGACACTTATCCTGCTGGTGGTTGGGGTTATCGGTTTATTTACATGGTGGATAATGTCGCGTGCGGAAAAGCAGAGATTACGCGAATTACGTAAAGCTGCTCGTAGCTGATTCTCCCTAAAGCTGTTAGTCTTTCGTCTCCTTTAACGCCGCTTTAGAGCGGCGTTATTGTGAGAGATAACATCAGGTTGCGGAAAACCGATTATGAGCATCAGACTGGGGGTAACCAAGCAATATGAGACCGTCCTTTTCATCCTCAGCAGCAACGCCTGTCCCTGTCGTCATTGGGGGAACGGCTATCATTGCGACCCGAATCATCGGCGTATTGTTATTAGTGGCTGAACTGGGCTTCAGTGGTGTTAGCGATGTTATCAGTGATAGCCTGCAACGTTGGGACACCGGCTTGATTTTTTTTGCCAGTATTGTCTTGCTGTTGTTGGATATGGTGTGTGGTGTTGCGGTGTGTCACCGTCGAAACTGGGCGCGCTGGTGTTATCTGATTTGTCAGTTGATCATCATGATTTACCTGCTTATGGCTTCACTAAATTGGTTGGAGCCAGATATTTTCCGTATTGAAGGCGATAGCGGCGCTGAAATTTTGCACAGTTTGCTTTTGCAAAAAATCCCCGATGTGGTGATTCTCGGGTTGTTATTTTTCCCCTGGCACCGCTATTTCCACCAGTCAAAAATGAGTGTTTAACGCCATAGAGTGCTACAATTCGCGCCCATCGACAGCTTCGGCTGCACATTATCTACTGTCTCAGAGTATAACGGTCAATATTAATGCATTGCGCACAGTATACGGCGGGTCGCTGCCGTTCTTGTCAGTGGCTGGATAAACCCTATCCACAACAACTCGCTGATAAACAACATCATCTGGAAAGCCTGTTGGCTGGTCATGCGGTCACCCAGTGGCTAGCACCGGTTTTTGGGCGCGAAAGTGCCTTTCGCAACAAGGCGAAAATGGTCGTCAGCGGCAGTGTGGAACGCCCGTTACTCGGTATGCTGCATCGTGACGGTACACCGGTTGATTTATGCGCATGTCCACTTTATCCGGCCACCTTCGAACCGGTATTTGCGGTACTGAAAACCTTTATTGCCAGGGCGGGTTTGACTCCTTATAACGTTGCGCGCAAGCGTGGCGAACTTAAATTCCTGTTACTCACAGAAAGTACCTACAACGGTGAATTGATGCTGCGCTTTGTGCTGCGTTCTGAAACCAAGTTAGCGCAGTTAACTGCCGCGTTACCGTGGCTGCAACAACAGTTGCCGCAGTTGGCGGTGATTTCAGCCAATATTCAGCCAGTGCATATGGCGATTCTGGAAGGGGAGCGGGAGATCCCGCTGACCGAACAACAGGCCCTGCCTGAGCGGTTTAATCAGGTGCCGTTGTATATCCGCCCACAAAGTTTTTTCCAGACCAATCCACAGGTGGCGGCTTCGTTGTATGCAACAGCACGGCAGTGGGTGCAGGAGCATGAGGTTCACAGTATGTGGGATCTGTTCTGTGGTGTGGGCGGCTTTGGTTTACATTGTGCGGGGCCAGAGACTCAATTAACAGGCATTGAAATCAGTGCTGAAGCTATCGCCTGTGCCCGCCAGTCGGCTGAGCAGTTAGGGCTAAAAAATGTCAGTTTCGCTGCACTGGATTCTACCCGCTTTGCTACCGCTGAAGCCCAAATACCTGAACTGGTCTTGGTGAATCCACCACGGCGGGGGATTGGCCACGAGTTATGTGATTACCTGAGCCAGATGGCACCTGAATTTATTCTCTATTCAAGTTGTAATGCAGAGACGATGGCGAAAGATATCAGTTTGCTTGCGGGTTACCACATTAAACGGGTACAACTGTTTGATATGTTCCCGCATACCAGCCACTACGAAGTACTCACATTACTGGCTCTGCGTCGCTAGATGTGGTTTAAGTGAGTATGCAGTGAACCAAAGTCAAAGAGTTAAAGAGCTAAAGTCACTGACGTTGCAGGTAGGCAGCTAACAAGCGCATCCCCTGCAACGTCAAATATGAAGGGGATTATTGAGGGAACCACTTATCATTGATCGCTTGATAAGTACCATCAGCTTTCACCGCATCAATGGCTTCATTCAATTTTGTCAGTAGGGCGATGTTATCCGGGCGCACAGCAATACCTAAACCGGTGCCGAAATATTGTGGGTCGGTCACATGTTCACCGACAGAGGCTAAATTAGGATTGCTTTTCAGCCATTCATTCACTACCGCAGTATCACCAAATACACCATCAATACGGCCATTTTTCAGATCAATGATGGCATTCTGGTAGCTGTCATAAGACACGGTCTGAATTTCAGGATGTTTATCCTGTAAATATTTCTGATGGGTAGTGCCATTCTCCATCCCAATCTTTTTGCCTTTCAGGTCAGCAAAAGTGCTGAATTTACCTTTCGGGGCGATAACAATCGCGGAATTAGCGTAATAAGGCTGAGTGAATGCCACCTGCTTACTGCGTTCTGGCGTGATATCCATACCAGAGATAACGGCATCATAACGCTTGAATTTAAGCGCTGGGATCAGGCTATCAAAAGCTTGGTTAGTGAAAGTACAGTTAGCTTCCATTTGTTTACACAGTGCTTTTGCCAGATCCATATCAAAGCCAACGATTTCGTTATTGGCATCCATAGATTCAAATGGCGGGTAGGTGGCTGAGGCTGCAAAACGGATGGTCTCTGCGGCGGTAGCGCTGAAAACCATGCCACTTAATAAGGTTGCCAATAGTAACTTTTTCATGCTTAAACTCCTGTCTGAATTTTTTAATAGAATATGTTATTAGTTATTGATTTTATTGTATCTGGTTTGTTTCTTTCGCAAAAACAGCCCCCATCTGATGAGATTCACATTGCCATTTTATGAATTTATATGCAAGTAATGTGATTAAAAATTTAAAATATATTATCCAGAGAAATGAGTGAAAGTGCGGAAACTGAGTATGGGTTGTTAGCATGTCTGGAGATAACCCATTCTGTCTATATGGGCTTATGCCCGCATTTCTGCCACCAGATGGTTCCATTCCCCATCGCCAATATGGTTTGGCTCAATGAAGATGAGTGCCTAAATCATGGGGTTAATACGATGCTCGTGGTTAACATTGTCTCAATGAAGATTAGCGTTATTGTTTTGATCGTTTCTGGTATTACCATGGTGATAATTTTATGATCATTTGTTAAATGATGAGATTTTCATTATAAAATTATATTATTGGTGAGTTTAAATAATAAAATAGGACATATCTTGTATAAAATTATTTTGATGACGGTATAATGAGGCTGAGCAAAAGGTTGGTATTAAAAAATAAAGATAGGGAGTGATTTGTTATTATCCCGCTAGGGAGTGTTTCATTAAAAATAGAATATAAGTTACTTAAATTAAACGCATTGGTTGTATTTAGAGTGACAACCAAATAAAACACGTTTACATATAGAATAAAAAGAGAAATAACAATATTTTTCTATTTGAGGTTTTTATTTCTTAGATATAAGTTTTTTTATTAAAAACAGGGTGTATTAATATGAGAATGAAGAAAGAAATGTCCATGAGATTTGTTACTGTGTGTGGCTTTCTGGCGATATTAACATTAATCGCGGTTATTTGCTTACTGGGAAGTTGGTACACAATTAATGAAAGTGACAGGGGCATCATTACTAAATGGGGAAAAGTGGTCGCTGTGGCTGAACCGGGCCTTGGCTTTAAAATACCAATAATTACAGAAGTTGAAACGATATCTATTTCTAATCGTTCAATTAAATACGACAGACTAAAAGCGTACAGTAAAGATCAACAACCTGCCCAAATGGTTGTGTCTATTGGGTTTCAGGTCCCGCCTGCTAGCGTTGAAGATCTCTTTGTAAAATATGGCTCGATTCAAAATATGGCGGAGCGTCTGGTAAGCCGACATGTTCCAACACAAGTAGAAAATGTATTTGGCCAATACACCGCAGTATCTGCTGTGCAGAACAGAGAAGATTTTGTTAGACGAGTCACCGAAGAGTTAAGACTGGTGCTTAAAGACGAACCTCTCATTATTAATTCCGTTAATATCGAGAATATTGATTTTACCGAAGGGTATGAAGCCAGCATAGAAGAGCGAATGAAGGCTGAAGTTAACGTCGAAAAAACGCGAAAAATGTTAGAGACAGAAAAAATTAATGCTGATATCGCCATTGAACAAGCAAGAGGTCAATCCGAGTCTCAATTAAGTATTGCAAAAATTGGCGCTGAAAAAATAAAATTAATGGGTGCGGCAGAAGCTGAGACTATCAGATTAATGGGCGCAGCAGAGGCTGAAGCTATAAAATTAAGAGCTGATGCCTTAAAACAAAATCCATTGTTGGTCGAGTTAATTACCGCAGAAAAATGGAACGGAGAGTTACCACAGACGATGCTCCCAAATAGCAGTGTTCCATTTATCAATGCCAGAAATAAAGACGGCAAGTGATTTTTGAGCGTTAATCAATAAATCTGAAGCCCACTTCCCCATGGAGACTCGTGGTGTAGTGGTTTGAGGGCCAATGGAACGAAAACGTACGTTAAGGAGATAATTCATTGTTTAAATTGAAATTTAACATCCTCATTTCTCCCTTCATAATATCCTCCGGTAGCGTGAACGTATAATGTCCCAGCATATTGATATGCCCGCGCATCAGTGGGGATAACCGGGCGATATCCTCTTCCCCGGTTTCTTCTCCATTACTGCGCATCCAGCCCACTGCTTCCTGCATATAAAGCGTGTTCCACAGAACCACTGCGTTAGTGACCAGGCCCAGTGCACTCAGTTGATCTTCCTGCCCTTCTCGATAGCGCTTTCTGATCTCACCGCGCTGCCCGTAGCAGATCGCCCACTCCACGGTTTATAAAATTCTGGAAGATGGAAAGGTAGCTTAATTAGATCTTAATTTACAGATTAACATCTTGATAAAAAGGGTTTTAAATATCAGATGAAACTTTTCCAAAAGATGCGTGCGAAGCTACATTTAGTAGCTGAATCAGCTAATCACAGCGAGCCAGGTGGCCAAATTCAGTATTTTACCTCAGTTGAAAACAGAAAGAGTTTTTGTAAGATGTGAGTATATTATTGCAGGATTTTCTTAGATGTAGATGATACCTACGTGCTCACTCGGTTTTATTTTCTTGGTAGGTGTGTTTTTTGAAAAAATTTAATTTAGGATGAGATAAATAATGAAGGTTAATGATCATAGTCCTGCATTTATATTTAGAAAAATTGAGCAGACTTCTGAAGCTTCTGCAAACCAAATCGGTGATGTTGGCTTGGTTGTAAATGATTTTAACTTGCATAACAAGCCGATTCTTGTTGTATCTTTCACAGGAAAGATTGATGTATTTGATTTTAATTTTGAGCACATTGAAAATGATAATCTTGAACGGAGAAGTCGATTATTTTCAGGGGATGAAAAAGGGTGCCAGAACTTTTCTGGTTCAGTTATTTTCCCTTCGTGTAACGACAAATTGTTCGGAACAGACCTTTCTCCAAGAAACAATCACAACATAAAAGCATATGTTGCTGATCTTTCAGAGCAGTTGAATACATGTACAGACAAATATGAGATTGAAGAGTTGCAAGAAATGATAGATGTTGGCAACCAACATATTAGCTCCATGAAGCTAAGCAAATTATCCTTTGGGTGTATTATTAATCCTGAGTCAATTGATATCCAAAACGCGTTTCCAAGCATGCATAATACAATAAACCACTCTCATAGGGAAGTTCATAATATTTCAAACAAGGCATATACTAAAGGTATTACAGAGAATGTCCTGTTTAGAGATAAACATTTTAAGATTAGCAGTGAAGGTGAATTTTTAAAAAGAGAACGAGGGCAGGATGATCTTGATGCCGTTAAAAAACACATTGAAAAGGGAAGATTGGCAGACCTGGCACATATAAATAGTTCTATTACTTACAATCCAAATTTAAGTGAGATTTTGTTTTTGCCAAAAAATAATTATAACTCTTCTGCTTTAGCTATGTATGTTGATTTTTCAAGTGGTTTTGAAAAATGCTCAAAAGGTGATATCAATAGATATCTTTTTGAAAACTCAAACGCACTGTTGGAACTTTCAGGTAGAGCAAATGGGAAGCCGATGTGTGTTATTTTTAATAATGAATACGGTTATAGAGAAATGGCTGAACTATCTATTAAAGATGGTTCTGTCGCATTAGCGCAAACATCCCAGCCAATCTGACGCCAGAAGAGTACCGACTGATGACTGAAAGTATTTAAGCAAAACAATGAATTATCATTCTTAGCGAATGAAAGGGACTTCCCCTCGATGTGGTTACTGTAACCATCTTCCGTGACATTATGGGGAGTACCAAAATATTACAGGGGAATAACCATGGCCGTTGTAACTGTTGGGATCGACCTCGCTAAAAATGTTTTTGCCGTTCATGGTGTTGATAAAAATGGCAATGCTGTTCTCGTTAAACCCAAAGTAGCCCTGGCTGCACTGCCCGAACTCATTGCCAGCCTGCCACCTTGCGTTATTGGGATGGAAGCCTGTTTAGGCGATCATTACTGGGCAAGGCTTTTCAAGCAGTATGGTCACGACGTTACATTGATGGCCCCGAAATTCGTTTCGCCATACCGGCTGGCAGGTAAAACCGGTAAAAATGACGCAACTGATGCGCTGGCAATTTGCGAAGCCGCCCGACGGCCCCACATGCGTTTTGTGCCGGTAAAAGATGAAGAACAGCAGTCCATGCAATGCCTGCATCGTACCCGCCAGGGTTTTATTGAGGAACGCACCGCATCATATAACCGGTAACCGGCTTCGTGGCCTGGTATCTGAATTTGGCCTGATTGCCCCGCAGAGTACAGAACAGCTGCGGAGATTAGCCAGAGAACACCACAAAAATTTGCCTGGCTGGGTCTGACGCCATCACAGTACAGCAGTGGAGGAAAGGCCCGGCTGGGGAAAATAACAAAAGCGGGTGACGCTTATTTGCGTACTTTACTGGTTCAGGGCGCTCGCTCTGTAATGATTGGCGTGGAGCATAAACAGGATCCCTTCAGTCGGTGGGTATGTTCACTGATCAATCGCCGGGGTTACTGGCGTGCAGCCGTCGCTATTGCTGCAAAAAACACCCGACTATGCTGGGCATCATTGAATTATGGTGATGACTTTAAGCTGTACTCATCACCCAATAGCTGAAACTCATTATCTGAAGGCCAACACTTTTTCTGGCTGCACGCGTTGATGTTAACGGGTTTGACCCCGAGAGGAATATCTGCAAAACCTACTGGATATCTGCATCCGCTTAGCGAACGAGAACCTCACGAGCGTCTTTCATCAGGGTCCGAATCGATGACGATTCATCATGACCGTTTATAGTACCGCAGTCTTATCCCTTTGCTTCATTGAGCGTCAGACAGAAAAAATCAAACCGGCGTTGACTGTTCGGGGAAGCCCTTATAGTACGTTTTCGTTCCATTGGCCCTCAAACCCCTTGTATCAGCACCTCTCATTAGACTCAATGAGAATCCAAGCTGCTGATAAAGTCAAATGGAGGGGAAATGTGCCTTTGGGGTCGTAAGTGGTGTAAGTCACCAGCGCGCGCCTAAGTGCGGTCAACCCTTCACTCACTGAGCTTTGCCATCAACCTCAATCTTTTTCTTGAGCGCAACATTTAATTGATACATTATAACATAACACGCACATTGACGAGAATGTCCTTTATGTTGTTACGTATTTTTTGGAGTTTATGCCTTTGGTGGGGTATCAGCAGCAGTGCGCTGGCTGAGATCCATCTCAAGGATGTTGATGGTCGAGAGGTCACACTGGCTGCGCCAGCACAGCGTGTTTATATCGGTTTTTATTATGAGGATTTTTTGGCGATCAATGGGCCAGACAGTTATCAACATGTCGTGGCCTTCTCTAAAAGTGATTGGAGCCTACGGGCCAGCCAATGGCCACGCTATCAGGCAGCCCTACGGCGTTTAAGCCAACTGGTGGATGTTGGCTCTTTGTATAACCAAAGTTTTGACTTTGAGCGCCTGTTGGCGACCCGACCAGATTTGCTGATTCTGGCAAAATGGCAGCTCGAAGGCTTCGCCAACTATTTGCCGGTATTACAGCAACTCTCTATTCCCTATGTCGTGGTTGATTTTAATCAGGGAGAGGACGCGAAGCTCACCAGTATTCGGGTGATGGGGCAAGCATTAGGTCACGGCGAACGGGCTGAACGCTTGGCTATCGCCTATCAACAAGGCTTTGCAGATATTCGCAGACGAATTACCCAAGCGAATTTGCCTTCGCCGAAAACCTATATTGAACTCGGTGATAAAGGGCCGGGTGAATACAGCAGCAGCTATGGGACATCTATTTGGGGCCCCTTACTTCAACAGGCCGGTGCCAATAATATCGCTACAGGCGTGGTCACCACGCCTTCTCCATTGCGCGCAGAGTATGTGTTATCTCAGAAACCCGAGGTGATTTTTTTGGCGGGTGGAGACTGGCCGAAAATGCCGAACGCGGTGTCGATGGGTTTTGGTGCCAAGCCTGAGATCATCCAGAAAAGCATGACCCAATATGCTCAGCGCCCCGGCTGGTCACAGTTGCCTGCGATTAAACAAACACGTTTTTACGCGCTCTACCATGGTGGCGTCCGTACGTTGTACGACTACATTTTCGTGCAATTTGTCGCCAAGGCGCTTTTTCCTTCTGTATTTGAAGATGTGAACCCGCAACGTAATCTCGAAATGTTTTATGACGAGTATCTGCCCATCAAAGCAGATGGCGTATTTATGCAGCAATGGCAGGGAGAATAATGGCAACCTTTTCAGAACCCACCACCCAGGGACGGCAATTTTTTCAGGAACTCCATCTACGACGCTGGTTACTCACACTGGCATTGATCAGCTCACTACTGGCCACAATGGTTGTCGATTTGGCTACTGGCGCGGCCAACCTTAGCCCATTTGATGTGTTGCGACTGTTCTTGGTGGATTCTTCGCAGCATGATGAATTACACCAGATCATTTTTTGGTCCATTCGTTTGCCGATGACGTTAACCGCCGTGGTGGTGGGAGCGAGTTTGGGTTTGGCTGGCTTGTTGATGCAAACCGTATTGGCGAATCCGTTAGCCAGCCCTTATACCTTGGGTATTTCAGCGGCAGCAGGGTTTGGTGCCGCATTATCGATCCTCACTGGCTTCAGCGTGGGGGGAGTATTAGCGTTAGGCACCCCGTTATTGGCTTCTCTGATGGCATTACTGGCCTGTCTGCCCATTTACTTTATGGGCCAACGGCAGGGGATGACACCGCAAATTTTGGTGTTGAGCGGCATTGTGGTGTTGTTCTTTTTTCAGTCGTTGCAATCACTCATGCTATTTTTGGCCTCACCAGAAGCGATGCAACAAATTGTATTTTGGCTGTTTGGTAGCCTGCTTAAAGCCAATATGCAGGGGGTGTTAATTACAGGCAGCGTGCTGGCTTGTTCGTTAGTCATCTGTTTGCAGCAGGCTTGGCGATTGACTGCACTTTCAGCAGGGGAAGAGCAAGCGCTAGGTTTGGGGATTAATGTTAGCGCCTTACGCAAGTTAGCTTTTCTACTGGCAACCTTGCTGACCGCCGCCTCTGTGTCTTTCGTCGGCACTATCGGTTTTATCGGTTTGGTCGCTCCTCACTTCGCCCGCATGTTGGTTGGAGAAGATCAACGTTACCTGATCGGTATTTCGGCGCTTTGTGGCAGCCTGCTATTGGTTCTGGCCTCCATTATTTCCAAACTCGTGCTGCCAAATGGTGTCGTGCCGATAGGCATTATCATTGCGCTGATCGGTGTCCCGGTATTGTTCTATTTTGTGACTAAACAGGTGAAACGGGCATGACGCAACTGACGTTAAAGCAAGTCGGCGTCACGCTTCACAAACGCCCACTGCTCACCGATATTTCTCTGACGTGGCCTGCGGCACAGGTGAGCGGCATTATTGGCCCCAATGGAGCGGGTAAATCCACGTTACTCAAAGCCATTAACCACATGGTACCCATTACCGGGCAGATCGAATATCAGCAGTGTCCACTTAATACGCGCGTCACACGCATCGCCTATGTGTCACAACTCAACCGTAGTGATTCTGCACTGACTGTTTTTGAAATGGTTTTACTGGGTAAAGTTCGCCAATTGAGCTGGCGTGTCAGCCCCGCGCAAACTGATGCGGTCGAGCTGGTATTGGCAGAGTGCGGCATTTCCTCTCTGGCAAACCAAACCTTCAACAGGCTAAGTGGCGGACAGCGCCAGTTGGTGATGCTCGCACAGGCTTTCATCGCTCAGCCGCAGATCATTTTGCTGGATGAGCCGACCAGCGCTCTGGATATTCACCACCAATTGCGTGTGCTGCAAAAAATCGTCGATTACAGCAAACGCCACCAATGCACCACATTAATGGTGATCCACGATCTGGGCTTGGCGCTGCGCTTTTGCCAAACACTCACGTTGCTCCACCGTGGAAATATTGCCTGTCATGGCGCAGCCCATCAGGTGATCGCGGATCCCATGATGTCCACCGTATTTGGTGTAGGTATTGAAAGTGGAACAAGCCCTTTGGGCTATCACTACTTATTACCCACTCAGTTCTTACCTACTCATGGAGAGAAAATATGTATGCGTTGATGAAAGCCGATGTGCTGGCCCAACTCGCGGGGCTGCAACAAGAAATCAGCCAGCTACACGATAATGCCCAGCAGGATCAGTCTCATTTTGTGCTGTTAGAGCGCCGTTTTAGTCGCTTGCAGTCCTTCAATGACGAGCCGCAACTGCAAGATTACCGGTTGCAGTTGGAGCACGATGATGCGGTGGTAAAACAAATTTCCCAACTACGACAGGTCGCCAATGCGGCATTGTGTGACTATGAAAAACATCAGGTATGCGCTCTGTGTGGGCCATCCTCCAATACTGACGACTACCTGACAAGTTTTAACCAATCGCTGCAACAAGAGATCGGACTTGCCGGTATGCAGATGGGTGAGAAGGTGTTGTTGGTGGGCAGCGGTGCCTTGCCGACCACGGCGCTGGTACTGGTTGCCAAGCTCGGTGCAACCGTCTTTTGCTACGATCACGATCCCGCCGCACAGCAGTTAGCTCGCCAGCTCGTTCAATCCCTCGGTCTGGAAAAACAGGTGCAATTTATTGATAACCTGAAAGAGTTAACGGACCGTCCCGTTGACCACATTATCGTTGCTTCATTGGTGGCGGATAAACAGGCGCTGTTAGCACAATTGGTTCCTTATGTGACCCGATCCTGCAAATTAGTGATGCGCTATGGCAATGGGCTGAAGTCTATTTTCAACTGCCCTTATTGCCATGAGGCGAACTGCTCACATTGGCGCACCGCCAGTAAACCGGTGACCACTGGGCTTTATGACCTTATCATTTTGGAACCTAATCACCATGAATAACACCCTGCCGACCTTAATTCTGGGGGCCGGGCCTGCGGCTATCCAACTTTCGGTGGATATCAAAGCTACAGGCGATGCTCGGCTGGGGCTATATAATCGGCCCAGTACCAAGGGCGAGCGATTAAAGCAGTATCTGGCACTTACACCAACCCTTTATCTACAGGGTACCGGCAAGGCACAAGCAACCCAGAAAGAGAACCGCGTCACGATTGATTGCTATATCGATCAATTGGCGGAGGTGGTTGGTGATTGGCAGCGCTTGATTTTGGCAGTGCCCGCCGACCACTATTATACCGTCCTACAACAGATACCATGGGCAGAGTTGCCACACTTAAAATCGGTGATTTTGCTATCCTCTTCAATAGGGTCCGGCCTGATGGTGCAGAATCTGTTAAACGTAGCGGGGAAGTGCGATGTCGAGGTCATCAGCCTGTCCAGTTATTATGCTGATACTAAATATATTAGCGCTGATATCCAAAATATTAGCGCTATACAGCCTTATCGGGCGTATACCAAAGCGTTTAAGCAGCGGATATATCTGGCCAATCAGTGGGGTAACGCGGGATCGGTAGAGATTAGCTGGTTAACGGCGGTATTAGCCCGCCATCACATTGACACCTTACCTTGTTCTAACTTGTTGGCTGCTGAGCGTTTTAGCATCACCAATTATGTCCATCCCCCTTTGGCGCTGGCGGATACCACGTTACAGGCGCTGTTTTATCCGGATCAACGTAGCCAATATCTGTATAAAACCCAGCCAGAAGGACCGGTCTGCCCGGCGGTGATTGCGGATTTAGCCGGTCTGGCCGATGACTATAAAAGACTCCTCAACCGGCTAGGGGTGGAAGAAATCAACTTACTGCGTTTTCTCAATGACGACAACTATCCGGTACCTGCCACCATGGTCAGTCGGCGCTGGATTGACGAATTTCCGCAACTTTCCCCTATTGAACAGCAATACGCGCTGTTTGTTCGCTACACCGCCCTGTTAGTGGATCCATACTCTACACCGGATGAACAAGGCCGATTTTATGACTTTTCGGCGGTTAAAGTGGCCACGGTATATCAAGATGCGAATGCTCTGTGGCATTTACCGCGAGTACCGCTGGAGGATGTTCGCAAGTTGCGAACGCTGTTATTACTGGCGAGCGCTCTGGATGTGGTGATGCCCACAGCACAGCGGCTGCTACAGCGATTCCAACAGGCGCTCAATGTGTTTATTGACCGGGTCGGTGAGGAACATTGCCATCCCTCTCTATGGGTGAACGATTGTGACAGGCAGGCGGCCATCATCGAACAACAATGGCGGAGCCAGACATGAACCAAGGCGCGTTGTTGGCCATTCTTGCCTCCCTGATTTTCAGCCTGATGAATGTGTTAGTCAAAACCATCGCTGATGAAATTCCTACCGGTGAGATCGTGTTCTTCCGCAGTAGCATTGGTTGCTTGTTGATTGGGTTACTGATGTATCAGAGGGGGATAGCGTTCAGCCGTGAAGATCGCCCATTGTTAGTACTACGAGGTACGATGGGGGCGCTGTATCTGATTTGTTATTTTTACAGTATTGCGCACCTGACATTGGCAGATGCCAGCATGTTGGCCTATATGTCACCGTTTTTCTCGATTGTGCTGTCATTGCTGGTGTTGCGCGAACGGGTGAATGCCACCATGGCTTTCTGGTTGGTGATGGTGATTATTGGCGCGATTATCTTGATTCGCCCGTGGAATTTTTCCACCTATACGTTGGCGTCTCTGGTGGGGGTGATGAGTGCGGTATTTGCGGCTATTGCTTATTTGTCGGTGAATAAGCTCACTAAACGCCATCATAATTATGAAATCGTCTTCTATTTTTTGTTTATCGCAACGCTGATCTCTATCCCGCTGATGTGGCATAACGTTGTTTGGCCGAGCGGGTATCAGTTCGGCATACTCATCGCTATTGCTCTTGTCTCATTGCTAGGCCAGGTGGTTTTAACGCAGGCATTCTCTTCGGATAACCTGATCGTGGTGTCTGTGGTGCGCTATATCGGCATTGTCTTCAATATTACCTGGGGCTGGCTATTTTGGGATGAGGTGCCATTGATGTTGTCATTGATTGGCGGCGGGCTGGTGGTGGTATCGTGCATTCAACTGGGGTTACGCAGTAAAAAGAAGGTGGCCTGATATTCACAAGGCAAACTGACCGTTATACCCAAAATAATTCGAGTCAACACACATGCAGCTTGAAGTATGACGGGTATATAAGGTAAATCGCGGGGGAGGGGCGTTAAGGAAACCGGATCATCACGCAATTTCTGGTTGATGATCCGGCGTTGTCGCATAAGGGGCAGGGCCGCTTAATTACGTCGCTCAAAGGCCAGTGCTTTGCGCTCCACTAACCGCATCAGCAACGTCAGCAAGCCATTCACGCACAGGTAAACAACCCCGGCGGCACCAAACACCATTACGTCATAGGTTCGGCCATACATCAGTTGGCTATATCCCATCACCTCCATCAAGGTGATAGTGTATGCCAGCGAGGTCCCTTTGAAGACCAATACCACTTCGTTGGAATAGGATGATAGTGCCCGCTTAAAGGCAAAAGGCAGCAGAATACGTAACGATTGACGTTTTGACATCCCCAGTGCTTCGCAGGATTGCCATTGGCCGGAGGGAATAGCCCGTACTGCACCGTAGAACAGTTGGGTAGTATACGCTGCACTGTTCAATGCCAGAGCAATCATTGCGCACAGCCATGGCTGTGACAGCAGACTCCACAACCACGGATATTCGCGGATTGCCGGGAATTGCCCTGGACCGTAATAGATCAAAAAGATCTGTACCAACAGCGGGGTACCGGTGAACAGGGTGATATAAATTTTGACCAGTGGGGTAGCAATGGGGGTTTTCAGCGTCAGAACGATGGTAAACACCACTGACAGCACCAACGCCACCAGTAAAGAGACGATGGTCAAGGTCAGGCTGGTATGCAGCCCTTTCAGTATCTCGGGTATATATTCCAACATCAGGATGCGCTCCGCTCAAAACGGGTGGTACGGAGTTCAATCCATTTGAGGACATACTGGCTCAGTAGGGTCACGACCAGGTAGATTGCTGCGGCAATCACATACCAGGTGAAGGGTTCCTGCGTCCGGGTGGCAATACTTTTGGTTTGCAGCATCAGGTCATTGACACTGATAAGCGACACCAGCGCGGTATCTTTGAGTAATACCAACCATTGATTACCCAAACCTGGCAAGGCATGTCGCCACATTTGCGGCATAATCAAACGGAAGAAAATCGCCGTCTGGCTTAAACCGAGTGCCTGGCCGGATTCCCACTGCCCGATAGGCACCGCTTTTAGTGCGCCGCGCAATGTCTGCGATGCATAAGCGGAATAGAGCAGGGCCAGTGCGATCACACCGCACAAGAATGGGCTAACCTCGAAATTATCCAGATTAAGCTTAATGGGCAGCTCAAACAGATAGAGATTCAGCGTGAAACCGTCCGACAACATCATCAAAAGCTGAGAAGAGCCGAAATAGATAAACAGGACCACCAGAATCTCGGGTAATCCGCGTAAAAGAGTCACCCAACCGATAGTCAGGTAACTAACCACTTTCAAACGTGATGATTCACCGACGGCAAACAGCATCGCCAGAACCAAACCGAGTGCCAGTGCACAAACGGCAAGGCCGACGGTCATACCGGCGGCACTTGCTAAAGGTTGAAATTCATTCATGGGTGTTTAGATTACTGCTGGAACCATTTTTTATAGATAGTTTGATAGGTGCCATCGGCTTTAACTTTCGTTAGCGCAGCATCTAACTTACCCTGTAATTCGGTGTTGCTCTGGCGTACCGCGATACCTAAACCGGTACCGAAAAAGTCAGCGTCAGTCACTTTGTCACCAATAGCCGCTAATTGGTCATTCTGTTTCAGCCACTCATTCACCACTGCGGTATCACCAAATACGGCATCCAAACGGCCATTTTTCAGGTCAAGGACGGCATTCTGGTAGCTGTCATAAGGTACAGCCGTGATTTCAGGGTGTTTTTCCATCAAGTATTTTTGGTGGGTAGAGCCGTTCTGCATACCGACACGTTTGCCTTTCAGTGCGGCTAAATCTGCCACTTTATCTTTCTGGGCGATAAACAGCGCTGAGTTATCGTAGTAAGGCTGCGTGAATGCCACTTGTTTCTGGCGTTCTGGGGTGATGTCCATGCCCGAAATAACGGCATCAAAACGTTTGAATTTCAGGCTTGGGATCAAGCTATCAAAGGCCTGATTGGTAAAGGTGCAATCGGCTTGCATCTCTTTACACAGTGCATTAGCCAGATCGATATCGAAACCCTGCATTTTATTATTGGCATCAATAAATTCGAACGGTGGGTAAGTGGCTTCCGCAGCGAAACGAATGGTTTCAGCGGCAGAGGCTGACAAACTGATACTGGCGAGGACGGTCGCTATTATTAATTTTTTCATCGCAAATTCCCAAATAGATATCAATGTGACAGATAGCTGGCAAAAGCTTCGGTTGTTGGTTGGGTAAAGTGGCTGGCATCGCCCTGTTCCACAACATGACCGTTTT
Organism: Yersinia similis; assembly: GCF_001053095.1. Classification (GTDB taxonomy): domain Bacteria; phylum Pseudomonadota; class Gammaproteobacteria; order Enterobacterales; family Enterobacteriaceae; genus Yersinia; species Yersinia similis. Next base: position 120,181 of record NZ_CGBP01000001.1, on the reverse strand, counting down.
CCATGTAAACCACACGACTGGCCGTCTTGCGAGCCACTTCAACCTCATGGGTTACAATCACCTGAGTAATACCGGTTCCGGCTAATTCACGGATGATACTGACGATTTGTGCGGTAATCTCTGGATCGAGCGCGGCGGTCGGCTCGTCAAACAGCAACACTTGCGGTTCCATCATCAACGCGCGGGCGATAGCCACACGCTGTTGTTGACCCCCCGAAAGATGCAGAGGAAAGCGGTCAGCAAAATCAGTTAAACGCAGGCGTGACAATAATTTCTGCGCACGGGCCATGGCTTCTTCTTTTGGCAAACCTAGCACGCGGCAAGGGGCTTCAATCAGATTTTGTACCACGGAAAGATGCGGCCAAAGATTATATTGCTGAAAGACCATGCCCACGTTAGTACGCAACTCGCGAATAGCCTTTTCACCCGGAACGCGGGAAAAATCAAAGTGATTACCGGCGATCTGCAAGGTACCTGAGCGTGGCATCTCCAGCAGGTTAAGTACGCGCAGCAACGAGCTTTTACCCGCACCACTAGGGCCTAGTAACACCAGGGTCTCGCCTGCTGGACAATCTAATGTAATGTCGAACAACGCTTGATGTGCGCCGTAGTAACAGTTAATTCCGTTAAGTTGAATACTCATGCGCCAAATCTGAATAGCCAATGATGCGGGGAATGGTAACTTCCACGGCATACTTATGCAATCTTTGTGCGTTAAAATTTATGAATAGCCAGAATAAACGGTTAAAAACAGCATAACATCTGTATTTGATTGCGCTCGGGGGGAATTTGTCGCGTGATGAATAAACCTGCCAGAGCAGCAACATCAGCAGTGCCGATTAAAAAACAGACAGAAAAATGAGTTTGTAAATCAATAAGTACCGGGCCACGGGAAGGAACCCGGTACGAAAGATGTGTGGCCGGGAGGACTGGCCCGTTATTTTAATTTTACCTGATTGAAGGTTGAGAATATGGCCTCAACATCAGCACTGGTGAGATTATGTTGGCGAATCGTGTTGATAAAGTGCGCCTTATCACCCATTTCGGCGGGTTTACAGGTTTTCAGTTCTTCCGCTATCTGCTTGAGGATCTTCGTACTTAACTCACCAATATTAGCGCGTACGTTATCTAGCGGTTTGGGTTGCCAACCCGGTTCTGGCTGTGATAACCAGTCCGCGCGGTAACGGTACTGGATAGCTTTTGCGGCATTGATTTGTGCCACCATAAGCGGTTTGATTGATTCACCGTTTAAGCCCAGTGATTCCGCTTGCGCCATGGCGCTATTGATCACTTTCTCTTCTTGAATGCGGTCTTCTATAGGTAAATGATTTTCAGCTTTATATCCCGCGACATCTTTCATATAGCTTAATCGCTCATTAATGAGCGGAGCCGTCTGGCCGCATTGCTGTGCCTGTACGGCCAGGGAAAGAAAAAAGCTACTGGCGATAATTAATTTACCGATAACAGTTAACCTTGTTAGCGTATGAGTGGGTTGCATAGTGATTTCCTCCTTGTTGACAATGACGGCTCGTGGGGTTGATAGGGAATGGTCTTGGTATCATCTCTTCCTATCAAAGAGGCCAGTATGTTGACCACTACGGTTGTCTGTGGGAAGAGGTGATAGTGGATGACGTGCCGTGAGCCATTCCCCGTGGCGAGCCGTTAGGTTAGTGATTACCCAACAATTGGCGCAGGCTGCTGGCGGGTGCGCTAACGCCCATAAAACGGATATCATCAACGACCCAGCATGTTCCTTCACGGATCATCAGCACTTCATCTTGCCACATCACCGCCTTGCCATCAGCCATTTGGTGGCTCAGATTAACGCGTAGCGGGATATTCCTGGCATCAGTATTGGGGATTGTCGATGCGCTGGCAACACTGGCGGAGGTACTGCCTTCACGTAAGCTGGTGAAAATGTCACCGCTGATCATTTGGGTTTTATTCGCTTGAGCCGGTGTGCGGTTACTGGCTTGTTTTCTGGCGGCTTGAATATCGTTATACAGCGACTGGCTTAAATAAGGGCGAAATTGTGCGGACAGATTATCATCAGGTAGGCCCTGTTGGCCGCCTATCTGCTGGATACGCAAGTCATAAAATTTTTGCGCTACCGTGTCTGGCCCTCCCTCAATACAGGGACTACTGCGGCTGCTGGTGGCCTCAAAAACAGGATTAACGTTACTGGCACAGGCACTAAGTAAAAGAGCGAGAGGGAGGATGAGGGCAATATTTTTCTTTTTCATATGATGACCTTAGGTAAAGTAATCTGTTATGGCGGCTGGCAGATAACTGACGAGTTATAAGATAACCGACTAGTTACAAGATAACCTAATACCCCATTAGCCGCGAAACTTACCGTGTTCTTTCAGCCAGCGGGCGGTGCGGAGAATACCTTCATCCAGTGAGATGATTGGGCGATAGCCCAACTCCTGCTCGGCACGGAGGGTATCGAGTGTGAGATCAAAATTGAGTTTAGCCACCGCATAGTGTGTTAACACCGGCTCTTTTTCTGCTTTATTGCTCATTCTCTCCATCGCCCTGGCCATGATATCCATCATGGGATAAGGCACTGAGCGAATTCGGCATTTCATATCCAAGGCATCCAGTAGCTGTTGCACGATAGTGCGCAGAGGGCGGGGTTGCTGGTTGGTAATATTATAAGCGCGACCAGAAAGAGTCTTCTGACTTTGGGTGGCAAGCCACATCGCATGTACGGCATTTTCCAGATAGGTCATATCCACCAGTGCGTCACCGCCACGGGGCAGCAGCAGGGTACCGTAATGTTTAATCATATGTAGCAAGCGGGGCAGCATCACTTTATCATGCGGGCCGAATAACCCCTGTGGGCGTAAAATAGTAAAGTGTGTTTGTGGATTGGACAGCGCCAGCAGTTTGATTACCTCTTCACCGGCGGCTTTGCTGCGAGCGAATTCATTGGCAAAGCGCACGGGGCGGAAATCTTCCTGAATATTGCGATGATGGTGGTAATCGAAATAAATGGATGGCGAGGAGATATGAATGAAATTCTCTACGCCATAAGCCGCTGCCCATTCTCCGAGGCGGCGCGTCGCGCGTACGTTTGCCAACTCAAAAGCCTGCTCTGTTCCCCAAGGTGAGGTAAAGCTTGAGCAATGCCACAGTGTATCGACATCCGCCAGCATGGCTTTTGCCTGTGAGGAAACCAGATCCGTCAGGTCAGCATGAATGAATTTAGCACCCAGTTTTGTCAATAACTCGCCCATCGCCTGATTACGACCGGTGGCGATAACACTGATCTCCTGACGACGGAGATATTCAACCGCATTTCGGCCTAATCCACTGGTTGCGCCGGTAACCAATACCTTCATAACGAATCCGATTCCCACCCAAAATCAAAATGCTAGCGCCTGAAACTATTCGCCCCGAAAATAAGATGCCATTCTTCCGTGAAATGATGCGCTATGCAATCATTGCTTTGAGTCCGAGTTATTTTTTGCCGGCGCATCACGTCCACGGTCATCGTGTTCTGCCAGCGCAGTAATGCGTCTCGCCATTCCACGAAAAATAAACAGATGTGCTGGCATCATAATAAACCAGTAGAGTAATCCGCTGAAACCTGCTGGATGCCACCACGCGCGGACATCGAAGCTGCGGCAACCGCCCAAGTCTTTAATCGTAAAGGTCAGGCGGCCTAAACCCGGTGCTTTCATACCAAACATCAATGCCAACTGGCGTAATGGTTTGACGGTGATGACTTTCCAGCCATCAATGAGATCACCCAACTCCAATGTTTCCCGTTTAGGGCGGCCATACACCACACCACCGCCGATCATATCGTCCATCCTGGCTCGGATTTTCCACAATGGGTTGCCGTAGAAATAGCCTTCTTTGCCACCGATTTGTTGCACCACATGCCACAACGCTTCACTGGACGCGGTTGTTGAAAGTTGGCAACCGGCCTGTTTAGGATAAAAACCGTAACCTGGCCGCCAGCGTGCGCGGGCCTCTGGGTCATAACCCCAGTCAGCAGAGTCTACGACCTCATCCTCACGGCGCAGTGTCTCTTTAACCGCCTCCTCAAAACTGATTAATTTTTGCGGGATCAGTGCCTGTAAGGCGCGGCCATCAGCCGGTAAATCATGGTTTAGGCCTTCGATCAGTGCGCTGGCAATCGGGGTTGGCACCGAGGTGACCATATTAATGAAATAGACCGAAATAAACCGGGTTGGCAGTGGAATAGGGATCAGCCAGCGGCGTTTGCCGCTGATGGCAATAAACCGCTCAAACATCGTTTGGTAGCTGATATATTCTGGCCCGGCGACATCCCAAATTCGGTGTTCTTCTGCTGGATGATTGAGTAGCTCCGTCAGATAAACCAGGAGATTATCCAGTGCGACGGGTGACGATTTAGAGCGTACCCAGCGGGGAGGTGTCAGAATGGGCAGGTTATAAACCATATCGCGCATCACTTCAAAGGCAGCAGAACCGGGGCCGACAATAATGCTGGCTCGCAACTCAGTGACCGGGATACCGCTTTGACGAAGGATATCGCCCGTTAATTTGCGGGCGATCAGATGCGAAGAACTGTTATCTCCCGGCTGTAATGCGCCGAGATAAATGATCTGTTTAACGGATGATGTTTGCGTTGTTCCCAATGGCTGTAGAGCGTTCTTCATATTGCTGGCAGCTATACGTTCCTGCTCAATCAAATCTTGGCCGTCACCCATGCCATGAACCAGATAATACAGTACATCAATATCTTGCAACGCGGCATTGAGGGTTGCGGGCTGATAAAGATCGACAAAGCAGCAGTTAACGTTTGGCCACGCCTGCTCTTTTAGCCACTCGATACGGCGGCCTGCGGCCGTGACATGATGGCCTTGCTGGCTTAGCAAGGGAACCAAATGTTGGCCGATATAGCCACTGGCACCTAACACTAAGATCCGTTGTGGTGTCATGAATGTTGCTCGGCAATAAATTCACGCCACAGCGCGACAACTTTTTCCAGATCTTTTCGGTTAACGTTAAGGTGAGTAATCATGCGGGTGAGCGGCCCGGCACTGATGAGCACACCGCGTTCACGCATCCAGGGACCCAGCTTTGAGGCGACCTCGGTAGATTGCTTAATGTACAACACGTTTGTTTGTGCGCCGGGGGCGGCTATCTCAATACCCAGGTCACGTAATTGCTGCTCCAGCCACTGGGCGTTATCGTGATCATCTTTGAGTCTCGCCACGTTGTGTTGTAACGCATACAACCCGGCTGCCGCTAAAATACCGGCCTGACGCATACCACCACCGGTCATTTTTCGCCAACGCCGGGCGCGATGAATGAATTCTGCGCTGCCACAGAGCAGGGACCCAACAGGCGTCCCCAACCCTTTTGACAGACAAATTGTCAGGGTATCGCAATATTGGCTAATGTCACTCAATGGCACGTTCAGCGCCACCGCAGCATTAAAAATACGTGCGCCATCAATATGCAGTGCCAGTTTTTTCTCGCGGGTCAACGCCCAGGCTTGCTGTAAATAGTGCAGAGACAAGACTTTGCCACTGTGAGTATTTTCCAGACTTAACAGCCGGGTGGGTGCAAAGTGAATATCATCGGGTTTGATGGCGGCCAGAACTTTATCCAGTGATAATGTACCGTCATCATTGGCATCAATAGGTTGTGGTTGGATACTGCCCAGAACGGCGGCACCTCCTGCTTCATACAAATAGTTATGGGCTTTTTGGCCGACAATATACTCTTCACCACGCTGACAATGGGTCAATAACGCCACCAGATTTGCCTGAGTACCTGTCGGTAGAAACAGCGCGGCTTCTTTACCTGACAAACTGGCGGCTTTGGCTTCAAGCGCATTGACGGTTGGGTCATCGCCATACACATCATCACCGACTTCGGCATTCGCCATCGCGGCGCGCATGGCTACACAGGGTTGCGTTACTGTGTCACTGCGTAAATCGATCAGCATCGTCTTCTCATTGGCTGGAAAAATAGATTTCATCATAGCGAGAATATCGAAACAAAAAAGCCTACTGGCTCGCTATTTGTTTTAAACAGGATCTCCCCCAAGCTCTTGATTAAATTTTAGTTAGATGTGATGTAAAAACGCTGTTTTGCCGGGCAAAGAATATATCGCCAGCCGTGTCGGCACACATCCGATACGACTGTCTGGGTAAATGACAAAGACTTTTATTGGCTACAAGACCTTTTGATTAGCGTAACCAGTTAGTTTTTGCCAGCTCGATCACTTCATCACCACGGCCATTAATAATGGCTCTGAGCATATAAAGGCTAAATCCTTTGGCTTGCTCAAACTTAATCTGCGGTGGCATTGATAGCTCTTGTTTCGCCGTCACTACATCCACTAATACGGGGCCAGGATGTGCAAAGGCACTTTCCAGTGCCGCATTTAATTCAGAGGCTTTTTCTACCCGAATCCCTTTGATGCCGGCAGCGTTGGCAATTGCGGCGAAGTCTGGATTATGCAGGTCCGTGCCATCCGTCAGATAACCGCCCGCTTTCATCTCCATTGCCACGAACCCCAGTACGCTGTTATTAAACACCACGATTTTTACGGGTAATTTTAGCTGGGTCAGTGAGAGAAAATCCCCCATTAGCATGGTGAAACCACCGTCACCGCACAAGGCCACGACTTGTCGGTCAGGGGCGGTTGCTTGGGCACCAATTGCTTGCGGCATGGCGTTAGCCATTGAGCCATGGTTAAACGACCCCAGTAAACGGCGCTTGCCGTTCATCTGCAAATAACGTGCGGCCCAAACGGTTGGGGTACCCACATCGCAGGTGAAAATCGCATCTTCTGTGGCGTAGTGACTGATTTGTTGTGCCAGATATTGTGGGTGGATCGGCTGGTTATCATTCGCGGTGGCGAGAGCATCCAGATCTTGGCGGGCGGTACGGTAATGTTCCAGCGCTTTATCCAGAAACGCCCTGTCACTTTTGGTATCTAGCTGCGGTAACAGCGCGGTTAGGGTGGTTTTGATATCCCCAACCAGCGCCATGTTGACGGGGCAATGAGCGCCAAGACTTCCGGGATTAATATCAATTTGGATGATGTTGGCGTGAGTGGGATAAAACGCGCGGTAGGGGAACTGGGTCCCCAACAGAATCAGGGTATCGGCATTGAGCATCGCTTGATAGCCTGAGGAGAAACCAATCAGCCCGGTCATACCGACACTGTAAGGGTTGTCCCACTCAATATGCTCTTTTCCACGCAGGGCGTGAACTACAGGGGCTTGTAGTCTCTCAGCCAATTTGACCACTTCATTATGAGCATCAGCGCAGCCACTACCGCACATCAAGGTAATATTTTTAGCTTTATTCAGGATATCAGCCAATAGCGTTAACTCACTCATCGGTGGCTGAACCAACGGTAATTTCGGTGTCTGCCAGATGACGGCGGCATCTTCCGGAGCCGCCTGTAATGCAACGTCGCCCGGCAAAACAATAACCGATACGCCACGGTTAAGAATGGCTTGGCGCATGGCGATTTCTAACACTCTTGGTAACTGTTCTGGGTTCGAAACGAGTTCACAGTAGTGGCTACATTCGCGGAATAACTCCTGTGGGTGAGTTTCCTGAAAATAACCGCTACCAATTTCACTGGAGGGAATATGTGCAGCAATGGCGAGTACCGGAACATGGTTACGGTGACAATCAAATAAGCCATTAATCAAATGCAGGTTACCAGGGCCACAGGAACCCGCGCATACAGCTAGCTGCCCGGTGAGCTGTGCTTCCGCACCGGCGGCGAAAGCGGCCACTTCTTCGTGACGTGTGCCCAGCCACTCGATAGTTCCCATACGATGCAGGCTATCACTCAGACCATTGAGTGAATCCCCGGTTACGCCCCAAATCCGCTTAACGCCCGCCTGTTCCAACGTTTTAGCGATCAGTGTTGCCACAGTTTGCTTCATAGTTGTTACCTCAAGGTGTCTTGGCGAAGTTATTATTCTATGAGGTCAAAGTATGGCGTGTTTGAGGATAAATGCCCCATTGATGACCAAGATAGGCACTTTATGGGGCGGGAAGGGCGGTTGTCGTTAGGCCAGTAGTGCCATCACGCCAACTGGATATCCCCCTGAAGTTGGCAACTGCATGCCAGAACATAACCTTGAGCTATTTCTTCTGGCGTCAATGTCATGGTACTGGTGGTGGTGTATTCACCATGCAGAATGTGGGTTTTACAGGAGCCACAAACGCCCGCGCGGCAGGCGGCCATCACCGGTATTTTGTGTTGTTCCAACGCAAATAGCAGGGAGGTGCCAACCGGGACGTTGACACTGCGTAGCGGGCGGCTGATAGTCATCATCAATTCATTACTGGTATCGATAACCTCATCAGCGGTACGAAATTGTTCTTTCTGGAAATGATCGGCAGGCACTTGCTGTTGTTGGCAATACTGTTCAACCCACGCCATATAGGGCGCAGGCCCGCAAGTCATCACGCGGCGGCGGGCAATATCTGGGGCGATTTGCTGCATAATATGGGCATTAATTCGCCCCTCAATAAACCCAGCCGTTGCCGCTGACTCTGCCATTAGCGTGAGTTTTAATTGCTGTGGATAGCGTTGCAATAAGTTGTGCCATTCATTGGCAAAAATGACATCGGCAGGGGTGCGGACATTAAAAATTACCCGAATGTCTGCCTGTGGGCGCTGAGCCAGTAGTGCACGACACATTGATATCACTGGCGTGACGCCACAACCCGCGGCCAGCATCAGATAGTGGTCATCATCGGCATTGGCGCAGGTAAACTCGCCCTGAGCATCAGAAAGCCACAGATAATCCCCGACATTAACCTGCTGAGTCAGCCAGCGGGAGCCTTCACCATCAGGTAAACAGCGCACGGTGAGTTGGACAAAAGGGCTTAAACCCGGTGTCGAGGAGAGGGTATAGGCGCGCAAGGTTTCATCACTGTTGCGAATACTCACCAACGCGTATTGGCCCGGCAAATAAGAATAAAAATCGTGATTAATCAGCCGTAGGCTCCAGACATCGGGCGTCTCTTGCACGATGGAATGGACCTGCATACGGTTAGGGCAGAAGGGGGTAGGGGAATCGGTTGGAATAAAATCGGTCATTGGGGCCTCACAATGAATCTGGTCATTCTCTGGCAAAAGAAGTCGCAAAAAGCGTGCAATAATAACCCGGTCAACGGCGAGAAAATCTATTGACCGGGCGGCATAATTGACTTAATGACCCAAAATCGCCTGCATATCCTGTTCTACGGTGGTTATTGGCTGCATGCCAAATTTCTCATAAAGGATCGCCATCAGGTTATCGGTCAGGAAACCCGGTGCCGTTGGGCCGGTGTAAATATTCTTCACCCCCAGCGATAATAGCGTTAGCAGAATGACAATGGCTTTTTGTTCAAACCATGACAGCACCAGACTGAGAGGCAGGTCATTGACGGTGCAACCTAATTTTTCCGACAATTTAACCGCCAACATGATAGCTGCGTATGCATCATTACATTGACCGACGTCCAGTAAGCGCGGCAATCCTTCCAGAGTGCCGAAGTCCAGTTTATTGAAGCGGTATTTGCCACAGGCTAGCGTCATAATGATGCAATCTTGCGGCACACTGCGGGCGAAATCGGTGAAATAACTGCGCTCAGTACGGCTACCATCACATCCCCCCACCAAGAAGACATGGCGTAGCTTTTTACTGGCAACCAAATCAATAACCGTATCAGCGGCATTCAGGAGTGTCTGGCGGCCAAAACCGACGGTGATCAGGTGTTCCAGCTCACTGTAGGGGAAGCCCGCCATTCCTAGTGCTTGCTCAATCACTGGGGCGAAATCCTCCCCGTCTAAGTGGTTGACATCCGGCCAGCCAACGATGCTGCGAGTCCAGATGCGGTCACCGTAGTTGCCCACATTCGGGTCAATAATACAGTTGGAAGTCATCAGGATCGGCCCAGGGAATTTGGCGAATTCGGTCTGCTGATTCTGCCAGCCGCTGCCATAGTTCCCCACCAAATGTGGATAACGTTTTAACTCTGGATAGCCGTGAGCGGGCAACATTTCACCGTGAGTGTAAATATTAATGCCTTTGCCCTGCGTCTGTTCCAGCAGCATTTGTAAGTCTTTCAGGTCATGGCCGGAAATTAAAATCGCTTTGCCCGCTACCGGGCGGACATTAACGGATGTCGGTTGTGGATCGCCATAGGACTGGGTTTCGCCCTGATCTAAAATGGCCATCACATTGAAGTTCATTTTGCCAATACCCATGGCGTTATTCAGTAAGGTATCGATATCACGGGGTTGAGTGCCCAACCAGGCCATATAGGCATGGTACTCAGCATAGATTTGCTCATCAGACTGGCCTAATACGTGGGCGTGCTCCATATAAGCCGCTGCGCCTTTCAAGCCGTATAAGCACAGCATACGTAGGCCGTGAATATCATCGCCGACATCAGCTTTATCGTTATTGAGGGCGAACTGCTGTGATTGTTGCAACAGTGAAGGGATATCGTCTGCCACCAGTTGCAACTCAGCCAGTGGGTGTTCAACGGCAATCGTGCTATCCAACAGACGGCAACGGACAGCCAGAGAATGGCGCAGTAAAATGGCTTCTTTGGCGTATTCCACAATACGGTCGGAATCGAAGTTCACGTTGGTCAGCGTTGAGAAAAATGCTCTTGGGGCAAAGCTGTCAATTTGGCTATCGACAATACCCAGTTCACGGGCTTGTAACGCCCAAGCTGATAGCCCCTGTAATACAGCAACCAACAAGTCTTGTAGGTCTGAGGTTTCGGCGGTTTTCCCACACATTCCCTGCGCGTAAGAGCAGCCGTTACCTGCTGGCGTTCGGATAGTTTGTTCACATTGCACACAGAACATTTTTATTTTCCTTTTTAAAGTTGCATTTGTAATGCGTGTTTTGAAGCATAGAGATACGCCGTCGGTTTAAAAAGGTATTTTTAATGCAATATTCACTTATATTGATTTGGCGCAATTATTACTGCGAATGAGAATTTATTCGATATAGGGAAGAGAGAACCCCCAGAGGGCGGGGGCGCGACTGGGGGGATAAGGTGAGATTAGGAGAAGAAAGCCATTAATATTGGTGCCAGCAAACTGAGCAAAAAGCCATGTACGATAGCCGCAGGGACCATTTCCAGCCCGCCACTGCGCTGCAATACGGGTAAGGTAAAGTCCATCGAGGTTGCCCCGCATAAGCCCAGTGCTGTGGAGCGACTACTGCGTACCAACGTTGGGATCAACATAATTGCCACTAATTCTCGGGCGAGGTCATTAAAGAACGCGGCGCTACCAATAACAGGCCCAAAGGCATCAGTCAGTAAAATACCGGACAGTGAATACCAGCCAAAACCTGAGGCCATCGCCAACCCGGTTTTTATCGGTAAACCGAGCAGGGCAGCAGCAATAATACCGCCCACAAGCGCACTCAGCGCAACTACAAAAGCGACTATGGTTCCCCGGCGATTTAATACTATCTGACGCAGCGTCATACCGCTGTTACGCAATTGAATCCCGACCAAAAACAGCAGAAAAATCAGGGCTAATTCACTGCCTTTGGCCGCAAATTGTAGCCATTCCCATTGGCTCAGGCCTAACAGGAAACCCACAATCACGACACCGCAGAGCTTTAATGACTCCAGTGCCATATGTAATCGTGAAGGCAATGTCTCCTGACGATGTGTATGTTTCCACGGTATTTTGCGTTCAAGTAAAAATAGGACGAGCAGGTTAGCGCATAAAATACACAGAAAAAAGATGCTGGTATATTGGAAAATAAGCAGCAGATTAGCGCTAAGGTTTTCCAGGAATGCCAGGCTAATACCCATAAAGAATAAAATCACGTAGACCATCCAGCTTAACGAGCGGTTGATCCATTGAATAAGTGTTTTGCGGCTAAGTGGGATGAGATAACCAATAATTAACGGCAAAAGAATGATCAGCAATCCTGAATACACGAGTGGTACCGTCCTGTATGGCGACTAAAATAAAAATAGACTCTTATGACTAGAGGTTACAGTGGTGTTAGCCGCGCTCACTCACCTTAATCACTGACTGAAGTAAGCTCACCGTGATGTTACCTTGCTGTGATACCAATAATGTGGGTATCACGAACGGATGAACAATGGCTCTGTACCACAATAAACTATATAAAATCCTGGACAGAGTAAAGTGCTATGCCATGCTTGACTAATACTTGACCTATAAGGTTTTTTTACGTTTCTCTCGCAGAATGAACCACTATTATTATTGGGTTAACAATGTTATCTCTAGTATTAGTCTGAATGAGTTCTCATCGGAGGCGTAGCATGTATCTTGAACGCGTAGAAATTGTCGGTTTTCGCGGTATTAATCGTATTTCATTGAACCTTGACGATAATACGGTGCTGATCGGTGAGAACGCTTGGGGTAAATCCAGTTTATTAGATGCGCTGACACTACTTTTATCTCCAGAGCCCCAACTTTATCATTTCACTGTGCAGGATTTTTATTATCCAGCAGGGGATGAAAGTGCTAAAGAGCGCCATCTACAGGTTATTTTGACTTTTTGTGAAAAAGATATTGGCCATTGGCATGCTCCACGTTACCGCCAGTTAGCCCCACTGTGGATAAAAAATGACGATGGGTTACATCGTATTTACTATCGAGTGGAAGGAGAGCTGGGTGATGATGGGACGGTATGCACTTGGCGTACTTTTCTGAATCTAGACGGGCAACCTCTGCCGTTGCACGATATCGAAAAACTGGCGCGGGGAGTGATCCGTATTCACCCCGTACTACGATTACGGGATGCGCGTTTTATACGCCGTTTGCGCAGTACCGTTTCCGAAGACGGCAAAGCGCCAGATAAGGCCGAATTGAATCGGCAGTTAGATCAGTTGAGCCGCGAGTTGGTACGGAATCCGCAAAAACTGACCAATGCAGAGTTGCGCCAAGGGGTGGAGGCGATGCGCCAACTGCTTGAGCATTATTTTGCTGAGCAAGGTTCTCAATTGCCGGGTCATCACAATCATCCCCCCCGTCCGCAGCCGGAACGTGCGGCATGGCAAGCATTAGACAATATCAACCGCATGGCGGCAGAACCTAACAGCCGCAGTATGAGGCTAATTTTGTTGGGGATGTTTTCAACTTTATTGCAAGCAAAAGGTTCACTGAGCCTCGATCCTCATGCCCGGCCATTGCTCTTGGTCGAAGACCCGGAAACGCGGCTACATCCGATTATGCTCTCCGTAGCTTGGGGGCTGCTTAGCCAATTACCGCTACAGCGTATCACCACCACTAACTCCGGCGAATTAGTGTCATTAGTGCCACTGGAAAGCATTTGTCGCTTGGTACGTGAATCTTCCAGAGTGGCCACTTACCGTATTGGCCCAAGAGGCATGAGTCCTGAAGACAGCCGCCGAATTGCTTTTCACATTCGCTTCAACCGGCCCTCCGCATTATTCGCCCGCTGCTGGTTGCTGGTGGAAGGTGAAACAGAAATTTGGCTACTGAACGAATTAGCCCGCCAGTGTGGTTATCACTTTGAGGCTGAAGGGGTAAAAGTGATCGAATTTGCCCAGAGTGGTTTGCGCCCGTTGTTGAAATTTGCCAACCGGATGGGGATCCAGTGGCATACCTTGACCGATGGTGATGACGCGGGTAAAAAATACGCGGCCACGGTGCGCAATATGGCCGATCAGGGGCGCGATAGTGAGCGGGACCGCCTGACAATTTTGCCTGCGCCTGATATGGAGCATTTTTTATACCGTGCCGGTTTTGATGAAGTGTATCACCGTGTTTCGGCGATCCCCGCGAATGCGAAAATGCAACCCCGCAGGGTCATTGATAAAGCCATACATCGCACTTCCAAACCCGATTTAGCCATTGAAGTGGCCAACCAGGCAGGACAGTGGGGAGTAGAATCAATCCCCCCATTGTTGAAAAAGATGTTCTCTCGCGTGGTTTGGTTGGCCCGAGGCCGGGCTGATGAATAGAGAGGACACTATACCCGTCATACTTCAAGCTGTAGCCGTGTTGACTGCGTTCGTTACCCGGCCCGTCCATGGGCCTCGTCTCTGTGGGACCCCGTTGTAACTCGAATTATTTTAGATATATCTTGCTAAGTCATTCACGTAATTTAAATCGCTCACGTAATTCGATTAAGCCGTTTACATAAAATGTGTGGCTAACCCGGTTTCTAATTGCTCCAGGAACGCATAGCGACGACGATATTCTGCCCGCTTTTTGCTGGCAATATCGGTGAGAGGTTTACGGGCAATTCTGGTGGGTAATCTGAAATGCCCTTCAGTGTCTGGGTTACCACCGAGTGAGAGCCAAAAGCCATCATAATCTGCATGTAATTTATTTTTTTTCTTCGCCCGATAACGCCAATGTTGATAGATATGAGTGGAGTTTCCTACCGCCATAATTTGTTCTATTCCCATTAGTTCAGCCAGATAACAGGTAGCCTCTAGCGCCAAACGCTTTGGGAATAAACCATGGCACGCTTTAGTACAGCCCTGAATTTCACGGTGAGGTGTTTTATTATCAGCACCCTGTAAGCCGCCAATAAATAATGTTTTTTGCTGCTGATAATAAAATAAACTGAAAGTGATCAACGCCAGTGTTTGTCGTTGCTCATTGGCCAACATCAGCGTAATTTCTCCCTCTTTATTGAGCTTTGGTATTATGCCCAAATAAAGGGAATATTTTTCGCCGCCTTTGCCGGTTAACGTTACCAGTTTATAAGGTGAACGATGTAAATAGTTGTAATGTAATGCTTTCGGCATACATTGAGTGATTAGCTGAAAGTGATCACATAAGACACCCAGTTTCTGGTGGTTATTGAAGGTGTGGCTCAGATAGGGGCGATGTAATTTGCACGGTAAATCGGGTTGTGCGCGTAGAAGGCTATGTGAAAAAGGTTGTTTTGTTATTAGTATCAGTAGCTTAAGTGTTAGTCTTGGGCTAATTGATGCCCGGATGATAAATTTAAGCCGAAACTTCCATTCTTGCCACGAATCACTGAATATCGGACTGCCTTTGCATAACAATACAATCAGTCTCCAATGATTGATATCGTCAGATTTTAATTGTGTATTACTGATAACTCGCATGATTAAATCCGTCTAATTACTGTTTTACCAGTGGTATTGAAACAGGTAAGAGCTAAACAAAATATCAATAAATCTAATATTTTGTGCCGTGGTGCGATAGATCCAGGCGCTTGGTTTAGCTAAATGAGATTTTTTAATGGTATTTTCAACAGGCATATTTTCTTTGTGTTGATATGATCCATTTTTCAACCACTTAACTGCCATGGAAATAAGAATAGGGAAGGTAATTGATTTGATGCAACTCAGTAGAGGTCAGTGTCGGTGGCTTGCCGCCACTGCGGTATTGCTTATCGGTGGTTTTTTCATCGCCAGGAA
The DNA here is from genome assembly GCF_001053095.1 of Yersinia similis. Lineage (GTDB taxonomy): Bacteria > Pseudomonadota > Gammaproteobacteria > Enterobacterales > Enterobacteriaceae > Yersinia > Yersinia similis. The sequence continues at coordinate 104,779 of NZ_CGBP01000001.1, read as the reverse complement.
TCTGATGGCACCCGCCCCCGTTAGCTATCAAACAGTCAAAGTGGTTCACCGTGATCTGCAGCAAAATGTATTGGCAACCGGTAAGCTCGATGCGGTTCGTAAAGTTGATGTGGGTGCGCAGGTCAGTGGTCAGTTGGAAAAACTGTATGTAGAAATTGGCGATCACGTTAAGCAGGGGCAATTGCTGGCGATGATCGATCCACAGCAGGCGCAAAACCAAATTAAGGAAGTGGAAGCAACATTACAGGACTTGAACGCACAACGGATACAGGCGAAGGCCGAATTACAATTGGCAACGGTTACGCTCGGTCGTCAACAAAATCTGGCTAAATTACAGGTGGTATCACGGCAGGATTTGGACCAGGCGATAACAGACTTGGCGGTTAAAAACGCGAAAGTTGGCACGATTGATGCCCAAATCAACAAAGCGAAAGCCAGTTTAGATACGGCCAAAATTAATCTGGATTACACCCAAATTTCTGCACCGATGGATGGTGATGTTGTGCAAATCACCACGTTGCAAGGTCAGACGGTGATTGCCGCACAGCAAGCGCCCAATATTCTGACACTGGCCGATATGAGTACCATGTTGGTGCAAGCGCAGGTATCAGAAGCAGATGTTATCAACCTGAAACCGGGGATGAAAGCCTCGTTCACGGTACTTGGCGATCCCGGCAAGCGTTTTTCTGACGTACTAAAAGATATTCTGCCAACGCCAGAGAAAGTAAATGACGCCATCTTTTATTCAGCACGTTTTGAAGTACCAAATCCTGACAGATTATTGCGGTTGCAAATGACGGCTCAGGTATCTATACAGCTAGCCAATATAGAGCAGGCCGTGGTGATCCCACTGGCAGCGTTGGGTGATGAGTTAGGGAGTAATCGCTATCAGGTTACGGTCCTGAAAGAGGGTAAAGAAGAGAAGCGTGAAGTGACCATCGGTATTCGTAATAATGTCGATGCTCAGGTTATTAGCGGGCTGAGTGTCGGCGAAGACGTCATCGTCAGCCGCGGTGGCGCGGTGGAGGCATAATGGCGGCATTGCTTGAATTAGAAGGCATCCGCCGTAGTTATCAATCTGGCGAAGAAATTGTCGATGTATTGCAGGATGTTTCATTGACCATCAATGCGGGTGAACTGGTCGCGATTATTGGCGCTTCCGGCTCGGGTAAGTCGACCTTGATGAATATCTTGGGATGTCTGGATAAACCCAGTGCCGGTATTTATCGTGTCGCTGGGCAGAATGTTGATGAGTTGGATGACGATGCGTTGGCGGCACTACGCCGTGAACATTTTGGTTTCATTTTCCAGCGTTACCACCTGCTTCCGCATCTTAGTGCCGCGCATAATGTGGAAGTCCCGGCGGTTTATGCTGGGTTAGGTAAAAATGAGCGCCGCGAGCGAGCAAACATGTTGTTGACCCGGTTGGGGCTGGGTGAACGTGTGAGTTATCGGCCTAATCAGCTTTCCGGCGGACAACAACAACGTGTCAGTATTGCCAGGGCGTTGATGAATGGTGGGCAAGTTATTCTCGCCGATGAGCCTACTGGCGCATTGGATAGCCATTCTAGTGTCGAGGTGATGGCTATCCTGAAACAACTACAACAGCAGGGGCATACGGTCATTATTGTGACTCATGACCCCACAGTTGCTGCGCAGGCTGAGCGGGTCATTGAGATCAAAGATGGCCGTATTATGGCCGACTCAGGCTCAAAAAGTGGGCAAGCCGTAGCGGCGGCGGAACTGATGAGTCTAACGCCAGCGGCACCTTCATGGCAGCAACTGGTTGGCCGTTTTCGTGAGGCTCTGTTAATGGCCTGGCGCGCCATGTCGGCCAATAAAATGCGTACCGCGCTGACGATGCTAGGTATCATTATTGGTATTGCGTCGGTGGTATCGATACTGGTTGTAGGCGATGCCGCGAAGCAGCTTGTCTTGGCGGATATCCGCGCTATCGGTACGAACACCATTGAGATCTATCCCGGTAAAGATTTTGGTGATGATGACCCCAGTACCCGCCAAGCGTTGGTACATGACGATATGGCGGCATTGAAAGCTCAATCTTACGTCAGTGCGGTATCTCCTTCTATTGGCGGCAGCATGCGGCTGCGGTTTGGCAATATTGATGTGGCAGCCAGTGTCTTGGGAGTCAGTGACGAGTACTCTCGGGTATTCGGTATGGCGATGGAACAGGGGGCACCTATCACCCGCGAACAGGTTGAGCGGCAGGCCCAGACAGTGGTTATTGACCTCAATACCCAACGCCGCCTGTTCCCTCATATGAACGATGTGGTTGGGCAAGTGATATTGGTGGGCAATATGCCTGCTACAGTGGTTGGTGTGGCGAAAGAAAAACAATCGATGTTTGGCAGCAATAAAGCACTGCGGGTGTGGGTACCCTACAGTACGATGGCCAGCCGCTTGATGGGGCGATCTTACTTTGATTCCATCACGATCCGGATTAAAGAGGGGTACAGCAGTAAAGAGGCTGAACAGCAGTTGGTCAGGTTGTTAACCTTACGTCACGGCAAAAAAGATATATTTACTTATAATATGGATAGTCTGTTGCAGACGGCTGAAAAAACAACGCAGACAATGCAATTGTTTCTGACGTTGGTGGCGGTTATTTCACTGGTGGTTGGTGGAATAGGCGTGATGAATATTATGCTGGTTTCCGTAACCGAGCGGACGCGCGAGATCGGTATCCGTATGGCGGTGGGGGCGCGTTCCAGCGACGTTATGCAACAATTTTTGATTGAGGCGGTTCTGGTGTGCCTGATAGGCGGGGCGCTCGGAATAACATTATCCTTTGCCATAGGGCTGATTGTGGAAATGTTCTTGCCTAACTGGCGTATTGCTTTCCCCCCCATGGCATTGTTCAGTGCATTTTTATGTTCGACAGTGATTGGCGTGGTGTTTGGCTATTTGCCTGCCCGCAGTGCCGCACGGCTTAACCCGATTGATGCGTTAGCTCGTGAATAGCATTAGCTCATGAATAGCATTAGCCCGTGAATAGAAGATAAACAACGGCTCTCTGTTCGTACTCTTCTATTAGGGTAGTCGAAGTAGAAAAAATAAAAATGCCAGTCGTCATTGACTGGCATTTTGAATCAAAAGTACAGGTATGAATCACAATGCGCTGAGTTGCGATGAACAGCGCAGTTAACGTAACTCAACGATATCTTTGGATATGGCTGGCAGGTCACGTGGTGTCAGGCCAGTATAGCGAGTTCCGGCGGTGATACACCGTCTAACGGTGGTACACTATTTAACTCTAGCGGAACAATCAGGCTGGCATGGTTCCCTTTGGGGCCTTCATGAACATCAAAGTTAACTATTTGGCCGGCTTTTAATGTTCGGTAACCATCCATCTGGATAGTTGAATAGTGAGCGAAAATGTCTTCGCCACCGCCCTCAGGGCAAATAAAGCCAAAACCTTTGGCGTTGTTGAACCATTTAACAGTACCCGTCTCCATACTTCTACGTCCCTCGCAAGGCTATTCTAGTTTGAGATGAGGTAATCACTGGTTAAAGTGAACGCGAGTTGGTTAAAACTCCAACAGCTCACAAAAATACACTCTAGTGGAAATGGCCTTAACGTCAAGAGAACGGCTTTTGTCTGGTGGAAGGCGTTCTTCAAAGTTTGATGTAGCTAACGCTATTGCGCTTATTTGGTTACAATTTTACCGTTTTTTTGCGCAAACGCTGGCGTTTTTTTCTTTGGCGGCGTTATGGCATAAGTGATGTTAAAATAATGATAGATATCTGTATGAAATGGTCTTATAACCGGAGTGAGGTATTGCTCCTGTGGGGTTCAGTAAAACGATGGGCAGGCAATGGGCAAGAACAACGACTGGCTGAATTTTGAACATTTAGTCAAAGATAAACAAATCGAAGCGCTTCAACCGCCTTCGATGTATAAAGTGATACTTAACAACGACGATTACACACCGATGGAATTTGTGATTGACGTTCTGCAAAAGTTCTTTTCTTATGATATTGAACGTGCAACACAGCTGATGCTCAATGTGCATTATCAAGGAAAGGCGATTTGTGGTGTTTTTACTGCTGAAGTGGCAGAGACAAAAGTCGCCCATGTAAATCAATACGCCAGGGAGAACGAGCATCCACTGCTTTGTACGCTGGAAAAAGCCTGATTAAGGCAATTATTGGGAGGTGCCTATGCTCAATCAAGAACTTGAACTCAGTCTTAATATGGCTTTCGCCAGAGCGCGTGAGCACAGACACGAGTTTATGACCGTGGAGCACCTATTGCTGGCATTGCTGAGCAATCCAGCCGCGCGGGAAGCGTTGGAGGCCTGTACGGTTGACCTGGTGGCGTTACGCCAGGAATTAGAAGCGTTTATCGAACAAACTACACCAACACTACCTGTCAGTGAAGAAGAGCGTGATACCCAGCCAACGCTCAGTTTTCAGCGCGTACTACAACGTGCGGTCTTCCATGTGCAGTCATCGGGCCGTAATGAGGTTTCCGGCGCGAACGTGTTGGTTGCCATCTTCAGTGAACAAGAGTCTCAGGCGGCCTACCTGCTGCGTAAGCATGATGTCAGCCGCTTGGATGTCGTGAACTTTATTTCCCATGGTGCCCGTAAGGACGAGCCTAGCCAGACGCCGAATGTTGATAGCTCGGCGAGTGAAGAGCAGGCCAGCGGGGAAGACCGTATGGAAAACTTCACCACAAACTTAAATCAACTGGCCCGTGTTGGCGGCATTGATCCGCTTATTGGGCGCGATAAAGAGCTGGAGCGGACTATTCAGGTACTGTGTCGCCGACGTAAAAACAACCCGCTGCTGGTGGGGGAATCAGGTGTTGGTAAAACCGCTATTGCTGAGGGGTTGGCCTGGCGTATTGTGCAAGGTGATGTTCCTGAAGTCATATCCGAATGTACGCTGTACTCATTGGATATCGGTTCATTGCTGGCGGGTACCAAATACCGTGGTGACTTTGAAAAACGGTTTAAGGCGCTGCTAAAGCAGTTGGAAAATGACAAAGACAGCATCCTGTTTATCGATGAAATCCACACAATCATTGGCGCTGGTGCGGCTTCTGGTGGTCAGGTGGATGCCGCGAATCTGATTAAACCTCTGCTTTCCAGTGGTAAGATCCGGGTTATTGGTTCCACGACGTATCAGGAATTCAGTAATATATTTGAGAAAGATCGCGCGCTGGCACGTCGTTTCCAGAAAATTGATATCATCGAACCTACACCAGAAGAGACGGTTCAAATTATTAATGGCCTGAAACCAAAATATGAAGCGCACCACGATGTGCGTTACACCGCGAAAGCAATACGTGCTGCGGTTGAATTATCGGTTAAATATATTAATGACCGCCATTTACCGGATAAAGCCATTGATGTCATTGATGAAGCCGGTGCACGTAGCCGCCTGATGCCAGTGAATAAACGCAAGAAAACGGTCAATGTCTCGGATATCGAATCGGTGGTAGCCCGTATTGCCCGTATCCCGGAAAAAACGGTTTCTGCCAGTGACCGCGATGTCCTACGAAATCTGAGTGATCGCCTAAACATGTTGGTATTCGGTCAAGATAAGGCGATTGATGCGCTATCTGAGGCGATCAAAATGAGCCGTGCAGGGTTAGGTCACGAGCGTCAACCCGTCGGTTCTTTCCTGTTTGCAGGTCCTACGGGGGTAGGTAAAACCGAAGTTACGGTGCAGTTGGCTAAAGCGCTCGACATCGAATTGCTCCGCTTTGATATGTCTGAATACATGGAGCGCCATACTGTCAGTCGCCTGATTGGTGCGCCTCCTGGGTATGTTGGTTACGATCAGGGCGGGTTATTGACTGATTCAGTGATCAAACATCCTCATGCTGTGTTGTTATTGGATGAAATTGAAAAAGCGCATCCTGATGTGTTTAATCTGTTATTGCAGGTGATGGATAACGGTACACTGACCGATAACAATGGGCGTAAAGCCGATTTCCGTAACGTCATTTTGGTGATGACCACCAACGCGGGTGTACGGGAAACGCAGCGTACCTCCATTGGTTTTAAACAGCAGGATAACAGCACTGACGCGCTGGAAGAGATCAAAAAAATATTCACACCGGAGTTCCGTAACCGGTTAGATAATATTATTTGGTTCAACCATTTGTCTCCTGCGGTTATCCAGCAGGTGGTCGATAAATTTATCGTTGAGTTGCAGGCGCAATTAGATGCTAAAGGCGTGTCACTGGAAGTCAGTGATGAAGCGCGCGATTGGTTATCTGAGAAAGGCTATGACAAAGCGATGGGGGCCCGACCAATGACCCGGGTTATTCAGGAGAATCTGAAGAAACCACTGGCGAATGAGTTGTTATTTGGTTCCCTGGTTGACGGTGGCTCGGTTACGGTTAATCTGGATAAAGAGAAACAACAACTGGCTTATGAATTTCAGAGCGCGCAAAAGCGTAAAACTGAAGGGGCAGTTCATTAAGTTAGTCGGTTAAAAAAACGCTATTTAGGACGGGTCAGTATAAAAATAAAGGGCGATAGCTAAAACAGCATTCGCCCTTTTTATTGCCAGCTTTCAAAGCACCGTCTCGGGAGATGGTGATTATTTTACGTTCAGCCTGTTTTTTACATCCGGTTATTTGCCGCAAATAAAAGATAACGCAAAACGCCCTTGCCATAAATGGGAAGGGCGCCGGAGGGGGGACTACATCCTCAGAGCTCGCTAGTCATCACTAACGACAGATTAGCCGATTAACGGCTACGGAAGACAATGCGGCCTTTGCTCAGGTCGTACGGGGTCAGCTCTACAGTGACTTTGTCACCCGTCAGGATGCGGATATAGTTTTTACGCATTTTACCGGAGATATGAGCGGTTACCACGTGCCCGTTTTCCAATTCAACGCGGAACATGGTGTTCGGCAGCGTATCAAGAACGGTGCCCTGCATTTCAATATTGTCTTCTTTGGCCATCGAATCCTCTAGGTGTAACTACCTTAGTTTTTAACCGGCAAGATAATGCCGAAAAACCCACATTATGTAAAGAAGTGTTGGCGTTCATCGCACTATTTCAGCAAAATTAGTCTGCCGGCAAGAGGGGAGAAAGCCTAATATGGGGTGTTTTTGAACGATTGATCTTTACTGCATCGCGGATGAAAAACTCAACGATTGCGGTAACCAGCATTCAGCCGGTAGTGGACTAAACTGGAGTTGACTCAACTGCTGCAAAAAAAAGTTGCGTGGGATTTCAATCGCACCCAGCGACGCAGTGTGAGCGTTGAGGACCTGACAGTCAATCAGTTCTCCACCATGACGGGTAAAATGATGACAAAAAACCATTAATGCACTTTTTGAAGCGTTATCAGCCCTGCTGAACATCGACTCGCCGCAAAACACTGCGCCAACAGCAACGCCATATAAACCACCAATCAGTTCGTTTTTCAACCAAACTTCCAGCGAATGGGCGTGTCCCAAAGCGTGCAACTGGCAGTAAGCTCGTTGTACATCATGGCCAATCCATGTCCCTTCATCACGTTCTGTGGCACAGGCGCTAATCACATCAGCAAAAGCGTGATTGAGGGTAAAACGATAAGGGCAATGACGAATAAAACGCCGCATACTCCGGCTGATGTGTAAATCTTCTGGGAATAATACGGCTCGGGGATTTGGCGACCACCATAAAATCATCTCTCCGGGATTAAACCAGGGAAAAATACCCCGCTGGTAGGCCGCCAGTAGGCGAGGAGCAGTGAGATCCCCCCCTAATGCCAATAAACCGTTTGGTTCGCGCAGAGCCAGCTCAGGTGAGGGAAAAATAAATGACTGTGATGAGAGCTGTGTGACGCGCATAAGCTTCCTTAATGGCACTGACAAATATTTATAGCACTGACACGCTATCTGGGTCTCAATAACTGATAGTATCGCTTTGGTTCAGCAGCTTTTATTAATGTTAGCTGCCAATTGACTTTATATCTGCATCTACCACAGCATGGTTGCCAATGCGGCTATTTTCTTCGTTCCGCTGATGGCTCAGTGCCGCTGATGGAATTGGTAATAGCGCCCTTTGTTTTGCAACAACTGGTGGTGATCACCCTGTTCAACAATTTTACCGCCATCCATTACGCAGATACGGTCCATATATTCCAATCCATACAAGCGGTGAGTGACGATAATCAGGCTTTTATCCTGACAATGTTCACGTAACAGCCCCAGAATCTGCTGTTCAGTTTCCGCATCCAGCCCTTCGGTTGGTTCATCAAGCAACCACAACGGAGCCGAGTGTAGTAATGCGCGAGCTATGCCCAAACGACGTTGTTCACCACCGGATAGAGGCCGGCCTCCATCCCCCATCCAGGCATTTAACCCTTCGCTGTTATCCAGTAGATTGGTTAGACCTACTTGTTCCAATACTTTTTTCAGTTGTTCATCGGAAGCTGTGGGGCAGGCCAGTAATAGATTTTCACGCAACGTGCTACTGAAAATATGCACACGCTGACTAACCACAGTTATCATCTGGCGCAACGCCGCCTCGTCATAGCATGCTAGTGGTTGCCCGTTCAGCATGATATGGCCCTGACTGGCATCCCAGGCACGGGTTAACAATTGCAACAGTGTAGATTTACCACAACCCGTACGGCCAAGTAGCGCAATATGCTCCCCAGCGGCCAGGGACAGCGATATATTTTGCAAAACGGGTAACGGCTGCTGTGGGTAAGTAAAACTCAACCCTGTTACTTCCAGCGCGACCTGTGAGGTTGGTGCTGGACCGTTGGTGGGGAATGTCACTTCAGGTTTTTGTTCCATTAGCTGACCCACACGGGTTGCTGAAGCGATGACTTGCCCCAAATGTTGGAACGCACCAGCAACGGGTAACAGCGCTTCAAACGAAGCTAACGAAGTAAAAACAAACAAGGCCAAAAATGCACCCGGCTGGTTATCCTCGCCAATTCCCCCTGCGGCTAACCACATAATCAGTGTGACCGTAAGGCCGGAGGCTAAAATCATCAGGGCTTGTGCTAAGCCCGCCAGCGACGCCTGCTGTTTCTGACGCGCCATCCAATGTTGTTCAATTTCTTCAAGTGAAGCACGAAAGCGCTGTAATGCGCCAAAAACCAAGAGTTCAGCTTGCCCTTGTAACCAAGATGTAAGCTGTGAACGATAACGCGCACGCAAGTCCGTAAGGTCACTGCCGATAGGCTTACCGGCGCGATAGAAAATCAAGGGCACCAAGAGCAGTAAGCCGAGCAGTATTCCCCCGAGTGTCAATGCTAGATTAAGATCCAGATAGCTCAAACCAAACGTTACCGCAGCGATAATCACCAAGGCTGCTACCAGCGGTGATATCACCCGGAGATAGAGGTGGTCGAGGGTATCGACATCAGCAACCAGGCGATTCAGCAACTCACTTTGACGGAAGCGGGCAATACCGGCAGGAGAGAGAGGTAAGATCTTCTGGAAGGCAAATATCCTCAGATGCGTCAGTACCCGGAACGTGGCATCGTGGCTGACGACCCGTTCAGCGTAGCGGCCTGCGGTACGGATAATTGCCGAACCTCGGACACCTGCGGCGGGTAACAGGTAGTTAAACGTATATAACCCCGCAGGCCCCGCAATAGCGGTTCCGGCAAGAAACCAACCCGATAACGTCAGTAGGCCAATACTGGCCAGCAACGTTACAATAGCCAATACAATGCCAAGAGAAATCAAGAACCAATGACGGCGATAAAGCGCCAAAAATGGAAGAAGTACGCGCATGATTAAAGCTCCTCATTGCGCTGAGACAGCAGATTGGCAAATGAACCAGCTGACTGGCTAAGGGTGGAGTAATCACCTTGTTGAATTAGACGGCCGTTATCCATCACCCAGATTTGATCATAACCCAGCGTGTCCTCCAACTGATGAGTGACCAGCAGGGTAGACTGCGCGCGGGAGGCCTCTTCCAGCGCTTTCATCACCAACTGCTCACTGTGGGCATCAAGACTAGCGGTGGGCTCATCCAACAACAATAAACGACATGGGGTTAATAATGCTCTGGCGACGGCAATACGTTGGGCTTGCCCAACCGAAAGACGTGCCGAATGATCGCCAATTTCAGTATTCAGCCCTTGAGGTAAATCCTTCAAAAATTCATCGACATAAGCCCGTTCCACCGCGTGTTGCAGTTGGTGCTCGCTTGCATTAGGTTGCCTCAGTAAAATATTGGCGGCCAGCGTCTGTTCCGGTAGATGTGGATTTTGGCCTACCCAACTCAACTGACTACGCCAGACTTGTGGTTCCAGTTCACGTAATTCGATACCGTTGACTTTTAGCGAGCCGCGATAAGGCAAAAAACCCAACAATAGATTGAGCAACGAACTTTTCCCCGCACCACTCTGGCCAACAATGGCAACCCGTTTGCCTGCTGGCAGTGAGAAATTAAGTGGCCCAGCTAAACGGGTACCATTGGGTGCCAGGATCTCCAGCTCATTCGCCTCAAGGGCGATGGCCTCTTTACCGTTCAGTTGTTTCTCGCCTTGACCAATGGCTTCTCCCTCACTGCTTAAAAATGTCACTAACGATTCAGCCGCACCGACAGCTTGTGCTTTAGCATGATAGAACGTCCCTAAGTCTCTAAGGGGTTGGAAGAATTCAGGCGCCAGTATTAGCACCAAAAAACCGGCAAACAGCGTCACGCCGAAGCCATAGCTACCAAAATTCAGTTCCCCTAAATAGGAAAAACCAAAATAGACGGCAACTACGGCAATGGAGATGGCGGCAAAAAACTCCAAGACAGCAGAAGAGAGGAAGGCCATACGTAGTACTTCCATTGTTCGGCTGCGAAAATCTTCCGAAGAGTCACGAATTTGGTCGGTTTCTGCTTTGGCGCGGTTAAACAAACGTAGCGTATCCAGCCCACGCAAGCGATCAAGGAAGTTACCGCTCAATCTTGCCAATGCGACAAAATTACGCCGGTTAGCATCTGCGGCCCCCATCCCGACCAATATCATGAATATGGGGATCAGGGGGGCGGTGACAAACAAGATCAGGCCCGCAACCCAATTGATGGGGAAGACGGCAATTAATATCAGTACCGGGATAAATACCGCCAGATACATTTGTGGTAGATAGCGGGAGTAGTACTCCTGCATATCTTCAATTTGTTCCAGAATTATTGTTGCCCAGCTCCCGGCCGGTTTACCTTTCACCCACGATGGCCCCAGTTGTTCTAACCGGTCTAACACCACTTTACGGATCTGCTGACGCACTCGCATACCACAAATAAACCCCACCCGCTCACGCAGCCAACTGATCACCGCACGCGAGGCAAATGCGCCTGCCAGCAGGTAGAACTCTGTGGTCAGTGTCGCACGGGATAATTTGTCGATAATGAGAGATTGCAACAGGGTGGCTAACAACCACGCCTGAGCGATAATCAATAGCCCACTAAGCAGGCCGAGTAACATGGATAGGCGGAGCCAACGTTGCGCGGGGGCGCTTTGTTTTTTCAGCCAACGAATCAACTCATACTGTCTTGTCTTATTCATAAGATGACTTGTCTGCACATAAAAGAGTGATATCCCCTTTGTATACTAAGCGGCGCTTACTCATTCTAAGCACGACTGGTACCTGCTCATCGGGGTTCGTTTGCTTGCAGCCTACTTGCGACTCCAATTACTTTGAGGATAAAAATATCAAAAATGTTTGTCACCCTTGAGTGAGCAAACCAGCGAGGAGTAATCTTACCCTGTCATGACCCGAGGTGAAAATAATTATGCTTGTAAAAACAATTGCATTTGTGAAAAAAAATGAGTTTGTGATAGTCGCCGCATGTCAAAATGAAAATAACTAATTGATTGTTTTTTATTGGGATGTGGATACCCAACAATAAAGCAGATAAAAAAGCGGGCGGCTCATGTGGCCACCCGTATAGAGCGAGGTGAAACGGTGTTACCAGTCGCAATAAAAACCCAATGGAATAGGGCGTTATTTATCGTTTGCCAACCCGTCTAGGTAGCGCTCTGCATCCAGTGCTGCCATACAGCCAGTTCCCGCGGAGGTGATAGCCTGACGATAGATATGATCCATCACATCACCGGCAGCAAACACACCAGGAATTGAGGTCTGTGTGGCATTGCCTTGGAGGCCAGACTGCACTTTGATATAGCCATTTTCCAACGCCAGTTGGCCACTAAATATACCGGTGTTAGGGCTATGGCCGATAGCGATGAACACACCGGCAACGGCTAACTCTTCGGTCTCATCACTGTGGGTTGTCTTCAGGCGTATCCCCGTTACCCCCATGTCATCACCCAGAACCTCATCCAGCGTACGGTCTGTGTGCAACACGATATTGCCGTTCTTCACTTTTTCCATCAGGCGGTCAATCAGGATTTTTTCTGAGCGGAACGTGTCGCGACGATGAATTAAATGGACTTCAGCGGCAATATTCGCCAGATACAGTGCTTCTTCAACCGCCGTGTTCCCACCACCGACAACGGCAACTTTCTGGTTACGATAGAAGAAACCATCACAGGTCGCGCAGGCAGAAACCCCTTTTCCTTTAAAGGCTTCTTCTGATTCCATCCCTAAGTAACGGGCAGAAGCGCCCGTTGCGATAATCAGGGCATCGCAAGTGTATTCCGCCCCATCGCCGAACAGGCGGAATGGACGGTTTTGCAGATCTACGCTGCTGATATGGTCGAAAATAATCTCTGTCTGGAATTTTTCAGCATGCTCGTGCATACGTTCCATCAGTGCTGGCCCGGTCAAACCTTCAGGGTCACCTGGCCAGTTCTCTACCTCTGTGGTAGTGGTCAACTGCCCGCCCTTTTCCATCCCGGTAATCAATACTGGTTTCAGGTTGGCACGTGCGGCATAAACTGCCGCGGTGTAACCCGCAGGGCCAGAACCCAAAATAATCAATTTGCTATGTTTAACCGTGCTCATGAATACCTCTTTCCCACAATGGCGGATAATGTGAGTGATTGTAGGGAAAATATGACATTAAAAAAAGCAAACAAAAATGTTGTTAGCAATTTGTTTGATAGGTAAAGCCTATTTATTAAACTAAGTGTATTAAGAATTGACAGTTAGCAATATCGATAATTAAAAACATTAATGCATTAGGTCAAAATTCCACCTCAACGTTCAGGCTAAAGAAACCTAAAATTGCTTTGACCCCATAAAATATGTGGCTTACAGGGCGATAGGCAACATTTTTCCTGAAATTCTATAAGCTTTTTTGTACTATTTTATCGTCAAAAAAAAGAAGAAAAATCGGTCAGAGGCGACGACTGTTGCGCTAATTCTGGCACGTTCTACTGATTTAACTTCTTTTACTTTGACAATCGGCTGTGCATTTGCGAAAACATCATAGGAAGAAGAAATTATCTGCGCGCTATGATTTCAGATTTGGTATCAGTGATGCCAATCGAAAACCCTGGAATGTTTTCGATTAATACTGGATGGCATGTGGAATAAGTTCATGGGCAACAGTAGGGGGGAGTTTCTGCTGGTGTTTATGGTGTCTTGTCTCTTCCTCAACGCTAATAATCATCGAGTGGCTCGCATACGGTTGGACAGACAGGGTGTGAGATAACAACGTGTTGATCTATTTGCATAAAACAGGCTGCGGGTCGTTGTTTGTAACAGACTCTGGGATCTTTTACGGCCAGAGCCTGTTACAGACTCAAAGAAATTAAGAGAGATTATAAATGATGGATAATAAGAAACGCCCGGGGAAAGAGCTCGATCGTATTGATCGTAACATCCTAAATGAATTACAAAAGGATGGCCGTATCTCTAATGTTGAGCTTTCGAAACGAGTAGGGTTGTCACCAACACCATGTCTGGAACGGGTTCGCCGCTTAGAGCGTCAGGGCTTCATTCATGGTTATACCGCATTGCTTAATCCACAATATTTGGATGCATCATTGCTGGTAATCGTTGAGATTACTCTGAATCGTGGTGCTCCGGATGTATTTGAGCAATTTAATGCCGCAGTTAAAAATCTTGAGGAAATTCAAGAGTGTCACTTGGTTTCAGGTGATTTCGACTACTTGTTGAAAACCCGAGTGCCTGATATGTCTGCCTACCGGACATTACTTGGTGAAACCTTGCTTCGCCTACCGGGGGTTAATGACACTCGCACTTATGTCGTTATGGAAGAAGTGAAGCAGAGTAACCGCTTGGTTATTAAAACTCGGTAAACGGGCAGGTGCAAAACCTGAGTAATTTGGTTACACTCCTGTTTATTCATACAGTTTCAACGCCGGGGAGGCTTCTCGGCGTTGTTGCTCAGACCCGTTAACAGGAACCTGGAGAGCCTTTCTTGAGCCAGGAATATACAGAAGATAAAGAAGTTACCCTGAAAAAACTCAGCAATGGCCGTCGTTTGCTTGAAGCTGTGTTGATTGTGGTTACTATTTTGGCTGCGTACCTGATGGTTGCGCTGGTCAGTTTCAACCCCTCAGACCCTAGCTGGTCTCAGACCGCATGGCATGAGCCTATCCATAATTTAGGTGGGAGTATCGGTGCCTGGATGGCCGATACGCTATTTTCCACCTTTGGTGTTTTAGCCTACGCGATCCCCCCCATCATGGTGATATTTTGCTGGACGGCTTTTCGCCAACGTGATGCCAATGAGTATCTCGATTACTTTGCCCTTTCATTACGGCTGATTGGTACCCTAGCCCTGATTTTGACGTCTTGTGGGCTGGCAGCACTTAATATCGATGACCTTTACTACTTTGCCTCTGGTGGGGTAATTGGTAGCTTATTCAGTAATGCCATGTTGCCGTGGTTTAACGGTGTCGGTGCGACTTTAACACTGCTTTGTATTTGGGCGGTGGGATTAACGCTATTTACTGGCTGGTCATGGTTGATGATTGCCGAGAAAATTGGTGCAGCGGTATTAGGTTCACTGACATTTATCACCAACCGCTCCCGTCGTGAAGAGCGCTATGATGATGAAGATAGCTATCATGACGATGTTCATGCTGATGGCAGCGATATCGCCCGGCAAGAAAAGGGGGTTATCTCAAACAACGCGGCAGGTGCTGGTGTTGTGGCTACATCGGCGTTAGCCCATACAGATGATGACGTTTTGTTCTCGGCTCCTTCGGTGACTGACAGTATTGCTGAGCATGGGTCATTAGTTGCAGCTAATAGAGAAGATGAGTATGACCCATTATTGAGTCCGTTACGGGCTACGGATTGTAGCGTTCAAGACGCGGCATCGTCTCCGACCGCTGACGTAGCGGCTGAACCGGTTCTCAATCATGATGCGGCAGCGATCTATGGTACGACACCTGTAATGGCCAATACGGCAACACCTCCTCTGTATTCTTTTGAACTGCCAGAAGAGTCACTGCCAATTCAGACACTTGCTGATGCGCCAACTGAACGGCCTGAACCTGAGTTGGGCGCATGGGATATGTCGCTAACGCCAGTGTCTCATTCCCCATTCGATTTCTCGGCGATTCAGCGCACTGGTGGTCAGTTAGATAGTCATCAGATAAATAGCGTTCAGAGCGGGCATGTTTCGGTAGGAAGTACGCCGTATATGAACCCTGGCTTGGATGCGCAGATTGATGGTTTATCCACAACAAGCCTGACCAATAAGCCAGTATCAGCATCTGGTACTGTGGCAGCGACTTTTATGCCTGCGTTCACGGCCACCAGTGACAGCAGTTCCCAAATAAAACAAGGTATCGGGCCTGAATTGCCACGGCCAAATCCGGTTCGTATTCCAACACGGCGTGAACTGGCCTCCTTCGGCATCAAACTGCCTTCGCAGCGTATGGCAGAGCAGGAATTACGTGAACGTGATGGTGACGAAACACAAAATTCTCAGATGGCGGCATCTTCTTACGGTACTGAAATAACATCTGATGAAGATGCTGCTTTGCAGCAGGCTATCTTGCGCAAAGCGTTTGCCGATCAGCAATCAGAACGTTACGCGTTATCGACTTTAGCAGAACAGACACCTTTAGCAGAACAGTCATCTGTAACAGAACGGTCACCTGCGGCAGAAATGCCTACTACGTCCTCGCAGGTGAGCGATCTTGGAGATGAGCAGGCTTTGCAAGAGGCAGAATTACGTCAGGCTTTTGCCGCGCAACAGCAACACCGTTATGGATCTACGGGGGATGCAGATAACGCCGTTGACAACATACGTTCGGTTGATACGAGTACGGCTTTTACCTTCTCACCGATTGCTGATTTAGTCGATGACAGCCCGCGTGAGCCTCTGTTCACGCTTTCTCCTTATGTTGATGAGACAGATGTTGATGAGCCAGTGCAGTTAGAAGGGGAAGAAGAAACCCTCCCCCAAGATTACCCTGAGCAAGTGCCAACTTATCAGCCATCCGTGCAGCAGGCACATTTGGGGCAATCCGCACCAACTCAGCCAAGCCATACGCCAACATATGGTCAATCAACATATGGCCAATCGACACCGGCACCTGTGTCACAGCCTGTAGTTATATCAGCCGGTGCTACATCAGCCAGTGTTACATCAGCCAGCGTTACACCCGCTAGCATTGCGTCGCTGAATGCAGCACCGGTGAGCGCGGCACCGCTATCGTCATCTCCGCAACCGCCAGCGTTTTCACAGCCGACAGCGGCTATGGATAGTTTGATCCATCCCTTCCTGATGCGTAATGACCAGCCGTTGCAAAAACCGACGACACCATTGCCTACGCTTGATTTGCTGTCTTCTCCGCCAGCAGAAGAAGAACCGGTGGATATGTTCGCTTTAGAACAAACCGCTCGGCTGGTTGAGGCCCGGTTAGGGGATTATCGGGTTAAAGCTGAAGTGGTGGGGATTTCTCCGGGGCCTGTCATTACCCGGTTTGAACTGGATCTAGCACCCGGCGTTAAAGCGTCGCGAATTTCCAATTTATCCCGCGACTTAGCCCGCTCTTTATCGGCTATCGCGGTACGTGTCGTGGAGGTTATTCCTGGTAAACCTTATGTCGGCTTAGAGCTACCCAACAAACATCGCCAAACAGTTTACCTGCGGGAAGTTCTGGATTGCGCCAAGTTCCGTGAGAACCCGTCGCCATTAGCGATTGTGCTAGGTAAAGATATTGCCGGGCAACCCGTGGTGGCTGATTTAGCTAAAATGCCTCACTTACTGGTTGCAGGTACCACCGGTTCAGGCAAATCTGTTGGGGTGAATGCGATGATCCTCAGCATTTTGTATAAAGCTACGCCAGATGACGTGCGCTTTATCATGATTGACCCGAAAATGCTGGAGCTGTCAGTGTATGAAGGTATTCCTCATTTGTTAACCGGGGTGGTTACCGATATGAAGGATGCCGCAAATGCATTGCGTTGGTGTGTCGGTGAGATGGAACGCCGCTATAAATTGATGTCTGCTTTAGGTGTGCGTAATCTGGCAGGCTACAACGAGCGAGTGGCACAAGCTGAGGCCATGGGGCGTCCAATCCCGGATCCGTTCTGGAAACCTTCTGACAGTATGGATATCTCACCACCAATGTTGGTGAAGCTTCCATACATCGTAGTGATGGTTGATGAGTTTGCTGACCTGATGATGACGGTGGGTAAAAAGGTGGAGGAGCTGATTGCTCGTTTGGCTCAAAAAGCCCGCGCTGCCGGTATCCATCTGGTTCTGGCAACACAGCGCCCATCAGTGGATGTGATTACTGGTTTGATTAAAGCCAATATCCCAACGCGTATTGCATTTACGGTATCGAGTAAAATTGACTCGCGTACCATCCTTGATCAAGGTGGTGCCGAATCACTGCTGGGGATGGGCGATATGCTGTATATGGCCCCTAACTCCTCAATTCCGGTACGTGTCCATGGTGCGTTTGTCCGTGATCAGGAAGTGCATGCCGTGGTTAATGACTGGAAAGCCCGTGGTCGTCCGCAATATATTGATAGCATCCTCAGTGGCGGTGAAGAGGGCGAAGGCGGTGGCCTTGGTCTGGACAGCGATGAAGAACTGGATCCCTTGTTTGATCAAGCAGTGAACTTTGTGCTGGAAAAACGCCGGGCCTCTATCTCAGGTGTACAGCGCCAGTTCCGTATCGGTTATAACCGGGCCGCTCGTATTATCGAGCAGATGGAAGCTCAGCAGATTGTGAGTACACCGGGCCATAATGGTAATCGTGAGGTTCTGGCACCACCACCCCATGAGTAATGGGTTACTTCGCGGTAGTGCTGACGAATTCTGTTAATATCTGAAGGGCCGCTTTGCGGCCCTTACGCAAGTTAAAGGTTCGAGATTAACGCCCCCTGCAACTTCAAGTCGGTCGGGGAGAACGTGTTTATTAATCAGCCTTTGTGGCAGCCCAGTTGGGGTGCAATGAAATTTATAAGGTGTTTAGAATAATGAAAAGACTGCTTGTTGCTTGCTGTTTTCTGTCGGGTTTTATTTCAGCTTCTGCGTTGGCGGATGCCAGCACAGATCTACAAAATCGTTTGAGTAAAGTGAATAGCTTCCATGCCAGCTTCTCGCAAGCTGTTACCAGTTCAGATGGGGCAGTGGTGCAGGAAGGTGAGGGTGAACTGTGGGTAAAACGTCCTAATTTGTTTAACTGGCATATGACATCACCAGATGAGAGCGTATTAATATCTGATGGCGAAACGCTGTGGTTCTATAACCCATTTGTTGAACAAGCCACAGCCACCTGGTTGAAGAATGCGACGGGTAACACCCCGTTTATGTTGATTACCCGCAACAACCCAGATGACTGGAAGCAATATAATGTTAAGCAGAAAGGCGATGATTTTGAACTGACACCTAAAAGTGCTAGCGGTAATTTAAAGCAATTTGCAATAAGTGTGACGCCGAGCGGCACTATCAAAAGCTTTACTGCCGTTGAGCAAGATGGTCAACGCAGTGCTTATACACTGAAAAGTCAGCAAAGTAGCTCGGTTGACGCCAGTAAGTTTACTTTTACTCCCCCAAAAGGTGTGACGCTAGATGATCAGCGGTAGTGAGGTCTGAGTGAGTAATATGTCCCTCGATTTTTCCCAAAATGAGTTTCAACCATTGGCTGCGCGTATGCGGCCTTTGACGTTGGATCAATATATTGGTCAGCAACATTTGCTGGCACCGGGTAAACCGCTACCGCGGGCAATCGTTGCCGGGCAGTTACACTCCATGATCCTCTGGGGGCCGCCGGGAACAGGTAAAACGACATTGGCAGAAATTATTGGCCGTTATGGTCAAGCCGATGTTGAGCGGATTTCTGCAGTGACCTCTGGTATTAAGGAGATTCGCGAGGCTATCGAGCGGGCGCGGCAAAACCGCGATGCTGGCCGACGGACTATCTTGTTTGTTGATGAAGTTCATCGTTTCAATAAGAGCCAGCAGGATGCATTTTTACCTCATATTGAAGATGGCACTATCACTTTTATTGGTGCGACAACAGAAAACCCCTCCTTCGAACTAAATTCTGCATTGCTCTCGCGAGCCAGAGTCTATTTGCTCAAAGCGCTAACCGCAGCAGATATTGAGAAAGTGATCGATCAGGCCATGTCTGATAGCAGTCGAGGTTACGGCGGGCAGAATATTTTACTGCCCGATGAAACTCGCCGTATGATGTCTGAACTCGTCGGCGGGGATGCTCGGCGGGCGTTGAATAGCCTGGAAATGATGGCTGACATGGCAGAAATAGATGCCAGTGGCGTCCGTGTGTTGACTCCAGAATTGCTGAAAGAAGTCTCTGGTGAGCGTAGCGCCCGTTTTGATAACAAAGGCGACCGTTATTACGATTTGATCTCGGCGGTACATAAATCTATTCGTGGTTCGGCACCGGATGCTGCGTTGTACTGGTATGCGCGCATTATCACCGCGGGGGGCGATCCGCTCTATGTTGCCCGGCGTTTGTTGGCTATCGCATCAGAAGATATTGGTAATGCCGATCCTCGTGCGATGCAGGTGGCGATATCGGCCTGGGATTGTTTTACCCGTGTGGGGCCAGCCGAAGGGGAGCGGGCGATTGCCCAAGCGATTGTTTATTTAGCCTGCGCACCTAAAAGTAACGCTGTGTATGCTGCATTTAAAGCTGCGATGCAGGATGCTCGCGATAAGCCCGATTTCGATGTTCCAGAGCATTTGCGTAATGCACCGACTAAACTGATGAAAGAGATGGGGCTTGGAGCTGAGTATCGTTATGCCCATGATGAGCAGCACGCCTATGCTGCGGGTGAGAATTATTTTCCACCTGAAATGGCGGCGACCCGCTACTATTTGCCAACATCTCGTGGTCTGGAGGGTAAAATCGGTGAGAAGCTGGCATGGTTAGCTGAACAGGATAAAAATAGCCCGATAAAACGCTACCGCTAGCTTTGCTGTTGCGGTAAGGTTAGCATTATAACTACTTGGTAAGTGGTTGTTTATATCACTTACATCGTTAAATTCTTCTTTAATTACCATTTATGCCCTTAATGATTGACGTTGCAGGTAGTCAGCCAGCGAATCTTGATGAGCTTACGAAGACCAAGTGATTCGAGTGAGCTGGAACTGCTAATACCGCAGCAACCTCAAGTTAAAAGGGTATATCCATAACTACAAGCACAGGACTAGCATGCTCGATCCCAATATGCTGCGCAATGAGCTAGACGCAGTCGCCGAAAAACTGGCTCGCAGAGGTTTTAAACTTGATGTTGAGGTGTTGCGCCAACAAGAAGAGCGCCGCAAAGTTTTACAGGTTGAAACAGAAAGTCTGCAAGCAGAACGTAACTCCCGATCGAAATTGATCGGCGCAGCAAAGGCGCGTGGCGAAGATATCGAACCATTACGTCTGGAAGTTAATGCTCTGGGTGAGAAACTGGATGCCGCTAAAGCTGAGTTGGATAAGTTACAAAACGAAATCCGCGATTTGGCTCTGTCTATTCCTAATCTGCCAGATGATTCAGTACCAGTAGGTAAAAACGAGAGTGACAATATCGAAGTCAGCCGGTGGGGCGAGCCTCGCAAGTATAACTTCGACGTAAAAGATCATGTTTCTCTGGGCGAAATGGCCGGTGGCCTTGATTTTGCTGCGGCAGTAAAACTGACCGGCGCACGTTTTGTGGTGATGAAAGGGCAAATTGCCCGTATGCACCGTGCTCTGTCTCAGTTTATGTTAGACCTGCACACCGAGAAACACGGTTATCTGGAAGCTTACGTCCCTTATCTGGTTAATCATGCCACCTTGTACGGCACGGGCCAATTACCCAAGTTTGGTGAAGATCTATTCCATACTAAACCGTTGACAGAAGAATCAGACAACAGTAACTATGCTTTGATTCCTACTGCTGAAGTTCCGCTGACCAATTTGGTGCGCGATGAAATTTTGGAAGAGGACTCTCTGCCATTGAAGTTAACCGCCCATACGCCGTGCTTCCGTTCTGAAGCCGGTTCTTATGGCCGTGATACTCGTGGTTTGATCCGTATGCATCAATTCGACAAAGTTGAAATGGTGCAGATCACTCGTCCGGAAGATTCTATGGCTGCGTTGGAGGAGTTGACGGGGCACGCCGAGAAAGTTCTGCAATTACTGGAGTTGCCATACCGCAAGGTATTACTGTGTACCGGTGATATGGGCTTTGGCTCCAGCAAAACTTACGATCTGGAAGTGTGGTTGCCAGCACAGGACACTTACCGTGAAATATCCTCATGTTCTAACATGTGGGATTTCCAGGCGCGCCGTATGCAGGCCCGTTGTCGCAACAAAACTGACAGAAAGACGCGTTTAGTACACACGCTGAACGGCTCTGGTTTGGCGGTTGGGCGTACCTTGGTGGCGGTGTTGGAAAACTACCAACAGGCTGATGGTCGTATCCAAGTACCTGAAGTACTACGCCCATATATGGGTGGCTTGGAATACATTGGTTAATGAGTTAATTGCCGCGTCTGTTATTTGCTATTGCGAAAGCGCCTGCGGGCGCTTTTCTTTTCTTGTTCATCTCCCTCACTGCCCGTCATAATACCTCCGTATAAATACTGAAATCATAGCCAAATGACATATTGTGCTATCCCTCCCCAATGGGTAATTGACTTTTTTATCGCCAGTGGCATGATGCGCTCACTTTTATTGTCCCGACGGCTTCTGTCTTACTATGTCCGCATATTCTCGTCCCGTGCTACTCCTGCTTTGTGGGCTATTGCTGTTCACGATCTCTATCGCGGTTTTAAACACACTGGTTCCCTTATGGCTATCACATCAACAGTTGCCGACCTGGCAAGTGGGGATGGTGAGTTCATCTTATTTCACTGGTAATCTTGTAGGAACGTTGATTGCAGGCCGCTTTATTCAGCAACTCGGGTTTAATCGCAGTTATCACTTCTCCTGTATATTGTTTGCACTGGCAACTTGTGGGCTGATGCTGACAGTTGATTTTTGGAGCTGGCTGGGCTGGCGCTTTTTGGCGGGTATTGCCTGCGCGCTGATTTGGGTTATCGTCGAAAGCGCTTTATTACGCAGTGGCACCTTAACTAACCGCGGGCAACTGCTGGCGGCCTACATGATGGTTTACTATTTAGGGACAGTCATCGGGCAATTATTACTGGGTATGGTCTCTACACAGCGGCTCAGTGTTATTCCGTGGGTGGGGGCGTTGGTGATTACGGCGATGTTACCGTTACTGTTTGCTCAGTTCTCACATCAGCGTTGTCGCGAGTCATCGCCTATTGCGGTTTGGCCCATGTTAAAACGCCGTAGCGCCCGTTTAGGTATCAATGGATGTATTATCTCCGGTGTGCTCTTAGGGTCACTTTATGGGTTACTGCCCTTGTATTTGTCCCATAAGGGGATGAGTGACGCCAGCGTGGGGTGGTGGATGGCATTGCTGGTCAGTTCAGGGATTATTGGGCAATGGCCGATGGGGAAAATGGCTGACCGTTATGGTCGCTTATTGGTACTGCGGATCCAAGTGTTTGTCGTCATTCTCGGTAGTGTGGCGATCTTGGGTAATTACGCGATGGCACCGGCATTATTTATTCTAGGCTGCGCGGGTTTCACTTTGTACCCGGTGGCTATGGCCTGGGCGTGTGAAAAAGCCAGCGCTGATGAATTGGTTGCGATGAATCAGGCGTTACTAATGAGCTATACCCTCGGGAGTCTGGCCGGGCCGACAATGACGTCACTGCTGATGCAGCGCTATTCAGATAATTTATTGTTTATCATGATAGCGGGTGTGGCACTGGTGTATTTGATGATGCTGTTGAAGAAGCCGGATCACCAACAAACGCCTTATGCTGCGGTATAAAAGCACACCGTATCAATATAAAACGGTATCAATATATGAGACAACGCCGCCAGCGGATTCATCCAGTATGGCGGCAGTTGTTAGGCCAAACTTAATGCCCATGAGCAAGCAGTATGCATGAGTCAAATAACATGTATTAGTAAATACATACATCAGCACAGGGTTCTAAATCAGTAAATAACTTTGTGGCCATAGCTTTCCAAAATACCTTTCACGCGATCCATAATCTCTTTTGTTGGCGGTTTGACGCCATCAAGCTTGTATTCTTCCCCCATCGCAATCCATTTGTGCTTACC
This sequence comes from Yersinia similis, assembly GCF_001053095.1. Classification (GTDB taxonomy): domain Bacteria; phylum Pseudomonadota; class Gammaproteobacteria; order Enterobacterales; family Enterobacteriaceae; genus Yersinia; species Yersinia similis. The sequence goes on along the minus strand of NZ_CGBP01000001.1, from coordinate 81,300 downwards.
CAGTTCGTGGTAAGGCAGTAATTCTATTTTTTCTATATTGCTCATGTTCTGAGTAAATTCACCCAGCATATGTGCTGATTTATCATCGTCGGACCAGCCTGGTACCACGACATAGCGGATCCAGGTTTTCTGGTTACGCTTTGCCAGATAACGGGCAAACTCTAAGGTCCGGTGATTGGATACGCCAACCAAGTTCTGGTGAATGCTGTCATCCATCTGTTTTAAATCCAACATGACTAAATCTGTCGCATCCAACAGCTCATCAATGACGGGATCATACCTGCGTACAAAGCCATTGGTATCCAAACAGGTGTGAATACCTTCTTTGTGACAGGCTCGGAACCAATCGCGGACAAACTCAGCCTGCAATATGGCCTCGCCACCAGAGGCAGTGACACCGCCACCTGAAGCATTCATAAAGTGGCGATAGGTAACCGCTTCTTTAACTAATTCTTCAACTGTCACCTCTTTGCCACCGTGGGTGTCCCAGGTATCTCGGTTGTGACAATACAGGCAGCGCATTAGGCAGCCTTGGAAGAATACGATAAATCTAATGCCTGGGCCATCAACAGTGCCACAGGATTCGAATGAATGAATACGACCAAGCACAGGCTTCTTATCCTCTACAAGATCGGAGGGGTCTGTTGTAATACAATCGGTTATCTTGTTCATAAAGTTCCAGTTAGTACTGTTTGGTGCTGAATGGTAGGCATGATATAGACACTCCTTTATGGGACTCAGTACCTTTGCATTTTACAAGACGCGTAGATACGTCATCATTTGTTGTATTGCGGAGAGCCTTAAATTTTTTCTAGTGTAAATATTACCTCTATTTACTATAAAAAGCGTGGCGTATATGTGCCTCAGCTCAGGTATAGCCCAGTAATTAAGGATATGGGGTTTCACTGACCTCCGTCTTTTATGCTGTTAACTATAGTTTGACTTAAACGGTAAGTCTGTACTTCGCTGCCTTATCAGATGGAATAGTTTTAGAGGCAGGAAACGGACTACGTCTTCCATTTTTGTCTCTTGATAAGCATCAGTATATTATCAAAATAATGGCCTTATTTCAGATAACTTCACCCTAGAATTTGTTTTCATTTTTCGACCACCGCTGTCTCAACGGAGCTATTACATCAGATGAAAAATAATGCTATTTTTTACTGGGATTTTTATGATCAATGAGTGTCTGGTCACGCTGTTTATTCACTATAAATAATGCCATTAGTCATAAATTAAACCATTCTTATAAAAACAATGACCTGATGGATGAATTCTTATGGCATAACTCTTGCTAAGATGTGTGTTACAGCATAAAACGTGGAGACTTGACTGTTTTTAAGTTAAAAACTTAAGGGGTACTATCAACTGACTGTATTTATTGGTAATTGAATATTTTCCAATCGTTAATGTAACGATGTGGTGAGTGTATTTCATACAGTTCTGTTATTGTAGGCAAACTACGCTCTATGTAATAATAGGCAGGAAAATTATACCCGCCATACTTCAAGATGCATGTACGGTAGCTGCCTTCCTGTAACTGGAATTATTTTGGTATAGATGTAAATGGAGTTTTACTAATGAATGGAAATTGGAATTGGTCTTTAGTAGACAAAGTTGTTTACATTAATTTGAAGGAACGTACGGATAGAAATGAGCACATCAAAAAAGAACTGGAAAAAGTATGCTTTCCACCTGAAAAAATAATCCGCTTTGAAGCAATAAGATCGGGGTCAGGTTTTATCGGTTGTGCAAAATCACATCTTGCAGTATTAAAAATGGCGCAAGAGAATAATTGGAAAAATATTTTGGTACTTGAAGACGACATGATCTTCGACGATGACGATGAAACCATTATTCGGACAAACAAATTCTTCTCTAAACTGAATAGTATTCGCTGGGATGCTGCATTTTTATCCGCGAGTTATTATATCGTTAATGCTATTGATGAGAATTTTTTTAAAGTAAATTTCGCCTACTTGGCTAACAGCTATCTGGTCAATAATCATTACTATGAAAAATTAATCAATAACTACACTGAATCTGTTCAGCGATTAACCAATGGTGAGTCATCGTCAGAGTTCGGCTTGGATTCTAACTGGTTGAAAATAATGGAGATAGATAACTGGTATGGAGTTTATCCGGTTATTGGCTATCAGCGTACCGATATCAGTGATATTGAATATAAAGAGATCGACCGTACACATCAGTTCACCAGAACATTCGATGAAATGAAGGAATACGGTTCAAAATAGTGATATTTGAATTTTTCATCCACTCATCAATATAGCCGGTATTTCCTACCCTGAATAAATAAAGGCCCCATAAAATATGGAGCCTTTAATGTTGTAACACCTTACTGCATCAAAAAATTAGATTGACTGTGTAAAGGTACGGGTAATTACATCCTGCTGCTGTTCTTTGGTCAGCGCGTTGAAGCGAACAGCATAACCAGATACACGAATAGTCAACTGCGGATATTTTTCCGGGTTTTCCATCGCGTCTAACAGCATCTCACGGTTCATTACGTTCACGTTCAGGTGTTGGCCACCTTCGATGGACGCTTCGTGATGGAAGTAGCCATCCATCAGACCAGCGAGGTTAGCTTTACGGACTTCATCATCTTTACCCAGTGCGTTTGGCACGATAGAGAAGGTGTATGAGATACCATCTTTCGCGTAAGCAAACGGCAGTTTAGCCACGGAAGTCAGAGAGGCAACCGCACCTTTTTGGTCACGACCGTGCATTGGGTTAGCACCTGGGCCAAATGGAGCACCAGCACGGCGGCCATCTGGGGTGTTACCTGTTTTCTTACCATAAACAACGTTAGACGTGATGGTCAGCACGGACTGAGTTGGAACCGCGTTGCGGTAAGTACGCAGCTTCTGAATTTTCTTCATGAAGCGCTCAACCAGATCACAGGCAATATCATCAACACGTGAGTCGTTGTTACCAAACTGTGGATATTCGCCTTCAATGTTGAAGTCAACAGCCAGGCCATCAGCATCACGGATAGTGGTTACTTTGGCATATTTGATAGCGGACAGGGAGTCAGCAGCAACAGACAGACCTGCAATACCACATGCCATAGTACGGTAAACATCACGGTCATGCAGCGCCATCAGTGCAGCTTCATAGCTGTACTTATCATGCATGTAGTGAATGATGTTCAACGCAGTAACGTATTGTTTAGCCAGCCAATCCATAAAGTGATCCATGCGTTCCATGACTTTTTCATAGTCCAGCACTTCATCCATCATTGGCGCTTCTTTCGGGCCCACCTGGATCTTCATTTTTTCGTCAACGCCGCCGTTGATTGCGTACAACATGGTTTTAGCCAAGTTGGCACGGGCGCCGAAGAACTGCATTTGTTTACCCACAATCATTGGGCTGACACAACACGCGATAGCGTAGTCATCGTTGTTGAAGTCAGGACGCATCAGGTCATCGTTTTCATACTGTACAGATGAAGTATCGATAGACACTTTAGCCGCATATTTTTTGAAATTCAGTGGCAGCTTCTCAGACCACAGAATGGTCATGTTCGGCTCTGGAGATGGCCCCATGGTATACAGGGTATTCAGGAAGCGGAAGCTGGTTTTAGTGACCAAAGTACGCCCATCAACGCCCATACCTGCCAGAGACTCGGTTGCCCAGATTGGGTCACCAGAGAACAGCTCATCATATTCAGGCGTACGCAGGAAGCGAACCATACGCAGTTTCATAACCAAATGGTCAATCAGTTCCTGCGCTTCGATTTCAGTCAGTTTACCTTCTTTCATGTCACGTTCGATGTACACATCAAGGAAGGTAGAAACACGGCCGAAGGACATTGCTGCGCCGTTCTGGGATTTAACTGCAGCCAAATAGCCGAAGTAAGTCCACTGAACTGCTTCACGGGCGTTAGTCGCCGGACCTGAAATATCACAGCCGTATTTAGCCGCCATCTCTTTGATTTGAGCCAGGGCGCGATGCTGTTCAGCAATTTCTTCGCGCAACTGGATAGTCATTTCCAGATCTTTGCCGTTTTCCAAATCTGCCTGCAGTGAATTGAACTGAGCCAGTTTGTCTTTCATCAGGAAGTCGATACCGTATACCGCAACACGACGGTAGTCACCGATGATACGACCACGTCCATACGCATCTGGCAAGCCAGTCAGCACACCAGATTTACGGCAGTTCAGGATGTCTTTGGTATAAACGTCAAACACACCTTGGTTATGTGTTTTACGGTATTCGGTAAAGACTTTTTTCAGTTGTGGATCAAGCTCACGACCATAAACTTTGCAAGAGCCTTCGACCATTTTGATGCCGCCGAATGGGATCAGAGCACGTTTCAATGGCGCTTCAGTCTGTAAACCAACGACAGTTTCCAGATCTTTATTAATGTAGCCTGCATCGTGGGAGATAATGGTTGATGCTACGTCGGTATCGAAATCCACTGGCGCATGGGTGCGGTTTTCCAGTTTAATACCTTCCATAACTTGCGCCCACAGCTTGTCGGTCGCTTCGGTAGAGCCGGCAAGGAAGGATTCATCACCTTCATAAGGGGTGTAGTTTTTCTGGATAAAGTCACGAACGTTGACTTCATTCTGCCAATCACCCTTGGTAAAACCGTGCCATGCTTTGGCCAATTTCTCATTAAGTTCGGTCATAATGCATCTACCTTTTAATGTTAATTTCTCGAAAACCAGACGTAGCGGCCACACGTTAATGTTGCTGGTCACCGCGCAGATAAATTACCCAATAAGTCAACCCTACCAGTAGTCCGCCACCAATGATGTTGCCTATGGTGACTGGGATCAGGTTATCAATAATAAAGTTACTTACGGTCAAGTGAGCGAATTGCTCAGGTGCTGAACCGATGGCTTGCCAAAACTCAGGTGAAGCAAAGTTTTTAATCACAATACCCAACGGGATCATAAACATATTGGCGATGCTGTGCTCAAAACCGCTGGCAACAAACATTCCCACCGGTAAAATCATCGCCAACATTTTGTCTGTTATGGTACGGCCGGAGTAACTCATCCAAACCGCCAGGCAAACCATCAAGTTAGCCAAAATACCTAAACACACTGCCTCAATAAAAGTGTGGTGCAATTTGTGTTCTGCCGTTTGCAGAACATTCAAGCCCCATTGGCCATTTGCCACGGTATATTGGCCTGCAAACCAGATAAGGCCGACGAAGAACAGTGCGCCGAACAAGTTCCCAATATAGACATTAACCCAGTTAGTTGCCAACTGACGCCAGGTGATACGGCCACTGGCTTTGGCAACAGTGGTAAGCACAGTTGAAGTGAAAAGATCACCTCCACACACCACGACTAACATTAGCCCTAGGGAGAAACAAATACCACCGACCAGTTTGGCAAAGCCAAAAGGGACACCTGCAGTACCGGTGGTTGCTGTAATATAAAAAACAAACGCAATGGAAATAAAGACACCCGCGGTAATCGCTAAATAAAAAGTTTTCATCGGATGCTTGGTGGCTTTATAGACACCAGCATCTTCAGCTACTTTAGCCATTGCCGAAGGTAATAATGCATCGAAGGGGTTGTCAGCTTTCACACTAACTCTCTCTTATAGGGTTAATAAAGCACAGTGAGATACTAGCAAAGCAGTATAGCGTGAAAATTGATATGGATCATATTGGGCGAGTTTAGCTTACCCTTAAACCTTGTTTTTCATAGGGATTATCGATCTATTATATTGATTTTAAACAGAAAAAAATATTTTAATTTTTGCAAAAAATTTTGATTTAACAGCCTGAACGTTGCCGAGAAAGTTAAAAAAAAGGGAGGTTTGTAGCTGTTTTTATTGGTGCTGTTCATTAAAAATTAACTATTTATTTACCTCTGTATCTTTTTTACCTTTTTAGAAAAAAATAATTGTTCAAAAAAGTCATTTGGGTGTCAGAAAATAATGTTTTTTATAACAGAAACAATAGCCAGACTCAGATGAGTGTATTTATTTTTAATAAGGAATAACTGCAACAATAAATAAGCAACAGCCAGAACGAAATAAAAAGGTGTGGTGAAAATACGTACTGACGCTTTAGGTTTTTCTCATCTTGAGTAGGGGGGCTTATCGCCTTTTGGCTGGGTATTGCTAGGGGGGTAGCGGCATGTTTTTTACCTGAATCACTCTTGCCCGAATCACTGACAGGCGTCAGTGATTCGGGATCCGTCCGTTTGTCGCCAAGCTACAAACTCAATAACTTGGCGGAGCGGTAAGGAAGAGCCGTATTACTCGCTTTTAGCCCAATGGCGACGTTTAGCCGCCTGCAACTTAGCATAAGCGCCGAGTAAAGCCTGATGAGCGGGTAATGCTTTCAGATCTTCGTCAACACTGAACAGACCGTTGAAGCGAATCTCACCCGATAATGCCGCTGAGGCGGTATCGACAGCTTCCTGACCATACATCTTGACGAATGCATTGTAATATTGCATTGGATCACGATCGGGTTCTTGGTTCAATAGCAGTAGCGTTTGCAGGCAACGGTAATAGTTGGCCTGTTTTGCTGTAAAGACGGAAGAGTTAAAGTCTTGTGTCCATTCAACCCAGATCAGCGCTTGCTCCAGATCACCGCCCGCCAGTGCCAGCATTGATTTCAGCTCGCCGACCCGCAAAGTATACCAGCCATTATCTTTACCGGAGGCGATACCAAGCAGTTCACGCACGCGGGCAAAATCATCCAAGCCTTCATCATCAATCAGCTGAATCAATTCCAGGTACTGTGCTGGCTGCCAGTCTGTATCTGGCAAGGCCAGTAAAGTCTCACGCAGATGCACGCCCATGGTGTTGTTCGCCATCAGCAAGTCTTCGGCAGGGTAGATATCAGACATCCCCGGAACCAAGATCCGGCAGGCGTAGACACCTAAGTGCTCATAATCTGCGATGTACACTTCGGCACCTTCTTCTTGGAAGATAGCCATCAATGTCGCGAACTCTTCTTCCGTGGTGCCCTTGAAGCTCCAGTCAACAAATGGGTAATCTGCATCCTGCTTAAACATATCCCAACTAATTAGACCGCTTGAATCGATAAAGTGGGTTTCCAGGTTGGTATGTTCTGCCACTTCTTCGTCATCAAAGGTCGGTGCAGTAAAGACATCAAGATCTTTCAGACTGCGGCCCTGTAATAACTCCGTCACTGTGCGTTCCAATGCCACTCCAAAATCGGGGTGTGCGCCGAATGATGCGAAGCAGGTACCGTTTGACGGGTTAAACAGCACGACACAGATAACCGGGTAAGCTCCCCCCAGAGAGGCATCGTAAGACAGGATAGGAAAACCTTCTTCTTCCAGCTTAGTGATAGCTTCCACCACGTCTGGATAGCGATTCAATACCTCCGTGGGGATCTCTGGCAAGCTGATGGACTCCGCAATAATGCGGTTTTTCACATAACGCTCAAAAACTTCAGACAGCGCCTGTACGCGGGCTTCGTTAGCGGTATTCCCGGCTGACATACCGTTTGAAACATACAAATTACCGATAATATTCATCGGGATATAGACAGTTTCTAAATCTGATTGACGAGTAAAGGGTAGTGAACAGATACCTCGTTTGGTATTACCCGACTGCAAATCAACCAAATCACTGGCGACCAACTCTTGTTCTGGATCGTAAAACGCCAGCAGACGCTCATCCAGAATGCCTTCCGGTAGTAGATTATCCGCCGGGATCGGGAACCATTTCTCGTTTGGGTAATGAACGAAATCACCTTCAGCGATGGCTTTGCCCAGATAGAAATCAGCGAAGAAATAGTTGGTGGATAAACGCTCAAAATATTCGCCCAGAGCTGATGCCAAGGCCGCTTTTTTGCTGGCACCTTTGCCGTTGGTAAAACACAGCGGGCAGTCGCGGTCGCGAATATGTACCGACCAAACGTGAGGAACAGGGTTAAGCCAGGAGGCTTCTTCAATATTAAAACCGAGGTCGTTCAGTTTTTGCTGAAAACGGGAGATGGAGTCTTCCAGCGCAGCGTCTTTGCCGGGAATAAAAGTTTGCGTCATTGTCTTCACTTTTTGGCGGTACTAAAAGCGTGCAATCATACGGGGTTTTGGTTAATAGCTCCATGTATTCCGAAAGCACAGTAGATATCACAGTTTTCATATGGATATTCCGGATAATTAATTAGCTTATAAATAATGGGGTAATTATATGAAATACATAAAGCTAACTGTACTCGCCGGAATATTTGTAGGGATCAGCAGCCCGGCTTTTGCTCTACCTAATATTACTTTATTGGCAACCGGGGGTACCATCGCCGGGGGAGGTGATTCTGCCACAAAATCCAATTATACCGCTGGCAAATTGGGGGTTGAAGCACTGGTAGAGGCCGTTCCGGCCATAAAAGATATTGCTAATATTCAGGGCGAACAAGTGGTGAATATCGGCTCACAAGATATGAATGATGATGTTTGGCTCACTCTGGCGAAAAAAATCAACGAAGACTGTACTAAAACAGACGGTTTTGTCATAACCCATGGGACGGACACCTTAGAGGAAACAGCTTATTTCCTCGATTTAACCGTCAATTGTGATAAACCCGTAGTGATAGTCGGCGCAATGCGTCCGGCAACGGCATTAGGGGCAGACGGCCCGTTGAACCTCTACAACGCGGTGGTGGTCGCCAGTGAAGCAGACTCGGCTAAACGGGGTGTGCTTGTGGCAATGAATGACACCGTACTCACTGGTCGTGATGTGGTAAAAACTAACACCACATCAGTGCAAACATTCCAATCACCGAATACAGGGCCATTGGGGTATATCTATGACGGCAAGGTTAATTATTTGCATCAACCAACAGCAAAACAACCTGCTTTTGATATCAGTAAGCTAAATACATTACCGAAAGTTGGTATTATTTATAACTATGCTAATGCATCGGACATCCCAGCCAAGGCATTGATTGCCGATGGTTATCAGGGGATTGTCAGTGCTGGCGTGGGGAACGGCAATCTCTATCATACGGTTTTCGATACGCTGGCAACCGCCGCAAGTCACGGGGTTGCAGTTGTGCGCTCGTCTCGAGTGCCCAGTGGTTTAACCACAGAAGGTGCTGAAATTGATGACGCTAAATACGGCTTTGTCGCTGCGGGTGCACTTAATCCACAGAAAGCACGGGTTTTATTACAGTTAGCACTAACGCAAACTCAAAAACCACAAGAAATTCAAAAAATATTCCACGCATATTGATGCTGTGAATCTTTTGCGAAGGCTACGGTCTTTTTATTTCTAAATGAATACCACGTCCTATGGACGTGGTATTCATTTAGAAATAAAAATTCCCGACAGACATTTATTGCAACCCCTCTCCTCATTTTTGCAATTCATTCGAGGCAGAACAATAGATAGAATGGTTTTGGTTATATCCGAAGGAGAATGTTCTCTGGATAATATTAACCAAAATATGGTTGTAATGGAATGGACGCCCCATTGAGTCGGTATCAATGTGTCAAAATATAACGGGGTGAAAATAATGCAAACCCTAATAGCACTTATGGATATTAAACATGTTTACAAAAAGTAATTTTAAAAAATCGGTTGTTATCATCACGGCAATTTTTTCTGGGTCTGTGTTCGCGGATGTCAATATCGGTGATTTAAATACGGGGGTTATTGGCAATGGAACTGCGGTAGGGAATAATAACTCGCTTGGCGGTTCGACAAATGGTGTGGTTGTTGGCAACGGTGGCAGCTTATCTAACTCGACAAATGGCGTTGTCATTGGGAATGGCAGTGTTAGTGATGGGGATGGAGTATCGGTAGGTGGCGGCATGTCAACGAATGGCGGAATTGCTATTGGTAGCGGCTCCAATGCAACACGATCTGATGAAATGAACATCGGTGATCGCCAGATAACCGGTGTTAAAGCGGGGGTGGTAGATACCGATGCAGCGAATGTCGGTCAACTGGTTGTTAAAGCTGGTGAGACACTTAATAGCGCTAATATATATGTGGATAACAACGCGACCGAAACACTTAATAATGCGAATACATACACGGATAACAAAGCGACTGAAACAATTAATAATGCAAATACATACACAGATAACAAATCATCCGAAACGCTAAATTCAGCAAATAACTATACTGATAATAAATCATCTGAAACATTGAATAGTGCAAATACTTATACTGACAGTAAAACTGCTGAGATATTTAATACAACTAAAACATACATGGACGGGAAATCGAAAGAAACGCTAAATAACACCTATAACTATGTGGATAGTAAGGTTTCATCAATTATTTATGATGTAAATAGCTATACGGATAAGACGGTAAATACAGCGTTTGAAACGTCATTATCCGATGCTAAAAGTTATGTTGATGATAAATACAATCAACTTAGTGATAAAGTTAACAAGAATTTTAATAAGACTAATGCAGGTATTTCTGGTGCAATGGCGATGTCAGGTATTCCTCAAAAATTCGGATATGAAAAATCGTTTGGGATGGCGATAGGTGCTTATCGCGGGCAAAGTGCACTCGCTGTGGGAGGCGACTGGAACATCAATCATAAAACGATAACGCGAGTCAATGTTTCTGCCGACACTGAAGGCGGTGTCGGTGTTGCAGCGGGTTTTGCTTTTGGCATTAATTAATGAATAAGGAAATTAAACGGATGCAACGGATGCAACGCACATATATCGCCACTTGGTTAATCGCGGCATTTACCTCGCCGATAGCGATAGCTAACAATACTAATATTAATGGCAGCACCAATAATAACGGCAATGGTACAATCAATATTTTTGATGCCAGCAGTAATAACGATATTAATACACTAACCGGTCTTGGTAATGAGATGTTGGGAGGATTTAGTAATCATCTTATCGACTCTCATAATAATACGATAGACGGTGGTCAGAGTAACAACCTGGCAAGTAGCGATGGCAATACGATCAGCTCCATTAGCTTGGGAGATGGCCTCTTCTACGGCGCGCAGAATAACACGTTAATAAACTCAAACAACAACCTACTTATTGTCACTCAGGGCAGTACTCTGACGGATTCTGATAGTAATACGGTGTCTGGCATTGGTAATAATCTTATAGAGAGCAACAGCAATATTATCGGTAATGAAAATAGTTGTTATTCGGATCCCACGTCCCCATCAGGAGCGTGGTGCGTTGACAATCAAAATACGCTCGTTGGCAGTGATAACAATACGATCACCGGGGCGCTGAATGGTCTTCATAACAGTCATCACAATAATATTATTGCTAGCTCTGTAAATAATTTAATGGATACGCATAATAATATTATCGCGGGAGGGCACTACAACACCATTAGTGGTGGTGGAAACAATGACATTTTTGGGAGCGAAAACAATGTTACTGACAGCACAGACGCAAATATCAATGGTAGTAATAACTACGTGATAGATGGGAATGGAATCGGTCGAGATGATTTGACTGAAGATAACTCTGTATTGGGCGGCTCTGGCAATATGGGCGTGGGGGATTCAGTAACCTCGATTGCCAATAGCGTGGTGTTCGGTGGGAATACATCCGGTAATTCAACAGACTCCATTCTGACAGATTCTGTATCTGTTAGCGGCAACGGTACATCGGGGAACAATGTCGTTAATATCGGCGGAGCAGCAAACGGTAATAATAGTGCTAGCTTAGGTATAGGTTCGGTATCCTCTGGAGGAGGAACTGCATTGGGTAGCGGTTCGATTGCTACACGGGATGATGAACTGAATATCGGTGATAGACAAATCACCAGCGTTAAAAAAGGTGTTGAGAACACAGATACAATCAATGTTAGTCAGTTAAACGATAGCTTTGATGATGTTCTGAATTTATCAAATGAATATTCTGACAACTCTTTTTTCACTGTCACTGAAAATATAAATAATTATACTGATGCCTCATTAGATGCTGTGTTGAATACAACTGATGAATATACCGACAACTCAATATTATTGGTTGCTAATGAAAGCAATAATTATACTGACAATGGCATGGAGAGTGCTAATAATTATGCAAATATCTACGCTGATGAATCTTTGTTAGCTATGTATAATGAAGAGACTAATTACGTATATAATCTTATAGATGTGACGTTAAATAATTCTAATAACTATACTGATCTTTCAGTTTATACCCTTATATATACCGAAAAACAATATACAGACTCTCAAATCAATGAGTACCAACGTACTTTTAACAATGAATTTTTAACCTATTCTAATGGAAAACTTGGCGGTTTTGATAAAGATATTAATCAAAAGCAGAAACAATTAAACGCGGGAATAGCGGCGACGATGGCTGCTGCGGTTATTCCTCAAAAATCGGGTTCTAAAGTCTCTATTGGTGTCGGGCTTGCAGGATATAGCGATCAAGGCGCAGGATCTGTGGGAGCGATTTGGCATGTAAATCAACGAATCACAATGAATACAACGATGACTTACGATACTCAACGTGGTGTTAGTTTATTAACGGGTTTATCTATTGGCATATGATCTATACCCGTCGTCCTTCAAGATGTAGGGGGGGCGAGCAGCCCTTATTACTCGATTATTCGGCCCGTCCTTGGGCCTCGCCTCTGCGAGGCCGCTGCAAGCAGCGTTCAAATCTGCTCCCAGCAGATTTGTCACCCCAGTCACTTACTGGTAGTTGACTTTAAAATAAATAAGCTCATCGGGATTAATGAGTCTCATCCCTGAGGCTCACCCTCGGACAGCATAAATGCTGTTCAAATCGGTTCCAACCTATTTGTCTCTCCCTTGCTGCCTTCCTGCGACTCGAATTATTTTGGGTATAACCGTTGCAGCAGGCCGACTCGAATGATAAAACCGGGGTACGGGTTATAACGATGGCAATCTCAGTAGAGCGTGGTGAGGGGAAATGACACAGGTTTATAATTTTAGCGCTGGTCCAGCAATGTTACCGGTTGAAGTATTACGTCGTGCAGAACAAGAATTACGTAACTGGCATGGTTTGGGAACGTCGGTGATGGAAATTAGTCACCGTAGTAAAGAATTTATGCAGGTTGCTGAAGAGTCGGAGAAAGATCTGCGTGACCTATTACAGATACCGGCTAATTATAAAGTGTTATTTTGCCATGGTGGTGCCAGGGCGCAGTTTGCTGCGGTGCCATTGAACTTACTTGGTGACAGCAACAGCGCTGACTATATCGATGGTGGCTATTGGGCGCACAGTGCGGTTAAAGAAGCACAAAAATACTGCACCCCTAATGTTATTGATGTCACCACCCATGACAATGGCTTGACAGGTATTCAGCCAATGAAGCAATGGAAGTTGAGCGATAATGCTGCCTATGTGCACTATTGCCCAAATGAAACCATTGACGGTGTTGCTATTAATGAACAGCCTGATTTCGGCAATAAAATTGTCGTTGCCGATTACTCCTCATCCATTCTTTCCCGTCCTATCGATATTAGCCGTTATGGTGTGATCTATGCTGGCGCACAGAAGAACATTGGCCCAGCGGGCTTGACACTGGTTATCGTGCGTGAAGATTTACTTGGTAAAGCCCACACGGCGTTGCCGTCGATTCTGGATTACAAAGTACTGGCAGATAACGATTCGATGTTCAATACACCGCCAACGTTCGCTTGGTATCTTTCTGGCCTGGTATTTAAATGGCTGAAAGAGCAGGGCGGTTTAGGTGAAATGGAAAAGCGTAATCAGGCGAAAGCTGAGTTATTGTACGGTGCCATCGACCGCACGGGCTTCTACCGCAATCAGGTTGCTATTGCTAACCGTTCTTGGATGAATGTTCCGTTCCAAATGACAGATACTTCATTAGACAAACTGTTCTTGAGTGAAGCTGAAGCACAAGGTCTGCAGGCCTTAAAAGGCCACCGTGTTGCCGGGGGTATGCGGGCTTCTATCTATAACGCGATGCCAATTGAAGGCGTAAAAGCCTTAACCGACTTTATGGCTGACTTTGAACGCCGCCATGGCTGATTTTTCTGGAGCGGGTACCCATCCGCTCCAGGTCGATGAGTCTATTGCAACAATGAGTTCGTGTGTAATAACTCGTTAATTCGTAATAACACGTTAATTTGTAATAACAGCTTCGTTTTGTGCGAGGCTGTTGCCTATACAAAACTGGAGAATGTTTTTCCCATGCAGGAATCCCTGACCTTACAACCCATTGCCCTGGTTAATGGCACCGTTAATTTACCTGGTTCGAAGAGTGTCTCTAACCGTGCATTGCTTCTGGCCGCGTTGGCCGAAGGGACCACTCAGTTGAATAACGTGTTAGACAGCGACGACATCCGCCACATGCTCAATGCATTACAGGCATTAGGGGTGAACTTCCGCCTTTCTGCTGATCGCACGTGTTGTGAGGTTGATGGTCTGGGGGGCAAATTAGTGGCTGACCGGCCATTGTCGCTTTTCTTGGGCAATGCTGGCACCGCCATGCGTCCTTTGGCAGCGGTGTTATGTTTGGGTAACAGCGATATCGTCTTAACGGGTGAGCCTCGGATGAAGGAGCGGCCAATTGGTCATTTGGTGGATGCGCTGCGTCAGGGCGGTGCACAGATCGATTATCTGGAACAAGAAAATTACCCGCCATTACGTTTACGCGGTGGTTTCCGAGGGGGGGAGTTAACCGTTGATGGGAGCGTCTCCAGCCAGTTCCTGACCGCTTTATTGATGACCGCCCCGCTGGCGGAGCAAGATACGACTATTCAGATCCTGGGTGATCTGGTTTCCAAACCTTATATCGATATTACTCTTCACTTGATGAAAGCATTTGGTATTGACGTGGGGCATGAAAACTACCAAATTTTCCACATTAAAGGAGGCCAGACCTACCGTTCACCAGGTACTTATTTGGTTGAGGGTGATGCCTCGTCGGCTTCCTACTTCTTAGCTGCTGCGGCTATTAAGGGCGGAACGGTACGTGTCACCGGTATTGGCAAGAAAAGTGTACAGGGCGACACTAAATTTGCCGATGTGCTGGAAAAAATGGGCGCGAAAGTGACGTGGGGGGACGATTATATCGAGTGCAGCCGTGGTGAACTACAAGGTATCGATATGGACATGAACCATATTCCTGATGCTGCAATGACCATTGCGACAACGGCATTATTTGCCACTGGCCCAACGACGATCCGCAATATCTATAACTGGCGGGTAAAAGAAACTGACCGGCTGACGGCGATGGCAACCGAGTTGAGAAAGGTGGGTGCTGAAGTGGAAGAGGGGGAAGATTACATCCGCGTGGTTCCACCTGTGCAGCTAATCGCTGCAAATATAGGCACCTACGATGACCACCGTATGGCGATGTGTTTCTCGCTGGTCGCGTTATCAGACACTCCCGTGACGATCCTTGATCCGAAATGTACCGCAAAAACCTTTCCTGATTATTTCGAACAGTTTGCGCATCTGAGCCAACTGGCCTGATAACACCTGAATTGGATGGGATAGGTTCTATCACACTAAAACGGGCGCGAATCAACCGCCTGTTTCTATAAGATATATCTCCCATTGTTCATTTTTTTTATAAATGGCGAGGAGTAAGCGAATAGAGCGCTATCGCAAATGTTTTTCTGGCTATCCTCCCTATCTTTTCTACACTTCAAGCGACAATCTATGGTCTTATTTTCAGCAACTGAACCAACTCAGGGTAACAGTTCATACTGATGCAGCGTATAATGCTATCTCTATGTTTGCCCTGCCGGGGGCAGACGAGAGGTTTGCCTACCGAAAGGAGAGATAAATGACGGCGATAGCCCCGGTGATAACCGTTGATGGACCGAGTGGTGCGGGTAAAGGTACACTTTGCAAAGCATTGGCTGAATCATTAAACTGGCGCTTGCTGGATTCTGGTGCGATTTACCGAGTGCTAGCACTCGCCGCTTTGCATCATCAGGTCGATATCAGCACCGAAGAGGCATTGGTACCACTTGCCGCACATCTCGATGTTCGTTTTGTTTCACAGAATGGGCAGCTACAAGTTATTTTAGAAGGTGAGGATGTCAGCAATGAGATCCGAACCGAGACTGTGGGTAATATCGCATCCCAAGCGGCAGCTTTTCCCCGGGTACGTGAAGCATTACTGCGTCGTCAGCGAGCTTTTCGCGAAGCGCCGGGTTTAATTGCTGATGGCCGGGATATGGGAACTATCGTGTTTCCTGATGCACCTGTGAAAATATTTCTTGATGCCAGTTCACAAGAACGCGCGCGCAGACGTATGCTACAGTTGCAGGAAAGAGGGTTTAATGTTAACTTTGAACGTCTTTTGGCCGAGATACAGGAGCGGGATAACCGTGATCGTAACCGGTCTGTTGCACCTTTAGTCCCTGCGGCGGATGCGTTGGTACTGGATTCAACCAGTATGTCCATCGAACAGGTGATCGAACAGGCGCTGGCTTATGCCCAACGAATTTTAGCCTTGCCGTTGAAAAAATAACGACAATGCGGTCAGTTCTGCGCTCTCAATACGATTTTTTTAAAAATTATTAAAATTAATATTGAAGAGCACTTTAACCTTGTTGCAAGGATGTGTGGCGAGGCATGTGAAACAACCCCATCCGGCGGGATGCTAGATGGACGTTAAACTTAAGAATCCTGAAGATTATTAACATGATAGAATCTTTTGCTCAACTCTTTGAAGAATCCCTGAAAACAATTGAAACACGTCCGGGTTCTATTGTCCGTGGTGTTGTTGTTTCTATTGATAAAGATATCGTACTGGTTGACGCTGGTCTGAAATCTGAGTCAGCAATTCCAGCAGAACAGTTCAAGAACGCGCAAGGCGAACTGGAAATTCAAGTTGGTGACGAAGTTGACGTGGCTCTGGACGCTGTTGAAGACGGCTTCGGTGAAACTCTGCTGTCCCGTGAGAAAGCTAAGCGTCACGAAGCATGGCTGATGCTGGAAAAAGCTTACGAAGAAGCTGCAACCGTTACTGGTGTGATCAACGGCAAAGTGAAGGGCGGCTTTACAGTCGAACTGAACGGTATCCGTGCGTTCCTGCCTGGTTCACTGGTTGATGTGCGTCCAGTTCGCGATACTCTGCATCTGGAAGGCAAAGAGCTTGAGTTCAAAGTCATCAAGCTGGATCAGAAACGCAACAACGTCGTTGTTTCTCGTCGTGCAGTTATCGAATCTGAGAACAGCGCTGAGCGTGATCAACTGCTGGAAAACCTGCAAGAAGGCATGGAAGTCAAGGGTATCGTTAAGAACCTGACTGACTACGGTGCATTCGTTGATCTGGGTGGCGTTGATGGCTTGCTGCACATCACTGATATGGCTTGGAAACGTGTTAAACACCCAAGCGAAATCGTCAATGTGGGCGACGAAATCACTGTTAAAGTTCTGAAATTCGACCGCGAACGTACTCGTGTATCCCTTGGCTTGAAACAGCTGGGCGAAGATCCATGGGTTGCTATCGCTAAACGTTACCCAGAAAGCACTAAGCTGACTGGTCGTGTGACTAACCTGACTGATTACGGTTGCTTCGTAGAAATCGAAGAAGGCGTTGAAGGTTTGGTACACGTTTCAGAAATGGATTGGACCAACAAAAACATCCACCCGTCTAAAGTTGTTAACGTTGGCGACGTAGTGGAAGTTATGGTTCTGGACATCGATGAAGAACGTCGTCGTATTTCTCTGGGCCTGAAACAGTGCAAGTCTAACCCATGGCAGCTGTTTGCAGAAACCCACAACAAAAATGACCGCGTTGAAGGTAAAATCAAGTCTATCACTGACTTCGGTATCTTCATCGGCCTGGACGGCGGCATCGACGGCCTGGTTCACCTGTCTGACATCTCCTGGAACGTTGCAGGCGAAGAAGCAGTTCGTGAATACAAGAAAGGCGACGAAATCGCAGCTGTGGTTCTGCAGGTTGACGCAGAACGTGAGCGTATCTCCTTAGGCGTGAAACAACTGGCAGAAGACCCGTTCAATAACTACCTGTCTGTTAACAAGAAAGGTGCTATTGTTACTGGTAAAGTAACTGCAGTTGACGCTAAAGGTGCTACAGTTGAATTGGCTGGCGGCGTAGAAGGTTATCTGCGTGCTTCCGAAGCAACTCGTGACCGCGTTGAAGATGCGACGCTGGTTCTGAACGTAGGTGATGAAGTTGAAGCCAAATATACTGGCGTTGACCGTAAAAACCGCGTAATCAGCCTGTCTGTTCGTGCTAAAGACGAAGCTGATGAGAAAGATGCTATTGCTACGGTTAACACCAAGCCAGAAGAAAGTAATTTCTCTAGCGCAATGGCTGAAGCGTTCAAAGCTGCGAAAGGCGAGTAATAATAACGGGGGGCGATTCTTCCGCCCCAATACGGTAGTTTAGCTGAAAAGCTTGGAGGTAATATGACCAAGTCTGAACTTATTGAAAGACTTGCTGGCCAGCAATCTCACGTACCTGCTAAGGTCGTTGAGGATGCAGTGAAAGAAATGCTTGAGCATATGGCTGGAACACTAGCTGAAGGTGAGCGCATTGAGATCCGAGGATTTGGCAGTTTTTCTCTTCACTACCGTGCTCCGCGTGTTGGCCGTAATCCAAAAACCGGTGATAAAGTTGAACTGGAAGGTAAGTATGTTCCACACTTTAAGCCAGGTAAAGAATTGCGAGATCGCGCTAATATCTACGGCTAAGTTGTTCACAACTTACCGCGTTATTATGTAAACGCTGATACGAAACGGTGCCCTTATCGGCATCGTTTTTTTTTGCGTAAAAAGTAAATGTTATATCTGTAAAAACGAATTCCTTGAATAGCTTGTTTATCACATAGTTTTATTGACCACCGGTTATCCTCTCCATCGTCACACTCACTCTCTTTTCTACCTTTTTCTCTGTGTTTTTCCACACGCACTTCTTCGCATGTATCCATTCATTAACACTCGCCCATAAATACGGGTCCATAAATACTCTTTAACTAATGCACGCTGGCATTCAACATTTTTCTGGTTTCGATACATCCCGCATTTTTTTGGCGACTCCTGCAACAAGTTAAAATAGCTAACGAGCCAGCGTTGAAATTCTACTTTTTGCGCTAGCGTCCTTGGTCCGCAATGTTGAAAATCAACCTATTCCAAATGGCGTAAACAGCCAGATGACAAAGATGAATAGCAACGAAGCTATTCAAGAGTAAAAACAGGGATGGTTTTTATCGCATTATCAACAGATCGGGCCGCCGCCGCTGTAACCGCTGGGGTCTTGCCTCTTATTTTTCTGCATCAACTGCCAGGGCCCACCATTATTGGTTCTCTATTAGCCCTAAGTGCATTCTTGTGGTTAAGCCGCAATCGTTACTGCCAATTTTTAGCGCTGGCTGTGATTAGCTTTCTGTGGGGGACTTGGCATGGCAATGGGATACTGATGCAAATAGAAACATTAACTCAGGGGGATCAGCAGGTAGTTGCGACAATAAACAGTTCATATCTTTCATGGGATGACGCTCAGAAAGTTGTGATAAGTATTCAGAAAATTAATGAAAAACGGGTTTTCCCTCCAATCGCAGTCAACGTTAAGTGGCCAGCGCGGTTGGATCAATACTGTGCAGGACAACGGTGGGTGTTTAGGTTACGTATGAGAGCGGTACATAGCGTATTGAATGAAGGCGGGTTTGACAGTCAGCGCTGGGCTATGGCTAACAGACGTCCACTGCAAGGGCGAATCATTGAGGCTGAATTACTGGATGCGGAGTGTAGTCTTCGTCAGAAAATTATCAGTAGCGTAGAGCAGCAGCTGGTGGGATATGATCAGCGGCGGATCATGTTAGCACTGGCCTTTGGTGAAAGATCGCAGTTGAACAAAGAAGAGTGGTCACTCTTACGCTACACCGGCACTGCGCACCTGATGGCGATTTCAGGTTTACATATCGCACTGGCGGCCTTATTTGGTGGAGTGCTAGCCCGATTAATACAGTTTCTTTTTCCTGTCAGTTGGATTGGGCCTTTGCTACCGCTACTGATTGGCTGGCTGATTGCCATGATTTATGTCTGGCTGGCGGGAGCAAACTCTCCGGCAATCCGGGCCGCCATTGCGTTAACGCTGTGGCTGTTGTTACGTTTGTTCGGCGTTTTATGTAGCTCATGGCAGGTGTGGGGGTGGGTACTGGGGCTAATTTTAGTCAGCGACCCGCTAGCCGTATTATCAGACAGCTTTTGGCTCTCCTGCCTGGCGGTATTTAGCCTGATATGTTGGTTTCACTTAGCCCCTATTTCTTCTCGTTTCATGACTGGTTGGTATGGCTTGGTTATCCGTTGGTTTCATTTGCAGTTTGGCATGATGCTACTGTTGATGCCGTTACAGATAGGGCTATTTCACGGTATAAGTTTATTTTCTATACCCGCCAATCTGTGGGCGGTCCCCATAGTCTCATTGCTCACCGTGCCCTGCGTATTATTGGCATTGGCTTTAGCATTACTCCCTGCTGCTGATATATTCTGGTTCTTGGCTGATATCTCGTTGACTGTGGTGCTATTTCCTCTTAATCAGCTAAAAGCAGGCTGGTTACACACTGGTATGACTTCTGTTGCGATCGCTTATTGTGGCTGGCTGGCATTATTTATCTGGCGCTTTCAGTGGTGGCGCAGTCATCCTCTTGGTGTCGTCGTGCTGTGCATTAATATGGTATTACTGACTCAACGGCGTGATGAGTATTACTGGCGTGTGGATATGCTGGATATCGGGCATGGTCTGGCTGTGGTGATTGAGCGTGAGGGGAAAGCCATTATCTATGACACTGGCAATCATTGGCCTACAGGTAATATGGCCTCTATTTTCATTTTACCGTTCCTTAAATGGCGTGGCATTACTGTTGAACAGATTATCCTTAGCCATGACCATCAGGATCATACTGGCGGTTTATCTGTACTCTTGGATGCTTTTCCATGGGCAACCGTACGTGCGCCTTTCTCCGTAAAAAACGTAGCTAATACTCTGCCTTGTAAACAGGGTGAGAGATGGCGGTGGCAAGGTTTGGATTTTGAAGTGTTATGGCCGAAAGAACAGGTATTTAATGCTCAAAATAATGACTCATGTGTCATTCGCATCAATGATGGTAAACATAGCATATTATTGACCGGCGATCTTGAGTCTCAAGGAGAGCGGCAGTTGGTGAACGATTTCCGGGGGAAATTAGCATCAACGGTGCTGCAAGTGCCACATCACGGCAGTAATACTTCTTCAACCGCGCCTTTTCTGCGGGCAGTTAGCCCAGAGTTGGGCTTCGCTTCTGTTGCTCGTTATAACCAATGGCGGTTACCTGCGAAAAAAGTGATTAATCGCTATCAAAAAAATGGCATTATTTGGCGTGATACATCAATATCAGGGCAATTAAGTGTATATTTTTACGGCGATACTTGGTTCGTTAAAGGCTATCGGGAACAATTAATGCCACGTTGGTATCACCAGCGGTTTGGCGTTAGAGGTCATAATGAGTAGAATGGGCCGCTATTTCTTCTGGTGCTGGTATTTGCATGATGAATGATAAAGATCTATCCACTTGGCAGACCTTTCGTCGCCTATGGCCAACGATCTCCCCTTATAAGACCGGTCTTATCGTTGCGGCGATAGCATTAATCCTTAATGCGGCCAGTGATACTTTTATGTTGTCGTTACTGAAACCCTTGCTGGACGATGGGTTTGGCAATTCGAACAGTTCAATTCTGAAATGGATGCCTTTGGCCGTCATCGGCCTGATGGTTATTCGTGGCGTAACTGGCTTTATCTCAAGCTACTGTATTTCTTGGGTGTCGGGTAAAGTTGTAATGCATATCCGCCGTCGCTTATTCAGCCATATGATGGGTATGCCCGTTTCTTTCTTTGACCAACAATCGACTGGCACTTTATTGTCGCGCATTACTTATGACTCTGAACAGGTAGCTGCCTCCTCCTCCAGTGCATTGGTGACCGTGGTGCGGGAAGGGGCCTCTATCATTGGTTTGTTCATTATGATGTTTTATTACAGCTGGCAGTTGTCGCTGATTTTAATCGTCATTGCACCCATTGTGTCTATTTCGATCCGTCTGGTATCCAAGCGTTTTCGTAATATCAGTAAGAATATGCAAAGTACTATGGGGGAAGTGACCACCAGCGCTGAGCAAATGCTCAAAGGGCATAAAGAAGTTTTGATCTTTGGTGGTCAGAAGGTTGAAACCGAGCGCTTTGATGCCGTCAGTAACCGTATGCGCCAGCAGGGGATGAAACTGGTTTCTGCCTCTTCTATTTCAGATCCCATCATTCAATTGATTGCCTCTTTTGCCTTGGCATTTGTACTTTATGCGGCAAGTTTTCCAAGTGTAATGGAAACGTTGACTGCCGGTACTATCACCGTTGTATTCTCTGCGATGATTGCTCTGATGCGTCCATTGAAGTCGCTGACAAATGTTAATGCCCAGTTCCAACGTGGTATGGCAGCCTGTCAGACGTTATTCAGCATACTGGATATGGAGCAGGAAAAAGACGAAGGCAAGCTTGAAGTTGAACGGGCGAAAGGTGATATAGAATTCCGTCATGTGACTTTCTATTATCCCGGTAAGGATACGCCTGCGCTAAATGATATCAATATACACCTTGAAGCAGGCAAAACCGTGGCATTGGTTGGGCGCTCAGGTTCAGGTAAATCCACTATTGCTAACTTACTGACCCGTTTCTACGATGTCAGTGAAGGGAGCATTTTGTTAGATGGGCATGATCTGAGAGATTATCGGTTAGGTGCCTTACGTAATCAAGTCGCGTTGGTTTCACAAAATGTTCACTTATTCAACGATACTGTCGCTAATAATATTGCTTACGCTCGTGATGAACAGTACAGCCGTGCTGAAATTGAAGAAGCCGCTCGAATGGCGTATGCCATGGACTTTATCAATAAGATGGAACATGGCTTGGATACCGTTATTGGTGAGAACGGTATCATGCTCTCTGGTGGTCAACGTCAGCGTATCGCTATTGCGCGTGCTTTACTGCGAAACTGCCCGATATTGATTTTGGATGAAGCGACTTCAGCGTTGGATACTGAATCAGAGCGTGCCATTCAGGCCGCTCTAGATGAGTTACAAAAAAACCGTACTTCTCTGGTGATTGCCCACCGCTTGTCCACTATCGAGAAAGCGGATGAGATCGTGGTCATTGAAGACGGGCGTATTGTGGAACGTGGTGTGCACGCTGAATTGCTGGCCCAGCAAGGTGTCTATGCGCAACTCAACCGTATGCAGTTTGGCCAATGATTGAGCGTATCTGGTCTGGTCAATCGCGGCTGTATTTACTGCTGCTGCCATTGTCCTGGTTATATGGTGCTGTCACCTGGTTGATCCGGGCCAGTTATCGCTTGGGGCTGTGTTCGGCATGGCGTTCGCCGGTTCCAGTGATCATTGTGGGGAATCTTACTGCGGGTGGTAACGGTAAAACACCGGTGGTGATCTGGTTGGTTGAACAGCTACAACAGCGTGGCTATCGTGTGGGTGTCGTGTCTCGTGGCTACGGCGGTAAATCAGCGGTCTACCCGCTACTGCTGTCTGATGACACCACCACCGCTCAGGCGGGTGATGAACCAGTTCTGATCTTTCAGCGGACGGGGGCACCGGTCGCTGTGTCACCAAAGCGTGCAGAGGCTATCAAGGAATTACTGCAATCTCATGTGGTAGATTTCATCATTACTGATGACGGCTTACAACATTATGCGCTACAGCGTGATTTTGAGTTGGTCGTCATTGATGGTGTCCGTCGCTTTGGGAATGGCTGGTGGTTGCCAGCTGGCCCTATGCGGGAGCGGGAGGGAAGATTGCGGTCAGTAGATGCGGTAATCACCAACGGTGGCCTTGCTGCTGAGGGGGAGATCCCCATGCAACTGGTTGCGCGGCAGGCGGTCAATCTGGTTACGGGGGAGCGCCAATCTGCGGAGCAACTGCAGCATGTCGTTGCTATGGCCGGAATTGGTCATCCTCCTCGCTTTTTTGCCACGCTAAATTTGTTAGGAATTAAACCTGAAAATGAGCATGCTTTTGCTGACCATCAGGATTATGCATTGGCAAAATTAAGCTTATTGACTTCCGGCACTCAAATCTTATTGATGACAGAAAAAGATGCCGTTAAGTGTCGGGCTTTTGCTCTGCCTAATTGGTGGTATTTACCTGTCGATGCGCAACTACCATCCGATAGGGCAGATGAATTGTTACTAAACATTCAGGCTTTATCTCCTGGTACCAAGTAGCTCCCTTCTTTATCAGTTCAACAGCGCTAGTTTGAGAGCTGCTGCACATCCAGCAACTGAACGCTGCTGTGTTGCTTCGTAGAGTTGCAGTTCATCAATAACCGCAATCCCCAAGTCCCGCTGGAAGTCTGCTTTACTGGAATATCCGGTAAAGCGGCTCTGCTCTTTATCGCCTAAGTTTGACTGGAATATTCCAGCAGCGCTGACTGGCAGGAAATCTTCATAAACCAATGGTTCATATTGAATAAATCCGTTATCAATAAGTTCGTCCAGTGTCATTCCCAGCATTGATATGGTTGCTGTAACAAGGCCTTTTTTGGTAGGGAAATAGCGGAAGAATGCGAGTTTATCTGCTCGCATTGTTGAGTAATCATCAGGGAATTGACTAAATTTCTCGCTCAGGATCGCGCTATATTGCGCAGCATTGTTCTCATTTACAGGAACATGCAATTGATCCTGTGCGCTTTGTAGTAAGCGGTCATACAGCTTGCGGCCTTTGGCTGTCAAAGCGGCACCTCGCTGCTCTATCTCCCCGAAGCGGGCCGTGTGGTGGCCTTGTATTATTTGCCCACTACTTGATACAAACGCGATTTTTTCCTCCAGCGCCTTGAAGCTGGTTTGGCGTAACAGTATTGGACAGTGGCGAGGGGGGGGCCCTTCGATAACGGCTTTTGGCGTAATATTATGTTCTGCCATTGCTGCTTGTACGGCATCGATATTTAAGGTCCGTGGAGTTAGATGGTTAATATGCGGACCTTTGAAAGCGACCACATCAGCAATCAGGCGGTGTTGATCGTGTAGCTGTTGGTAGGTTTCAGCGCTGACAGTTGCCTGATAATGCCAGCGGAACGTTTCCAGCGACTGAGTAATGAAATTATCTGCTTGCTGGCGATTGAGCCCGCCCGATGTTTCATGCTGAATAATTAGTTTAATCGCCTGCGGGGTAAAAATTGTTCTTTTCGCCAGAATATCCGCAGCTAGTTGCCGTAGTGTGGGTTGCTCAATCAACTCCAAACGCAGTAATGAGGTGAAAACCCTGAAAGGGCAGGCTTGCAGCGAAGCTTCATGTACCGCACGGAAGGCGGTGGAGTGAACCGGAACACCCGCTGGTGCTAAGTCATAATAACCGACCGGCACCATTCCCATGACCGCAAACAAACGCCGCAGCGTCTTGAGTTCTTCTGTTGTTCCGACGCGGATTGCGCCGTGTCTTTCCATCGTTAGGCGTTCAATTTCCCCGGTTTGTTGCAAATGACGGGTAACTTCCTGATCCTGAGCCATCTCCTGAGTATTCGTGTCCGCGACGAGCTGTAATAATGTGCTATATAAAGGGACTTCGGTCTGATACATATCCGACATAGCGCTGGAGAATTTGGCCCGTATCTCATCGGGATGTACAAACTGTTGGGGGTTCATAATTGGATAGCTCCTTCAGGCGATTTCAGCGCAGACAGGTTTTAATGTAGACAGTTTTCCATGTAGACCATCATAGTTGTGGATTGTGCTGATACCGTTTCATTCTAGGTCGAATTTGGTGAACCAGGTGGCAAGCAGTGGAGAATATTGATTTTTTATGCGCGACATCTCATTGATACTGGGGGGTATTGCATATTACGCGATAAAATAGTTGCATAGGCGGGGGTTTTATGTGTAAATAGCGCAGACCTATTATTTAGGCCTGTTTATGTATAAAGCGTATTTATGTGTAGGGTGTATGCGAGAGTAAAGCAGTTCCTCCCCAAACGTTATCTTTTGATACCGCTTCAAAGACGAACCTCCTAAAATCTTCGATAAACAATTCCCATAAGTCCATAAGTAATGTTTCTGATGCAGAATCGCTATTGTCAATAGCATTGAATGTCTGTGGTAGATTGGCCATTTGTATCCGAAAATACATAAATTGTTGTTCTGTAATTCAGAATAATAATGTTTAGGCTATCTTAGGAAATAAAATGATTATGCAAGTGTGCTAATCGTTCACCAGGATAGATAAAATTACAAAACCCGCAATTATGCGGTTTTTTCATAAAATCAAGCTCATAGAGGTTTAGTTAAAAACTTTAGGATGGGCAACTGCATCTAAACAATAAATAATAATGAGTTGTTAGGATGCCCAGTAAAAGGAAATTTATTATGACGTTAAAAATGGGGCGCGTGAAGTGGTTCAACCAGTCGGAAGGCTACGGTTTCATTTCACCACACGATGGTGGCTCGGATGTTTATGTCAGCAAAACTGCCATTGCCAACACCAAAAATAAATCACTGAGTGAAGGGCAGGACGTTGAGTTTTCTACTTATCGTAGTATTCACGGACCGTCAGCAGCAGATGTGATCGCTTTCTAAGCAAACGGCTACCTCATCGGTAGCTGTTTCTCCTTCCTCCTCAGTGCCATAACGTCGTTAGCAGCGCTTACTCACCTGAATCACTGACTGATGTGACCTCATCGGGGTTCGCTTGAATCATTTATCTAATCGCTGACAATATGGGCTTATGCTGTGGCTGATGCACATCATTCTGGGTTATCGATGGCTGTAGGGAATCACCACATCGGCATAGTTAACCTGTATGAGCGGATATGGTATCCTCGAACACTTTCCTGCTGGCTAAACTCCATTTTGGAGGATGTATGGACCACCGTTTACTCGAAATTGTTGCCTGCCCAGTCTGCAACGGCAAGTTGTACTTCAATAAAGAAAACCTTGAGTTGGTGTGTAAGGTGGACAATCTGGCGTACCCGGTACGTGACGGTATCCCTGTGTTGTTGGAGAACGAGGCCCGCCCACTGTCAATTGATGAGAAGCACGCATGAGTTTCATTGCTATAATTCCCGCCCGCTATGCTTCAACCCGTTTACCCGGTAAACCACTGGCTGATATTGTGGGTAAACCGATGGTCGTCCATGTCATGGAGCGGGCATTGGCGTCAGGTGCTGACCGGGTGATTGTGGCAACAGACCATCCGGATGTGGTCAAGGCGGTTGAGGCCGCAGGTGGTGAAGTTTGCCTGACCCGTGCCGATCATCAGTCTGGCACTGAACGGTTAGCCGAAGTTATCGAACACTATGGTTTTGCTGATGACGATATTATCGTCAACGTCCAGGGCGATGAACCACTGGTGCCGCCGGTTATTATCCGTCAGGTTGCTGATAATCTGGCTGCATGTAGTGCCGGTATGGCGACGTTGGCTGTACCCATTGAAAGCAGTGAAGAAGCTTTTAACCCTAATGCCGTTAAAGTGGTTATGGATGCTCAGGGTTATGCCCTCTACTTTTCCAGGGCCGTCATTCCGTGGGAAAGAGAGCGTTTTGCTCAATCAAAAGAGACCATCGGTGATTGTTTCTTACGCCATATCGGTATCTATGCCTATCGAGCAGGTTTTATCCGCCGCTATGTTAACTGGGCACCCAGTCAGCTTGAGCAAATTGAATTGTTAGAGCAACTGCGGGTGTTATGGTACGGCGAGAAAATTCACGTTGCAGTGGCGAAAGCCGTGCCCGCGGTTGGGGTTGATACGCAGAGCGATTTAGACAGAGTCCGGGCTATCATGCTCAATCAATAAATTGCACGACAGAAACTTTATGCCAGAACCTACCGGGCTCTGGCGTTGTTATTTCTAGCCTCGGTTTATTGCTTTCCTCTTTATTCTGCCTGCCCCCTATTTACTGCTTTCTTGGTCTCTTGTTGATGTCGATGATTTGATTTTTATTATTCCTTCCTGACTTGCCGCCGCTGAGGCATGATCGACGTGCTTCCCCCATACATCGTGGCCACGTTTATGCTGCTTGGCTACCCACATCAATGACGTTGAGTATGTGCGGGTTATTTGATCTACATTCTGGCAATCTCTGGCCTGTAATCCCATTATGATAAACCACTTTCGTCAGATAACCGGACAAAGCCTAATGGAACAACTGAAAGCTGAACTCAGTGTCATTTTAGGGGAGTCAATTACCCGCCTTGAACGGATCAGTGAACAGCCTTACGCCCATTTGTATGCCATGTATAACTTGCAAGATCAGGCGATGCCATTATTAGCGAAAAGCTATGTTTGCCAGGGTATTGCGCAACAAGAGGCTTATAAACTGTCGATGCTGGCGCGGGAAGGGGATATTCGCTTGCCGACGGTGTACGGTTTAGTCATGACTCACCAATCCCCCTATAAAGAAATTCTGCTAATAGAACGCTTACGTGGTGTTTCTGTCGAGGCACCGACCCGAACGGGCGACCGTTGGAATGCACTGATGGATCAAATAGTTGAAGGGATTCTGTCATGGCATCGTATTGATAGCCATGGGTGTGTTGGCCACGTAGATAGTACGCAAGAAAATAATTGGTACCGCTGGTATCAACAGCGGGTTGAAGTGTTGTGGGCCGCGTTGTCTAACATGAACGCGCCACTGATGACCCAGGCGGACCGGGCGGTGCTCTACCGTGCCAGAGCATCATTAGCGCTGCTTTTCGCTGATTTTGACGACAGTTCAGTGCTGGTCCACGGTAACTTGACGCTACGCAGTATGCTAAAAGATGCGCGTAGCGACCAGCTATTGGCGATGCTAAACCCCGGCCCAATGCTATGGGCTCCACGTGAGTATGATTTGTTTCGTCTTAGCGAAGAGGGGATGCCAAGCCAGCTATTGTATCGCTATCTCAATAAAGCGCCGGTCTCTGAGGCCTTCGTTGCTCGCCGTTGGCTTTATATGCTCTGGGAACTGGTGGCTCGTTTTATTCATACAGGAAGTCTGGATCGCCTTTTATTTGATAATGCAGCTCGGCAGCTTCTCCCTTGGTTGGATTAGTTTGCTTATTGATTGATTAACCAGAGGGATTTGTCGATTCATATGGTCACTGCCACGATGTCTTCTATGGCATTTCTTGGTTATTTTTGTTCTGCCGTTGGCTGTTAGCGCCTGAATTTCCCGTTAATCCCCTTTTTGTCTCACAAAAGGGGGATACAGCCGTGCCTCTCCGACCGATTATTGGCGAAGAAATTGTTATTTGCGAATAAATTGGCATTTAGCGCCCAATTCGGATTAAACGTGTAGCCGCCACGGAGGACAACACTGTAATCTACGGGGTCATTATCCCTAATAAGGAAATGATTGTTTTTCCAATGGCAATATACCCGTCGTCCTTCAAGATGCAGGGGTTAGCTGCCATTGCTCACCTCAGTCACTTAGTTATCTAAGCGCCTGGGGATTTTACACGGTTGCCGCCAACTCTTTATCAGCTAACGCTTTATAAACAGCGTTTTGCCGCTTTTCTGCCAGCAGGTAAACCATAATAAGATTAATGCCAGGCTCATTAAGATGGGCAAAAGCGACGGCAGCATTAATAGCACATTGACCCTCTCTAGGGTAAAAGCATAAAAATGGCGATTATTTGGCTGAAAAAACGGCATTTGATTACGATTACGGGGGGAATGGGATTTATTCTAAGGCAGGCTGTGCCAAAATAACGGGTTGATGAAAATTCTTTTTTTGTGGCTATTGGTTTACGTACCTCTCTTGGTGCCAGTGACATAACCAACTCGGGTAAGCTATTAGAGTGGGTAAACCAACAGTGATAAAGATAATAAGCGGAGCAGTTGCCCATGCAGGATCGCAATTTCGATGATATTGCTGAGAAATTTTCCCGCAATATCTACGGTACGACGAAGGGAATGATTCGTCAGGCGGTGGTGTGGCAAGATATCACTGGGTTATTGGCACAGTTACCACAGCGTCCTCTACGGATTTTAGATGCGGGGGGCGGTGAAGGGCATATGGCATGCCAACTGGCGGCATTAGGCCATCATGTGCTGTTGTGTGACTTATCTGCTGAAATGGTCCAGCGCGCAAAAGCGGCAGCTCACGAAAAAGGTGTGAGCCACAACATGCAATTTATACAAAGTGCAGCGCAGGACATTCGCCAACATTTAGAACAACCCGTTGATCTGATATTGTTCCATGCAGTATTAGAATGGATTGCTGAACCTCAGCAGGTTCTGCAAATACTTTTTGATACGTTAAAACCGGGAGGCGCACTGTCGTTGATGTTTTTCAATGCCAACGGGCTGGTGATGCGTAATGCGGTGTTGGGTAACTTTCAGTTAGCCATTCCCGGCGTTAAACGGCGTCGGCAACGTTCGTTGTCACCGCAATACCCTTTAGACCCACCAATGGTATACGGTTGGCTTGAGCAAATGGGGTTGTCCATTAGGGGTAAGACAGGAGTACGGGTATTTCACGATTACATGAAAAATAAACAGCAACAAGTTGATGAGTTTGCTGAATTATTAGCGTTGGAACAGCGCTATTGCCGGCAAGAGCCCTTTATTAGTTTGGGGCGCTACGTGCATGTTATGGCGTTTAAGCCGAATCTGAAGGACCCATTATGAGTGAATTTTCCCAGACAGTACCCGAACTGGTCGCCTGGGCGCGAAAGAATGATTTTTCGATTACTCTGCCCACGGAACGTCTGGCTTTTCTTATGGCTATCGCCGCGTTAAACGGCGAGCGGCTAGACGGTGAAATGAGTGAAGGCGAGTTGGTTGATGCATTTCGCCACGTCAGCAAAGGTTTTGAGCAGACCACTGAAACCGTCACGGTACGTGCCAATAACGCGATCAATGACATGGTACGCCAGCGTTTATTAAACCGTTTTACCAGCGAACTGGCTGATGGTAATGCCATTTACCGTTTGACCCCTTTGGGCATTGGCATTACCGATTATTATATTCGCCAGCGTGAGTTTTCTACCCTGCGTCTCTCCATGCAGTTATCGATTGTGGCGCAAGAGCTGCAACGTGCGGCTGAAGCAGCAGAAGAGGGGGGCGATGAATTTCACTGGCATCGTAACGTATTCGCTCCGCTAAAATATTCCGTCGCTGAAATCTTTGACAGCATTGATATGACTCAACGTCTGATGGATGAACAGCAACATAGCGTGAAAGAAGATATCGCAGCGTTGCTGAATCAAGACTGGCGCGCGGCCATTGCCAGTTGTGAAATGCTGTTGTCAGAAACCTCCGGCACACTCCGTGAGTTGCAAGATACGCTGGAAGCTGCGGGGGATAAGCTTCAGGCAAATTTATTGCGTATCCAGGAAGCGACTATCGGCAATGCAGGTCTGGAACTGGTCGATAAACTGGTGTTTGATTTACAAAGTAAACTTGACCGTATTATCAGTTGGGGCCAACAGGCCATCGATCTGTGGATCGGTTATGACCGTCACGTACATAAGTTTATTCGTACTGCCATTGATATGGATAAAAACCGGGTCTTCGCCCAACGGTTACGCCAATCTGTACAACACTATTTTGATAACCCGTGGACACTCACTCACGCTAACGCAGACCGCTTACTGGATATGCGCGATGAAGAGCTGGCGCTACGCAGTGAAGAAGTCACGGGTGAGCTGCCACCGGATCTGGAATTTGAAGAGTTTAATGCCATCCGTGAGCAATTAACCGCCATGATTGAACAAGCGTTGCTGGTTTATCAGCAACAGCAAATACCGCTTAATCTGGGGGAAGTCATGCGTGATTACCTCGCGCAATATCCGCGTGCTCGTCATTTTGACGTGGCTCGTATCCTGGTCGACCAGGCTGTTCGCCTAGGTGTGGCCGAAGCCGATTTCTCAGGGTTGCCAGCCGAGTGGTTAGCAATTAATGATTACGGAGCCAAGGTGCAGGCACATGTCATCAACAAATATTGAAGTAGTAATGCCGGTTAAGCTGGCTCAGGCATTAGCCAACACATTATTTCCAGCATTGGACAGTCAGTTACGTGCTGGCCGTCATATTGGTATTGATGAGTTGGATAATCATGCTTTTTTGATGGATTTTCAGGAGCAACTGGAAGAGTTTTATGCTCGCTATAATGTCGAGTTAATCCGTGCGCCAGAAGGTTTCTTCTATTTGCGTCCTCGTTCAACCACGCTTATTCCACGCTCGGTTTTATCTGAGTTGGATATGATGGTAGGCAAAATTCTCTGTTATCTCTACCTCAGCCCGGAACGGCTGGCTCATGAAGGGATTTTCTCTCAGCAAGAGCTGTACGAAGAGCTACTGAGTCTGGCCGATGAGAGCAAATTGCTGAAGTTTGTTAACCAGCGCTCGACCGGATCGGATTTAGATAAACAGAAGTTACAGGAAAAAGTACGGACGTCACTTAACCGGCTACGTCGGTTGGGCATGATTTATTTTATGGGCAACGACAGCACCAAGTTTCGCATCACTGAAGCGGTATTCCGTTTTGGCGCGGATGTACGCAGCGGTGATGATCAACGTGAAGCCCAACTACGCATGATCCGTGATGGCGAAGCCATGGCGGTAGAAAACAGTCTGTCACTTCATGATGAAAGTGATGATGCTGATGTCACTATGGGCAATGCAGCGGACAGTGTAGAGGATGAACAGGAATGATTGAACGCGGTAAATTTCGCTCACTGACCTTGGTTAACTGGAATGGTTTTTTTGCCCGAACATTCGATCTTGATGAGCTGGTAACAACCCTATCTGGCGGTAACGGTGCCGGTAAATCTACCACGATGGCGGCCTTCGTCACTGCGCTGATCCCCGATCTAACCTTGCTGCATTTTCGTAACACCACCGAAGCCGGGGCGACCAGTGGCTCCCGAGATAAAGGGCTGCACGGTAAATTGCGTGCAGGTGTGTGTTATTCAACCTTAGACGTGGTGAACTCACGCCATCAGCGGGTGGTGGTAGGCGTGCGCTTGCAGCAAGTGGCTGGGCGTGATCGTAAAGTCGATATCAAACCATTCACGATCCAAGGGTTACCAACGGCGATCCAGCCAACTGAGATCCTCACTGAGTTGGTGGCTGAACGTCAGGCGCGGGTATTGTCATTACCGGAACTGAAAGAGCGCGTTGAAGCCATGGAAGGGGTGCAGTTTAAGCAATTTAACTCCATCACTGATTACCACTCCCTGATGTTTGATTTGGGGGTGATTCCAAAGCGCTTACGTTCTTCTGCCGATCGCAGCAAATTCTATCGTTTGATCGAAGCATCGCTGTACGGTGGTATTTCCAGCGCCATTACTCGCTCGCTACGCGATTATTTATTGCCAGAAAATAGCGGTGTGCGTAAAGCGTTCCAGGATATGGAAGCGGCGTTACGTGAAAACCGTATGACACTGGAAGCAATTCGTATCACCCAGTCTGATCGTGATCTTTTTAAGCATTTGATCTCGGAAGCGACCTCCTATGTTGCCGCCGATTATATGCGCCATGCCAATGAGCGGCGGATTCACCTCGACAGTGCGCTGGTATTGCGTCGTGATTTACTTTCCAGCCGTAAACAACTGGTCACTGAACAGTATCGCCATGTTGAAATGTCGCGGGAGTTGGCAGAGCAAAGTGGCACGGAATCCGATCTGGAAACCGATTATCAAGCGGCCAGTGATCACCTGAATCTGGTGCAGACGGCCATGCGCCAGCAGGAAAAAATCGAGCGTTATCAGAGCGATTTAGAAGAGCTGACCTATCGGCTGGAAGAACAAAGTGAAGTGGTCTCCGAGGCCAGCGAACAGCAAGCGGATAACGAAGCCAGGGCGGAAGCTGCCGAGTTGGAAGTTGATGAGCTAAAAAGCCAACTGGCTGATTATCAGCAAGCGTTGGATGTGCAGCAAACGCGAGCTATTCAATATCAGCAAGCGTTGCAGGCATTGGAGCGCGCTCGTGCTCTGTGCCAACTGCCAGAGTTAACGGCAGATAACGCGGAAGAGTGGCTGGATACGTTCCACGCGAAAGAGCAGGAGGCGACCGAGTCCCTATTGCAGCTTGAGCAGAAATTGAGTGTTGCTGATGCGGCTCACAGCCAATTTGAGCAAGCTTATCAGCTGGTGGTGAATATCACTGGTGAAGTCAGTCGCAGTGAGGCATGGCAAACCGCCCGTGAGCTGTTACGCGATTGGCCTTCCCAACAACATCTGGCCGAACGGGTGCAGCCTTTGCGGATGCGTCTGTCAGAGCTGGAGCAGCGTTTACGTGCCCAGCAGGATGCGGAGCGCTTGTTGCAGGAATTCTGTAAACGCCAAGGGAATACCTACCAGCCAGAAGAGTTAGAAGAGTTGCAGCGAGAGCTGGAATCACAGGTCGAAGAACTGTCTCTCAGCGTCAGTGACGCAGGTGAGCGGCGGATGGAGATGCGTCAGGAACTGGAACAGCTGAAGCTGAAGATTCAGGAACTGACCGCCCGTGCGCCAGTTTGGTTGGCCGCTCAGGATGCACTGAGCCAGCTTAGCGAACAGAGCGGTGAAGCGTTGGAAGACAGCCGTCAGGTGACGGAACACATGCAGCAGTTGCTGGAGCGTGAGCGTGAAACGACGGTTGAACGCGATGAGATCGCAGCAACCAAGCGCGCCATCGATGCACAAATCGAACGTTTGAGCCAACCGAGCGGGGCTGAAGATGCCCGTTTAATCGCATTGGCTGAACGTTTTGGCGGTGTACTGCTCTCCGAAATTTATGACGATGTCACTATCGACGATGCGCCTTATTTCTCCGCGTTGTATGGTCCATCCCGCCACGGTATCGTGGTGCCTGATCTGTCATTGGTCCGTGAGCACCTGCAGGGGCTGGATGATTGCCCAGAAGATCTCTATCTCATCGAAGGGGATCCGCAGTCATTTGATGACAGTGTGTTTGCCGTCGAAGAGCATGAAAAAGCCGTTGTAGTGAAAATTGCTGATCGGCAATGGCGTTATTCTCGTTACCCTGAAGTACCGTTATTTGGCCGTGCAGCGCGTGAAAATCGGCTGGAGACGCTATATCAGGAGCGTGACCGTTTGGCCGAACGCTATGCCACGTTATCATTTGATGTGCAAAAAACTCAACGTACCCATCAGGCATTCAGCCGCTTTATCGGTTCTCATCTGGCAGTGGCATTTGATGCCGATCCAGAGGCTGAAATTCGTTTGTTGAATACCCGCCGTGGTGAAATTGAGCGAGCTCTAAACGCACATGAAGATCAGAACCAGCAGCAGCGTCGGCAATTTGATCAGGCTAAAGAGGGGATATCTGCTCTTAATCGATTGATACCGTTGGTTTCCCTGCTATTGGATGAGACACTGACTGACCGAGTAGAAGAGATAACTGAAGAGCTTGCGGAAGCGCAAGAAGCGGCTCGTTATATTCAACAGCATGGTATTTCTCTAACCAAACTGGAGCCGCTGCTATCGGTATTGCAAAGTGATCCGCAGCAGCATGAGCAGTTGCAGGAAAACTATGTACTGGCCCAAAACAGCCAGCGTTTGGCGAAACAGCAAGCTTTTGCACTGACTGAAGTCGTTCAACGACGTGCTCATTTCAGTTACACCGATTCGGCTGGCATGTTGACTGAAAATTCTGATTTGAATGACAAACTGCGCCAGCGTCTGGAACAAGCAGAGGCGGAGCGTACCCGCGCCCGTGAGCAGCTACGTCAGTATCAAAGCCAATTTACTCAGTACAGCCAGGTATTAGCTTCGCTGAAAAGCTCTTATGACGCCAAACGCGACATGCTTAAAGAGCTAAGCCAAGAGCTGGTGGATATTGGTGTTCCGGCTGATGCTAATGCCGAGGCGCGTGCGCGTGCGCGTCGCGATGAGTTACATGCCGCGCTGAGCACTAACCGTTCACGACGTAATCAGTTAGAGAAACAACTGACCTTCTGTGAAGCTGAAATGGACAGCTTGCAGAAAAAACTGCGCAAGTTGGAGCGTGATTATCATCAGATTCGCGAACAGGTGGTCAATGCTAAAGCGGGCTGGTGTGCTGTGATGCGAATGGTGAAAGATAACGGTGTTGAGCGCCGCTTGCACCGCCGTGAACTGGCCTATATGGACGGTGACGAACTGCGTTCTATGTCGGATAAAGCCTTAGGCGCCTTGCGCCTTGCCGTCGCGGATAATGAACATCTGCGCGATGTGCTGCGTTTGTCTGAAGATCCGAAACGTCCAGAGCGTAAAATTCAGTTCTATATCGCCGTCTATCAACATCTGCGTGAGCGTATTCGTCAGGATATTATCCGCACTGACGATCCAGTTGAAGCCATCGAACAGATGGAGATTGAACTGGGCCGCCTGACCGAAGAACTGACTGCCCGTGAGCAGAAGCTGGCCATCAGTTCGAAAAGTGTATCAAATATTATCCGTAAAACCATTCACCGCGAACAGAACCGTATCCGTATGCTAAATCAGGGTTTACAAGCGGTTTCCTTTGGTCAGGTGAAAAGTGTGCGGCTGAATGTTAACGTGCGCGAAGCCCATGCGACCTTGCTTGATGTGTTGTCCGAGCAGCAGGAACAACATCAGGATCTGTTCAACAGTAACCGGCTGACCTTCTCTGAAGCGCTGGCGAAACTGTATCAACGTCTGAACCCACAAATGGATATGGGGCAACGGTTGCCACAAACCATTGGTGAAGAGTTACTCGATTATCGCAACTATCTTGAATTAGAAGTCGAGGTTTATCGTGGTGCTGATGGTTGGTTGCGTGCGGAGAGTGGGGCGCTGTCAACTGGGGAGGCTATCGGTACCGGCATGTCAATTCTGGTCATGGTGGTACAAAGCTGGGAGGAAGAGTCACGGCGCTTGCGGGGTAAAGATATTTCCCCTTGCCGCTTACTCTTCCTTGATGAAGCGGCCCGTTTGGATGCGAAATCTATTGCCACATTATTTGAGCTGTGTGAACGGTTGGAAATGCAATTAATTATTGCCGCACCAGAAAATATTAGTCCGGAAAAAGGGACAACCTATAAACTGGTACGAAAAGTCTTCCAAAATCATGAGCATGTACATGTGGTTGGCTTACGTGGCTTTGCAAATGAAATACCCTCATTGCCACCAATAGCCGCTGAATTGCAACAAAGTAGTTAATGAACACGCATAAAAAACAGTAAATAATAATTAATTTTATTAAATGGTCGCACAGAAGCGGCCATTTTTTGTGCCCAGAAAACCCCCAGCTAGGCTGGGGGTTCAGTAAAGCTTTCAGCTTTGGGCCAGTTATAAAAACCCCTTTTGATTTGTTAAAACAGTTTGCGGTCTGGCAACTGCAAACGTTCAACAAGAAATCAAAAGGGGGTCCCAATGAGGGACGAAAAGAGCTTAGCGCACACCCGATGGAACTGTAAATATCACATAGTTTTTGCGCCGAAGTACCGAAGGCAGGTGTTCTACGGGGAAAAACACAGAGCGATTGGCAGTATTTTAAGAAAGCTGTGCGAATGGAAAAATGTGAATATTCTGGAAGCGGAATGCTGTGTGGATCACATTCATATGCTTCTGGAAATCCCGCCGAAGATGAGTGTCTCGGGATTTATGGGGTACCTGAAGGGAAAGAGCAGCCTGATGCTTTATGAGCAGTTTGGCGATTTGAAGTTCAAATACCGTAACAGGGAGTTTTGGTGTCGAGGGTATTACGTTGATACGGTAGGGAAAAACACGGCTAGGATACAAGAATACATAAAGCACCAACTGGAGAGGATAAAATGGGTGAGCAACTCTCGATCCCGTATCCCGGTAGCCCGTTTACGGGCCGTAAGTAATCCATAGATGCAAATGTCAGATCGCGATGCGCCTGTTAGGGCGCGGCTGGTAACAGAGCCTTATAGGCGCATATGAAAAACCTCCGGCTATGCCGGAGGATATTTATTTTTTGTAACATCTTCGGGTTGTATTTTATAAGCGTGGGAAATCTGTTAGCGTAAAGGTGATTGATTGGCTTATATAATCGACCATAAAAATGTCACTTCTATTTGTATGATAAAATAAGAAGCAATGGTACCGACAAACTATGACGTACTGAGATGAGCATACAAGGGGCATGGAATGTCGATGATAAAAAGAAAGTTACAACGCGCACTCGTTTTATACTGCGCTTTAGTTTGCAGCCTGATGACCGCGTTTACCGCATCAGCGGCTGCCCCCGTAATGCCTGTGGATTCATCTTCAGCTTTGCCAGCACGTGGTGCAACCATGTCAGTGGCTCAAAGCCGTTCGCAATTATTGGCCGCGCTTCCAAAAGATGTCGTGCCACTCTATGCCTCGGAATTAGCGTCATTATATGCGGCGAACCAAATGCAGCCTATGTGGCAAGACCGGGTTGCTGTTCAACGTTTTCAGCAACAGTTAGCGGAGGTTGGCCTTTCAGGCATTCAACCGCAGTTTATGCAATGGGTTAAATGGCTGAGCGAGCCAGAAATCACCGGTATGGCGCGTGATATTATTCTATCGGATGCGATGCTGGGTTATTTACACTTTATTTCCGGTGTCGGTGCTAATGGCAGTGTTTGGCTATACAGTAATGTGCCTTACAAAATGGCCATGCCGCCTGCGGCGATTTTAAACGCCTGGCAGAAAGCGGTAAATGAAGGTTCGACAGCCTCTTATCTGGCGTCGTTGGCTCCGCAGCATCCGCAATACGATAAAATGCAACAGGCGTTGAAGTTGATGCTAGCAGACCGACGCCCGTGGCCACAGATGCCCACTGGGCCAAGTTTACGTCCGGGGCAACTTAGCAACGATATCCCTGCATTGCGGGAAATTCTTGATCGAACGGGTATGTTGCACCCAGTAACCCCGGTGAAAGCGCCAGAGGTGATTCCTGTAGAGAACCCTACGGTGGCCGTAGTTAATGATGATCTCTCTGTTGATGAAGAAAAAAATCGCACTCAGACTAACAGCTTGGTGGTCAGCCCATCAGCCGTCCCCGCCCCTGAGAGCGACGATGCTGCATCCGTACATACGCCCTCAGTGAGCGTGGTTACGCTAACTGACAATATCTATACACCTGAGTTGGTAGAAGCCGTTAAACGCTTCCAGCAATGGCAGGGGCTCACTGATGACGGAGTTATCGGCCCTCGTACCCGCGAATGGTTGAATGTTTCGCCACAAACGCGGGCCACGTTATTGGCATTGAACATCCAGCGATTACGTATTTTGCCTGGGCATGTTGATAACGGCATTATGGTTAATATCCCAAACTACTCTCTGAATTATTATAAAGATGGGGCCGAAGTGCTTTCATCTCGGGTGATTGTTGGCCGTCCAAGTCGCAAAACTCCCCTGATGAGCAGTGCTTTGAATAATGTGGTGGTGAACCCGCCATGGAACGTACCGACCTCATTGGTACGGCAGGATATCGTGCCCAAAGCACGTAACGATGCCGGTTATTTCCAGCGTAATGGCTATACCGTGTTGTCCGGATGGAGTAATGATGCTGAAGTGATCAATCCTTCTATGATTGACTGGAGCATTATCTCGCCGAATAACTTCCCTTACCGTTTGCGTCAGGCACCAGGTGCCAATAACTCGTTAGGGCGGTTCAAATTTAACATGCCAAGTTCCGACGCTATTTATTTACATGACACGCCGAATCATGGCCTGTTCCAGAAGGACATTCGCGCCCTGAGTTCAGGTTGTGTGCGTGTCAATAAAGCGTCTGATTTAGCGAACATGCTGCTGCAAGATGCTGGCTGGAATGATGCACGGGTCTCTTCCAAGATAAAACAAGGTGATACCACCTACGTCAATATCCGCCAGCGCGTTCCGGTGCAATTGTATTATCTGACGGCATGGGTTGCGGAAGACGGTAAACCGCAGTTTAGAACAGATATTTACAATTATGATAAAATGGTGCGATCTGGTGCACAAATTTCACAGCAGGCTGAGTTTTTATTGCAATAAATGCAGTAAAACTCAATAACTAATGGTCTTAAATATCGGGTTATCTTGTGGGCGCTCGTTCGTGAGCGCCCTGTCACCTGACCTCAACGCACAGTGAATGCGAGTTGACTGCTTTTTCATAGGCGGTTAAGGTTCGGGGCGGCACATATTAGTGCTTACTTTTGACATTCTTGCCAGGTATTAACAGAGATCATGGATAAAATTGATAATAATCGCCGTAAGTGGCTAACGTTGGGCGGAGTTGCGTTGGGTATGTCACTGCTGCCAGGGCAGGTATTCGCCACTCTTTCTACTCCACGCCCACGGATCTTGACCCTGAATAACCTTAATACAGGCGAGACCATAAAAGCAGAGTTCTTTGATGGTCGGAGTTATAACCAAGATGAACTTTCCCGCTTAAACCATATTTTCCGCGATTACCGAGCCAATAAAGTCAAAAAAATTGATCCACGCCTGTTCGATCAACTGTATCGCCTGCAAGTTCTCCTCGAAACCACTAAACCGGTGCAGCTTATTTCTGGCTATCGCTCTCTTGGCACCAATAATGAACTGCGTGAGCATACCCGTGGGGTGGCCAAACAGAGCTACCATACCAAAGGGCAGGCGATGGACTTTCATATTGAAGGTATCCAATTGAGTCATATCCGCAAAGCGGCATTAAAAATGCGCGCAGGTGGTGTAGGATATTACCCTCGCAGTAATTTTGTGCATATTGATACCGGGCCAACACGGGCTTGGTAAAACAAATTTTTTAGCCAGTGTCTACGGTCCAGTTGGCAGTCGCACTGGGGTTGGAGCTTTATGAAATATCAAATTATTCCAGTCACGGCGTTTAGCCAGAACTGCACGTTAATCTGGTGTGAAGCGACGGGGCAGGCTGCCTTAGTGGATCCCGGTGGTGAGGCCACTAAAATAATTGCTGAGGTTGAGCTTCAGGGGGTTACTGTAAGCCAGGTCCTGCTGACTCATGGTCATTTAGATCATGTTGGCGCTGCTGCTGAAGTTGCTGCACATTTTCAGGTACCGATTTATGGCCCTGAAAAAGAAGATACATTTTGGTTAGAAGGGTTACCCGCACAGAGCCGAATGTTTGGGCTAAGTGAATGTGAGGCTTTTACCCCGACCCGCTGGTTGGAAGAAGGCGATAAAATAAAGGTTGGCGAAATAGAGTTATCTGTTTTGCATTGTCCGGGGCACACGCCGGGGCATATTGTGTTTATTGACCAGCAAGGCCGCCTGGCTCTGGTGGGGGATGTTATCTTCAATGGTGGCGTGGGGCGCAGTGATTTTCCGCGTGGCGACCATCAACAGCTAATTAACTCCATCCGCACTAAATTATTGCCGTTGGGCGATGATATGGCATTTATTCCCGGCCATGGGCCTATGTCTACATTGGGGCATGAGCGGCAGACAAATCCGTTTATTCGAGAAGAGCCGGCTATTTGGTGACGGTAGTAGTTAGTGACGGTAGTTAGCATCATAAATATCATAGATAAATGTTCAATAGCAAAAGATGCCGGAAGGCGTCTTTTGCGTTCTCTTTCGTTTATCCTTGCCACGTAAAATTACGTCATCGGGCGGCCAGTCAAAAGGATGGCTTGGGCCATCCTGGAGGTTATTGACAAAGTGCCCGCGACGGAGAGAACAGGCAGATCGTAAAGACGCCGTAAATACAT
Source organism: Yersinia similis (assembly GCF_001053095.1). Taxonomy (GTDB): domain Bacteria; phylum Pseudomonadota; class Gammaproteobacteria; order Enterobacterales; family Enterobacteriaceae; genus Yersinia; species Yersinia similis. Next base: position 39,792 of record NZ_CGBP01000001.1, on the reverse strand, counting down.
CCATGTAGGCTCGAGCCGCGCCATCCTTGGCGCGGACTCTTTACTCCTCTGCCTATCCTCACCGTTCAAGATCGCGTCATCGGGGTTTGTCAGCAGTCTGAAGGATGGATTGGGCCATCCTTTTATGGTCAGTCAAGGGGTGATAACGGATACTGAATTAGAGCACCGCAACGATAGCTTCACATAACGGTGCCATATTATCTGGAGTCATCCCCGCTACGTTAACCCGGCCAGAATTTACCGCATAGACGGCGAACTCATCACGCAGGCGCAGTACTTGTTCTTTGGTCAGGCCACTGAACGAGAACATCCCATTTTGGTTAATGATAAAGCTAAAATCTTGTTGAGCGCCTTTTTCCTGCAAGGTATTAACAAACAACTGACGCATACGCTGGATACGCTGACGCATATCGGTCAGTTCTTGTTCCCAAATCGCCCGTAGTGCGGCATTACTCAGAATAGTGGCAACGACTGATGCACCATGTGCCGGTGGGTTAGAGTAGTTGGCACGGATAACCGCTTTAACTTGGCTGAATGCGGTATCGGCAACGTTACTGTCGGCGGCGACAAGGGTACAAGCCCCAACACGCTCATTGTACAAACCAAAGTTTTTCGAATAAGAGCTGCAAACGATTAACTCTTGATGTGTTGCCGCGAAAATACGCAGGCCCTGAGCATCTTCCTCTAAACCTTTAGCAAAGCCTTGATAAGCGAAATCAAACAGTGGCAACCAGCCTTTAGCAACCGATAACTCCGCCAGTTGGCTCCACTGAGCTTCTGTTGGATCGATACCCGTTGGGTTATGGCAGCAACCGTGGAACAACACCACATCACCCGCCTGAGCTTCTGACAGGCTATTTAACAAGCCATCGAAGTCCAGTGCGTGATTAGCAGCATCATAATAAGCGTACTCCACCACTTCCAGCCCTGCGGCTTCGAAGACGTTTTTATGGTTTGGCCAGCTTGGGTTACTGACCCAGACACGTTTGGCGCGGGTCTGATGGGCGATAAAATCAGCGGCAATGCGCAAACCACCTGTCCCACCTGGCGTTTGAGCGGTACGAGCACGTTTATCCGCAATAATTGCACTATTAGCACCGAACAGCAGCTCTTGGGTGCAACTGGCAAAAGCAGGCAGGCCGTCAATACCCAGATAATTTTTGGTAACTTCATTTTCCAGTAAATACTGCTCAGCTTTCTTCACGCTGGTCAGCACTGGGGTTTTACCGGTTTCGTCTTTGTAGACACCGATCCCCAGATTGATTTTATGAGCGCGGTCATCCGCGCGGAAGATATCGGTCAAACCTAAAATAGGATCCGCAGGTGCAGCAGTGATTTTTTCAAACATGTCAGAGGCTTCCATGGCTTAGCGTTAAGCAAACAGAGCCTTCAGGGTAACGCCAGTTGCGGCCTTTGCCAACCGTTTGCGATAAAAAGAAATGAATCTGGTGAGGCGGGGGGATCTGAGGTGAAAAATCGGCAAAATAGGCCGATAGACAGAGTAATCTCCATCAATCAGCTCAGAATAGAAACAAAAAGACAGAGCCGAGGCCCTGTCTTTTTTCAACTTAGGTCAGCAGATAAACTGCCTCATTAAGTTTGACTTAGAACTGGTAAACTAAGCCAACAGCAACAACGTCGTCTGTTGTGATGTTGTTGGTTTCGGTGAACAGGTCTTTGTCCAGCAAGTTGATTTTATAATCAACATAGGTAGACATGTTTTTGTTGAAGTAGTAGTAAGTACCAACAGAAACATATTTCACCAGATCATGGTTGTCATCTACATTGTTCAGATCTTTACCTTTGGACTGAACATAACCCAGTGATGGGCGCAGGCCGAAGTCGAACTGATACTGTGCAGTGATTTCGATATCGCGAGTCTTGTTCGCGATGGTGAAATCATAAGCACCGTATGGAGTCAGGTTCTGAGTCTCAGCATACATTACAGCCAGGTATACGTTGTTTGCGTCGTATTTAGCACCAACGTTCCATGCCTGAGCTTTGTCGCCTTCAGCGGTAGAACCATATTTTTGATCAAGAGTACGGTTTGAAGAAGAGAAACCAGCACCGAAGTTAATGCCATTGCCGATATCATAAGTAGAACCGATACCGAAGCCGTCACCGTTAGCTTCTTTGACTTCAGAACGGTCATTTTTGCCTTGGTATTGCAGGGCAAAGTTCAGGCCGTCAACCATACCGAAGAAATTGTTATTACGGTAAGTTGCCAGGCCAGTAGAACGGCCAGTCATGAAGTTGTCAGAGTTGGAGATTGAATCACCACCGAACACTGGCAGCATGTCAGTCCATGCGTTAACGTCATAGATTACGCCGTAGTTACGGCCATAGTCGAATGAACCGAATTCAGCAAATTTCAGACCAGCAAAGCCCAGGCGAGTTGCGTTGCCTTCTTGAGCGCCACTGTTTTCAGCGTTGTTTGCTTGAATGTTGTATTCCCACTGGCCGTAACCGGTCAGTTGGTCAGTAATTTGGGTTTCACCTTTGAAGCCGAAACGAACGTAAGACTTGTCACCGTCTTGGCTAGCTGCATCAGAGAAAGAGTGACGTGCGTCAACTTTACCGTACAGGTCAAGTTTGTTGCCATCTTTGTTGTAGATTTCTGCTGCATTAGCTGCACCAGCGGCTAACAGAGCTGGGATTACTACTGCAAGAATATTGCGCTTCATCATTATTATTACCCTCATTGGTGTTATTCGGACACCTGCCACTGCCGCCAATAATTTTTATGGAACTATTGTTGAGAGTTTGGTGTCGTCTGTGTCTGAACGCAGTGTTCCATTCACAGACCTTATAATCCAGACCGAAAATGCTACCAATTACAATAATGTGTTTCATTGAGAAACTATGTGTTACAAAATGTAAAATTAAGGGAACTTTGTGACTTAGATCGAATTTTAAAAAATGATAAAAGCCAGCAGGGCTGGCTTTTATTTGTACAAATTGACTTTCTTTTCTAAATAATAAACTTAGAAACTGGCATTTCTCGGCGTACGTGGGAATGGAATAACGTCCCGAACGTTTTGAACCCCGGTTACATATGAGATTAAACGCTCAAATCCGAGGCCAAAACCTGAATGCGGTACAGTGCCGTAGCGACGCAGATCACGATACCACCAATAATCTTCTTTATTCAGGCCCATTTCGGCCAAACGCGCATCCAAGACATCTAAACGTTCTTCACGTTGTGAACCACCGATAATTTCACCAATACCCGGCGCTAAAACATCCATCGCCGCAACGGTTTTGCCATCTTCATTCATTCGCATATAGAAGGCTTTAATATCTTTCGGATAGTTTTTAACCACTACCGGCGCTTTAAAGTGTTTCTCAGCCAGATAACGCTCATGTTCAGAGGACAAATCAATACCCCATGAAACATCATTCTCAAATTTCTGACCGGATGCCAGCAAGATCTCAATGGCATCAGTGTAGTCAACTTGAGCAAAATCAGAGGTGACGAAACGTTGTAGGCGGTCAACTGCGTCTTTATCGACACGTTCGGCAAAGAACTTCATGTCATCAGCACGTTCATTCAAGACCGCCTGGAAAACGTATTTCAGCATTTTCTCAGCCAAACCGGCGACATCATCCAGCGAAGCGAAGGCCACTTCCGGCTCAACCATCCAGAATTCAGCTAAATGGCGGCTGGTATTGGAGTTTTCAGCCCGGAAGGTTGGGCCAAAGGTGTAAACTTTTGATAACGCACAGGCGTAGGTTTCACCGTTTAGCTGACCCGATACGGTCAGGAATGCTTCTTTACCGAAGAAGTCTTCGCTAAAATCAACAGCGCCGGTATCCGTGCGTGGCAGGTTTTCCAGATCTAACGTTGAAACACGGAACATCTCACCTGCGCCTTCAGTATCAGAGGCGGTGATCAGCGGTGTAGAAACCCAGAAATAACCATTTTCGTCGAAGAAGCGGTGGATTGCTTGTGCCAACGTGTGGCGAACACGGGCAACGGCACCAATCAGGTTGGTACGCGGGCGTAAGTGCGCCACTTCACGTAAATATTCAATGCTGTGGCGTTTCGCAGCCATAGGGTAGGTATCAGGGTCATCAACCCAGCCCACTACATTGATGGCGGTTGCTTGAATTTCAAAACTTTGGCCTTCACCCGGTGATGCGACCACGGTACCGGTGACTTCAACGGAACAACCGGTGGTCAGATGCAGTACTTCATCCTGATAATTTGGCAAAGTATTATTCACGACGGCCTGTAACGGGTCAAAGCAGGAACCGTCATAAACGGCAACGAAGGAGATACCCGCTTTAGAATCTCTCCGGGTACGCACCCAACCGCGCACGGTGACTTCACTGCCAACCGCGGCGCGGCCTTGCAGTACGTCGACTACAGGCACTACGCTCATAGATTTCTCTCTTTAATGGTTTGGATATATACCCTGTTTCCTTGAAGTTGCAGTGTGTTAGCGGCTCTCACTCATCTGAATCTCTGGTTTGAGTCAGTTCATCAGGATTTGCGCACTTACTGCCTGGCTACAACTTTAATGACTTAGGGTATAGAAATAGTTAACAACCCAATGAAATGGGGATGTTGCTATGTTACTTGTGGCAGTGCAGGACACAAGTAGAAATCATCAGAATAGTGCAAGATTTCTGAGGTTACCGTCAATATGCCCTCCGTCCTTGCAACCACTAGGGGGTTAGCGGCATTTATGCACCCAAATCACTCACCCGCTGACGACAATAGCTTTAGGTATAAATACGACACAAACGAAGACACTATTTAATAATGGAAAATTTAATCGTGGAAGAGCCGAGAGGCTAAATGGAGTTACCGGGTAAACATACGCTACCCGGTAACGGGGTATTAACTGGCTTTCTTGACTAAAGGTAACGCAAAGGCTTCACGTAACTGATCGACAAATGCGGGATCCTGACAAATAGTCTTACCAGGGCTATCTGAGAGCTTAGCCACCGGTTTATCGTTACATTCAACCAGTTTAATAACAATATTCAATGGCTTAACGCCTGGTATATCGCACGTCAAACGCGTACCAATACCAAACACCAATTTAATGCGCTGATAAAAGTGACGATAGAGTAATAATGCTTTCTCCAGATCTAGATTATCTGAAAACACCAATACCTTTTTCATTGGGTCAATACCCAATTTTTCATAATGCGCGATAGCCTTCTCCCCCCACTCGATCGGGTCACCAGAGTCATGGCGTAGGCCTTGATAGCGGTTGGCGAAAGCCAGATCAAAATCGCGTAGGAAAGCATCCATAGTAATGCAATCAGTCAGTGCGATGCCCAACTGATTGGGGTACTCATCCAGCCAGGCTTGCAGTGCTACACGCTGGCTGTTTGCCAATGTTGGGCTAATTTGTTGGTGAGCCTGAAACCACTCATGGGCTTGAGTCCCGACGGGCGCTAAGGCTAATTTGCGGGCTAAGTCGTAGTTGCTGGTGCCGACCAGATAAGGGAACTCATCTTTTAACGTGCTGACAACGGTGTGCTGTATCTCGCGAGAGAATCGGCGGCGGGTACCGAAATCCATCAATTTAAAGTGAGTAATATCGATATCCGCACTGAGGGCATTGAATTGCTCAAGTTTCGTGCGCAGTTGTTGAACCGCTTGATCCGTTGTCACATGAGTAGAACGGCGTCGGTGAATGATTTCGCTGATCACTGCCAGCAAAGGGACTTCCCACATGATCACTTCACACCATAAACCGGCAATGCGAATATCTAATTTACCGTCATGAACAGCGACGGAGACTTGCTCTGGTTTAAAACGAAAATCGCGTAACCAACGCAGATAATTATCCTGGAAGAAGGGTAGGCTGGAGAGGTAAATAAACTCATCAGATGTCAGTGCTAATTGACTCATTAGGGCTATCTGGTGGCGGATTTCATCAGCATACTCCCCCAGCAGCTCATCACTACGGCAGCGGAATTCGGCGGCAACCGTAATGTGGCGATAATGATGAAATACGGCTTGTTGCATATGAAGCTTATATGCATCCGTATCAAGCAATGAAGTCAAAATCGGTGAGGCGTCTTGAGTCATGGCGCTATACAGCATCCTCGTAGGAGCATTTTCCACAGTCGGCAAAATCTATAAAGTTGCAGGAGTATACCGGTATTATCCTGTTATTGAAGCCTCATCACACCATAAATGCTAATCAGAAGTCTAAGACTAACGTGCCATTGTCAGGAAAAACAAACGTAATTAAGTACTACGGCTGTTTATAGTGGCTTATTTCGTTAGTTCGCTAAGTTGGTGAACTAACTTTATGAAAGACATGGTTAATAACAAAATCATTATAAATGATAGAGGTTATTGACAAAGTGCCTGCAACGGAGAGAACAGGCAGATCGTAAAGACGCCGGCTTCCCTGTATAAAAATAGCCTTCCCTGGGGGCTCGAGCCGCGCCCTCCCTGGCGCGGACGCTTTACTCTTCTGCCTATCCTCACCGTTCAAGAGTGAGTCATCGGGGTTTGTCAGCAGTCTGATCATTATAAATGATAGCTATATCGATAGTTCTCCTGATTTTCCCGGTTTCTCTTGTGCACTATTAAACATAAAAAGCAGATTTTGTCGGCAGGTTATTTTGTTAAATGTGTGAATTTGTGCACTACCCAATGAGCCTATTGGTGACGAATTGCAAAGCGACAATTAGCTTGCGGGACGGCTCGAAAAATGGACATTCAATGCGTTATTTACCGGAGTCGCCAAGGTTCTCATCTAGGTTTTTTTTACAACTGTGATACATTGAAAACCTATCTGGGTCTGGGGAAAAGTCGCTAATAGCAGCAAGATTCGCCCTCAATAACGGCGAATACAGATCCGATAATCATACTCACTGATGACGTCAAAAGGGTTTCTATGACACAACAGCCGCAAGCTAAATACCGTCACGATTATCGTGCGCCGGATTACACCATCACCGATATCGATCTGGACTTCGCACTGGATGCGCAAAAAACGACGGTAACGGCGGTCAGTAAAGTAAAACGTCAAAGAACAGACGTGACACCGTTGGTTCTAAATGGTGAAGATCTGACGCTAATCAGTGTCAGCGTTGATGGGCAAATATGGCCACATTATCGCCAACAGGATAACACGCTGGTTATTGAGCAATTACCCGCAGATTTTACACTGACGATTGTCAATAATATTCATCCGGCAACCAATAGCGCGTTGGAAGGGTTATACCTGTCTGGTGAAGCGCTCTGCACACAGTGTGAAGCCGAAGGGTTCCGCCACATTACTTATTATTTAGACCGTCCTGATGTGCTGGCTCGTTTTACTACTCGCATTGTGGCGGATAAGTCTCGCTATCCATATCTGCTCTCCAACGGTAACCGTGTGGGGCAGGGTGAACTGGATGATGGCCGTCATTGGGTCAAGTGGGAAGATCCCTTCCCGAAGCCTTCTTACCTGTTTGCTTTGGTTGCCGGTGATTTCGATGTGTTACAGGATAAATTTATTACCCGTTCGGGTCGTGAAGTCGCCCTTGAGCTTTTTGTTGACCGGGGTAATTTAGATCGTGCCGATTGGGCTATGACATCCCTGAAAAACTCAATGAAGTGGGATGAAACTCGCTTTGGTCTGGAATATGACCTCGACATCTATATGATTGTCGCTGTTGATTTCTTCAACATGGGGGCGATGGAGAATAAAGGGTTAAATGTATTTAACTCAAAATATGTGCTGGCGAAAGCAGAAACAGCCACAGATAAAGATTATCTAAATATTGAAGCTGTTATCGGCCATGAATATTTCCATAACTGGACGGGTAACCGCGTCACTTGCCGCGATTGGTTCCAATTGAGTCTGAAAGAGGGTTTAACCGTATTCAGAGATCAAGAATTCAGCTCTGATTTAGGTTCCCGCTCTGTCAACCGTATCGAAAATGTCCGGGTAATGCGGGCGGCGCAGTTTGCGGAAGATGCTAGCCCGATGGCACATGCTATTCGTCCGGATAAAGTGATAGAGATGAATAACTTTTATACGCTCACCGTGTATGAAAAAGGTTCAGAAGTTATCCGAATGATGCATACGCTGCTGGGTGAACAGCCATTCCAAGCGGGTATGCGGCTCTATTTTGAACGGCATGATGGAAGTGCCGCGACTTGCGATGATTTTGTACAGGCAATGGAAGATGCATCAAATGTTGATCTGTCTCTCTTCCGGCGCTGGTACAGCCAATCAGGCACACCATTATTGACCGTGCATGACGATTATGATGTTGAAAAACAGCAGTATCATTTATTCGTTAGCCAAAAAACGTTACCTACAGCGGATCAACCAGAGAAATTGCCACTGCACATACCGTTAGACATCGAACTGTATGACAGCAAAGGTCATGTCATCCCATTGCAACACAATGGCTTGCCGGTTCACCACGTGCTGAATGTGACAGAGTCTGAACAGACCTTTACCTTTGATAATGTGGCACAGAAACCTATCCCATCTCTGCTGCGTGAGTTTTCTGCACCCGTAAAATTGGATTACCCCTACAGTGATCAGCAACTCACGTTCCTGATGCAGCATGCCCGCAATGAATTCTCTCGCTGGGATGCAGCGCAAAGCTTGCTGGCAACCTACATTAAGCTGAATGTTGCTAAATATCAGCAGCAACAGCCACTGAGTTTGCCCGCGCATGTGGCAGACGCTTTCCGCGCAATATTGCTGGATGAAAATCTTGATCCTGCCTTGGCCGCGCAGATTTTGATGTTGCCCTCAGAAAATGAAATGGCCGAACTGTTTACGACTATCGATCCGCAAGCGATCAATACGGTACATGAAGCGATCACGCGTTGTCTGGCCCAGGAGCTGTCGGATGAACTGTTGGCCGTATATGTCTCCAATATGACGCCGGTTTACCGTATTGAGCATGGTGATATTGCCAAACGTGCTTTACGTAATACTTGCCTCAATTATCTGGCCTTTGGTGATGAGGAATTTGCCAATAAGCTTATTTCTTCACAATATCATCAAGCCGATAATATGACGGACTCATTGGCAGCATTAGCAGCGGCGGTTGCTGCTCAGTTACCTTGCCGTGATGAGTTGTTGGCAGCCTTTGATGTGCGCTGGAATCATGACGGTTTGGTTATGGATAAGTGGTTTGCTCTACAAGCGACCAGCCCGGCGGCAGATGTCCTGGTACAGGTACGTGCCTTACTGAAACACCCTGCATTCAGTTTGAGTAATCCGAACCGTACTCGCTCGTTGATTGGTAGTTTTGCTTCCGGTAACCCGGCTGCATTCCATGCGGCTGATGGTAGTGGTTATCAGTTCTTGGTTGAGATACTCAGTGACTTAAATACCCGCAACCCACAAGTTGCTGCGCGGTTAATTGAGCCACTGATTCGCTTGAAACGTTATGATGCAGGGCGTCAGGCGCTGATGCGTAAGGCATTGGAGCAATTGAAAACGCTGGATAACTTATCGGGTGATTTGTACGAGAAGATAACCAAAGCACTTGCGGCATAAGTCAATGTGACCTCATTGAGTAGAGGGTCTGATGCCCACTCAGGCTGCTGGCAAACTCCGATAACGCGGTCTTAAATGGTGGATAGTCGGGATAGTCGGGATAGTCGGGATAGTCAGATACTCGTGCCACGGATGGCACGATTCAAGCTCCATGGGCATTATTTTGATATAGGGAATTTGATGCAGGGAATAAGGTGTTTTTACAATCTGCCTATTCTCTTCGTTGTGTGTATTTTGTCATTAATTCCCTCTATTTTTACCTGCCTGTTATTACTGTTAACACCACTGTAACTTAAGGTAATAAAGGATACGGGTAATATGCTTATTCTTTGAATGGCTTTACTTCGCAAACGTTTACTTTCCTGAAAGATGAATTTACCATTCCCGTATCTATACCCAAGTGACTTCAAGATGCAGGCAGGCGGCAACGGAGTAACGAAGACAGCCAACACACATTCAACTTGAAGTATGATGGGCATTCCATACGTTGGAAGCTGGTCAGCTAGCGGGATTACACAACAGTACTGATAACGTTAACTGGCTACAGCACGACAGAATTAGTGCTTGCTAACCGCTTGTCACTGATCGCTCAGGAGATCACATGTATTATCCACTTGTCAGAAAAGCACTATTTCAGCTTGATCCAGAACGTGCCCATGAATTGACTTTCCGTCAGTTAAAGCGAGTTAGCGGCACACCTCTGGAATTTTTGGTACGCCAGTCGGTACCCACCAAACCGGTAAGTTGTATGGGCCTGTCTTTTAAAAACCCAGTAGGTTTGGCTGCGGGCCTGGATAAAGACGGTGAGTGTATTGATGCCTTGGGTGCCATGGGCTTTGGTTTCATTGAAGTGGGTACTGTAACGCCACGGCCTCAGGTGGGGAATGACAAGCCGAGATTATTCAGGATCGTCGAAGCTGAAGGTTTGATCAACCGAATGGGGTTTAATAATCATGGGGTCGATAATCTCATTGAAAATGTCAAAAAATCCCATTTTGGCGGTATATTGGGCATTAATATTGGCAAGAATAAAGATACGCCAGTCGAACAAGGTAAAGAAGATTACCTGATTTGCATGGATAAAATTTATCCTTATGCTGGATATATTGCGATTAATATTTCCTCACCTAATACACCGGGATTACGATCCTTACAGTACGGTGAAGCATTAGATGATTTGTTAGCCGCAATTAAAAATAAACAAACTGAGCTACATCAACACCATCATAAGTATGTTCCCGTTGCGGTGAAGATCGCGCCGGATCTTACTGAAGAGGAATTGATCCAAATAGCAGATAGCTTGGTCCGTCATAATATTGATGGCGTTATTGCTACTAATACGACTTTAGATCGTTCTCTGATTCAGGGATTAAATTATTGTGAGCAAGCCGGTGGATTAAGTGGCCGCCCATTACAATTACGCAGTACTGAAGTTATTCATCGTTTATCACAAGAGCTAAAAGGGCGTCTGCCTATTATCGGTGTTGGCGGTATTGATTCCGTTACAGCTGCACGGGAAAAGATGGCTGCTGGTGCTTCATTGATTCAAATCTATTCCGGATTTATCTTCCGTGGGCCGGGTTTGATTAAGAATATCGTTACTCATATCTAATTATTTATCTTCATTACCTGCTGGGGGTTTATTTATGCCCCCGGCTAGTCTATATTTTACTCCGGTAGATTGAATATTCAGCAAAATGCTTATATGAAGAGAGTCCCATTCGATGGGTCTAGAACTCAGCTATTGAGTTTATGATATTACAATATGATGGGAAGGATTAAATATGCGAATTAAACCAGATGATAAATGGCGTTGGTATTTTGATACTGAACACGACCGACTTATGTTGGATTTAGCTAATGGTATGATATTCCGTTCGCGCTTCCCCTCTAAAATGCTGACACCAGATGCTTTCGATGAATCGGCTTTCTGTGTTGATGATGCGGCTCTTTATTTTGAATTTGAAGATCAGTGTCGCCAAATTAAATTGAGCAATGAGCAGCGCTCAGAATTGGTATTAAATGCATTGGTTGCATGTCGCTTCTTGAAACCACTCATGCCAAAAAGTTGGCATTTTGTACAGCAACCTAAAGTTCTGATACCACAAAATGGCGAACTGACGTTGGTTAAAGTATTAGACAGCGGAGAAGATGTACGTTTGCTCGTGGTTGAACCGGGCTGCTCCGCCAGTTTATGCTTATTAGCACAATCTCAAGTGGTATTAGCTGGTCGTCAGTTGGTACTTGGTGATGCGATAAAAATAATGAATAACCGTTTATTTCCACTAATGGTTGAAGAGGTTAACACCACAACAGCGTATGACCGTGCGGTGTAATTTGTCGGTGTGTTTTTGAGTTTGGTTATTTGCCTCTAAGGGAAATATCGCCTTTAGGAATGCAACTGCAACAAAGAAGGGTTCCATCGTTACCAACAGCACTCTGTTTGAGTGGAGCAACATCTCCAGCGAGTAAGGTAATTCTGCAACTGCCACATATCCCGGCCCGGCACGAATAAGGGATACGGATATTCTGCTGTTCTAACTGTTCCAAGAGTATTTGCTGATTATTGCCGTTAAAGCGTATGCCATTATATTCAATGGATACCGTTTTTGACTGATCCTGTGGCGCGGTAAGGCTTTCAACAACCGCTCCGGCACCGTAGGGCCTTGGCGGTTTGGTGATCAGAACTTCAACTTCATCGCCAACTCGAATAATACCGCTATTTCTGGCCACCATATTCTGGCCAAAATCGACATCACCATTCTCCGCAGTTCGAAACGTCTGTAATGTCCGCAATGGTTCGCCGGTTGGATGTTTTCGTCCACGCTCAACACTGACGGTCGTTAATACACAGCGGCTGCATGGTTTGACTAAATCAAATGTGATATCGCCTATCCGGATTACCTGCCAGCAATCTTCGGCAAAAACTGTGGCACCGGTGACCACTAAATTTGGACGAAATTGTTCCAGTTTAATACTGCCAGGGCAACGTTGCTGCAAATCTTTAAATGACGCTTCGTTAATCAGCAGATAAGGGAAGCCATCAGCAAAAGAGAGGGGAACCTCCGGCAACGGTTTGACACGACGTGTTAATTCTGTGCCGACCCAACGTAGTTGTACGTCACGCTGAAAATAGCCACTTAACCAACTGTTGATCGCCTCGGGGGCAATTAACGAGGTAAAATGATTTCCCCAAACTTCAGTGGGGGCGGGATTGGCTAAAAAATCATTAAAGCGGATACTGGCACTCTCGCCATCGGGGGCGGTGAGATATAAGCCGTCTGCCATTAATGCCGGGGTAAACATAACCATCTTCGGATATTGGCGTGCAGTAATGAACGTGCCGTCTGATTCGGTGATCATAAATACACGGTCAAAGGCCAGCCCGCTGCTGCTAACTTGGGCGTGGGAAAGCTGCAAACCACGCATAGATTTCACCGGATGAACGTAAAGCCTAGAGAGGGTAATCACCATTGCCTCCGTATGAGTATTAAATTAGAGGGAGCAACTTTATGACAAGCCGCTGGGATTAGCTATAATGCGCAACAATTTTCTTTTTGGTGATAGTGCGATATGAACTCTCTGTTTGCCAGCACGGCGCGTGGACTGGAAGAACTGTTAAAAAGCGAACTCGAAGCGCTGGGCGCTCACGACTGTAAAATAGTACAGGGTGGGGTACATTTTCAGGGCGACGATCGACTCATGTACCAAAGCCTGTTGTGGAGCCGGTTGGCTTCGCGCATCTTATTGCCGCTCAACGAGTTTAAGGTCTACAGTGATTTAGATTTGTACCTTGGGGTACAGGCTATCGATTGGCCGTCAATTTTTGGTGTGGAAAAAACATTTGCCGTACATTTTAGCGGTGTGAATGAAGAGATCCGTAATAGCCAGTATGGTGCGTTGAAAGTTAAAGATGCGATTGTGGACAGCTTCACTCGCAAAATGGATCAACGCCCAACGGTTGCCAAACAACAACCTGATATTCGGGTGAATGTTTTCTTGCAACGGGATATGGCCAGCGTGGCTCTTGATCTCAGTGGTGAGGGGCTGCATCAGCGTGGTTATCGTGATCTGACTGGTCAGGCACCGCTGAAAGAAAACCTTGCAGCAGCGATTATCCAGCGTTCTGGCTGGCAGCCGGGTACACCTATGGTCGACCCTATGTGTGGCTCAGGGACTTTGCTGATTGAAGCCGCAATGATGGCCTCTGATCGTGCTCCGGGTTTGCACCGGGCGCATTGGGGCTTTACCGCTTGGAATGCTTTTAATGAAGATCTGTGGCGTGAACTGACCACTGAAGCGCAAGTGCGCGCTCGTCGTGGCCTGCTAGAGACTTCATCTCGTTTCTTTGGTTCAGATATTGATCGTCGGGTCATCGAAATGGCGCGTGCGAATGCCCGACGGGCAGGTGTTGCTGAGTTGATTACCTTCAATGCTAACGATATCAGTAAGCTGGTGAATCCATTACCTGAAGGGCCGGTGGGTACCGTTATCAGCAACCCCCCTTACGGCGAACGGCTGGAAAGCGAACCTGCATTGATTGCATTGCATAATATGTTTGGCCGTATGATGAAAACCGCATTTGGCGGCTGGCGTCTGTCACTGTTCAGTGCCTCTCCAGAATTACTGAGCTGCCTGCAACTGCGTGCAGATCGTGAATTTAAAGCCAAGAATGGCCCGCTGGATTGCGTACAGAAAAACTATCAGTTGGCGGTGAACCCACAGGGTGCAGGTGGCGCGTTGGTGGCTGAAGATTATGCTAACCGTCTGCGTAAGAATGTGAAGAAACTGGATAAGTGGGCGAAACAACAGGGTATCGAATGCTACCGTCTGTATGATGCCGACCTACCGGATTACAATGTTGCGGTCGATCGCTATGGCAGCAAAGTGGTGGTGCAGGAGTATGCGCCGCCTAAAACGATCGATCCACAAAAAGCCCGCCAGCGCTTGTTTGATGTGATTAATGCCACGTTGGCGGTGCTAGAACTGCCCTCTAATCAGTTGGTGTTGAAAACCCGTGAGCGTCAGAAGGGTAAAAATCAATACGAGAAATTGGCCCAAAAGGGTGAATTCTTGCTGGTCAGTGAGTATAACGCCAAGCTATGGGTTAACCTGACTGACTATCTTGATACTGGTCTGTTTCTGGATCACCGTATTGCCCGCCAGATGTTGGGCAAAATGAGCCAGGGCAAAGATTTCCTTAACCTGTTTGCTTATACCGGTACCGCCAGCGTCCATGCGGGGCTGGGCGGCGCGCGCAGCACAACCACGGTAGATATGTCGCGTACCTATCTGGAGTGGGCAGAGAAGAACTTGCGAGCGAATGGCTTGACGGGCCAGCAACACCGCTTAATTCAGGCGGATTGCCTTTCTTGGCTCAGCAACACTGATGAGCAATTCGACGTGATCTTCATTGATCCACCGACATTCTCTAACTCCAAGCGTATGGAAACCACCTTTGATGTTCAGCGGGATCACTTAGTGCTGATGAAAGAACTTAAACGGTTACTGCGCCGCAAGGGGACAATTATGTTCTCGAACAATAAGCGTGGTTTCCAGATGGATCTGGCCGGGATAGCCGCGCTGGGGCTGGAAGCGAAAGAGATAACCACACTTACACAATCTGAAGACTTTGCCCGTAATCGTCAGATCCACAATTGTTGGCTGGTCACCCACAGCCAAGAGGAAAAGTAAAAACTATGTCGTTAATTAGCATGTCCGGAGCCTGGCTGTCGTTCAGCGATGCACCTTTATTAGATAACACTGAATTACATATCGAGGCGAACGAACGTGTTTGTCTGGTGGGCCGTAACGGTGCGGGCAAATCCACCTTGCTTAAAATTCTGAGTAAAGAAGTTCCATTAGATGATGGCCGAATCATTTATGAACAGGATCTGATTGTGGCACGTCTGCAACAAGATCCACCGCGTAATGTGGCCGGTACCGTGTTTGATTTTGTGGCTGAAGGGGTGCAGGAACAGGCTGAACATCTAAAAGCCTACCATGCAACGCTACATCAGGTAGAACTGGATCCGAGTGAAAAAAATCTCAATCGCTTGGCGGCATTACAAGAAATTTTGGACCACCAAGGGTTGTGGCAACTGGATAGCCGTATTCAAGAAGTGCTGGTTCAACTAGGGCTATCCGCAGATGCTGAACTTTCTTCACTGTCGGGCGGTTGGTTGCGTAAAGCGGCACTTGGCCGTGCATTGGTAAGCTCACCAAAAGTGTTGCTGCTGGATGAGCCAACCAACCACTTGGATATCGAAACCATCAACTGGCTGGAAGGTTTCCTGAAAGAGTTCCAAGGCAGTATTGTATTTATCTCCCATGACCGTTCCTTTATTCGTGCAATGGCGACCCGTATTGTAGATTTGGACCGCGGTAAATTGGTTTCATGGCCCGGTAATTATGAGCTGTATCTCGCCAGCAAAGAAGAAGCCTTGCGGGTTGAAGAGCTGCAAAACGCTGAGTTTGACCGCAAGCTGGCCCAGGAAGAAGTCTGGATACGTCAGGGCATCAAAGCGCGCCGTACCCGTAACGAAGGCCGTGTTCGTGCGCTGAAAGCGTTACGGATGGAACGTTCGCAACGCCGTGAGGTTATGGGTACCGCCAAGATGCAAGTGGAAGAGACCGTACGTTCTGGCAAAATTGTCTTCGATCTGGAAAATGTTAATTATCAGATTGATGGCAAAGTGCTGGTGAACGATTTCACAGCTCAAGTACAGCGTGGTGACAAAATTGCGTTGGTGGGGCCAAATGGCTGCGGTAAAACGACCTTGCTGAAACTGATGCTCGGTCAGCTTAACGCGGAC
Source organism: Yersinia similis (assembly GCF_001053095.1). GTDB lineage: Bacteria > Pseudomonadota > Gammaproteobacteria > Enterobacterales > Enterobacteriaceae > Yersinia > Yersinia similis. The sequence goes on along the minus strand of NZ_CGBP01000001.1, from coordinate 23,489 downwards.
AGTGGTAAAGTGCATTGCGGGACCAAGCTGGAAGTCGCCTATTTTGACCAGCATCGTGCGGAGCTGGATCCCGAGCGCACGGTCATGGATAACCTGGCGGAAGGTAAGCAGGAAGTGATGGTGAATGGCCGTTCACGCCATGTACTGGGCTATCTGCAAGATTTCCTGTTCCACCCTAAGCGCGCGATGACACCGGTGAAAGCTCTGTCTGGTGGTGAGCGTAACCGTCTGTTATTAGCCAAATTATTCCTTAAGCCAAGTAACTTGTTGATCCTCGATGAACCGACCAATGACTTGGATGTTGAGACGCTAGAATTGCTGGAAGAGATGGTCGATAGCTATCAAGGCACCGTGCTGTTAGTTAGCCATGATCGCCAATTCGTTGATAACTCAGTGACTGAATGTTGGATTTTTGAAGGCAATGGTCAAATCAATAGCTTCGTTGGCGGTTATTATGATGCGCATCAACAACGGGCAGAGGCAAAGCCGATTCGTCAGGTTGCACCGAAGATTGAAGAAACCAAAGCGTCTACTTCGGTTAAAAGCCATGCACCTGCGGCTAAAAAACCCGGCAAGCTGAGCTATAACTTACAACGTGAGTTGGATCAGTTGCCGCAACAGCTAGAAAAACTGGAAAATGATATCAGTAAGTTACAGGCTGAAGTCAGTGATGCTAATTTCTTCTCTCGTCCACACGAAGAGACTCAACAGGTTTTGAAAACCCTGGCAGATACTGAGCAGGCGTTAGAGGTGGCATTCAGTCGTTGGGAAGAGCTGGAAGCTCAGAAAAACGGTTAAAAATGCGTTACACCGTTCTGCCAGGTGACGTAATGTTGTGCTTTGTGATGATATTGTGTTTATTGTTACATTGAGTCTCTTGATAGAACGGTGTTCAGCTATAAAGGCCTGCCGTAAGGAAATAGATATTGTGTGCTGTTATTGAGCCTGTTAATGGTGGGCAATCAGGGAATATTCTCCTGTGCCGGCAGTGTGATATGTCAGTGGCCTTACCCCCCTTGCCTTATGGCACTAAAGCGGTATGCCCCCGTTGTAAAACGACACTGACTGCGCGGTGGGAAGAGCCTCGCAAGCGGCCAATAGGCTATGCGCTTAGCGCTCTGTTTATGCTGTTGTTGGCTAATATGTTCCCCTTCGTCGATATGCGTGTGGCGGGGATCACCAGCGAAATAAGTTTGATCCAAATCCCTCGAGTGATGCTGTCTGATAATTACGTCAGTATGGCAACGCTGTTTATGGTGTTGGTTCAGCTAATCCCCGCATTTTGTATGGTAGCGATTATTCTGCTTTGCCTGCGGGTGCGTATGCCAACCCGTTGGAAAATCGCCATGGCGAAAGCACTGTTCCAGTTTAAAACCTGGTGCATGGTTGAGATCTTCCTCGCCGGCGTATTAGTGAGTTTTGTCAAACTGATGGCTTATGGTGAGATCGGTATTGGCAGCAGTTTTATCCCATACTGTTTATTCTGTTTGTTACAAGTGCGCGCTTTTCAGTGCATTGATCGTCATTGGATGTGGCAAGACATCGCCCCTGCGCCAGCAGTGCCTTACCGATTGATCCCAGGCCGTACTGGCTTGCGTCAAGGTTTGCGCTCATGCTCATGCTGTACAGCAATTTTGCCGCAAGACCAAGTCGAGTGCCCACGTTGTTATACCCACGGTTATGCTCGCCGCCGTAATAGCTTGCAGTGGACTATGGCGTTATTAGTCACGTCGATCCTGTTATATATTCCGGCAAATATGATGCCGATAATGATAACTGAAAGTTTGGGTAACCAAATGAACTCCACCATTATGGCTGGGGTGATTTTTCTCTGGAGTGAGGGTTCCTACCCCGTGGCGTTGGTGATTTTTATTGCCAGTATCATGGTGCCATCGTTAAAAATGTTGGCGATTGCTTGGCTCTGTTGGGATGCCAAAGGCAAGGGCAACACTGATGCTGAACGTATGCATTTTATTTATGAAATCGTAGAATTTGTTGGCCGCTGGTCAATGGTCGATGTCTTTGTTATTGCGGTGCTTTCATCATTAGTCCGTATTGGGCAGCTGATGAGTATCTACCCGGCGATTGGGGCACTACTGTTTGCGATGGTTGTGATCCTGACAATGTTTTCTGCATTAACGTTTGATCCTCGTTTAACCTGGGATCGAATCAATGAAACAACCCAGAAGGAGCCGCAAGGTGACGGACAATAATCCCAGCCAGAGTGTGGCAGAAATTGAAAAAATCAAGCGATGGTCACCGGTGTGGATCATCCCGATCGTCACTGCGCTGATTGGCGCATGGATACTGTTTTATCATTTCAGTAACCAAGGGCCACAGGTTGTTTTGACCACCCTAAATGCTGAAGGTATTGAGGCGGGAAAAACAAAAATAAAGAGCCGTAGCGTGGATGTTGGTGTGGTTGAAAAGGTCACGTTGAGTGAAGATCTTAACCATGTGATCATACAGGCCCGGTTAAATTCTGGCATGAATACCCTGTTGCACGGCGATACCGCTTTCTGGGTGGTAAAACCGCAGATTGGCCGTGAAGGGATATCTGGCTTAGGGACTCTACTCTCCGGTGCGTATATTGAGCTGCAACCGGGCAGTAACGGTAAGGCACTAAATGAATTCCGTTTATTGGATTCCCCACCGCTTGCCTCACCAGATGCGAAAGGTTTACGGGTTATGCTGGATAGTGATCAAGCGGGGCAGTTGAATGCCGGTGATCCGGTACTGTTCCGTGGTTATCGCGTAGGCTCCGTAGAAACCAGTACTTTTGATCCTCAATCCCGTCTGATGCGTTACCAGCTATTTATTGGCGCGCCTTATGACAGCTTGGTGACCAGCAACGTCCGTTTCTGGAAAGACAGTGGTGTCGCTGTGGATCTGTCTTCACAAGGTATGCGTGTGGAGATGGCATCGTTGGCGACATTATTCAGTGGTGGAGTCAGTTTTGATGTACCAGATGGTTTAGAGCAGGGTAAGCCCGTCACTCAGGATAAAGCGGAGTTTAAGCTGTTTGATAACCGCAGTAGCATTCAGAACTCTTTGTACATTGAACATGAAAACTTCTTACTGTTCTTCTCTGATTCTGTACGTGGGCTACAGTCTGGTGCACCGGTAGAATTCCGTGGTATTCGTGTTGGTACGGTTGCAGATGTACCCTTCTTCGCAGAGGGGATGAAGCAGCAAGTCGATAATGACTTCCGCATTCCAGTATTAATTCGCATTGAACCGGGCCGTTTCCGTGATGATTTAGGTCCAGATACCAATTTTGAACAGGTACTGAAAACCGCCAAAGAGCGTGGCTTACGTGCATCATTGAAGTCTGGCAACTTACTGACTGGTGCACTGTTTGTCGATCTGGATTTTTATCCCGATGCGAAACCGTGGAAAGGGCCGCAAGAAGTTGCTGGTTATCCTTTATTGCCGACAACCAGTGGTGGCTTGGCTCAAATCCAACAGAAAGTCATGCAAACACTGGATAAGATTAATAATCTGCCACTGAATCCAATGGTTAATGAAGTCACGAAGACGTTGGCTGAAAGCCAGAAGACAATGCGTGAAACCCAGAAAATTTTGGCTTCACTTAATGCAATCACGTCCAGCCAGTCGATGCAGGATCTACCAAAAGATCTGCAAAAAACGCTGAATGAACTGAATCGTAGTATGAAAGGCTTCCAACCTGGCTCACCGGCCTACAATAAAATGGTGGGTGACATGCAGCGGTTAGATCAGGTCTTGCGTGAATTACAACCGGTATTGCGGACACTGAATGAGAAGAGCAATGCGCTGGTATTTGAAGCGGCAGGAAGTCAGGATCCTCAGCCTAAGAAGGCCAAAAAATGATGAAATGGATGGCAGTTATCGTCGCGCTGTTACTCAGTGCTTGCAGCAGCGAAACCAGTAAAACGTACTATCAGTTACCGGCACTTAATGCGCCTGCTACGGGCAGTAGCAGCGTAGCATCACGGCAGTTATGGGTTGAACATGTCAGTGTGGCTGATTACCTTGCGGCGGTTGGTGTGGTGTATCAAACCAACGATGTACAGTATGTTATTGCCAACAATAATCTCTGGGCTAGCCCGCTAGACCAGCAGTTACAGCAAACGTTGGTGACCAACCTGAGTTATTCGCTACCGGGTTGGCTAGTCTCTGCGCAACCGTTGGATAGCGATCAGGATGTTCTAAATATCACGGTAACCGGGTTTCATGGACGTTATGATGGGCGTGCAGTAATACGCGGTGTATGGATCCTAAAACATCAGGGGCAGTTAATTAAGCAGCCTTTCAATCTGGAACTTAAACAGAGTGAAGATGGCTATGATGCGCTGGTCCGTACATTGGCAGAAGGCTGGCAACAGGAAGCCAAAACTATCGCCGCTCAATTGCAACAGATTAAGTAATATATTTTTCTAAATCAGTCTACCCTCTTTCTCTGATAATAATGACATTGTCAGAAAAAGGGGGGTTTCTATTTAATATCAACGCATTACCTTCATATACATCAAATCAACTACTTAGCTAATTCTGTGGATGTAGCTCACAAATGTGACATTGGCGTGAATTTTGCGCATTGCTTTTCTGTTTTTTAAGGTCTATCACTTAACTGTGGCTGCACATAAAGTAGTCACTGTTTTCTTTCCACCAAACCAAAAAAGTGAGGGAAACGAGGCATGAAGAGACAGAAAAGAGATCGCCTGGAAAGGGCGTTGTCACGTGGGTATCAAGCAGGTATTTCAGGGCGCTCAAGGGAAATTTGTCCCTATCAATCTTTAGACGCTCGGTCTCATTGGTTAGGAGGGTGGCGACAGGCTATGGCGGACAGGGCTGTGACCGCTTAAGCGGCTCTCTGTCATTATCAAGGGTAACCTCCGCATTAGGCGGAGGTTTTCATTTATTTGCGTTAGTCCACCCAGCGTTTCAGTAAGATACTTGCGTTCACTCCACCAAAGCCAAAGCCATTGGAAAGGGCATACGTCATTTCATGAGGTTGTGCTTTACCTGCAATAATGTTGAGTCCCTTGGCCGCAGGGTCTGGATTTTCTAGATTCAACGTTGCGGGCACGATTTGATCACGCAATGCCAGCACGGTGAGAATGGTTTCCAGCCCACCAGCAGCGCCCAACAGGTGCCCTGTGGCGGATTTTGTTGAGGTAATCGCTAACGTATTACTCTCGCCAAACAAATGTTTAATGGCATTAATTTCACCGAGATCACCTACCGGTGTTGAGGTCGCGTGGGCATTCAGATGCTGAACTTGCTCGGGCGTAATACCGGCCTGACGCAAAGCGATTTTCATGGCGCGATAGGCCCCGTCGCCATCCTCAGCGCCAGAGGTCATATGGTAAGCATCGGCACTGGTACCATAGCCGACTATTTCCGCTAATGGCTTCGCGCCTCTGGCTAATGCATGCTCCAGCTCCTCAATAATCAGTAAGCCAGCACCTTCTCCCATCACGAAACCGTCACGGGCATTGTCGAAGGGACGGGAGGCTTTTTCTGGTGTGCTATTGAAGTTGGTTGATAATGCTCGAGCGGCAGCAAAACCGGCCAGACTCACGGTATCAATCACGGCTTCTGCGCCACCGCACAGGGCAACATCGGCTTCATTGTTACGGATCATCCGCACGGCGTCACCAATTGCCTGAACACCGGCAGCACATGCAGTGACTGGCGCGCCAATCGGGCCTTTGAAATGATGTTTGATAGAAACATGGCCAGCGGCCAGATTCACTAAGAATGAAGGTACAGTAAACGGTGATAGGCGTTTTGGCCCACGGCTGTCGGAAGTACGCACCGCATGGGCAATGGCCGGAAAGCCACCAATACCCGCTCCTATGATTGTCGCGGTACGCTCTTGTTTCTCGGTGTTATCCGCATGCCAGCCCGCTTGGCTAATTGCCTCATCTGCTGCCGCCATCGCAAACTCAATAAAGCGATCCATTTTCTTTTGATCTTTTGGGGTAACCGCTTTATCCGGATCGAAACCAGCTTTAGCGTCTTCTGCTAACGTAGGCACTTGCCCACCAATTTTAGCGGGCAAGTCACCTACAATTTCATCCGATAGAACACGGATACCTGATTGCCCTGCCAATAGCCGCTGCCAGACCGTTTCGATACCACAGCCTAATGGGGAAACGACACCCATACCTGTAATTACTACATGGCGTGTACTCATTCTTTTTCCTTTTAAACTCGATTGAACAGGAGACTGCCCCGAAGGCTGTTCTCCATAAGACGGTTACTTAATATTTACTGACCGTTTTCATGCATGAACGTCAGCCGTTCACTCATTATATCTCTCTTGACCGGGCCTGCTAAGAGTCAGTCTCAAGTACCAAGAAGGGGTATCGAATTGCATAAGGGGTTCCAAACTAAGTTATGTATACTCTGTGGCATAAATACTTATGGATGAGCGATTAAATGGATTCTCTATTGGTAGTGCTGACAGACGCGGTGGTCAGCATATTTAACTTCTTGTTTTCTATAGCACGTATCATTACCCGTGTTATCTATTCACTCACTAGCGGCCCTTACTGGAAGCGTGTATTAATCACCACGAGTGTATTTAGCGTTATCGTGGGAGTAATAACATTCTTTGTCATGATATGAGGCGGACGCCTGGTAGCGGGAAGTGATCGTGGCCTAAGAAACGTTAATAACCTAAGAAATGGCAGTAGGTTAAGAAGTGTTAATTGTCTCAATCAACCGGGCCTGGCGGTGAGGTTATTTCCTGAATTTCATGTGGTATATTACGTAAAAATAAAAAGGCGACATGAATATTCATCATCGCCTTTTTTTACAGTGTGTTGACGAAATTTACTTAGAAAGCGTTGGTGTCTTTAAACAGACCTACTTTCAAATCAGTGGCAGTGTAAATCACTTTACCATCAACCAAGACTTCGCCATCCGCAACGCCCATAATTAATTTACGCATAATCACGCGTTTAAAATTAATACGGTATGTCACTTTCTTCGCTTCTGGCAGCACCTGACCGGTGAATTTAACTTCACCGACACCCAGTGCACGGCCTTTGCCTTCGCCACCGAGCCAGCCGAGATAGAAACCAACCAACTGCCACATGGCATCAAGGCCCAGGCAGCCCGGCATGACGGGATCACCGATAAAATGACAACCGAAGAACCATAGATCTGGATTGATATCCAGTTCCGCTTCCACATAACCTTTATTATGGCTGCCACCGTCTTCTGTCATTTTGACAATACGGTCCATCATTAACATATTGCCTGCGGGTAATGGTGGCCCACCAGCGCCAAACAACTCGCCACGGCCGGATGCTTCAAGGTCTTCTTTTGTATAGGATTCGCGTTTATCTACCATGTTCTCAGTAAGCCTTATTTTAGTGAAGTGCGCAGAATAGCGTACAGCTGTACGCTGAGCAAGTCTGATTAGCCCTGGTTGAACCAGTTTAGCCAGCGTAATGGCCATGGCCAGCGGCGTCTATCCTGTGGGTTTATCTGTGCGATACGTTCCTGAATAGCGCCTAACAGGCTGGGTTGCTGCTCATCGTCATAAGTGACCCCAGTCAATAATGGTAGCGCTTCAGCCACGGTATCGACAGCCCACAGGTGGAATTGACCTTTCTGTACCGCTTCAACCACTGCCTGATTCAGGCACAAGTGACGAACATTCGTGGTAGGTAAAATCACCCCCTGATTGCCCGTCAGACCACGGCGTTGGCAAGTCTCGAAGAAACCTTCAATCTTTTCGTTCACGCCACCAATAGGTTGTACATTACCAAATTGGTCAACGGAGCCTGTAACCGCAAGTTGCTGATTGATAGGCTGCTGTGAAAGGGCACTGACTAGCGCACAAAGCTCTGCTAGTGATGCACTATCGCCATCAACCTCACCATAGGATTGCTCAAACACGATGGATGCGGAGAATGGCAGCGGCTGATCAAGTTCTAATTCAGACATCAAGAATGCCTGCATAATCATCATGCCTTTAGCATGAATATTACCGCCCAATTCCGCTTTACGTTCAACGTCAACAAATTCGCCATCGCCCAAATGAACCACACAACTGATCCGTGCGGGTTCTCCAAACGCGTGCGGGTGACCGGGATATTCCAGCACGGATAAGGCATTAATTTGACCAACGACTTGCCCTTCAGTCTCAACCAGAATTTGCCCCAGCTCGATCTCATCTTGCATCCGCTCGGCAAGATAATTTTGTCGCCAATCTCGGGCATTCAGCGCCGCTTCTAGCGCGTTGGCTGAGATTGTGTCATTTTCCGCATAAAGCGCCGCTTCTGCTAGCTGCTGGGTAAGCCATTGCGGGCAGAGCGGCAGACTGCCTTGGTCACCACTGTAACGGACGGCTTGGCGGAACAGGACCGGCCAGGCATCGGCAGATAAGGCCGGTAGCTGCTTTTGCTGCAATAGGGTGTTGATGTAACCGCACCATAGAGCCATGCCTTCGATATCTACCAGGGGGAGTTCTGCCTCGAACTCACCATAAATCGCCAGATCACCCAGCTCGGGTTCCATATCATGAAAATCGGCAAGCCCTAAACGGTCACCAACCAGTATCAAACGCAGGTCGAGTGGCATGGAAGGAATATGTACTGGCAACGGGCGGGTTTCATCGGTAGAGAGCCAATCAAAGCGTTGTTGAACTATCATTTGCTTCAAACGCAGCCACATCAATGGCTGAGCTTGCAAGGCCCGTACCGACAAGATCAATACACCACCATTTACCTGATGAACCAAACCCGGTTGCAGCGTAATTTGATCTTTATACACCCTGACACAGCCAAACAACTGTTCCGGTTCGACCCATTCTTGATAGAGACAGGTTGATTGCGCTGCAAACCGTTCGTTACCGTGCTGTGCTGCTTGCCAGGTGACTTGGTGGCCATGGACCAGATAATCTCCACCAAGCAGGTTGGAGGCCTCCGGTTGTAGCTCTTTAACCGCTTGTGCGATCAATGCCAGATAGTCGGTACTTTCCTGTGCTTTGATTAGCATAAACCGCGGTTGAGATTGTGGATGACAGAACAGCGTCATCCCATTCTCTAACCGGGGCTGATAGGCTGCGAAAGCAACAGGCTCCAATTGGGAGGCAGTAGCAAATAACGCTTCATATGGCGTTGTGTTCGGCAGCAGTGACTGCCATTCGAGTCGGTTATTGGTCAAAGTGATAGATGCAATCGTCAAAAAGGGAAAGGGCGATTATACAAGAATAAAGCAGGCTGCATATACGTAGAGTGGCTCTTGGTGGTAAGGAGTCCGATATGTTGTGTATTCCGTACAAAAAACAAGCTAATAATGCGTGTTTAGCAGGGTGAAATTCTGTGTAAAGCTGTTATGCTTGACTTAAGTTACACGGTCACTGAAGAGCTCACGATGAAATATCAACAGCTGGAAAATCTTGAGAGTGGTTGGAAATGGGCGTATTTGGTCAAAAAACACCGTGAAGGTGAAGCCATTACCCGCCATATTGAAAACAGTGCCGCTCAAGATGCAGTAGAGCAACTGATGAAACTGGAAAATGAACCAGTGAAAGTACAAGAGTGGATTGACGTGCATATGAATGTCAATCTGGCGACCAGAATGAAACAGACTATTCGTGCCCGCCGTAAGCGCCACTTTAATGCCGAGCACCAGCATACGCGTAAGAAGTCGATCGACCTGGAGTTTTTGGTTTGGCAGCGATTGGCGGTATTAGCCAGGCGGCGTGGTAATACGCTTTCAGATACTGTGGTTCAGTTGATTGAAGATGCTGAGCGGAAAGAGAAATATGCCAGCCAGATGTCTTCTTTGAAGCAGGACTTGAAAGATATTTTAGATAAAGAAGTTTAAGTGTTATCTGGTGAAACCAAGATAAGCGATTCAGTAAGCTTTTGGCTAACTCACAGGATAAAAAAAACCCCGCATAGCGGGGTTTTTCACGAAAGAAGGTAACTTAAGCCTGTGGCTGAGTCACAACTTCTTTGTAGCCTTTCACTTCGATCTCAACACGACGATCTGGTGCCAGGCACTCAATCAGAGCAGCACGTGGTTTCACGTTGTCACAGGTGTTGCCTGTAACCGGGTTTGCTTGACCTTCACCGCGAGCAGTGATTTTGTCAGCAGGGATACCTTTAGAAACCAGGTAATCACGCACGCTGTCAGCACGACGCTGAGACAGAGCTAAGTTAGGCGCTGGTTGACCGATACGGTCAGCAAAGCCCAGAACAACGACAGAACCGTCTTTAGGATCGATAGAGCTCAGTTGTGCGTACAGTTGGTCCAGAGCTTGCTGGCCTTCTGGCTTCAGGTTTGCTTTGTTGAAACCAAACAGCACATCAGATTTTAATGTGAAACGCTTAGTGTCAACAATTGGCGCTGGAGCAGGTGTTGGAGCAACGATTGGCGCTGCTGCATCTTCCTGACCAAAGCGGTAAGAAACACCAACACTCAGGAGGCCGTTGTCTGGACGAGCACCAACGGTTTCACGGTCACCGATGTTGTTAACCCACTGGTATTCCATACGGGTTGCCCAGTTTTTGGTCCATGCGTATTCAGCACCCAGAGCTACCAATGGAGAAACACCGGTATCATGGCCGCTAGCACGGTCAAGACCACCATCGAAGGAGCCTTTAGCATCTGCACGCCATACTAAACCACCCAGACGGGTATATACGTCAAGGTCTTGTGCTACTGGGTAGCTCAGTTTAGCTGCTAACTGAACGCCTTGAGCCTTGAAAGCGCCATTATTGATGTCGCCTTTGTAAGGCATACGGCCAAGCCAGTCGTATCCCATCTCAAAGCCCAGGTACTGATTTGCTTGGTAACCGAAGAACGCACCGGCACCCAGCTGATCTTTATGAGTTGGACCATCGTTATTGATGATAGAACCAGTATCTTGATACTGAGACCAACCCAATTTACCACCTGTGTACCAGGTGTTATCTTTTGGTGCGGCTTGCGCTACTGTAGCGAAACCTACCAGTGCCACTGCTAATGCGATAGCTGTCTTTTTCATTTTACGCCTCGTTATCATCCAAATAGGCAATGAGCTTTCAAAGCTAAGCCCTTGGTTAAAATTCTTCGCCAAGGTTTTTACGCTCCCGTTAATTACGTTGCCTGTATGATTTGGCATTTTAGAGCAACCTTGGCGATGTAAAGTCTACAACGTGGCGAGAAAGTTACAAGTGTGATGTAGTAAACCGCCTTAAAAAAACGCATAACTCTATATGAATTTTAACGATTTAAAGGTGTAAATAGCATTTTATGAGGCATTATTTTATTCGGCAAGCCGCATTCTGACTCGCTTTATGCCACTTCTTCAGGGCTAAATTCTGAATATTGCAATTATTCATGGGATAAATCCTAAATTCACTTAATGATACAAATAAGAATGAATTTTTAACGTGGCGCACTGTCCTGAACCCACTTTTGTGTCATTCAATGGGCGCATAACAAACCCATAAGCATTTCCTAACTTCGCGGCTAAACGTAGTTTGATACGATCGTCTTCCGTCAATTCCGGTAACCAGCCGAGAACAACACTGTAATTACCGGTTAATAATGCTTTTTCCATCGCCTCAACGGTCGATAATGGATTGATCTGCCTGAGTTGCACAACTTTATTGATGGGCAGCCCTGATTGCTTTAACCACGAACGGCTTAATTTCTGTTGTGGGGTGAGCCATAAAAGCCAACGAGATTGTTTACTAACTTGCTGTAATAAAGGAAGTAATAATTGTGTTACTACGGGCTGATTTTCACTGTAAACAAATTCACTGATAAGGCCGCTATCGGTTGGGGCATCAACTCTTGCTGGAGAATCGTTGGTAGTAAGAGAATGATAATTAGCATGATAAGGTTTAAGTGATTGAGTACGCATTATGAACCCGCCTGTAGTGTGCTGTATGTATATACAGTAGTCACTGTTTAATCGAAGATCAACTAAATTTTATAAGACGCTTCGCATAATTGTGATGCAAATACATGTAAATCCATTTTATGTTTGGCTACGTAATCCATATTGCGTATTTTTGCAATTAGTTGTTCCTCTTACACTTATTGCTACAAGATAGGGACATTGGTTAGGATTTTTACTAAAGGAGTAGTCATGAAAATCATGTCAGAAAAAAGGATCGCTCAAGCACAAGTTCGTTTTGGTTTTCTGGGGCAGATAACAATTCGTTCCCAATTTGGGGGCTATGGCCTATTGGTTAACAGCATCATGTTCGCTGTTGTTTCGGAAGGTGAGCTTTATTTGCGAGCTAACGATAATGTTGAGGATTTATTCCGTGCCAGCGGAATGGCTAACCTTGTGTATGCGAAACGTGGGTTACCTGTCTTACTACGTTATTATCGAGTTGATGCTTCATTATGGGTTGATGCTTCATTATGGAATGATGGACTCAGATTACATCATTTTGTCCGGCAGGCTTATGAGGGCGCGAAAATCGATGTTCTAAGTAAGAAAGGCCCGGTGGTTCGTCTGAAGGATTTGCCTAATCTTAGTGCCAGCCTTGAACGGCTATTATGGAAGGTGGGTATAAAGAATGCGACTGAATTACGCCTTGAAGGCGCTAAATGTTGCTACTTGAAATTACGGGCGCTAAGGCGCTCTCTTGGGATCAATATATTGCTGGCTTTGGCGGGGGCTATCAGTGGCTATCATTATGCTGCTTTGCCTTTAATGATGCGCAGTGAGCTTATCGAATGGTTTGAAAAACACATCCATCCAGCAAAGACGCCATCATATGAAACGGCATAATGGTATGGGTCAGTATAATCGTATGAAACCGTATAACGGGCCACGGTGGGTGGCCCTTGGGGACCTTATGCTGGCTGACTAATACGTTTATTTAATTCGCTGAGTTCCGGTAGCAGTTCAAGCAGCAAACCGATTTGTTGTAAGACTAATAGGTCTCTGCTTTCTGGTTCTGGATGACAGTGCTGTAGCCGGTTGGATAACTCAGCCAACGCACTTGCCATTCTGGCGTTGTCTGGTTGTTCTTTTGCCAGGGTGCCCTCAATATAGCAAATAGCATCATTGAGCAAATTTAGCGTGGTGCTATTGGTCAATTTTTCACGATGGGCACCCAGAGCAGAAATATAGCTCAACATGGTGTGATTCAGGCAAAGTAAGCGGAATGCCGCTTCCTGAGTTTCTTTATCGTTTTTGGGTTCCGCTGACATATTTGAAATAACTGACGCTAATTCAGCGTCGCAATTATGTGCATCACGGCGGGCAACCCGATAAAGCAAGCTATTGTCCTTACCTTGATGATATTGCGCCAAAATAGCATCCAGATAGCGGCAATTAGCATTAAATGTTTTATTAACCACCGTAGGCAGTTGACGGAATTTCCAGTCAGGCCAGATAAAACTGACGGCTACCCAAGCAATGGCACAACCCAACAAGGTATCAAACACCCGTGGTGCGGCCACCTCAAACCCTTCACCCAAAAGGTTAAAGCACAATAAGACTAGTAGGGTGATAAACATCGTCGCGTGAGCATATTGGACATTACGGAACGCAAAAAACAGAACACCACTGATCACAATCAGGGTGAGTTGCCCTTCAATAGAAGGAACGAAATAAAGTATAGGCAAACCGACAAGGATACCGGCTAAGGTGCCGATAATTCGTAACGCAAGGCGGCGGCGGGTTGCACTATAGTTTGGCTGGCAGACAAAAAGGCTGGTCAGCAAGATCCAATAACCATGGCGTAACCCAGTTAATTGAATGAATGCGTAGCCCACACACAAGACAATAGACATGCGTATTGCATGGCGAAATAGTGCTGATTGCGGTGTCAGATGGCGGCTGATTCGTAGTTTTATATCACTCCAGCCAGTGATGCGGTCATCTGACAAACGGTTCTCAGGTGTTGGGTCTTGTGCTAAGGCTTGCTCTGACTCTATCCCAGCCAGTTGTGCATCAATGGCCCGCAAATTTTTTAGCAAGTAGGAAAGTGCCTTAACTTGCTGAGTATTTTCGTGATGAGCCAGTTCTCTGGCCAGTGCGGCATCTAAGAACGTAAATGCCCGTTCGAAATGTGGGTCATGTTGGTATTTTTGATGCATCAGAATGGACTGGGAAAGTTGGGTACAGGCTTTGGCTTGCATACTCAGTAAACGCTGAAATCTGAATAGCACATCACTGTAACGGAATTTTTCTCGCAGAACCTGATATTGAAAATGGGATGAACTGGCTCGCTCATGGATATCTTGCGCAACAAAATAATAGTGAAGTGTCCGGCGAGTGCCTCGTTGACCACGGTCACCTTTTAGTCGGGTCACGAGTGAGGCTTTGGCCTGATTCAAGGTGGCTACTAATGTACTGTTGACCATCGCCACGTCGATTAAGGGCTGGTTAATATCAGATTCAATATCAGGATCAAACAAATTGGCCTTTGCTTCCAAATAATGAGCCAACTGTTGATAACAACGGGCTAAATTATCCTGTAAGGGACGGATCGGGAAAATAAGATGGCCGAACAACGTGAGTACGTTATACCAAACGGCACCTGATATCAGTAAGAGTGGTTGCTGGTACCAGGTAGGGTACATAGAGGCACCTAGCATAGTGTAAATAGCGATGAGCAACGCGCCGAAAGCAATAGTGGCATAGCGCTGCCCTAATGCACCTAGCAGCGTGAAGCCACAGGTTGATAAGGTCAGACCGAGAGCAAAAAACCATGGGTAAGGAAATAGCAACTCAATTGAAGATGATGCTACAAAGAAACAAATTAGCGTAATTAATAAGTTACGTAACCGCCCGGTTAGGCGGTCATCAAGGTCTGTCAGTGCTGCGGCAACGACCCCTAATGTTAATGGGATAGTCAGTTTTGGTTGCTCAATCCACCATGGGACTGCCGTTACTCCCGCCAAAGCGATAAAAATACGGGCATGATAAAGCAGGCTACTGTTGTATGCATAACGGCGTAAATCAGTGACGAAAGTGAACACAAAAACCTCTAAAACAGAAAAATTCAGTGTTACCGATGCTGGCGTTGAGCATTAGCCACTCTGGCTTGCTGCGCCACTTCTACCGAAACAACTCGACGGCCAACTGGCCATAAGGCGATGGCAGCAATTTTAAAATTGGTGATGCCTACCGGAATACCAATTATGGTCATACACTGCACAATCCCCGCAGCTATATGAGATAAACATAACCACCAGCCAAATAATATAAACCAAACAATATTCAGTAAAGCCCCTCCTGCGGTGAACAGCGCATTACTTTTTTCTGGATATAATTCATTGACGTGGATCGCTTCGTTACCATAAGGAAGGAGTGATAATTTGGTAATTTCCCAGCAAGAGCGGGTTAATGGTAAGGTAAAGATCAAGATGACACTGACCAACGTTGCTAATAGCCAGCCTAGCGTCGTGAAAAAACCACCTAAAACAAAGTTAAGAACATTCAATACAGTACGCATAATAATGAGTTTTCCTCGGTGAGTGAAAAAACCGCAATGTGGCTGAGTGATAGCATATGCTAACCATTCACACTCTCAATACAGGTTAGTTTCTGTTGCCAACTATCGGATACCTGTTGTTTAAACTCAATTATTTTATTTACACTCCATCATGTTACTTCAATTCACTTGATATGGGTTATGGCGCGCAGATATGGAACTTAAAGCGACATCTTTTGGCAAACATCTGTCTCAGCACCCCTATAACCGGGTCCGCTTGCTGAATGCAGGCATCGAAGTATGCGGTGATAAACATCAATACCTAATCCCTTTTAACCAACTGGTTAGTATTCAGTGTAAACGAGGTATCGTTTGGGGCGAGCTTGAATTTGAGTTGCCGCAGCAGAAAGTTGTACGGTTGCACGGTACTGAATGGCAGGAAACACAACATTTCTATCATTACTTGCTGAGGGTATGGCAGCAATGGAGTGAAGAGATGAGCCAGGTTTGTGCCGAGGTGCTGCATAAACAAGTGGAGTCAATTAAGCGAATTGAACAGCAGGATAAATGGTTTAAACGCAGTGAATTAGGCCAGATACAAGTCATGATCCGCGAGGCATTCGGTGCCTTGCCAATGCCAGTAGAACGCTTAGTGGCGTTTGAATCCTGTCGAGCAGATTATGAATTTTGCCTGCGTTGGTTACAGCAAGGTCGTTACAGTGTTGAACGATGTAATCAGCAATGGACAGCCCGTATGTTGGAGGAGTATCAAGATTTTTTCCAAAATGTAGAAACCTCGCCCCTTAATGCGTCACAAAGCCGTGCGGTGGTTAACGGTGAAGACTCAGTTTTGGTGTTAGCAGGCGCCGGTAGCGGTAAAACATCGGTGCTGGTGGCGCGTGCTGGCTGGTTGCTACGTCGTAATGAGGCACTGCCTGAGCAGATTTTATTGCTGGCATTTGGTCGCCAGGCGGCCGATGAGATGAATAGCCGTATTAAGCAACGCCTGGGCGTGGATGATATTCAAGCTAAAACTTTTCATGCTCTGGCATTGCATATTATCCAGCAAGGTAGCCGCAAAACACCGGTTATCAGCAAGCTTGAGTCTGACAGCCAGGCCAGAAGGGCGTTGCTAATTAAACATTGGCAACAACAGTGTAGTGAGAAGAAAGCACAGGCCAAAGGGTGGCGAGAGTGGTTAACTGATGAGTTGGCGTGGGACGTTGCTGACGGCGATTTCTGGCAGGACAAACGGTTGGCTGCGAGGCTGGCAAGTCGTCTTGAACGCTGGGTAGGTTTGATGCGTATGCACGGTGGCAGTCAGGCTGAAATGATTGAGCAAGCGAATGATGAGGTGCGTGATCTGTTTCAGAAGCGTATCCGTTTAATGGCACCGTTACTAAAAGCATGGAAAACGGCATTGAAAGATGAGGGGGCCGTCGATTTTTCTGGGTTGATTCATCAGGCGGTTAACTTGCTGGAGAAAGGGCGCTTTGTCAGCCCATGGAAGCATGTTTTGGTTGATGAGTTCCAGGATATCTCACCACAAAGGGCGATGTTACTCGCGGCACTGCGTAAACAGAATAAGCAAACTTGCCTGTTTGCGGTTGGCGATGATTGGCAGGCTATTTACCGCTTCAGTGGTGCTGAGCTTTCGCTGACAACGGCTTTTAGTGAGCATTTTGGTGAAGGGGCTGAATGTGCACTGGATACGACTTACCGCTTTAACGATCGGATTGGTGATATTGCGAACCGGTTTATTCAGCAAAACCCTTATCAACTGAAGAAACCACTTAACAGCTTGAGTAAGGGTAATAAAAAATCGGTGATGATCTTACCCGATACGCAGTTGGATACCTTATTGGATAAATTAAGCGGCTTTGTTAAGGAAGGCGAACGTATCCTGATATTGGCGCGTTACCATCATTTACGCCCCGAAGTTTTGCAAAAAGCCACGACGCGGTGGCCAAAGTTGACTGTCGATTTTATGACCATTCATGCCAGCAAGGGGCAGCAGGCTGATTATGTCATTATCGTTGGCTTACATGAGGGCAATGATGGGTTCCCAGCCGCAGCGCGGGAATCTGTACTGGAAGATGTGTTGCTGCCTCCTCCCGAAGATTTCCCTGATGCGGAAGAGCGGCGTTTGCTTTATGTCGCGATAACGCGTGCTAAGCATCAAGTGTGGTTACTACAAGACACGGCACGGCCGTCTGTTTTTGTTTCTCAACTCAGTGAATTAGGTGCCCTGGTGCAACGCAAGCCCTAGTCAACATAATAAATGCGATGTCTCAATACTAAACCCGGTGGTTGAGCCACCGGGTGAGTTGCCTATTTCAGGCGCTGTTGCATGTAATGGTCATAATCAGGGATGGCGATGGTGACTTCGTTACTAAACAAGGCAGAGCCAATTAAGAAATCTGCAGTAGAGCGGTTAGTCGCTACCGGAATATTCCATACTGTTGCCAGGCGCAGCAGGGCTTTCACATCTGGGTCATGTGGAACTGCATTGAGCGGATCCCAGAAGAAAATCAGGATATCTATCTTCTTCTCAGATATCAGCGCACCCACTTCCTGATCACCGCCCATCGGGCCACTGAGTAAACAGTGCACATCAATACCTGTCGCATTCTGCACTAAATTACCTGTGGTCCCTGTGGCATAGAGCTCGTGCTGTGCCAGTAGATCTCTGTTTTCCATCACCCATGCGAGCAGTGATTTCTTACAGTGATCATGGGAAACAAGGGCAATGTGTTTGCGAGCCGCAATAGTGCGGGTAGTAAGTTCCATCAAGATATCCTTCAGTAATAGCCAATAGGTTTACTGACAGATTACTGAAATGGTGATTTTGTGCATAGTAGCAGCACAAAGAAATGCGAGAAAGTAGGCATAACCTGATGATTAAACACGGCTCTGGGGGAAATGGTGCCGATGACAGAGGTTAACACGCTAATAGGTGGCACATTTTTTAGTGGATAGGTTGTTTTTTTGCCCATATAAGGAAACGTTTTTGGGTTTCCGGATTTGCTTGCAAGAACCAATATTGCAGCATTTGTTCGGTGACGTTTTCACCTTGCAAACTGGCCGTTTTATGTGGGGTATTGACGCCAGCAACCGGAATCGTCGTACCGGGCACTGCACTCACCGGTGAGGGCGGGATTGCCGCGAACGCGGGGACGGATGCGTTGTATTTCCCAACATTATATGCCGCCATTACTGTTTCAAGAGTCGTACTATTCTTTAGAAGGTCTTGGTGTAAAACATCGTGGCGTACAGATAACGGGTGCCCATTATCACCAATAAGTTGATATAAAGGATTTTTGGAGAATTGATGTCCATCTCGCAGGGTGTTAATTGCCGGTAATTTTATGGCAACTGACCGAGTATTATGAGCATTAAATACCACGATTAATGGCGGCGAAGAATAAAGAGCTAAGGGGTCTGTAGGTAGCGGCTTTATCACTTTAAACAGAATCTGATGCATACCACTGTTTAATTCCAAACTATCGGCACCTTTCAATAAGGAGCCAGACATATTTTTGCCATCGACGACGAGTAGCTCAATTTCTGGCGTGAGTTTTAATGTCATCGCGACAGACGAAAAACTAAAGCAGACGGCTAACATCCCTGCAACCAGACCAAGTTTCATGTGTTACTCCTTAAGGTGATACCCGCTTACATTGTCAGGTAAGCCAGATCATGTGTCAAAGTCTTTCCAATCCATTGTATTTGTTTACTACTCGGATCATTCTGGATGGGGGTGTTGTTTTATCTTAATGAATTTTAAGAATAAAAACAATTTGGTGGTAATAATATCTACAACTATTCAATCAAATCAATTAGATGGTATTTTTATCGATTCTTTTTACATGATGTACACTTAGGAAACTCGCTAATATTAGTTAATCCATCGAAAGTGAAGGGTTTGGAATATTCTTTTAGCGAATCAGAGGAACTGAATAATGCATGATAAATATATCGCTGACATACTCAAAAAGGTAAAAACCATAGCATTAGTTGGAGCGAGTGATGCCCCATCACGGGCCAGCTATCGTGTTATGGTGTATCTGCTACAGCAGGGGTATCAGGTCACACCAGTCAATCCTAAACTGGCAGGAGAATTGCTGCTTGGTCAGTTGGTTTATGCTGAATTAGCCGATATCCCACATGCTATTGATATGGTAGATGTGTTTCGTAATTCTGATGCTGCATATGGCATTGCACAGGATGCCATTGCTATTGGTGCTAAGGTGCTGTGGCTACAACTAGGTGTTATTAATGAACAAGCTGCCATATTGGCTGCCGATGCAGGGTTGCAGGTAGTGATGGATCGCTGCCCTAAGATTGAGCTTCCCCGCTTGGGATTAGAAAAAGGGTGACGTCCAATGTACCGACTCTGGGCTTTCTAAAAAACACCCTGTCAGCGCGTTGCTCACAGGGTGGCGAGTTATGTCATTAACCAGGCAATCAACACCGGTTTGATATTCACTAACATGGCTCAGTTACGTAGGTGCGGAGCCTGCAACTGGTGGCGGATCGAGGCCGCAAGTTCATCTAATGAAGGTTGCTCTGGGTGTGCATCCACATCTTCATAAGTCAGTTGCGCTTCAGCCAGATAGGTATGTACCGGCTGCCCATCGTCATCTTCTATTACCACATGATACCAAGGTGATGAACGTAAGATCTTGTTGTTTGCAACCTCATCAGGTTCAGGAGGTGCAAGAGAATATTCAGGATCGATATCAATCACCACTCCCAAATACCCGTGCAGGCTGTGGCGAACCTGCTGGCCTATACCGAATTTGCTGGCGATCATGATAACCTCCCGAGAACTTTTCGCTGTCTTATATATGAGGGTGTCGCAGGATATTTCAAGTTACATTACCCGACACGCGAATCCTTTTAGATATAATCCTTCTGGATAAGCCGCAATAACCGGGTGATCTGCAGCTTGGCGGAACTGCTCTATAAACTGTATGTCATGGCCTGCATCTAACGCGGCATCGGCCAAAATTTTCTGGAATAAGTCGACTGGCATCAAACCTGAACAAGAGAAACTGAGCAAGATACCACCAGGGCGCAATAATTGAATCGCCAACATATTGATATCCTTATAGCCACGGCATGCACTGGCTAATTGGCTTTTATTCTCAACAAATTTAGGTGGATCCATAATGATCATGTCGAATTTTTCCCCTTGAGCGCGATAGCTACGCAACAATTGGAATACATCGTCACGGACAAACTCCGTTTTGCTCAGGTCCAACTGGTTAAGCTCAATGTTTTGTTTCGCAATATCTAACACGGATTGTGATGTATCAACACTAATGACCTGTTGGCAATTGCCCATCAACGCAGCGACAGCAAAAGCTCCCGTATATGAGAAGCAGTTCAGAACACGGCGGCCATTGGCATAATTACGGGCCGCTAAGCGGCTATCGCGTTGATCTAAATAGAAACCAGTTTTATGACCTTGCTGGATATCAACGAAGAGTTGCATGCCATTTTCGCTAATCGGCAGCAGGGCTGGTGGCATTTCGCCACAGACAAGGCCTTGAGTCAGTGGCAAACCTTCTTTTTTACGGACAGAAACATCGGAACGATCATAAATCGAACATTCTGGATAGCAATGTTGTAACGCACTGACCAACGTTTCACGTTGATATTCGGCACCGGCAGAAAGTAACTGTAGCACCAGGAAATTCTGGAAACGGTCAATAGTAATGCCCGGAAGGCCATCAGATTCACCGGCAATCAGGCGGTAGCCATCAAGGCCATCACGCTGTGCCAGCCAATCTCGCCAATTCTGGGCTTGTTGTAGGCGGCGAATAAAGAATGCGCAGTCTATAACCTCATCTTGTTTGAACGTCCAGACTCGTGCCAAAATTTGTGATTCAGGCGAGTAGGCGGCACGGGCCAACCATTTTCCCTGACTATCAAGGATATCTATGGTTTCACCGGGAAGTGCATCACCTTCAAGGCGTTGAACCGCCCCAGAGAAAATCCATGGGTGGCGACGAAGTAAGGATTTTTCACGTCCTTTAGCAAGAAATAAGCGCATTATAATATCCCTTTAAAATCAAAAGGTTAAAATTGATAAGTCATTATCAATCAAAATAAGGTCACAATCATATAGTAATATCATCCCACTCACTACCACGGCTATCTTGATACTTAGCGGTCATCTGTGCTGATTTGTGGCCTAATAAATGTTGGGCGAACTCGCCACCTTTGGCGTCAGTATACAGTCTTGCGGATAAACTTCTTATCTCATGAAAAGATGGCGGTGTTCCTTTCCATTGAAGTCCAGACTTCAGGCGCGCATTCATAAACCCCTCTGTCATAGTCCTCTCAGCTACAAATCCCCCTCTATTTGTTGAAAGTACAAAATCTGTATTACCAAACAGCGATTTGCATTTATCGATCACTGATCGCAAATCGATACCGTTGATGCTTATTGATAAAGGTATTGATAATTTTGCTTGTGTCTTCCTCTGTATTATCCATAATTTATCATCGTGAATATCTTCCCATTTCAGTTTGCATATATCACCAAGTCGCTGCCCGGTTATAAGTGCTAAGTCCATACTTAGCCCAGCCCACGGAGGTAGCTCATTGGCTGAATATCTGATTATTTTATAGTTTTCTAATGTCAGTCTGGATCGCATGACTTCAACCTTTGGGGTTCTTGTTGCTTCGACCGGGTTAGCATTAATATGACCTTCGGAGATTGCCTCTCGAAATAGGTCAAGCAATGCACCCCGCATTAATTTTGCACTGGCAGACTTGCCTTGATTTACTTGAGTGTTAATAAATCCAGCAATATCTTTTGTTGTTATGCTGGCTAAACTGGAATTATTGAATGATGTTCTAAAAATACCTATCCAGCTTTTATAATTTACAAGTGTGCTTTTCTTTAATCCCCTGGTATTAACAATTTCATAATAGCGATCTAGCCATTCATGAAATGTCATTGTGTTTTCAGCGTTTATTCGATCAACTAGTTTTATTATGTCCGGGTATATTAATTGCATATTTGCTTCTACGGCTTGATTGATAGCCTCGCGTTTATCAATGCCAACCCCGTACTCCTTACCCGTCCTTGGGTCTCGGTAGCAGTAATAGCCGTTATTTCTTACGTATAAGTTTGGCGGTAGCCCGCGATTGGCGTGATTGCGTGGTCGGCCCATTAACTCTCTCCATGAGGCTTACTATGTTTATTTTCTGGGAGTTGCGGGGATCATGCTTTACGGCCGCAGAATCTATCAGGTACTCATATCCGTCAAACTCCGGTGCAGGGTAAAGCATGCCAGCGCGCGCCCAGCGCCTCACTGTTTCCATGCATCGTTTTCGTGGCTGTTGCTCATTCCATTCTTTGAGACTGATTTTCAATGAGTTGGGTTGAGCCTTATGGAGGGCGGCTATTTTTTTTTGCGTCGTGTTGTTTCTCATGGTCTTGCCTCTGTATTATTCGTGCGATTGCTCTGTCGGTCTCAGAACATGCCCTCGTGAATTTTCCGGCGACACTCTGCAAAATGGCAAAATCCGGTAAACGTCATTGTTGGCTTGTGATTAGCTATTCCGATTTCAATGTTGAGTAATTCAAGGTTTTGGGCTTGATCGATTTCGTCACACATAGTGAGTCTCCAGATAATGAAATCCGTTTACTGAGAGTCCATTTTTAGGCAATAAAAAACCCCGCATTTAGCGAGGCTCATTGATATAGTGACGCGTTTATTTGAATTTATTCCGGAATTGGCGAGACTCCAGAGCTATCAATCAAGCGAAAAACTTCATCGCTATTAGTGCTTCGACTGGTGCCAATGGCATATTTTCTACCATTGAAAGTTACCGTATCAACTTCAAATGTTTTTATTGGTCCGCCATGATGACCAGAGTCAGACCTTGATACTATAGGTTCAATAATCCGTATATTATTTTTTGGATACTCATCTCTGTGTATCTGCCCGTCCATTCCGTAACCAATCAACATATAATCCACTTCCATTATATTCTCCTTATTTACGTTCAGGAGGATTATAGCGCATCTAATTTCGCATCACATTTATACATTTCATCACGCAACGC